>CAVZFS010000021.1:0-82672 GCA_963774635.1 uncultured Acidimicrobiia bacterium
CACTCGACGAGATCGAGGAGTTGCCGCTGATCGGCGACTCCCGCGACAACGATCTCGCGCGAGAAGGTCCAGGACTGGCTGCGCCAGCTGCCGTCACGGATCACCGACGACCGCATCGCCGAGGTCGCCAGCAGCCTCGTGAGCGGCATCGTCGCCATCGCCATCGTCAGCGTCGTCGCCGTTGCCGTCCTCATCGACGGTGAGGACCTCGTCGGCCGCTTCCGCAAGCTGATCCCCGAGAGCCGCCGCCCGCGCCGACCGGGTCGGGCAGGTGCTGTACCGCACGATCGGTCGGTACTTCGGTGGATCGATCTTCGTGGCGTTCCTGCAGGGCGTGTGGGTGTTGACACTCGGCCTGATCCTCGGCGTCCCGCTCGCTCCGCTTGCCGCGATCTGGGCGATGCTCACCAGCCTCATCCCGCAGGTCGGGGGTTTCCTCGGCGGCACGTTCTTCACGCTGCTCGCATCGACTCAGGGCATCACGACGGCGCTCATCGCCGGCGTCGGCTTCTTCGTGTACATGACGACGGAGAACAACCTCATCCAGCCGGCCATCGTCGGGCGCTCGGTCGACCTGTCACCACCAACGACGATGGTTGCCGCGTTCATCGGAGCCGCCGTCGCCGGCGTGCCCGGCGCGCTCGTCGCCACGCCGCTCGTCGGCGCCGCCAAGCAGATCTACCTCGAGGTGCGCGGCAAGGCCCGCCCGGACCCCGAGGAGGGTCTCGGCTTCCTCGGCCGCCTGCGCAACGTGTTTCACCGCAAGAAGCGGTGAGACGTCCTCGCTACACTGCCCAGCCCGGCCCAGATAGCTCAGTCGGTAGAGCAACGCACTCGTAATGCGTAGGTCGTGGGTTCGATTCCCACTCTGGGCTCCACATAAGCCCAGGTCAAAGGCCTCGGATTGCACAGGGCGGTCGCTCCGGAGCGGTCTCACCCCAAGATTCACCCAAGATTTCTGGTCTAGGCTCGACGGGGTGCGTGGCTCGCTGCGCGAACGTCGGCCCGGAGTGTGGGAGCTGATCGTGCAGTTGCCTCGCGACTCGACACGGCCTCGTGCCCGTCAGCTCACCCGCACGGTCCATGGGACCAAGCGTGAGGCACAGCGCGAGCTGGCCAATCTCGTCGGCGAGGTGTCCGCTGGTCGCTTCGTCTCGACGGCGACGACCTTTGGCGAGCTGCTCGACCGCTGGCTCGAGCACGTCGGCGACCAGCTTTCGCCGACCACCGTCCGTGAGTACCGCAGGCTGTCGACGAAGCTGCTCCATCCCGATCTCGGCAAGGTGCCGCTCCGCCGGGTCACGACGCAACGAATCGACAACTACTACGGCCGCCTGGGTCGAGAGCGCAGGCTGTCGCCCGCCTCGGTCCGGCACGTCCACGCTGTGATCCGCGGCGCGCTCGGCCAGGCACTTCGCTGGGGCTGGATACCGGTCAATCCTGCCGCGACCGCGTCGCCACCGAAGCTCCGCCGCCGCGAGATCCAACCGCCGGCGATCGCCGACGCCCGCACCCTCTTGGAGGCTGCGGAACAGCAGGACCCAGACGGCGCCGCGCTCCTGCGGATACTCGTGGCAACCGGCGCCCGCCGCGGCGAGGTGTGCGGCCTGCAATGGCCAGACGTCGACATGGCCGCCGGTACCGCACTGATCCGCCGCTCGGTCGCCTCGGTGGCCGGCGGCACCGTGGTGAAGGACACCAAGACGCACGCCGCCCGCCGCATCGCGCTCGACCCGGAGACGCTCGCCGCCCTGCAGCGACGCCGCAAACGTGCCGAGGCACTGGCGCGTGCGTGCCGTTGTGAGCTTGACCCTGGCGCCTTCGTCTTCAGCGCCGCGCCCGACGGTTCGGCGCCGCTCCACCCCGACACCGTCACCACGTCATTTCAGCGCCTGTGCCGTCGCCTTGGCCTCACCGGCGTCCGCCTCCACGACCTCCGCCACCTCCACGCGACTCAGCTTCTCGCCGCCGGCGTTCCAGTTCGTACGGTGAGCGGCCGCCTCGGCCACGCCAACGCGGCGACGACCTTGAACGTGTACGCGCACTTCCTCGAAGCGAGCGATCGCCAAGCGGCCGACGTCATCGCCGGGTTGCTGGAACCGCCTCACGGGCAGTCGAGATCTTGACGGGGTCGACCGGTCGGGCACCCACCGGCGGCGATCGTGTAGCTCATCCACCCCGGTCCGGCGCTTGCGCCTTGTCGGGCGCATTGGCCCTGAGCAGGGGCGGCCGTCGGCCAGCCCGGTCTCTACCAGCGAATCCGCGGAGTCGTAGAGATGAGTAGGAACGCGAAAGTGCACGCCAATCGCCGCCGGTGCCGGCGCGTCGCCCTCCGTCGAAGCGGGCATCGTCCGTCGATCTCCGCCGCGGAAGGTCCGACCGTGTAGGGGGCTTGAAGTCGTGGACCTCGACTCCAGACAGTGCGACCTCGTCCAGCTCGTGCCGTCTGACCTGGGCATTCGTTCCACTGTGTCCGTCCTGTGCGCCCGAGTGCCAGGGCGTACTCGCGAATCCTGTGCACGTTCTGTGCAGTGGGCTTGAGCTCGTCGAGGACTCGCCTTCAACGACAAATGACGGGCCGCGGTAAGCGCTGGGTGGTCGTACGCCCGCCGGGGCCACAATTGGGATCCTGCCGGCTCGCGCAGACGGCGAAGCCCGACGGTCGATCGTCGGTCAGCAACACGGCGGTCGGTCGGCTTCTTCCTGCGGGTCGAGACTTCCGGTGTCGGAGGCCGTGCGGTCGTTGAGGGACAGGTGCAGGCTGGCAGCGAGTCCATGGCTTTAGGGGACGGCGACCTCCCGTTCGACGTGGGGCGAAGTTGGCCACCTTCTGCTCGCAACGGCCGCCCGCCGCGAGGTGGTCGGGGACTTTGGCCACGGCTCCGGCGCGCGCTCACGCCGCCGGCGCTCGTGGCCGGCGGCGTGGGGTGCGCGGCGTGCGGTTACCGCCGCGGTGTACGTGACGTCAGCCCATCGCGTGTTCGGACTGTGACGTCTCGATGCGTGTCGGCCTGGTCAGCTCGCTCGCCTCGCTGTGGACGAGGTGTGCAAGCCAGAGCTGCACGATGCCGAACAGGAAGGCGAACCACCCGATCGCCCAGGTGACGCCGATCGCCCCGGCACCGGGGTCGATGACGAGCACCACGGCGAGCAGCACCAGCAGGGCGCCGCCGATCGCGATCGTCCATGCGTCCGACACCTCCTTGTGTTCCCTGGCGGCGAAGACGATCTGGGAGCCGCCGATGAGCAGCGACCAGGTCGCGATCACGACCAGAAGCGCCTGCGCGGTGATGGCCGGCCACACGAACGTGACGACCCCGGCGGCGATGCTGGTGACGCCCCAGAAGGCCGCCCAGCCCCGGTGGCGGAGCAACGGGTCGGCGATCGCGCCCGACAGTGCGGTTACGCCGTCGACGAACGCGAACGCGCCCCACAGCACGACGAGGGCCCACAGCGTGACACCCGGCCACACGAGGGTGGCCAGCCCGAACAGGATGGCTGCGGCCCCGTGGACGGCGAGCCGCTTCCAGCTGCCGAGGTAGGGCCCCATCATGACGTTGGCCCTGATGACTTGGCGGCAGCGAGGTCGTCGGCCGCCATGCGGGCGAGCGCGGCGTCGACGACCGAGTACTCGGCGACGTTCAGGAAGTAGTCCGCAGCCGCAACCGCATCTGCGGCATCCTCTTCGGCCGCCTCGGCCTGGCGCTGCGCCCGATGCAGCTCGTGCTCGGACTGGCGCTTCTCGATGCGGGCCCGGACCTCGTCGAGCGGGCGCCTCATCGACTCCCTGAGCTCGTTCCACCACGTGCGGCCGCCTTCGGCGGCGTCACGGACGTCGGCCTCGAACTCGTTGACGTCCGACGTGAACGCCTCATCGATCTCGTTGCGGCGCTGCTCGAGCTTCGCGCGATCCGCCTCGAACGTGGCGGTTGCGGAGTCTTCGAGCACCTTGACGCGGGCGGCGAGCTCGCTCCAGTGACTCGGACAGTGGCTTCATGGTTCCTCAGTTCTCACGTTGATGTTGACAAGACGATCGTGAGCCCGAGGGGCTGTTCGTCGAATCCGCGAAAACGCCAGTCTTCGGGTGACTCGATCGACGGGCCGATCAGGTCGGCAGGCCGACCTGGGCGAGCTGGGTGCGAGAAGTGACGCCGAGCTTGACGAAGATTTTCCGCAGGTGATATTCGACCGTGCGGGTCGAGATGTAGAGGTGTGCGGCGATCTCGCGGTTTCGCTCACCCGTCGCCGCGAGGCGCGCGATCTGTGCTTCCTGGGGCGTGAGGACGTCCACGGGCGCCGACCGGCTCCGCACGTGCTCTCCGGTCGCGGCGAGCTCGGCGCGGGCGCGCGCGGCGAACGCAGATGCACCGATGCTCTCGAAGAAGTCGAGCGCCTCGTGCAGCGGTTCGCGGGCTTCCTTGCGACGCCGCGCCCGCCGCAACCACTCGCCGTGCAGCAGCTGCGTTCGTGCGATGTCGGTCGCCATCGCCGTGCGCGACAGGTCGTCGAGGGCGATCCGGTACCACTCGTCGGCATCATCCCCGGTGTGGAGGAGCGCCTGGGCGCGAGCGAGCAGCCCGGACGCCCAAGGTGTCCCGGCGGCGGTGGCTCGCTGCGAGAGCCGTTCCAGTGCCTGTCGGGCGAGGCCCGTCTCGGCGCACCGGGCAGCCGCTTCGACGAGATCGGCCAGCACGAGTGGGGCGACGCCGACGCTGTCGTGGTCGAAGACGCGTCGTGCCGTGCGTAGGGCGGCGTCATACCGGCCCGCGCCGAGCTCGAGCACGGTGAGCGCGAGGTAGGCGTGGTCGACGCCGATGCCTTGGCCGCGCTCGTGCGCGTCGCGCATCGCCCGGCGAGCACTGGACCGCGTGGCCTCCTCGTCGCCTTGCCACGCGTCGCGCAACACCAATGCGGGAGCGGGTGAGCCGAGCAGCCCGCGTGATCCGGTGAGCGACACGATGTCCTCGATCTCTGCGAGGTGGGAGGTCGCCGAACCGAGACGTCCCTGGAGAACCTCCAACCAGCTGCGGAGGCTGAGCGCGAGCGGCAGCGCGGCGAGCGCGCCGGTGCCACGTGCGAGCTGCGCCCACGCATGGGTGAGCTCATCCCAGGCGTGATCGTCGAGCAGGTCGCAGGCGGCGAGGGCGGCGTCGAAGTAGACGACATGGACGTGGCGGCCCGAGACCATCTGCAGTTGCGCGTGATCAGCCCCGGCGCGGGTGACGGCCGCACGGAGTGCAGGAGTCGCGACGGCCTGCCCGTCAGCCACACGGGCGGCGACACCGTTGACCAGCTCGGCGAGCGGCTCCCGGACTTCGCAACGGTCCACGACGGCCAGCGTTTCCGCGGCGAGCATGCGCCGTGTCGGCCCGTCGGCGAGGTGTCCGCCGGCGAGCAACACGGCGTGGGCGGCGACGCAGGACCCCACCGCCAGCTCGGTGTCACCGAGCCCGATCCGCCGGAGCGCTCTGGCCAGGAGCGTCGCAGGTTCCCGGATGTTGCCGGCAACGATGTGGACCAGCGCCTCCGTCCATGCCGCGCCGGCGTCCTGGTCCGAGTCGAGTCCCGTTGCCCTGGCGCGCTCGAGGAGGTCTCGAGCCTGCGGAGCGTGACCGGCGATGAGCTCGGCCCGAGCCGCTTCCAGAAGGCGCTCAGCTGCGCGTTCGCGGTCGGGCGTGAGCTCGAAGGCACGCCACAGGTACGCCGCCGCAGCAGACGCGCCGCCTCTCCGCCGAGCTCGCTCGGCTGACGCTTCCAACGCTTGGGCGACCCGCTCGTCGGGGCCGGCTGCTGCGGCGCCGAGGTGCCAGGCACGACGGTCAGCGTCGGTGTCGGTGTCGAGCGCGCCGGCGAGGGCGGCATGCGCCCGCCGCCGATCGGCCGCGGCGGCCGAGTAGTACACCGTCGAGCGCACGAGGGGATGGCGGAACTCGACCCTCGGGGTGAAGGTGACCAGACCGCTCGCCTCGGCCCTGGCAACCGTCTCGTCCCATGACAGCTCGCCGGCCGTCTCGGCGGCGCGACGCAGGAGCACGGGATCGCCGAACCGTTCGGCGGCAGCCAGGAGCAGCACCAACCGTGCATCGGCGTCCAGCACGCCGGACTCGGCTGGCGAAGAGACCGGACAGCCGGTCGCCGATCGGCAACGGGTCGGGGAGCGGCGCCGCGCCGCGAAGCTGCTCGACCGTCAACGCGGCGGGCAGCTCGACGAGCGCCAGTGGGTTGCCGCGGGTTGCGGCCAGGATGCGAGAGGCGACGGTCGGGTCGACGGGCGCACGCGCTGACCCGGCCAGCACGTCGCGGGCCTCCGAGTCGCCGAGCCCGACCAGGTCGAGCCGGCGGAGATGTTCGAAGCGAACCGGCGCATCCGGTTGGTCGCGCACGGCGACGACCATCGCCAGGCGTTCGGCGCAGAGGCGACGACCGACGAACGACAGCGCCACCGCGGACTCGTCGTCGAGCCACTGGGCGTCGTCGATGACGACGAGGACGGGCTGGGCCGTCGCAGCATCGGCCACGAGGCTCAGGACGGCGAGGCCGACGAGGAACGGGTCGATGGGGCCGTGCTGGGTCCTTCCGAGTACCGCGTCCATCGCCTCGCGTTGGGGTTCGGGGAGCCGGCGCAGACCCTCGAGGATCGGTAGCACCAGCTGATGGACGCCGGCGTATCCCAAGGCCATCTCCGATTCCACCCCGGCGATGCGCAGGGTCCGGAACCCGGCTGCGGCGTCGATCGCTGACTGCACGAGCGTGGACTTGCCGATGCCGGGCGAACCGGCGAGCACGAGGGCCCCGCCCTCGGCACGCCAGGCGGCCTCGAGGAGACCGTGGATGGTCGCCCGTTCCATGACGCGGCCGACGAGGGCGTTGCCTGACCGCGTCCCGTCGCCGGGATCGATCACACCCGACACCACATCTCCTTCGTTGCGCGAGCTCAGGAGACCATCACGACGTCGAGTCCGGTAGGGCCGGACGTCCCTTCGCTGCTCGCGGGCGGCCGACATGGGGAGCGCCTCGCCGCTTCCGGCCGACCGGCAGCCGGACACGCAGCGCCAGCGGATCGGATTCGAACAGCAGCGGAGGTGACATCGCCACGCTCTCACCATCGATCCCGAGCGCCACCGTCGTCGCCGAGTCGACCCGCCACGTCGCCGTCGCCCACTCCTCCAACCCGCGTGGCGGTGGCCCCGTGAGTGCGATGACACCCAGCAACCCTCGCCCTAGCTGTCCCCTGGTGCCTTCCTGTGGTCGGGGGTCGACCGTGTAGGGGTTGTTGGAGACGAGCAACAGCACGGCGGTCTCGTGCGCACTGCCGTTTCCCCCGGTGAAGCGGAGGTCAAAGGGCTCGGCGCCCGACCCGACCAACTCGGGGAGCATGTCGATCATGGTGCGCACCTTGTGCTCCCGGTACGCCGGTGACTGCACGGCGGCGCCGTAGACGCCCATGGCCACGTTGTTGACGAAGAGCCCGCCCGTTCACCCGGCCGAGGTCGATGCGTCGCTCGTCGCCGTCGACGAAGGCATCGAGGGCGCCGACGACGTCGTTGCGATCGATGCCGAGGTCGAGCGGCGAAGTGGTTCCGCGTCCCTGCTGGAACGCAGACGTAGGGAAGTCCGTGCTCGGCGGCGACCGCGGCCACGGCGGCCTGCGACCCATCACCGCCCGCCATGCCGAGGGCGTCTGCGCCGTCCCGCACGGCCGCGGTCGCCAGCGTCGTGAGGTCGTCGCCTGGTTCGAACACGATCGGCTCGATGCTGCGCGCCTGGCACTGCGCGACGAGGTCGAATCGAGCCGCTTTCCCCCCGCCCGAGCGCGGATTGACGATCAGGACCGGCGTGGCGGGACGCGTCATTGGAGGTGACCCATCTCCGCCATCGCCGGATCAGCCAGCCACGGCGTCGGCCGGCGGGTCGGTGGAGGGGGCGACGGCCTCGAGGTGACGCGCCGTGGTCTCGAGGTGTTGGGTCATGAGGTCGACGGCGAGGTCCGCGTCGCGGGCCAGTGCGGCGTCGAAGATCGCCTTGTGCTCGTCGGCGACGTGCGCCCGGGTGGGATGGCGTGGCAGGTTGCTCGACCACATGCGGTAGAGCTCGGCTGCGTCGTAGAGCTGGTGGCGTAGGCGCTCGAGGATCGGGCTTCCCGAGGCGGCCGCCAGCGCAGCATGGAACAAGCCGTGTGCGGTCAACCACTCGGTGTTGCCGGTGCCGTCGTCGAAGTACATGGGCGTGACCGCGAGCCGGTGGTGCGCGGCGACCAGGTCGGCTTCCCACGAGATGTCGCCCTTGGCGATCGACTGTCGCAGTGCCAGCGTCTCGAGCTGGATCCGCATCCAGGTGAGATCGTGGAGGTGGTCGAGGGAGAGCGAGCAGACGCGGAAGCCGCGCTGGGGCGTCGCCTCGACCAGGTCCTCGCTGGCGAGTCGGGTGACTGCCTCGCGGACGACGCTGAGGCTGACACCGTGCTGCTCGGCGATCTCGTTGAGGGAGAGGCGGGCAGACGGCAACCGTCGTCCGAACAGGATGTCTGATCGGACCTCGTCGTAGACGTCCTCCACGAGGGACCGTCCTCGTCGTGCACGGGCCATGCGCCTACCGTACCTCGAAAATCGATTTCAGTTGGACTGGAGTGCGTCGCGCAGCGGAACGCACGAGGTCGGCGGTCCCGGTCGCGTCGGTGGCGCGTCCCGAACAGCACGAAGTCGGGCCGTTGCAGGGCGGCGGTGACGGCGTGCTCGGCGAACCACGTGCCGTAGGCGCCGTCGGCGTCGGTGAGCTCGGCCGTGCCGCCGACGGCCACGACGGCGCCGCCGATGCTGGCGAACCAGTCGGCGAGTTCGCGGTCGAGCGCCACCGGGCCGTTCGTGACGAGGCGCCATCCGGCGCCGACGGCGTCGTCGAACCGGGCGCGCACACCGTCTCCCTCGACGTCGGCTTGGAGGAAGAGATCGCCGGCCTTCGGTGAGCCCGGCAGGATGATGCCGGCGCCGACGCCGGGGAATGGCGCGATGGGGGTGATGCTGCCGTCGTCGGTGGCGAGGAACATCTCGTCGCGGGCTCGGACCTCCTCGGGGTCGCAGGCGCACACCATCCGGCCCATGTCGATGGCCAGCTCGATGACGGCTTGCATGTTGGGGGCCCGCTCCGGGCCGTACGTGTCGAGCAGCGGGTCCGGTGACACGCCGGCCAGCACCAGGTCGAGCTTCCACGCCAGGTTGGCGGCGTCTCGCAGGCCGGAGCACATGCCCTGCCCGGCGAACGGTGGCGTCTGGTGGGCGGCGTCGCCGGCGAGGAGCACGCGACCTCGGCGCCACTCGTGCACCCACCGGGCCTGGAACCGGTACACGGCGTGACGTTCGAGCCGCGCGTTGTCAGGTGTGGCGCCCCAGGGTTCGAGGAGCCGCCACGCGGTGGCCTCGTCGTTGAGGGTGTCGATCGTCTCGCCGGGCAGCGCCATGAACTCCCAGCGCCGCCGCCCCGGTCCACCCGACACGCACGTGGTCGGGCGCGCCGGGTCGCAGATCTGCACGTTCAGGGGATCGAACGTGCGCGGCTCGTCGAAGATGACGTCGACGATCAGCCAGTCGTAGAAGAACGCCCGGTCGGTCATCGGCACGCCGATGAGGTTCCGAACGGTGCTGTTGGCGCCGTCACAGCCGACGACGTAGCGGGCGCGCACCGGGGCGGCGTCGCCCGCCCCGCGCACCCTGATCCCGGCGGCGCCGTCTGACTCGACGTCGACCCGTTCGCCGTAGGCGGTGACCGTGGCGCCGTCGTCGTCGAGACCGACGACCTGGAAACCCCGGCGCACCTCCACGCCGGGCAACTCGGCGACCCGAGCGAACAGCAGCGCTTCGAGGTCGGGCTGGGAGAACATCGACGACTGCGGCCACCCCGACAGGCCACGTCCGATGCGACCGAACCGCACGAGCGGCCGCCGGTCGGCGTTCTGGAACTCGTAGATCTCCGCAGGTTCTGAGATCTTCGCGAGCGCCTCGCCGATCCCACACGACTGCAGGATCCGACCGGCTTCGTGGTCGAAGTGGACCGCCCGAGGCAACGGATAGGGGTCCAGCCACCGCTCGAGCACGGCGACTCGCCAGCCCCGCTGAGCGAGCAGGATCGCCAGCGTGGCACCGACCGGGCCGTACCCGACGATCGCGACGTCGACGATGTCGGCGGAGGGGGTCTCGGAGATCTGCGACGTGTTCATCGATCGGATCCTTCGGTGGCACGGACGGGGTGGGTTTCGCCGAGGTAGCTGGCCTGCACGAGCGACACGTCGTCGCGCGCCTCTGCGATGCGTCGCGACAAGTGCATTCGGTCCCCCTCCCAGGTTCGGTGACGGGGATCACTGTGGCCTCAAAAAATCGTTCTGTCAAGAATTTTCGATTTATCGGCGGTGATCGTTCGTGCTTGGATTCGGCGAACCGGGAAGGGGCGAGTCATGAAGCCGGCGAGTCGTCACGGACGGTGCGGTCAGATCACACGCAACCCCGGCGGGGCGGTGTTCGCCGCCCAGCGGGCGGTCATCGACGGCCTGCGACTGCCCGGCGATGACGGTCTTCGCCTGGAGGCACAGCTGTTCGCAAGGTCAACCCGTCGTCCGACGCCCGAGTGGCGAACGTGTTATGGCCGAACGAGGACCGACGCCGCCCGCTCGCTTGCGGCAGCCTCAATCGACAATGATACAAAAAACCGATTTACAGAACGATAGTCGATGTTATAGAGTGACACCGATCGCGGGTCGCTAGGCGGCCCGCCGAAAGGAGAACCATGAGACTCGCCAACGTCGCCGGGCGTGCTGCCCTGGTCGTCGACGACGGCATCGTCGATGTCGCCGTGGCATCGCGCGGTGCGCTGCCGTCGGACCCCCAGCTGCTCTACGAGCGTTGGGACGAGGTGCGCGCCCTGGCCGAGCGCGTGACGAAGGCCGCGGCACCGCTGGACGTAGGCGTGCTCCAGGCGCCGGTGCCGTCCCCCCGCCAGGTGTTCGCCATCGGCATGAATTACGCCGCCCATGCCGCCGAGGCGGGCCTCGAGAACCCGACGTTCCCCCCGACGTTCACGAAGTTCCCGACGTGTCTCACGGGGCCGGACGCGACCGTGGAGCTGCCGAGCGAGTTCGTCGACTGGGAGGTCGAGCTGGTGGTCGTGATCGGGCAACTCGCCTACGACGTCGCGATCGGCGATGGCTGGCGGCACGTCGCCGGCCTCACCGTCGGTCAGGACCTGTCCGAGCGCATCGTGCAGACGCCGACCGCCGGCGCCTCAGTTCAGCCTGGGCAAGTCGTTCCCCGGGTTCGGGCCGATCGGTCCCTGGGTCGTCACCCCCGACGAGCTCGCCGACCCCGACGACCTCGCGCTCGGCTGCACCGTCAACGGCGAGGAGGTGCAGAAGAGCCGCACCTCCGACCTGATCTTCGGTGTGGACGCGCTGGTCCACCACCTGTCGTCGATCGCCCCGTTGCTGCCGGGCGACCTCATCTTCACCGGCACCCCGTCCGGGGTCGGCGCCACGCGTACGCCGCCGCGCTTCCTCGCCCCGGGAGACGAGCTCGTCTCCACCATCGACGGTGTCGGCACCATCCACACCCACCTCGTCGAGAGGAGCGCCAACCATGGGCGCTGAGCTGGAAGTCGCCTACCTCGGCGTGCAGGTCTCCGATCCCACGGCGTTCGGCGCGTTCCTCGGGGAGGTCGTGGGGCTCGTTCCCGGCGACCCGTCGACCGACCGCGAGAGCTCGTGGCGCAACGACGACCGCGTCCACCGCATCATCGTCGAGGAAGGACCGGCGAACGACGCCGTCTTCGTCGGCCTCGAAGCCGGTTCACCGGAGGCCTTCGATCGAGCGGTCGAGCGGGCCCGGGCCGCCGGCGCATCGGTCACCGACGGCCGCCCGTCAGAGGTCGCCGCGCGACGCGTCGAGGCCCTCGTGCGCGTCGACACGCCGTGGGGCATCCCGTTCGAGCTCGTGCACGGCCTGGCCCGGGCCGCGAGTCCCTTCGACTCGCCGCTCGTGCCCGGTGGCTTCGTCACCAAGGACCAGGGCTTCGGTCACGTGGTGTTCGTGGTGCCGGATCTGGAGGGCGCCGACCGCTTCGTGCGCGACGCGCTCGGGTTCACGCAGTCGGACTGGCTGGAGACGGACCTCGGCGGAGTGCCGCTGACGGTGCGCTTCTACCACTGCAACCCGCGCCACCATTCGCTCGCGCTCGGCGCGGCGCCCTTCGAGCTGCCCCAGAAGCTCCACCACGTGATGGTCGAGACGGTGTCGCAGGACAACGTCGGGACGGCCTTCGACCGAGCGTGGAGTGCGGGGCTGCCGATCGCCAACGCGCTGGGCAAGCACGAGAACGACAAGATGTTCAGCTTCTACGTCGTGACACCGGCCGGGTTCCAGCTCGAGTTCGGGTACGGCGCGCGGACGATCGACGCGCCGTGGACCGACGATCGTCGCTACGACCGGATCAGCGAGTGGGGTCACCAGCCCCTCCAGTCCCCCCTGCACACGCCATGAGCGAGCGGACCGACCTGAAGGGGCGAGTCGCCCTCGTCACGGGTTCGTCGAGCGGCATCGGCGCGGCCGTCGCCGCCAGCTTCGCCGACCTCGGCGCCGCCGTCATCGTCAACTCGGCCTCATCCGTGGCCGCCGGCCGGAAGGTGGCCGACGAGCTCCCGGACGCGATCTACGTGCAGGCAGACGTCTCGGACCCCACGCAGGCCGAGCGCCTCGTCGACGCGGCAGTCGGGCACTACGGCCGGCTCGACATCGTCGTCAACAACGCCGGCACCACCGCCGTCATCCCCCACGCCGACCTCGACGCAGCGACGCCCGAGATCTGGGAGACGATCCTGCGGGTCAACGTGATCGGCCCGTGGAACGTCGTCCGTGCCGCCGCGCCACACCTGCGAGCATCGGGCGACGGCGTCATCCTCAACATCACATCGCTGGCCGGCGTCCGCCCGGTCGGATCGTCGATCCCGTACGCGGTGTCGAAGGCGGCGCTCAACCACCTCACGGTCCTGCTCGCCAACGTCCTCGGACCCGAGGTCCGCGTCCATGCCGTCGCCCCAGGTCTCATCGACACCCCGTGGACCGACGACTGGGACGAGGTGCGCGCCGAGGTTCGGGAACGGGCGCCGCTGCAGCGCAGCGGCACCCCCGGCGACGTCGCCGACGCGTGCGTCGGACTCATCTCGGCCCGCTACGCGACCGGGCAGGTCCTGGTCGTCGACGGAGGGGTGGCGCTGCGATGAGCGCCACCACAGCGGCGACGGCCTTCGACCGCGATGACCCGCCGATCCTCGGCGCCAACCCGTTCGTCGGTCTGACCCGCGGCCAGGTGGCTGCCGCGCTGGCCCGGCTCGGACAGCGTGTCGCCGTCGAACCGGGCGTGGCCGCCGCCACGGCGATCGACGCGGCAGGCGAGCTGCTCCGCGTCGCGCTCGGTCGCAGCGACGTCGCACCCGCGAACGGTGATCGTCGTTTCGCCGCCGAGGCGTGGCGAGAGCACCCGCTGTTCCGCCGACTCGCGCAGGCCTACCTCGTCCAGAACAACGCGGCCCATCGAGTGATCGACGAAGTGGAACTCGACGCCAAGAGCCGGACCCGCGCCCACTTCGCGATGTCGCTGCTCACCGAAGCCGTGGCGCCGACCAACAACCTCCTCACCAACCCCGACGCAATGGCCAAGGCCGTCCAGACACGGGGACAGAGCCTCGTCGCCGGCGTCCGCAACGTCGGGCACGATCTGCGGCACAACGGCGGGATGCCGTCCCAAGTCGACACCAGGCCGTTCGCCGTCGGCAAGAACCTCGGGGTCACCCCCGGCAAGGTCGTGCACCGCACCGAGGTGTTCGAGCTGATCCAGTACGAGGAAACCGGACGGCGGGTCCACCAGCGACCGCTCGTGGTCGTCCCGCCGCAGATCAACAAGTACTACATCACCGATCTGGCGCCCGGCCGCAGCCTCGTCGAGAGCACGGTCGCTGCCGGCATCCCCTACTTCACGCTCAGCTGGCGCAACCCGACGCCCGAGCAGCGCGACTGGAACCTCGACACCTACGCCACCGCAGTCCTCGAGGCCATCCACGTCGCCTGCGACATCGCCGGGACCGACGACGCCAACGCGGTGGGCATCTGCGCCGGAGGGGTCACACTGGCCGCGGTGCTCGGCCACCTCGCCGCCACCGGCGCGTCGGAGCTCGTGCACTCGGCGACGTTCCTCGTCGCCGGGCTCGACACGGGGACCGAGACCACGGTCACCGCCCTCGCCTCGAGACGAACCGTCGAGGCGGCGCGGGCACGGTCGATGCGGGCCGGCGTCCTCTCCGGCGACGACATGGCCAGAGTCTTCGCCTGGCTGCGCCCCAACGACCTCGTGTGGAACTACTGGGTCAACAACTACCTGCTGGGCCAGAACCCACCTGCCTTCGACATCCTCTACTGGAACAGCGACACCACACGGCTGCCCGCAGGGCTGCACTCCGACTTCCTCGACCTGTACCTGACCAACGCGCTCGTCGAGGGCACGCTCAACGTGCTCGGCGCCCCCGTGGACCTCGGCAAGGTCACGTGCGACAGCTTCGTCGTCGCCGGCTACACCGACCACATCATCCCGTGGGACGGCGCATACCGCACCACGCAACTGCTGGGCGGGGACAGCCAGTTCGTGCTGAGCAACGGCGGTCATATCCAAGCGATCCTCAACCCGCCGGACAACCCGAAAGCGTCGTACCTCATCGCCGACGAGCACCCGCCCACCGCCTCAGCGTGGCGCGACGCCGCCACGCCGGTAGCGGGATCGTGGTGGACGCTCTGGCACCAATGGCTGGCCACTCACTCAGGACCCACCCGTGCCCGCCGGCGACGCACCGGCAACGCGGCCCACCGGCCGCTCGATCCGGCACCCGGACGCTACGTGCACCTCTGAATGAGCGGCCTGCGCACGTTCGCCCGCGTGGACGGGCACCTGTTGCGGGTCGCGGTGGCCGGCGAGGGTCGACCGGTCCTGCTCATCATGGGCCTCGGCGGCAACATCGAGATGTGGGCACCGCTCCAGCGCCAGCTCCACGACCGCGGCTTCCAGACGATCGCCTACGACGCGTCGGGCACTGGCCTCTCACCGCCGCGGCTCGTCCCGCTCCGTCCTCATGGCCTCGCCCGCCAGGCGGCGCACCTCCTCGACGAGCTCGGGCTTCCGCAGGTCGACGTCCTCGGCGTCTCGTTCGGCGGCGGGGTGGCGCAGGAGCTCGCCGTGCGGAACCCGCACCGGGTGCGACGGCTGGTCCTCGCCTCGACGGCCTGCGGGATCGGCGGCGTTCCCGGCACACCAGTCGCGCTCGGGCTGCTCGCCACGCCGTTGCGGTACTACTCGCCTCGTTTCCTGCAGGCGAGCGCCCGCTGGATGTACGGACCTGTCACGGACCCGGACGGGAGGCTCATGCACCAGCAGGTGCACGCTCGCCGGTCACGACCTCCGACGGCGTGGGGATACGCGAGCCAGCTCTGCGCGGTCGCCGGCTGGACCAGCCTCCCTTGGCTGCACCGCATCGGCGCGCCGACACTCATCCTCACCGGCGGGAAGGACCCGATCGTCCCGCCGATCAATGCGCGGATCCTCGGCGCGCGCATCCCCGACGCGACGGTTCACGTCTTTCCCGACGCCGGCCACCTGCTGCTCATGGACCATGCCGTCCAATCCGCCGAGCTCATCACCTGCTTCCTGCGAAGCGACGAAACCCACACCTGAGGACTGCCCATGTTCATCCCCTTCAACCCCGAGCCCTTCACCGCCCCGACGGACCGCGACATGCTCCCGTCCGAGCGCCGCGAGTTCGTACGCACCCATCGCACGTGTGTCTTCGGCTACTCGCGGCGCAACGACGGGCCGGCCTTGTCGGTCGTCTACTACGTGCCGACCGACGACGACGAGCTGCTCGTCTCCACCATGGCGGGCCGCAGCAAGGCGCTTGCTGTCAGCCGCGATCCGAAGGTGAGCCTCTGCGTCCTCGACGAGCGGTGGCCCTTTACCTACCTCCAGGTGTACGCCGACGCCACCGTGGACACCGATCGCGAGCTGGTCGTCGACGTCATGATGGCGGTCGGCGAGCGCATGACAGGCCAGACCCTCGGCCCGGACGCCCGCCCCTTCGTCGAGGCGATGGCGGAGCAGGAACAGCGCGTCGTGCTGCGCTGCCGGCCGTACTCGACGTTCGCCCAACCATCTCGCACCCTCCAACGCGACGACCAAGCCGAACGGCTCACGCCCCGGATCTCGGGAAGCGTCGGTTGGAACGCTCCGGACCCCTCCTGACGTACGCCCGGCGGCCGAGGACGGCGGCGCCGGTCACAGCCAACCCACGCGTCTGAAGTACCAGCGGAGCACGACGACGGTGATGGCCATGATGGCGATCGCCAGCGGATACCCGAACACCCAGCCGAGCTCAGGCATGTGACGGAAGTTCATGCCGTAGATCCCGGTGATGATGGTGGCCACCGCGGCGATCGCCGCCCAGGCGGACACCTGCTGGATGATGACGTTCTGCCGCACGGTGACCCGCGCCAGATTGGCGTTGAGCAAACCGTCGAGGGCCTCGCCGAGCATCATCACCTCCTCGGACAGGCGCCGGGCGTGGTCGCTGACGTCACCAAGGAGCGGTGACAGGCCCCGAGGTTCGTCGACGAGCTCGCCCCGCTCGAGTCTGTCGAAGATCGTCAACATGGGATGCATGGCGCGAGCGAGCCGTCCCGCGTCCCGGAGCTGGAGGTAGATGGGCTCGCTCTGGTCCTGATCGTCCTGGAACACCGCCACCTGGATGCGCTCGAGCTCGTCGCCGAGCCCGTCGACGACGCGTTCGCTGCCGTCGATCACCGCGTCGAGCACAGCCCACGCGGCGGCCAGAGGCCCGTGCTCGGCCACCTCGGGACGTGTCCTCAGACGCTCGGATGCACCTTCGAGCGCGTCCGGGCTCGACGTGCCGATGGCGATCGCGTAGCGCCCGCCGACGAAGATGTCGACAGCGCCGACCTCGAGCTGCGTCCCGGCCCCCTCGGCGCGCACGGTCGTCACCGTCAGGATCGTGGTCTCACCGTGGTGCTCCAGCTTCGGACGCTGCGAGCCCTCCGGCGTCGTGTCGAGCGCCAGCCGCTCCAGACCGAATGCCGCGACCACCTCGTCCAACTCGTCGGAGCCAGGGTCACTCAGCGCCACCCACACGAACCCCTCGGGCTGATGGGCCAACCTGCCGGCATCGCCGAGGCTCATCGGCTCGACGACGACGGACACCAGCCACGTAACGAGCGCAATCGATGATCATGGCGGGACGATGCTGCCACTTCGACGGACCCACCCGTCTCAACCGACGTCACGATCACAGCGACGATGGCGGCCAGGGCGACGCACGATCCGTGCGATGCTCGGTGCGGATTCATCCCGATTCGCCTGACCACAGGGACGGTGCGATGACCGACGTCACTGGCACGCTGCTCAAGCATCGCAAGCGGCTCAACGAGATCGCTGCGGCGCTGGCCCGGCACGGTCTTGCAGCGTGGGCTGCGCGCGGCGGTGGCATCGCCGGCTTCGCTCCGATCGAGAACCTCGTCCATCGGGTCGTCAGCGAGGAGGACATCAGCGCGTCTGACGGCCAGCGTCTCCGGCGTGCGCTCGCAGAACTGGGCACAACCGCGATCAAGTTCGGCCAGATGCTGAGCCTGCGCTCCGACCTCGTGGGAAAGGACATCGCCGACGAACTCGCGTTGCTCCAGGCGCAGGTGCCGGCCGATCCGCCAGGCGTCGCCGTGCGCACGGTCGAGGCGCAGCTCGGCAAGCCGATAGCGGAGCTGTACCAGTCGTTTGATCCGGAGCCCTTCGCGTCCGGCTCAGTAGCGCAGGTCCACCGGGCGACACTCAGCGACGGAACCCCGGTTGCCGTGAAGGTGTTGCACGACCGAGCCGATACCACGGTGCGAGAGGACCTCGAGCTGCTCGAGGCCCTGGCGGCGTTCCTGGAGTCCGAGGACACCGAGCTTGCCCGGCTGCGGCCAACGATCATCGTCGCCGAGTTCGCAGGAATGATGGAGGCCGCCATCGACCTGCGCCAGGAGCTCGCCAACCTCCAGCTGTTCAGGCTCAACTTCGCCGGCGAGCCCGATGTCGTCATCCCCGAGCCGCACCCCGAGTGCTCCGGCGAGAAGGTGTTGACGATGGCGATGTTGTCCGGTCAACCGTTCACTGACCGGGCCAGCGTCCAGGCCGCCGGCTGGGATGTCGAGGTGCTCGTGCGCCGAGCCGCCGACGTCTACCTCGAGATGATCTTCCGCGACGGCCTCTACCACGCCGACCCGCATCCTGGGAACTTCCTCCTCCCCGACGGCCAGCACATGGCGATCCTCGACTTCGGCGACGTGGGACGGTTGACCACCCAGCGTCGCGGACAGCTCGAGTCGCTGGTCATCGGAGTCGGCACCCGTGACGTCGATGCGCTCATCGACATCGTGGTGGAGCTCACGACCCCGCCGCCGGACGTCGACATGCGCGCGTTGCGAAGTGCGATCGAGACATGGCTCAACCGCTACATGTTCATCGGTGTCGGACAGCTCGACATGGACGGGATCGTCAACAGCGGCATGCAGCTCCTCCACGCCCACCGCCTGGTGGTCCCCGCTGATCTGGCGCTGCTGCTGCGCGTGCTGCTACGACTGCAAGGGCTCGGCCGTGGCGTACAGACAGAGGTGCGCCTCACGGAACTGGTCGAGCCATACGTCCAACAGATCATGGCCATGCGCTTCGACCCGCGGCGCGTCGCCCGCCAAGCGGGACGCGCCGTTCGCAGCTGGGACCACTTCATCTCGGGACTACCGGATGATCTCCGGGCCATTCTCGAACAGATCCGGACCGGCAGCGTCGGCATCGACTTCCGCATCCACGACGCCGACCACGCCGTCGACCGACTGGTCGACGGCCTCGTCATCGCCGCCTCGGTGATGGCCGGAGCGCAGCTCATCTCCCGCCGAACCGCTCCGCTGGTCGGCGCGTTCTCCATCCCCGGACTCCTCGCCGCCGGCGCCGGCGTCATCACGTGGCAGCGGCTCATCACTCGCCGCAAGCCGCGCGACACGTTCGTCACCAAGGCCCGAAAGGCCCTCGACGTCGCTCGGAGCTGACGTCGCAGTGCGCCGCACGAGCACGCGTGCCACGACCAATGAAGCGGTGAGGATTCGAGGGGCGCTCTGGCGCGTGATCCCATCGTCGCGCAGCGATGGGATGAGCGCCCTCGACGGCGGCCGGCCGGCCGGAACCTGTGCTCTCGGTCCCCGAGGACTTCGCGAGCTCCACCCACCTGCTGCCGGGCCGACGTGTACGGCCAGGAGCTGAACGGATGTAGGGCTTGGTGCGTCAGTGTTTGATGCCGAGCTCGCGGCACAGCCCGGCTTCGAGGAGGCCCCTGGAACGCGACCTCTCGGTCGCTCGTCGACCGCAGCGCGTGATTGCTCGGCGAGCCGAACATGGCAGAGACCGCCGCGTCAGCTCGCCTGCAGGCCGTATTTCGGACCGAGCGTGGCAACCGCCTTCTTGAGCTCTTCGCCGACGGCGTCGAGACGATCGGCGTCTGACGCGTCCACGGCTGCACTGATCGCCGCGATCAGCCTGCCGTCGCGTGTCAGCAGGGGCGTGGCGACGACGAACGCGTCGGCGAACGTGGCCCCGCGGTTGAAGGCCAATCGGGTGGCGCGTATCTCGGGAAGCTCGGCGAGGAACTGCCGGACCTCGCCCGCCTGCTCGGGACCGGCGAGGTCGAGGAGGCGGTACATCTCCTCGTCGGGGACGTTGGCGAGCAGCGTCTTGCCGGCGGCGCTCGTGTAGAGCGGGCGACGGGCGTGGGTGCGCGCCACGTAGGTCAGGCCGGGTGATTCTTGACCCACGTGGTCGACGAAGACGATGGCGTCACCGACGCGCACCCCGACGAGGACGTTGCATCTGAGGACCTTGTTCAACTCGACGACGAACCGGTGGTCGACTGAGAGCGCGGCCAGCGTGTTGGCTCGCGCCGCCAGGATGAACGGCCCCGGGCCGAGGTGGAAGCGGCCGTCCTCCTCCACCAGATAGCCGCGTGCGAGAAGGCCGTTGGTCAGCTCCTGCACCGAGCTCTTCGCGGCGTCGAGGGCATTGGCGAGCTCGGCCAACGTCAGGCCGCGCGGGCTCAGCGACACCGTCTCGAGGATTCCGGTCACCCGGTCGACCGTGCGATGCGGACGGGCTGGCATGCGATTGACGCTCCCTTCGCAGGTGCGGAATTGGCCTCTTGACACGTGCCCACAGCTACCGTACCATACGGGTACTCGGATTTCAATACGGAAATCCGTACACACCTCACGAAAGGGCCGAAACCTATGACCGCAACCGTCACTCCTGAGATCGCCACCACCGGCGCCGGCGCTCCGCTGCCGCTGGTCGCGTTGCCGCAGGACGAGATCCTCACCGTCAACGTCAAGGACATCCCGCTGCTCAAGGACGCCGCCGGTCCTGGCATCCACATCCAGACGCTGCGCCTCGACCCGCAGCGCGGGGAGCTGGTCGCCCTGGTGACGATCGCGCCGGGTGTCGAGCTGCCGATCCACTACCACACGGGTACGGCCGAGGTGTACACGCTGTCGGGCCGCTGGGAGTACCGCGAGTACCCCGACCAGCCGCAGGTCGCCGGGTCCTACCTGTACGAGCCCGCCGGCGGCACGCACACGTTCTTCACCCCGGAAGACAACACCGAGGACACCGTCACCCTGTGGTGGATGCAAGGCGCCCAGGTCAGCTTCAACGACGACGGCACGTTCCACTCGCTGACCGATGCCGTCACGCTGCAGTACCTGACCGAGACCGTGGCGGCCGAGCAGGGCGTCGGGCCCGTCCCCTACATCCGCGGCGGCGCCGCCGGGACGAACGGTTCCTGAGCGGCGATGAGACCGGAGACGAGTGACAAGAGACGGGAGCGATCATGACATCGGCGTTTGACGGCGTCCGGGTCCTCGAACTGGGCCAGATCTACAACGGCCCGTACTGCGGGCTGCTGCTCGCACAGCTCGGCGCCGACGTCATCAAGATCGAACCACCCGGCGGCGAGCAACTGCGGTTCCGGTCGGAACAGTCCGCCGAGTCCCACGAGTTCGTGATGCTCAACTCGAACAAGCGCAGTGTGGTGCTCGACCTGAAGACCGACGCCGGTCGACAGGCGCTGCTCGACCTGGTCGAGACCGCCGACGTGCTGATCGAGAACTTCGCGCCGGGCACGATGGAGCGCCTGCTGCTCGGCCCGGCGCGACTGCTCGAGCACAACCCGCGTCTGATCGTCGCCTCGGGCAAGGGCTACGGATCCACAGGCCCCTACGCACACATGTCGGCGATGGACATCACCGTGCAGGCGATGTCGGGCAGCGCCGCCACCACCGGCGAGCCCGGCGGGCCACCGACCAAGGCGGGCGCCTCGTTCGTCGACTTCTCCGGCGGCATCCACCTGTTCGGGGCGATCAGCGCGGCCCTGTTCCAGCGGGAACGCACCGGACGGGGCCAGATCGTCGAGGTCTCGATGCACGACACCATCTACCCGATGCTGGCCTCCAGCCTCGGCGGCCTTCACAACAACCCCGACCGGGAGCTCCCCGAGCGCACCGGGAACCGGCACTCGGGCATGGCCATCGCGCCCGTACAACATCTACGAGACGAGCGACGGATGGCTGGCCATCATTTGCATCTCCGAGCGGCACTGGCGCGGGGTGGCAACGGCCCTGGGCCGGCCCGGAGCTGATCGACGACCCCAGGTTCCGTGAGCGGGCGGACAGGGTCGCCAACATCGACGCCGTCGACGAAGAGGTGTCGGCCTGCACCAGGACCCGCACCCGCGCCGAGCTGGTGCGGGACCTGCAGGCCGCCGGTGTGCCCTGCGCGCCGGTGAAGTCGATCCGCGAGGTCGACACCGACGAGCACCTGATCCAGCGCGGCATGATCCGCTACGTCGAGCACCCGGCCCGGGGCCGCGTGCCGGTGCCCGGATGCCCGCTGCGGCTCAGCGATTCGCCGGTCGGGCCGCTGCGGCCCGCTGCGCCGCTGGGCCAGTCGACCGACGAGGTCCTCGCCGAGCTGCGAGCCCAGGAGGAGGACCGACATGTCGTTCACGCCTGAGCCGGGCACTCCCCTGGCGACCTACTACGCCGAGACACAGCCGCGGGTCGGAGCCGTGCTCTCGCGCCGCAGTCTCGGCCTGCTCGACGCGGTGACCATCGGCCGCTACGCGATGACCATCGGGGCCACCGACCCGGTCCACCACGACGCCGGCGGCGGCGCGGTCGGCTGGCTACGCCGATGTCGTGGCCCCACCGAACCTGCTGGCCGCCATCGTGGAATGGGGCATCGGCACCCCCGAGGCCGACCTCCAGCCCGACGGAACTCCCAATGACGGTGAGACACCCCTCGGTGATCCCGGCCTCGGGCTGCGGGTGATGGGCGCCGGCGAAGAGATGGAGTTGGTCAACCCTGTGGTCGCCGGCACCGAGCTGGTGCTCGAGTCGACGCTCGCCGCGGTCACACCGAAGCAGACCCGGACCGGCACCTGCGTGTTCGTCACCACGCTCAACACCTTCACGTCGGCCGACGGCACCGTTCTCAACCGCAACCGGCGCACCGTCGTGCTGCGCAACCCCCTACAGGAGTCGTGATGCCCGTCAACTTCGAGATCGGAGACGTGCTGCCGCCGCTCAAGCACACCGCGACAGCCCTGCAGCTGTTCCGGTACAGCGCCGTCACGTGGAACCCGCACCGCATCCACTTCGACGAGTCCTACGCACGCCAAGAGGGCCACGCCGGTCTCGCCTTGCACTCGCACCTGCGGGCCGCGCTCGCCGTGCGCTGCGTCACCGAGGGCCTCGGCCCGGACTGGCAGGTCACGAAATTCGCCTACCGCCTGCGCAAGCCCGTCTACGCGCCCGCCGACCTGGCGTACACCGCCCGCGTGACCGCAGCCGAGGGCGACAGCTTGACCCTCGAGCTCATCGAAGAGAACCCCTCCGGCGAGCTCGGGTTCGAAGGCACGGCGTGGGTCAGCAGGACCGCCGGAGCGACGCCATGACCGCCGCACCCGGACGGGGGCAGCGTCCGATCCGCGTCGGGAACTGCTCCGGCTTCTACGGCGACCGCGCCTCGGCCATGGCCGACATGGCCCGAGCCGGCGGCATCGACGTCCTCACCGGTGACTACCTCGCCGAGGTCACGATGCTCATCCTCGGCAAGGCCCGGGCCAAAGATCCCACCAAGGGCTACGCCGCCACGTTCCTGCACGCACTTGGACGCCGCGCTCGAGCACCTCGTCGCCAACCGGATCCGCCTCGTCGTCAACGCCGGAGGGCTCAACCCGGGCGGGCTGGCCGCCGCAACCCGCGACCTGATCGCCCGCCACGGCCACGAGCTGCGCGTCTCCCACGTCGACGGCGACGACGTCTTCGGTCGCCTCGACGCGCTGCAACAGGCCGGCCATCGCCTGGCGCACCTGACGAGCGGCGAGCCGCTGACGTCATGGCCGCATCAGCCACTCACTGCCAACGCCTACCTCGGCGGGTTCGGCATCGCCCGGGCGCTCGACAACGGCGCCGACATCGTCATCACCGGCCGTGTCGCCGACGCCTCAGTGGTGGTCGGTGCCGCCGCCTGGTGGTGGAGTTGGACTCCCCACGACTACGACGCCCTCGCCGGTGCCGTCTGCGCCGGGCACGTCATCGAATGCGGGGCGCAGGCCACCGGGGGCAACTTCTCCGGGTTTCGCAGCATCGCCGACCTCACCGAGCCAGGGTTCCCGATCGCCGAGATCGCCGCCGACGGCTCCTCGGTCATCACCAAGAACCCGGGCACCGGCGGCGCCGTCACCACAGACACGGTGACCGCCCAGCTGCTCTACGAGATCGGCGAACCGGCCTACCTCAACTCCGACGTGATCACCCATCTGGACACTGCCACGCTGTCCGACCTCGGCGACGACCGCGTCGAGATCCACGGCGTGCGGGGCTCGCCGCCACCCCCGACGACCAAGGTCGCCATCACCGGGATCGGCGGCTGGGAGAACAGCGCCGTGTTCGCGCTGACCGGCACCGACCTCGACGCCAAGGCCGCCCTGGTCGAGCGATCCGTCCGCCGCTACGCCGACGTCCGTCGACGGGATCGACGCGGTCGCACTCGACCGGATCGGCAAGGCGCAGCACGACCCCGACAGCCAGGATGCGGCCACCGAGCTGCTCAGAATCGCGGTGCAGGGCACCGAACAGGCCGCCGGGCGGGCGTTCTCGTCGCGGATCGTCGAGCTGGCGCTGTCGAGCTACCCGGGGTTGTACGCCCTCGGCCCGCCGCAACCGGGGTCGGCATTCGGCGTCTACTGGCCGGCACTGCTCGACCAATCAATCGCTCGAGCACACCGTCCACCACCACGACGGCACCACCGAGATCGTTGTCCCCGCCACGGCACCCGACGCCGAGGGTGCGGTGGCGCCGCCCGCCGAACCGTCGCTGGCGCCGTCGGCGTCGGCACCGTGGAGCGACGAGCTGGTCGCCGTCTCGCTCGGTGAGCTCGTGCATGCCCGCTCCGGCGACAAAGGCGGCGACGCGAACCTCGGTGTCTGGGTACGCGACCGGGCCGCATGGGACTGGCTCACGTCGACCCTCACCGTCGACGAGCTCCGACGCCTGCTTCCCGAAACACGCCAGCTGGCGATCTCGCGCTACGAGCTCCCCAACCTGGGCGCCGTCAACTTCGTGCTCCGAGGACTGCTCGGGACCGGCGCCACCTCGACCCTGCGCCTGGACGCGCAAGCCAAGGCGCTCGGCGAATGGCTGCGCTCGCGCAGCATCAAGGTGCCGCGCGCTCTTGTGGAGGCCGCAACTGGTCGGAGCGTGTGACATGGACCCACGAATACGTACGCGGTCTCGACCCGTGAGGAGGGTGTCATGACGACACGCACCTTGCCCTCGAGTGACTTCTACGGCCTCGAACGGACACTCGAGCCGAGCGAGCTCGCCGTTGCTGCACGCCGTGCGCACGTTCATGCGCGAGGAGGTGGAGCCGATCATCAACGACTACTGGACCCGCGCCAGGTTCCCGTTCCAGATCCTCGACGGGTTCCGCGAACTCGGCATCGCCGGCCTCCCCTACGAGGGGTACGGCTGCCCCGGCCGCAGCCGCACCCTGGACGGCATGGTGTTCATGGAGATCGCCCGCACCGACCCGTCGATCGCCACGTTCCACGGCGTCCACAGCGGGTTGGCGATGGGGACGATCTACCGTGTGCGGATCCGACGAGCAACGCGATCGCTGGCTACCTGGCATGGCCCGCCTCGAACAGATCGGCGCGTTCGGGCTGACCGAGCCCGACGTCGGATCGGGCGCCTCGCGGGGTCTCACCACGACGGCTCGCCGCGACGGTGACCACTGGATCCTCAACGGCCAGAAGAAGTGGATCGGCAACGCCAGCTTCGCCGACCTCGTCATCATCTGGGCCCGCGACGAAGAGGACAACCAAGTCAAAGGGTTCGTCGTCGAGCGCGGCTCGCCCGGCATGAGCGTCGAAGACCTCCAGGACAAGATCGCCCTGCGCGTCGTGCAGAACGGGCTGATCACCCTCGACGGCGTGATCGTGCCCGAGGGCAACCGCCTCCAACGAGCCACCTCGTTCCGCGACACCGCCAAGGTGCTGAAGCTCACCCGGGCCAGTGTCGCCTGGATGGCAGTCGGCTGCGGCCTCGGCGCCTACGAGCACGCCCTCGCCTACGCCAAAGAGCGCCACCAGTTCGGGCGACCGATCGCCGGCTTCCAGCTGGTCCAAGACCTGCTCGTGCGCATGCTCGGCAACTGCACCACCTCCGCCTGCCTCTGCCTGCGCCTCGCCCAACTCGCCGACGCCGGCGAAGACCTCGACGAGCACTCGGCTTTGGCCAAAGCCGTGTGCACCGTGCGGATGCGGGAGACGGTCGGCTGGGCGCGCGAGCTGCTGGGCGGCAACGGCATCCTCCTCGACCACCACGTCGGCCGCTTCGTCGCCGACGCCGAAGCGCTCTACTCCTACGAGGGCACCCGCGAGATGAACACCTTGATCGTCGGGCGCAGCATCACCGGCATCAGCGCGTTCGTCTGACTCGGAGGCAGAGCCTGATACCGTTCACTCGTCGCTCTCACCCCGTGGAGCCTGGCGCCCGGGCGAGACGCCCGACGGCGACCCCACCGCGTCGAGGGCATTCAGCAGGTAGGCGCGGCGTCTCATCACGTGCCTCTGCTCTGCTGTCGAGTGATCCGCGCTACGCGGCGACGGCGAAGCATCCGGTGGCGGCGGCGCATGGGGTGAGGGGGTATCTGATTGGTGGCGGTCCACCGCGCCGTCGCCATTGGCGAGGTCCATCCGTTAGCACGCGTCCTCGAGCACGCGCCGATGGGCCGGCCGCACCGTGGGCGAAATGCCGGTCGGCCGGGACTACAGGTTTGCGAGGGTGTCTGATATCACGCGCCTCGAACGCGCGGATCGGAGCGGCCGAGCGTGTAGACGGGGTGCCGTTCCTCTCACTGGCCGCGTTGCGCACCGCCCGCCGACAATGCCGTCCTCGAACGCGCGACAGACAGCGGCCGGAGGCATCCTCGCAGTACCCATAGGTGATGCTTTCTCAGCGCGTCCGTAGCGCTCATTGCTGCCCGTGAGCGGCAGAGGGCTCCCGTCCGACAGGGCTCACAGGTCGATGCCGAGTTCGGGCTGCGCGATTCGCATTCCCGTGTCGACGTGGTGGTGCACGGGGCGCAGCTCGGCGTCGACGGGTGCGGGGAGGTGGTCGCGCAGGGCGGCGGCGAGGTGCTGATCGAGACCTGGTTGGTGTGCGAGCACGGCGACCGCGCCGTGAAGTTCCCGGTCGGGTACGTCGTGGCCTTGGGCCCAGCGTTGCCAGGTGGTGAGGGCGCGGACGTGGAGGCGGTGCTCGCTCGCAGCGGGTGCCATCGTGTCCAGGAGGTCGACGGTGTCGCAGTTCCGCACCTGCTCGTGCGCGTTGCGCTGGGCGGCGACCGCTTGGCTGTGGCGTTCGACGGCGGGGCCGGTTCGTTGGCGAGTGCGTTCGAGGTAGTGCTCGGCGCGGTCGAGTCGTTGCTCGGCGACGTCGAGGTCGCGGCGCGGGCCGCGGCGGTGGCGGCGTGCCGCGGTGACGTAGCGGTAGTGGGCGGCAGCGTGCTGGCGGCGTGCGCCGACGGCACGCCCTTCGGCGTGCCCCAAAGCATCTCGATCGACGGCGGTTGCCGCGGCGACGTCGGCGAGCACCGAGTCCGCGCAGCGGCTGTCGCGGTTGCCTGCGCTCGCCGCACCGCCTGCTGCGCGTCGCGGGTTTCAGCGTCGAGCTGGGCCCGTCGGGCGTCGGCGAGGACCACTGGGAACCAGTCGGGAACCTCGCAGCGTGGCGTCGGCATGGGCAGTGTCGGCGTGTCGGGGCGCGGTGTTGTTTGGGCGAGGGTGCGGCGTTGCGTCGTGGCGGGGACGTCGGCACGGTCGACCGCGAGGATGACTTCGAGGACATCGCGGGCCTCGGCGACGTCGGCACTGTCGGTGACGACACAGATCTTGTTGTCGTCGCGCCCGCGGGTCGCCGCGACGTAGAGGCCGCGACGGGTCGTGGCCGGTGTGGTGAGGGCGATGGCAGCGTCGACGGTGTCGGACTGCCAGCCATGCCCAGTCGCCGCGTAACCCAACCGGACGTGCTCGCGGACGTAGCCGCCGGGCAGGGTCACGTCACCGTGTCCCGCCCGATGTGACACGGTGATCGACCCGTCGACATCGATGGCGGTGACGATCCACGTGTCACGGTTGCGGACCGGCTCGCCGAGTGTGGTGATCAGACGACGGTCATTGCGACGGGTTGCGATCACATCGCCCACGAGGGCGACTTCGCCGGCGGCGATCCGTGCCGAATCCTCGCGGTCGAGGTGTCCGGCGGTCAGACGGACCTCTTGGACGGCCCGGTTGATGACGTCGACGTGGTCGTTGGTGGACGCCACCACGGCGATGGTGCGGCCCTGCTTGTGGCAGTCGATCCAAGCAGTCGAGATGTGGCGAAGATGATCAACAAGGGCGCCGGCGACGATCCGGCCGTGCACGTCGTACGCGTCGAGTGCCCGCGGATCGCCGGCCCGCAGTTGCAGCGACGCCGCGGCTTCCCACCGGTGGGTGAACCGGTGCAGCCGTTCGAGTTCCTCGACGCGACCGTTCACACAGAGCTCGGCGAGCAGCCCGCCACGACCGACACCTTGCAACTGTCGCGGGTCACCAACCAGCGCCAGCCGCCAACCGTTGGCCGCCGCCAGGTTGACGATGTGGTGGAGGGCGGGAGTCGACAGCATCCCGGCCTCGTCGATAATGAGCGTTGCACCGGCCGGCAGCTGGAACTCGGGGAGCGGGGCCCGGTCGGTGCGCTGGTATTCGTGGAGCAGTTTGGCAACGGTGTCGGATCGGATCCCGATGTCTCGTTGGAGGGTTCGTGCCGCCTTGGCCGTCGGCGCAACCCCGAACACCTCGCCGCCATGTCGGTGGACATCGTTTGCTGCGGCGGTGAGCAGGCGGGTCTTGCCGGCGCCGGCCGGACCGACAACCAGCACCAGCCGGTCGTCGCCGGCGACCGACGCCGCGGCCTCCGCCTGCAACACATCCAGACCGGTGCGATCGACGGTGTCCGACGGTGACGGCGGGTCGGCCTGAGCGGCCATCGCCCACGTGATGATCGACTCCTCTTGGGCGAGGACCGCCTCGGACGTGTACCGGGGAGCAGTCGGTTCGATCCACACCGACCGACGATCCGACCCCCGGCGAGTGCTCTCAACCGCTGGGTCGAGGTCGACGAGCTGGGCAATCACATGATCAGCGGCACGCTCCAGGGCGTCGCTCCAGCGGTGTCCCGACATCGACGACACCGGCCCCTGCGCGTCGCAGATTGCCTGCACCACGTCGGGTCGGCCCCACGACGAGCGGCTGGCTGACACTGCGTCGATGACGTCGTGGACGGTGAGCCCGTCGGTCGGACCCCGCTCGAGCGCCGCATGTTCGATGGTCTCGTCGAGCCGGTCGACGCTCCAACCGACCTCGTCTGCTTCGGTGCGCCACCGTGTTGTCAGGTCGGCGGCGCCGTGACAGGACTTGCGGGACCGTGTGTCAGCCGACGCTTCACGGGTCAGCGCGGCCCGCTCCCACCTTGACGGGTCGCGACCTTCGCGTTGACGGAACTCGTCGAGCTTGTCGGTGAGCGCGGCGTCAATGTCGGCGCTGCGCTTGGAGAACACGCCGAGCAACTCGTCGGACACGCCGGCGATCTCGGCCTGGCCGTTGAGGATCGGCCGCCACCCGACGCCGAACCGGTCGGTGAGCTCAGCACGGAGGACCGACTGGTACAGGCCACCCAGCATCCGCTGGTGCCGCTTCAGGTAGCGGGCATCGAGCGCATACCAGCGGCCGTCCGGGGTCTGCACCTTGGCCGAGACGACGACATGGGTGTGGATCTGCGGGTCGTCGGCCCGCGAGGTGGTCTGGCGGAACGTCGCCATCGTGAGCCCGGTCGTGTCCGGATGGAGTCGCCCGCCGTTGGATCGGATGCGGGTCGTCGAGCCGAACCGCTCCAGGTGCGCCAGCGCCGCCGACACCGCGACGTCGTGCGCGTCGAGCAGCCGGTCATCGCCGGTCAGCGCCCACCACACCGACAACGACTTCGGCGCCGAGAACGTCGCATCGAAACCCGACACCGCCCGCACCAGCCGACCGTCGCTCGTGTATCGGTCCAACAACTCACGCCCCAACGGTGCACCCGATCTTGGATCACGGCCCGACAACAACGCCTCCAGAGCGTCCACCTCGACACGACCCGACAGGCCGAGACCCGCCGCCTGGCGTCCCGACCACACACCCGGCACCTCACCAGGCGCCGACGTCAGGTACTGCGCGTAGTAGGCGGCGGTCGCCGTCGCCGACGACGCGTGCAGCGTCGTCACCCGCAGCATCGGCCCGTGACCCATTCCCGCCCGCTCGCGGGCACTTGTCTGCTGGATCGACTGCGTGGTTGGTGATCGACGGGATGGATGGGCATCGCAGGACTCAGTCCGACTGGAGGAGGGTGAGCTGCTCGGCGGCGCGGCTGACTGCGGTCGATGCTGATGACGCTCGATTGATGTGGGGCGCGGCGGGTTCGGCGGATCTTCAGCGGTGGTGCGTCGAGACCTTCGTCGACGAGCTGGTCGCGATCGACTGCATCACGGAGTCGAACGAGCCGGCCGGTGCTGAGCAATTCGATGAGCGCCCAGCGGGGCACCCGAAGGCAGTTCCCGACGCGCAGGACGGGAATCCCCTCCGTGCCGTCGGACGCCTCATAGCGCCGAGCGAGCTCGTAGGCATGCGCCCGACTGACGCGGAGGATGGCGGCGGCTTCCTCGACCGTGAGCAGCAATGGGTAGTGCGCCAGCGCTGCTTCGAGCTCCCCAACGACGCTCATCTCGCCAGTTACACACTTGTGATTCCCCTTCGCAAGAGGCGCCCTGAGCAGGCGTTTGGACGGAGCAGCACGCAGCGGTACAGGACGGTCAATGGCGGTACAGGACGGTCAATTGCTGTACCGCGGCGTGACGGAATTCATACCGCTCGGCGCCGACGGTCAGGCTGCGCCGCGGTCGCCGACGAGTTCGCGGTACTGGCTGACTGGGCCGGGTAGCGGGCGGACCCAGACCAGATCGCCGTCGATCTGGACGACCTGGGCGACCGCTCGTGCGCTTCCCGAGCCGACGACGAGCCAGGCCCCTTCCTTGAGCAGCGCCGGATCGCGAGCATCGCGGACGAAGGCCCACGGCAGGCCCGTGTCGTCCTCGGTGTTGAGGTCGACTCGCAGGTCGACGTCGATGCTCACGGATCACTCCTCGCTCTCGGTGACATGGTACGGATTGACAGCACTCGGTGCTCGCAGTGGACGAGGCGCTCGACGAGCTGGTCGAGCGACTCGTGGCACAGCGTCACGTGCGGACGGCGGAACGTCGGGACGACGTCGACGCCGGCACGCTCGAGCAGGCTTCGCGTTCGAAGACGACGACGGTGGGAAAGCGCACGAGACGCGTCTGGCAGACGACGTCAATCTCGGCGTCGTTGTCGGCTTCGAACGCAGAGATCCCGAAGCGGCCCCAGTCGGGGAACCGTTCGTAGAACCTCGAGGCGTCCTCGGCGAGCAGCGTCGGGTCGAGCTCGTCGCCACGGACGACGAGGGCGGCGGCGTCCGAGACAGTGCGCAGACGGATCCGCGGGACCCGCTCGACGGCCATCGCTACTCGAAGATGCGGTCGGCGACGACGCCGGCGGCCTCGCGAGCGATCGCCGGTGTCACGTGGGAGTACAGGTCGAGCGTGATGCCGACGGTGGCGTGGCCGAGGCGCTCGCTGACGATCTTCGGGTGGACGCCGGCCTTCAGGGCGAGCGTGGCGTACGTGTGCCGCAGGTCGTGGAGGCGGATCGGCGTCAGCCCCGACGCGGCGACGAGCTTGCTGAACTTCCTCGTGAACAAGTCGGGCTGCAGTCGCACGCCGGCCTCGTCACGGAACACGAGGTCGGGCGTCGCCGTCCAGGCCGGCCCGGCGATCAGCCGCTCCTCCCGCTGGCGCTTGCGGTGTTCGCGCAGGACGCTGACGGTCTGCGGATCGATGTACACGACGCGCCGGCTGCCCGATGACTTGGTGGCGCCGAACGTCGGCACGCCGTTGATCGTCGTCAGCGTCTGCACGATCGCCAGCTGGCCGGCGTCGAGGTCGACGTCGGACCAGCGCAGCCCGAGGACCTCGCCGCGCCGCATGCCGGTCGTAGCGAGCACGAGCAGTGCGGGGAAGATCCGGTCGTCGCGGATGCCGGCGAAGAAGTCGCGCAGGTCGTCCGACGACCACGTGGCGAACTCCTTGCGAGCTGCCGTGGGCGGCCGGGCCGAAGCCGCGGCGTTGCGGTACACGAGGCCGAGCCGCTCGGCGTCGGCGAGCGCCTTGCGCAGCACCACGTGGCTGTTGCGCACGGTCTTGGCCGACAGCGGCTTGCCCAGACGTGCTCCGTCGCGAAGGAGCTCGGCGTAGAACTTCTCGATCTGCAGTGGCGTCAGCGCCTGCAGCGGCACCTTGCCGAGCCGGCGGGTGACGCGCTGGATCGCCTTCTCGTAGCTATACAGCGTCGTCGCTCGCAGTCGGTGCTGCTGGCTGGCGAGCCAGTCCCGCAGGAACTCCTCCGTGGTCGTCGTCGACCGGTCGACGACCGAGCCACGCGAGATCGAGTTGAGCAATGCGCCGAGCGCCGCCTCGGCCTCCTTGCGCGTGCGGAAGCCTTGCTTGGCGAGCTGGCGGCGCTTGCCCGTGGCCGGGTCCGGGCCGAGGTCGACGCGGTACGACCAGCGCGTTGTCCTTGCGGCGCACCGACCCCCGTGCCACGGACGCGATCGTAGAACTTCTGTGCACGATCTGTGCACGGATTGCTCTGGTCACTTCAAGTCGGATTGAAGCGCGAAGACGTAAAGTCCCAGCTAGATCGGGTGCCCGGGGTGGGATTCGAACCCACACGACCATGGGGTCAGAGGGGTTTAAGCCCCCCGCGTCTGCCATTCCGCCACCCGGGCGCATCTTCACCCTATGGGGCGGTCGGCACCCGAGTTGGCGTCACGATTCCCGCCGTCGACCGCGAGAACGGTGACGCAAACTCCGGGTCAGGCCACCTGAGACGACGCCTGGGTCGGCAGATCGACCGCCGCGGCCGGGCCGAGCAGCTCCCACAACTCGGTACGCAGGCGGGTCGCCTGCGGTGGCGACAGATCGTTGACGACGATGACCCCCTCGATCATGTCCCCCAGCACGGCCGCCCACGGCCGGCCGCGCAGCCGGACCGCGATCACGGCGCCCCCGGGTCTTCGGCGCACGGACCGGTCGACGCCCGCCAGCCGTGGTGGACAGCGGAACGTCGGTCCGATGAGTGACCGCTGACGGGCAGCGCGGGTGAGGGTGCGGGCGGCATGGGCGAACAACTCCGTCGTCGACGACATGTGACCAGTGTGACGAAGGGGTGCGCGAGCGACGTTCGGCCCGAACTGTCCGTAGCGATCGCATCACAACGATCGATTCCTACGGACAGAACTACCGCGATGCGTGGTTCTCGACGCTCACGCGCAGTGTGGCCACGACCTCGTCGTCGACGAAACCGGTGATCAGCAGGTTCAACGTTGGCCGGTTGCGGAGCGCAGTCAGCTCGCCGAGGGGGATGGTCACCCGCTCACGGCGCACATCACGGCTCTGCAGCCGGCGCCCATCGACCTCGACGTCGACACGGGTCACGTTGCGCGTGCGCAAGGTGACCGTCGGCGCCCGGTCGCGATGCTGCTGCACCTTCTCGAGCACCACGGAGTGCGGAGTGCGCGTCGCCAGCTGATCGATCGCCATGTCGATCAGGTCCTGGTTGCCCTCCATCACGTCGCGCCGGCTCATCCGGTACGGCACCTCCGGAACGACGCCGAGGTCCTCGAGCACGTTCCCGGCATTTGGCCCGACCCTTGTCGTGCGCCGGACCGCCACGCGCAGGTCGGCGCCTCGTGGTAGCACCTGGAACGGCGAGGGCCCTGGGTCCTCGTTGTCGGGCTCCATCAGCCGACGCAGCAGCCCGTGCGTCCAGACGTTGGCCCCGCCCGCACCGGTCGCTCCGCCGACCCCGATCACCGGCCCGATGGCGTGGTCCTGGAACCCCGCGGCGAACAGGTCGGTCGCCGAGTAGCTCAACGCATCGGTGATGAGGGCCACGGGTCCCTGGTACGCCTGCCCCCGCAGGTTGGCGTCGTCAGGCGATGTGATCGGAATCCCTCGGGAGAACGCCGCGCCCGTCCGCGTCGCCTGCTGGATGGAGTCGATCCAGGGCTCGAGGACAAGGCCGGGGAGCGCCGTCGAACGCCGGTGGTTGCGGCAGATCTTGAGGTTGAGCACCGTGTTGACGAACTGCGCCGGCTCCGGCTCGATCGGGCGAGGGGTCAGGACCTGCAGCAACTGCTCGGCGGCGTAGATCAAGCCGCCGCCGTTGCCGCGGACATCGATCACGAGGCCCGTGTCGGGCAGGAGTCCGACGAGCCGCACGAACTCATCCACGAACGGATCAGCGGCCGGGACGTTGAACGTGAAGATGCGGACGTAGCCGTACGCCGGGCCGGAACCGTCCGCCGACCGCGAGTGCTGCACCTCCATCGCCCGGAACACACCGGGCATGAACGTCTCGAGGGTCGCCGCCGAGTCGCTGATCGGCGCCTCGATCACCTGCGCGCTGGCGGCCCGCTCGGCCATCGCCACCCGCGGAGCGAACAGCGACTTGCGCGCCTGCTGGACGTCGTCGGTGTGATCGTCGATGCCGATCGCGCTGGACTCGACGAGCAGATCGCTCGGACCGACGGGCGAGCCCGGCTCGAACACCAACCACTCCTGCTGGTGGTCGTGGGCCGTGCCCGCCGCATCGAGCCAGCGGATGACCACCCACTCCTCTTCGGGCGGCAGCCCGCTGACCAACGGTCGGATCGTCAGGCTGCTCAGCCCGCGGGCGTGCCGCGCGTCGGGATTGCTGCCGGCCGTGCGGTCGGCGTTGCGGGTCACCGCCGTCTCGATGGGCGTCCCGTTCCAGTGCGTGACCGATGCACCGTGCATCGCCGGATCGGGCCACGCATCCTGCACCCACTTCGTCAGGAGGTACTGGCGCTGGCCGCGGTCCCACACCTCCTCGACGAGGAACGGCAGCCACGCCACCTTCGATCTGAACGGAGCGGGCAGCCGGTAGCCGGTGTGCAGGTCGCGCAGCGAGTTGAACGTGGCGACCATCTCAGCGTGGAACCCGATCTCCGGCGGCATGGTCTCGGGCGTCAGATCGTCGAGGTCATGGCGCAGCAGGCGCAGCCGCTGCACGGGGTCGACGGCGTGCATCGCTCGCTTCAGGGGAAGGTGCACGTACGCCTCGGTGAGCAGCACGATCGCCTGGTCGACGAGCAGCTTGCGTTCGTCCAACGTCAGCTGCCCCGAGGACGCCAAGACGCTGCCCAGGTCGGTCGTCGTGGCGCGCAGCTGCGGGTCGACATCGGCGTCCTCGAGGAACGACGCCGAATCCGGCACCCGGAGCTCGGTGCCGTACAGACCGGGCAGCTCGCGCTTGACGAACTCCGGCAGGTTGCGCGCCTTCAGGAGCGCCCGCAGGTGCATGCCGTCGTCGACCACCGTGAGTGGATCGAGCGTCAACGGCTCGGTGATCCAGAACGAGTACGGCTCGGCCGCCGCGGCAGCGCCGAGCGTGGCCGCGAGCAGTTCGTCGTCCTCGTCCTCGAAGTCGGGAACGACGCGGAACGTGTCGCCATCGACTGCCACGCCGCCGGCGAAGCCGACCGGCCCGCCGACTCCCGCCGACGCGCTCGCGACGGCGGAGTCGACGTCGAGCGCCAGCTCGGGCAACCGAGCCATGGCGCCACGCAGCGTCTCGGTCGCCGCACTGAGGTGCAGACCCTCGAGGAGGTCGTCGGCGTGCTCGAAGAAGAGGCGCCGGCTGGTCTCGCCGACGTGCAGCTCGTCGATCCAGTCGACTCCTTGGAGCGGCACGTCCCAGAACCGGCCCATCAACCGGGGCTGGCCGACACGCGGCACGCCGCCGATGAGCACGAGCGTGATGGTGCTCTCGCGAGCGTGCACCAGCGAGAGGTACGCATCGTCGGACTGGCCATCGACGACGACGAGGTCGGCCAGCTTGCCGGGCTCGATGGAGCCGAGCAGGCCCTCCCACTTCAGGGCTCGCGCCGGGTTGACCGTGATCATCTCGACGAGCTCACGCGGGGTGAACACCGTGCCGTGCTCGCGGCTGGCCAGCCACGCCACCTTGATCTCCCCGAGCAGGTTCTTCGACCCGCTGGGCGCCCAGTCCGACCCGAGCGAGATCGGCAGCTCGGCCTCCTTGGCGGCCCTGATGTCGGCGGTCTCGCCGTACAGCAGGTAGTTGCTCAGGGGCGACCACACCATCGTCGCTCCCCCGCGGGCGAGCCGCCGGAAGTCGTCGGCGTCGAGGGCGGTGCAGTGGATCGCGCACAGGCGGTCGTTGACGGCCCAGCGGTCCTCGTCGATCTTGAGCCGCACGAACCAGCCACGGGCGGTCGTGTCCGTGCCTTCCGACAGGTGCTGTAGGTAGCAGGAGTGCTGCGTCAGGGTGTCGAGGTAGGCGAGCGCGCCGCCCGTCTCGGGGTTGGCGATGTTCGTGCCGGCCGGCGGCAACCGCGAGTCGTCGGGCGCCTCGGGGTTGCGCAGCAGACCTGCGTACAGCTTCGTCACGCCGCCCGCGTTGGCGAGCGTGAGCCCCTGGGAGCAGGTCGTGCCGCCGAGCAGGGCACGGCACTCGGTGTAGCGGACGAGCGCCTGCGCCGCCCCGTTGGCCTGCCCGAGGACCTGCGACGGCTTGGTGATCCGCCGGGTGTACGGCTCGGTCCCTCGCCACTGCCCGTTGTTGGTGTAGCGGGTCGGGACGTCCCACAGCTGCATCGCGTTGTAGGCGAGGTGGTTGTGCAGCTCGATGAAGCCGGGGAAGATCGTGCCGCCCGTGCGGATGCGGGGCGCACCGCGGTACTTGGTGTCGGGGAGCTTGGCCGTCCGCTGCCGCACGTGTTCGATCGTCCCGCCGTCGATGTACACCGCGCCGTCGTTGATCACGCCACGTTCGGACATCGTGGCGACCCGGCCCTCGAGCACGATAGGCGGGCCCGGGGTGGGTGTCTCGAATCACGAGGTCAGCGTCACACCGGTGGCCACGTGCGGGCGACACGGGGCACGGTCACGGTGATCGTCGCCCGCTTGCGCTGGGCGTCCTCACCGACGCGGGCTGCCCACGCGTCGAGCGAGCGCATCCACGCCGGGAGACCTGCCGGCAGGTCCTCTGATGGGATGGCGCCGAGGTCATCGGGCTTGATCGTCTCGCCGTACAGATCGAGGGGGCGCGGCTCGTCGGGAGTGATGAGCGGCTGCAGCGCCGTCAGCGCGTCGTTCCACGACGCGCACAGCTTGGCGAACGCCTCGGCCTTCGTGATCGAACCGCCGCGACTGGCCGACTCCGGGTACGTCGGGTGACGGATCGCCGCGTAGGCCGCATCGCACGCCGCGCCCGCCGGCGTCGCCTTCCACATCTGGTAGGCCTGATCGGCGAGCTGGCCGAGCGAGATGATGGCCTGCAGCTCGTTGCGGGCGGCCAGCGTGTCGAGCCAGCGGTTGCGGTACGCGGCGATCGCCTCGTCGTCGATGTGGCGGGAACCGCCGCCCTGCCCGTACACGGAGTAGAGGAACACGTTGATCAGCACGTAGCTGCGTGTGATGCCCATCTTGGCGAGCAGCCCCTGGGTCCGCTGGCCCGCCTCGCCGACGAGGATGCGCCGGCAGATCGTCTCGTGCGTGGCCGGGTCCTGCCCGATGATGAGCACCCGGGCCGAGCCGTCGAGCCGCCCCCGATGGAAGATCGGACCCCACTCCGTACGGAACGAGTCCGCTGGGTAGACGTCCTCGCCCGGGTAGTCACGGGCGAGCGTGGCGTACGGTCGGCGGTATCCGGGATCGAACTTCGCGCCCATTGGCTGCCCCCTCGTGCTTCGGCCCCCGCTGGGGCACGGTAGTGGCCTGATCCACGTCGGTCGGTCGAAATACCCCGTGCGCTGACACCCCCGCCGTACATTCGCCTCCATGAGGGCGTTCCCCGGCCACGCAGGCCGCTGTGTGGCCGCTCCCTCGCTGGCGCTCGGTCGCTCGCATCGGTGAGATGAACAACTGGTCGTGGCCACGGTGAGCATGAGTGCTCTGACGCCTGTCCAGCGGCGGACGTTGGACGACCTGCGCCGCGACGGCGAGGCCGATCCGCGCATGGACGAGCAGCTCGTCGCTGATCTGCGCGGCCAGGCCGATGACGCGCTCGACGAGCTCGGCTCCCGGCTCGACGACACCGAGCTGTTGGTCACGAAGCACACGATCGCGTCGGTCCTCGCCTGCGAGACGAACCACCTCGCGCCCGACGACTTCACGTGGACACCGGCGAGGGCACGGGGCAAGGTGTCGCACCGCGCCATCCAGCTCATGCTCAATTGGCGCGGCGAGCCGACGCCGGCGGATCTGGTCGATGAGGCGCTGGCCCGGCTCGCCGACGAGGAGACCAGCTTCGGGGACTACATCGCTGCGCTGACGTCAGGCGACGAGGCCGACGTGCGGGGTCTGGCCGTCGAGCGGGTCACCAAGTTCGTGGAGTGCTTCCCGCCGCTCGACCGGCGCTGGCACCCGATGACGGAGGCGGCTGCGCAGTACCCAGTTTCCGGACCGATCGTGCTGCGGGCACGAGTCGATCTCGTCATCGGCCGTCCCAGCGGGATCGAGCCACGCAAGGTCATCGTCGACCTCAAGTCGGGGCGGATCGTCGACCGGCACCGCGAGGACCTGCGGTTCTACGCCCTGGTCGAGACGCTGTGCCGTGGCGTTCCGCCCCGCCGCCTGGCGTCGTTCGCACTCGACTCCGGGGTCGCCGTCGTCGAGGACGTGACACCCGTGCTGCTGCAGTCGACGCTGCGGCGGACGGTCGACGCCCTGTCCCGGATGGTGGAGTTGCGTGTGGACCGGCGGACGCCGGCGGTCACACCCGGGCCGACGTGCGGGTGGTGTCGGCTCCTCGAGAGTTGCGAGCCCGGCACGGCCCGCATGGCGCGACTCGACGATCCCGACTGAGCGACGCCCGTCAGGGCGTCATCAGCGCGACGGGCAGTCCGAGGCCGGCCTCCTCGCGCACGGTGGCGATCGAACGGCCGGGTTGCACGGCCGGCTTGGCCGGGCCGATGAGGTCAGGTCCGATGTGCGATACCGCGACGTCGAGGTCCTCGACGTTGAGCACGAGACCCCAGAACGACGCCGGGCCGTCCACCAAACCCGCCCGTTCGACCAGTTCGACGATCAACGGCCCGAGGCGATGGAACCCCTGGCGCAGCGCACCGGCCTCGCGGACCCGCTTCAACGGCGACCCGGTGGCCGCGTCGAGGGCGACGCTCGTGCGCTCGAGGTCGTCGGTGACGACCACGACATGATCCAGCCCGATCGCGCCGAGCGGGTGCTCGACGAGCAACGGGATCGCCGGAGCGACCGTCTCGGTGGGCAAGCCGTCGATCGTCGTCACGGCCTCGGTGAGCCCGGACAGCGCCCATCCCCGGATTCCCGAGCCCGCCTCACCGCTGAGCCGCAGGCCGGGGCCGAACAGCGGGACCAACCCGTCGTCGGTGACGACCAGTCCGAGCCGCCGCCATGGGTCGACCGGCCCCCCAATGGTCAGCCACTCGACGGTCGCCGTCATCCTGCTGGCGTCATCCTGCTGGCACGGCGAGGCCGAGCTGCGTCGCAAGGAACGTCAGCCCATCGGCCAGCTCGTCGGCCCGCTTGCCGACGGGTTTGCCGACGCCGTGGCCGGCTCGCCCCTCCTGGAACAGCAGGATCGGTCGCTCGTCCTGGCCGCCCGCCATGGTCTGCAGCAGCGCGGCCATCTTGCGGGCGTGCAGGGGATCGACGCGTGTGTCGCCCTCGGCAGTTGTGAACAGCGTGGCCGGATAGCGCGTGTCGTCGACGACGTGGTGGTACGGCGAGTAGGCGTGGAGCCAGGCGAACTCCTCCGCGACGTCGGGGTCGCCGTACTCGTCGGTCCAGAGGCGGGCGATGCGGAACAGCGGGAAGCGGATCATGTCGAGCAGCGGCACGCCGCACCACACGGCTCGGCACAGATCCGGGCGCTGGGTCAGCGCGGCACCGACCAGCAGGCCACCATTGGAGCGTCCGAGGATGGCGAGGTGATCGCGGTCGGCGCGACCGGTCTCGACCAGCCAGTCAGCGGCGGCGTGGAAGTCGTCGAAGACGTTCTGCTTGGCACCGCGGCGACCCGCGTGGTGCCAGTCCTCGCCGTGCTCCAGCCCGCCACGCAGTCCTGCGATGGCGTACATGCCTCCCGCCGCGCACCAGGCGGCGATCTGCGGCGACCAGATCGGTGTCTCGGTGATGGCGAAGCCGCCGTAGCCGTTGAGGATGACGGGCGTCGCCGGGCCTGGCGCGACGTCGTCACGATGGATCAGGAACATGCCGATCGTGGTGCCGTCGGCCGACCCGTACTCGACCTGCGACACGAGCATCGACGGGACGGCGCCGCCGGCGACGACATCCGGGAACCACGGCTCTGCCACTGCTGCCGCTGAGGCGTTCCACACGGTGGTCGGTGCCTCGAAGGAGTCGACGACGAGGAAGGCGCGACCGCTCGCCCGGTCGGCGTCCAGGCTGGTGACGGCGATCAGATCCGGAAGCCCGTCGACGATGCCGTGGGGCGTGCCGTCAGCGGCGAAGCGGCGCACGGTGTCGGCGGCGTCCTTCGTCGCCACCACCCACACCTCGTCGCCCGTCACGGTCGGCTGTGAGAGCACGGCATCACCCTCGGCGACAAGCGTCTGCCACGTCTGCGGATCGGTCGCCGCCAGCGGTACCCGCACGAGACGGCCGCGCGGCGCATCGAGCGTCGTGACGCCGACGAGCGAGTCGCCATCTGCGGCGAACACGAACGTCGACGTCACCTCGACGCCCATGATCACGGTGCTCCAACTGTCGGTCGTGCGGTCGAGGAGGTGGACGTCGTACCGGCTCCATCCGACGAGCACGTGCACGAGCAGCCAGCGGCCGTCGGGCGACAGCGCGACGTCCGGCCACGCCTGCGGGTCCGGGTGGTCGGCCCAGACGACCGGGTCGGCCCGCCAGTCGTCACCGAGACGATGGTGATGGACGGTGCGGTGGTACTCGTCGCCCTCCGGGTACCGGGTGTAGAAGAAGCCGGACCCGTCGGGCTCCCACGCGACGCTGCAGGCCCTGGTGTTCGGGATGGCCTCACCGAGATCCCGGCCCTCGGCGACCTCGACGACGCGCAGCACCGAGTCTTCGGTCCCACCTTCGCTGGTGCCCACGGCGATCAGCTGGCCGTCGTCGGAGATCTCGAACCAGTCGACGGCGTTGGCGGCGTCAGCGGTGCCGGCGGCCGGATCGACGAGCACCTGCGGCGCGAGGTTGCGCTCGACGGCCGAACGGCGCGTCAGTTGCGCTTGCTCGGCACCGGCGGGTCGTTCGAGGGCGACCAACTGCTCACCGCGCACCTGGACCGCCATGGCGACCGGCAGCTGCAGCAACTCGACGAGTCGAGCGTGCCACCACGCCCGCTCGGGTCGTTCGAGGATCGACCGGGTGTAGCTGTTCTGGGCGTCGACCCAGGCCTGCACCTCGGGCGAGTCACCTTCCTCCAGCCAGCGGTACGGGTCGCGGACCTCGATGCCGTGGAGGACGTCGACAACGTCGTCGCGTCGGGACGGTGGGACGCCCACAGACGAAGCCGGCAGTTACTTCAGCCGCGGCCCATGTTCGGGCGCTTGCCGTGGTTGGCCTTGTTGCGGCGCATCCGGGCCTTGCGCTTCTTCGTCTTCTTGGACATAGCGGCCCAGCCTACGGACGACTCGCCCGGGTGCGCTCAGGCCGGGAGGGCGTCCTCGATCGCGGCGACGAGGGCCGGGTCGTCCGGCGCCACCATGGGGCTGAAGCGGGTGATGCGGCCAGCAGGGTCGACGAGGAACTTCTCGAAGTTCCATCGGATGTCGCCATCGTGGCCCTCGGCGTCGGCGACGGCCGTGAGCTCGTCGTAGATGGCGTGGCGGTTGGGGCCGTTGACGTCGATCTTCTCGTACATCGGGAACGTCACGCCGTACGTCGTCGAGCAGAACGTCTCGATCTCCTCGGCGCTTCCCGGCTCCTGACCACCGAACTGGTTGCACGGGAATCCGAGCACGTTGAAACCACGCTCGGCGTAGGTCTGCTGGAGCTGCTCGAGCCCCGTGTACTGGGGCGTGAGCCCACACTTCGACGCCACGTTGACGAGCAGAAGGGCCTCGCCCTCGTGTTCCGCGAGGCTCGAGGGCTCGCCGCGCAGCGTGCTGATCGGTTGCTCGAAGATCGACATGTCCACAGCATGCCGGGACGCCGCTCGGACCAGGCGCTCGAACCGGGAGTACGGTCGCCGACATGGCGATCCAGGGGACGTGCGACGACCGGTTCAGTGGCGTGCGAGAGGCGTTCGAGGCGAACTTCGTCGAGCGCGATGACACGATCTACGACGCCGGCGCATCGGTCGCCGTGACCTACGACGGCGAGCTGGTCGTCGACCTCTGGGGCGGAACCGTCGACACGGACGCCGACCGTGGTGTGCCGTGGGAGCGCGACACGATCATCAACGTCTGGTCGACGACGAAGACCGTGTCGGCGCTGGCCTGCCTCGTCCTGGCCGACAACGGCGAGCTCGACTTCTACGCCCCCGTCGCCCGCTACTGGCCCGAGTTCAAGGACGGCGGCAAGGGTGACATCGAAGTCCGCCACGTGATGAGCCACACCGCCGGCCTGTCCGGCTGGGCGCAACCGATGCCCGTGGAAGGCCTGTACGACTGGGAGCGGGCGACGTCGATGCTCGCCGCCCAGGAGCCGTGGTGGGAGCCGGGGACGGCGTCCGGCTACCACGCCGTGACACAGGGGTACCTCGAGGGCGAGCTGGTGCGGCGGATCACGGGGCAGACGCTCGGTCAGTTCGCTGCTGAGCAGGTGACCGGACCACTGGGCGTCGACTTCCACATCGGACTCGCACCGGAGCACGACGCCCGCGTGGCCCACGTCATCCCGCCCGTCGCCGCGTTGACCGTCCCGGAGGGCGTCGGCGATGCCGCGATCGCGCAGCGAACGTTGGAGTCGGTACCAATCACGGGAGACGTCGCCAACACGACGGCGTGGCGGCGAGCCGAGATCCCGGCCGCAGGCGGCCACGGGAACGCCCGCGCCGTCGCGCTCGTGCACGCCCCCATGGCGTGCGGCGGCGAGGCCGGCGGCGTGCGTCTGCTGTCGCCGAAGGGCATCGAGCCGGTGTTCGACGAGCAGTGCTACGGGCAGGACCTGGTGTTGCCACTCGTCGTGCGCCACGGGATCGGCTTCGGGCTGCCGTCGCCCCAGATGCCGATCAGCCCGAATCCGCGGGCCTGCTTCTGGGGCGGCTGGGGTGGCTCCCTGGCGCTGATCGACCTCGACGCCCGCCTCACCATCGCCTACGTCATGAACAAGATGGGCGAGGGCACGGTGGGAGACATGCGCGGCGCCAACCTCATCCTCGCCACGTATCTGTCCCTCGCCTGACCGACCTTGATCATCCGAGTGTTTGACGTCATCCGAGTGCCGGACCTCGATTTTCTCCAGCGCTAACACTCGGAAGGGCTTCAACACTCGGATGGAGAGAGGCTGGCCACGAGGGAGCGGATCCTGTCGGCTTCCTCGGGCCGGACGTTGCGATCCTTGAGGCGGTGGGCGGCGACCTCGCCGAGCAGTGCCTGTGCCTCGGCTCGACCGCAGCCGTCGACGAAGCGGTCGACGAAGCGCCGGCGCAGCACGCCGGCGATCGCCCGTAACCACCAGGACTCCTCGATCGTCGACGTCGCCACGATCAGCCATGCCATCGCGACGTCCCCCGCCGGCGGGCCGAGCGCGGCGTTCGGCCAGTCGAAGACCATCGGGCCGTCCGCCGTCAGCATGATGTTGTCCGGGTGGAAGTCGAGATGCAGCACGGCGTGCGGTGGGCCGAAGCGCGTCGGGAACCCTCGCCTGCCGAGGTCGCCCACCGGCATCTCCCGCAATCGCCGATGCAGGTCGATCCACGTGTCGCAGTGGTGCCGCATCCTCCACGGTCGGGCCCCGAGATCGTCGAGCATCGTGGTGCCCTGCAACCGCTCCATCACGAGATCGGCACCGCTGGCGTCGAACACCTCAGGTACTGGATAGCCGTGCGCCCGCACGTGCTCCATCACCACGGCCTCGCGCTCGGTCGTGCCGGCCGGCGGATCGACGCGGTAGCGACGCAGCACCCGACCGTTGCCGAGGTCGTAGACGTCTGCGGCGCGCCCGGTCCCGATCAACGGGCCCGGTTCACCCACCCGCGGTCCAGGCCAGAAGATCCTCGGCCGTCATCGTGTTGATCACCTTGTCGATCGGCACCTCGCGCTCGGCGGCACGGTTGCAGCCGTGCGGTTGCCACTCGAGCTGGCCCGTGGCGTGGGCATCGGTGTCGATCGAGAACCAGCAGTCGTAGGCGACCGCCACGTCGATGAGCTGCCGTGGCGGGTCGAGCCGCTCCGGACGGCAGTTGATCTCCACCGCCGTGTCGAACTGCTTGCACGCCGCGAACACGTAGTCGGCGTCGAACGTCGACTCCGGGCGCTTGCCGATCAGCCGGCCCGTGCAGTGGCCGAGGATGTCGACGTGCGGGTTGGCGACGGCCAGCACCATCCGCTCGGTCATCTGGTGGCGCTCCATGCGCAGCTTCGAGTGCACGCTGGCGACGACGACATCGAGACGCTCCAACAGGTCGTCGTCGAGGTCCAGCGAACCGTCCTCCCAGATGTCGACCTCCATCCCGGTGAGGATGCGGAAGTCGTCGAACCCGGCGTTCAGCTCCGCGATGTCGTCCAGCTGCTGTTCCAGGCGCTCCCGGTTCAGTCCGTGGGCAATGGTCAGCCGTGGCGAGTGATCGGTCAGCACCATGTACTCGTGGCCGAGCCCCCGTGCGGTGGCCGCCATCTCCTCGATCTCGGCGCCCCCGTCGCTCCACGTCGAGTGCAGATGGCAGTCACCGCGGAGAGCGTCGCGGTAGCGCTGACCCTCCGGTGTGATCGGTACCTGTGTCGTCTCCTCGAGCTTGGTCAGGTAGCTCGGCACGCCACCCGCCAACGCCTCGGTGATCACGCGGGCGGTGGCGTCACCGATGCCGTCGAGTTTGGTCAGCGTGTCGTTGGCCGCCCGCTCGGCGATCTCGGCGGGATCCGTCGACCGGACCACGTCCCGCGCCCGCACGAAGGCCTTGACCTTGAACCCGCCTGTGTGGGCGCGGTCGAGGCAGTGAACGACCCGGTCGAGGGCCTCCTCCGGCGTCATTCGGACCAGGGTACGGCGGAAGCCGCGGCGTACCGTTGGTGTGTGAGCCGAGCGAATCCGGGAGCGAGCGAACGAGGCGGCGCGGTGCAGTGGCATCTGGCCCAGTTCAACGTCGCTCGGTTGCACCAGCCGCTCGACCACCCCGGCACCGCCGAGTTCGTGGCCGCCCTCGGCTCGATCAACGACGTGGCCGAGTCGTCACCGGGGTTCGTGTGGCGGCTGCAGGACGACGAGGGCCAGTCCTCGAGCTACGTCGTCGTGTACGACGATCCGTTGATGATCATCAACTTCTCGGTGTGGGAGACGGTCGAGGATCTCAATCAGTTCGTCTACAAGTCGGCGCACACCGCCTACCTGCGCCGTCGCCGGGAGTGGTTCAGCAAGTCGGACGAGGCGTACCTCGTGTGCTGGTGGGTGCCTGCCGGCACGATCCCGTCGGTCGAGGAGGCCGTCGTCCGGCTCGAGCGGTTACGGCGCGACGGCTCCGGCGACGACGTCTTCACCCTTCGCGACGCCCGCCCCGCTCCGACGACTCCGACGGAGGCGACGACGGCGACGGAGGCAACGGCCTGACTGCCAGTCCGAGTGATTCGTCGACGTAGCAGGCGTACGCGGGGTCGAACAGGTCGTAGTCAGCAGCGACGTCCGCGGCGGCGGCGATCTCCGCCAGATCCTGCAGCAGGTCCTTCGACGGCACCGAGTCGCCCTTGTTGACCGCCACCGCGACGTTGATCTCGGCGTCCGTGTCCGGCGCGAACGCTCCCGGCAGGAACTTCGAGATCCGCGACGAACCACCGTCGATGGAGCCGTTCTTCGTCAGCTGCCCGCTGCTCTCCGAGTAGCTGTCCCAGCCGAATGGGTTCAGACCCGCGGCGTTGGGCTCGGCGTCCGACATCATCAGCTCGACGGTCTCCGGCTGCAGCCCGCGGAGGTGGTTGCTGGTGCCGTCGATCGAGCACAAGACACGGGCCAGGTCGCGTGCCGACGCCGACCAGCCTCCGGTGGCCAGCAGCAACCGGCTGACGCTGTCCGGATCGAGTGCGTAGGGGACGTTGTCGGCGTCGTGCGGGAGCGCGTCGAGGTCGCTGATCGAGGCGTTGTTCGGCACCACATCGTGCAGGCCGAGCGGCGCCAGGAGGTGGTGCTCGATGTACTGGCGGTAGTCGCCCTCATCGCTCGCCGCACCGACGATCTGCCCGGCGAACGCGAAGCCCCAGTTCGAGTACTCCCACTCGGTGCCCGGGTCGAGGATGAACGGCGCGCCGCCGGACATGCCCATCAGGGCGGCCTGGTGCAGCTGCGCTTCCGTCAGCCCGTCGGCGTCCGTTCCGAAGTGGTCTTCGGCGGCGTCCTTGGCGTCACTGCCGCCACCCTTGCGCAGGCCGGCGGTGTGGCTCAGCAGATGCCGCACGCGCACGGAGCTGGCTCGCTCGAGCACGGTGGTGATGTCCTGCTCGTACGCCGCCTGGTTCAGCAACGCCCAGGGCAGCGACGGCCACTCATCGAGGTGGTCAGCCGGCGGGAACGTCTCGCCCATCATGTCGACGCCGGCGACCATCGCCTCGAAGTACGCGCCCGCGTCCTCGAGCACGCCGTCCGAGACCGACACCACGCCGGGAGTCGTCCCAGGGTCGGCGCCCCACAGCGGGGCGGCACCGGATCCGTAGACGTGCTGTTCGAGGTCGAGCGCGCCGTCCTCGACGAGCTGCAGCGCGCCGATCGCCGTCAGGACCTTGGAGGTGCTGCCGATCTTGCTCCGCGAATCCGGCTGCATCGGCGCGGCGGTCGACATGTCGGCGTATCCGTAGCCTTTCGTCCAGACCAGCCGGCTGCCCTTCGTGATCGCGACGGTGGCGCCGGGCAGGTCGTGCTCCGCCAGGTACTCCCGCATGACGGCGTCGACCTGGGAGAGCTCACGCGCTCCCTCGCCACTGATCGGGACGGCTGCGGCACCGCCATCGAGATCACCTCCGGGGAGGAGGGGCGGGCCGGTCAGGACGAGCGCTGAGGCCGCGGCGGCAACGAGGTGCTGGATCACGATGGTGGTTCCTTCCACGAGCGGGTTCGCTCGTGGAGAGTCCGGAACCGCCGGATGCTTTCAACTTCTCGGCTACACGATGCGCGACTTGCTGTCGCCCCAGTAGCGGTCGCGCAGCAGGCGCTTGTACAGCTTGCCCGTCGGCAGGCGGGGCAGCTCGTCCTCGAAGTCGACCGAGCGCGGACACTTGTAGGACGCGAGGTGCTGGCGGCAGAACGCCAGCAGCTCCTCCTCCAGCTCCGGCCCGGGCTCGACGCCGGGCACGACCTGGACCACGGCCTTGACCTCTTCGCCGAGGTCCTCGTTGGGCACGCCGATCACGGCCGCGTCGAGCACCTTGTCGTGCGTCACCAGGAGGTTCTCAGCCTCCTGCGGGTAGATGTTCACGCCGCCGGAGATGATCATGTACGTCTTGCGGTCGGTGAGGTAGAGGTACCCGTCCACGTCGACGTATCCGACATCGCCGACCGTCGAGCGCTGGCCGGTGGCGTCCCGGCTCTCGGCCGTCTTGACCTCGTCGTGGTAGTAGGTGAAGGCCGTTGCCCCCTCGAACCACACGGTGCCGGTCTCGCCGGTCGGCACCTCGTTGCCATCGTCGTCGAGGATCAACAGCCGACCGAGGATCGGTGCACCGACGGTGCCCGGATGTGCCAACCACTGCACGCTGTCGCAGAACGTGAACCCGTTGCCCTCGGTGGCGCCGTAGTACTCGACGATGATCGGACCGATCCAATCGATCATCGCCTGCTTGACCGGCACCGGACACGGAGCCGCAGCGTGGATGACCACCTCCAGCGACGAGAGGTCGTACTTCTCGCGGGCAGCCGGCGGCAGCTTGAGGATCCGGCTGAACATCGTCGGTACGACCTGCGTGTGGGTGATGCCGTGCTGCTCGATCAGCGCCATGAACTGCTCCGGATCGAAGCGCTCCATGATCACCGACGTCGACCCGAGCCGCAGCGCACAGGCGACGGAGGCTTGTGGCGCGGAGTGGTAGATCGGCGCCGGCGACAGGTACGTCATTCCTTCGCGCATGCGGAACATCCCGATGACGAACTGCATCACAGGGAGCGGCTCGCTCGGATGGGTCTCGGGCAACGCCCGCAGGATCCCCTTGGGACGACCGGTGGTGCCCGACGAGTACAACATCGCCGCGCCGAGCTGCTCGTCGGGGATGGGAGTCGGAGGGAACTCGGCGAGGGCGGCGTCATAGGGCTGGAACGGCCCGACCGCGACGTCGCAGTCGACGCACAGGAACGTCTTCACCTTCGGCGTCATCGACGCCGCGGCGACGGCAACCTCGGCCTTCGCCCGCGACGTGATGAACACCTTGGCGTCGCAGTCGTCGAGGATGTACGCCACCTCCTCCGCCGTGAGGAAGGAGTTGATGCACGTGTAGTAGAGACCACTGCGCTCGGCGGCCGCCATCGTCTCGAAGTACCGCAGGTGGTTCTCCATGAACATCGCCACGTGGTCGCCGCGACGGAGCCCGACCGACCGGTACAGGTGAGCGAGCCGATTGGCGTTCGCCTCGAACTCGGCGAACGTCAGCGTGGCCCCCGAGCTCGCCATGATCAGCGCCGGCTGGTCGGGGTGCCGCTCGGCGTGGACTCCTGGATACATGTGACCCTCCCTGCGGTCAATCTCGCGCGGTCATCGCGGCGTCCAGAACTGGTCCAGCGTCGCGACGCCCGGAGCCAACTCGCGCCAGGGCCGGTCGACCGACAGGTGAGCGAGCGCGGCGGTCGGGAACTTCGCTTCCATCGCTGCCCTGCCGGCCGGATCGCCGGCGCCGACGAGCAGCATGGCGAGATCCTCGAGACCCGGGTTGTGCCCGATGAGCATCACGCTGTCGACGGTCTCCGAGACCCGTCGCAGGTGGACCAGGAGGTCGTCCACGTCAGCGGCGTAGAGGCCGGCCTCGACGTCGATCGTTGTGCCTGCAGGCAGGGCAGGGCGGATGCCGTCCAGGGTCTCCACGGTCCGCACCGCCGATGAGCAGAGCACCAGTTCCGGGAGCGCGTCGCGGTCGGCGAGGTGCTCGCGCACCGCGTGCGCGGCGCGGCGGCCGCGGCCCGACAGCGGGCGGTCGTGATCGGCGAGGTGCGGCGCATCCCAACTCGACTTGGCGTGGCGCAACAGCAGCAGGCGGTGGGTGGCCATCGGGCCATCTTTGCGGTTCCCAGTGATCCGCAAGAGCGGTCGGACGGCCCATCGGTAGCCTCGATCGCCCTATGGAGCGCTTCGGGCTGGTCGGCCTGCCGAACGCCGGAAAGACATCTGTCTTCAACGCGCTCACGGGTGCCGAGGCGCCCGTCGCCGCTCACCCGTTCTCGACGACGGAGACGAACATCGGGACCGCCCAGGTGCCCGACGAGCGGCTGGATCGCCTGGCAGAGATGAGTCGGTCGCGCAAGGTGGTGCACGCCACGGCCGAGTTCGTCGACATCGCCGGCCTCCAGAAGGGCTCGGCCTCGGGCGAGGGACTCGGGAACCGTTTCCTCGGTGGCATCCGTGAGGTCGATGCGGTCTGCTACGTCCTGCGGGCGTTCACCGCACTCGACGTGCCGGGGGGCAGCGACCCGCTCGACGATCTCGCCACCTTGGAGCTCGAGCTGGTGCTGGCCGATGTCGCCAGCGCCGAAACGCAGCTCGACCGCCGACGCAAGGCAGCGAGGTCCGACAAGTCACTGGCCGCAGAGGTCGGCGCACTCGAGCGGGCCGTCGGTGAGCTGCAAGATGCCCGACCGCTGTACCGGGCGGGCCTCGGTGAGGACGAGCTCGCCCTGCTGCGCCCGTACTTCCTGCTGACCGCCAAGCCGATCCTCGCCGTCGTGAACCTGGGCGAGGACGATCTCGATCGGGCCGACGAGGTGGTCGCCCCCATTGCCGCCGAGCTGGATGGCATCGCCGAAGTGCTCGGCGTGTGCGTCCAGCTCGAAGCCGAGGCATCGCGCCTCGACGCCGGCGAGCGGGCCGAGCTGCTCGAGGGCCTCGGTCTCGGTGAGGGTGCGCTCCCCCGGCTGATCCGGTCGGCCTACCACCTGCTCGGCCTGCGAACGTTCCTCACGACGGGTGACAAGGAGAGCCGCGCCTGGACGTTCCGCGCCGGCGCCAAGGCACCGGAGTGCGCCGGGGTGATCCACAGCGATCTCCAGCGCGGGTTCATCCGGGCCGAGGTGATCCAGTGGCAGGAGCTGCTCGATATCGGCTCGTGGCAGAAGGCCAAGGAGGTCGGCAGGCTGCGCGTGGAGGGCAAGGACTACGAGGTCCAGGACGGAGACGTCCTGGAGATCCGCTTCAACGTGTGAGGGTCTATTGCAGGTGACTCGGCGACCTGCGGTGATGGGGCAGATCACCACGCTGAGCAGGGACGAGGATGCTCATCGGTGCTGAGCGCTACTGCCCTGCTACGGAGCCGGTCATGGCTCGACTGTGCGCACGTGGGTCAGGCGGTGGTAGCGGAGGACGTTCAACCCACCGAGTAACCGGTCTCCTGCATGAGCGTTCCGACGACGTCGAACAGCCGTAGGCGGGTAATTGGATGCTGGAGCAAGGCCACTACCACCTCCTCCACTGTGAAGCTGATGCCCAGGGTGCCGACGGCCACCGGCCTGCTCGATTCTGCGTCGATCCACAGGCGGCGCTCGTTCACAGCTTGAGGCCCTCCGCCGCGCCGCACTCGGCATGGCAGACGACGCTCTTGTGGTTGCGGCTGCGGTCGTACGTCTCCGCCACGGCATCGGCGGCGCGCAGCCGCTTCCCGCAGATGTCGCAATCGGCCTGGCCGAACAGCTCATTCGAGGTCACGGCGTCACCCCCGTTGGTGGGGGCGCGCTTTGTTGGTACATGGGTTGCTTTCATGGTTGGCAGGGTCGGACAGTCAGCGATGCGCCCGGCTCGCCGCTTGCGCGGCCCTTGCCGTTGCTAGAGCGGGCCGACCGCTCCGGTCCCGTGGCGCGAGGATCATCAGGTACAGCCGCCAGGCGGGCAAGAGCCGTCCGGGTTGCGGGGGCCGCCATCGTCGTACGGGTTGTCATTGTTGCGAGGCGATGAGTTACCGCCGCCACTGCTCCCGCCGGACGCTTCGCAACCGACGCCGTCGTTGTCATCGCCATCAAGGCCGTAGATGTCCTCACCGATCACGCGCACCGGCCCGCTGACGTATTCGGGGCCGTTGCCGCTCCCTCCGGCGCAGTCGACATCCGAGGCGATCGGCACGCAGCCGCTGTAGTTGGGATCACAGCCGCCACCCTGCAGGACCGGTGCAGCAGGAGCAGGCGGCGGAGCGCACGTCATCGGCAGTGCCGCGATGGCGAAGTACTCGGCCTCCCGTGGGTGCCAGCCGTAGCCGTCGGTCGAGTTGTAGCGGGGGATCGCCAACCCGGCTGACAGCAGGGCGCCGCCGACGTCGTAGTTGTCGACGATGACGTAGCGCAGGAGACGCCCGTACCTGTCCCGGTCCTCGTCGGACGGTTGCAGGGCGACCTGGCGTCCGAGGACACCGTTCTCGACGGCGTCCTTGGCCTCTTGCGATCCGCAGGTGCCCATCTCGGGGGCGTCGATGCCGACGAGACGGATGGTCTCGCCGTTGTCGAGGTCGACGGTGTCACCATCGACCACGTCGACGACCGTGTACATGTACTTGTGCACGGAGACTTCTGGCGCCGGAGGAACGGTCTCGACCGGTGCTGGCAGCGTCGTTGTCGTCGTGGCCTCGCGAGCCGCCCGGTCCCAGCGCGCTTGGCCTCGCGAGCCTCGCGGGCAGCCACGACCCGCTGCTGGGCCTCGCGATCCGACGTTCGCGAACCCGTGGCTCGGTCGTTGACGGAGTCTCCGTCGTTGTCGGCGCGGCCGTCGTCGGCTCCACGGTCGTCCTCTCCACCGTTGTGGCCGGGACCTCTGTCGGTGTCTCGACCTTGGCTTGCGACTCAGCACCACAGGCGGTGAGACCGGCGAGCGCCGCCACAGCAGCGAGGGGGGTGAGGATCTTGACGATCCGACTGGGGGCGCCGAGCACGGCGGATAGCCGTCGGTGCGGGCGGTTGTGAATCATCTCCCGGTCTTCTGTGTGGGGGCACGCCGAGGAACGGCGGACTGGTGAACGGATGCCCTAAGCGGGTCCGCCGATGACGGTATGGACGGCCACAGGGAGCGCCGTCGTCAAGATTGATGAGTTACGAGTCGATGAGGTCGCCCTGGGCAACCACGTTCCTCATCGATCCACGCGCGGGTGAACGCCCCTCCCCCACTGGACCCGACCGGTCGTGCGACCACGCCGAAGGCCTAGGGCTGAGCCAGGCTCGCCGCGCGGCGCGGAACTTGCCTGAAGGTTGACGGGCGTGAACCGAGGGGCCGACCGTCAACCGACCCGAGCGGTTTTCTCCACAGGCCCGATGCCGTTGATTCTGAGGTCGACTACCAGCCCTCGCAGCCGATGCCGTCGCCGTCGGCATCAAGATTGTCGGGGTCGTCGCCATCGACGTACACCTCTTCGCCGATGTCTTCGCAGTCGAGGTCACCGGAGTCGTAGTCGTAGTCGTCGTAGTCGCCGTTGTCGTAGTCGTCGTTGCTCGACGAGCCCCCATCTGGGAACCACGTGAAGATGCAGGTGGCGTCGTCACGGCGTCCGAAGGAGTCGACCACCCACGCCCGAGCGGTGTAGCTGCCCGGCACGTAGTACTTGTGCCAGTACACGTCCCGGTGTGCCTCCGCCTCGTTGTGGGCGACGAAGCTGTTGCCGTCGCCGTAGTCCATGCCCCACTCGACGATCGGCTCCCAGCTGTTGAAGCTGTAGCCGAAGTTCACGTGCCACCAGTCGTAGTTGCCACTCCCGGCGGCGCCGCAGTCGATCTGGATCGACGGTGGCAGTCCACTGGGCTGCGGCGGCGGGGGCGGCGGCGGAGGCGGCGGCGGGGCAGGGGGTGGAGGAGGTGGCGTCTCGGCAGCCGCTGCAGCTTCGAAGAACGCACGGAGTTGCACGATCTCGACCTGCATCAAGGCAACCGTGGCCGGGTCGGTGGTGGCAATTCGACGGCACTCGGTATCGATGCCGGTCGGGTCGAGGTGTCCCCATGCTGCCGTGTAGGCCTCGTCGGCGATCTGCAGCTTGAAGGAGACGTGGTTCGAGCACTCGGGTACGAAGGCTTCGACGGCGGGGTCGACAGCCACAGGCGGCGGGGCTGTCGTCGACGGCGGTGGAGTCTCAGCCGTCGTGACTTCAGATGCGGACTCGTCAGCAGCAGTGGCCTCGTCGGGGATGGCCTCGTCGGCCTGTGTCGTGCCGTCAGTGCACACGGTGAGGCCCCATGCGGCGAGGATGGCAGTGGCAGCCAGTACGGCGGGTAGCCGTCGGTGCGGGCGGTTGTGAATCATCTCCCGGTCTTCTGTGTGGGGCACGCCGAGGAACGGCGGACCGGTGAACAGACGCCCTAAGGGTCCGCCGGTGACGGTATGGACGGCCGTAGCGAGCGACGTCGTCAAGATTGACGAAGTGCGTTGACCCGCTCCCCTCTTCACGCTCGGGCACTGCACCCCGCGATGAGATGGCGGATGCTGATCGATCCGCCGTTGAGAGCCCTGAGGACGCGTCGAGTGCGACCGAGCAACCAGCTCTGCTTCCTCGTCTAGCGGTGGTTCGGACCGCCGCGCTCACCCTGGCGAGGATCCGAGTGGGTCTCGACGACGTCGCTGGTCGACAGGCAGAAGGGGTGTCCAGCGGGGTCGGCGTACACCCGGCAGTGTGAGTTGGGCTGCTCGTCGTAGCGGGTTGCTCCCGCGGCGAGAACGTGCGGTTCTGCGGCGTCCAGGTCCTCGACCTCGAAGTCGAGGTGGAACTGCATCGACGACTGCGCATCGGGCCACGTGGGAGATCGGTGCCCTGGCGCGGTCTGGAAGTCCAGTCGTCCTCCCGGGCATCGCACGGTCACCCAGGCGTCGCTGGCGAAGGAGATTCGACCGGCAGTGATCGTCGCGTAGAACTCGCCGAGCAACCGAGCGTCCGGGCACTCGATGGTCACGTTGCCGAGGCGGATGGCGCTGTTCACGACACCGACTGGGCGAGTGCTTCGTACGACGGTGTCAGCTCCTGCCAACGCTGCCGCCACTCCGCGGCTGGACGCCCGCTCAGGTGTGCCGCGAGATCTTCGATGTGGGCCTGCCAGCCGGCGCCGTGGGCGGCGTACTCGCCCAGTGGCAGGCCGCGTTCCTCGACGATCAAGTGCACGGCATCGCCGTCAGGGACGATCCAGGCCTCGATGGTCGTCTGCTCGTCGCCCACACCCATCGTCAGCAGCAGACGACGCCCCGGTTCGCAGACGTCCACCCGCCCCGGTCCCCGCCAGCCACTGGTGAACACGGCCTCGAAGTGACCTCCGACCCGGAGGTCACCGTCCACCCGCGCGATCCACCGGGCGAGCCGATCGGGCGACGTGACGGCGTCCCACAGGTCGTCGGGATCGGTGTCGAAGCGGTCCTCCATGCGGACGACACCGGCGCCGTCGCGCCGGTGGAGACTGCCGATCGGAGACGTTGGTCGGTCGATGCTCATGACTGCTCCTTCGGGCGGCGTTGGCGGCGGTTGCGTTCGATCTCGGAATGCAGGGCGTCGAAACGCTGCTCCCACAGGGCCCGATAGCCCCCCAGCCAGCGGTCCAACTCCTCGAGCGGCTCCAGCCGCAAGGCGTACACGCGACGCTGCGCGTCCGGGCGCACCCGGACCAGTCCGGCCTCGCGAAGGACACGCAGGTGTCGCGAGACACCCGGTCGTGCGATCGGCAGCATCGAGGACAGCTCACCGGCGGTCGCCTCACCCCGGCGCAGCGTCTCCAGGACGCGTCGGCGGTGGGGATCGGCCAAGGCCTGCAGGACAGCGTCCACGAACGTCAATGTACCAGAAGTGTTACGTAACAAGCAAGGTACATACACGGGACGGCTCTACATTGCGGCGTGTGGACCCGAGTGCCGAGCCGCGGGCGACGCTCGCCGACGCGTGGGGTTGGTGGGCGAGCACCCTCACCGAGTTGGAGCCGGCGGCGTGGAACCGTCCGACCCGCCTGCCCGGGTGGGATGTCGCCGCGCTCGTGGCGCACGCGTCGCTCCTCGTGCGCGGGCTGCAGTTCCTCGTCGCGCGGCCGGTCGACGTCGAGCCGACCGTGCACTCGGCCCGCGACCTGCTGACTCGGTTCAACGAGCCGGGAGGCTTGGCGACGACGTTCGCCGGTCAGGTCGCGGAGGCGGCACGTCAGCAAGCGGCGTCGCTGCCGCCTCAGGACCTGGTGGCCCTGTTCACCATCACCGCGCCGGAGGTCATCGCCGCGAGCGAGGCCGCCGGACCGATCGTCGTGGACTACTTCGGCACCGCTCGGGTGCCGTTCGATGTGGCGTTGTCGATCGCCGCGCTCGAGGCCGTCGTGCACGGCCTCGACCTCTGCGACAGCTGCGACCTGAGCCCCGCCTCGATCCCACAGTCATCGATGGACCACACGGTCCAGCTGCTGGCCAGCATGGCTCCGGCCGTCGACTTCATCGACGCCGCCACCGGACGCCGCGACACCGAGGTCCTGCCCGTCCTGCACTGACAGCAGCCCGGTGACGGGACGGTCAGCCCGGCACGGAGGGCGGACCGAGCAGATCGACGCCGTACCGTGCGGCGACGGTCACGAGCCGGCTCATCTCGTTCCGGGGGTTCGCGTCCGGCGTCGCGATCGACGCGACCTCCTCGAAGAACGCTTCGAAACCTCCCGGCATGGTGAGGCTCAGATGCCGACCACGCGCGGAATGGATCTGGTAGCCGTGTGGCACGCCTCGCGGTCCCCACACCCAGGTTCCGGGGGATGCGGTGATCACGTCGTCACCGACGAGCACGCTGTACTCACCCTCGACGACATAGAACGCCTCGTCCTCGCGCTGATGCACGTGGAGCGGAGGCACGGCGCCTCTCGGACCTGCCACTTCGACAGCACCGAGTACGCCGTTGGTATCGCTCGCTGACGCGAGCACCGCAATTGTCTGTTTGAAGAACCGGATCGGCATCCTGCGCTCCTTTGCCGGTGCGTCTGGCGATGCACAGATCAGTCAATCCGAGGTTCGTCCTCTCGTGGACCCCCCGACCGAGGGGTGCGGCTAGCGGCCGCCGCGATCCTCGACGGCTTCGGCGATCACGACGACATCTCCAGCGGTCGGCACTGCGCGGCGCAGCTGCTGAGCCGTCACGATCGTGATGGTTCCGACCGTGAGCGCGACGACATTTGGCAGCGCAACCGTCAAGTTCGAGCTCGCAAGTCCGTACATGAACCACACCAGGAACCCGACGTTGAGCACCAGGAAGTACGGCACCGAGACATCACGGCTCGAGCGGGTGAGCCGCATCCGGCGAACCTGCAAGAGCGGGGAAAGGCCCATCGCGATGCCCCAAACGGCGGCGGTCACGGCGAGAACGGACTCGGTCACGGCATCACTCCTGGTGAGAAGCGCCCTGTGCCGAATGGGCCGTGCTCCCCAAGGATGGCGAGGGGCGCAAGCACGTCCGAACTCCATCGTACGGGTCCCGCCTTGGAGATGCGGATTCGAATTCGACCGGATGCGGACAGGCGTCAGATCAGCTCGGCCAAGGACACGTCCGGGTCAGTCAGACGGTCGAGGTCGGCTGCCCGGTCGGCGCCCACGATGGCCTTGAGGTCCTCGACGACGTCCCACACGTTGACGTTCATCGCCGCCGTCACTTTGCCGTCGCGGTGCCAGAAGGCGATGAACTCCCGAGCGTCGAGATCACCGCGGACAACAACGGAGTCGTCCTTCGCGGCGTAGCCCACGTACTCCATGCCGAGGTCGTACTGGTCGGAGAAGAAGTACGGCAGCCGGTCGTAGGCGTCGCGTTGGCCGGTGGCGTTGCGCCCCGCCGTCGGGCCCTGGTTGAGCGCGTTGGCCCAGTGCTCGACGCGGATGTGCCGGCCATAGTGGGGATGCCACGCGCTGGCGACGTCGCCGGCCGCGTAGATGCCGGCCGAACTGCTCTCGAGGTACTGGTCGACGACGATGCCGTTGTCGATCACCAACCCAGCGGTGCTGGCGAGCTCGGTGCGTGGCGTCACCCCTACCCCGACGACGACGACGTCGGCGGGCTCCACCCTGCCGTCCTCGAGCACGATCTCACTGACCGTCGTCGTGCCGCGCAGTTCACGGAGCCCCGTCCCGAGGCGCAGCTCGACGCCGTGATCGGTGTGCAGCTGAGCGAAGACGCCACCGATCGTCTCGCCGAGGACGCCGTACAACGGCGTCGGCGCAGGCTCCACGAGCACGACGTCGGCGCCCATCTGACGAGCCGATGCGGCGACCTCCGAGCCGATCCAGCCGGCTCCGATCACGGCCACCCGCGACGCATTGCGAATCGCCGCCTGGAGCCGCAACGAGTCCCCGACGCTGCGCAGGTACAGCACCCCATCCAACTCGGCACCTGGCACGGTGAGCGGCCGTGGCTCGGCTCCCGTGGCGATCACCGCACTGTCGAAGCGGACCTCGTCGCCGCCGGCGAGTTGAACGGTCCGCCGTTCCGGGTCGACGCGGTCGACGTGATCGGTGACGAGATCGATGTCGTGCTGGGCGTAGAACTCGTCGGCGTGCACGCGAGTCGTCTCGGGTGCTTCCTCGCCGCGTAACACCGCCTTGGACAGCGGCGGCCGTTCGTACGGCGCGGTGTCCTCGTCTCCGATCAACACGATGCGACCATCGAAGCCCGCCTGGCGAGCGCCTTCGGCTGCCTTGGCGCCAGCGAGGCTGGCGCCGAGGATGGCAAGTGTCCGGTCAGTGCTCATCGGCGATCATCGTTGTACCCAGCGTCGACCCGCCCGAACCGAGCGGCGAGTCGCGCCAGCGCCAGGGCGCCCAGCAGCAGTCCGAAGTCCCGGAGCGCGACGTCGTAGTAGTCGCCGAGCAGGAGCAGGTTGAGGATGATCCCGGCCAGCCAGGCGGCGACCAGGTATCCCCCGAATCGTGGCCGAATGGCGACGATCAGTCCGGCGAGGATCTCGATCACACCCACGGCGAGCATCGCCTGATGAGCCGTACCGGGGACCACGTCGTTGATCTCCGGCGCGAGGTAGATCTGCCAGTCGACGAGCACGTCGAAGAACTTGTCGAGCCCGAACAGGATCGGAGCCACCGCAAATCCGATCCGGAGCAACCAGAACGCCTGATAGGCCGGATCGCCGGAGCGAATGCTTCGGGCGGGTGTGGCTGTGGTCTCGTGGTGGGCGACGGTGGACATGCCAACCTCCTCTAAAGGGGACTGATCTTGACGTTAGACGCGCCGCCTTCTTACGTCAAGATTTCTTCCCTTTAGAGAACGCACGCCGCTAGAGTGCTTCCCCAGTGGCCGCCGATCTCGACGCCCGCATCGCCGGTGTCTCCTCGCTGGCCGAACCGCAGCGACGGGCTCTCTACCGCTTCGTGGTCAGCCACGGAGACGCCGTCGGCAAGGACGAGGCCGCCGAGGCGATGGGCGTGGCTCGCTCGGTCGCCGGGTTCCACTTGGACCGACTCGTCGCAGATGGGCTGCTCACCACGGAGTACCGCCGGCTCACCGGCCGCCAGGGCCCTGGTGCCGGGCGCCCCGCCAAGCTGTACCGACGGGCCGCCGGCGAGCTGTCGGTGAGCCTTCCCTCCCGGCACTACGACGTCGCCGCGGCGCTGTTGGCCACTGCGATCACCGATGCGATCCACACGGGACGGCCCGTTGAGGAGGTCTTGCACGAGGTCGCCACGTCGAGAGGCCGCGAGGTCGGTGCGCTCGCCCGCGAGGAAGCGGGGACGCAGGCGAGCCGACGCGCGCTCGTCGAAGCCGCCCTCGGCGCACTCGAGGACAACGGTTACGAACCCCGATCACGCGGCCGTGAGGTCGTGCTGGCCAACTGCCCGTTCCATGCGCTCGTCGAGGACCAGCGCGAGCTCGTGTGCGGCATGAACCTCGACCTGCTGTCCGGCATGGCTGACGCTCTCGGTGACGACGTGTTGACGGCTCGCCTCGAGCCCTCGGATGACACGTGCTGTGTCCGACTCGACACCAGTCGCCGCTCGCGCACCGGTCGGTGACGTGCTCCTGCTGGTCCGTCACGGCGAGACGATGGCCAACCGGCGGCGGCACCTCCTCGGACGGGCCGACCCGCCGTTGACGTCGACTGGGTGGGAGCAGGCGAGCGCACTCGCGGCGTGGCTGCCTCGTCCTGATGTCCTCATCTCGAGCCCGCTCCTTCGAGCCCGGCAGACGGCGGGCGTACTCGGCCCGCACGTACAGATCGATGATCGGTGGATCGAGCTCGACTACGGCCCCTACGACGAACAACCGGCTGACGCGATGGCGCCCGAGATGTGGGCTCGTTGGCGGGCTGAAACCGAGTTCACACCGCCGGGCGTCGAGCCGCACGCCTCGCTCGCGTCGCGCGTCGCCGAAGCGTGCGAAGAACTGGCGGAGGACGCTCGATCGTCAGTCGTCGTCGTCGTCACACACGTCAGCCCGATCAAGGCGGCGCTGGCCTGGGCGCTCGGCGTGACGCACCAGATCGCCTGGCGGATGTTCGTGGAGGACGCCAGCGTCAGTCGCATCGACATCGAGTCGAGCGGACCCGCCGTCCGCTGGTTCAACCGCAACGGCGGCAGCTCCTCGTAGGGCGCCGAAGAACGCGGCCGCCGCGTCGTTCCATGTCGGCAGCGTCGAACCTCGACGCCGCGCCCCGGCAGCCAGCCGGCGTCGGTCGTCGTCATCCGTGGCGAGCCGCGCGAGCGCCGCGCTGAGCGCAGCGACGTCCCCCGGCGCGATGAGCCGTCCCTCGACGCCCTCGGCGGCGAGCCGCTCGAGGTGCGGCCGCCGCCATCCCACCACGGGCAGTCCCGCCCACAGCGCCTCGGCCACGGCGGTCGCATAGCCCTCGACATAGCTCGGCAGCACGAACACGTCGGCGCCGGCGTACAGCTCGGCGACCGTCTCGCGGTCGACCGCGCCGTGCACCACGACCCGCTCCGCCAGGTCCGGCTCGGCCAGCCGCCGGCGGACCTGGGCGCCGTAGTCGGCATCGACGTCGTCGCGACCGGCGAGGTGCAGCGTGGCATCGCCGGCGGGCAGCGCGGCCACCGCCTCGAGCAACTCGAGCACACCCTTGTTCGGATACCAGTTGGAGACACAGACGAGGGCGACACGGCGACCTCGTCGCAGATCGCTGCTGCCGGTGACCGGCGGCAGATCGCAACCCGGCTCGACCAGGCGCACGCGCGCCGGGTCGACGCCGTGCTCGTCGATCACCGCTTCGGCGAGAGATCGGCTGGCCGTCAGCACGAGGTCGCACCGGCGGTACACGAACCGATCGGTGGCCCGCTGCAGGCGGTACCGCACGGGCGCCGTGTCGACGCCGCCTGGTTGCTGATGGACCATCGCGACGAGCGGCCGCGACCGCCGGCGCATGATGAGAGACGGCGCAAGGCGCCACGCCGCGAGGCTGTCGATCACCACGACGTCCGCAGCGCCGGGCATGTGCTGGCCGAGACGGGTCTGGGTGAACGTGATCGTCGCGTCGTGGCCCGACGCCGCCTCGGCCATGCGCTGGTGGTACAGGTGGCCGCCGGTCACCGCGGCGGGCGAACCCCGCGTCAGCAGGCAGACGCGCAACACACGTGGATCCGTGTCAGTCCAAGCTGCCCGAGTAACCGCCGAAGGCGTCGGCGTTCTCGTACACGCGGACCGCCAACGTGTCGGCGCCCGTGCCGCGCAGTTCGGTGGCGAGCGTGCGGTGAGCCCACTCGGCGAAGACCTCGACCGTGACGGCGTCCGCCGAAGGAGGCTTGATCACGTCCAGGTTCTTGTCCCGCACCGTGTCGTCGATGCGCTGCAACACAGCGTCCAGCAGATCGAGGTCGCACACCATGCCCCGCTCGTCGAGCTGCTCGCGCTCGACCAGCACCTCCAGGCGGTACTGGTGCTCGTGCAGCTGACCTTCCGGTCCCTCCATGCCAGGCATGATGTGTTGGGCAGGGAACTCGATGGCGGTGCCGACCTGGAACATGGGACTACTTGTACCCCAGGGCGGCGTGGATCAGGCCTGGCTGGGCCTCGTCGATCGCCGCGTACGCCGCGGCGGCGTCTTCGAACGGGTACGTGTGAGTGGCAAGGACGTCGAGTGGCAGCGAACCGAGCAGCTCGACGACGGCACGCTGGCGCCGCCGGCGATCCCACCTGTCCGCCAAGCGAGCAGGGATCGTCGACACCTGAGTGCTGCGGATGGTCAGTCGCCGTCGGTGGAAGCGGTCGCCCAGCGGCAGCACCGCGTCGCGGGTGCCGTACCACGACGCGACGAGCGCGGTGCCCTCGTGGGCGAGCAAGCGCAGCGCATCGGGCAGTGCCGCTGGATTGCCGGACGCCTCGATCACGAGCGCCACTCCGTCGGGTCGTCCCGCTCCGGTGATCGCGCCAATCGCTTCATCTGGAGCCACGGCGGTGGCGCCGAGCCCGTTGGCGAGGTCACGACGCCAGGGCTGGGGTTCCAGGGCGATCACCTCGGCACCGGCACGGCGGAGGAGCGCGATCGTGAGCAGCCCCAGCACCCCGGCGCCGATGACGACGACGGTCTCCTCGAACACCTGACCCGCATCGAGCGTCACCTGCAGCGCCGTCTCCACGAACGGCAGGAGCGTCGCGTGGCGTGGCTCGGTCCCGTGCAGGACGATGACATCGCCGGCGTCGACGACGAAATGGTCCTGATGGGGGTGGAAGGCGAACACCAACTCGCCGACGCGGACGTCGCTGCGGCTCGCCTCGACATGTCCGACGCAGCTGTACCCGTACTGGAACGGGTAGCGGAACGTTCCGCCGAGCGTCCCGATCGCCTCATCGACAGGCATCTCTGCGTCGAGCAGCCCTCGATAGGCGAGCATCTCGGTGCCGGCACTGATCCCGGAGCACACTGTGCGCACGGTCACCTGGCCGCCGGCCGGCGACGGCAGTAGGGTCTCCCGGATCTCCAGGTCTCGCGGTGCAACGAACCAGAGGCTGCGGGCGGTCTTCACCGGGGCAGTTTGCCTGCCGGTAACACGGGGGTAGAAGCGGCCCGCCCCATGCTCACCACCGAAGTCGTCCGCGTCGCCTTGCCGACCCCGTCCGGCGTGTTCCAAGCGCACGCCTTCGAGATGCCGTCCGGGTTCGTGTACATCGCGCTCGTCATGGGCGACGTGACCGGTCATTCCGACGTCCTGGTGCGCTTGCACTCGGAGTGCCTCACGGGCGATGCGCTGGGGTCACTGCGGTGCGATTGCGGCGTCCAGCTGCGACACAGCCTGCGCCTGATCGCTGCTGAGCAGCGTGGCGTGCTCGTCTACGCCACGGGTCACGAGGGTCGAGGCATCGGCCTGTTGAACAAGCTGCGGGCGTACCTCGCCCAGGACCTCGGGGCGGACACCGTCGACGCCAACCACGGCCTCGGGCTGCCCGCCGACGCCCGCGAGTACGGCGACGCGGCCGCCGTCCTCGCCGCCCTCGGCATCCGATCGATCCGCCTGCTCACGAACAACCCGCTCAAGGTCAGCGGCCTGCGTGGCGCCGGCACGATCGTGGACGCGGTCGTCCCTCTGCCCACCGCGCCTCACCACCGCAACGCCGCCTATCTGGCCACCAAGGCGGCACGGATGAACCACGTGCGGCCTGCCGGTGCTGCCCTGGTCGAGACCGCCGCCGCCTCGGTGGACGTCCTCGGCCTCCTGGGCATCGCGCAGCCACGTGAGGACCGACCTGCCGTAGTGCTGAAGTTCGCGCAAACCGTCGACGGCCAGATCGCCACATCCAGCGGCGACGCCCGATGGATCAGTGGCGAGCCGGAACGTCAGGTCTCGCACGCCCTTCGGGCGGCGTGCGACGGCGTGCTCGTCGGCATCGGCACAGTCCTCAGCGACGACCCCCAGCTCACCGTGCGCATGGTGCCGGGCGCCTCACCGGCGCGAATCGTGCTCGACAGCACGCTGCGGATCCCGGATTCGGCACTCGTCCTCAACGACGCCGCGTCGACCGTCGTGCTGACGACCGACCGATCGGATCCGGCCCGACGCGCCCAGTTGCGGGCCGCCGGCGTGACCGTCGAGGTCGTGGCATCGGACGCATCCGAGCCGGGACGTGTCGACCTCGCCGCCGCGCTCGGCCTTCCTGCGCAACTCCGGGATGGAGGTGCTGCTCGTGGAGGGCGGCGGGGCGGTCATCACCGGCCTGCTGCGCCGACGTCTGGTCGACCGGATGATCGTGGCCGTGGCGCCGCTCGTCATCGGGACCGGGACAGCCGCCGTGGCCGATCTCGGCGTCGACCGGGTCACCGACGGCATCCGGCTCACCAACCGGTCGGTTGTCCCGATCGGCGATGACGTGCTCCTGGCCTGGGACGTCGCCAGCTGACCCTGCCCCTTGGCGGGGGCGTTCGGGGGGCGGAGGCTCCTGCCGGAGCCCCCGAGCGGAAAGGCTCGGCCTCTCCGCTCGATGTCGTTTATGTCGATCCCATGCGGCCTTCATGCCGCTGGCCCGATGCTGGCACCATGGAGACCCGGACGCCCGTCATCGCGCTCGACCACCCGTCGGCGTATGACACCGAGCGCGTCGGACGCAAAGCGGCGACGCTGGCTGTCGCCCGCGGCGTCGGGCTGCCCGTGGGGACCGGTGTCGTACTGACGTCCGATTGGTCGCCGGACCAGAGCGGCGTCCTGCACCACGTCTGGCGGATCATGTCCCACGACGGCTCACGGCCGATCGTCGTCCGCCGCTCGCCGATGGCCTGGGCGGCCCGCCAACCCCGTCAGCCCTGGGTGGTCGGCCCCGTGCGGTCCATGACCGGCGCCCACGAGTTCACGGCCGCAGTCGAGGCCACGCACGATCCCTGCACCGCCGTCCTCGTGCAACCGGTCGCCGAGGCGGCGTGGCGTGGCATCGTGTTCGGCGACGGGCCCGGCGCGGGACGGCGCAGCCGTCCGGTCGTCGCCTGCATCGCGACGTCCACGCCCGACGAGGCGTGGGTCGCCGAGATCGACCACCACGGCCGGGTTCGAGACGTCATCTCCGGTGGCGACGCACCGGCTCCGCCGGTCGAGCTGACGGCCATGCTGGCGCGGCTCGTCGCGCCGCGTCGATCGCACGTTCGACGGGGGGCACGACGTCGACTGGGTGGCGCGTGCCGATGGCTCCCTGCGTCTCGTCGATGTGCGTCCCGGCCTGGTCGCTGATCAGTGGATCATGCCGCCGGCGGCGGCCAGCTCTGCGTCCACGCGGCCTGCTGAGGAGCTGAGCCACGCTGAGCGGCGCGCCTTGTTGCTCGCCCTCGCCTGAGCAGGGACAACGCGGTCGAGATCGAGCCGGCCGAGCCGAACCGGGGAGCGAGGTGCTGGTCGAGGCGGGCCAGGACGCTGGGCTGCGGTGCACGATGGTGTGACATGCCTCGACGATGCGCCCACCACCCCGCCGCCCACATCGGACGAACCCCGTATCCCGAGTCTTAGCGACGAAGCCCTCCTGAGTACGTTCGACGTCGGGAGGACACATGGAGCTCGTTGCGGGACAGGTCGCGGTCGTCACAGGGGCAGGTAGCGGAATCGGTCTTGCACTGGCCGAGCGGCTCGCCGCAGCCGGCCTGCACCTCGTGCTGGCCGACGTCCAGGACGATGCGCTGGCAGCCGCGGCGACGAAGGTGGCCGCCCGCGGGGTCGAGGTGCTGACCAGCCACACCGACGTCAGCAAGGAAGCCGACGTCACCGCGCTCGCCGCTCTGACGCTCGAGCGCTTCGGCGCCGTGCACGTCGTGTGCAACAACGCGGGCGTCGCTGCCCGCACCGATCCCTGGTTCGGCCCGCTACAGGTCTGGCACTGGGTGATGGGCGTCAACTTCTGGGGCGTGGTGCACGGATGCCGGGCCTTCCTCCCCCACCTGATCGGTGGCGGGCACATCGTCAACACGGCGTCGATGGCGGGCCTCACTCCCGGGTTCGGGCCGAGCTACGACGCCTCCAAGCACGCCGTCGTGGCGATCAGCGAGGACCTCTACCACGCCATGCAGGTCGCGGGCCTCCCGGTCGGCGTCAGCGTGCTGTGCCCCGGCTGGGTGCGCACGCAGATCGTCGACGCCGACCGCAACTGGCCGTCGGAGCTCGGACCGAGGCCCGATGACGAGGCCATGTTCCGGGTCGTCGAGGGGCACTTCCGGCGGGCCATTGCCGAGGGAGCGCAGCCGGCCATGATCGCCGATGCCGTCGCCGACGCCGTGATGGCCGACCGGTTCTGGGTGATCCCGCAAGACGAGTTCCTGGAGCTGGCGGCGACGCGGTGGTCGTCGATCGCGGAGCGCGTCAACCCCGTGCAGTTCGAGCAGGTCCCGGGCATGCCTCCGCGCAGTCAGATCGTCGCTGAGGTGACGGCCGCGCTCGGCCTCACCACGCCGGACTCGACGCCCTGAACGCTCTGAACGTCTTGACGCCGCGTCGCCGGACGCGAGATCATGAGAGCTGACAGGTCTCTACGGCCTGCCGTATCACACCGAATCGAGGGATCGAACCCGATCATCGAAGGAGGTACGGATACAAATGAGGTTCCCCCAGCACACGGAGCGTTCTCCTCCGGGTTGAGGGTGCCAGACCCCGACTCCGGTCGCTGCCTGACCCGTTTCGATCACGAGCCGCCGATGCGCAGGCCGGACTCCGCCGCCAGACGGCGGCGGGGATGCTCCGATCCTCGCCACCGGGCTCGCCCAACATCCGGCGGGCAGGACACTGACCGGTCGGGAACCTACCGAGACGTCCCGCCAGCGTGCTCACGGCAGCACGCCGGGCGGGACGTTTCGCGTGGGGCGGCGACGATCGCAGGCCGCCGCGTACGCTCCCGCTGATGCGGATCGGCGCCCTGCTCTTCCCGACCGACCTGTCGATCCGACCGGACCGCTTGGCCGCCGAGCTGGAGGCCCGGGGCTTCGAGTCGCTGTGGGTGACCGAGCACACGCACATCCCAACGAGTCGCCGTACACCGTGGCCGGGCGGCCAGCAGCTCCCTGAGGAGTATCGGCGCACGCTCGACCCGTTCATCGCGCTCATGGCGGCGGGCGCCGTCACGGAGCAGCTGCTGCTGGCCACGGGCATCACGCTGGTCGCCCAGCACGACCCCATCATCCAGGCCAAGACCGTCGCCACGCTCGACCACCTCACAGGTGGTCGTGTGCTGCTCGGCATCGGCGTCGGGTGGAACTTCGAGGAGATGGAGGACCACGGCGTCGATCCGGGGCGGCGGCGCGAGATCGCCCGCGAGCACGTCCTCGCGATGCGCGAGCTGTGGACCCGTGACGAGGCTTCGTTCCACGGTGAGCACGTGTCGTTCGGACCGTCGTGGAGCTGGCCGAAGCCGATCCGCCAGCCACATCCGCCGATCATCATGGGCGGTGCGGGCGGGCCGGTGACGTTCCGCCACGTGGTCGAGTACTGCGACGGGTGGATGCCGATCCACGGCCGCCGCGGCATCGCCGAGCGCGTACCCCATCTGCGGGCGGCGGCGGAGGCGTCCGGGCGGGACCCGGCGACGATCGAGCTCGGCGTGTTCGGGTGCCCCGCCGATCCGAAGGTGGTCGACGACTACGCCGCACTTGGTTTCGTACGCTGCGTGCTCACCGTGCCCCCGACCGGAGAGGACGACGCCCTCCGCGCGCTCGACCGAGCCGCCGACCTGGTCGCCACACACGCCTCGTGAACGTGCTCGGCGTCGACCTCGCGTGGGGCGAGGGCAGCGGCGACCGTGCGCCCAACGAGACCGGCGTCGTCGCGGTCGACCGGTCCGGCCGGATCCTCGATGCCGGGTGGACCGTCGGCGTGGCGGCGACTGCGCAGTGGATAGCGAACTGGGCAGGCGACGACTCGATCGCCATGGTCGACGCACCCCTCGTCGTCCACAATGCGACAGGTCAGCGGCTGTGCGAGCGGGAGGTCGGCCGGTGCTACGGCCGCTGGAAGGTGTCGGCCAACAGCTCCAACCTCGCCCTCCCGGCGCTCGGCGGGGTGTCGCTGCTACGCCGGCTGGCGTCTGACGGGTGGGCCTATGCCGACGGGCGCAGCGGTCCACCGCGAAGCGGCCGCCACGTGTACGAGGTCTACCCCTACACGACACTCGTCGGGGCGGCCGAACTGGGCTACGAGCTGGAGCGGCCCGCCTACAAACGCAAGCCCCGCAGCCTCGACGCCGCCACGTTCCGCGCGCAGCGGGCCGTCACGTGCGACGCCATCGTGCGCCGCCTCGTCTCGCTTTGCGACGCCGATCCGCCGCTCGACGTGTGCTCGCACCCGGTGACGGCGGCGTTGGCGACCGAGCCGAGCCCCGTGGCGCACGCCGCGGCGAAGCATCGTGAGGATCTCATCGACGCTGTGCTGTGTGCGTGGACCGGCCTGCTCTGGTTGCGTCACGGCCTCGAGCGCTGCCAGGTGCTGGGAGGCGACGATGTGCCCGGCCCCGACGGATCGGTGGCGACGATCCTCGCGCCCGCTCGACCCTCCCAGCGCACCAGTGGATGACCGTCCCCGGGTCGCGTCGTTCAGAAGTGGAACCCCGGTTCGGCACGGCGGGCGCTCCAGCGCCTTCGCCGGCCGCATCAGCACAGCCTGCCCGCCCCGGTCGGTGTCCGCGCGTGGCGCTTGGCACCGCCGACCGACCGGAGCGGGATTTGGCGTGTGTCCCGCCACCAATGCCGGAACAGACGTCATTGAGCGGCCGCAGATACGAGAAAATTCTGGACCGTCCGGATTCGCCTGACCGGGCGAGCGCGAGGGGCGTGCGAATTCGGGCAGCATTGGAGTGTGATCTTCGACACGCTGCGCCGACGGATGCCGTCGCGCGGTGTATGGAGTCCCGGGCTCAACCGCTTCGCCTGGGCGCAGGTCCTCTCGGGCGCCGCCGACGCGCTGGTCGCGATCTCGCTGGCGGGCTCGCTGTTCTTCAGCCTCAGTCCCGAGGCGTCGCGCCAGCAGATCCTCCTCTACCTGCTCATCAACCTCGCCCCGTATGCCCTCCTGGCGCCGCTGATCGGGCCGGCCATCGACCGCCTCCGGCATGGGCCGCGCAACATCGCCGTCTTCCTGTTCGCGCTGCGCGCCGTCTGCGCCGCCGGGTTGGCGCTGACGCTGCTCGACCTCGGCTTCTACTTCTTCGCGCTCGCCTTGTTGATCGCCGCCAAGGCGACGGGTGTGACACGCCAGGCACTCGTCCCAGGGCTCGTCGACGACAGCACGCAACTCGTCGCTGCCAACTCACGCTTGGCCCGCCTCAACCTGATCGCCGGCACCGTCGGCGGCGCGATCGGCGCCGCGCTGCTCGCCATCACGACGCCCGCCGTTGCTGCCAGCGTGGCCGCCGCCATGTTCCTCGGTGCGGCCGTTGCCGCGCTGCGCATCCCCGATCCCCCGGCCGTCCGGCCCGAGGCTCCACCCAGCGTCGTCTACGAGGAACTGCACCAGCCGACGATCGTCGCCACCTCGTGGGCGTTCACGGTGATCCGCGCCGCCGTCGGGTTCTTCGTCTTCGGGCTCGCTTTCGCCCTGCGGCGCGAGAGCGAGCCGGCCTGGATGTACGGCGCGACCGTCGCCGTCTACGGAGTCGGCGCCTTCGCTGGCAACGCCATTGCCCCCGTGATGCGACGTCGCTACGGAGAGGATCGCCTGACGGCGGCAGCGTTGATCGTGTTGGCCATCGTCGCCGCCTTCGGCGCGCTCGGGCCCTCGAGGTTGGTGGTCTTCGTCGTCGCCATCGTGCTCGGCGGTGCCGGCTCGGTGGCCCGCCAGGGATTCGACGCCCTCGTGCAGACCGCTGCGCCGGCGGCCACCCATGGACGGACGTTCGCCCGCTTCGAGACGCGCTTTCAGGTGGCGTGGGTGATCGGCGCGGTCGCCGCGACCGCGATCGGAGTGCCGATCCAGATCAGCCTGGCGGTCGTCGCAGTTGGACTCGTGCCCGCGGCGGCGCTCTACGTGCGCTCGTTGCGGGAGGCTCAGCGGGCCCACGTGGGCGACCCGTTCGATCCGGTCGAGCTGGCCCGCCGGCGACTCGAGCATGCCGCCGAGTGGCACGAGCGTGAGCTCGATCGGCTTGCCGTCACGGAGCTGTCGGGCGTGATCGACCTCGCCCGCGCGTCCGGCATGCCGCTGGCGGCCGAGACGGTCAGCCGCATGGACGAGCTGCGCTCCATCGCGCTGTCGACGTGGCCGATCGACACCCGCGACATCGAGTGGGCACTCGCCCGTGTCGGCGAGCTCGTCGACCGACTCGAGCGGAGGGCCCGCGGTGAGCAGAGCCCGAGCCTCCCGGTCGAGCGGCGCGGGCGTCAGGACTCAGGCAACAGCGACGACGAAGTGACGACCCAGTTCGACGAGTCGGCGGCGAAGCTGAAGACCGCCTTCGACACGTCCCGTTCGGAGCGGTAGACCTCGACTTCCATCGACACCGGATCGGTGTCCGCGGGCAGCTCGCCGACGGCGATGAGCACGCCGTCGTCCAGTACCGGCGCGTTCTCGACATCCTCGTCCACTGCTTCGTCGCGCTCGTCGGCGAACTGCACATCCACCTCGTCGCGCAACTCCGTGGCGACCTCGGCTTGGACGTCGGCGGCGATCGTGGTCTCGCCGACCGCCACGACGTACACGACCGGGAGCGCGTCCGGATCGTCGGGCGGTGGAGGTTGGTGACGGACCACCTCGCGGATCGTCGCCGCGTAGACCTGCGCTTCTCGGGAGAGCTCGTCGGTCTGCCCGCCGCAGGCCGCGCCGGCGACTGCGAGCACCGAGAGGACGAGGACGTTCCGGCGCGTCACGGCGCTTCGGCGCGGAGGGCGATGATCCGCTCCACCGCGCCGTACGGCCAACCGTCGGGCAGGTCGGTCGGCAGGTCCGGGAGTCCAACGACGGTCTGGCGGCCTTCGCCGGGCTCGACGAGGTCGAGGATCTCGCGTGCCGCCTCGGCGGTGCCAGCGTCGGTGAGCAGCCGATCGACTTCGTCCTGCAGATCGGCGTTGACGGCCTCCAGCTCGGCCAGCTCTGAATCCAGCTGCCGGATCTGGTCGTCCTGCCCGAACCACGTGCGCACCGGGAGGCCGAACAGCGCGGCACCGATCGCCGCGGCGACGAGGAGCGCCACGAGGGCTGCCACGATCGCCGGGCGCCGTCGCTTGGCGATGCGCTGCTCGCGGGCGATCGGACGGGTGAGGTCGGCAAGGCGCGAGCGGCCGGCGTCCGAGGCGCGTCGCCCCGGCGGCTTGGTGATCGTCGAGATCCGACCCTCACTCATTCAGACACGGGGGCTGCGCCCCGAACCCCATCGCCGTCCGACTCGCTGGCGCTCGTTCGGCCGGCCATGCGTTCGCTCCGCTCACTCATGATCACGTCATCTTCGCAGCCGGGCATCGCCGGCTGACGTCATGCTGAGACGCTGCGGCTCGCTGTCGTCCGTCGCAACGCGCGGTGACCCCGGAACGCAGCCGCCTCACCGAGCTCGGCTTCCAACCGCACGAGTTGGTTGTACTTCGCCACCCGGTCGCTGCGGGCGGGCGCTCCGGTCTTGATCTGCCCACAGTTCGTCGCCACGGCCAAGTCGGCGATCGTCGTGTCCTCGGTCTCACCGCTGCGATGGCTCATCACGGAGCCGTAGCCGCTGCGGGTCGCCAGCTCGACCGTTTCCAGCGTCTCCGTCAGCGTTCCGATCTGATTGACCTTGACGAGCACGGCATTGGCGATGGAGCGATCGATGCCTTGCTGCAGCCGGCGGACGTTCGTCACGAAGAGGTCGTCGCCCACGAGCTGCACGTGGTCACCGATGGCACCGGTCAGCGCGGCCCATCCCTCCCAGTCGTCCTCGGCCATGCCGTCCTCGATCGACACGATCGGGTACGTGGAGACGAGCCGGCGCCAGTACTCGACCATCTCGTCGCGTTCGAGGACCTTGCCCTCGCCGGCGAGGTGGTACCGCCCGTCGCGGTACAGCTCACTCGTCGCCGGGTCGAGCGCGATGGCGATGTCATCGCCTGGCTGGAAGCCGGCGGTCTCGATCGCCTCGACGAGGATGCGGATGGCGTCCTCGTTCGTGGAGAGGTTCGGAGCGAAGCCGCCCTCGTCCCCGACTGCCGTCGACAGTCCGCGGTCATGGAGCACCTGCTTCAGCACGTGGTACGTCTCGGTCCCCCACCGCATCGCCTCCGACCAGCTCGGTGCGCCAACAGGCATCACCATGAACTCCTGGAGGTCGATCGAGTTGTCGGCGTGCACGCCGCCGTTGACGACGTTCATCATCGGCACGGGCAGCACGTGGGCGTTGACACCGCCGACGTAGCGGTACAGGGGCACCTCCAACTCATCGGCCGCAGCCCTGGCGACGGCGAGGCTGGTGCCCAGGATGGCGTTGGCACCGAGCCGGGCCTTGTTGTCGGTGCCGTCGAGGTCGAGCAGAGCCCGGTCGACGAGCCGCTGGTCGAGCGCTTCGCGTCCGCGCAGCTCATCGGCGATCTCTCCGTTGACGTGGCCGACCGCCAGGCGGACGCCCTTGCCCCCGTAGCGGTCACCGCCGTCGCGCAGCTCGACGGCCTCGTGCTCACCGGTCGATGCACCACTGGGCACGGCGGCTCGTCCGTTGGCCCCACTGATCAACCCGACTTCGACCTCCACGGTGGGGTTGCCCCGGGAGTCGAGGATCTCGCGGCTGACGACATGGACGATCTCGCTCACGGGCCGGCCACCGTAGCGTTCGGCGACTCGTCGCAACGACCTGTTGACAGTCTGGGCGCCAATTTGGCAGTATCACTGCCATGTCAGCAGTTCCACTGCGAGTAGCGCGGCAGGCGGTCGTGCGCGATCGGGTCCTCGACGGTGTCGCCGAGCTCCTCGCGCACGGGCAGGACCTCACGTACGCCAAGGTGGCAGCGGCCGCCGACGTCCCGGAGCGCACCGTCTACCGCTACTTCCCGACCCGCCAGGACCTGATGACCGCCGTAGTGGCGTGGGTCAACGAGCGAACCGGGAAGCCACGGGGGACGACCCGTGACGAGGCCATCGAACTGGTCCGCCAACTCTTCCCGAGCTTCGACGAGGTGGCGCCGGTCGTCCGCGAGGTCCTCATGTCGCCTGAGGGCCTGGCCGCCCGCCTCGACGACAACGACGAACGCCGGGCGGCGGCTCTCGCTGTCGTCGACGACGAGGCAGGCGGCCTCGATGACGCGACGGCACGGCGGGTGGCGGCGGTGGTGCAGCTGCTCACGAGCGCCGCCGCGTGGCAGGCGCTGCGGGACTACTGGGACATGGACGGTGCCGAGTCCGCCGAGACCGTGGCCGTCGGGCTGACCATGCTCCTGGCCGGCGCCCGTGCCGAGGCGCAGACACCCGAACGCCGGCGACGGCGCCCACCCCGATCATCATCGACGACTGGAGCTTCCCGATGACCATGCTGACCGGCGTCAACCACGTTGCCGTGCTCACCGCCGACCTCGACCGCTTCGTCGAGTTCTACCGCGATGTCTTCGAGCTCGACGTCGTCTTCACCGAGACGACGCCGGCATTCCGCCACGCCATCCTGCGAGCCAGCGCGAACTCGTGGATCCATCCCGCAGAGGTCACCAAGAACGTGCACGCCAACGCGCTGCCGGCGATGTTCGACCGCGGGCACCTCGACCACGTGGCGCTCGGTGCCGCGACGGCCGAGCACTTCGAGACGTTGCGCCAGCGGCTCATCGAGCGCCGCGCCACCAACGGCACGGTCGAGGACCTCGGCGCGTTCCACAGCATCTGGTTCACCGATCCCGACGGCATGCAGGCGGAGCTGACGCTGATCGTCGACCCGACGCTGCAGGGCATCCACGCACCCCGCCCCCTCGCAGCGTCGTGAACCTCAAGCGCCGGGCGGCGGCTCCGGTCCACTGAGATCACCGAGCAGTAGCTCGCCGGTCGGCGGATCGAGGCGCACCTGCTCGTCGGGCGCTCCGACGAGGACGTTGCCGACGTAGGACTCGATTGCCTCCTCGAGCGGGACGTCCCTCCCCTGCTCTTCGGAGCTGAACCAGCGGTGCTCGAGGATCTGGTGGAACAGCTCTGCCGCTTGCAGCTTGCCGAGCATCGAGGGCGGGATCGCCGCGATGACCGGTTCGAAGCGCTGATCGAGCCAGCGCACGGCGGCGATGTTCTCCGGTGGCTTGGTGCCGGTCCGCGACTGCAGCTCGCCGCGGAAGTTGCGGATGTCGTCGAGCAGCCGGCGGGCCTGGTTCTCTCCGGCGACGAGCCCGGTGAGGGCGAACAGGCGCTCCTGGTGGTAGCCGCTCTCGACGACGCGCGGGACGAAGCGCAGGCGCTGCCCGTCCTCGTCGGCGATGACCTCCATCTCACCGATGTCGAATCCGAGGTCATGGAGCCGGCGGACACGCTGCTCGACCTTCCACATCTCGTCGGCCGCGAACTCCTCGATCGCGGTCAGCTCGCGCCACAGATCCGCATAGCGGGACTCGATGTTGTCGGCGACGGCGAACGGGTCGACGTCGGGGACGAGTCGCCCGCCGGCCTGGAGGTCGAGCAATCCGCCCGCCACGTTCTCGTAGGCGATGTCGAGATCGAGCCGGCGCTGCCCGTCGGACAGGTTGTCGTGGCGCTCGCTCGTCTCGACGTCGATGACGTACGCCGAGAGCGCTCCCGCATCTCGGCGGAACAGCGCGTTGGACAGCGAGCAGTCACCCCAGAAGAAGCCGGCGACGTGCAGCCGCACGAGCAGGCCGACCAGCGAGTCCAGCAGTCGGTCGCCGAGGTACGGGATGGACAGTCCGCGGCCCGACAACAGGCTGCGGTACGGCAGGGCGTAGTCGAGGTGGCGCGTGACGAGGAGCCCGTCGCGGCCACCCGTTCGGTCGGTGACGACGGCGACGACGGTCGCCGTCGGGAGCCGATCCTCGGCGAGGCTGCGCAGGAGGCGGTACTCGCGCAGCGCAAGGCGGTCGGGCAGCTCCTTGACCACATACGACGTGCGATTGCCGTCTGCTCCGAGCTCGACCAGCTTGACGACATGGCGATGCAGACCGAGCACCGGATGGATGTGGGGCAGATCCCACTCGTCGAGGTCGACAGCGAACGGCAACGTCCCCACGTAGGGGTGGTCGGCTGGATCAGAGAGCTGCAGCCGCATCTCCGTCAGTCTGCCTTCATCCGTGTCACGTCTCTCGGGACTTCACCTCGTTCCACAGAGCGTCGAGCTGCTGCAAGTCCGCCGCCCGCAGGTCGAGGCCGCGCTCGGCGGCGAGCAGCTCGACCTGCTCGAACCGGGTGCGGAACTTCCGTGCCGCAGCGCGCCCGACAGCTCGGCGTCGACGCCGGTGTGCCGGGCGACGTTGACCAGCGCGGTCACCACGTCACCCAACTCCTCGGCGATGTGCACCTGATCGTCGGCGGCGACCGCCTCGCGCAGCTCAGCCAGCTCCTCGTCGACCTTGGCGAGTGGCCCCGCCACGTCGGGCCAGTCGAAGCCGACCTTGGCTGCCTTGCGAGCGAGGTGCTGTCCATAGGCCAGCGCGGGCAGCGACTGGGGCACTCCGTCGAACACCGACGTGCGCTGCTTCTCCTCGCGCTTGATGTCGTCCCAGTTGGCCTTCACGGCCTCGGCGTCGTCGGCGGCGACGTCACCGAAGACGTGCGGGTGCCGACGCACCAACTTGTCGTGCATCGTGTCGGTGACGTCGGCGATCGAGAAGCGTCCTTCCTGCTCGGCGATCGTGGCGTGGAACTCGACCTGGTACAGCACGTCGCCGAGCTCCTCGATGAACGCCGCCTCTGTCGCCGGGTCGTCGGGATCGAGTGCGGCGATCGCATCGACGAGCTCGAACGTCTCCTCCACCAGGTGCGGCACCAGGCTGTCGTGGGTCTGCTCGATGTCCCACGGGCAGCGCTCGCGCAGCGTGCGGGCCAGTTCGTGCAGGCGGACATAGCCGGCGGCGATCGGCGCCCCGATGCGGGGGACATAGACGCACGTCAGGTGGTCCGCCTCGACGTCCCGGTCGAGCTCGCTCCAGCGACGTGCGGGTGATGAGCTCCTCGGGCGTGCCGAGCCGCTGCAGGATCACCACGGGCTCGTCGCCGCTGGCGTGCTCGACCGCCAGCTTGACGTCCGAGAGCACCCAGTCGGCGTGGGCGTGGGCGATCAGCAGCGGGCCGTTCGATGCGGCGCACGTCGTGGCGAACTCGTAGGCGTCGACGAGCTGCACCCCCGCCTCGACGGGATCGATGCCGAGGCGCGCCCACGCGACGTCGAGGAACGACATCGCCGGCAGGACCTCGACGTCGACGCGGTCGTCGCGAAGGAGCGTCTGCACGCTGCGCTCGAGCACCATGGGCGATCCCGGCACGGCGTAGAGGATCTCTCCGTGGACCTGCGCGGCGCCGACGAGCTGCTCGACGATCGCGCCGTAGACGTCGTCGAAGCGGTCGGCCTGCTCGTAGAGCTGGTCGAACGTCGCCGCCGGGTCCACGAGATGAGCACTGGGATGTCGGCTCGTGCGGAGGTAGCGGTTCGAGACACGTTCGATCGCCGACAGCGTCTCGACGGTGACGTGCTCGTCGCTACCAGGCCCGAGCCCGACGACAACGATCTTCGCAGCCCGCGTCACAGGGCAACGACGGAGCGCTCGCCGGCGTCCCAGCGCCCGTAGCGCGGGTCCACCTCGATGGCGATCGTTGCCATGTGTTCCTCGAACAACTGCTGGCCGACGGCGCTGTCGACCGCCGAGGCGACCTCTTCGTACGGCCGAGCGAGGATGACGTGGTAGCCGAACTGCGTCTGCACGGGGCCGACGGGACTGCCCGGCACCGCACCCGCCGCCGCTTCGAAGAAGGTGGCATCGAGCGCCCCTTGGGCCTGGTCCAAGGGGATGCACGGCTGACCAGGCTGCGCCTCGAGCGCGCCGCCCGACTGGGCGGAGCCCGGATCCGTCGACCGTTCGGCGGCAACTTCCGCGAAGTCCGCGCCATCGGCAAGCTCTTGCATCACCGCCTCGGCCTCCTCCTCGGTCTCGACGAGGATGTGGCGCACGCACAGCACGCCGAGATCGGCCGGGGACGACTCGTATCGAGCCTGCGGCTCCCCCGAGCTCGCCGCCACTCGGCCGAACGCGATGACGCCCGCCTGCCGGTCGACGAACAGATCAGCGACAGCGGCCGGCCAGGTGTCGACCTGTGCGCCGAGCGACTCGGTCGCAGTCTGCCGGTCGGCGTCGGTGATCGATTCGCCCTCGTCGGCGAGGAACTCCTTGCCGGCGACGTCGAGGATCATCGCCTGGAGCACGCTGCGGCCGGCATCACCGGGCACGGTGCCCGTCTCGGCATCCTCCTCGACGCCGAACACCTCGGGATTGGCGACGACGGCGTTGAGAACTTCCTCGTACTGGTCCCTGCTCACCGCCCCGCCGCCGACCTCGGCGGCCGTGCCGTTGCTCGGCGAGTCGCCACATCCGGCCAGCACCACGACGGCCATCACCGCCAGAGCGGTCCTGGTCCTGCCGATCACGGCGCGGAGGCTACTGGTTCGAGCACTTCCGGGACCGGCGGCGGGACCAGCTCACGAAGCAACCGCACGAGGAACGCCGCGGGCTCCTCTCGCCGAGGGATCGGCACGACGATCTGGCGGGCATCCTCCTTCCAGATCGAATCGCGTGACAGCCGCCGCAGGCGGGTCGACTCGCTGAGCCTCAGCTCGATCGGGCCGAGGCGCGCCTGGTCCGAGGAGATCGCCACCTCCGTCAGCCCGAGCCGGTGGCACTCCGCCCGCAGGAACCCGATCGTCAGCAGCGCCTCGGCCGCCGCGGGCAGCGGGCCGTAACGGTCCTCCCACTCCGTCCGGATGTCGTCGACCTCGGCCGGCGTCGTGACGGCGGCCAGGCGCCGGTACGCCTCGAGTCGCAGCTCCTCCTTGGCGACGTAATCCTTCGGGAGGTGGGCGTCGGTGGGCACGTCGAGCTTGATCTCGGCCGGCGGGCGGATCGGCTCGCCCTTCATCTCGGCCACCGCCTCGGTGACCATCTGGCAGTACAGGTCGTAGCCGACTGCCGCGATGTGGCCGGACTGCGCTTGCCCGAGCAGGTTGCCGGCGCCGCGGATCTCGAGGTCGCGCATGGCGATCTTGAACCCACTGCCGAGCTCGGTGGCCTCGCCGATCGTCTTGAGTCGCTCGTATGCCTCCTCGGTCAGCACGACGTCGGTCGGGTGGAAGAGGTAGGCGTAGGCCCGCTGGCCGCTCCGACCGACCCGCCCGCGCAGCTGGTGGAGCTGGCCGAGACCGAGCAGGTCCGAGCGCTCGACGACCAGCGTGTTCACGGTCGGCATGTCGATGCCGGACTCGATGATCGTCGTGCACACGAGCACGTCGAACAGGCCGTCCCAGAAGTCCACGACCACCTGCTCGAGCGTGCCCTCGTCCATCTGGCCGTGGGCAACGGCGATGCGTGCCTCGGGCACGAGTTCGCGCAGCCGGGCGGCGGCGTGCTCGATCGAACGCACGCGGTTGTGGACCCAGAACACCTGACCCTCGCGCAACAGCTCACGGCGGATCGCCTCGACGGCGACCCGTTCGTCGTAGCCGCCGACATACGTGAGGATCGGCTGGCGGTCCGCCGGCGGCGTGTTCAACAGCGTCAGGTCGCGGATGCCGACGAGGCTCATCTCGAGCGTTCGCGGGATCGGGGTGGCGGTCAACGTCAACACGTCGACGTTCGTCTTGAGCTGCTTCATCAGCTCCTTGTGATGCACGCCGAAGCGCTGCTCCTCGTCGACGACCAACAGGCCGAGGTCCTTGAAGCGCACGTCGTCGCCGAGCAGGCGGTGCGTCCCGATGACGCAGTCGACGTCACCGGACTTGATGCCGGCGATCACGTCACGGGCCTGCGCCGGCGTGAGGAACCGGCTCAGCGTCTCCACGCGGATGGGGTAGCCGGCGAAGCGGTCGGCGAACGTGTTGCCGTGCTGGGACGCCAGCAGCGTCGTCGGGACGAGCACGGCGACCTGCTTGCTGTCCTGGATCGCCTTGAACGCCGCCCGCACGGCGACCTCGGTCTTGCCGAAGCCGACATCGCCGCACAGCAGGCGATCCATCGGATACGGCCGCTCCATGTCCGCCTTGACGTCGGTCGTGGCGACGCGCTGGTCGGGCGTGTCGACGAACGGGAAGGCGTCCTCCATCTCGGCCTGCCACGGCGTGTCCTGGCCGAACGCGAACCCCTCGGAGTTCACGCGCTTCTGGTAGAGGACGACGAGCTCCTGCGCGATCTCGCGCACTGCCGAGCGGACGCGGCTCTTGGCCTTGGCGAAGTCGCTGCCACCGAGGCGGTGCAGCGCCGGCGCTTCTCCGCCGACGTACTGGCGCAGCACGTCGATCTGGTCGGAGGGCACGTACAGGCGGTCGTCGCCCTTGTAGGCGACGAGGAGGTAGTCGCGCTCGACGCCCCCCATCGAGCGCTTGACCATGCCCTCGTAACGGCCGACGCCGTGCTGGACATGCACGACGTACATGCCCGGCTTGAGGTCCTCGAAGATGCTGAGGGCATCACGGCGCCGACGCGGTCGGCGATGAGCCCGACGGCGGCCGGTGAGGTCGCTCTCGGCGACGATCGCCACCTTGGCGGCCGGCAGCGTGACGCCGTGGTGGAGCGGCGCGACGACGACTCGCCCGCTGAGGTCCAGGCCCTGGTCGAGCAAGAGGGCCGAAAGGCGCGTCGCGGACCCTTCGCCGTCAGCGGCGACGACGACGCGGTAGCCGTCGGCCAGCAGCTGGGTCAGGCGAGCGACGAGGCCGGCGCCGTCGCCGACGACAGGGCCCCAGCCGGAGGCCTGCACGACGGGCGTCTCGGGCGATTCGGGCACCGAGTCCATCGACCACGGGGCATCACCGTTGCTCAGCATGCGATCCGGGTGGGCGTGGAGGCGGGGGAACGCCTTGTCGGGGTCGCGTTCCCAGGTGGACGCGAGCGCCCGCGCCAGGTCGTCCTCCTCGGCCAACAGATCGACGGCCCGGTCGCGGATGCGGCGCGGCTCGATGAGCAGCACCTTGGCCCGCTCCGGCAGGACGTCGGTGAGCAGGCGCTCGTCGTCGACCAGCCACGGCAACCAGCTCTCCATCCCGTCGAACAGCGCGCCCTCGGCGAGGCGCTCCCACTGCTCACGGCCCCACGGCTCGACGGCGACGAGGCTGCGGGCGCGCTCGCGGACGTCTTCGCTGGCGATCAGCTCGCGGGCCGGGAAGATCAGCGCTTCGGCGAGGTCGCCCGTCGATCGCTGGTCGTTGACGCCGAAGGACGTGAGGCGGTCGACCTCGTCACCCCACAGATCGATGCGGATGGGGGCGTCGGACGTGGCCGGGAAGACGTCGATGATCGCCCCGCGGCGGGCGAACTCGCCGCGATGCTCGACGAGGTCCTCGCGGCGGTAACCGAGCTCGACGAGCTGGGCGGCGAGGACGTCTGGATCGATCACGCCGCCGGGTCGGACCGTGATCGGCTCGACGGTGGTGGCCTCCGGTCCGAGGCGCTGCAGCAGGGCGCGGACGGCGGTGACGATGACAGCCGGGCAGCGGTCGGGGTCGCGCAGGCGCCACAGGACCTCGAGGCGGCGGCCCATGGTCTCGACGGACGGGCTGACACGCTCGAACGGGAGCGTCTCCCACGCCGGGAAGAAGGCCACCTGGCCGGCGGGAAGGAACTGCTCGAGGTCCTCGGCGAGCTGGCCGGCCATCGTCCCGGTCGGGGTGACGACGACGAGCGGGCGGCGGCTCGAGAGATTGGCCAGCGCGGCGATCGAGATCGGGCGAGCCACCTCGACGACGGCCAGCCGGGCGGCCGGCTCAGCAAGGGCGCGCGTCAGCGCCGGTTCGTCGCGCAGCAGTGGGGGGAGTGCAGCCAGGCGCAAGGGACCGTCAAGGGTACCGACGGGTCAAACTCGCGCCATGGGCGACGTTCGGGTGGTGACGACCGCCGAAGCCGGTTCTGACTTGCTCGGCCGCGTGCGGGCGCTCATGAACGAGGCGTTCGAAGGCGACTTCTCGGACGAGGACTGGGATCACGCGCTCGGGGGGTGGCACGTGCTCGTCAGCTCCGAAGATGGTGATCTCGTGGCGCACGCCGCGGTGGTCCCTCGGCGCTTGTGCGTCGCCGACCGCCCGTTCCAGTCCGGCTACGTCGAGGCGGTCGGGACGTCGCCGGCGGTGCAAGGCACGGGCGTCGGTTCGGTGGCGATGCAGGCGATCGGTGACCTGCTCCCCCGCCACTTCGAGCTCGGCGCGCTCGCCACCGGCCGATGGTCGTTCTACGAGCGGCTGCGCTGGGAGCGTTGGCGGGGTCCGACGTTCGCCCGCACTGGCGACGACGTGATCCGCACGGAGGACGACGACGACGCCGTGATGGTGCTGCGCTTCGGTCCGAGTGCCGACATCGACCTCACGGCCGCCCTGACGTGCGAGGCCCGGCCGGGCGACGACTGGTGAAGCTCGGGTAGGTCGGTTCCTTGCGGGCCGGGTGGAGCGCCAGCAACCGGTGGGCCCGCTCGACGTCGACGGTGCGCCGCGCCTCCAGCGGCTGACACGCCGGGCACCATGTCGACAGGCGTTGCCACGGGCTGTCGCGGTTGTCCCAGCCGTCGAGCCGGGTTCCGCACAGCGGACAGGGACGGCCGCGACGGGCATAGATCCAGTGGTCGGCAACCCTGAGGCGACGGCCGGTCGTGTTCTGTGGGCCGCGTGCGGCATTGATGCGGATCAGCGCCGTGCCGAACGCGACGAGGCCGCCGAGCCCGTCGACGGAGCCGACCGGCTGGTTCGGCGAGACACCGACGATGAAGGGCAGCTCGATGGCGTACAGGTTGCCGAAGCCGGCGACGTTGCGCTGGTCGAGCAGGGCGCCGGCCAGCGGCACGTCCGGTTCGCGCTGTAGCCGTGCGGTGACCTCATCGAGGTCCGGGGGCTCGAGCCCGCACAGGTCGGGACCGAGGTGCCCCACGATCTGCTCCTCGTCGGCGGTGGCGACGATCCCCAACACCGGCACGTCGACCCCGGTCAGCCGGCCGTCCTCCATCCACAGCTCGACGCGCCGCCGCCACGCCGGCTCCGTTGCCGCCGGCCCGACCACGAACGAGCCGGTCAACCGCAGGTGGGCCTGCAGCGTGCGGCCGTCGTCGAAGCGGATGAGCAGGTGCTTGCCCACCGCATCGGCGCCGGTCAGGACGGCGCCGGTGAAATCGACGTTGGTCAGCCGGGGGTCACGCGTCACCGACCGCACGCAGCGTTGGCCGGCGAAGCGCGCCGTGATCTTCTCGGCCAACCGCCGGATCGTGTCACCCTCTGGCATCGCTGCCTCCGGATTCTGAGGAGACTTGGTTGCGCTGAGCGCAACCAACTGTCGTCAGAATCGGATCGTCGGCGTCAAGCGGGGGCATCGCGGCGGTTGTAGGTGCGCATGGCGACGTCGATGCCGTCGGTGACGATCAGCTCGACGGCGTCGGCGGCCTCCTGCACGGCGACGTCGAACAGCTCGCGCTGGCGGGCTGGCAGGCGGGACAGGACGTGGTCGCCGCCGCTCTCCTTGCCGCCCGGCGGCTTGCCGATCCCGATGCGGACGCGTAGGAAGTCCCGTGTGCCGAGGTGCTGGGCGATGCTGCGCAGCCCGTTGTGCCCGGCCAGCCCACCTCCGGCCTTGATCTGCAGCTTGGACGGCGGTAGGTCGAGCTCGTCGTGCACGACGATGAGCTGCTCGGCGTCCTCGATGCCGTAGCGCCGCACGAGCGACCGCACCGCCATGCCGGACTCGTTCATGTACGTCAGCGGGAAAGCCAGCACCCACCGCTCGTCGCCGATGCGCGACTCGGCCACGAGCGAGTTGTCGCGACCGCTGCGCAGCGTGTCGCCGCGCCGGCGGGCGAGCTCGACGACCACCTCTTCGCCGACGTTGTGGCGCGTGCGGGCGTACTCCTTGCCGGGGTTCCCCAGCCCGACGACCAGCCAGTCGAACGGGGTGGAGCGCCGTCTCACCCGGCGTTGTCGTCAGACGAGCCGCCATCCGACGACTCTTCGCCTGCAGGCTCGCCGGACGGGGCTTCGCCGGCCTCGGCCTCGGCCTCCGCCTGCTCTTCGGCCGCCTCGGCGTCGGCGGCCTCGATCTCCGCGATCTCGGCGCGCATCGTGAGCACCGTCACGATCGGGCTCTCCGGGTCGCCGGTGGCCCGGACACCGGCCGGCATCGGCAGGTCTTCGAGGCGGATGACACTGTCCATCTCCATCTCGGAGATGTCGACGACGAACTCGGCAGGGATCGTCCGCGGGGTCGTCACAACCTCGATGGCGTCGACTGCCGGGTCGACGAGGCCACCGCCCTGGATGACTGCCGCCGCCTCACCCTCGAGGCGCAGCGGCACCGACAGCGTGATCTCCTCGTCGAGGTTGACCTGGAGGAAGTCGACGTGGTTGACCGTTCGCTTCACCGGATGGCGTTGCAGCTCCTTGACGATCGCCGGGTACACCGTGCCGT
>CAVZFS010000022.1:0-81549 GCA_963774635.1 uncultured Acidimicrobiia bacterium
ACTCGCCCGGAACGGGCCGCACCGCGGGGTGTCGTGGCGCCGTTGTAGGCGAAGTGCGCTCGGTTCATGCGTATGGCCGACGAGCCCGAGCGAGCCCGCCGGGCGGTCGGGCAGGATCCTGGCGGCAGACGCCTCGGTGAGGAACCCGAGCAGGGGGTGGCGCGGCGAGCCGTGCCAGCAGTCGATGCCGTGACGGCTGGCCTTGGCGTGGCTCCAGAGCCCCGCCGAACACGTCGCGGTCCGCGGGTCCGTCGACGACGTGGTCGGGTCCGAGCGCCCAGGCGTCGTGATTACCGGCGATCAGTAGGTCGAGTTGACGAGCCGCGCCGAGTAGCCCAGCCGCGACCGGCTCGCCTCCGACCAGATCACCGAGGCACCAGCGTTCGTCGACCCCGGCTGCCGCCATGGCGCCGAGCACAGCCAGGAGCCGGTCATGGCGACCGTGCACGTCGGAGCAAACGCCGATCCTCACCGAGCATCATTGTGGCGTGCTCCACCTGAAGGTTGGCTTGTTCCGGCTGAACGCCGTCAGGCATCCACGACGCCCTACGTGCTCACTCAACGTGTGGGACGACTACGTGTGGCGGTCACTCCCATCCGCGACGGAAGGACGGTTCCGGCGGTCAGCCGCTGGGGGTGCTGGCTGCGCTCGTGCGGACCTGTCGTTCGCATGGCAGCAGCACCGCACACCTCGTTCCACAGGTTGTACTCACAATCCGATATCCGCGCCCGACCATCTCCAACCGCCGCTTCCGAGACCGCCGGGACCGGGACTCAGTCAGTGGGCGGCGTGCGGTCGGGTCGTCACGACCGGCGTGGGTGCCGGCCACGGGGTCGTTCAGCGCAGCTGCAATCTCGCGGTCGGGGCAAGGCGGAGTTGAAGTGGCGGGCCGTCGAGCGCCGGGTCGAGTCGATCGGCGCCGGCCAGTTGTCGTCGATGACGCGCTCGACCCACACGACGACGTGTTCGCCGGTGCGGACTGGCAGCGCCGGGAACGTGTTCTGGCTCGGTTCCTCGACGAACATCGCCAACGAGGCGGCGTCATCTCGGTGAACGCTGGGAGCAGCCTGTGCGAGCACGTCGGGATCGGCCGGTACGCTGAGCGAACAGATCGTCACGGCGAAGTGCATCGCCGGAACCATGCGACCCTGCGCGGGCCGCTGAGGTCAGGCTCGAATCCCGTCGACGGGACAAGCGGCCGCAGCAACAACACATCGTCAACGTCGACCATCGTGGCGTTGGCGGCAGCAGCGTTCGCCTTCCAGATGGGCCCACCGTAGAACGCCTCAAGGGCCTCACGACGACGCTGCATGTCTGGAAGCCCCGCATCCACACGAAGCGATCCGGCCGATCCAGATCGCGGAACTGCCGATCAAGTCCATACCGACGGCCTCTTGCGACTCGATGAACTCGCGGTCGAAGAGTCGATCAGCACGTCTCGCTGGCCGGGCCGGAGCGTGTACTGGCGAAGCTCGACCACCGGGCAGCAGAGGGACATCACGACCTCTCTAGCAGCCCCCGACCGAGGTCACCGAACGCGATTCGGCCCCCTAACCATGGTGTCCGACTACCACGTCCGGACGTCCCGGCGCACCGCGGCCACCGCCGGAACGAGGCTCAGTTGCGGCGTCGGCGTACAGGATCGAGCCTGGGTGGATGGGCGCCGATCTGACCCGACACCGTGACCCCCAGGCCGCGCTGTGGAGGTCGCTCTCCGTCACTCCGACCGCGCCGATGTGGCGGTCGGCCCTGCCGCCGCTGGTCACCATGTTCGCGAGGTCGGTCGCGGGCCCGCCGGTCGTGTTCGTGCACGGCACATCTGTCAGCGGAGCGTGCTTCGCGCCGCTCGTCGCGGGCTGACGACCCACGATGCCTCGTGGTCGACCGGCCCGGCTGCGGGTGCAGCGACCGCTGGCCCGAACCCACACCTGAGATCGCCTCGTTCGAGACGTTCGCCAATCGATGGCTCGTCGAACGGCTCGATGCGCTCGAGCTCGATGCGGCGACGATCGTGTCAACGTCGTTCGGCGGCCTGTTCGCGCGGCGTGCCTCGTGCCCACCCTGACCGTTCGTCGCCGTCAAGCACCTGGGTGGAGCGCCCGGGGCGCCGATCGCGCACGTCCCGCTGGTGCTGCGCGTGTGGCCGCCGTGCCGTCGATCGGCCGGTGGATGACCCGCCTCCCACTGCCGAGGTTCGTCGCCCGGTCGATGGGTCAAGCAGATCGGACTCGGCGGCGCCTCAACAGCAGCCAGGATCGGCGACGAGTTCTTCGAGTGGTTCCGCTCGATCGCCACTGACACCGAGACGATCCGCAACCAGATCGACTCGATGCCGGCGGTCACGGACGTGCGCCACGGTCTCAACGAGGACCTGCTTCTGTTCGAGGGAGCTGTTGGGTTCGATCCGTCGCCCGATCGAGTTCCTGTGGGGCGGCGAGGACCCGATGGGCGGCGTCGACATCGCGGAGAGGTTCGTTGCGTTGCCCGGCTCGGGGAGCTCGTCGAGGCCGCGGTCCCCGCCGGCCTTCGTCGCCGTCGACGACGGTGTGGCGGCCGGAGTCTCAAGCGGGTCGCCGGAATCGGTCTCGTGCTCTCCGACACGACAACAAACCGCAGCCGCCGGCGACGACGCCATCCTGGTTAGGGGTCCCAGCGAACTCGTTTCGTGAGGTCGAGGTCGAGAGACCCGCGGCTCACTGTCAAGCTCGTGGTGTGGGAGCTGTCCGCGCCAGGTGTCACCCGTTCGGCGTGCTCGCTGGTCTTCTCCACTGGTGATGGATGTGGGGATTTCGAACGACGAGGTCGTCTACGGGCAGCTGGCGCCCGAGCTGATCCGATTCGCGACCGGGCTGGTCGGTCGCAACGACGCGCCGGACGTGATGTCGACGGCGTTCGTCAAGGCCATGTCGTCGCCGTCGTGGCGATCGGTGCGCGACCGGCGAGCCTTCATGTACCGGGCGGTGCTCAACAAGGCGCGCACGTGGACGCGCCGACGCGCCGCCCGTCCGATCCGTGAGGCCGCGGCGTCGCGGCGCGACGTCACGGACGAGCCGGCGACGACCGACACCGCCATCGCTGCCGCGGTGGCGGCCCTGAGCTTGCGTCAGCGGGCGGTCATCGTCCTGGCCTACTGGGCCGATCTCGCCCCGGCCGACATCGCCGACCGTCTCGGCATCTCCGAGGGAGCGGTCCGCCGTCACCTCGCCCGTGCCCGTGCCCGACTCCGAGAGGTGCTCCATGCCGACTGATCCCGATCGCGAGCTGCGGCAACTCGCTCGAGCGATGGTCGCCGACGACGATCCGCCGACGATCCCGCCCTGGCCGCTCGACACCACAGCCGAGCCCCGTGGCACGGCCCCGCGGGCCGGGGGCCACCTCCTGGCCGTCGCCGCCGCCGGGATCCTGACCGTGACGGCGATCGGCGGGCTCGTCGCCCTCGCCCTGGTCGACGACGCCGCGCCGACCGACGCACCCGCGACGAGCGCACCGCTCGCCACCGCCCCGACGACCTCGACCGCATCGACGCCGCCGACCACCGCCCCGACGAGGCCGACCGTGACGGCGCCGCCCGCCACCGTCGCGACACCGAGCACCTTGTCCGTTCCGTCGACCTCAGCGGTGACCTCGACGGCGAGCTCGCTGTCCGAGGCTGCGGGATCCTCGCCTGCGACGAGCGCGCCGCCAACCTGCGGAGGGCCTCCGGGTGAGGACCACGACTACCCGCTCCAGCGGTGCGATGGGGGGCTTGCGGTCGGCGTGCTGCGACAGGAGCTGGTGGCCAAGGGTTACCTGCCGCCATCGACCGAGAACCTGGCCCAGTTCGACGACGAGGTCGTCGGCGCCGTGCGGGCGTTCCAGGCCGATCACGGCCTCGTGGTCGATGGCCTGGTGGGTCCGCTCACGTGGGCGGCCATCACGGCCGACTGGCAACGGCACATCGGTGACCCCAACGGCGACGGCCACATCGACCCGGCCGAGGTCTATGTCGTTGGCGACGCCAACGAGGAGTGACCCGCCGCCGTGTGGTCGTGAGTCGACCCGCCCCTGTGCCTTGACTGGAGGTCGAACGACGCGTACGTGACGTCGGAGGTCCTCGGCACGCCGGCGCCGGTGGTCTCGGTCGAGCTCACGGCCGCCCACCTGCCCGATGCGCGCCCGCCGAGGCCGGGATCCGTCATGACTGCCGCCCAAGCTGTCGTCGAACCTTGGATCGCCAGCGACGTCTCGCGTCGGGAGTGGGCCGAACTGGCTGCGCGGGCACCGCAGTTGACGGCGACGATGCGCCGCTACCTGGTGCAACTGTCCACCTTCCTCCCCCCACGCAGCGTCGAAGCCGCCGACATGACGCTGCTCCAGACTGGCCGGCGTCAGGACCAGCGAACGCCCCCGTGACGTTGAGCAGCGTCGGCCGTGCCTCGGCGCTCGGATCTTCGCTACCGGTTGGCGGGATGGCGCCTCACCTGTCGGGTATCCGATGACGACGCCGAATGACCCGGCCCGAACAGGTAACGCCGGCTCGATGGCGCACGTCAGCGGACTCGGGCTCCGAGCGCCTGCTGTCGCGAGCGTGCGGGTGGGAGCGGTCAGGCTGGGCTGGTGGAACTACGAACGCTGACGGTGGTCCGGCAAACGGCGGACGTTGAGGCGATGACCGCCTTCTACCGGGACGGGCTCGGGATGGTGATCATCGAGCAGTGGGATCGATCCCGCACCGATCGTGGTGCGGTCCTTGCGCCGGCCGGCGACGTGCGCAACGCGACCATCGAGGTGCTCACGCTGGGCGACCTCGCGGAGAGGGGCGCTTCGCCGGCCAACGTCGTGGTGACCCTCTTCGTCGATGACGTCCGAGCTGCTCTGCGCGAGGTCCGTGCAGCAGGCGTCCCGATCGCCCGGGGGTTGGAGGACACTTCCTGGGGACATCGGTCGTTCGGTGTCGATGATCCCGACGGCCTGCGCATCTGGATCGTCGAGGAGCTCGGCACCGGATGACCCGCCCTCGAGGGAACGACGTGAGACGGAATCTCGCCGCACGACCACGGCGCGACGAGCTGTCCGGATACCGCCCTCAGGAGCCTCCTACGGGGCGCCATCGAACGCCGGCTCGATGACGGCATCACCAAACAGAAGGCGCTCCCTCGGTGAACGGGCCGACTCGGCGCAACCGAGGCGCAACCAAGACGCAGCTCGACGAGCGCACCGTGCCTGACGATGTCCTCGGGCGAACGATGGGCGCCGGCGGATTCATGTGACAGCTCGGACACGGACAAAGGGAGCGATCGATGCGCAATCGAGTAGCCGCAGTGGCGTTGGCCGGTGTCAGTGGGATCGGCTTCCCGAGCGTGGCGGCGGCGGCGCCACCCGATGATGGGCCGTGGCAACCCTTTCCCAACAATGGGGACATCATCGTGGAAGATGCCTGCGGCGGTTCGATCCGCCTCGCGGCGGGTGACGTCAACCAGCTGGTGGTGAAAACCAAGGAGCTCAACAACGGGACGTTCATGTTGACGATCCGCGGGCCGTTCACCTGGGACGTGTACTTCACACCCGCCGGCGGCAGCGAGGTGTTGCTGTTCGACGAGCTCGACCTCGACGCCAAGCTGACGGTCGTCAACCGCCCGGATGGCTCGTCCACCCTGACCGTCGACGGGCCGGCAGTGATCATCCCCGGGTCCAACCCCGCGAGCGCGGCGGCACTCATCGAGCTGACCGGCTCGCCGCTGTTCTACTTCGCCCATGGGCGGTATGTCGAGGGATACGACGCCGACGGCAACTACTCCATCCAGCAGATGCCGAGCGCCATCGTGCCGGGATGCGAGGCGGTAGCGGACGCGCTCGGCGGCTGAGCCAGCGAGGCGGTCAGTCGCACGTCCGAGGATGAGGCGGAGGTGTTCGCCCAGTCGTGTCGTGAGCCGCTCGCTCGCGACGACCATCGGTCCGGTAAGCCCCGCACGCCGAGTCCGAGCGCCCGCGACGACGCGAAACGATCCCGATGTGCAGGGTGACCGCTCCCCGCACCGTCGACTGCCACGAAGACCTGCCCATCGACGCTCACGAGTCGCGGCCCACGGGCGGCCAGATGATGACTCACTGATCGTTCGTGGCGATGGTAGAGGCGCTCGAGGACGTGCCGCCCACGGCGCTTCGAGGACGCGTGCTCCGGCCGTCCAACCGCGCGTTGTCGGACTGTCCTCATCGGACATCGTGCGAACGAACGCGGAGTGCCGGACGACCGGCACTTCGATGACCGGTGCTCGCAGTACGAGGGCAGAGCGTTCCGGGTCCCCGCTGTCGGCCGGCTCGAGACGGGCGCCGACACGTCCGGCACCGGCGCTTCGAGGATGGGCCGGATGCGGGTTGACCGTGTGGCATCGGGCGCGACAGCCGGACATCGCGTTGAAAACGACGCCTGTCGTTGAACGGCTCTTGGACGACGCGGTGGTTGTTGCCGGGTGCGTCGGATTGCCGGGAAGGCCTATGAGGGGCGCCGCGGCTGGATCGGCGTTTGAGGAGGTGTTCGAATGAGGGTGGAGCGCCGATCCAACGCTGCCGACTCGACGGATGGCGTCGGTCAGTTCGGCTAGGTCGAGCATTCGGTCTGGAGGGGTAGCTAAACCCGGCGGCGCTGGCGGCGAGGAGATCGGCGGCGACGCTGGTCTCGATGTGCTGCGAGACCGGGCCATTCCGATGTCGTCTCCGTGTTCGTGGCGGGTCGTCCGGGCGCTTGGCGCCCGTCGAGGGTGTCGGTGGCTACGTGTGCGGATGTCGCGAAGGGGGCGTCCGAAATGACGTGTCGGACGAGATCGAGCAATGATCTATCGCCGATGCCTGACCGGTGCCGCCTCCTACGCCACGTCGCGGGACTCACTCCGGACCCGCAGGAAGCGTGGTCCTCGGCTCTACGACGATTCGCATGGCAGGGTCGATCTCGAGGTGTGTGAGCCGGCTCCTGGCGGGCGGTCGAGCTGCATGCGCCCGCCGACGGCGGCGAGCGGCGATGCCGCGCAGTCCGGCGCCGTTGTCGGTGATCGGGCGCTTCGTCGGTCGGTGCGAGATGAGGGTCGGGGCGTGCCGAGGCGCAGCGATGCCTGATCGAGCCCGGTTCGTCGGCGGGTACGGTGGGAAGTGATCTGTGCGATGGGATCGACGCAGCGACTCGAGGAGTTCTCGCTGCGCCACCCGGCCGTCGGCTCGAGGGCATCCGGGACTCCCTGACGCTTAGGGGGATGACATGGCCAGGACGTGGCACGTACGCCGAATCCTGCTCACCGCAGCACTGGCCGCTGCGGCCACTGCCACTGCGATCGACGCACCGTCAGCGCCGGTGGAGGCCGCGACAACCACGTGCGGTCCGCTCGGGAGGCTGAAGACGTATCAGCTGAACGACCGCTGCAACTACGGCCTGCTCGATCTCTCGCTCGTCACCGACGCCGTGGTCGTGGACGTCCTCGACGGGGTCGGGCTGTTCGCCACGTTGACGCTCTGCACTGACCAATGGCTCTCCTCGGCAGCGGTGTTGGCGATGCCAGACGAGCTGCTCGTCACCGCTTCCGACCCCGAAGGGCTGGACGAGGCCGTCGCCGAGGTGAGTGCCCGCCTCAATGGATCAGTTGTCGGCGTGACGCCGCTCAACCCGTTCGTCGCCACGCTCAGCCTCCGCGGCGGGACCCTCGACGGCGGGTTCTTGCGCCAGATCGTCCCGACCTTGCAGGGACGAGGGTTCAGCACCGACCTCAACTACCTCGAGCCGGCCCTTCCGATCAACTCCTTCCGGCCCGCTGGCAACCCGGTCCCGGCGGTTGTCCCGAGCATCGGCCGAGGAGGCAACGGACGTGTGCTCGTCGTCGACTCACCCTCCGACGACACCGGTGCCGCTCGCCGGCGTGACGACGATGGGTCCGCTCGTCGACTACGACCTCGATGGCAACGGCTTCGTCGACGAAGATCACGGGCACGGCGTCTTCGTCGCCTCGCTCATCAAGCAGGCGGCGCCGACGGCGCAGGTCGTCTTGGCCGGCGTCGGCAAGGGACGCGTGCCAGCCTCGGAGCGGTGGTCGCCGATGGTGTTCTCCGACGCCGACGTGATCGCCGCCATCGGCGAGGCGTACGGGCTGTCGGCCACCGGCGTCGACAGCGCCTTCGACGTCGTGAACCTGTCGCTCGGCGGCGCCGGCTGCGCGGGCATCGCCAGCCGGCTCGCCCTTGGCCGCTTCCTGCGCGACCTCGCCGATCTCTCGGAACGCACCCGCGGAGTCCGCCCCGTCTACGTCGCAGCCGCCGGCAACGACGGCGCTGATGTGAAGCACTTCCCGGCAGCATGGCGGGACCGGCCGACCATCCTGGCGGCCGCCGCCGCTGTCGACGCGGTGAACCCGCCGGGTGCCGGTGACGAGATTCGGGCGATCCAGTCCGATCTCGCGGCCGACATGCTGGCGGTCGGGTCGTGGTCCGGCGGGGCACGAGATGCGTACTCCAACTGCGGCCCGTGGGTGAACTCGACGGCAGCCGGAGCCGGCACGGTCGGCCGCTACCCCAGCCCTCCGAGCCACACGGGCTGGGCGAGGTGGAGCGGCACGAGCTTCGCCACGGCGCGCGTGAGCGCAGCCCTGGCAGGGGGCCAGGGCCTCGATGACGTCGCCGTCGGCGACGGCATCGGGCACTGCTGAGGCATGAACGTCGCTCGCCCTACGCTCGGCAGCCTGGCAGACCCCACATCCGACCTCCTCACGCTGGCGTTCACCGATCCCCGGTCACGCGTTGGACGAGGCCGCATCCCGGCTGCCCGGGGCGACGGGTGCTGAGCGTGTCGCGCTGCTGCGAGTGATGGGCAATGCCTGTCGGGAGCTGGTCCTGGTCGACGAGTCCATCCGCCATCTGACCTCGGCACTCGACGCGGCGATCGCGCTCGACGATGCCGAGCTCGAAGGCCTCACATCGATGTCGCTCGCCGCCAGCCTCTCCTACTCGGGGGAGTTCGGGCGGTCACTGGAACTGGCGGCGCGAGCGGTCACCCTCCTCGAGGGCGACGACAAGGTGGTCGCGATGAGCCAGCAGGCCGGCCTGCTCCAACGGGCGGGCCGGAACCCCGAGGCGCTGCGCGCCTTCGATGCCGCACTCGAGGCCGCCGAAGGCGCGAGTGACGCCACACTCGTCGGCGAGATCTGGGCCAACCGCCTCGTGCTGCTCGGCTGGGCCGGCGACATCGACGCTGCCGAAGCGGACGCCCGCCGTGCCCTCGAGCTCTTCGAGTCGCAAGGATGGACCAAGCGCGCCGCTGACATGCGCCACAACCTGGCGTGGTTGGCGGCTCGGCGTGGTGACCTCGTGGAGTCCTTCCGCCGCTTCGCGCAGGCAGAGCGCGCCTTCGCCTCGCTCGGCCTGAGCAGTGCGGCCCTGTTCCCCGATCGCGCCGAGGCGCTCCTCGCCGCCGGCCTCACGCGCGAGGCGCTCAGAGTCGCCGAGCGATCCGCGCGGAACTTGCGGGCGCACGGCGCCGACGTCGACCTGGCCGAAGCGTTGATGCTGGTCGCTCGTGCGGCCCTGCTCGCCGGGAAGATGGATCGCGCCGCCGCTGCCGCCAGCGAAGCGACGGCCAGGTTCGAGGCCCAGGGCCGTGCGGGCTGGTGGGCAGCTGCAGCGTGCTTGGAAGTCGAGATCCACCTGCGTGCGGGAGGGGCCGATCAATCCGACGCTGCCCGCATCGACACCGTCATCGCCGACACCGAGGCGGCAGGGCTCGCCGCCGCCTCCGCCGACGCCCGCGTCGTCGCCGCCGAGTTGGCCGCGGCGCGGGGCGATGTGCAGACCGCCGAGCGCCACCTCGCGGCCACCGGACAGCTCTTGGGCCTCGCGGCACGTTGTCGCCGCGACCTCGTCACAGCCCAACTCGCCGCCAGCGCTGGACGTCGCGACGAGGCGCTCGCCATCTGCGCCGCCACCGTGGACGAGTTCACCGCGCTGACGTCGGCGCTCGGTGGCACGGAGTTGCGGGCGCACATCGCCTTGCACGTCGCGGCCGTCGTCGACCTCGGCCTCGCCCTGTCATTGCAGAGCGGTGACGCCGAGCTGGCGTTCGCCTGGTCCGAACGCCAGCGAGCATCAGCCCTCGCAACTCCTCCCGTCCGCCCGCCGGAGGAGGGCGCACTGGCGCGCGACCTCGACCGTCTACGCGCCGCGATCAGCGAGGTCGATGTGAAGGCGCGCATCGGCGTGAGCGAACCGGACCTGGTGCTCCGCTGCGCCCAGCTTCAGGACAGCATCCGCAGGCGGACGCGCCAAGCGGCCGGCGAAAGGGGACCTGGGCTTCCGGCCCAGAGCCTGCCGGAGACGTCCGACGGAGACGTTGCCGCATGGATCTCCTACGTCGAGGCCGGCGACCAGCTCGCCGCCATACGCCTGGTCGATGGCCTGGCGTCCATCGTGCCACTCGGCCCGCTCGCCACGGCCAAGCGCGAGGCCGAGCTGCTGACGGCCACGCTCTCGATGCACCTCAGTGCGTCAGGCCGCGGTCGACCGCGCGACCCGTCCATCGTGCTCACGGCGGCGGCAGAGACCGCTGCGCTGCTACTCGATCCGCTCGACGTGCCGAACGGGCTCGTCGTCGTCAGTCCCAGCCCCGCCTTGCACCAGCTGCCGTGGGCGCTGCTGCCGCACCTGCACGACCGTGAGTTCGTCGTCGCCCCATCGGCCGGCCTGTGGCGGCGGTCCCGGACGCGCCCACCTGCAGAGCCGGGGCGCGCCCTGGTGGCCTGCGGCCCTGGACTCCGCTGGGCGGACGCGGAGGCGCACGCGATCACCGCTCGCTACCCCGACGGACGGCTCCTGGCCGGCGATCGAGCGACGGTCGGCAACGTCTTGGACGCGATGCGCAACGTCGACGTCGCCCACCTCGTCTGCCATGGAAACTTCTCCAGCCAGAACCCGATGTTCTCCTCAATGCGCCTGGCCGACGGCCCGATGTTCGTGTACGACCTCGAACGACTGTCGCCGCCCCCAGCCGTCGTCGTGCTGTCGGCGTGCTCGGCCGGCAAGCACGCGACGCCGGCCGGCAATGAGATCCTCGGTCTTGCCGCCTCCCTCCTGGCGGCTGGGCCCCGAGCCGTCATCGCCGCCACCGTCGCCGTACCGGACGCATCGTCGACCGTCGACTTCATGAAGGAGCTCCATCGCGAGCTCGCTGCCGGCACGGGGCCCGCAGAGGCGCTACGACGTGCCCGACACGTCGACGTGATGATCGGCGGAGCCTTCGCCTGCCATGGCGCCAACTGACACGGAACGTCAACAGCGCCCGGTCCTCGGCGGGGATGCCTGACGTTCCGTCGAGCGAACGCCGAGGACTCGATGCTGCGACGGCTGGCTGGCTCGCCCGTTCGGGAGCGCGGTGGAGCGGCCGCGAGGGGCCGGCGTATCCGCCACACGCCGACCCCCGACGGCCGATCGTCTGAGACGATCGACCGTCGTCCAGCCGCCAACTGGGTTCCCGCTCTCAAGATCGGGAACGCCGCCGCGTCGGCGTGATACGCGCAAAACGGATCTCCTGCCGAGATCACCCCATCGAGGGACCGCTACCCCGTCTGCGGCGGCGAGGAGTAGGCGTGTCGGGTCGCGCTGGTCGGCGGAGGCGCCCCCGCCGACCAGTCGGCCCGCCGTCCGCACTACGCCAGGGCGGCGGGTCCCGACGCCATGCGGACCCCAGTGTTGTAACCAAACGACAACATGATCAAGCGTCCTGCCGGATCAACACCGCGCACGTGGCGAGCGCGCCCGAACCTGGACCCCATCCGACCGCTGGATCTGACTGGACGACTCGTGCAATGGATGCCGTGGCCGAGGCTTCATGATGGTGGCCCCGACCTGCGGCACGTCGGAGCGCGGGCAACTCACGTCGGCGATCGAGCCGCAGGAGTCGCGGGTTGTTCGACCGACTCCCCGACCTCTAGGACCTGCTCGTCCGGCGGTGACTCGCTGCTGTGCTGGCTGCGCGGCACGACACGCGCTCCCGATTCCACTCGGGCCGAAGTCCGCGAACAGAGCGGCGCGTGAGGTAGCGCAGGTTGCCCGCTCGGGAGCGGCGACTGCGCCTCGCCCTCCGGCACCGAGCGCGCCCGGGAGCGAGATCGTCCGATACGCGCGTCCTGCAGCCGCGTCGCCGAGCATCCTCGAACGCCGGGTCGATCGCGGTCGGGGGCGCTGGCGGGGAGCGTGCTCGCTCTCGCGAGCGCCCCGTGTTGGCGTTCGGCGCCCGGCGAGACGTATGGGAAAGGATGTCGCTCGAGAGGTTTCCGCGCCTGCGCAGATATGCCGTGATGCGCTACGTGACCGTGCGGAGTGATCCGCACAGGTCAGGGCCACGATCCCGGCGTTCAGACACACCGCGAGCGAATGGGCGGGTGCGAGGCTTGGGGTCATGTGCGACGAGGTCGGGTACTCCTGGCGAGGCGCGGTTACCGATGACGAGATGGTCGAGCTCGTCGAGTCCCACGGAGGCCGGCCGGCAGCTGGATGGTGGGACAGCATCCGCCCGTACAGTCTCGGCTGGGTGACGGCGCGCGACCACGCCGACGTCCTGGTGGGGTTCGTCAACGTTGCTTGGGACGGTGGAGACCACGCGTTCTTGCTCGACACCAAGACGCGCGGGGGCTGGCAGCGCCGTGGTGTCGGCACTGAAGTCGTGCGTCGGGCTGCGCATCATGCACAAGCGGCCGGATGCGAGTGGCTCCACGTCGACTTCGAGCCACACCTTGCGTCCTTCTACTTCGACGCGTGCGGCTTCCGTCGCACGGATGCGGGGCTGATCCACCTCCGCTCGGCCGATTGAGCGTCTCGAAGCCGGCGTTGTGGGAGGCGGCCGTCGCGTGAACCGCCGTGCGGGCAAGACTTGGCGCCCATGGAGCGCAGCGACTCCGAACTCGACGAAGCGGCGCTCGACCGCATCCGGTTGATCTGCCGTCAGTTCGCAGGCGCTGACGAGGGTGAACTTCAGGACAGGCCTTGTTTCGAGTTGGCAGGAGGCGATTTGCGATCTTCAACGGGCGCGGCTCACCCCGCGCGCACGATGGAGCTCGTCGGGTCCTTCTCTGCACTTCTTGGCCGACCCAGACGAGATTGCAGCGCTACGCCAGGACGGTCGATTCCGAAGCTCGCCCCACCATGGCGACCGCGGTTGGCTCGCCATCGGACTAGAAGACCACCGTGCGGTGGACTGGGAGGAGATTGCCGAACTACTCGAGTCCGGCTACCGGCAGGTCGCGCCTCGCACCCGCATCGAAGAGCGACCTCGAGCCGGCGGTCGAGGACGCGGTGTTGCGATGTCGGCCCGGGGATTCGGCGCCGCGGCGTGGCTCTGAGACGTGCACTCACCGGCTGGAGAAGCACCCGCTGGGACGCGTCCCGGCGCGGCGTGAAATTGAGCGCCGCCTTGCGCACTGACGGGGTACCGTCTCGGTCCGAGTCGTGACTGGCGTACGAGGTGGGTCACCACCGGGGAGCGACTCGTGGAGATTGCCGCACGCCTGGGCCCATCGTGATCATGGAGGCCCGCCGGATGTCTGCAACCATCACCGAACCGTTCGACGCAGCTGCTGCGTCCGCTGCATATCGGAGTGCGCTCGATGTGATCGGCGCCGTCGAGCCGACGGTGGCGGCCGCGATCCGCCAGGAGCTGACCGATCAGCGCGAGTCGCTGAAGCTGATCGCCAGCGAGAACTACGCGTCCCCGGCGACGTTGCTGACGATGGGTACGTGGCTGTCGGACAAGTACGCCGAGGGCACGATCGGTCACCGGTTCTACGCCGGATGCCAGAACATCGACACCGTCGAGCAGGCCGCCGTCGACCACGCCAAGGCGTTGTTCGGTGCGCCCCACGCGTACGTTCAGCCGCACTCGGGCATCGACGCCAACCTGGTCGCGTTCTGGTCGATCCTCGCCCAGCGCGTCGAGGCGCCGGCGCTCGCCGAGTTGGGGGCGTCACACGTCAACGACCTGTCCGACACCGACTGGGAGCAGCTCCGCCTCGCCCTGGGCAACCAGCGGGCGCTGGGCATGTCGCTCGACGCCGGCGGTCACCTGACCCACGGCTTCCGCCCGAACATCAGCGGCAAGATGTTCCACCAGTCGTCGTACGGCACCGATCCCGACACGGGCCTGCTGGACTACGCCACCGTGCAGGCCCGGGCGCGAGAGTTCCGCCCGCTGGTGCTGATCGCCGGCTACTCGGCGTACCCACGGAAGGTCAACTTCGCGACGATGCGGGAGATCGCCGACGAGGTCGGCGCCGTGCTCATGGTCGACATGGCACACTTCGCCGGGCTCGTCGCCGGCAAGGTGTTCACCGGCGACTTCGACCCCGTGCCGCACGCCCACGTCACGACGACGACGACGCACAAGTCGCTGCGCGGCCCGCGCGGCGGCATGGTGCTGTGCCAGCCGGAGTTCGCCGACTCGGTCGACCGCGGCTGCCCGATGGTCCTCGGCGGCCCGCTCGGCCACGTGATGGCCGCCAAGGCGGTCGCGCTCGCCGAGGCCCGTCAGCCGTCGTTCCAGACCTACGCCCGTGCCGTCGCCGACAACGCCGTCGCGCTCGCCGACGGCCTCTCCCGGCGCGGCGCCCGGCTCGTCACCGGCGGCACGGAGAACCACCTCGTCCTCATCGACGTGTCGTCCTACGGCATCACCGGCCGCCAGGCCGAGTCGGCGCTGCTCGACGCCGGCATCGTCACCAACCGCAACGCCATCCCACGCGACCCCAACGGAGCCTGGTACACGTCGGGCGTGCGGATCGGGACCCCAGCACTCACCTCGCGTGGGTTCGGAACCACTGAGTTCGACCGCGTCGCCGACCTGATCGTCCAGGTGCTGGCAGCCACCACACCGACCAGCACCCGGTCCGGCGCCACCTCGAAGGCCAAGTACACGATCACCGACAACCTCGCCGGCAACGTCCACGACGCCGCCCACGAACTGCTCACCGCCAACCCCCTCTACCCCGGCCTCGAAGTCACCCCTGAGCGCTGACCTCAGCACCCAGAGGCGGCCGTCCAAGTACGGTCCGGCGGGCGCGGCCGCATCAAGGGGGACATCGCGATGAGACCACTTCGATACTCGATCAACGTCACTCTCGACGGCTGCTGCCATCACGAGGCGGGGATGGTCCCCGACGAGGAGTCGATGCGCTACTGGACCGCACAGTTGGGACGAGCCGATGCCCTGCTGTTCGGCCGGGTGACTTACGAGATGATGGAGTCGGCGTGGCGGCAGCCGGCGACGGGCACGTGGCCTGACTGGATGGATGAGTGGGAGATCCCGTTCGCCGAGACCATCGACCGGGCGAAGAAGTACGTCGTGTCGAGCACGCTGAGCGGGGTCGATTGGAATGCCGAACTGGTGCAGGGCGACCTGGGGCAGACGGTTCAGCGGCTCAAGCAGGAGCCAGGCGAGGGCCTGTTGGTGGGTGGCGTGGCCCTCCCCCTGGCCTTGGCGGATCTGGGACTGATCGACGAGTACGAGTTCCTCGTGCAGCCGGTTCTGGCGGGCCATGGGCCGACGCTGCTCGCCGGTCTGCAGGAGCGGATCCAGCTCGAGCTCGTGCATCGCCATGAGTTCCGATCGGGGGCGGTCGCCCTGCGATACCGGCCCACTCGAGCTACGGCTTGAAGTGATTGTCCCTGGCACGTTGGCCGGCCGCTGCGTGGCGACCCGATCGACGGAACTGGTGCAGCGGGTTGGGGAACAGAATGTGCGCTCCGACGGTGTCGTTGTCCCCCTGGAAACTCGGTTGATCCCGGTGGCGTATGCCGGTGACGTACCCGGGTCACCCGACGATGGGAACGACGTGCCTCACACGCCGGCAGCGGCAGCTTCTCCGGACTCGAACTCCTTGCGGTGCCACCGCAGCACACGGGCGTCAATGTCGACGATGAGCCACCAGCTCGCCGCGTCGCGCGGGTTGCCGCAGACCGCCCCCGGGTTGGCCATGCAGGCGCCGGTCGCGAGCCAGTCGTAAGACTCGCCCGGAACGGGCCGCACCGCGCGCGTAGCGGCGCCGTCGTAGGCGAAGAGCGCCGGTTCATGCGTATGGCCGACGAGCCCGAGCGAGCCCACGGGGCGGTCGGGCAGGACTTTTGCGGCAGACGCCTCGGTGAGGAACCCGAGCAGGGGGTGGCGCGGCGAGCCGTGCCAGCAGTCGATGCCGTGACGGCTGGCCTTTGCGCGGCTCGACAACCTGAACACGTCGCGTCCGCGGGCGACGACCCGGTCTGGTCCGAGCGCCCAGGCGTCGTGATTTCCGGCGATCAGTAGGTCGAGTTGACGAGCCGCACCTACTAGCTCAGCCGTGACCGGCTCGCCCCCGACCAGATCACCGAGACACCAGCGTTCGTCGACCCCGGCTGCCGCCATGGCGCCGAGCACAGCCAGGAGCCGGTCATGGCGACCGTGCACGTCGGAGCAAACGCCGATCCTCACACCGAGCATCATTGTGGCTTGCTCCACCTGAAGGTTGGCTTGTTCCGGCTGAACGCCGTCGGGCATCCACGACGCCCCTACGTGCTCACTCATCGCGCGGGATGACTACGCGTGGCGGTCACTCCCATCCGCGACAGAACGACGGAAGCCGTGGTTGGCCGAGGACCAGCTCTGACGAGAGTTTGTCGTGGTCGGTCGGTCGCACGGGGGACGGGCGGATCGTCGTCGCCGACGAGCCGCTGGCTCGATTGGGGACAGGGCTCGGTGCTGTTGGTGAAGCCGAGATCTCGGGGCGAATCGATATTCGGTGTTACCTCCGCAGGGCGATCGACAGTGCGATCTGGGGCGGCCGTTGACAGGACCCGCTTCGATTCATCGCAGATCTCACTCTTCAAGAGCCGATTGCCCATGACACGGGCCGACAGACCCGCACCGAACTGCCGTTCTTCGCACGCTGCTGATTCGCTGCCGCGACCGAACGTCGGACCTGCGTCGTTCGGTAGCGCGGGACTACCGGCGGTTGTGGATGCGTCCGAGCGCGGTATTCGGCGTCGTTCCCGGATGTCTGTCGGTGCGAGCCCGCCTTCCGGGCGATCGACGAGTGAGCAGGCTCCGTCGTCAGTGACGGTCGGGCTGCGGCGCACGACTTGGTGTGTCCGCGTTGATGGGTCAGCCTTGCCGGATGGGGATCGACTATCGCCGTCGGTACGGCCCTCACGCGCCCGACATCACCTACGTGGCCCACGCGTTCGATGAGCAGCGGGTCGACCTCGGCGAGATCGAGATGAACTATGCCACCGCCGGCGACTCGACGACCACGCCGTTGCTGTGCATCCCTGGTCAGACCGAGTCGTGGTGGGGCTATGAGGCGGCGATGCCCCGGCTCGCAGAACATTTCCAGGTGTACGCCGTGGACTTGCGCGGTCAGGGCCGCAGCACACGCACGCCCGGCCGCTACACGCTCGACAACATGGGCAATGACCTGGTTCGGTTCATCGACGCGGTGATCGGGCGGCCGGTGGTCGTGAGCGGGCTGAGCTCGGGCGGTGTCCTCGCTTGCTGGCTGTCGGCGTACGCCAAGCCGGGACAGGTCGTCGCCGCCTGCTACGAGGACCCGCCGCTGTTCGCCTCGCAGGTGCAGCCGCCGACGGGTCCCGGCATCGGCCAGTCGATCGGTCCGATGCTCGATCTGTGGTCGACGTTTCTCGGCGACCAGTGGTCGATCGGGGCGTGGGATGCGATGCGCGCCGCGGCGACCGGAGCGGCTGCCGTCGTGGATGGCCGGGTTCCCGATCGGCGAAGAGCCGCGCCAAGAGCTCAAGGAGTATGACCCCGAGTGGGGCAAGGCGTTCTGCACCGGCACGGTCGCGGCGTCGTGCGATCACGAACGGATGCTGCGCAGCGTCAAGGTGCCCGACGTCTTGTTGACACACCACTTCCGCGTCGTCGACGAGCACACGGGCGCGCTGATGGGCGCGCTCAGCGACACCCAAGCTGTGCGGGTGCGGGCGCTGCTCCGTGGGGCCGGTGTCTCGGTGACGTACCGCGAGTTCCCGACCGTCGGTCACGCCATGCACAGCCTCGAGCCTGACCTCTACGTCGACACGCTCGTCGAATGGGTCACCTCGCTGGGGTCGTGAACGTCAACCTCGCGGAGGCTGACGCCACGGACAGGTAGCCGACCACCGGCGATCGACGAAGCTCCGGCCTGGGATTGTCGGCGTTGTTGTCGGGTCGCCGGTCGCGGACGGAGAGGATGAGCCGACGGCTTCGCACTCACGCGTTGGCCGGTCGAGCCGACGCTGTGTTGCGGTCTCCGCCACGGCAAGCTGAGCGTCCGCTAACGAGAGCGAACGGAGCACGACGATGGAGCTTGCCGTCCACAACCTCAACTTCACGGTTCCCGGCGGTCCTGAGGCCATCGGTCCGTCATTGTTGGCCACGGCCCGGGCGGCAGAGGAGGGTGGGGTCAGCCAGTTCACGGTCATGGACCACTACTTCCAGATGGACTGGATGGCACCCGCCGAGGACCCGATGCTCGAGGGGTACACCACACTCGGCTACCTCGCCGGCGTCACCGACACGATGCGCCTAGGTCTGCTCGTGACCGGTGTGACCTACCGGCACCCCGGTCTCCTGGCCAAGATCGTCTCTACGCTCGACGTCCTTTCAGGAGGTCGCGCCATGCTCGGCATCGGCGCCGCCTGGTACGAGCGAGAGCACAACGGGTTGGGCGTCCCGTTCCCCGCGCTGAGCGAGCGCTTCGAGCGACTCGAGGAGACCTTGCAGATCTGTCGACAGATGTGGGGCGACGACGACGGCCCGTACGAGGGTCGCCACTATCAGCTCGCCGAAACCCTTTGCCGACCCAAGACGATCCAGCAGCCGCGACCAACCGTGCTCATCGGCGGGGGCGGTGAGCGCAAGACGCTGCGTTTGGTTGCGCAGTACGCCGATGCGTGCAACCTGATCGCCGGTGACAGCGTCGAGGAGGTCGCCCACAAGCTCGAGGTCCTCGACCGACATTGCGCCGATGTCGGGCGCGACCCAGCGGAGATCGAGCGAACCATCAACCGCGGTGGCGATCCGCTCAACGACCCAGACGGCTTCTTGGCCGCCATGGAGCGATACGCCAGACTCGGGATCACCCGCGTCGGCTTTGGGCCCATGGGTCCGGACCCGGCGGGCGAGGTTGCCCGGGTCTGCGAAACCGTGTTGCCCCGCCTCAAGGAGATCTAGCCGGCGGTACAGGACACGACGGTCGTCGTTTCGTGCACGCGTTATTCGGACGGCTCGTGGGGCGACCAGACGCGTTCTAGCGTGCGGTCGTGGGGCTCCTCGAACGATGGGACGCTAAGAACCAGAGGCGGATGGAGCTCGCCAGCGAGCGAATCCGGCCACGACGATGCGCTCGAGTCGAACATCCCCGAGGAGGCGGGATTCGTCATCGGCAACGTCGGCCTCGTGGGCCTCATCGTGGGATCGCTTCTGACGGTCGTCGGTGCTTGGCGTCGACTTGCTCTCCGTCGCCACCGCGACTGAGGTTGACCCGGCGTTGGACGACGGTTCGACGTCAGTGTTATTGCCGACACATATTCGGCCGGGGTGCCGAGCGGCTCGGTGCGGCGGTATCGGGTCGCTGTGGCCGCCAAGTGCGGGCGTTGGCGCTCGCGCTGCGATCCGAGCTGACCGCCCCGCGGTGGTGTCGGTGCCGGACTGCTGGCCGTGGCGAACACATCGACCGGGCGGCGTGGGGTGCGGCGGCACGGTCGGTGGCGCACGACTGGCAGTCTCGGACGGTGCCGTCGCCCGACGGGCTGGCTGCGGCATCCATCGAGGCATGGTGGACGTCCGGCGCTCGTGAGCAGGCCGCTGCCTTGTTGTGCCCGGGAAGCGATAATTGGCGGGTGGAAGATCCGGGCGGCTGTGAGGTGTTCGCTGAGTCCCCGGCCGGAGTGCCGGCCGCAGTGATTGCGGCGCAGCGCGTGGCGGACGTCCGTGACCGTCCGCAGTGGCGGCTGGACTTGCTCGGGTCGTCCTACGCACCGCGGCCGGGTGCCGCGCCGCTTCATTTGAAGTATCGGCGTGCGGCGCTGGCGTTCATGGGCTGGCAGTTGCGCCGTGGGCTCCTCAACCCGCCTGATGACGAGCGTCCTGGCAGCCCGTGGTGGCGGGCGGTGAACGAACGGCTGTTGCGCGACACCTGCGAGGCGCGCCTACGACTCCTCGGCCACCCCGGTCCCGCATCGTCACCCAGCGTCGAGGCGTCGGTCCGCTTCGCCCGTCAGCCCTCGCCGCGGGCGTGGTACCTGGCGCACAACGTCACCATCGTCAGCGCGTATCTCGACCAGCGCAAACTGGCCGAACGCGAGAACCGAGTCGAACGTTTCTTCATCAACCTCATCCTGATCCGCGTGCTGTACGCCCACGCACTTGTCGCCGCGCCCCGGCTCGCCCTGGCCTGGCTCGCGCCGATCGGCCGATGGCTCGGCGATCCGCGGCTGCAGATGACGGGCCTGTTCCTGTCCGTCTCGCGAGTGCTGCCAGACCGCTATCCGCTAAAGGGTGAGCTCGACGACTACATCGCCGGCGAGCACGCCGTCGGTCGGCTGCTCGACTTGGGTGTCATCGTGCCGCGTTTGGCTGAGCTGTACCGCTGGTCCGCCGAGGAGCTGCGAGTCCCCGACGTCGCCGGCCTCGTCTGCGACGCCACGCCGGCGTATGCGTGGGATCCCCACGACCGCGACCCGTGGACACCGCCGCCGCGACGGGTCGTCCCGCGCCGTTCGACGGGCACTTCGGCCGTCGGCTGCCCCGCGGCCTCGAAGTCGTCCGATTAGCGCACCGCCAGCATCTGCACCCTGCTCAGCACCACGCAGCTCGCACGTCGACCCTCCGGCCGCCGCCGCGCCCGGAGGCCGCAATCGGCTCGCAGCACATGTTCGTGGCGCCGCGAAGATTCGGCGTAGTCGCCGGGTCATCGACGCCCACCGAGCAGTCCGCCGCAATTGACCCGGAGAGGTTGTGCCGTCCGCTCGACGCGCACCGAACAGTTTTGAGGTTGTCGATGACGACACGGTGAGCTTTCCTTCCCACGCGACCGAGTTCGGCTACGACGGCGACCTCGTGTTGGACGATTCGGTTGGTCGTGACGTCGCCGCTTTTGATGTCGTCCTGCTTGAGCCCTGCGTCGACGAGTGCGCGGATGCCTACGCTTGGGCTCGCTCGGCGTTCGCGTCCGGCCCGTGGCAGCGCGGCGAAGTGCCATCGTGAGTGGCGACAGAGATTCGTTCTCCACCGGTCTGTCGAGACGTGACTCCGACTAAAAGGCCTGCCGCGACTTTCCGGGCGGTGGTGCCGGCGGTCGTGGACGCGGCGAGCCGGGTTGTCCCCCGTCATACTCGGACACCCACCGGGCGAGCGTTCTGTACGCGTTCGGGCCGGCGCCACGCGCGCAGCACGGGTATTCGGCGCTCATCGGCGCACCGCTCGAACCGGGCGTTCGCCGTCGCGATCGAAGCATGCGGTTGATCGGCCTCGCACCGGAGAGTCCAGCACTACCGTTGACGTGTGTACCGCGCATTGGTGATCTTCCCCAAGTCAGCAGGTCCGGTTGAGGTAGACGCTCTGATGCAGGGCATCGCTTCGTCGTTCAAAGCCAGTGCAGGCAGCCAGCCGATCACGCGGAGCGTGGGCTCACTCATGGGTCCGGGAGCCAAGGCCGGAGAAGCGGGCTGGATCCTCGAAGCCGACTTCCCCACCCTCGAGGATGCGATGACAGCACTGGACGCCGAAGACTTCCAACACGTGAAGGCGGCCACTGAGACGCTGGCATCCAAAATCTTCCTGTTTGAGGTTCGGGAAGTGTGAGCGCCCCTGAAGTGCCGGATGCGGATGCTCTCGCCGTTCGCGGCGGCGTCCGGTACCACGCGCCCGATACCACGCAGACGAGAGGCGTCTTGGGCATCCTCGAAGTGCCGGTCCTCCCGCTCGCGATCGCGAGCACTCCCTGCCGTTGCCCGTGTTGTCCATAGGAACACCTCGTACACGACGGTCCCAGCACGCCGGAAGTTCCGCGGGATCGATGCACGAATCGCATCTGTTGCAATTTCGAACACGAGACCGGTGGCACGAGGCCTGGTTCGAACGCCGAAGCTCCTGCACTGAGGGCATCGGGAGGTGTCCTTGCGGCCGACGCGACGAACGAGCTGCACTCTGGCCGACACGGAACAGATACCCGGCCGGATTGGCCATCGTCGAAACCCGAGGCCAGTGCTCCCAGCCGTAGGCGAGTGTTTCGGCCGTTGCATCGGCCCCTACGTCAGGGCCGTACGTGGCGACCAGAGCAGTCCGCAGCCTCGGGCCGGTCGTGGCCGCGAACCGGTCGAACTCCACACCCTTGTAAGCACCCAACGACCTCAAGCGCCAACTCGCTAGCCAGCAATTCGGACCGGTCCTCCAGGATGCGCTCGAACAGTTGCTCCAACGTGTGGCAGTAACGAGGCCGAAGCTGCAGGGATGCGTTGCGTTGTGTGACAGCCTCGGCGCTTCTCGGCGAAGCCGCAGCTCCGAATGTCGTCGTCGCTCTTCTCGGTGAGCTTCACCACCCACCTGGCGACGACGCCAAGAACGGCTCCGCCAACCGCCGCTCGGCGGCCTTGAGATCGTCGTCGTTCATGTTGCGGTGCTCCAGTTGCCAGTGCCGCAGAAGCTCTCGCTCACCCCTGCCAGGAGTCCATTTCATCAATCTTGATGAAGTACTCGCTCAGTCTCCTAGCGACACTCCCGTGGAGTCGGCCTGGCCAACCTCGCCTGTGCTCTCGGTTCTGGGTCGAGGGCGCCGGAACCTCGTGGTGAGGAGGGATGCTCCCCGAGGGGAGGTGAGCCGGCCGACTCGGAGGCGCCCCTGCTCCGGGCGGGAGTGGGGGCGCCTCACGAACTCAGCCCGGCGAGGTTCAGCGACGTCGCACGATTCGTGGATGTTCCGCAAGGCGTTGGTGCACCCGCTGCCGAGCTTCCTCAGTGAGGCCAACGGCGCCGACCGAGCGGTGGCCCGGGGCCTGTTGTGGCATTAGCAACACGGCGTCTCAACTTCCGAAGCACTGGCAGCGGCCCTGAGATGGCCGCTGGCAACTCCCTCTCTCAATGCACGACTCATGGAGCACGACGGCAACGTGGTTCCGGTGTATACACACCATCCTCCGGGGGAGCACCAACCGGCGGCCTAGCGGCGGCACTTTGACGCGCTGCCGCTAGTCCCGAACGGCCGATCGGCGCTCGGACAACCGAGACATACAGTCGGAGGCGAACTCGCCCAAGGCGCATCCACCCGGTAAAGGTGCGCCCAGCCCGCAGTCGGTGAGGGTGGCTGCCCGTTCGAGCCGGGCCGGGTCCGGGGCGACCTCGCGCTGCGGGCGTGATGGGAGCCCGCGCGCATATCTGCCTATCGGTGCGTTTTCTGAGTCCGGCGAACGTTGCCTGACGCTGCACTAGTAGCGGTACGCACGCAGCGGCCGCGACGCGGGGATGCCCGTGGCCCTGCGCACGTCGTCGATGGCGCGGCGGTAGGCGGTGACGAGCCGATCCTCGGCTGTGTAGTCGAACTGGTCGTGAGGCAGATCGTCCGCTGGAGGGTTGTCGATCAGCCAGCGGACGCTCGATGCGATCGCATCGGGTGCGCTGACCACGTCGCGCAGCCCGAGCTCCCGCCGCGCCTTGCTCGTGTCCAGCAGCAGATGAGGCCGGATCCCCGGCATCGGCATGAGCGAGGTCTGCGCCGCTTCTGCGAGCTCCATCGGTAGGCCGACGATCTCCAACTCGGCGTCCACGACACCGGCGACGAGGTCGACCCACTGGCGGAACGTGAACTGCTGCGCGTCGGCGCCGTTGTACGCCTGGCCGTCCGCCACGTCCGGATGGTCGACGATCGCCAGCACGAGCTCAGCGGCATTGCGGGCCGCACATCGGGACGTGATCCCGAGCCCGTCATCCGGGAGGATCATCGTCCTGCGGCCGTCGCGCACCCGACGGAGGACGCTCCATTCCCACGGCACGATGTTCCGCGGTCCGTAGACGATGGCGTACCGCACGACCGATGCCCGATACGACCCGCGGGCCTGGTGCTCGAGGACGGCGCGCTCGGCGTCGACGACGAGCTGAGCGAAGGGTGGCGCAGTCGCTCCCTCGTCGGCCAGCGGGGAATCTTCGGTGACATTGACCGGAACGCCGAACGGGCGCGTCGCGTGCGGCTCCAACGCACCCCGGTAGACGGGAACGCCGCCGATGGCGACCAGCTGGTCGCATCGTCCAGCGAAGACCTCGGCGATCGTCTTCACCCGCCCGTACTGGGCCACCACGACATCGAAGCGGCGCGTGCCGATGGCGTCGACGAGGAACTCGCCGACGTGCGGGTCGGCGTGGATGTGCTCGACGTCGGCCAGCTCGGGGATCTCGTGCACGCCGCGATGCAGGACGGTGACTTCGAACTCGCGATCGCAGAGTCCGTCGACGATGTGCGGTCCGGTCGGGCCGGTGCCCCCGATGACGAGCGCCCTCGCGCTCACCCCGGCGTCGCCACCAACTTGCGGAAGTCCCAGGAGACGATCTTGTGCGGCGCAAGTGCCAGCCATGCGTGACGGCCGTCGTGTGCGGAGAGGCCCTCGTCGTACTTGGCGGCCATCATCGATTCGATCTGCTCGAGCTCGGCGTTGGGCTCGCCGATGCGTGGTGCCTCGCCGGCGCGTGTGGCGACTCCTCGGATCTCGACGCCGCAGAGCTCACCGTAGGAATCGCCCGAGTCGACGATGACGCTGACCCGGGGATCGCGCTCGATGTCCGTCCAGCGCTGGCTGCGCACGAGTGAGGAGACCCAGAACGTCCCTCCGTGCCACACGAAGTAGAGCGGTGACTGGTGGGGTGCGCCGTCGGGCCCGATGGTCGCCATCCGGCACGTCCGCTCGATGGCCAGGTAGGCGTCGAGCTCGTCGGCGCTCATCACCAATGACCGGCGTCGCCGTTGCGGTTGCAGTGATGGGTCGCTCACGATCGGCACTTTACCAAACACTGATAGGCAAGGGCCGCACGACGAGCTAGGATCCGGTCGACGCCGCCGCCGAACGAGGAGGCCCGACGATGACAAGTCCCGTGAAGCTCGCTCACGTGGTGTTGCAGACGACCGACGTCGCACGCCTCCGTGACTGGTGGGCGACGGTGCTCGACGCCGAAGTCATCTGGCAGAACGACGGGCTGTGCTTCCTGTCCTACGACGATGAGCATCACCGCATCGCCATCGCCGCCCCTCCAGGCGTGGCCGGTCCCGTCGACAAGTCGGTCGCCGGCCTCCACCACGTCGCCTTCACGTACGAGGGACTCGATCAGCTCGTCGGCGTGTACGAGCGTCTGAAGGCGGCCGGCATCGACCCCACGTTGTGCATCAACCATGGGCCGACGCTGTCGTTCTACTTCGAGGATCCCGACGGCAACTCGGCGGAGCTGCAGGTCGATTGCTTCGCCGAGCCGGATGCGGCCACGGCGTTCATGAACGGGCCGTACTTCGCGAAGAACCCGATCGGCTTCCGGGTCGACCCCGACGACCTGGCTCGTCGCCTCCACGACGGTGAGCCCGTGGAGTCGTTGCTCGTGCGCCGCGACGTCGCCCGCGACCGGGCAGACGCGGCGTCCGCGCAGTTGTCATGAGCGGCCCGCTCATGCCGGCCGTGCGAGCGCTAGCGAGGCGGACGGCGATGGGGTTCGGGGGCGCAGCCCCCGAGAGTTGGCCCGCTCATGCCGGCCGTGCGAGCGCTAGCGAGCCGGACGGCGATGGGGTTCGGGGGCGCCCGAGATGAGCGGCCCGCTCCACGGCCTGCGGGTCGTGGAGATGGGAGGGCTCGGCCCGGCGCCCTTCGCCGGCATGCTGCTCGCCGATCTCGGGGCCGAGGTCGTGCGCGTCGACCGGCCGGTCCGGCGGTCGCCGGCGGACGCCGCGGCGGACCCGGTGGGTGCCGATCCGACGACCGACCTGCTCAACCGAGGCCGGCGGATGTTGGTCGTCGACGTCAAGGCTGAGGCCGGCCGTGCGGTCATCCACGACCTGGTGAGCAGCGTCCGACGTGCTGATCGAGGGCTTCCGCCCCGGGGTCATGGAGCGGCTGGGTCTCGGTCCCGATGCCCTGCTGGCCATCAATCCGAGGCTGGTCTTCGGCCGCATGACCGGGTGGGGCCAGGAGGGTCCGCTGGCGCAGGCAGCCGGCCACGACATCAACTACATCGCGCTCGCCGGCGTGCTGGAGCACATCGGCACTGTGGACGACCCGGTACCGCCGCTCAACCTCGTTGGCGATTTCGGCGGCGGGGGCATGTTGCTCGCCCTTGGTGTGCTCGCCGCCCTCTTCGATCGTCAGCACAGCGGCCAGGGACAAGTTGTCGATGCGGCCATGGTCGACGGCGCGGCGTTGATGATGGCGAGCTACTGGGGGATGCTCGCGGCAGGCACGTTCGACCCGTCCCGGCGCCAGGCCAACGTGCTCGATGGTGGCGCGCCGTTCTACGGCGTCTACCGCTGTCGGGACGGACGCCACATCTCGATCGCCGCCGCCGAGCCGCAGTTCTGGGCGGAACTGGTCGATCGGCTCGGCGTCGACCTCGGTGTGGACCCGGTCAGCCGGCTCGATCCGCGCGCGTGGCCGGAACTACGCAAACGGCTCGAGGCGGTGTTCGCAGAACGGACCCGCGCAGACTGGTGTGAGCTGCTCGAGGGCACCGACGTCTGCTTCGCACCGGTCCTGACGATGGACGAGGCTGCCGCCCACCGCCACAACGTGGCTCGCGGGGCGTTCATCGAGGTGGCCGGCGTGCGCCAGCCCGGAACGGCGCCGCGGTTCAGTCGGAGCATCCCCGCGACACCGGCGCCGCCAGAGCGGCCGGGAGTGCACAGCCGAGCGGTGCTGGCCGAGCTGGGGCGCAGCGACGCGGAGATCGATGATCTCGTCGTTGCTGGTGTTGTCGTGGAGACCTGAGGGGGCGCCGCCGTCAGGCCGGCTGGTCGACGGCGGACGGGTCCGAGCGGATCCGGGGTGCCGTGAACATCGGTTCAGCGTCGGTGCCGTACTGCACCCGGGCACCTGGCGTGAACGTCATCGGCATCGTGATGTAGCCCGTGGCCTGCGGCGTGCGCGGATAGGGGACCACGGCATCGTGGTCGATCCGGTAGTCGGGGAGCCGATCGAGCACCTCGTTGATGAACAGCTCGATGCTGGCCCGGGCGAAGTCGGCGCCGATGCACTTGTGCGGTCCGGTGCCGAAGCTGAGGTGCGGGTTGGGGGAGCGGGCGAAGTCCACTCGCTCGGCGTCGTCGAACACCGATTCGTCCCGGTTCGCCGACGCGATCGAACCGATCACTCGCTCGCCGGCGTGGAACGTGCACCCCGCGATCTCGGCACCTTCGGTGGCGTTGCGGGCGAGGCCCATCGCCGGGGCGTAGAAGCGGATGATCTCCTCGATCGCCGCCGGCAACAGCGTGCGGTCTTCCATGATGCGAGCGCGGTCGTCGGGGTGCAGGTCGAGGTGGCGGAGCGTGTTGGCGATCGTCGTGATCGTGGTGCCTGTGCCGCCGAGCAGCAGCATGTACACCAGCTCGGTGGCGAGCTCGTGGCTGATCGGGTCGCCGTCCACTTCGGCGCGCACCAGGTCGGCGATCAGACCTGCGCCGCCGTCCTCGCGCTGGCGGCGGACCTCGGCCTCGACGTCGGCACGCATCGAGTCCAGGCCGATGCGGGCGTCGGGGCTCTGCGCCGTCACCCGGTCGGTGATCTCCTTGTACGCCTTCCAGCGGTCGACCGGGATGCCGAGCAGATCGAGGAACAGCAGGCTCGGGAACGGGCTGGCGAGATCGACCATCACGTCGCACGTGCCGCGCTCGATGACGCTGTCGATGGCCCACGACGCTGACTCCTGGATGCGGCCGCGCCCGGCATCGACCGCCTTCGCCGTGAACCACGGGTTGAGCAGCCGCCGGAGCTTGGTCGACTCGGGAGGATCCATCTCGAGGAAGCCGACCCGGAAGATCTGCGGTGGGATCGACACGCCGCCAGCCAGTTCGCCGTGCTCGTCGAACGTCCTGGCGGACGTGAAGTGCTTGAAGTCGCGGTACAGCGCCTGCACATCGGCGTGACGAGTCAGCACTCGGTACCCGCCGTACAGCGGCGACTCGATCACCGGGCATCCCGTCCGTGCCTCGGCGAAGATCTCCGGCCAGCGCTGCGCGAACTCCTCGGTGTGGTGGTCGAACGTCTCCAAGGTTCCCCCGATCAGAGCCGAGACAGGGGTTAGTCTAACGCAGTTTGGTTAATCGGTTCGAACGGCCGGATCTGCCGTTCAGCCCCAGGTGTTGATCATAACCGAACTATGGTAGGTTACGCCCATCAAGGGGTCGCATGCCGCGGCAGCGAGCGTGGCGTGCTGAGGAGGAGGCTGCGATGGCGCAGGTCGGGGACTATTCGATGTTGCTCAGCCCGATCCGGGTTGGCTCGTTCGAGCTGCGCAACAGGGTGGTCACCACTGCTCACAGCATCTACCAGCCGTGGGCACCGATCCCGGGTTCACACGTCCAGTACGTCGAGTACTGCCGCCGTCGCGCTGCCGGCGGCGTGGCGATGCTGATCTGCCAGCCGATCATCGTCCAGCCGTACGGAGACTGGCCGGCGAGCATGAGCGACCGCCTCGTCGAGCTCGCCGACGCCATCAAGACCGAGGGCGCGGTCGCCGTCCTGCAGATCGTCAACTTCGGCGCCCAGATCGGTTCGGCGGTGCTGCTCGGCGGGCAGCCGATGTGGTCGCTCAACGGCGCCAAGGATGAGTTCGGCGAGGCCAGTCACAAGATGACGACCGAGGAGGTCGGCCTGATGGTGGAGGCCTACGCGCAGACGGCACGGGTCGTCGCCGAGGCGGGGATGGACGGCGTCGAGCTGCACGGAGCGCACGGTTACCTGCTCAACCAGTCGTACGCGCCGTGGGGCAACGGGCGTGACGACGAGTGGGGCGAACCCCTGGCGTTCAGCAGGGCGGTCATCGCGGCAGTCCGTCAGGCCATGGGTCCCGACAAGCTCCTCGGCTACCGCACGACCGCCGCTGACCTGCTCCGGCCCGACGAAGGCCATCAGGACGAAGGCGAGCTGTTCGACATCGCCAATCGCATCGTGGACACCGGTGATGTCGACTTCCTCGACTTCAGCATCGGGATCAAGGCGCCGGCGTACTCCCAACCGGCCGTGGCCTCGTACCGGTATCCGGCCGATTTCGACATCCCGCTGGCCGCCCGCTTGCGCAAGGCGATCGACGCCCGAGTCCCGTTGATCGGCGTCGGTGGAGTCACCCGGCCGGAGAACGCCGAAGCCGCGCTGCAGCGAGGGGATTGCGATCTCGTGGGCATGACGCGGGCGAACATCGCCGATCCCGAGTTGGTGAACAAGCTGAAGCGGGGTGACGACGCTCGGGTCCGCCAGTGCGTCCGGGCCAACGAGTGCGTCGACCGGCGCGTCGACGGCAAGGTCGTCGCCTGCTTCCACAACCCGGACATGGGTCGCGAGTTCACGCAGATCGCCATCCGACCCGCGGCCCGCGCCCGCCACGTCGTGATCGTCGGCGCCGGCCCGGCTGGTCTCAAGGCCGCCGAGGCGGTGATCCGGCATGGCCACACCGCCACCGTGGTCGACGCCGAGGACGAGCCCGGCGGCCGGCTCCGCTGGGTTCGGGGTACAGCGGCGTCGTCCCTCTACGGCTCGGTGCAGTGGCTCGTCAACGAGATCGAGGTGGGCGGCGGCGACCTGCGACTCGGCACACGCGTGGGTCTCGACGACGTCCGCGACCTCAGGCCCGATGCCGTGATCCTGGCCACCGGCGCCGAGCCGGCGACCGCCACCGCCTTCGAGGGCTCCGACGGGCCGGGCGCGTTGACCGTCGATCAGGCGCTTGCGTTGGAACTGCCGCCGAAGCGGGCCGTCGTGCTCGATCGCATGGGCAGCAACGAGGCGGCGCTCGTCGGCGAGGTGCTCATCGGTCGGGGAACGGAAGTCGTCTTCGTGACGCCTTACGAGCGGCTGCACCCCACCGCCGGGTACACCCACCGGCTCGACCTACGCGACATCTTCCGCCGGTCGCCGCTCGCCACCACCTACAGCGATGCCGACGTGCGCCGCTACCACGACGGCGTGGTCACGATCATCGACCACGACGGTCTGGTTCTCGACGAGGTCGAGGCCGATGCAGTCGTCGTCGGCACCCACCCGACGCCGAACACGTCGCTGCACGCGGACGCGACGGGGCTGGGTGTGCCGGTCCGGATCATCGGCGATGCCCTGGCTGCCCGCGGGGCGCTCGTCGCGATCCGCGAGGCCGAAGACACGATCGTCGCCCTCTGGCCGCAGGACGGTGAGCGGTGAGCCGGTTCGACGGCCGGGTCGCCATCGTCACGGGCGGTGCGGGCGGCATCGGATCGGCAACGGCTCGGCGGTTGGCCGAGGACGGCGCCGCCGTAGCAGTGGCCGACGTCGACGGTCAGGCCGCCGACGTCGTGGCCGACGAGCTTCGAAGCGCGGGTGCGCGGTCGTTGGCCGTTGCCCTCGACGTGTCCGACGAGGACCAGTGGGCCGAGTGCGCCGGAAAGGTCGAAGCAGAGCTCGGGCCGATCGATCTGCTGCACAGCAACGCGGCGTTCATCGACGCTGACGGCCTGGCGGGGGACACCACCCTCGACGCGATGGCTGTCGGCCACTGGGATCGGGTCCTGGCGGTCAACCTGCGCGGCGCCATGCTCGGTTGCCGTCAGGTGGTCCCGTCGATCCGCGAGCGCAGTCGGGGCGCGATCGTGATCACGTCGTCCATCACCGCTCTCCTCGCCAAGCCCGATCGGCTGGCGTATGCGACGTCGAAGGCGGCGCTGATCGGCTTCGCACGAGGGGTCGCGGCTGCCAACGGCCGGTTCGGCGTCCGCTGCAACGTCGTCGCCCCCGGACCGGTTGAGACCCGCGCGACACGGGATGTCGATCCCACGCTGCGGCGAGCGCTGATCGGCACGTCGATGATCCCGCGGTTCGCCGACGCCGCTGACATCGCCAACGCCGTCGCCTTCCTGCTGTCGGACGACGCGGCCATGATCACCGGACACGTGCTCGTGGTTGACGGCGGGATCACTGCTCGTTACCCGAATCCCGACATGGAGGAAGCGCCCGACCATGGCTGACTACGCGACCGATCTCGTCGCCTACCACGCGGGCGTTCGTGGCGACGCGATCGCCATCGAGTCCCTCGAGACGGGCGAGGAGGTCTCGTGGGCGCTGTTCGAAGACCGTGTTGCCCGGCTCGCCGGTGTGCTGGCGGGCGAGTTCGGCGTGCGCCAGGGCGATCGGGTGGCGGTGCTGGCAGAGAACGACGTGATGGTCCTCTACCTGCAGTTCGCCTGCTTCCGCATCGGGGCCATGTTCGTGCCGTACAGCTGGCGACTCGCCGCGCCCGAGCTCGAGTTCTGCTGCAAGGACATCGAGCCGGCGGTGCTGCTCCACGACCGACCGTACGCCGAGCTGGCCCACTCGCTGGTCGAGGCGACCGGCGTGCCGCGGATCGGCGGATGGGACGCCGGCGACGGCGGATCGTCAGCGGACCTGCGCGAGCTGCTCGCCCAGGCCGAGCCGCTGCGGGCGCGCCGACTGAACCTGCTCGACGACACCGCCCAGCTCCTGTACACGTCCGGCACCACCGGCATGCCGAAGGCGGCCATCTGCACGTTCGCCTCGCTCGTCACCCATGCCGCCAACGTGACGTTGCCGATGACGATCACGAGCGAGAGCCGGCATCTCGCCATGCTGCCGTTCTTCCACGCGGCCGGCCTCAATGCCATCACCAACCCGGTGCTCATGAACGGTGGGCGCGTGGTCGTGGCGCGGCGGTTCGATCCCGAGCTGGCCGTCCGCACGATCAGCGACCCGGCCAACCGGATGACCCACTTCTCGGGAGCGCCCGCGATGTACCAGGTGATGGCGGGCCAACCGGACCACGGCGACTACTCGACGATGGTGCTCGGCCAGGTCGGCGGCGGCTATCTGGCCCCGGACCTGATGAACGGTTTCGCCGAGCGGGGGCTCATCTGCTGCTCCGGCTACGGCGCGACCGAGATGGGTCCGTCGGCCACCAACGTGCCGCCGGCCGACGCGCTGCGCAAGCCGACGTCACTCGGCATCCCCGTCCAGCACACCCACCTGCGTGTCGTCAACGAGGACGGTGAGGACGCCGCGGTCGGCGAGATCGGCGAGGTCTGGGTGAGCGGTCCGGCGATCACGAAGGGCTACTGGCGCCGCGACGTGGACATCGACGGAGCCTTCCACGACGGCTGGTTCCGCTCCGGCGACGCCGTGCGGGCCGACGAGGACGGGTTCCTCTACATGACCGGTCGCTACAAGGAGATGTACAAGTCCGGCGGCGAGAACGTGTTCATGGCGGAGGTCGAAGCCGTGCTGATCGAACATCCCGCCGTGACCGAGGTGGCCATCATCGGGGTGCGCGATGCGCGATGGGGCGAGGTTGGGCGCGCCGTGGTCGTCCCGGCGGCCGGGTCGGAGGTCGACCTCGAGTCGATCCGCCAGTTCTGCGCCCCACGGCTGGCGAAGTTCAAGATCCCGGCCAGCGTGGTCGTCCTCGACGAGCCGCTGCCGCGAAACGTGACCGGCAAGGTGATCAAGGCCGAGCTGCGCTCGCGGTTCGGCGAGGCGAGCGAGTGACCGGAATGGATCAGGAGCCTCGCGATCCGGCGGTCCAGGAGCTGCTCGACAAGCAGGCGATTCGCGAGGTCATCTACCGGTACTGCCGCGGGGCCGACCGCCTCGACGCCGAGCTGATGCGGTCCGCCTACCACGAAGACGGTTTCGACGACCACGGTCACATCAGGGCGTCGCGTGACGAGTACGTCGACACGGTCATGAACGTCCTGCGCGAGCACTACCTGTCCACCTCGCACACGATCGGCAACGTGCTCATCGACATCGACGGAGACACCGCCCGCAGCGAGGCGTATTACATCGCCGTCCACACCCACGAGCCGGATGGCGTCCTGACCCAGGACACTGTCTATGGGCGGTACATCGACCGATTCGAGCGTCGCGACGGGCGATGGGCGATCGCCCATCGGGCCGTTGTCATCGACAGCTACAACAGCGACGCCGTCCGCCCGTGGCGGCTGTACAGCGATCTGTCCCGGATGCTGCGCGGTCGTCGCGATCGTGACGACCTGGCCTACTCCTGACCCACCGACTGCGCATTTCGTGACGGGACCCCGCCTCGCGGCGAGGATCCCGTCACCGATCTGCGCTCAGGGGGCGAGCGGGTCGAAGAAGTCGCCGGACTGGACGACCTGGCCGTCCTGGATCTGACCCAGGATGGCGACGAAGTTGACGGCCCGCGGGAACTCTTCCGGCGCCTCGCCCGAGCCGTAGGGCGGCACCGAGCCGAGCTCGATCGGCGCGGGCAGATCGTCGAGGTACGCCATGATGCTCGCTCCGTCGACGGTGTCGAGCTCTCCGGCGACGTCGGCGAGGAAGTTCACCGCCGTCCACGCGTTGAGGCCGAGCTCGTCGATGCGGACATCGGCCTGCTCGGCCTGGATCTCCTCGAGGAACTGGGCGACGGTCTCGTTCTCCGTGTTCGTGGTGGGGACCATGCGGTAGCCGAGGATCACACCTTCGGCGTCAGCACCGAGCGCTTCGAGCGATGCGGGTGGGAGGAGGCTGGACGGCGATCCGATGAGTCCCTGGTAGCCCGCCTGGCGCAGCGACTGCACGACCTTGGGGGCCGGCTCGGGTGGCGTCGTGATCGCCACGGCGTCGGGCTGGGTGGCGAGGGCGGTGGCGACGATGCCGGAGAAGTCGACCGTGTCGAGCGGTGCCGGGAACACCTGCGCCGTGCCGCCGGCGACTTCGATGCCCTGCGACACGGCGTCGCTGCCGGCTTGGGAGGCGGCGTTGTCGGTCGTGATGACAGCGACGTTCGGTCCGCCCTGCTCGACGAGGGCCCGACCAACCCCGATCAGCATCGCCGGCGAGCCGCCGATGATCGGGTACGAGATGGGATCCTGCAACTCGATCGCGCCCGCGGTGCCGCTGCCGCCGACCCATGGGATGCCTGCCTCGGCGAGCACGGGGAAGATCGCCTGCGCCTGCGGCGTGGTCCCGGCAAGCACGGCGACCGCGCCGATCTCACCGGCGCGCCGTGCGCATGCTGCGGCCTCGTTGGGATCGAAGCGGTCGTTGCAGAACTCGACCTCGAGTGGCCGGCCGTTGACGCCGCCCGCCTCGTTGATCGCGTTGACCCGGGCCTCGACGGCCGTCTGCACCTGCGGCACCGAGAAGTTGGGGCTCTCGAGCGTGGCGATCGTCATGATCTTGATGGGCTCGCCGCTCGCCGGGCCGGCGGGGGTCGTCGTGTCACCCTCGGCCTCTGTGGTGTCGACGGCCGTGTCCTCGGGCGCGGTCGTCGCCGCGTCGGCCGGTTCGGTGGCGGCCGCCGATGGTTCTGTCGCGTCCGCTGGCGCGGTGGTCTCGGCATCGGTCGCCGCGTCCGTGGAATCGGCAGCATCGTCGTCGCCGCCACACGATGCGGCGGCGAGGCCGAGCACGGCGAGGAGGGCGACAGCAGCCCGGCGAGTCCCCTTGATCATGGTTTCCCCCATTCAGTTGATGGACCGCAACTCGTGGGTGGGCGCCGATGGCGCCTCCCAGGAGCGAACCTAACACCATCAGGTTTTTGCAGCAAGCGGTGTTGAATAACTAACCATATAACGTTAGGTTTGGGGGACTCCGCCGCCGCTGGCGGACCATCCAGTCAGGGGGATATCGATGAGAACACACCGTCGAACGGCGCTCGTTGGCGCCGTGCTCGCGCTCGGCGCTGGCGTCGGCATGTGGGGGCGACGATGACGATGGCGGCGAGTCCGCAGCGACGTCCGCACCGGCGGAGACGGATGCAGCTGCGACGACGGCGGGCGCCGAGACGACCGCCGCGACGGAGACGACCGCTGGTGCGGAGACGACCGCCGCCGAAGCGTCCGACACGACCGAAGCTCCCGACACGACGTCGGGCGGGCCGGCGACCGGTGAGCCGATCCAGGTCATCGGCATCGGCAGCTTCGAGAGCCCGACGCTGTCGGTGCCGTGGACCCAAACCGCGATCGAGGTCCGGGTCGAGGCCCTCAACGAGGCCGGCGGCATCAACGGCCGGCCGGTCGAGGTCGAGTTCTGCAACGACCGCTCCGATCCCAACGAGGCATCGGCGTGCGCCCGGCGGGCCGGCGAGATCGGCGCCGTCGCCGCGCTCGGTGGTGTCACTCAGCAGGCGCCGGCGATCCTTCCCGTGCTCGCCGAGGCAGGCATCCCATGGCTGGGCGGGATGGGTTCGAGCGGCGTGATCGAGCTGGAGGACCCGAACTCGTGGCCGTTGCACGGCGGCGCCACCGGGCTGCTGTATGGCGTGGGCAAGGCGATGGTGGACGCCGGCGGAACGAAGTTCGCCGTCATCACCACCGATACCGCATCGTCGGTCGTCGCCGGTGACACGCAGGCCGTGGCGATCGAGGCCGCTGGCGGTGCGACGCCCGCCATCCACTACACGACCGCCGACACAGTCGACTTCTCGGCCGTCGTCGCGACGGCACTCGAGGGTGGTACCGACGCCGTCGCGATCACGACCGTCGTCGATCAGGCTCCGAAGATCGTCCAGGCCCTGCGCCAAGCGGGCTTCCAAGGGATCATCGGGACGAGCTCGAGCCACATCCCCCAGCCGGCGATCGACGCCCTTGGCGCAGATGCCGAGGGGATCCTCATCGGCTTCCGCCTCGTCCCCGTCGTCACCGAAGGCAACGCGACGATCGATCAGTACACCGCGGAGATGACGGCCCGCCAGCCAGACATCCGCCTCGACGAGCTCGGCCTCAACGCATGGGCGTCGGTGAACCTCTTCGCCGATCTGGCGGAGCGGCTCGACACGGTCGACGCGGCGAGCCTCACCGCGGAGCTCCAGAACCTGACCGAGCCGGTCGACCTCGGCGAGATCATCCCGCCGTACGGGTCTCTGGAGGCGCCCGCCGAGTTCCCGCAGGCCCGCAACTTCGTGGCCATCGTCGCCAACATCGAGGGCGGCACGTACGTGCAGCAGGGTGACTTCGTCAACCCGTTCGAGAGCTGACCGACCGCACCGTCACCGTCCACCGACGTTCACCACGGTCCGCCGGCGTCACAGCGAGGCGCCGGCGTGGCCGTACCTCAGTGCCGGTCTGACCCAGCCGGGCTCGAGTGAGCTGATCGCGACCTGACCCTCGGTGATCGCCGCCTCGAGGTGCCGTGGCGATACGGCGTCCCCGACGACGCGCAGCTCGACGCCCTCCGTACGGAGGGCTTCCGGCAGCGCCGGCTCCGGGACGTTCCCCGAGATCAGCACGAACGTGTCGACGGCCAGGCTGCGCTCCGACGCGGGGTGATCGATCAACGCGACGTCCGCCGTTCCCGGCCCGACGCCGACGAGCATGCTGCGCGGGTGCAGCTCGAACCGACCCGTCCCCAGCAGCCGCCTGAGGTGCGGTTGGCCGACCATGTCCCATCGCATCTCGAGGCGGGCGCCGATGTTCGCGTAGCGGGTGACGAAGTGGACGTGGGAACCGCCGTCGGTGAGGTGCTCGGCGACGTCCATCGATTCGTAGTGGCCCACGTCGTCGAGGACCAGCACACGTTCGCCGACGGACATCCCGGCGAGCACGTCCCAGCTGGTGAGGATGTCGACGGCGTCCAGGCCTCGCACGGCCTGACCTGGCCGCAGCATCTGGAAGCCGTCTCGCCTGGGAGTCGAGCCCGTGGCGACGATCACGACGTCCGCTGACGCTGCCATCACCGTGCCGGCGTCTGCTGCGACGCCCAGCCGGACGTCCACGCCGGTGCGCTCGAGCTCGGCCTCGTAGTACGGGATGAGCGAGGCGACTTCGGCCCGCGTTGGGGCGCCGCGGAGGAAGCGGAGCTGACCGCCGAGCTCCTGCTCGCGCTCGAAGAGCACCACCGAGTGACCGGCGAGCGCAGCGGCTCGCGCCGTCTCCATCCCGGCGGGGCCTCCGCCGACGACGACGATCCGCCGTGGCGAGGTGGTCGTCGCGATGTGGTCGTCACCGAGCCGGAGCTCCTTGCCCGCTCCCGGGTTCACGGTGCAGTTGAGGAAGCCGCGGGTCTTGTTGCCGCCGGTGCACCCCTGGTTGCAGCCGATGCACGGGCGGACGTTGGCGACCCGGCCCGCCGTGGTCTTGGTGATGAGGTCGGGATCGGCGATCATCGCCCGCACGAGGGAGACGAGATCGGCCAGCTCGGTCTCGAGCACGCCCTCGGCGTCGTCGAGGGAGAGGAACCGCCCCGTGACGATGGTGCTGGACGTGGCCGCCCGGGCGGCCTTCTCGATCACCGGGATCATGTACCCGTGGGGCTCGATCGTCGAGCCGATCAGCTTGTCGAGCTGGTAGTAGGACCCGTACGACAGGTTCACGAAGTCGAGGGCACATGACTCCTCGAGGAGCGTGGTGAGCTCGGCGAGGTCGAAATCAGGCGCCGCATCCGGTTGGGGGTCCTGATGCGAGAGCCGGACGCCGATGGCGAAGTCGTCGCCGACGGCCTTGCGGATCGCGAGCATGGTCTCGGTGAGTAGTCGGGCCCGGCTCTCCAATGTCCCGCCGTACCGATCGTCGCGCTCATTGGTCACGCTGGAGAGGAACTGGCTGAACAGGTACCCGTGACCACCGTGGACCTCAACGCCGTCGAGCCCCGCCTCGCGGACGCGCGCTGCGCCGGTGGCGAACGCGGCGACGAGCTCTTCGATGTCGCCGACCGTCATGACGTGCGGCATGAGGCCGAGCTCGGGGCCGGGCACGTACGACGCTGACCAGGGTGCCGAACCGTCGACCGGCATGACGTTCGGGCCGGCGTGCCAGAGCTGCTGGAACACCCTCATGCCATGGGCGTGGCCCAGGTCGCTCATCCGCCGCAACCCGGGAAGGCAGCGATCCGACGACACATCGAGGTAGCCGGGTGAGGACCAATGCACCCCGGCGACCTCGAGCGTCGTCATCGCCACGCCGCCGCGGGCGCGGGCCTCGTGATAGGCCAGCAGCTCGTCGCTCACGAGGCCACCGACCGGGAGGCCGGTGCCGTGGGCGGCGCGAACGATGCGGTTCTTGAGCTCGACGTTGCCGAGCGTGTAGGGCTCGAACACGCGGCGCAGCGGTCGGACCATGGTCATCTCCCGTCACTCGTCGTCGCGGCGAGGTGGGTTGGCGGCACCGGCCGTGAGGCCGCCATCGACGACGAACTCAGCGCCGGTGCAGTAGGCGGACCGGTCGGAGGCGAGGAAGCAGATCATCTCGGCGATGTCCCCGGGTTCGCCCTGGCGGGGTACCGGGAGCGACCGGAAGAACTCCTGGCGGCCCGGCGCATCGGCACCTTGCGGCCTGGTCATCGGCGTGTCGACCGCTCCGGGGAGCACCGCGTTGACCCGGATCCCGTGCACACCGAGCTCGACGGCGGCGCTGCGCGTCATGCCGCGCAGCGCCCATTTCGTCGCGGTGTAGGCGAAGAGGCCGGCGTTGCCCCGCAGGCCGGCCGCCGACACGGTGTTCACAATGGCGCCGCCACCAACGGCGCGCATCGGTCCGACGACGGACTTCATGCCGAGGAAGCAGCCGAGCTGGTTGACCGAGACCAACCGCTCGAACGTCTCGACCGGCGTGTCCACCAGCGATCCAAGGGCGAAGGCGCCGGCGTTGTTGACGAGGACGTCGATGCGGCCGTGGCGGTCGAGGGTGGTGCGCGACGCCGGCCGCCCACGCCTCCGGATCGGACACGTCGAGCGTGACGGCAGATGCGTCGGGGGCGAGCTCGGCGGCGAGGCTGGCCGCCGCATCCGTCTGCACGTCGGCGACCACGACGGCCGCTCCTCGAGCCGCCAGCAGGCGGGCCGTGGCGGCGCCGATCCCGGACGCGCCGCCCGTCACGATCGCCACTCGTCCGTCGAAGCGGTCGCTCGGAGGTGAGGATGTCGACGCCATCTCAGCCCCCGTGCTGCGCACGGAGCGCCTTCTTGTCCACCTTCCCCAGCGCATTGCGAGGCAGCATGGCCACCGACGTCAGCGACTTGGGGATCTTGTACCGGGCGACACGCCCGTCGAGCTTGGCGCTGACCTCGTCCAGGCTGATTTCGGCACCGTCGCTCGGGACGACGATGGCCCTTCCGACCTCGCCCCAGCGGGCGTCGGGCACCCCGATCACGGCCACCTCGGCCACCGCCGGGAGCTCCATGAGGATGCGCTCGATCTCGGCAGGGAACACGCTCTCACCGCCCGACTTGAACATGTCCTTCAGGCGGTCGGCGATGAAGAAGTACCCGTCGTCGTCCCGGGTCGCCCCGTCGCCGGTGCGGAACCACCGCCCGTCGAACGACTCCTCGGGACGGCCTCGTCGCCAGTAGCCAGGCGTCACGCTGGGCCCGTCCAGCCAGATCTCGCCCGGTCGCCCCGTGGGTACGTCCTCGCCCGATTCATCGACCAGTCGCACTCTCGTGTGCATCACCGGCAGGCCGCACGATCCGATCTTCCTCACGACGTCGGTGGCCGGGAGGGCCGTTGCCGACGGTCCCATCTCGGTGCCGCCGTAGTGCTGCTGGATGCCCAGACCCCGTTCGTGCCACCGCGTGAAGAGCTCGACCGGCATGACCGAGCCGGCAACGTGGGCGTGATGCATCCGCGAGAGGTCGGCGTCGTCGAACGCCGGGAGCTCCGACATGGCCTGCCACATGATCGGCGGCGCGTTGAAATGGGTGACGCCGTGGGCCGGGTCGGAGAGCCACGCCAGGCACTGCTCGGGGTCGAAGCGCCGGGCGACCGCCACGCACCCGCCCGAGCGGTGGACCGGTGCGGCCAGCGTCGTCAGGCCGCCGGCGTGGAACAGCGGAAGCGGGTCGAGGTACTTCGATCCATAGCCCGTCAGGGCGCTCACCGGGACGGCGTTGGCCCATTGCCAGAACAGCGTCCCGTTCGTCACGAGGGCGCCCTTCGGGCGTCCGGTCGTCCCCGAGGTGTAGAGGATGTGCGTCGGGTCGTCGAACGATGCGGTCTGCCGACGGCGGGCATCGGCCGTGCGCGTCGGCCGCCCCGGCGTCGAGGTCAGGCACACCCGCGTGGGCCTGCCACGCCGTCGACGCGGCGCCGGTGAGATCGGCCAGCTGCTGGCCGACGTCCGCCCACGCACCGTCGTGCACGACGAGCTCGCGGCTCGGCGTCGGCGCACAGCGCTTCCAGCTCGGACGGCGCGAGTCGCCAGTTGAGCGGGACGAGGAGCGCGCCGAGCCGCATGCAGGCGAACTGCAGGACGAAGACGCGCAGGTCGTTCTCGGCCACGAGGACGATCCGGTCGCCCGGCGAGATCCCGAGGCTGGCAGGTAGCCGGCCACTCGGGCGACCTCCTGCTCGAGCGCAGCCCAGGTGAGCGTGGCACCGGTGTCGACGCTCTCCAGGGCGAGCGAATGGGGGCTGCGGGTGGCGTGGTACGCCACCCAGTCAGGCGCGGGTTGGCTCATGGTGCCCCCTTCGTCATAGTGACCAAACGCTGTTAGATATTATTCGGTCTCAGGCCGGTCGGCAAAGGGGGCGTTATGAGGTTCACGGGCAAGATCGCCGTCGTCACGGGGGCCGCATCCGGCATCGGAGCAGGAGTCGCGCGGCAGCTCGCCGCGGAGGGCGGCGCCGTCGCAGTCGCCGACATCGACGCGTCCGGCTCAGCATCAGTCGTGGAACAGATCACCGCGGCGGGCGGTGTGGCCATGGCCGTGCCGCTCGATGTGGCCTCCGAGCAGCAGTGGGTCGATGCGATCCGTCGAGTGCGGGACGAGCTCGGTCCGCCGACGCTGCTGCACAGCAACGCGGCTCTGCTCAGCGCCGAGGTGCTACGGGCGGATGTCGACCTCCTCGAGATGGACGTCGACCTCTGGGACCAGGTGATGTCGGTGAACCTGCGCGGCGGCATGCTCGCCGCCAAGCACGTCCTGCCCTCGCTGCTCGAGCAGGGAGGAGGCTCGATCGTGTTCACGTCGTCGATCACGGCGATCACGGCGCCTCCCGATCGAGCCGCGTACGCCAGCACGAAGGGTGCGCTGATGGCGTTGGCCCGCGTGGTCGCCTCGTCGTACGGCGACCGATATCGTGCGCTGCAACGCCGTCGCGCCGGGCGTCATCGAGACGCCGGCGATCAGTGTCGTCCCGGACGAGCTCAAGCAGGCGATCGTGTCGACGAACATGATCCCCCGCCTCGGGCAGGTCACCGACGTGGCCCACGCCGTTGCCTTCCTGCTGTCCGACGATGCGTCCTTCATCACGGGTCAGGTGCTGGTCGTCGATGGTGGGGCGACCAGCCGGTTCACCCGCCCGCAGGTGTGACGCCGAGCGCGTCAGTGCGCTACGCGATGCTGCGTCCGGCGACGTGCCCCTCGCGGATCGCCGCTTGGAGGTCACGACCCGAGAGTGCGTCGCCCACGACGACGACCTCATGTCCGCGCTCCCGGAGTGCCGTCGACAGCACGTCGCCGCCCCGTCGATGCGTCACGAGCACGACGGTGTCGGCGGCGACCTCGACGTCGTCGGCGCGACCGGCTGGCCTGACGCGGACCGCCCCTGGACCGATCGATCGCAGCTGCGCGCGGACCATCAGCGCCTGCAAGCGACCGTCGTGGTGACCGAACCGATCGAGCGCGGCGCCGAGCCGGTGCGACGCGTCGGCAGCGGGCGCGAACATGGAGTGACGGGTGGCGACCGTGACGTCGCAGCCGTGGATCAGTAGGTGCTCGGTGACGGCGACTGCCTCGTACTGGCCGACGTCGTCGTAGACGAACGCTGATCGACCGAGCGTCGAGGGGTCCCTGTCGAGTAGCTGCGTCGACACCAGGACGTGCGGCAGGTCGGTGCCCGTGACCGGCTCGCCGGGCGTCATGGTCATGATCCCCGATCGATCGGCGGGCGCGCCGGTGGCGATCACGATGATGTCGGGCTCGAGCGCGTCGATCGTCTCCACCTCGGCGCAGATCGCGGTCCGCACGTCGACGCCGAGGCGGCAGACCTCGTGTCCGAGCCATTCGACGATGTCCGCGACGCCGTCGAGGTGCGGAGCACGCGCTGCGACGCGGGCTGTCCCGCCGAGCTCGTCGCCGCGCCTCGAGGAGCACTACATCGTGGCCCCGGAGGGCGGCGGTCCTCGCTGCCTCCAGCCCCGCCGGACCGCCGCCGACGACCACGACACGGCGAGGTCGCGAGGTCCGGCCGATCAGGTCCTCGCTCAGCGAGGCCTCGCGCCCGATCGCCGGGTTCACGACGCAACCGAGCCTGAGGTCGACGCCCGAGGTGCGGGCGAGGCAGCCCTGGTTGCACCCGATGCACGGGCGGACCTCATCGGCGCGTCCGGCGCGCGTCTTGCGCACGAGGTCGGGGTCGGCGATGTGGGCGCGCACCATCGACACGAGATCCGCCTGCCCGGAGCGCAGCACCGCCTCGGCGTCGGCGAGGGTGCGGAAGCGCCCGGCGACGATGCGTGGGACCTCTGGCACGGCCGCCGTGATCTGTCCGGACGAGGGAAGCTGGTAGCCGGTCGGACGCTCCATCCCCGCGATCGTCCAGTGGGTCGCGTAGTACGTGCCGATCGAGGCGTCGAGGAAGTCGATGAGCCGCAGGTCGAGCAGTCGCCGGGCGACGGCGGCGACCTCGTCCTCGCCGAGGTCGCCGGGAACCTGGCCTGCGCTGAGCCGTACACCGACCGGTGGGCCGGCACCGATCGCGGCACGCACGGCGCGAAGCGTGTCGACCAGGAAGCGCATGCGGTTGTCGAGCGATCCGCCGTACTCGTCGTCCCGGTGGTTCGTGAGCGGCGACAGGAACTGGTGGAACAGGTAGCTGTGCCCACCATGCACCTCGACGCCGTGCAGCCCGCCCTCGATGGCACGGGCGGCACCAGTGGCGAAGGCCGCCGTGATCTCGGCGAGCTCGTCGACGGACAGGGGTACCGGTGGAGCCGTGTTGACGGGGCTCGGCGTGTCGGACGCGCTCCGCGCCGGCAGCCCGCCGACGCCGTAGTGGTGCCCGCCGTGCCACAGCTGCACGAACACCTTCATGCCGTGCGGTTCGACGGCTCGCATGAGCCGCTGGTACCACTCGACCGCATCTGGGGCGAAGGTCGTCGCGCCGAGGATGCTCGACGGATGGACGGCCGTCGCTTCGAGGATCGTGAGCCCGACCCCGCCACGTGCCCTGGCCGAGTGGTACTCGACGAGGTCGTCGTTGAGTGCGCCGGTGGTCGACATCTTCGTGAAGTGCGCGGTGCGCACGACGCGATTGGGCACCTCCACGTCGCCGACCATGATCGGCTCGTACACGAGCCGCAGGTCAGGGGGCGTGGCGTCAGAGGGCGCGAGCGACATCGTCGGCTTCCCTCATGGCGACCTGGACACCACGCGGCGCCCCGGCGTCGCCGATCACCGAGTACGGGATGGCCAGCTCGTCGAGGATCGGCACGAGCGCGAGCTCGGGCACTGGCGCAGTCACCGCCACGACGCTGTCCGCCTCCAGCTTGGCCACCACCGCCCCTTCCGGATCGGCGATCGTCACGACGGACCCGTCGTACTCGATGACGTCACTGTCGGTGAGCACCGTGACGCCGGCCCGGCGGAAGATCACGGCGAGGTCCTTGCGGTGCGAGTAGCCGGCGTGCGGCGCGAAGGAGTCGAACGGTGTGGCGAACGTGATCTGGCGACCGGCCGCGACGAGCGCCTCGGCGACGAGCGCGCCCTCGTTGACGCCGAGCCGGTCGAGCACGAGCACCCGCGCGCCGACGTCTCCGCCGAGTGCGTGATCGGCCGTCAACACCCCGACGCGCTCGGCGCCGATGAACGCCGCGCGCGCGTCACGGACGGCGCCCGTGGCGACGATGACGTGGTCGGGCCGCTCGGACGCGATCACGTCTCGATCGATGTTCGTCGACAGGCGTAGCTGCACACCGAGGAGTCCCAGCTCGCCGACCAGGTGGTCCACGGCGTGGAACAGCTCCCGTGCGGCGGTCGCTCTGACGTGCCGCAACGCCCCGCCGGCCTCCGGCGCGCGGTCGAGGATCACGACGTCGTGCCCACGGAGGGCGGCGAGCTCCGCCGCCTTCAGGCCGCCTGGCCCGGCGCCGGCGACGAGCACCCGCCGCGGCTCTTCGCTCTGCGTGACGGGGCCACGGGCCTCGCGGCCCACGTCGGGGTTGTGGAAGCAGGCGATGTTGAAGCCGGCAAGTTTGCGGTCGTTGCACTCATTGGCGCCGACGCACCGCCGGACGCGGTGGGAGTCACCTCGGCGCACCTTGACCGCGATGTCGGGATCGGCGATGTGACCCCGGGTCATGGCGACGAGGTCGCAGTCGCCGTTGGCGAGGGCCTGCTCGCCCTGCTCGGCAGTCAGGATGCGCCCGACCCCGACGACCGGCACGGCTGCGCCGATCGCCGCTCGCATGGCGTGGGTGAGCTCCAGCTCGTGTCCGGGTCGCGTTCGGTACGAGGCGACGGCGATCGCCGCGTAGTCGGGCGCCTTGCTGCCGATGCTCGTGTTGAGGTAGTCGACCATCCCGGTCTCGACGACAGCGCTGCCGATCTGGCGCAGGCGCTCGACCGACAGTCCCCCCTGCTCGGCAGGACGCTCGTCGTACTCGGCCATCCGGAAGCCGACGATCTTGTTCGGGCCGATCGCCTCCCGGACCCTCGCGATCACCGCCCGGCTGAACGCCAGCGGGTCGCCCCACTCGTCGTCCCGATCGTTGCCCCACGGGCTGTACGACTGGTGGATGAGGTAACCGTGCGCGCCGTGCAGCTCGACCCCGTCGAGACCTGCTTCCGTGGCCACGCGGGCGGCGCGCCCGAACGCATCGACCATCTGCTCGACCTCGCCTGCGGCCATCCGGTGGGCGACCTCGCCGCCCGGCGCCTGCATGCCGTTGAACGACCACAGCGGCCGGCCACCGAGGTTGTACGCCGCGCTCATCTGTCCGCCGAAGCTGACGAGCTGGAGCACCGCTCGCACCCCCTCGGCGTGCACGGCCTCGGCCAGGCGACCGATCCGCTCGCCCATCATCACGGGCCACGACGGGTCGGGCTCGACGAAGATCGGCTGGAGGATGATCATCCCGAGGCCGCCTGCCGCGCGGCGCCGTTGGTACTCGATGAACTGTTGGCCGGTGTCGGCCGGATCCCACGGTCGGAACGCACCGTGTCCGGTCGTGATCAAGCGGTTGCGGAGTGTGAACGGCCCGACGTCGATGGGCGAGAACAGCAAAGGAAGAGCATCGACCCCCACGACACGGACGTTAGCGAACAGCGTTTGGTATGACAAGACTGTCACCTTGAGTTACCAAACATTGTTTGCTAGAGTGGTGGGCGCGATCGGGGCAGCGCGGTGTTTGACGGCCGCGGAAACGAAGGGCCGGATGTCATGAGCGAAGACGTTGTCGACCAGCCGGTGTTCGACCACTCCGACCCCGCAATGGGGCCGCGACTCCACGAGACCTACGCGGAGTTCCGTCAGAAGTGCCCGATCCCGCGGGGCGAGAAGTTCGGCGGGTTCTGGGCGCTGACCCGCTACGACGACGTGCTCCACACGGCGCGCGACTACGCCCACTTCACCGTGACGCAGGGGATCACGATCCCGCACATCAACGGCGAAGCACCCGTCCTTCCGGCCCAAGCGGATCCACCGGAGCACACGGCCTATCGCCGGATCGTCCAGAAGTTCTTCAAGCCGACCGCCATGCAGCCGTACGAGCAGATCCTGCGCGATCTCGTCCGCGATCGCCTGGCGATGATCGCCGAGCGTGGGAGAGGCCGACCTCGTCCAGGTTCTCGGTCGACCGATCCCGCCGGCCGCCGTCGCCGTGATGTTCGGGTTGCCGGTCGACGAGGCGTACCGCTTCAACGACTGGGCCGACGAGATGATGGCCACTGCCTTCAGCGGCGACATGGCCGCGTCACGAGCGGGTGATCGACGACCTCGAGCTGTTCCTGCTGGGTGAGTGCCTCGCACGCCGCGGCAAGGAGGACGACGACACGGTGCTCGGCGCGATCGCCAACGCCACGATCGACGGCCGCCACCTCTCCGACCGCGAGATCCGTGGGTTCACGCATCTGCTGGCGATCGCCGGTCACGAGACCACGGTGAACTCGCTGAGCACGATGCTCTACCACCTGCTCTCCGAGCCCGGACTCAAGGCCGACCTCATCGAGCACCCCGAGCGGATCCCAGCGATGGTGGAGGAATCACTGCGGTACGAAGCTCCCGTGATGAGCATGGCGAGGACGGTCGTCCACGAGACCGAGCTGGGTGGGCAGCAGTTCTGCCCGGGCGACAAGATTCTCCTGGCCTACATCTCGGCGAACCACGACGACGCCGTGTTCGACGAGCCCGAGCGCTTCGACATCGATCGCTCCAACAACACGGCCCACCTCGCGTTCGGCACGGGGACGCACAAGTGCCTCGGCGAGCATCTCGCCCGGGTCGAGATGCGGGTCGTCACCGAAGAGGTGCTGCGACTGATGCCCGACGTCGCGCTCGTCGAGGGCTATGAGCCGGCGTGGTTGCCCGCCCGCACGGTGCGCGGCTTGCAGACCTTGCCGGTGCGCTTCACCCCGTTCACGATGTGAGCCTCCGCCTCGAGGCGTTCAGTTCCGTGGGATCGCGGTCATCGCGGCGCGCACGGCGTCGCCGTCGTAGCTGTTCACCAGCCGGTCGGGAGTGACTCGGAGGATCACCCGGTTGGGCGTGTCCATCGTGGCGATCATGCCGGCCTTGGGCGGCTCCTGGTCGCCGAAGACCGCGTCGGCGAGCTGGTGGAAGAAGAACTGCTTGCTCTCGTCGTCGGTCAACACCTCGCAGCGGCCGAGGAACGTCAGCGACTTGCTGGGCCCGAGCGCGGTGCCCACACCGCTGACCACGATCGAAACGCGAGGGTCTCGGCGGACGGCGAGCACCCGCTTGCGGTTGGCGATGCACCCGAGCCAGAACACGCCGTCGCGCCAGAGGTAGGACATCGACACGCCGACCGGTTGCCCGGTCGAGCTGGTCCACGTGAACGTGCACTCGCGTGCCGTTGCGAGCAGCTCCTCCCGACGTGCGTCGGACAGCGTGTAGGCGCTGACGTCCTCCAGGTCGACCTTCGTCATGACCTGCCTCCTTCCGTGTCCGAACCGCCACCCGGCCGCAGTCGCGCCTCGGTGAGCACCGGCAGCGCCGTGGACGTCGCATTGGACCGCGCTGTCGGAGTGAACGTCGCCGGTACCGAGATGAATCCGTTGACCAGTGGCATCGTCGGGTACGCATCCACCCCGCCCTGGTCGATCCGGAAGTCCGGGATGCGACGGAGCAACTCGGCCGTGAGCTCCTCCAGCTCGGCCGTCGCGAGCTCGGCACCGACGCATCGGTGGGCGCCCGAGCCGAACGACAGGTGGACGTTCGGCTGACGATCGACGTCCACCTCGCTCGGCTGCTCGAACCGGTCGTCGTCGAAGTTGGCAGACGCCAGCACGAGCAGCAGGCGGGTACCAGCGCGGACGGGCACGCCGCCGATCTCGGTGTCAACCATCGAGGTCCTGGCGATCCCGGTCGAGGGCACGCAGAAGCGCAGCATCTCCTGTACGAACGAGGGGATCAACTGGCGGTCGTCGAGCAGGCGCTCGCGCACGCCGGGATCGGCATCGAGCTGCACGGCCGAGTTGGCGATCAGCGACGTGGTGGTGTCGATGCCTCCGTTGAGTGTCATGTAGACCAGCTCGCAGACCATGTCGGGGCCCAGCGGTTCGCCGTCGATGCGCGCTGCCGTCCACGAGGCGATGAGCGACTCCGGCTCGTACGCGCCCTCGCGCACGATGTCACGGACGTTCTGCATGACCCACTTGAGCTTCTGCCCCGAACCCGGCTCGCGATAGGCCGCGCCGTGCGCCGCCTCGGCGTAGACGTGCCAGTCGTCGAGCGCGATGCCGAGCGCGTCGAGCGTCACGATGGCGGGGAGCGGGTTGGCGAGGTCGCGGACGAACTCGACCTCACCGCGCTCGCAGAACCGGTCGATGCACCAGCTGACGATCTCGGCGATCCGCGGCCGGTACTGCTGCACGGCCGCCCGCGAGAGCCAGGGGTTGACCAGCTTGCGGTACTTCAGTGACTCCGGCGGATCCATCTCCATGAAGCCCATCCGGCCCTGATTGGTCGGGATGGTCACGCCGCCGGCATCGGCCCAGCCGTCGCCGTGCACGTCTCGCGCCGACGCGAACGTCTTGTGGTCGCGGAGGATCCGCAGGATGTCGTCGTAGCGGGTCACGACGAGGAACGAGCCGTGGGCCGTCGACCGGCCGACAGGGCACCGACCCCGCATCTCGCTCAGCTGATCGCGCCAGGACGACGCGAAGTCGGGGGAGTGGTGGTCGAAGTCGACCGCCGGTGGGGCGTCAGTCGCCGACATAGGCCTTCCTCAGCTCGGGCTTGGCCACCTTGCCGGTCACGTTGCGGGGAAGCGCATCGACCAGCTCCAGGCGCTTGGGCACCTTGTAGCGCGCCAACCGTCCCTCGCAGGCGTCCTTCAGGATGTCGAGCGTGATGTCCGCCCCCGGGGTCGCAACGACGATCGCCAGGCCGACTTCGTGCCAATGCGGGTCGGGGATCCCGATGATCGCGACCTCGGCCACGCCGGGAATGGTCTGCAGCACAGCCTCCACCTCGGCGGCGTACACGTTCTCGCCTCCGGACTTGTACATGTCCTTGAACCGGCCGGAGTAGAAGAAATAGCCGTCGGCATCCCGGTGCAGTGCGTCCCCCGTGAGGAGGAACCCGTCCGTGAAGAACTCCTCGTTCGGGCGCTGCCAGTACCCGGGGGTGATGCTCGGCCCGCGCACCCACAGCTCACCGACCTCACCATCGGCGACGTCCTCGCCGGTGACGGGGTCGACGAGCCGCACCTCGGTGTGGTGGATCGGGCGGCCGACGCTGCCGACCAGCGTGTGCTGGAGGTCATGGGAATCGAGCATGAGCACCGTGGGCCCGGTCTCGGTGCCGCCGAACTGCGGCTCGAGGGGAGCGCCGCGGGCAGCCCATCTCTCGAGCAGCGTGGGTGCGGCGATTCCGCCGGCACACACGGCGTGGCGAACGTGCGAGTAGTCGGTCGTCTCGAACTCGGGCACCGTCGCCAGCATCTGGTACATGGTCGGCACCCCGGTGAAGTGCGTGACGCCCTGTGTCGGGTCACCCAACAGCCCCATGACCTTCGCTGGTTCGAGCCGCGCCATCGTGGTCACACGGCCGCCGAAGAACAGGATGGGGTTGGAGAAGACGTTGAGCCCACCGGCGTGGAACAGCGGCATCGGGTTGAGGTGGTGGGCATCCGGGGCCGCGACCTCGTCGACACCGGCGATGTTGATGGCCTGCCACGCCAGCGACCGGTGCGAGCTGAGCGCACCCTTCGGCCGGCCCGTCGTTCCCGACGTGTAGAGGATGTGGGTGATGTCGTCCCACGCCGCGGTCTGCGGTTCGACGTACGTCGAGTGCTCCATCAGGTCGCGGCACCTGCTCGGCTCGTCGTCGACCGCCCATTCCAGCGTCGGGAACCCGCCGGCGGCCGCCAGCTTGCCGGCGATGTCGGACCATGTGGCGTCGTGGACGAGCAGTGAGATCCCGCAGTCCGAGCACTGGTACTCGAGCTCGCCGAAGGCCAGCCGCCAATTGAGCGGCACGAAGACGGCGCCCAGCCGCATGCACGCGAACTGCAAGGCGAACACCTTCGGGTCGCTGTCGGCGATGAGCCCGACCCGATGCCCCCGCTCGATCCGGTACTCGTCGCGCAGCACGCCGGCGAGCTGACCGACGAGCCGATCGAGCTGGTGCCATGTGAGGCGATGGCCGGTGTCCCCGTTGGTCAGCGCAAGCTGATCGGGCCGGACCTGCCCGTAATGCCCGGCGGTGTCACGAACGGCGAACTCCATGGATGACCCCTCTTTCGTGTTCGGCGACGGCGGGAGCACTGTCACGCAAGCCCTCGTCGTCGAGATATCCGGCGATGACGTCGGCGAACGCGTCATTGCGATCGCCGGCGACCATGTGGTGTGCGCCCGCGACCACCGCGACGGTGGTCTGCGGGACGAGTTCGCAGAAGTGGTCGATGTCTTCGGTGCTGACCACGTCGCTGTGCTCGCCGCGGACGAGGAGCACGGGCATCCGGAGCGTCCGTGCCGCCGCGTCGAGCACGTCGCGGTCGTAGGACGACTGGCTGCTGTCATCGAGGATCCGTGGGTCCCAGTGCCAGCGCCACCGCCCGTCCGGACCCTGGCGGAGGTTCCGGCTCAGGCCCTCACGGTCGGGCGGCCGTTCGCGGTGCGACAGGTAAGCGCCGACGGCGACCACGGCATGGTCGATGTCCTCGAAACCTTCGGCGTGGGCCTGCATGAAGTCGAGGATCCGATCGGTGCCGGTGTTCCGCGGCCGCGTCGTGATGTCGACGAGGACCAACCCGGCGACGAGATCAGGTCGCCTCGCCGCGGCGTGGAGGCCGGCGAGCCCGCCCATGGATGCGCCGACGATCACGCTCGGCCGGTCGATCGTGCGCAGGAGTGTCTCGACGTCGGTGCCGTAGTCGACGAGGCGATACCCATCAACCGTCCAGTCACTGTCGCCGTGGCCGCGAAGGTCCATCGACACGACCTCGTGACCGGAGCCCTCCAGCCGACGGAACAGCGCACCCCAGGAGTGGCGGTTCTGGCCGCCGCCGTGGAGCAGCACGACCGGCGTGAGCTCGCCCGGCGCGTGGTCGTACACGAGACGGACCGCGCCGTTGACCAGCGTCCTGGCGGTGGTTCGTTCGCGCGACTCGGTCATCGCACGCGAAGGGCGAAGAGGGCCATCACTCGTCCGTTGCCGGCCGCCCGTTCGTCGTACTCGGTCACGGACCGGCGGGTCGCCGCCGCCTGCGCCAAGGCCTGGCGCCGTTCCTCGTCGTCCAGCTCACGGGCCGTGGCGGCGCGGCGTCGCCGGTCCAGGGTGACCCAGCACCGCGAATCGGCCCGCAGGTTCTGCGCCCAGTGGGGCTCCGCCGGCCCGCCTCCGAGCGACGCAACGACGACGAGCTCTCCGTCACGCTCGACGTAGGGGAGGGCAGCTTCGCGGAGCTGGCCCGACTTCCGCCCGATCGTCGTCAGCACGATCGAGGGGTAGTAGCGCTCGCCACGGTGCAACGCGATCTGGAAGCAGCCGAGCGAGTAGCCGGTCGCCTTGATGATCGCGCGGTCGAGGGCGAAGGTCCGTGGGCCGCGGACGATCATCAGCGATCGAAGCGGCACGGTGGGTGGCGGCGGCTTCGAGGCCTGGGCTCCTGATGCCACGTCTCGCAGGTTACCAAACACTGACAGGTTCGTGCTAGGCCATGCTCTGTCCATGACCGATCTCCACGGACGCAGCGTCCTGATCACGGGCGGCAACGGTGGCATCGGGCTGGCGATCGGTCGCGCCGTCGGCGCCGCAGGTGCCAACGTCGTGATCTGGGGCCGGAACATCGAGAAGAACGCCGGCGCACTCGAGCAGTTGCGAGCCGACGGGATCACGTCATGGGCGCTGCCGGTCGACGTGGTGGACGAGCAAGCCGTTGACGACGGCTTCGCCGAGTCGGTCGCGCTGGTCGGGGGGAAAGATCGACAGCGTGTTCGCCAACGCCGGGCGCAACGGCACGCGCACGCGGTTCGCGGACACCACCCTCGAGCAATGGCGTGAAGTGATGGCGACCAACCTCGATGGTGTGTTCCTGACACTGCGGGCAGCGGTGCGGCACATGCAGGCAACCGGAGGCGGTGCGCTGGTCGCGGTCTCATCGACCAGCGCCATCCACGGGGCGGCCAACAACGAGGCGTACGGCACCTCCAAGACGGCACTGCTCGGTCTCGTGCGCGCCCTCTCCGTCGCGCTTGCACGAGACCAGATCCGCGTCAACGCCCTCATTCCGGGGTGGACGATCACCGAGCTGGCGGCAGCCGGTTACGCGTGGGATCGATTTCGCGAAGCCACCATCGCCCGCACGCCCGTCAGGCGCTGGGCGGACCCGTCGGAGATGGGCGCCGCCGCCGTCTTCCTCGCCGATCCGACGACGACGTTCCACACAGGCGACTCGATCGTGGTCGATGGGGGCTACACCGTGTTCTGATGGAGACGACGTCGGTCACGTGAGTACGACTGAGCGTCGGGAGGGATACACGTGAGCTTCGAAGCGAGCGCGGCTCGGCGGAACATCACCCCGCCGCAGGAATGGATCGACGCGGGACTCATCTGGCTGTGGGGGTACGGCGACCGGTCCGCACCGTGCAGCGGTGTCGCCGATCCGCTCGACGCACCGCGGTGTGCATCCGGGACGACGACGGTGGCACCGCCGTGTTGATCACGGCCGACGTCGGCGCCCTCGATCCGGCGACGACCGAGCAGGTCAGGGCGCGCCTCGAGGCGTCACACGGGTTGGCTCGGTCGCAGGTGTGCCTCAACGTGAGCCATACCCACTCAGCGCCGGTCGCCGCGTCCATCCCGACGTGGCAGCCCGGCGTCGCCGAGGCGCGGGCCGACTACCTGGCGTTGCTCGAGGACGCCATCGTCGGTGCGGTCGACGACGCTGTCGCCGCACTGCGTCCGGCGACGATCGAGTTCGGTCGAGGAACGACGAACGTGGCGGTCGACCGTCACGTCATCGCCGGCGTGCCGCTGGATCGAACGCTCGACGTCGTGCGGATCACGGGACGCGATGGAGTGCCGATCGCCGTGGTGTTCGTCGCCGCCTGCCACCCGACCTCGTTCGCCGACCGCGCGTTGATCTCGGGCGACTTCGTCGGCCCCGCCCGCGCCGGCATCGAAGCCACCGCCGGCGGGCTGGCCGTCTTCGTGCAGGGCTATGCCGGCACCTGCATCCCGCCCAGCGGCGTCGCCACGCAGGTTGTCGGCACCCAGCTGGCCACGGACGTCGCGGGCGTGCTCGGCGGGCCGATGGACGAGCTGGCCGGGAGGGTCACATGCCGGCTCGGCGACGTCGAGCTGCCGCTGCAGCCGCTGATCCCCGGCAATGTCGAGCTCGCTCGGGGCAATCCGGAGCCACTGCTGCAGCGGTGGGCGGCGTGGATGGACACGCTCGGCATCGCCGTCGCGGGCACGCTGCCGACGCCGTTGCAGTCGATCGGCGTCGGTGCCGGCGGCCGGGCGTGGCGACTCGTCACCAGTGGCCACGAGGTGAGCACCGACCTCGCTGGCCGGGTCCGCGGCATGTGGCCATACGAACGGGTCAGCGTCGCCGGGTACACCAACAGCCAGCTGTCCTACCTGCCGTCGCGAGACGTGCTGCTGCAGCCCGTGCAGGTGACGAACTTCCCCCTCGACTGGCAGAAGAAGAACTACGAGGGCGGCGTGTCGTTCGCCTGGTACGGGCATCGCGGACCGCTGGCGCTACACGCCGAGACCACGTTCCTCGACGGCCACCGCACCCTGCTCGACGTCGGATGGACGCACATCGGCCACGCCACGCAGGTCGTCGGTCTGGCCAGCTGGGACAGTCGGCTGTACGCCGTCACGGCGAACGACAAGCTGTGGTGGCGGCCTCCGGCGCACGATGACGTTGCCTGGCACGAGCTCGGTCACGCCATCGACGTCACTGCGCTCACCGCGTGTGATGGCGCGCTGTTCTGCACGACGGCGGGCGGACGACTGTGGCGGCGGCCGCTCCACGGCTTCGACGTTCCGTGGGAGCCGCTCGGCAACGCACCGTCCGTCGTCGCGATGACCACCGTCGGCTCGATGCTGTATGCGGCGACCAGCGACGGCCGGCTGCTGCGGCGCGACCCCGTCGCCGGGAACGTCGCCTGGACCGACCTCGGCCATGCTCAGCTCGTCGCTGGTCTGGCTTCCATCCCGGGCATGCTGATCGCCGCGACGACCGACGGCTGGCTGCACTGGCGGCGTCCGTACCCCGGTGACCTTGCCTGGCGTCGCTACGGCCACGCCCAACTGGTCGTCGGGATGACCGCCATCGGCCACGACCTCTACGCCGCCACCAGCGACGGCAAGCTCTGGCACCGCCCGGCGTGACCGGACCGCTTGCGTTCACGAAGCGTCCGTCCCGACACGGACGTTGATCGCCGTGCGCTGGCTAGCCCGTGGGGCGGGTGCGCTGCTTGCTGTGAGCGGCGGCGTGCGATGGATGTGTCCACACGTCGGGGCGGGGCGCCGTCAACTTCGGCGGCCGTTCGCTGGCCAGTGAGTCCCATGCCTGGAGGAGGTCGAGCAACAGGAGGTCGATCAGCCGGCGGCTGAGGTCGATGCGCACGACCACGCGCATGAGGTGCACGTCCTCGGCATCGGGAGGAAGGCTGTAGGCAGGCACGATCCAGCCGTCCTCGCGCAGTCGAGCGGAGAGGTGGTAGACGTCGAAGCCGGGGTCGCCCTTGAGGCGGAACGTGACGACCGGTTCGGCGAGACCCGGGTTGAGGATCTCGAACTTGCCCGTCCCGTCGAGCTGCTCGTTCAGGTACCTGGCGTTGGCGAGCATGGACTCGACGATGTGGGTGTAGCCCTCGCGACCGAGGCGCAGGAAGTTGTACGCCTGCGCCTGGACCATCGCCGACCCGCGGGAGAAGTTGAACGTGTACGTCGGTTGGGCGCCCCCCAGGTAGTTGACGCTGAAGACGAGCTCGTCGGGCAGCTTCGTCCGATCGCGGAAGATGAGCCAGCCGACGCCGGGGTAGACGAGGCCGTACTTGTGGCCGGAGGCATTGATCGACCACACCTGCTCGAGTCGGAAGTCGAACTCGAAGTCGGGATGCGCGAACGGCGCGATGAAGCCGCCACTGGCGCCGTCGACGTGGAGCGGGATGTCCCACCCGCGCTCGGCCTTGATGCGCACCAGGACGTCATTGATCTCCTTGATCGGGTCGGCCTCGCCGATGTGGGTCGTCCCGAGGACGGCGCCGACCGCGATCGTGTTCTCGTCGACGTGCTGTGCCACCTCGTCGGCCGACAGCACCCACCGGTCGGGCTTCATCGGGATCTTGCGCATCTCCACGTCGAAGTACTTGGCGAACTTGTCCCACACGACGTGGGTCTCCGCTCCGAACACGACGTTCGGTCGGGACGTGTCCTCGCCGGCCGCTTCGCGGCGCGCTTTCCAGCTCCACTTGTGGGCGAGCAGGCCGAGCATGATCGCCTCGGACGAGCCGATCGTGGCGACGCCTACGACGTCCGCCGGGTCCGGCGCGTGGAACAGCGCGCCGAGCATGCGCACGCAGGCCTCCTCGACCAACGACGCCGCCGGGTACTCGTCGTGGTCGATGTGGTTCTTGCGCAGCGTCTCGTGGATCAGCGCCTCGGCCTGCGGCTCCATCCACGTCGTCACGAACGACGCCAGATTCAGCGTCGGTCGGCCATCCAGCATCAGCACCGTGCGCAGCAGTTCGTAGGCCGCATCCGGCTCCATGCCCTTGGCGGGGAACTCGTTCGGGCCGATGCCCTGCTGGAATGCCGATGTGGCATGAATCGGCACCGAAATCCGATCACCCGCACGATCGTCCATCTGCGAAACCTTCTCCCTCACGGCGGACGCCGAATGTGGCCGCAGCTTCGCAGGTCACGGTCCACGTCATCCACCCGGCGACACCACGCGTCAGGGGCTTGGTGGACTCACCACCAAGCCCCTGAACGAGCGGTCGGGCAGACAGGCCGAAGCGTTGTCAGCTGGCGGCGATGCCGGCGGCACCGGCGGGAAGACCGGGGAACGTGCCAACCGGGGCGAGCGTCCCGTCGCGGGCGATCGCCCAAGCTCCGACGCTGCCGTTGCCCATGCGGGCGTAGATCGACCGGCCGTCCGAGCTGATGGCAAGGTCGAAGATGCTCGCCGTGGCGGAGGCGGCCTTGCCGTCGGCGCTGAGGATGGCGAGCTCGCCGTCACGACCGATGGCGTAGCCGGTGATCGACATCGACGCCGCGTTGCCCGAGTAGGCGAACCGACCGTTGGGTGTGATGGCGATCCAGCAGGCGGCGGTCTCGGTGGTGGGGACGGCAGGGCTGATCACGTCGAACGCGTCGCGCCGCACGTCGTACGAGGAGACGGTGCTGCCATCTGCCGCCCCGCCCGATGCTTCGGACACGATGAGGCGACTGCGGTTGTCGAAGTCGAACCCGAACGGGGTCACACCGGCGGAGGCGACCGTCGTCGGACCGCCGGCAACGCCGTCACGGTCGACGGCGTACACGGAGAAGCGCTGGGTGGCCCGTTCGGTGACGATCAGACGGTCGCCTTCAGGAGTGAACGACACCTGGGCCGGCTGCGTGCCTGATGCGCTGAGCGGCTGCGTCGAGCCGGGGAGAGGTTCGAGATCGCCGTCGTGCGACGTGAACCCGGAGATGCTGCCGGGATCTCCGGCGTTGAGGACGTAGACGACGTCACGGTCCACCGTGACGCTGGTCGGCATCGCGCCGCCGGAGGGGACCACGTCGATGAGCTCGAGACCGTCGCCGTTCACCTCGAATGACGACACGCTGCCACTGCCGGGGTTGACGGCATAGAGATAGCGGCCGCTCTCGTCCATGGTGACGGCGCCCTGAGATCCGAGGCCGCCGCCGGTCCCGGTACCGCCGGTCGCGTACGAGCCGGCCTGGACGAGTGAGCCGTCCCGCTGCCGCTCGAAGCGCAACACGGCATTCTCCGCCGGCTGGTTGCTGAGCACGTACACCTCGCCACCGGACGCGGCATGGGCAGACGTGGCGATCGGGGCGACAGCCACGGCAACGCCGGCGAGCGTCGAGAGCGCGAGGGCGCGACGGAAGAGGGACATGGGATGCTCCTTCGATCGGGCGGTGAGGTACCGCCGGATGGACTGCGTTCTCTGTCCCGCGACGACCCGACGCGTTACACCGCATGCGACCGATGTAACGCTCGGCGCCGGCGAGTGACGGTGGATCCGATGAAGCGGCCCTGCTCGGACGGAGCACCATTCCGACTGCCGGGCCGGCCATTGGATCAGAAAGGGTTGACAGATGGAGAGTTTCGACGTCGTCGTGATTGGGGCAGGGCCGGCCGGGGAGACGGTCGCCGGACGCTGTGCCGATGGGGGCCTGTCGGTGGCGATCGTCGAGCGGGAGCTCGTCGGTGGCGAGTGCTCGTACTGGGGCTGCATGCCGTCGAAGACCCTGATCCGACCCGGCGACGTGATCGCCGCGGCTCGTCGCGTGCCCGCTGCAGCAGCGGCGATCACCGGACCACTGGACGTCGACGCCGCGTTCGCGTCCCGTAACCGGATCACGGGGGACTGGGACGACACGGGTGCCCTGCCGTGGTTGGAGGACCGAGGCATCGCCGTGGTCCGCGGCGCGGGTCGCCTGGTCGCCGAGCGCCACGTCGACGTGGACGCCGCCGACGGCACCGTTCAGTCGATCGAGGCCCGGCTCGCCGTCGTTCTCGCCACGGGTACCGGGGCGTCGATCCCGCCCGTGCCCGGGCTGGCCGACGCTCGTCCGTGGGACAACCGCGACGTCACGGCGGCCAAGCAGCTGCCCCGACGCCTGCTCGTGCTCGGTGGTGGAGCGATCGGGGTGGAGATGGCCCAGGCCTACCGCCGCCTCGGCGCCGAGGAGGTGACCGTCGTCGAGGCCGCGCCACGGCTGCTGGCTCGTGAGGAGCCGTTCGCCGGCGACGAGCTGCGGGCCGCCTTCGAGGCCGAGGGCATCGTCGTGCGCACCGGGGTCGGGATCAGCCACGTGCATCGCGACGGCTCAGGCCCCGTCACCGCCGTACTCGCCGACGACACTGAGTTCGTCGCCGACGAGCTGCTCGTCGCCGCCGGCCGCCGCCCTGCGACGACGACGCTCGGTCTCGACCGCGTCGGGCTCACGCCGGGCCGGTTCGTCGAGGTCGACGACCAGCTGCGCGCCGCCGGTGTGCCCGGCGGCTGGTTGTACGCCGTCGGTGACTGCAACGGCCGCGCGCTGCTCACCCACATGGGCAAGTACCAGGCCCGGATCGCCGCCGACGTCATCCTCGGCAAGGACGCCTCGGCCATCGCCGACCACGGGATCGTTCCACGCGTGACGTTCACCGACCCACAGGTGTGCGCCGTGGGCCGCACCGAGGCCAACGCCCGTGAGGACGGGATCGACGTGCGCACGGTGCGCTACGCCACTGGCGGCGTGGCCGGAGCTTCGGTGCTCGGCGACGAGTTCCCGGGCACCAGCCAGCTCGTCGTCGACGCTGCACGCGGCGTGATCGTCGGCGCCACCTTCGTCGGCCCGGGCGTCCAGGAGCTCCTCCACTCCGCGACCGTCGCGATCGCCGGTGAGGTCACGATGGACCAGCTGTGGCACGCCGTGCCGTCGTTCCCCACCGTCAGCGAGGTCTGGCTTCGGCTGCTCGAGGAGTACGGGCAGTGAGCGAAGGCCTCGCCTTCGGCAACTTGCTCGCCGTCGCGCTGATCGCGGTCGCCGCACCGTTGATCGCGCGGATGATCCCGCTGATCAAGGTGCCCGCCGTGGTGCTCGAGATCGTCGCCGGCATCATCGTGGGACCGTCCGTCCTCGGCTGGGTCGAGATCGACCAGCCGGTCACCGTGCTGGCGCTCGTCGGAGTGGCGTTCCTGCTGTTCCTCGCCGGTCTGGAGATCGACCTGCTGCAGCTGCGCGGCGAGCTGCTTCGGCTCACGCTGATCGGCTTCGCGGTGACGCTGGTGCTCGGGGTCGGTGTGGGGTACGGCTTCGACGCGGCGGGCTGGGTGCACAACCCCTTGTTCCTCGCCATCGCGCTGTCGGCCACCTCGCTCGGCCTCGTCGTCCCGGTGTTGAAGGACGCCGGGCTCGCCGACCGGCCCGTCGGGCAGTACACCATCGCCGGCGCCACCGTGGCCGACTTCGGCGCCGTGTTGCTGCTGTCGTTCCTGTTCTCCGAGGCCGAAGGCGGGGCGGCCAGCCGCGTGTTCGCCGTGGCGATGTTTGCCGTCGTCATCGCTGCCGTGGCGATCGCCCTCACGCGGGCCGAACGGAACCGGCGCTTCAGCGGCGTCCTCGTCGCCCTCCAGGACACGACCGCCGAGATCCGGGTGCGCATCGCGGTCGCCGTGCTCATCGGCTTCGTCACCCTCGCCTCGACGATCGGGCTGGAGACCATCCTCGGTGCTTTCCTCGCCGGCGCCGTGATCAGCGTGGTCGACCGCGACACCGCCACTCACCCGCACTTCCGGCTCAAGCTGGAGGCCGTCGGTTACGGGTTCGTGATCCCGGTGTTCTTCGTGAGCAGTGGGCTGCGCTTCGACCTCGGCGCCCTCACCGAAGACCCGTCCGCCCTCGCCCGCGTGCCCCTCTTCCTGGCCGCCCTGTTCGCCGTCCGCTTCCTTCCGGCGCTGCTCTACCGGCGCCGGCTCGGCAACCGCGCGGCGACCGTCGCCGGACTCCTGCAGGCGACGTCGCTGCCGTTCATCGTCACGGCCGCCGACATCGGCTTGTCACTGGACGTGATCACGCCGGTGACGGCCGCCGCATTGATCTCCGCCGGGTTGCTGTCGGTGCTGGTGTTCCCGCCGATCGCGCTGGCACGGGCGCGCGGACTGGCCACGCCGGCACCGGCGCAGGGCGCCGCGCCGGCAGGTCGGCCCGGGGTCGACGCGGTCAGGTGAGTTGCGGGTTGCGCAGGTCGATGAACGATGGCTCAGCGAACAGCTCGGTGTACTCCTCCTGCGCGCCGGCGAAGTCGCTCGACGACTCACCCTTGCGGGCGTCCTCCTCATTCGTGAAGTAGGCCGCCTCGACGTACGAGCCGTCGGGAAACCAGACGCGGAGACCGCCCAGCAGGTCCGGTCTGGCGGACTGCAACGCGGCGAGGAGCTCGGGTGTCTCCCACGCTTCGACCTTCGCCCGGTCCTGGACCGTTCCCTCCATCACCTGCACGAAGCCGGCATCGTCCGAGCCGCCCCCGAACAGGGTGGTCACGTCCGTCGACTCGCGGAAGCTCGGCGTACCGTCGATGAACCCCACGGTCTCCTCCCACCACGCCTGCTGCTCGGGCCGGTCGGAGTTCGCCCGTGCCGACGGCTCGTCCTCGAAACGGGCGAGCACGACGAACGTGCCGTCGTCGGCGATCCCGAAGGTCCCGCCCAGATGGCCGATCGCGCCCGGGCGCACCTCGGCAGCCCATCGCTCGGCCTGCCGGCGCATGCCCTCGGCGTCGTTGGTCCGTCCCTTGATCACTTGCACGAACATCGCAGTGTCCTTCCCGTCCGTCGGATGTTGTCGCTCGAACCGTCCGTTCCTCGGATGGGCGTGTTACACGCGAAATGCTCGTGGCGCCGGAGCTCAGGTCTCGCGCCAGCGGCGGTACAGGCTGACGAGGTCGTCGAGGGCCTCCTCGGACAGGTCGTCGGGCTGGACCCGACCGGCGGCGACGATGGTCACTCGGATCTGGGCGAGGTACTCGCTGCAGTGCGGGCACGTCGCCAGGTGACCTTCCAGACGGTCCCGGTCCGACGGTGCGAGCGCACCGTCGAGGTAGTCGGTCATCAACGCGACCGCATCGCGGCACACCAGCGCACGACGGCGACGACGGAAGAACATCAGATCAGCCTCCTCCCATCTCCGCGGCCAGGAGGGACCGCAGGCGGGTGCGCGCCCGGTGCAGCAGAACCCGTTGATTCGCCGGCGACACGTTGAGCAGGTTGCACACCTCCGCGCCGTCGACGCCCTCGAGGTCGCGCAGGACGAGGACCTGGCGTTGAGCCTCGGGCAAGCGGGGAAGACACTCGCGGACGTGTACCGCCAGCTTGCCAGCGACGACCCGATCGTCCACCGCGTCGGCCCACGGCGCGGGTGGCTCACTCCACGCCCCCGACGCTCCGAACCGACCCTCCAGTGCATCGTCGTCGAGCGGCACGGTGCGCGGCTCGTGTGCACCAGCCGATCGCGCCCGGTTGATCAGGATCCGGAACAGCCACGTCTTCACCGACGACCGACCTTCGAAGCGGTGCACGCCACGCACCACCCCGAGCCAGGCGTCCTGCACGACTTCTTCGGCCACGGCCCGGCTCGGCACCAACGACTCGGCGAAGCGCAGCAACCGCGTGTGGTACCGCGTGACGAGCGTCGCGAACGCCGCCTCGTCGCCAGCCCGCAGGGCGTCCAGCAACGCGGCGTCCGCATCGACCACGACCAGCAGCGTAGGACGACGCGAATCTGGGCGTGATCTCTGCCATCGCGGCTTCTGGGCGTGATCTCTGCCAGCTGTTGTCAGAGAACGCGCCCAGTTCGGCGCCAGCACGAACGCCGGTCGAACCCGTGGAGCTGCAGACGAAGAGCATCAGCTTCTTCGTCGGCCGCGATCTCACCGACAACGGCTCCACCCTGCTGGGTGGGGTTCGGGCACACGGGTGGCGGCCATGACCCAAGGGCCGTGCGAGCTCAGCCGCTCGGGCGGCTGGACCGATCGAGCACCACGCAGATGATCGCCGTGGTGAGGTCGGGCGCCGACTGTTGGACGTTGTGGCCGCTGCCCGTGGCGACGACGTGGGGTGCATCCGAACCCGGGGGCACCAACGAGTCCTGCGCCGCGGCCCAGACATCGTTGAGTCGCGCGATCACCGCGGGCGCCATGCCCGGCACGTCAGGAAACGGCTCGCCGTGGCTCACCACGGCGATCGGCACGTCTGGCATCGCCGGCCCGTTCGTCACCTCCTGCACAGCCCAGTGTGTCGAGGTCGATCGTCTCCCACACGACGGTGTAGAGGTCGGCACGTGTCACCGGGTGCTCCACGAGCTCGGCGAAGAGGTGCACGACCAGCCCGCCCAGTGAGTGGCCGACGAGCACGTACGGCCCAGGGATGCCCGCCGCGATGACGAGCTGTTCGAGATCGGCCACCATGCCGTCGAGTGAGCGCGGTTGGGTCGTCGGAGTGCTGCGGGTCGTCAGTGCCGGCGGGTCGACGTACCGCACCGTCCCAGGACGGTCGTAGGCGCACACGTGGGTGAAGCCCGCAAGTTCCTCGAAGACTGGCGCGGCTGCCGAGTCGGACACCGTCCACGTGTCCGAAGAGTCATGTGCGCCGGGTCGTCGTCGGATCGCACGAGGAGGACGATGACCGCCACCGCGACGAGGATTGCGACGCCGAGGACCAGCGCCGCGACGACCCGCACGTGCGGACGCTTCATGAACTCCTCTACGCCGACTGGAACACGTCGCCGGAGAGGTACTTCAAGCCGGAGTCGACCTGGATCGTGACCACGGTCCGTCCGGGTCCGAGACGCTCGGCGACGGTGAGCGCTGCCGTGATGTTGGCGCCTGTCGAGGGACCGGAGAACAGCCCTTCGACGTGCGCCGCTCGGCGCGCCATCGCGAACGCGTCGGCGGTGGCGACGGCGATGACCTCGTCGTAGTCCGACTGCTCGAGCATGTCCGGCACGAATCCCGCACCGCCGCCTTCGATGCGGTGCGTCCCGGCGGCGCGGCCCGACAACACGGCGGACTCGGCCGGCTCGACCGCCACACGATGCAGGAGCGGGTGGGCGGTGCGCAGTGCTCGACTCACGCCGAGAAAGCAGCCCGCAGTGCCCACGTACACGCACAGCGCGTCGATGGTGCCGGGCACCTGCTCGATGATCTCTTCGCCCAGCCGTCGGTAGCCGTCGATCATGTCGGTGTTGCGGAACTGATCGGTCTGGAAGGCACCGACCTCGGCAGCCACCTCACCCGCTCTCGCCCGCATCCGCGGGATCAGCTCCGGCGTGATCCCCTCCGGGCTCGAGACGATCTCGATGGTGGCACCGAAGGCTTCCATCGTGCGGCGCTTCTCGATGGCGAAGGCATCGGACGTGACGATGTGCAGTGGATGCCCGGTGACCGCGGAGACGAACGCCAATGAGCTTCCCGTGCTGCCGCCGGTGTACTCGACGACGGCCTGGCCGGGTGCGAGTCGACCGTCGCGTTCGGCACCTCGGACCATCGCCAGCGCCATCCGGTCCTTGTACGAGCCGGTCGGATTGGCCGCTTCCATCTTCACCCACACCGCCCCGTGGTCGTCTGACACCAGACGGTCCAGCCGGACCAGCGGGGTGGAGCCGATCGCCTCCAACGTTCCCTCGTGCATCGCCACAGACTGTCCCACCTCGCTGCGCCCGTCGACTTGTCAACAGTCGCCGGCTTCGATCACGCCGGGAGGGGAGCGCTCAGGTCGTCGACGATGCGGTTGACCTGGACCAGCAGGGCGGCGTAGTTCAGCCACTCGCCCTCCAGCTGTTCTCCATCGGCGACATCTCCGTCGCGATCGAGCGCCGAGCGGGCACGTCGCGAGGCGGCTTGGACGCAGCGGGTGCGGCGCAGCCCGACCTCCGCCAGCGACTGCGTGAGGTCGCTGTCATCGGACTCGCCGAGCACGTCTTGGACCAGCACGCGAACCGCACCGGCCAGGGCCATGAAGAGCGCGCCCATCGCCGGCATCGCCGCGTGCGACGTGCCTGCGAGGTGGGCGTGATCGTCGAGACCTCGTGAGATGACGGAGACCCCGATGGCCGTGCGCTCCAGCCGCGGCACGACCTGTTCATAGCGACCGAGCTCCTCGAGGTGACGCCGATCGCGAAGGTTCCAGCGGGCGGACTCGCGGCCGTTGCCGACGGCCTCGACGGCCTCGTCGACGAGCCGCTCCCGTGTCGTGCGAGCGGTCCGCCTCCACTCCTCCGACTGTTCGGTGGACCATGGTTGCTGGAGGCCCTCACCCATGGCGTCGAGCAGTTCGCCGATGCTCGTGGAGAGCCGACTCAGCGTCTGTCGAGCGTCGACCAGCCGCGACGCCGGAAGCAGGAGCGAGATGGTGACGCCGACGATGGCGCCGACCAGGGTGTCGAGCGCCCGTTGCCAGCCCTGAACAGGCTGACTCGTCGCGACAGCAGAGAGCACGACGAGACCACTGAGGGGCACTTGCCGTGCCGCCGCCGGTGGAAGTCGCAGGACGAGTTGAGCGACTCCGAGCGACACGCCGACGAGCAGGGCGACCGTGAGACCGTTCAATTGGAGTGCGTCACCGATGGCGATCGCGACGAGCACGCCGAGCACGACGGCGCCGCTGCGCTGGAGCGCAGTGCGAACGGACGCCCGTACCGAAACCTGCACGACGACGACGGCTGTCAGGGCAGCGAGGATGGGAGCGGCAATGTCCGTGACCAGCTCGGCGATCCACCACGAGAGACCTGCCGCGAGGCCGGACTTCGCCACCGTCCCGATCTCCGTCGACGTCGGTGGCGTCCACGAGACGATGTCGGCCAGCCGGTCCCACAGCTGCCTGGCGCGACCTCGTCGAGCGCTCACGGGCACGGCTGCGACCCGACGACTACGTCTCCAGGACGGTGCTCACGGGCCGACCGGTCGTGATCGGGTCGGCGTGGCGGTGGGCGACCTTCCAGCCATCATCCTCGCGTCGGAAGATCATCGTCACGCGCAGCGATGAGGGGGCCATGCCTTCGCTGCCGACGAGCCGGACTTCACCTCGCTCGAGCCAGACCACGTAGCCGAGGTCGGCAGTGGCGTATCGCGAGACCTCCTCGAACCGCATGTATCCGTCTTCGAAGTTGGCGGATGCCTGTTCGATGGCCTGCTGGACATCGGCTCGTCCGAGGCGAGGCGGGCCGAGAGGATTGGCCAGTGTCACGTCATCGCGCCGTGAGAAGTGTTCCAGGACCGGCTCCGGGTTGCCCTTGAGGAACGCGTGCAGCGCCCGCTGGTACGACTCGACGGCACTCTCGAAGTCATGGTGCGACACGGACGCCCTCCCGATCAGTCGTTCGTGGACGGACTCTACGACGGCTTCACGGCTGGCGGCGCAGGTCGCCGCAGCGGTCAATCCGCGGCGCGCCACAGCTCGTTAGTGTTCGCGACGCGATGAGCGACGTCCGCACCGCCGGTCGCGTCGAGGAACTGCTCGGCCAGGCCGCAGCCGCACATCACAACGGGCACGGTGACCCCAGTCAACTTGCCTCTGCTCTCGATGCGGGCGACGCCATCGCCGCTGCGAAGACCCTCGTCGATCGCGGTCACTGGGCCGCCGCGCTGCGACGCGCTGGCATCGCTCAGTCGACCGCGTTCGTCCTCATGCGGCTCGCTGCCTACCGGTCCCTCATCGAGGGAGCCGAGTGCACGTCGATCCGCCAGGCGCGGCGGCTCGTCGCCGCCCATCGCGCCGGCGAGCGGGCCCGACGTGCGCCGAGCTACGAGGAGGGTTACCGCGCCGGATATGCACAGGGCAAGCTGGACGGCTACTCCAACGGCTATGCCGCGGCCGCGTCATCCAAGACGACGCGGCTGTCGAGGCGACGGCCGGACCGTGACGTCGGCGGCCCGCCCTCCAACGCCGACCTCAAGTGGGCGCTGCGCCGCATCCACCCTGACGTCGTCGAAGCCGCCGACGCCGAGCGCGCCCACCGCATCACCGTGTGGCTCAACGCGATGAGCAATCGCCGCACCACCGCATGAGCCCGCGCTGGCGGACCGCTCCGTCAGCTCTCGAGCAATGGGATGCCGAAGGCGTCGGCCGGACCTTCGCCGGCGAGCGTCGACGTGAATGCGGGGACCAGTGCCTCCAGGGCGAACGGCAGGCTGAGCGGGCTCGTGAAGTAGATCGCTCCGGCCGACAGTCCGTCCGTGAACACCTGGCGCCCGGCCTGCACCTCTTCGAGGCTCATGTACAGGGGCTCCTGCTCGAGGGCGACACGATCGTCGGGGCTCTCCGTCGCCCACAGCAAGACATCGGCGGCGTCGAGCACGCTGAGCTGTTCGAGCGGGATGAAGGCCTGTGATCCCTCGGCGGCGCCGACGAAGGGATCGAGCTCGTCGGGAATGACGAACCCGAGATCGGTCAGGAAGTCGGTGCTCAGGCCCTCCTGGTAAGCGATCGCCTGGCCGTCGTAGAAGGCGTTCTGCAGGAAGATGACGCTGACCCCTTCGAACTCAGGATGGGCGGCGGCGGCTTCCTCGAACTCGGCGTCGACGTCGGCGATCAACGCTTCGGCATCGGCCTCCTTGCCGAGCGCCTGCCCGATCATGCGCGTCTGCTCGCGCCATGGCGAGAAGTACGCCTCGGCGCCGGCCGGATGGGCGATCGTCGGCGCGATCTCCGACAGCCGAGCGAAGGACTCGTCGTCGATCCCGGCGTTGAGCCCGAGGATCAGATCGGGGTCGAGGGCGGCGATGCGCTCGTACTGGAAGCCGTCGGTCTGGCTCAGCACCTCCGGCTCGGCGTCGCCGAGCTCGTCCTGCGCCCAAGGCCACGTCGCGTAGGGCTGCTCCCCGTACCACTCGGTCACACCCACGGGCGTCATGCCCAGGGCGAGCACGCTGTCCTGCTCCGTCAGTCCCACCGTGACGATGCGCTCCGGCGCGGAGGGGACCTCCGTCGTGCCGAAGGCGTGCTCGATCGTCACGGGGAACGAGCTCCCTTCGACGTCGGTCGCTGCGACATCGGTCCCCTCGATGTCGGTTGCCGCAGTGTCGGTTGCCGCGACATCAGTCCCCGCCGTCTCGGTGGCTGACGTCGCGTCGTCATCGTCTCCTCCGCATGCCGCCGCGAACACGATGGCGCCAGCCGCGAACGCGGCGAGCAGGCGGGTAGTTGGCAGGGTCGACACGTGTTCTCCTCGGGTCGGGGGGTTACCGCGGCTGCACGGGGGTTGCAGGGTCGCCGTCCACAGCGGCGGCGAGCAGCGGATCCGTGATCCGTCAGCCCGACGGTGACGATGCGCTCGCTCGACGTGATCTGTACCGGCGCCGCCGTCGCCGGTACAGAGATCGCTCGTGCGTCAGGCGCGCTGGTCGAAACGGCATCGCCGTCCCCACCGCCACAACTGGCCACCAACAACGAGGCGCCGATCAACCACCGAGCACGTCCAACCATGAATGGTAAGCATGCTTATCACAGCGAGATCAGCTCGCCAAACAGTCGAGACGAGGAGGTCAGCGACCGCCTTCGACCCACAAGGTCGCCTGGTAGCCCTCCTCGAGGTCGGCTTCCACGACGTCGGCGGTGACGTCGAGCTGGAACTGGCCGACGATCACCTCGGCGCCCGACGTCCGCTCCTCCGGAGCGAGCCACGTGGCGGGATCCCACACGCCGCTGCGGCGCAATGCCTTCGCGCAGTGGATGTAGCACTCCTCGACCTCGACCACGACGGCAACCTTCGGGTTCACCCCGTCGATCGCCGTCGCCGCCAGCACGTCCGGGTCCGTCGTGATGGCCGCACGACCGTTGATTCGCAGCGTCTCGCCGACGCCCGGCACCAGGCACAGCATTCCGACGTGCGGGTGCTCGATGATGTTGCCGTACGAGTCGAGCCGGTTGTTGCCGGACAGGTCGGCGAACGCGACGTGATGGGGATCGATGAGCTTGACGAATCCAGGTGGACCACCGCGCGGCGACGCATCGGTCCCTGTCGCCGATGTCGTGGCAATCACCACCAGTGGTGACGTGGCGAGGAACGCCGCTGCGGCGGGATCAATCCGGGGACGGACCTTGGCGACGACGGCGGGGTGCGGCTGGCGGTAGCGCTGCCGGAGCTCCGGCTCGTCGGTGACGAGGTGGGCGACCATCGGGGGAGGATAGGTCGCCGTCCTGGAACACGGCCGCGAGCTGCGAGATGACGAGCGCGAGGACGGTCACCGCCGTTGCTGCGACGACTCCGCGGTCGAGCCAGTACGGAGCGTCCGTCGGGAGGGTCGCCCGCGTGGCGACACCGCGACGCTGGTAGAGCCATGCCGCCAACTCGAGCGCAGCGAGTATCGCCAGCCCATGCGCGACGAGGCGGTTGCGGATGATCAGGGCGAGTGCCGTGCACACGACGGCGACTGCAGGGAGGAGCCACCACACGACGGGAGGTCCGACGTCGGCTGGGATCGAGCGGTACTGCCACCATCCGATCACGAGGGCCGCCGTCGCAGCGGCGAGCAGCACCCACAGCAGGCTCCGACGGAGTACGGCAGCGACGAGGAGCAGGACGCCGCCGAGCAACGCGCCGACGAGCAGTGGCACTGGCGAAGGTGGGTCGACCCAGCGTGTCGAGATCGAGATCTCGACCGGCGCGCCGTCGACGAGCAGGTGAACGACGCCGGCCTGGATCTCGTCGCCGCGTTGGGCGTCGGGCGGGGGTGATCCCCCCATCCAATGCGTGCGGTGGTCGTGCCACGCATAGCTGCCGTCGGTGGCGACCACCGACCACTGCGGCTGACCGGACGCGCTCGCCCCAGCCGGGATGGGATCGCCGTTCAGGCTGCGGTTCAGATACGTGGTGGGCGCGCGCAGGTTCTCGGTGACGGTGCCGTCAGGCTGGAAGTGCAGGTACGGCTCGGCCTGATAGCCGGACACGGAGACGTCCGTTCCGGCTGTCACCGTGAGCTCGACGACGGAGCCGTCGCCAACCAGCCGCGGCTGGATGGCGTCTGTCGGAGGGCTGATCGCGGTGATGACCGACCGGTAGTCGGATGGCTCGGGCGGGTCGGCATGCGCCAGTCCGTCGGGAAGGAGCAGCACCACCGCGCCAACCAACGCAGCCGTGAAAAGGTGGAACGTCCTCACGAAGGCGGAGGGGTCTGGGCGAGTCCAGTGGCGAGAGCGATGGCGAGCGCCATGACAACAAGTTCGCAGCCGGCGACGAGGACGAACGCCCGTCTCGGACTGCCGCCACGCCGGACGACGTACCGGCGCTGCAACGAGCCGAACGCGGCGAGGCCGGCGAGCACGACCGCCTTGAGCACGATCACTGCTCCGTACGAGCTGGTCAGCAGCTCGCCGAACGACAGGTGACCCAGCATCGTGACGATTCCGGAGACGCCGATGGCGAGGACACAGCCGAGTGCGAGAGGAGAGAACCGGCGCACTGCGGCCGGCCACCGTCCTCCCTCGCGCAGCGCCATCCAGCAGAGGCCGAGCAGGCCGCCGATCCACACCGTCGCCGCAATGGCGTGGATGACCAGCGACACCGACGTCAGCACGGTGTTGGACGCCGTCCTCGCGTGCCCCGTGAGCAGTGGCGGAATGATTGCCACGATCGCCGCCATGAGCAGCACTGGGTCGGCACGCTCCGTACGGTGCAGGATGCCGAGCAGCCCTGCGAGCAACGCGAGGATCGCTTGCGCGAAGAACCCGCGGGCCTGCACCGATTCGAGCACGGGCGCCTGACCATCGAGCTCCCACGCGAATGCTCCGAGCTGCGCCAGCGCGACCCCGCTCAGCACGAGGCCGGCGACGCCTGCGTGCCGCGCGGCACGAGGATGGCGGACACCGAGCACGCCGCTGGCAACCATCGCCAGTCCGACCATGCTGATGGCTGCCCCCCAACCGAGCAGCGGTAGCAGTGCGGTCGCCCATGCCGGGACGCGTCCGGGATCCGGGAGTGAGGCTGGGGGCTCGGCGGGTGCACCCCCGCCGAGCTCCAGCACGAGCACCAACACGAGCAGTGACGCCGACGACGTCGCCGCCACCCATGCAACGATCGGCGCTCGGACGCCGCTACGGGTCACGCCGTGTCGTCGACGGCCAGCCGGCGAACCACGCGTTGCGTGGCGAACACGGCCGCCGCCAGCGCCGCGGCGAGCAGCACCGCCAACACGACGGTCACCGCCGCATCGACGCCGCCGCCATCACCGCCTCCGACCTCGGGCACCACCACCTCCGGTGCGGGGTTGGCGCCCGATGAGCCGGCAATGAGGAAGTGCAGCTCTCCGCCGATCGGATGGCCGTCGGCCGACGTCACGTCGTACGAGATGAGGTAGTGGCCGGGCGTCGCCGGCGCAGCTGCCAGCGGCAGCCGCATCGTGTCATCGACGACCTCGAGCTCCCCGGTTTCGAGCACGGTTCCGTCGGCGGCGACCACGCTGAGGCCCGCCGGGTTCCCGACGTTCTCGCTGAACGTCAGCACGATCTCGGTCGGCAGGGCGTCCAGCGTGGCGCCGTTGGCGGGATCCGACGAGACCAGTTCGGCGTGCGCTGACACCGGCGCGGCCGTCGCCAGCGACGCACCGATGATCAGTGTGGCCGCCGCGGCGAGCAAGCCTCGGCGCGTCATGTCACGGACGGGTTGACAGGCCCACGGCGTCGACCGGTGAGCGCAACCACCAGCGCGATGGCCCCGAGCCCGATACCGACTGCCCCGAGCACGATCGCCAACGTGTCGGACGATCCGCCGCCGTCTGATTCCGCCGGAGCGGATGACCCGCTCAACTCCAGGACGGGCGCCGGGCGCTCAGGTTCCGGTTGCCCCTCCTGCACGGGTTCGATCCACTCGGCGATCTCACCGTCGGAGTACGTCTGCGTCGCCGGGAACGTCAGCTCGTCGACGTCGGCGGGGAACGGTCCGGCCGACACCTCGAACTCGGTGAACTCGCCGGGTCCGATGCCGTTCTCTTCCGAGTCGGCCGTCCAGGTGACGTTGGCGACCGCCTCCGTGACGGTGAATCCACCCTCCAACTCGACGGGCTCGGCCAACGGCTCTGTGGTCGTCTCGACGGTCCACCCGGCCACCGGGCGAACACTGACGAAGGCGAACGGGGTGTCCTTCGGCAGATCGACCGACAGCGCAGTCGTGCTGGCCGTCTCGGATTCATTGGGAACTCGGAACACCAGCTTGCCGAACCCGCCAGGGGTGGCGTCCGGGGACGACACCGTGACGTGGGCGCTGGCAACGAGCGCTGGGACAAGGGCGAGACCGACCGCGGCAATCGATGCCGCGACGATTCGCCGCACGCGAACAAGGGACATCTAGAAACTTCCTTCACCTCGAGAACTCAGACGGAACAGTTCGCCGCGCCTCGAAACGGCGCGGCGCGCCAACGTGCGATGTGCCGTCAGCGCGGCGGACCGCGACTGTTCCCGACCTCGGGGGTGAAGGCGACCACCGGGACGATCACCGTCGGCGTGGGCACCTGGAGCGCGAGGACTGGCCAGACCGCCGGCCGACGCACGAACAAGCCGATCGCCCGAACACACTCCGGCATCCGGACCAGCCAGCGTCCGCCGACACGCAACAGCACGGCGGCTGCGACGGTTGCCACGACGTGCGCGGCGACCATTCCCCAACCACCTGCCGTCGCCGAACCTTCGTGATGGTGGTGGAGGTGCGAGGCGGCGTCGGTGGAGACCGTCGAGAAGAGGACGTGCATCACCGGCTGCAGCAAGGAGATGGCAGCGACCACGCGCCACCAACTCCACGAGAGCCGGCTACCGACGATCGCCAACGTCGCCACGAGCACGGCGGCGACCGCCACAGCACTCGTCGAGGGTGCGGCGTCGGCAGCGACCCGGTGGCCCTCTGCGGCGAGCCAAGCGACGACGCCGCCGACGACAAAGGCCGCCACCCCTCGCCAGCGGCCCGCCGTCGCCATCACGCCCGCACACGCTAGGACCCCTGGGCCGCGAAGAGCCAGCACGGAGCTCATGCCGGCAGTCGTCAGACCCGAGTCGACGTGTGAACGAGCTCCACAACATCCGAGAGGCTCCGCGTGCCGGCTCGCAGCCCGGTGGTTGCTTCGAGCAGGCGTCGCCTGGCGTCGGTCTCGATACCGGTCGAGGCGGTGAGGTCATCGACGACGCCGGCCAACCATGAAGCGATGGGAAGCGCGGCGTACTGGTCGACCGCAGAGACCAGTTTGGCGACGGCCTCGACGTGGCGTCCTTCGGCTTCCGCGATCACTCCCTGCGCGTGGGCGAAGGCACCGCCGACCTGCGGGTTGCTGGTCTTCTTGAACGACGTCTCCAGGGCTCTGACGTGTTCCCGTGCACTCGGCAGATCGCCTTGGCGGGCGCAGATCCGGGCGAGTGCGAGCCGGTCAATGAACTGTTCCCGGCGGATGATCCGGCGGGAGATCTCGAGGTCCTGCTCGTAGGCGCGGCGGGCTTGATCCAGGTCACCCCGGGTGCGGGCGAGCTCCGCTTGACCGAACAGTGCGTAGCTCACTGCGTAGGGCGATGCGGTCCGTAAGCCGGCGGTCATGGCGTCGGCGTACTGCTCCTCGGCCGTCGTCAAGTCACCGGTGACGAGGCTGTGGCGGGCCCGTTGGTAGAGCAGGTTCCCCTCGAGGAAGCCGTACTGCTGAGAACCGTCGGCGAGGATCCGGTCGAGCAGGTCGGCTGCGCGCGTCGCGTCGATGGCGGCGGAGGAGGATGTTGAGGTACACCTGAGCGTGGCACGCCAGTAGAGCGGATGATCGGCCTCGTCGGCGAGGCTCAACGCCCGTTGGAGGTGGGCGTCGACCTCGACGGTCGCCGGAGCGCAGCACAGGCAGCCGAGTGCGAAACCTGGGCGGCGGCGTCGCCGGCAGTCTTCGGCCAGTCGAATCGCCTCGGTGGCCGTTTCGACCTGCCGTGCCTCGCCGACGTCGAGGTAGCACGCTGCGAGCAGCAGCACCTCGAACCGTTGACCTGGCGCAAGTCCGGGAAGGCGAGGGCCTCTCGATCCACTCGTCCGCTCAGGGACGATGCCGGATGTGCCGAGGCCGAACGGTCCGAGAGCTCCGACGATGTCGACGAGCGCGCTGGCGTCGTCGAGATCGAGAGATGATTGATAGGCGGCGCGGATGTTGGCGTCTTCCGAGGCGAGCGCCGCAAGCGCAGGCGCAGGGTGCGGGACCTTCCAGTTCCTTCCTCGTCGCCCGAGACCAGTCGATCATGTGGCGGAGATGACGGCGACGGGTCGTGTCGGCCTCGCCGGTGCGCGGCGAGGCGGTTCGCGGCGAACACGGCGACGGTGTCGAGCATGCCGGAACCGGGTGCGCCGGTCGAGACCGGTCGAGCGGTGAGCAGCGGTCGCGACACGAGCGCATCAAGGTCGTCGGCAATGCGTGCCGGTATCCTCGCCGTCGGCACACACGACGGTTGCTGCGTCGGTCGTGAAGCCGCCCCGGAACACCGACACTCGGCGGAACAGTTGCTGGAGGCTGGCGTCGAGCAGTCGTAGCTCCAGCTGATCGTCGCTTCAACGTGCGGTGGCGGGCTTGGAATCGCGGCGATCGACTCGCAACACCGACGAGCACTCGCGTCTGCTCCTGCAGCTGGAGCGGCGCCGACGTGTGCTCGCGCTGACACGAGCTCGATGCCGAGCGGCAGCCGTCCAGGTTGCGGCAGATCTCGGCGATCGCACGGCGTCGTAACCAGCTGTCGGCCAGGTCGTCGACGATGCCGGCGCGGGCTGTGAACAGCTCGGCGGACTCCTCCACGGTCAACGGCAGGACGTCGATGATCCGCTCGTCGCGGGTCGCAACGGCTCACGAGTCGTCGCCAGCACGCGAGGTTGGGGCACGACGGCGACGGCCTGATCGACGAACTCGGCGACCGATTCGATCACGTGCTCGCAGGTGTCGAGGTACAGCAGCACCGACCGCCCGCCGAGGAACTCGATGATATCGGAGGTCGTCAAGCCGTCGGCGTCTGACCGCATGCCGAGGGACGTCCGACCGCGGCCGCCACAAGTGCGCCGGCCGGGATGACTGCCAGGTCGACGAAACGGCGGCGTCACCATGGTCGGCGACCGTCAGGCGGCGCCATGGTTAGCAATGCACGTTCCGACACGCCCGGGCTGAGCAGCGCGACGAGCCGTCCAGGCTCAGCAGCTCGGTCGCCGCGCAGACACATTGGAGCGGCCGACCACCGGGCGGCTCGCCGGCAGCGCGACCCGGGGCCGGCGGCCGGCCGACCGGGAGGTGCGTCCGAACAAGCTGGCAAGGCCGGTTCTGGCAAAGGATCGCGTTCTCGTGGGAGAGCACGGAAGCACCCGGGTCGAGGCCCAGCTCCTCGAGCAGACCACGGCGCAGTCGCCCCAGCCGCTCGAGCGCATCGGCTTGCGTCCGCATCGGTACAACCCCAACGCGAGACGCTCCCACGAGACCCTCCCGGAAGGGATGTCGGCGGCGACCAGTTCAGTTCGGCGGCGACAGAGTCATGCTTGCCGGCGGCGAGCTCGGCATCGGCGGCCAGTTCGATCATGTCGAGGCGCTGGGTCTCGACACTGACGGCGGCGGTCTCAGCCACGGGTGTTCGTGGAGCCCAGCGAACGGCACACCGCCGAATTCGGCGAGCGCTGAGCGCGCCAGTCGGCCGGTCTTCGTCGAGCCGTTCCCGAGTACGCCGCGGCGCGCGCCTGCGCGACGTAGGCGGTGAAGCGATGGAGATCGATCGATTCGCGGTCCAGGACAAGGAGATAGCCCGGCGGTTCGTCTCATCGCTCCGGCAAGCCCACGTCTCTTGAAGGCGCGCCGCAGGTTCGGATGTGGACCTGCAGGGCGGCGCGAACCGTCTCGGGCGGCGATTCTCCCCACACGCTGTCGACGAGGTGCTCGGACGACACGACGCACCAACGTCGAGGGCAAGGAGCGCCAGGATCGCTCGCTGCCTCTGTCCGCTGATCGGGACGGGACGATCGCTGACACCGCTTCGACCCCACCCAGAAGTCGGACGGCGGCGCCGGTGAGAAGAACCGTCACCGTTCCCGAAGGAGGCGACTCGTACATGAGCGCTGTATCACACTCGTAAGAACATCTGTAGCCGCCAAGTCACGATGAAGTCGTCGTCGTACGCAGGAGATCCCGAGATGAACAGCAACGTGGCCGTGAAGACACTGTCGAGAACGGCGCTTGTCACCTTCGCAACCGCACTCGGCGTCGGTGTCGGTGGCTGCGGGCTGGCAGGCGTCCGTTCGTCCGATCGACCGGTCCCCTCGCCGCCGGCGTGCGACCAGACATTGTCGTCGGACATGTCCCCGGTCACCTCGACCGAGTGTGGCAGTTGACCTGTTGAACGAAGGCGAGGGATGCGCGGTCAGGACCGCGAAGTCGGGCTGGTTGCCGCGGACGCTTTCGGCGCGCCCAGCTGGCTGCTCCCAGTCCTCCTGGCGTCCGAGCGCGGTGAGATCGAGGAAGTAGTAGGACCCACCGGTGCTCTCCAACCCGCGGGCGTACACCGAGTAGGTGCGGTACACCTTGCCGTCCACCTGGATGAAGCACGTGCGGCCCGGCATGTCGTAGGGCTGCTCGGAGGTCTTCATGCTCTCGCGGCCCATGGCGGCGTACTCATCGAGCGTGCGGTAGTTGAACTCGTCGTAGCCGCGTGACGCGTCGATGGTGGCGCCGAAGTCGTAGCTGAAGTCGCCGTCGTTGGTGGAGTACCACGGGATCGTCCAACCGTGCTTGGCCTTCCACTGCTCGAGCTTGTCGAGCGGCGCGCGCGACACCAGGGCGTACGTCGTGTCCCGGACGTGGAGGTGCTCGATCAGCCCGGGCGCCAACTCGACGGTGCCCGCGGTGCAGCTCGGGCAACCCTCGTCCCACTCGGGGTGGAACATGAAGTGGTACACGATGAGCTGGAGACGACCCTCGAACAGATCGAGCAGGGAGACCGTGCCGTTCGGACCCTCGAACTCGTAGGACTTCGTCACCTCGACCATCGGCAGCTCACGACGCTCGGTGTTGAGCCGGTCTCGCTGGTGGGTGAAGTCCTTCTCCTTCTCGAGCAGGGCGCGCCGGGCAGCGGTCCACTCTTCCTCCGAGACGATCTTCGGCAAGCTCATCGGCACCTCCTTGTCGGCCGGATACGAGGCCACGTTCGTTCAGACGCTCGCACACACGCGAACTCATCGGTGTCGGCTCGCTAGGGATCGCGCTGAGCACGCTGGGCTACATCGTCCCCCGTGCGCCTTGCCGTGGATCTCACGTTGTGCCAGGGCTACGCGCAGTGCGCGTTCCTCGCCCCGGATGTCTTCCGCTTCGTCGGCAACGAGGCGTTGATGTACGTGCCGGAGCCGGACGACTCGATGCGCGTGAACGTGTTGCGGGCGGCTGCGGCGTGCCCCGTCGGCGCCATCCTCGTCGACGTCGAGGATCTCGCCGCCTCGCCGTGAGGAACGCACACGGCGGACTTCCCGCCGATGCCCGCGTCGTCATCGTCGGTGCGTCGTTGGCGGGGTTGCGGACGGCGGAGGCGTTGCGCGACGTCGGTCACGATGGCCCCATCACCGTCATCGGTGACGAGGAGCAGGCCGCCGTACGACCGCCCGCCGCTGTCGAAGCAGGTCCTGCTCGGCTTCGCACCGGCGCGGAAGACCGGCCTGCCACGGCTGCGCAACCTCGACGGCGTCGAGTGGTTGCTGGGCGTGGCGGCGACGGGTCTCGATCGCGGGGAGCGGCAGGTTGCACCTCGCCGACGGGCGACGCGTCGACTACGACCGTGTGGTGATCGCCACCGGCGTGCGCAGCCGGCCGTGGCCGGTCGCCGAAGAAGGCGGCGCTCGACGGCGTCATCTCCGTCCGCACGAGCGATGACGCAGAGCAACTGCATGCGCTGCTCGCCGAGAAGCCGCGGCGGGTGCTCGTCATCGGCGGCGGCTTCACCGGGTCGGAGATCGCCTCCGTCTGCCGCCAATTGGGGCTCGACGTCACGCTGGTCGAGCGCGGCACGACGCCGCTTGGCTGGTGCGCTCGGCGACGTGATCGGCGAGATCGCCGCGGACCTCCAGCGCGCCCACGGCGTCGACCTTCGCACGGGGGTCGAGGTCGGGGCGCTCGAGGGCGACGGCCGGATCCGCCAGGTGACGCTGTCGGATGGAACCCGACTCGATGTGGACGTGGTGGTGGTCGCCCTCGGCTCGGTCCGCAACGTCGAGTGGCTCCAGGGGTCACGGCTGGCGGCCGGACCGCTCGGCGTGTCGGCCGACGCCGGTTGCCGCGCCGTGAACGTCGACGGCCTCGTCACCGACGACGTCTTCGTGGCCGGCGACGTCGCGCGCTTCCCCCACCCGCTCTACGGCTACCAGTTCCTCAGCCTCGAGCACTGGGAGAACGCCGTCGCCCAGGCCAGGGTGGTGGCCCACAACATGGTGTGCGAGCCGATCCGCCGTGTGCCCCACATCTCCGTGCCGGCGTTCTGGTCGATCCAGTTCGGCGTCAACATCAAGTCCGTCGGCGTCCCGCCGTACGCCGACGAGATCCAGTTCACCCAGGGATCCCGGGCCGACCACAACCCGGTCGCCGCGTACGGGCGCGATGGGCGGGTGGTGGCCGCCGTGTTCTTCGATCAGGCCAAGTGGCTCGACTTCTACCGTGCGCAGATCGAGACTGCGGCGCCGTTCCCGCTCGATCTGCCGCAGTTCGACGACGCAACACCTGGGCGGGCGGAGCCCGTGACGTTCCCGGTGGCGACGCACCACGCGCCGACGGTGGTGCTCAGTGGGCACGACCCGGACCAGGTGCGGGCGCATGTGGTCGGTATGGACGGAGGTCGGTCATGAACGAGGAGCGGTTGGTCTTCGAGATCGCGAAGCAGGAGAACCGGCCCAACCCATATCCTCTCTACGCCCAGGCTCGCCAGGTCGGGATCTGCCGGCAACACGACGGGGCCTACGTCGTCTCCAGGTATCGCGAGGTCTCGGCGCTGCTCCACGACCCTCGCGTCAGCTCGGACCCGCGCAACCTCGCCGACCCCGGGCCGCTGCCGCCGGCCTTCCCGTTCATCAGGCAGGACGCGCCGAACCACGATCGGTTGCGGCGGATCGCCATGAACCAGTTCGGGCCACCTGACCACGCCGGCCTGGTGGCCTCCAAGGAGTCCGACATCGCGGCGCGGATGAACGCGCTGCTGGCGGACCTCGACGGGCGCACGGAGATCGACGTCGTCGACGATCTGGCGTATCCCCTGCCGGTCGCCGTCATCTGCGACCTGCTTGGTGTCCCGCCAGAGGACGAGCCGAAGTTCAAGGAAATCGCGGACGCCCTGGTGCGGACCGTCGGCTCGGCGGACCAGGAGGGCGCCGACGAGCTGGCAGAGCTCAAGGTCCAGAAGACGCAGGAGCTCGGTCTCTACCTGTTCGAGCTCGTCGCCCGTCACCGCAAGGAGCCGAGCGACAACCTGCTGTCACGGCTCGCCAACGAGACGTCGGCGGACCGCATGGAGGACATCGACCTGGTCGCGACGGGCGTCCTGATGCTCGTGGCGGGGCACGAGACGACGGTCAACCTGATCTCCAACGGCACGCTGCTGATGCTGCGCCGGCCGGACCTCCTCGAGCGGCTTCGCTCCGAACCCGAGATCTCGCTCCGCTTCGTCGAGGAGCTCCTGCGATTCGAGCCGCCGGTCCAGTACATCCCCAACCGGGTGGCCGCCGCGCCGATCGAGATCGGCGGCGTGACCATCCCGAAGGGGTCGCGGATCATCCTGCTGCTGGCCGCGGCGAGCCGCGACCCGGATCTGTTCGCCAACCCGGACCAGTTCGATCCGGACCGCCCGAACATCCAGCACTACGGACTCGGCGGTGGCATCCACTACTGCTTCGGCGCCCCGCTGGCGCGTCTGGAAGGGCAGCTGGCACTGACTGCCATCGCCCGCGCGCTGGAGAACCCGAAGCTGCTCGTCGATCCGCCGCCGTACCGGCCGAGCCCCGTGTTGCGTCGGTGCGTCGCTGGCGGGGTTGCGAACGGCAGAGGCGTTGCGCGACGTCGGTCACGACGGCCCCATCACCGTCATCGGCGACGAGGAGCAGCCGCCCTACGACCGCCCGCCGCTGTCGAAGCAGGTCCCACTCGGCTTCGCACCGGCGCGGAAGACCGGGCTGCCACGGCTGCGCAACCTCGACGGCGTCGAGTGGCTGCTGGGCGTGGCGGCGACGGGTCTCGATCGCGAGGAGCGGCAGGTCGCGCTCGCCGATGGGCGACGCGTCGACTACGACCGCGTCGTGATCGCCACCGGCGTCCGCAGCCGTCCGTGGCCGGTCGCCGAAGAAGGCGCGCTCGATGGCGTCATCTCCGTGCGCACGAGCGGTGACGCAGAGCAACTCCATGCGCTGCTCGCCGAGAAGCCGCGGCGTGTGCTCGTCATCGGCGGCGGCTTCACCGGGTCCGAGATCGCCTCCGTCTGCCGCCAATTGGGGCTCGACGTGACGCTGGTCGAGCGCGGCACCACGCCGCTTGGCGGTGCGCTTGGCGACGTGATCGGCGAGATCGCCGCGGACCTCCAGCGCGCCCACGGCGTCGACCTCCGCACGGGGGTCGAGGTCGGAGCGCTCGAGGGCGACGGCAGGATCCGCCAGGCCACGCTGTCGGATGGAACACGACTCGACGTGGACGTCGCCGTGGTCGCCCTCGGCTCGGTCCGCAACGTCGAGTGGCTCCAAGGCTCACGATTGGCGGCCGGACCGCTCGGCGTGTCGGCCGACGCCGGCTGCCGCGCCGTGAACATCGACGGCCTCGTCACCGACGACGTCTTCGTGGCCGGCGACGTCGCCCGCTTCCCCCACCCGCTCTACGGCTACCAGTTCCTCAGCCTCGAGCACTGGGAGAACGCCGTCGCCCAGGCGAGGGTGGTCGCCCACAACATGGTGTGCGATCCGATCCGCCGTGTGCCCCACATCTCCGTGCCGGCGTTCTGGTCGATCCAGTTCGGCGTCAACATCAAGTCCGTGGGCGTCCCGCCGTACGCCGACGAGATCCAGTTCACGCAAGGCTCCAGGGCCGACCACAACCCGGTCGCCGCGTACGGGCGCGATGGGCGGGTGGTGGCCGCCGTGTTCTTCGATCAGGCCAAGTGGCTCGACTTCTACCGTGCGCAGATCGAGTCCGCCGCACCGTTCCCGCTCGATCTGCCGCAGATCGACGACGCAACACCTGGGCGGGCGGAGCCCGTGACGTTCCCGGTGGCGACGCACCACGCGCCGACGGTGGTGCTCAGTGGGCACGACCCGGACCAGGTGCGGGCGCATGTGGTCGGTATGGACGGAGGTCGGTCATGAACGAGGAGCGGTTGGTCTTCGAGATCGCGAAGCAGGAGAACCGGCCCAACCCATATCCTCTCTACGCCCAGGCTCGCCAGGTCGGGATCTGCCGGCAACACGACGGGGCCTACGTCGTCTCCAGGTATCGCGAGGTCTCGGCGCTGCTCCACGACCCTCGCGTCAGCTCGGACCCGCGCAACCTCGCCGACCCCGGGCCGCTGCCGCCGGCCTTCCCGTTCATCATGCAGGACGCGCCGAACCACGATCGGTTGCGGCGGATCGCCATGAACCAGTTCGGGCCACCTGACCACGCCGGCCTGGTGGCCTCCAAGGAGTCCGACATCGCGGCGCGGATGAACGCGCTGCTGGCGGACCTCGACGGGCGCACGGAGATCGACGTCGTCGACGATCTGGCGTATCCCCTGCCGGTCGCCGTCATCTGCGACCTGCTTGGTGTCCCGCCAGAGGACGAACCGAAGTTCAAGGAAATCGCGGACGCCCTGGTGCGGACCGTCGGCTCGGCGGACCAGGAGGGCGCCGACGAGGCGAGAGGCAGGAGCTCGGTCTCTACCTGTTCGAGCTCGTCGCCCGTCACCGCAAGGAGCCGAGCGACAACCTGCTGTCACGGCTCGCCAACGAGACGTCGGCGGACCGCATGGAGGACCTGGACCTGGTCTCGACGGGCGTCCTGATGCTCGTGGCGGGGCACGAGACGACGGTCAACCTGATCTCCAACGGCACGCTGCTGATGCTGCGCCGGCCGGACCTCCGCGAGCGCCTTCGCTCCGAACCCGAGATCTCGCTCCGCTTCGTCGAGGAGCTCCTGCGATTCGAGCCACCGGTCCAGTACACCCTCCGGGTGGCCGCCGCGCCGATCGAGATCGGCGGCGTGACCATCCCGAAGGGGTCGCGGATCATCCTGCTGCTGGCCGCGGCGAGCCGCGACCCGGATCTGTTCGCCAACCCGGACCAGTTCGATCCGGACCGCCCGAACATCGAGCACTACGGACTCGGCGGTGGCATCCACTACTGCTTCGGTGCCCCGCTGGCGCGTCTGGAAGGGCAGCTCGCACTGACTGCCATCGCCCGCGCGCTGGAGAACCCGAAGCTGCTCGTCGATCCGCCGCCGTACCGGCCGAGCCCCGTGTTGCGCGGCCCGATCCACCTACCCGTCTCGATCGACGGGATCTCCGTCTAGCCCCGCGCGCCGCCGATCAGATCTGGGTGGGCACGGTCTCGCGCACCGATCTGGGTGGTGACAGTCTCGAATTCGAGACCTCGGCCACCCAGATGGCGGGGTGAAACCGGCTCCAGCCAGATGCGCTAGCCGCTGAACGTCACGCAGCCGGGCAGGACACTCCCCCCGAGGACCGGTGCCGCCTCCTACACCACGTGATGGGGACTCACTCTGGATCCTCGCCGGCTGGTCTCGGCCGAGGCACTCGCTGAATTCATTCGAGCACGCGAGTCCGTGAACGCGTTGCCCGTTGAACGTCACGTAGGTGAAACCTGCCACTCCCGCCGGGACGAGTCGCGACGCAAGCTGAGGCTCGAGCAAGCAGCTATGTCGCGCCAGCGCAATTTTCGCTGAGGATGCCGCGTAGTCGCCGCGAGCGATGACCATGTGTGGTCGTGGGGTGCCCTTAGCGAACGGACTCCCAATTGGTCCCCCGGTTGGTCACCTACCGGGCTGCTCGTTGAGCGAAATGTGGCTCTTTCGTG
>CAVZFS010000023.1:0-120897 GCA_963774635.1 uncultured Acidimicrobiia bacterium
GGTCGCTCGAAGCGTCCATCACGACGACAGGCGGCCGATGAGGACAAAGGCGGGCGCCACCATGTCATCGAAGCGCCGCTCGGGTGGTCAGTCGTCGTCGTCGCCCATGCGGCGAGCGGCTGAGGATCATCCACCCACTGTGATGACGACTCCCAGCGCGACGTCCACTCGAGTTCACCGGGCGCGATTGCGGACGCCGGCGCCTGATCATCTCGAAGATCGAGCGGAGGAAGAACGCCGGAGGGCGGCGGGACCATGACACCGCCCCGGCGGCGCGGCGACTCGAGGAACTCGTTCGACGCCAGCGAGTCGCAGGGCCCCCGCGATGACCCAGGAACGCGATCGGCCGGCGGCATGCCGCGTCAGCGCCTGGACCGACTCGTCGCTCGCCGCACGCCAGCGGTACAGGAGCGTCATGGCGGCGAGCGGCGATCATGCCGACAACGGCTTGCGTCACGACACCGTCGCTGGCGGCCTCGTAGCGGTGCGAGATCGCGCCCAACGCAGGCCTTGCCGGTGGAGTCAGCGGTGCCAGACGACGACGAGAGAGAGGGCGCACGGCTGTCCACACCGCCACCACGACACGCCGCCGCACGACGAAGACGCAGCGAGCATCAGCGCAGTCCCATCGACACCGCCGACATCGGTCGACCACCCAACCGAGATAGCGAAGACACCGATCATCAGAACCACCAGCCGCAGGACAGCGATTCGCACAGGGGTTCCTCGCGCACGGACATCGCTCCAGCGTCGACCGGTTCACCGGCTCGGCTGGTCAGCGCTATCGAACATCGTGATGATCTGCAGAGGCGTGTTCATGGCGTTCGCCTCCTCGACTGGTGTACGACGCAGAACGCCGCGCTGTCAGGCACGACGGACGACAGCGCAGAGGACGCAGTCGTGCTGACCGGCACGAGCAGCACCCGCCTGGCCACAGGGACGGCCCGTCTTCCCCCGCCCGCGCCTTTGCCGCACCAGCGTCGCGACTGGCTGTGCGCGATGCGATCGACCACCCTCCCTGCGACCACCGCACCGGCACTGTCCAGGAGAGCCACTTGACACACGCAACACGTTCTGATGCGTTCGGCAACGGCGTGATCGTCTCGCTGGTCGACTTCTACGGCGACCCAGAGCGGTCGAAGCGGTTGTAGGACTGAGCGACCAGGCGGAGCATGCGACTGGCTTCGACATGGTGCGGCCTCGAACAACCGCGACCGAGGACCTGGTCGTCGTATCCGAATAATGCGGGAGTAGGGCGTCGACAAGGCCAGCCGCAGGTAGTCCTGCTGCCTTGAAGGCAGTTCGGTCGTGCTCGCGGCCGACCTGTTCGTCGACGAAGCGGGCCTCCCAGCCGGACGCTGTCGCTGAACGACAGACTCAGGGCGCCTTCGGTTCGCCGTAACTTGCGTTCGAACGCACAGCTTCCTGGCACAATGGACGGTGAGCTCGATAGATGTCTGGGGTTCCTGCATGTGGGAGCGAGGTCGATTGGCTTGCGATTGATCGGTTCGGCCGAGTTGGCCAGTTCAGCACCGCAGGTTTCGGGCCGGTGCCGGCGATCGTTTGTCGTCATGCTGACCAGCTGTTTCGGGCACTCGACCACTTGCAGGCGGTCCGTCTAGGCCCGGAATCCGTTACCCATCTCAACAGTCCTCTTGCCGACTGGAACCGGATGGCTGAGCTCGGGTTGTTTTGCTTCAACTGGGACTACAATCGGTCGTTTGTTAAGCTCACGACCCCGCGCGGTACCGCGCCTGGTCGATGAGTTTCCCCCGGACATCGTTTCGTGTGCCGGCTGGTGAGACTCGAGTCCGATTTCGCCCTGACCCGCAGGATCAGGCGCAAGGACATCGCCCCGCCGCTGGTCTGGGGTCACGAGACCAGCGAGGAGGCGAGGGCGCTTCATGACGCACTCGATCGTGAGGCCCCAAGACCCTCGGGACTCCCGCTGACCTCGGAGTCCGACCGCACCGAGGAGATGTCGCTCGCTGTCGTTGTGCTCCCCGCTCTGGCCCTCGTGTCCGCCTTTGCGGTCGATACCAACGCCTTCATCGAGGCGAGGAACCGTTCCGGGGCCACGACTGGTCGCCCGGCGAGGGTGCGGATCGCTACAACGGCCGGGCCGTTCTGTTCGTCTGCTCCCGGTGGGAAGGTGCACGCCCAAGAGGACTACGAAGGCACCCAGCGGGCGGCAGCCTTCGACGCCCTGCTCGGGGGCCGGCCCACATTGGCCGAGGCGACTGTCACACCGTGCTGGACTCACCGTGCGCCGACACTCCGGGCTCGGCAGCGCCGGCTGGCGGCGATCAGGGCAACGGCGATACCGCCGACGGCGCGTTGCTCGTCGGAGTCGTCGGATGTAGAGGTGTCGGTTCCGGCTGTGGTGGAGCCGATCGGGTCGAAGCACTCGCCGCCGGCGAGTCGCAGGCGACCGCCATCGTCGACAGGTTGAGCGACCGCGCTCGGGGAGCCGATCGCTCAGATGGTGAACGTGTGTCGCTCGCTCGAGGCGGCCGGACCCGGGATCATCTCGAAACGGTTCGGCCTGTTGCCGTGTCGGTCCTGCCCTGGGCCGTCAACCGATCATCACCGGCGCTCGAATACGCCGGAGACGAACTCACTCGCCGAGTCCATGGAGCTGACGGAGCTCATCGCTGAAGACGACGATGACCTCGTCATGTCCGAGATAGGTGCCGTGCTGAGACAGGGTGGGAGATCCCCTCGAGATCTCCCCGCGATCAGGCGAGGAGGTTCGGCGCGGCCGGACACGATGGAGGGGGACCGCTGACGACGAAGGTCGTAGCGAAGGCCGACCCAACACGAGCACGTCCGGCGAAGTACACGGCCGGATCGGTGCATAAGCGAGCGCAATAATGCGGCTGCTGACGTTCTCATTGGCACCGGTAAGGCAGCGACGACCACGCCACGCCGGCGCGGAGCAGCGCCAACGGCTCGATGCTCGTCTTCGCCAGCCGTCGCGCGACGTCGAGAGCTGGGCCATGGCTCAGATCCACAGGGGGACACGTACCAACGCTCCGGCCAGGGGGGTGTCCTCGAACAACGGGGATAATGCCGGCCGCCGCGTCCGATACCGCCGGATCGGCGTCACGCCGCGTCGTCGGGATCGTCGTCGCGGTAAAGGATCTGAAGGAGCCGGTCGGGCTCGTCAAGGAAGCGGCGCCACAGCCCCACGGCGGTGACATCGTCGTAGGACAGTTGGCGGACGCCGTCGTCGTCGAGTTCGTAAATGGTTGCCGCTCTGGCTCGCATCAGTATCGGTGAGTGGGTGGCGAGAATGAACTGGGCGCCGGCGGCGACGCCGTCGTGGACGACGCGCAGCAGCTGCAGCTGTCCCTGGAATGACAGCGCCGATTCCGGTTCGTCCATCAGGTACAGCCCGGGCGTCGTGAAGCGGGACTCGATCAGGGAGAGGAACGACTGGCCGTGGGAACGGTCGTGGAGACCTGGGAAGGTTCCAGCCAGACCGCCGGCGGCGTCGTCGTCGGTGGTGATGCGCGTCGCCATGCCGTAGAACGTCTCGGCACGCAGGAACCACCCCCAGCGAGGTCGCTGACGCCAGCGGAGCTCGAGGTGGACGTGGAGATCGCTGTGGGTGGCGAAGGTCTCGAACCGCAGATTGCGACTGCCACCCTCAGGGTTGAAGTCGGCGGCGACTGCCAGCGCCTCGATCAGCGTCGACTTGCCAGAACCGTTGTCACCAACGAGGACCGTCACGGTACCCAAGGTGAGATCGAGCTGCTCGATGGCAGGCAGCTGGAACGGGTACGCCGTAGTCGGTGCGTCGTCGCGGAGCCGAACCGAACGCAGGAACGGCGGATGGTCGACCGAACCCACTACAGCAACGCTACGCGTCCGGACCGCGCGTCTGATAAGCCCGTCTACAGCTAGCCGCTAACGTCGGCTCCACGGCGCTACCGAACGCCAAGGAACGACGTTCGGGAGCCGGCTCGCTGTCGCCTGTGACGGCCGATCGGCAGTTCTCGCACACGAGTTCTCGCGCCGCCCGCGTCGTGGTTGGTTGGACGGCGCAATGTAGATTGCCGATCCCAGACGGGAATCGGTGGCGCGGTCACCGTGAGGCGGGCAACGGAGAGCGGGCGGAATGAACGGGCAATCGGGGTGGGCGCGGTCGCGCTCACCTCTATCTGGACGACGGCTTGAGTGGCAGGGCAAGTGAGCATCGACGAAGTCACGGAGCTGCGACGAGCGAACGCGACGCTGTGCGAGAGCAACGAGGGACTGGCTGCTGCACTGCAAGCCGCGCTCTCGATCATCGACGGTATCGACGCTGACGCCGACAGTAGGCAGCTCGTCATCGATAGATGGCGAACACAACATCGCACCGTGCTTCAAGGTCTCATCGAGAACGACGAGAGTTGAGCGTCGCCGGACGAGGTCCGTACCATCCTGCTCGTCGACCACGCGGGGCCGGGACCGATCACCGGCGATCCTGACGCCTTCCCGGAGGGCGTTCTCGACGTCAGCGGATTCTGACAGACCAGCGCGCCATATTGCCCGCTCGGGGCGCGGCGATCGCAACTCAGCTGAAGGACCGAACGCCCGAACGCGGCTGTTCGCTAACCGCGTCCTGTGACACGTCGCCCGGCACCTCGAACGCGGTTCGAGTGTCAACAAGTGTGTCGGCGACTGGGAGCAACGGTTCCGCCAAGCGAACCGCGACTGATCGATTGATCACGATGATGTCGTGCAGTCGCTCCGAGGTAGGCGCCGAACCAGGTCACAACTGTCTGCGCGATCACGAATATCTCACCGGCGATCCAGAGTGAACAATCTCCCGGTACTCGGCCTCGGTGAACGCGCGGAGGGTTTCGGTCGTCACGTTGCCCGCCGAGCCGATAGCGAGGGCCACCTTGGCGGCTGCCGCATCGTCGGGTGCCTCGCTGATGGCGACGAAGTCGTAACGCCCCATCGTCAAGTAGAACGCCTTCAGTTCGGAACCGAACGACTTCAGGGTCTCCTTGCCAGCATCGAGGCGAGCCGGTCCGTCCTTGATCGACGAGACCCCCTGCTGGGTGAGCTTGATGAGTGAGATGTAAGTAGCCATGGCCCTCCTCGTCGGCGACAGGAGCTCCGTTGGCGGCTCCAGCGGGAGGCGTCGCCGCCGCGCGCGACAACAACCACGTGTGGCGGGACGGTGCATGCTGATGGGTAAGGCTGAGCAACCGAGCGGTGAGGTGGTATTGCTAGACAGGTGCGCCACGACCTGAACGAGACGATTCTTCAGCTGTGCGTCCTGGACGATCCGGCACGAAGGGCGGCCTACCTCACCGTGCGGACCGCGGGCCGCCCACTCACCCGCGCCGAGGTCGCCGATGAGGTCGGAATCTCGGTGAGGCTGGCCGCCTTCCACTTGGAGAAGCTTCTCTCTGAGGGCTTTCTCGAGGCGACCTACGATCGCGACGAAGGGTTCGGTCGCTGTTGGTCATCCGGCGAAGCGGTACCGCCCGACCGGTCTCGAGCTCGAGGTGTCGATCCCGCCGCGACGGTACGACCTCGCCGCCGAGATCCTGGCCGAGGCCTTGGAAGCAGATTCCCCTGATCCGCCGCTGGAGTCGCTCGCCGACACTGCCGCCGAGTACGGCCGTCAGATTGGAAGGCGGGCGCGGGCACGCAACGGCGGCAGTCGACTACTGACCGCACTCAACGTCATCGGCTATGAGCCGGCCACCTCGGGCGGCGATGTGGTCCTTCGCAACTGCCCCTTCCGTCACGTCGCCCAAGCACGACCTGAGGTCATCTGCCAGATGAACCTGGCATTCGTCGCCGGTGTTCTGGCCGGAACTCAGTCACGGTCCGTTCAGGCGGTTCTGTCGCCGTCGACGGGGCGGTGCTGCGTCGTCGTCACTGCGTAGCGTCGAGCGCCGGCACGGCCACAGCGCCACGTCGATTCCGTGGTTCGGCGGGTCGCTCGGAGCGACCCTCGAGCGAGTCTTGCATCGAGATAACACCAACGAGTACTGTCGTTACTCGTAGGTCCGGGCGTCGGGGTGCCCGCATCGACACGTGCCACCAGATCACGCCGACGGTGCGGCAGCGACGGCCAACAGTCGCCGTTGTCGTCCCGGGGGACCTCACACGCAACACGAAGGTGAGGACGAGATGGACAGACGAATGGATCGACGGACATTGGCCAAGGGCGCGGGTGCCGTCGCGAGTGCGGCGGCGCTGGGACTGTTTCAGGCGAGCGCCGAGGCAAGTGGAGCGCCGGAGGCGACTCCTACGGGACCGAGTTTGTACGACCGGTTGGGCGGCTACTTCGGGATCGCCTTGGTCGTCAACCGCTTCAGCGACGAGATCATCAAGAACCCGATACTCAAGAAGAACCCCGCACTCAAGGCGTGGAACAAGACCCAGGCGGAAGCGCGGCTGCCGGGTCTCAAGTTCGGTCGCACGCTGTGGATCGCAGCAGCGGCCGGCGGACCCTTTGTGTACACCGGCTTGCCGCTGAGCGAAGCTCACGCAGAGTTCAATCTCACGGCCGAAGAGTTCGCCGAAGTTGGGGCGGAGATCGTCCGCGCTCTCGACTTCTACGGGGTGCCGGAACGAGAGCAGCAGGAATTGGTGGCCGCCTACAGCGCCAGCATGTCCGATGTCGTGACGGAGTAGGACATGACCACGACCTGAGGCGGCGCAATCTCCGAGCACCCTGACCGGCTGGCGGTTCGGGGCGGCGCAGCCGTGGGACGGCCCGGCTACGGCGTGATGCTTGCGGTCCAGGCGTTGATGCGGCGGGCGAGCTCGTCGAACGGTGTCATGCCTCCGTGAAGGATCGTGCCGTGGAAGCTTGGAATGGAGAATCGGTCGCCCAGGCGGCGGGCGGCGTCGGGTCGTAGCCGGTCGATTTCGAGGCGTCCTCGACGAGCTGGGGCTGGACGGAGGTGTCGATGGGCCACGGGCTCGCCGGCGGCGAGCCCGGCAGGTCACGCCCCCACGGTCATCGAGGTCGCCGCTGTGCTCGCCCAGCTCGGCTGATAGCTGCGACCGGGCGACTCGGTTCCGATAGCGGGCCGATCCTCGATGTGTGCGACCTTCGCGTCGAGCTCACGTGGCATCGTCTGCGTCCTGGACGACGGTGGCGAGTTCGGCGAGGTCGCTGGGACGAGGAACTCGGTGTGTTGCGTTCGTCTGTACGCCTTCCGCTGCCTCGTAGTGTCGGGGGGTGCGGGTTGCGGTGGAACAGGTCATCCAGACTGCATCGAAGGTGCTCGGGGGCGGGTTGACGGCTCGCGAAGCGATCACGATTCTCGCCACCTTGACACGCGAAGCGGTGCCCACGGCCCGCGACCTACGCGCCTCCGATCCTGATCGGGCCGACTCGTACCGGGAGCTGATCTTGGTCATCGGTCGGGAACTGCGAGGCCGCGCGGACGAGCGCCCTGATGCTCGTTATCTCCGTGCGGTGATCGAGGACCTGGCGGAGGTGCTGCGCGCTTTGGAGTGATTCGGCCGCCGTGGCTGGCTGGGCGCGTAGGTGCATGGCGGCGGGGCACGTGGTCAGGAAGCGCCGTTCAATCGCGGACAGGTCTCAGGTTTCAGTGGATGATCGCGGGCCTATGAGCGGTGGAGCCCTCGGGCGACGCGAGCCATGACTCGACCGTAGCCGGGCAGCTCGGCCGGTTGGCCCGGTGTCCCGCTGGGGGCAGGAGTGGTGTCGGGGATCCCCACCGCCGTGGCGAGCATCGGCGCCGCGTCGCTGTGGAAGTACCGGGACACGAGGCCGTCGTAGAACGTCAGCCCAGTCGCTCCGTCCGCCAGGGCGACGGCGTTGAGCGCGAGGCGTCCGGCAACGATGCCCGCCTCGAGTTGGGCGGCCCGATAGCCACGGCCACCAAGCGCGTCCAACAGCGGGTCGAGGGTCGCGGCGTGGAAGACCGTGTACGCAGAGTCTCCGCCGAGGGGCTGGTCGAGGCAGAGGTGGGCGCCGGCGGCGCGAGGATCGTCGCTGCGGGTGTGGCCCTCGAACCCGTCGGTGGCCGTGTAGCGGTAGCCACCAGCTTCGGCGTCGGCGACGTCGTGCACATTGACGAGGTGCTCGAGCAGCGTGCCTGCGGGCGCCGCGTCGAGGGGCACAGCACGAGACGCGGCGCTCAGACCCCACTCGAGCAACGGGGCCGCAGCTGTCTGGCGGCGGAACAACCGGGTGGAGCCCCGGCTGAGGATGACCTGCTCGACCCCCATGCTGGCGGCCGCGTCGTGAGGTGGTTCGACGGTGGCCGGCGCCGGCCAGAGACCACCTTGGCGGCCTCCCGCCAGCCGCCGACGGCGTCGACGTCGAGCGCGGTGCCGGCCTGGGCCTCGACCACGAGGGGGAAGCGCAGAACACGACCAGCCAGCGGTTCGGGCCGTGCTGCCACGGGCTCGAGCGCGTCGGGCGGAGGAAGGCGGAGCTCGCCCTGACCGAGGCGGACCAGAGCGAGCGGGACTTCGTCGATGCCGTCGATCCCCACCAGGGCGGCCACGGCTGCGTCGGGAAACCCTGTGAGCACCTCGGCGGGCACGCCGTGGGCGTCGGCGGCCGCCAGCAGGTTGGCCAGCATGACGCCGGCATCCCACCACAGGTGCCGCCACCCCCGTTCCCCGTACTTCCAACAGGTCCGGAAGGGGATGCCAGTCAGCACGAGGGTCACGTCGTCGCACACCTTCACCGCTCGACGCAGCGGCACCAGGGCGTGGTCGAGGGGGTGGTAGTGGTGGACGTCGTCATCCACGACGTACACCTCGACCGGATGCAGGTTGCCGGCCGACATCGCGGTCCGGAACCAGATCGAACCACCGTCGGTCGTGCGGGCGACCCGGGTGACACCGGCGGCAAGGAACAGCAACGTGCCGAGCAGCCCCTCGTCGAGCAGTTCGAACTCGGCGCGGCGGCCCGACAGCACCTCGGCAGCCGGCAACGATGAACGTCGCAGCTCTCGAGACAGGGAGACGGCTTCGACGCCCCGGTACCTCTTCACTGAGCTGGGCCGGTTCGTCGGATCCAAAGGACGGAACTGCAGCAGCCGGTCAGGGTGGGCTGGGAGCTCTCCGTGCATCGTCGAGCGATGAAGAGCCTCGACCGACTCCCGGCCGTTCACAATCCCAGTCTGGTACTTCGCCGCGCCCATCCCCGCCCTTCGCGTGTCACGGCCGCCCGACGTGCCGATCGTTCGTCCCCAACCGCACGTGCAAGTTCTCGCGACGACGGGGTCGTGGCTCCGATCCCCAGCAACCGTGGGGCCCCGCACATTCTCCAGCCACGGGTCACCCGGGTTTACCGTGGTGCGAGTGAAGATCCTTCAGATCGCACCCGCCCTGCACGGTGCGAAGATGCAGACGACGGAAGGCACGTATGCCGTCGTCGTCTGGGCCCTCATCGAGGACGATGACGACAACCGACACGTCGTCGGCCTCTCCGTCGGCGGCAAAGGCGACAATGCACTCGTTCCCCCCGACCAAGAGACCTTCGAGTCCTACAGTCAAACCGGCTGACGGATCGTCGATCCAGGGTTGGTACTTACCACGCAGCGTCTTCGTGTATGGAAGGTTGGTGGTGGCATTCGCAGCCTGTCACCCGGCGACGATGAGCCGAGCAGTACGACGGGTCATCCAGCAGTTGGCAGCGCATGTTCCCAACGTCGTCGTTCGGGCCGACCGTTGTGGCGTCGTTGCCGTTGCACGTGGGCACACGGTCACGCTGATGTTGCGATCGATGGGGCTCGGATCGTTCGCTACAAGTCGCTCGCAGCTGCGGCGACGACTGCAGCGACGATCGGATCCCACTCGAAACCAGGCTGACGCGTGACGGTGATGAAGTCGTTCACTCCGTAGATCGCGGCGACGCCTCCCGCTGCGAACACCGCCTCAGCGAATCGGTCACCGGCGGCGGCGTTTGCGCTGGTGACGTTGAGCGTCGTCCGGGAGCGTGGTGTCAAGCGTGAACTTCATCGCTTCCGGGTTCGGAGTTGGCGAAGGCGAAGCGTGGGCCACGCCTCGATCGTACGACCGGCGGCCAGCAGGCGCCGATTGGTTGCCTCTGCCCCGGCCGCCGCCCCGAGTCATCGTCGCCACCACGCCAAGGTCGTGGTCGTTGTGATCGCTTTCTTCGCCGCGCTGTTCACCGGCCGTTGGCCTGGCAGGCTGCGCGACTTCGCTCTCGGCGTCGGGCGGTGGTAGCTGCGCATCAACGACTACCTGGTAGTGCTCACCGACGAGTACCCCGCCCAGCCGAACACTCAGGTCGACGGGCCGTGCTGCAGCAATGCCGAACCCAACGCGCCGAGCAGGAACAAGACGCTGCCGGCGAGGAACACCGTCACCGACCCGGAATACAACTTCGGCCAGTAGAACCCGACACAGCCGGCCACGAACAGCACCGCTGCGGCGACATTGCACAACGCCAGGATCCACCGGCGAGCATCGAGCGCCCAACACAACCGAGCCAACAACCGGAGATCGCTCCGCGCCACACCCCGATGCTCCCACATCACAATCGCCCGATGAGCTGGCGGTCGGCGTCACCCCGGTCAACGGGAGGCCGAGCAGTCACAAGAGGCCCCGGGGCGGGCGACGTAGTCGATGATCGCGCCGGCACGATCCGTACCAACCACGCAGCAGCCGGTCAGCAGGTGTCTCAGTTGGCGGCGACCCCGCTGGACACGTGACTTCGTGCCGGAGACTGACAGGCCGAGTGCCGCGGCGGCGGCGACCTGCGTGTAGCCCTCGAGCTCGACCAGGATGACCGCCTCCCGGTAGCGCTCCGGGAGCTGATCGACCAGTGGACGCAGGCACGCGGCGAGCTCTCGGGTCGCCCGGTTCGGCCCCGCGTCGTCGGACTCGTCGTCGAACGCTCGCTGGCGATCGTCAGGCAGCGGATGGAGCCGCCGCCGGGTCCGGTAGTGGTCGACAATCGCGTTGCGGGCAACCCGGTAGAGCCAGGCGTGCACGGCGCCGATCTCGGCCCCCTCGACGTGAGCGCGGTGGAGGCGCATGAAGACGTCCTGGGTGATGTCCTCAGCCGTGGCCGGGTCCTCGACTCGCCGAGCGATGAACTCCAGGAGCTCGCGCCGCGTCGATGCCGATGCATCATCCAAGCCCGTGACGCGACGACCGTTGGCTGGCGCGCCCGATCGCTCGGCTGTGGACTCGACGACCCTCACTGGTGGCCGTGCGGCACTCATCTGTCACCTACAGACGAACCCGAACCGGAAAGGACGCGGCCGCATGAACCGAACACGGTTTGCGTCTATCCCCGCCCACCATCGTCTGTTCCCTCAGCCCAATCCGTTCCCGCACCACGGAGCTCACGACACCAGCCAGGAGGCTCACCAATGACAGTCAATCGTGTCCAGCTCGCCTTGAACGTCGCCGACCTCGACGCCGCCGTCGACTTCTACCGTCGCATGTTCGGCGTCCAGGTCCACAAGCGACGTCCCGGCTACGCCAACTTCGCCATCGCCGATCCGCCACTGAAGCTGGTGCTCTTCGAAGCACCCAACGCCCCCCAGCAGCTGAACCACCTCGGGGTCGAAGTGGCATCCCCAGAGGAGGTCGCGCTCGCCGCCGATCGATTCGGGCGCGCCGGGCTGCCGACACGAACCTCCGAACAGGAGCTGTGCTGTCACGCCGTCCAAGACAAGGTGTACGTCCACGCCCCAGACGTGCCCCTCGGGCACTGGGAGTTCTACACCATCGTCGACGACGACCCCGCCGAAGCCATCGCCGACGACGCTGCACAGTGCTGCCAGACAGACGGTGAGGACTCGGTCTGCTGTGCCACCGTCGGCGCCAGCCTCGAACCCTTCAGCAGCGTGAACACCGACGTCAACGACGCGACCGAGCCGACGCACCGATCGGTGGCCGCCGACACCCTCGAGCGGAGCGACGACGAGCGGGCGTCGGACCCGGCGACGGTCCTCGCCGCCGTACGGAAGCTGGCTCCGCTGATTGTGGCCCGCAGCGACGAGATCGAACGTGGGCGACGACTCCCGCTCGACCTCGTGACGGGTCTGCGGGAGGCGGGATGCTTCCGCATGCTGGTCCCCCGCCGCCTCGGCGGCGCTGAAGCGGACCTGGCCGAACACCTCAACCTCCTCCGCGAGCTGGCCTGTGCCGACGGGTCGGTGGGCTGGACCGTCATGATCGGCAGCTCAGCGCCGGTTGTCTTCGGCAAACTGCCGCCGGCCACGCTCGAGATGATGTACGCCGGTGGCCCCGACGTGGTCGCTGCCGGAACATTCAACCCGACCGGTGCGGCCACCGTCGTCGACGGCGGCTTCCGGGCCAGCGGCCGTTGGGCGTTCGCCAGCGGATGCCAGCACGCTGACTGGTTCCTCGCCCATTGCATCGTGGACGACGGCAGCATGCCGCCGCTGCGGATGATGGTGCTCCCGGCGAGCGACGTCCACATCGTCGACACCTGGACAGTGTCGGGGCTGTGCGGCACGGGGAGCCACGACTTCGTCCTTGACGGCGTGTTCGTGCCCGACGACCACACCTTCACCGTGTTCCAGCCGGGCGGGCTCGAGGGCGACCTGGGCCGGATCCCCGAGTTGATCTACTCGGCGCTGGCGATCGCCACCGTCGCCGTCGGCATCGCCCAAGGCGCCATCGCCGACATCACGACCCTGGCGACGGCCAAGGTGCCGATGTTCGCCGATGGGGTGCTGGCATCCAACCCGCTGTTCCGCTACCGGCTCGCCGAGGCGAACACCCACCTGCGAGCCGCCAAGGCGCTGCTCGATGCCGACGTTGCCCACACATGGGAGATCGCCACGGCGGACGAGGAGTTCACACCGGATCGGCGGGCCCGGATCCGAAGCACGGCGGCCTGGGCGACAGGAGCTGCCGCCCAGGTAGTCGACGTGGCCTACACCGCCGGCGGTGGCACCGCCTTGTACTCGAGCAGTCCCCTGCAGCGGCGACTTCGCGACGTCCATGCCGTCACCCAGCACTTCGTGGTCAAGCCGGACACGTTGACCCTCGCCGGGGCAGTGCTTGCCGGCCAAGACGTCGACCTCAGCTTCCTGTGACGGCGGGCGTGGAAGGCGGGAACGAGACGATGACCATCACGTCCGCCGACGGCACCAAGTTGGCCGCCCGCTGCACCGGCCACGGATCGCCACTCGTGCTCGTCCACGGCGCCAACGGCGACCTCGACACGTTCGCCCTCATCGAAGGAATGCTCGCCGAACACCACACGGTGTGGGTGTACTCCCGCCGAGGGCGAGGCGGCAGCGGCGATGGACCCGGCTACGCCCTCGAGCGGGAGGTCGAAGACCTTCTCGCCGTCCGTCGCCGTCGCCGGCGACCGCGCCCACCTCGTCGGACACTCTGGCGGCGCTATCTACAGCCTCCTGGCCGCCATCGAGGCGCCGCTGCTGCGATCGCTCGTGCTCTACGAACCGCCCCTACATTTCGAACGCTTCGACCCCAGCATCATCGACCGGGTGCAGGCCGCGCTGGATGCCGCTGACGAAGACCGGGCGCTGGAGATCGTCTTCGCCGCCATCGGCGTCGCCGAGACAGAGGTACAAGTGCTCCGATCGGCCGAGTCGGTGTGGGAACGGCTCCGAGCCGGCGTGCGCCTCGTCCCCCGCGAGCTCCAGACCGGACTGCGAGGCGATCGACCGGCTGAAAGCGCTCGACCCGCCGGATATCCCCACGCTCTACCTCTACGGAGAGAAGACTGACACCTCGATCTTCGCGACTCCGGACGAAGTTGCCGAACTGCTGCCGAAGGCTGAACACCACGGCCTTCCGGGGCAGCGGCATCTCGCCTTCGTCTTCGACCCGACGGCGTTCGCCCAAGCGGTGCTGCAGTTCACCACCGCCCACGACGGTTGAGCGCAGTGGTCCAGACCGACTGGCAGTACCGGAGGACCGCCGGTGAGCCCGAGCCGGACGGACGGGCAGTGTCGACGCGAACCACGCGGCATGAGACCATCACGTCGATCGTCGTCGACACCTGGTCGCCGCTGCAGGGCACCGCCACTCGATACGGCCGGGTGCGCAAGCAGATTGTCTCGGTCACCAGCGTTGGATGACGAGGCACGCCTGAAGATGTCGGCACCGACATCTGCTCTGACGATCGCTTCAGGCGCCAGTGGACACAGCCGTGTCAGGGATGAGGTCGCCGGCCGTGACGTCACCCGTTACTCCCGGGTTGCTCCCGCTCAGGCGTCGCAACGATGGTCTGCACACCATCTGACCAGGCACTTCGCTCGGAAACGAGTTCTGTCCTTCGAATCCCTCCCGTTCCGCGATGCGATCTACCAGCACAAACGCGTCCTGGTCGATTCGAACCCTCCTGCACCCACCTGGGGCTCGGATGCCTCTGAACAGGACCTATGCGCTCGGCACGCCCCGGGACGACGTCCATCTGAAAGGCGTTGCTCTCGTCGTTACTCCCGGCTCCGCGGCACCGAACGCGACGACGTCAGCGCCGACGCAGCGGCCGTGCCGTGCGACGACAACGGACTGATGAAGATGCCGAGGGTATGACGACGGAGTCGCCGGGGTGCACAGCGGGCGGCGAGCGAACTCGCATCGACGTCGACGACTCCGATGACCAGATCGCAGGAGTGCAGCAGCACCTGTCGCATCTGCCCGGCCTCGATGAGTTGCCGTTCGTGTGCGGCGACCTGTTCAGCGTCGGTCGAGTCGAACAACAGCACGACGTCGTCATCGATGCGTCGGTAGCGGCGGGTCGCGACGCGTCCACCTGCTCGTCGTGGCGTCCGGGCGTTTCACGCCCGAACGTCGTCGCCCGCCGTTCCATAGTTCGGGGAGTGCCAGCGGTCTCGGCTACTGACGGGCCACATGCTTGGCCGGGGTTATCGACACCTGCATAAGGGATGATATGCCGGTGATCCATTCGTCTGCCGTGGCCGTCGGTGACGACGGTGCGGTGGGCGAGATCGGAGGACCCGATGCCATCCGTGTTCCCGACACTGAAGCTGCCGCCGCAGGGCTCGAGCGCCGCACCCCGTCTCGGTCATCGGTTGGTGGACGGCTATCTCGAGTTGGTGGCGGCGCGGCTGCGGCCGAACTCGACACTGGCGGTGGCCTACGACTTGAAGGTGTTCTTCGCCGTCGTGGAGAAGGACCCGGCGGCAGGTGACGCGCGCCGACATCGTCGGCTTCGTGCGGGAGCAGCGCTCACCGCGTGGTGATGCGACGGTGGTGCGGATCACCGACGGGTCGGCCGGGTTGGCGTTGTCGACGGTGCGGCGCCGGCTGTCGACACTGGCAGGGTTCTACAACCATCTCGTCGCGCTCGGGGAGGTCGAGTCGAACCCGGTCCATCGCGGGATGGCGGTGCGCTCACCGGTCGTGAAGGGCAAGCGGGTGGTGCCGCTGGTACGCCCGGTGCGTCACTTGCCGCGGGTGCTCGACCCGACGGAGGTGATCGCCTTGCTCGCCGGGCTGCGCAAGCACCGGGACCGGGCGATCGTCGAAGCGATGCTGCTGGCCGGGCTGCGTCGCAGCGAAGCGCTCGGTCTGCGCATGGCCGATGTCCGTTGGGGTGAACGACGACTGTTCATCGCCGACGGCAAGGGCGGTCATCAACGACTGGTGCCGATCTCGTCGCGGTTCTTCACCACGCTGCGCGCCTACCTCGACACCGAACGTCCCGCCGACGCGACGACGGACCGAGTGTTCGTCGTGTTGAAGGGACCCAACCGCGGGCAGCCACTGTCGGCCAAGGGTCTCGAGGAGATCATCACCGGCGCCCGCAACCGAGCCGGGCTGACCCACGGCACCTGTCACGAGCTGCGCCACACCTGCTTCACCCGACTGCGCGAGGCCGGCATGTCGCTGGAAGCGTTACAGGCCCAGGCCGGCCACCGCTCGATGTCAGCAACCCAGGTGTATCTGCATCTGGCCAACGACTGGCTCGCCGGAGAGTACAAACGTGCTGCTCAGGCCATCGACGCGCAGGGCCATCTCGGTGAAGGACGGGCATCATGACGATGCTCGCCATCCAGGCCGAACCAGTCGATCACCGTTGGGCGCGCATCACCACGCATGCCCCGGTGCTGGCGGCGAACCTGTCGGCACTACCTCGATCAGATCGCCGTGTCCGTGCGCCCCAACACCGTCAACTCCGCTGACATCGCCCTGCGACTGTTCGCCAGCTGGCTGATCGAGCACGACCCGACCATCCGAGCCCTGGGCAGCGTGAACCGAGGCCACATCGAGGCCTACAAGCTGTGGCTGACCAGCCGCGAGAACAGCTATGGCGAGAAGCTGAAGAAGACGACGATCAGCCTGCGCCTCGGGATGCTGCGGGTGATCATCGAACGGCTCATCGAATGGGACCACCCCGATGCCCCGCTGCGCAACCCGATCTTCGGCACCGACCTGCCCAAGCTCGACGAACCGCTCCCCAAGTTCCTCGACGACGACGCGGCGGCCGCGTTCATGCAGGCCGCCACCCGACTCGACCCGTTCCGCCGGCTCGTTGTCGAGATGCTCGCCCGCACCGGCATGCGCGTCGGCGAGCTCTGCGCCCTGCAAGCCGACGCCGTCGCCACCGTCGGTGAGACCCAGTGGCTGCGCGTCCCCGTCGGCAAGCTGCACACCGACCGTTACATCCCGCTGCACCCGATCCTGCTCGAGCTCCTCGACCAGTGGCGAGCCTGGGCTGGGCCCGACGACAGCGGACTGCTGATCACCAACCGAGGTCGACCCCTCGACCGCTCCTGCGTCGCTCGCGCCGTCGGCCGCTGCGCTCGCGTCGCCGGCATCGGCCACGTCAATCCTCACCGCCTCAGACACACCCTGGCGACACAAGCCATCAACCGCGGTATGAGCCTCGAAGCAATCGCCGCCATGCTCGGCCACCGCTCGATGCGCATGACCCTCGTCTACGCCCGCATCGCCGACCGCACCGTCGCCGACCAGTACTACGCCGCCGCCGAACAAGTCGACGCCCTCTACAACGAACACTTGACAACATCACCGGCATAAGGGCCGTTACCGCGCGGGCCTGCTTGCCGAGACGCCGATGTTGTGAGCGCGGTCATGTCGCCCCGGGCGCACTCCGGCGACTGGATCGACGTGAGCCGTCACGCCGAGTCTGGGGCACCTTGTCGCCGACCGTCCCACGGGCGCGGCCGCGGCGCCGAGGGCAGGTATGAAGTTCGCTGAAGCTGACCCCAGCGAGCGATGACGATCACGAATGCGGCCGTGGCGGCGTGTCGTCAGGTGAGGGCTGGGACGACGACCTCACAGAAGTCGTCGCTGCGACCCGTCGATCCTTTGATGACGGTCTCGGAGAGCAGGATGTCATCGGGTGGGAACTCCGGCGTCCCGGCGTGATCGACCACGAACTCGATGCGGATCTGGCCGGGGTTGCGACCGATCGCCTTGCCGCTGGCGTCGTAGATCGTGGAGTTGCCTGTTGACAACAAAATGACCGTCAGCGTGCCGTCCCCGTTGTCGGTGACGCTCAGATCCTTGTTGAGCACAAGATTGTGCTCCGTCACGCTGTTGCCGTTGTCCACATTGGTCAAAATGTTGGTGACGTCCACGTGCTCATCGAAGTAGACGAGATCGTTGCCATGCGTGACGGCGCGGAACCGGCCCTCGACCACAGCGTCGAACTCCACGGTCAACCCATCGACCTCGCAGAAGTCCTCCACGACGCCGCTGAACTCATTGCGGAACTCACTCTGTCCTGCGGCTTCGCCGCGGCCGTTGCGCTGGCTGCCACCGTCGCCAACCCCGCGACAACGCCAATGACCCACCGATGCCTCATGAGGCCCCCTTTCGGAGGCGCCGCCCGCTGCGCCGCCTGCTCGGTGCCGAGGGTAGCTCACACGTCGGCGAAGCCCGAGCCCCGGGCGCCTTCGCCTCATTCGGCGGACCTTGCAAGCGCAGATAGAGAAGAAAGGCGACTCGCGCATCGCCTTGGCGACCTCTGCGCAGCACTTCGGCACATTGAGAATGCCGTCCGGAGCCTGCAGCCGAGCGTTACTGCCGCGCGATATGAACGATCTCGCCCGTCACTCGCCGGAATCTGTCATCTCGTCTGACGACGGCGGCCTGATCATCGGCGGCCCCGCTGTGATCGAGCCTCAAGTTGCGGCGAGCCGTTGGGATCTGGGGGACGACTGTTGTCGATCTATTCGGCTGAGGGTCCAGTGTGCCGGCCATGCTCGGCGACGAGGGCGCTGTCGTGTCGGCGGCGAACGGCGTCGGCAGCCACTTCCACCCGACTGCTGAATCCCGGCTTGGTGAGAACGTGCTCGATGTGCGTTCGGACTGTTGCCCGGTTCATCAGTAACTGTTCGTCGATCTGCGCATTGGTGAGGCCGTTGGCGGGCCAGGCGACCATCTTGCGCTCGGCCGGTGTGAGGCTGCTCCAACCGCTGTTGGGTCGCCCTTCGCTGCCTGCGGGCACGGGCGGCGTAGTCGGCAGCGGCGCGCCCCTCGAGGGCCGCCGCGTCGTAATGGCCGAAGGATCGGGCGAGGAGCCACGAGCGAGGCGTGGAAGGGGCACGTGCATCACGACCTTCGTCGTCAGCGGTCCCGCCTCCACCGTGTCCGGCTGCGCCGAACCATCCTCGCCTGATCGCGGGGAGATCTCGAGGGGATCTCCTCGCCCTCTTCCAGCGCCGGGCATCCCGGCGCGCGAACGTGACGGCGTGAGGATCCTGATTTCGACGTGGCCGGCGCACGGCCACCTGCTCCCGCTCCTGCCGATCGCACGCGCCGCAGAACGAGCGGGCCACGACGTCGTCGTCGCCTCCGGAGTCGAGGGCACCGCCGAGGCGGGCCGGCGCGGTTTGCGGACCTGGGAGGTAGGCCCGAGCCGTGCCGAGGCCAACGCCGCGTTCGGCGCCGCGATCGGTGACCTGTCCGCGGTCGCGCCGGAGCGCCGTATGGCCACGCTCGTCGAGGGTGTCTTCGGCGCTGCGGCCTTCCGTCGCGCCGAGGCGCTGGTGCCGCTCGTCGAGGAGTGGCGGCCCGACCTTGTCGTCCACCCGATCACCGAGCTGGCCGCGGCCGTGGCCGCCGAGCGGTGCGGGGCTCGCCACGCCGTGCACGGGCTGGGCCCGCTGCCTCGGGAGGCGTGGGACTGGTTCGGCGCCCGCTTCCGGGATCTGTGCACCACCTGGGACGTCCCCGATCTGGCGACCGCCATCCTGGAACGTCCGTACCTCGACGACTGCCCGCCGTCCCTCCAGCCCGATGCGGTGGCCGCCTTCGGGAACCGGCGGCGGGTGCGCGCCACGCCCGGCGAGGCCGCGCCCGGCGAGCACCTCCCGTGGTCGGACGACGACCTTGCCGGACTGCCCTTCGACCGGACCGTGCACCTCACGCTCGGCACGATGTTCCACGGCGCCACCGAGGTGTTCCAGACGGCGCTCGAGGGCCTCACGCGGCTCGACGTCAACGTCCTCGTCACCGTGGGGCCCGACACCGATCCCACCCGCCTCGGGCCGCAACCGCCACACGTCCTCGTCGCCGACTTCGTCGCCCACGAGCTGCTGCTGCCGCACTGCGATGCGCTCGTCACCCAGGGCGGCGCCGGCACGATCGTCGCCGCGCTCTGCGCCGGCCTGCCCCACCTCATCCTGCCCCAGGGCGCCGACCAGTTCGTCAACGGCGCAACCGCCGAGGCGGCGGGGGTCGCCCTCACCATCCCACCGGCCGACCTGACCGCCGACCGCGTCGCCGACGCCGTGCGGCGGTTGCTCGAGGACCCGTCGTTCGGCGCCGCAGCACGACGGGCTCAAGACGAGATCGACCGCCTGCCGACACCCGACGACGTGCTCGCCACGCTGCTCGCCGACCCCGTGGAGGCGTGATCAGTCGCCGGACACCGCGTCGAAGTCGTCGGCGCAGCTTGCCGCTGATCCTGCCCGATCTAGATGTCTCGATCTCGCAACGTCGGTGCGCTTCCACATAGGCGTGCTTGAGTTCCGGCGCCGCCGAGACCCTCGGTTGGGCCGTGACAGCCAGGCCCACTAGGTCGGCGACGACGGCGTCCGCTTGCTCACCGGATTTTCGCAAGGTGTCGTCGGCTATGAGTCAACGACACCGCGTAAGGACTCAGTGTGCGGTCGAGCGTGGATGAACCGACGTTGCCATCGGCTGCGCCGGTCTGATCGATCGGTCTGGCGCACGGCCGCGCAGCGATGTGATGGATGGGTGCGCGGAAGGGCGGTGATGGATGCTGTTCGGGACGTCGTCGTGGTGATCAGTCCGAGCCGGTCGGGGCAGCTGTTGCTGTCTCAGGCCCGTCGAGCCCGCACTGCAAGCTGCCCCGTACAGGGCGCGACGGGGATCGCGTTCTGGCCCACCCGCGCTTGGCTCGAGCAGGACCGCAGCGGACCCGTGGCAGTGATCGATGGCGAGACGAGCTTCAGCGACGAACCGGTCGATGACTATCGGGAACCACTCGACGACGAGTTGCGAGCGGTCCGGCCTTACGGTGCACATGGGTGACGGTGACGGCAGCGATTCGGCGATCGACGTCCGTGGCGAGCTCTCGACCCGCGTCAGGTGACGGCTTTGGGGGACGTGTTGTCAGGCGGGGAGGATCCGCCAGGGACCCGGACGATGTCGGACTGACCCGATCAATCGGGCAGATCTTTGCGCGCCACGCCCCGCGGGTCGGTGCTACCTTCGCCGATGCCGGCAGGGGGCGCCCATGGCGACGTTGAACGAGCGAGTGGCGGAGCTCTTAGCCGAGTATGGGGGCCCGGACGCGTGCGCCGCCGAACTTCTTTGCGATCGTCACGCAGCAGACGCATGGGCTTTCACCTTCGTTTCGGAGGAGCTCTCGGCGGAGACCGTCACCTTCGGGGTGCTCGCGGACCGGTCGAAGCGGGTTGCCGCTGGGCTGGCTGAACTTGGTGTCGGTCCGGGCATGTGCGTGGCCACGCTGATGGGGAAGTCGCCGGACCTGGTCACGGCACAGCTTGCGATCTGGCGGCTCGGTGGTGTGCTCGTGCCGCTCTTCACGGCGTTCGCACCTCCGGCCATTGCCCTGCGGCTCGACGCGAGCGACGCTCGAGTCGTCATCGTCGACGAAGACCAACGGCTCAAACTCGAACCAGGCACGGACATTCCACTCGATGCGTCCTGGCGTGTGGTGACCCGCGGCGCCTCGGCCCATCCGGGTGATGTTCGCTTCGACACGCTCGCGACCCACGAACCAATTGACTCTCCTGCCGTGCGCGTGGGCGGCGACGGCGCACTCATCCGCATCTTCACGTCGGGAACTACCGGTCAACCGAAGGGAGTGGTCGTTCCCGTGCAGGCGATCGGCTCGATGGTTGCCTACCTCGAGCTGGGCCTCGACGTGCGCCCCGATGACGTCTATTGGTGCGCCGCCGATCCCGGCTGGGCATACGGGCTCTACTACGCGGTTGTTGCGCCGCTGGCGCTGGGCCGTGCCAACATCATGCTCCGCCCTGGTTTCTCCGCCGCCCTCACCTGGCACGTACTGCAACGTTTCGCGGTCACGAACCTTGCCACGGCGCCAACGGTGTACCGCGCGCTGCGCAACGCCACTGTGCCGGGTGACCTCTCGCTTCGCCGCTTGTCAAGCGCTGGCGAACCACTTGATCCGAGCACCATCGCGTGGGCCGACGACGAGCTGGGCCTGCCGATTCGCGACCACTACGGCCAGACCGAGCTCGGCATGGCGGTACTCAACGCGTGGCATCCCGATCTCGCCCAGGCACTGCGCCCGGGCTCCATGGGCCAGCCGGCACCCGGTTGGGCCGTCGAGGTGCTCGCGGCGGATCGCGACGACGTCGCACCACGCGGCGAGACCGGTCGTGTCGCCGTTAACGTCGAAGCGAGTGCGTTCTTCTGGTTCGCCGGGTACGCCAACGACTCGGCACGCACATCAGAACGATTCACCAGCGATCGAACCTGGTACCTCACTGGTGACGTCGCCACACGCGACGACGACGGCTACATTTTCTTCTCATCGCGTGACGACGACGTCATCATCATGGCGGGCTACCGCATCGGGCCTTTCGAAGTGGAGTCAGCGATTGCTGAACACCCCCTCGTGGCCGAAGTCGCGGTCATCGGTGTGCCCGACCCACTGCGAGGTGAGGTGATCGAGGCCTTCGTCGTGCTCAGCGCCGACGCAGATGTCACCGAGACGTTCGAAGACGAGGTCAGGCATTACGCGAGGACTCGGTTCGCCGCCCACGCCGTTCCCCGCCGCGTCCACATGGTCGATTCCCTGCCCAAGACGCCGAGCGGCAAAGTCAAGCGGTTCGAGCTCCGCGAGCAGCGCCGTCGAGGAACTTCAATCAAATGTTGATCAACCAAGCCCGTAGCCGCGTTCATCCAGCTACGTTTCCGCGTCCGCTCTCGAAGCGCTCTCGTCGGCCTGAACCAGCGCACATTGCCCTGACGGGAGCGGCGACCGCGACCCGATGCGATGGACCGAACGCTCGGAGCGCGACTGTCCGATATCCGCGGGGAATAAGCCGGCCCCGCACTATCCGAGAACGGCGCAGTCCCACGCTACCGAACGACGCCGGCCGGCATTCGGTCGCGGGTGGCGACGCCGCGGCGTGCGAAGAACGGCAGATATGGCGCTGTGTTCCGTCCCCGATCAGCACATGACGGCTATCCCGATTGCTCCGGTCGGAGCTCGTTATGGGCAGTCCGACGAGTCCTGCGATCGCCAGCGAATCTGCCGTTGGTCGGGTCAGTCGATGGTCACGGTGGTGCACGGCGTTGCGTAGACGTCAGCCGCGTCGCCCCTCAACACCCATCGGATCGTCACCGTCGCACCCGAGAACGGAGCAAGGTCCGCCGCGCTGAAACTTGCTGAGGCATGACCATTGCCGCGCAAGTCCGTAGTCAGGACCGCGGTCTGCGTGAAGTCCGTGAAGTCCGCGTCCTCGCAGAACTGGATCCACACCTCGTAATCCGTGGATGGCTCGGCTCTGACGACCTGGTAGCGCTCCAACGCTCCGTTGACCGGTCCATTCGCGTGGATATTCACCACCTGGCCATGGAAAGCAGGATCGGCCCCGCCCGCGAACGGCAACCGCTCGGAGTGGTACACGCCGTCTGCTGCCGCCCCGCCTCCTGTTGCCAGGATGGCAATCGTCATAATAGTCGAGACACGCCTGAGCGCCTTCATCATCCGCCCTCCCTATCGAATTTCCCGTTGACCAGCCTAGCCATAGGGGCCGAGACGCCCGCTCTTTCCCGGTCTTAGCAGGGCGGATGCGGAGCGAGCTCCGGAAGGAGAGAAGCGACCCCGGACCACCACCGATCCTACGCCTTCGAACCGGAGCGGTCCCGCCCGCGGCGAGGACGCACGGATCGGCCACCGCCGAGGGTGACCTGATCGCCGGGCAGGTGGCACGAGAAGTGCACCGAATGCCCGTGCTGGGCCGCCGGCGCGCCAGCCGCGCGCGTACAGAACGCTCGCACACCCGGGTGTCCGAGTATGACGGGGAATGACCCGGCTCGCCGCGTCCGGGAACGCCGGCTGGATGACGCTCGCGGACCCGCCGATAACCGCGACCTCCTGCCGAGCCCGACCCGGGCACTTCCGGCGGAGTGCATGGCCGCAATGCCCGATAACACGGCGCGGTGATCCACGTTCCCAGCCCGTCCTCGTCTCAGCGACGGGCGGCTACCTCGAAGCCTTTTGGCGCTCCGAGGTTGCTTGACCGAGCCGATTGGGAGCGGACCACGCGGCACGCATCTCAGGCCCACCTGTTGTTCGAGATCTGATCGAGATTGTCGGCGATGCCGTCGTCGTCGAGGGGCATTCGGAGCTGTGCGCCGCAACGGGGGGGTGTCCCTTCTAGCTGACGCGAGCTTGGTCGTCGCACTCCTCGACGGGCTCTTCCCTCCATGACACAATCGAGTGGCGTCTTCCGACGGAGGTTCGGGTATGTGGGCACAGCTGATCAGCACGCGCCTCAAGGCAGGAAAGGATGACGACCTGCCAAGGCTGTTCGAGCAACTGAAGGCAGTTGAACAGCCGGGTTCCGGTCTCGTGCGGTCGTTGGCAATGCGTGATCAGAATGATCCGAGCCGCGTCTACACGCTGGTTCTGTTCGAGAGCGAAGAGAAGGCACGCGCCCACGAACAGGACGGGCGCCGCCAAGAAGGATTGACTGCTGCAAGAGCAACGATGGCCGAGATCTTCGACGGCCCTCCGGAGTTTGTCGACCTCACGGTGGTCAACGACTTCGAGCCGTAGCCGTCGGCATGCGCCGATTCAGCGCACATCATGCACACCGCCGTGACGTCGAGAACCGCTCGGTATCGCTCCGGGAACTGGCCCGAACCCCGGCTGAGCGGGAACGTCTCGGCGCACCCTCACTCCAGATCGGCTGCCTGCCGCGAGCGCGACGGATCGACGGCTCGGTGTCACTGGCTGGTGTCGCCGAGCGGCTGGCGTCCGCCTTGGCGGTGTCCTAGTAGCACGGGGATACCACTCCACGGAGGCGCGACCTAACGCCGGGAGTCTGGCGCTACAGAACGTCGGTGGAGAGCTGTTCGGTGCTGAGTCAATGTGACAGCACGATGGCTGGCTTATCGCGAGCGGGCGCCGCGTCGACGGCGACGGCCACGCCGAACGATGCCGAATCTGGGCACGACCGACGAGTTGGTGCGACCTCCTCGCTCAGCGACGGTCGCGACGATCGTCGCGTCGGTCGCCGCGATCGTCGCGACGATCGTCGCGACGATCCCCGCGGCGACGGACCCCGTGGGCCACCACCGCTGTGGTTCCGACGACGGCGGCCGTGCGGGCCACTGGGCGGCCGATCACCCGCGCCGTCCAACTCGTCCAGGTCCGAGGGGCATGTCAATCTCCTTCGCTCATCGGGGCCTCGTCGGCCTCCATCGACGCCAGGATCGCCTGGATCGGGATCCGGCCGTTGGCGATCAGCTGACCGCCGGCGCGGCGGGCCGCCGAAGCGAACGGCGCCGCCCACCGGTTCTCCCAGACGAGCACGCCCGCCACGCTGCCGGGCTCCATGGCGGCCGCGAGGTCCGCCACGTCGTCGACCGCCAACAGGTCGGCCAGCTCGGTCTCCAACGCCCGCAGCTCATCCAGACCCTCGAAGTCGTCGACCTCGAAGGCGTCGATCGTGCCGTCGTCGTCTTTGGTGATGATCATCAGGTCAAGGATGCGGATCGTGCCGGCGGCGACCAGCGACGAAAGCTCGGCCGCCATCTCGCCGCTGAAGTTCGCTCGCCCCGCTGGGAACTCGACGACCAGGTAGTCGACCGGCCCCAGCTCGTCCATCTCGGCATCACTCATGGCAACGCTCCTCCTTGTCGTGCGCGGCCGGACTCCGCTACCCCGCCGACATGATTGCCCGTCGTCTGCAGGCCACACAAAAGATGAAGGCGGGCGCCGGTTGACGCCCCGAAGGTCCGGCGACCGGCACGTGCGACCGCTCCTCGAGGTCGTCGGCGGCGGCGAGACCCCGAAGACGAGCCGGATGGCCGATCTCGATCGAGGCCCGTTGGCCCGGCGCCGGCGCCATGTCCTGACGCGATGTCGCCGCCAGCCGGAGCCGGGACGTTCTACGTGTTCCAGACTCGCCCCCAGCCCGCCCCTACTCAACACGGACCCGGTCGCCTGGGTCGGCTGGCGGTCAGGGCAGTGCCGTGGCGTCGGCGGGGTGAGGCGTGTCGTGGCGTGCGATGTAACTGGCGGCGAAGGCGGCGTCGCGGCTGACACCGCGGAGGAAGCCGGAGGACATGGCGCAGAGGAAGGGCAGGCCGACGAAGTAGAGGCCGGGTTGGCTATGCACGACGCCTCGTTGATGCTCGGGGCGACGGTCGACGAACACGGGCAGGTCAATCCACGAGTGGTCAGGCCGGTACCCGGTGCACCAGATGACGTTGAACACGTCGGCGGTCGTGTCATCGGCGAGTAGCGGGCGTCCGTCGCGGACGCCGGTGACCCTCGCGACGCGCGGGACGCCAGCGGTGGCGAGGTCGCGGGGCTTGACGCGCACCAACGGTGAGTCTTCGGTGAGCAGCTTGTGGCGTTGGTGCCGCCCCATCGGTGTGCGCACGGTGAGGACACGGTGGGCGAGGAAGCGGAACAGCAGCGGCAGCACGACGTACCGGGCGGCGACTCGTTCGACTCGGAATGGGATATGGGCTTTGATGTCCCCGGCGAGCAGGATCGAACGATCAGAGGCGAGCTCCATCGCGATCTCACCGCCGGAGTTGCCGGCGCCGACAACGAGCACTGCGCCGTCTTGGAGCTGAGATGGGCTGCCGGCCGAACATCGCCGCAGGACTGACTGTTGGCAGCGCGTCCGGGTCAAGCTGCGAGTAGCGCAGGGGGCCGACTGGCGCTCGACGGGCAAGTGGCTAGCGCCCCGCTAGCGCCCGGTCGTCATCGTCCCCCGGCAACACCAACCCCCTGGTGTTCGAGAGCGATGGAGATCATCATGCGAACGAAGAAGTACACCTCCCGGGCGGCACTGGCGCTGGCCGGTCTCGCCGCGGGTGTTGCGCTGGTGGCCGGGACGACAGTGGCTGCCGGGCCGGCCGACCACACGGGCGAACCTGCCGATTGGGGTCCCCAGCTGGAGGCATACTGCGACGACCCCACAACTGCGGCCGCCGATGGGTACAACGTCATCGACGACCCCCACCCCGACGCCGACGGCCACTACGGCGGCCTCCTGGAGGGCACCAACGGGCCGGACCTCATTCTGGCCAACGGCGGTAACGACATCGTCGAGGCCGGCCTCGGCAACGACATCATCTGCGGCAGCTTCGGCAACGACACCATCAACGGCGAAGGCGGCAACGACGCCGTGTTCGGTGGCGGGCACGAGAACGTGCTGCGGGGTGGAAACAACGACGACTACCTGGACGGCGGCGGCCAGATCGACTGGTGTGACGGCGGAAACGGCGACGATGCCACCGGACCCGGTTGCAACACCGTGAACGACTAGCCGGCCCCGCCGACATCCGGCCGTGGGCATCCGCCGCCCACGGCCGGATCGGCCCGGATGGCAACACCAGCGAGCTCACCTCGGGCGTCGACGGGGCACAGAACGTCGCAGGCCTGGGGTATCCGAAACGACGGGGATGACGCACGACCCACGCGTCCTGGACCGCCGGCTATCCGGCGCACGTCGATGTGACTGAGCCCAAGCGGTGCTTGCGCCCGCGAGCACGGTCCTAAGTCGTAAGCAGGGTCGCCGGGAGGCTCAGCCGAGTACCGAACGTCAGCACCGAATCACAGTCGCTCTCCCAACGAGGCCGCGCCATAACGGCATGGACGTGCGGTGCTCACGGTCGCGAGCGGCACGCCCGGGGCTAACGGCACTTCGATGATGGCGTGGACGGTCGTTCACTGCGCGGTATCGGACGCGGAAGTCGGACATCGCGTCACGATCGGCCGCGCCAGGATCGGCACTTCGCTCACGCTCACAAGCCAACGCTCCTAAGTGTTCCTGCGGTTCAGTCGGACATCGTGGCCCGATCATGCAATCGCCGGGTACGGGGCTTCGATCGCAGTCGAGACGGCAACTCTCCGCGCGTTCGAGGCGCGCATGTTGGGTGCGGCACCCCAATCTGCGGCGGCGCGGCTGATCGGCGTTGATCGCGGTCGAGCTGCTCGCCGGTCATCGGTTCGAGGACGCGTCGTCGGTCGAGCGAAGAACGGCCGAAGGTGGTCTGCGAACTTCGGTCCCGAGTCAACGAGGGTTCACGTTCGGTAACGGGGCCGAGCCGGTCGAATCGGGAGCGAGGTGGCGTGCGGTCCGCTGGGCGCTGCCGGTCGAGCGAGCGCCCCAGGCAAGGACGGATGCCATGACGATGCCGCTGGCGAGGAGCAATGCGTTTCCGATGTGAGCCGTCTCGCTGAGGCCCGGCGCTTGATGGGCGACGTGATAGGTGAAGTGAACGATTGCGAGGACGAGGTAGGAGAGCAGGGCGATGTAGACGCCGTTGCGGCGGCCGACGACAGCGGCTGCCAGTAGGGCCACAGCGGTGGTGAGGAATCCGGCGCCGGCGTCGGTGGTGAGATGAGCGTTGAAAGGGGGTTCGGCGGCGACCAGGGATGGTCCGATCCCGGGGAAGTGGTCATACCAGTTTCTCGGAGCGACGGTCGCCCAGAGCCCGGTGATCAACTGCGGCACCGCGATGAGGATTAGGCCGATTCGGACCCACAGTGACACACCTCGGTCCATGGCGGCACGGTAGGCAACCGGGTCGGCGACCCACATCCGTGAGTTCCGGGATTTCATTGTTCGGCTCTTCCAGCGCCTTGGCGGATCGTCGTACGGTGCCGGTATGTCGGCCGAGGTGGTCACCGTCGCGTTCGTCGACGTCGTGCGATCGACCGAGTTGCTGGTGCAGCGGGGCGACGCCAGTGGACTTGCCGCGATGGAGTCAGTGCTTGCGATCGTTCGTGAGCGGATTGAGCCGTACGGGGGACAACAGGTCAAGGCGCTTGGGGACGGCTTCATGCTCGCGCTTCCCGGCGCCTAGACAGGCCGTGGCGTTCGCCATCGCGACCCAACGCGCCCTGCTCGGCCGAATGCCGCAGATCCGTATCGGTGTGAACACCGGTGAGGTGACACGTGCGGATGAGGATCTCGCCGGTGAGTCCGTGCACGCCGCCGCCCGGATCGCCGCCAAGGCGGCAGCCGGCGAGGTGTTGATTTCCGACGTCGTGCGCCAGCTGGTGGGAACGATCCCCGGGGTGCGGTTCGTTGAGCGGGGCCGTGTCCGCCTCAAGGGCTTTCCGGAGCGATGGCGGGTGTTCGCCGCGCAGGCGGGTGAGACGACGCCGGAGCCACCGGCGGTGTTCGGTCGGGCCGCGGAGTTGGCGGCGATCGACGTGTTGCTGCGAAGCGCCATGGCGGGCGCTGGACGATCGCTCGTGCTGGAGGGCGAGGCTGGCATCGGCAAGACGCTTCTGACCGAGATTGCTCGGCATTCCGCCGGCACTTTGGGGCTGAAGGTGATCGCCGCAGGTGCCGATGAGCTGGAGCGCGACCGTCCGGGTCGCATCCTCCTCGGCTTGGCGGAGGCGATTGGCGTATCGCTGAACGTGGTTCTCGAAGGACCGCAAAGCAGTGACGGCAGTCTCGGGTACGCGGTCATCGAAGCGGTTGGTGACGCCCTTGAGAACACCGCCGCAACCACACCGCTGCTCGTGGTCGCCGAAGACCTCCAATGGGCCGATGAACTGAGTCTGCGCGGCCTCGCGTCGATTGCCCGCCGCCTCTCTCCTCTGCCTACCGCTCTATTGGTGACGATGCGACCATCGCCTCACCCGCCGCTGCTCGAGCGTGTGCTAGCCGTCCAACCGAACTCGACGCAGCGACTGCGAGTCGACCGGCTGGATGATGTCGCCGTGACGGCGCTGACAGCAGCCCTGGCTGGTGCGCCACCTGGTGGAACCCTCAGCAAGCGCATCGACGGCGCCGGCGGCAATCCGCTGTACGTGATCGAGTTGCTTCGGGCCTTGGAGGAGGACGGGGCGCTCCACGTCCGCGCCGGCGTGGTTGATCTCGACGAACCAGCCTTGCCAGCGACGTTGCGCGACACGATCGTGAGGAGGCTGTCCGCGTTGCCGGTCGACACGGTCGAGGCGTTGCGCGTGGCCAGCCTGCTGGGACGCGACTTCACGCTCAACGACTTAGCCACCGTCCTGGGGCGTCCGGTCGTCGAAGGCGCATCCTTGCTTCGGGCCCCGGTGGAAATGGGCCTGCTCTCGGGCACCGGCGACACGTTGACTTTTCGCCATGACCTGATCCGCGAAGCGGTCTACGACGACATCAGCCCGGCGATTCGGCGCGATCTGCACAGTGCAGCTGGGCGCGCGCTTGCCGCCGTCGGCGCGCCGGTCGCCAAGGTCGCCCGGCAGTTCGCTCTGGCCGCACGGTCCGGTGATGTTGTCGCCGTTGAGTGGCTGGAGCGAGCCGCCATCGCCACCGTGGCACTCGATCTGCCGGGCGCTGTCACGCTGTTCGAACAAGCGCTCCGGATCGCTGACATCGACTGGGAAGGGCGGACGCGCCTCGAGGTGGAACTGCTCGAAGCTCTCGCAGGGTGTGGTCGCGTCGGACGAGGCCCGAGCGCTCGCAGCCGCGCTTCTGGACCGAGGCGTCGACGATGATCAGCAGTTCGTGGTGCGCCGCGGGCTGGCCGTTGTTTCGGCCATCGCAGGCGACATTGCGGCCGCCGTGGTTGAGAACGAGGCCGCCGCGGCGCTGCCGGCGCGCCAGCCGCAGAGGCGATGTTCTTGGACTGCCTGGCCGCCAACATGTCGCTGATCACCGGTCGATCGGTTTCCGAGGTGCGGCCGATCGCAGACCGGGCACTTGAGGAAGCCCAAGCCATTGGAGCCGGTGGAGCCGGTCTGGCCTGTGTCGCGCATCAGACCCTCGCCATGATCGCCGGGATCGAGGGGCGCTACCTGGAAGCCACGGACCACGCTCGCGCCTCCCGCCGGCTGCTCTCCGCCAATCGCGTTCCGTCGGGTGGATTCCTGATCCCCGACGTATGGGAGGCGGCCTTTCTCATCAACCGCGATCAGTTCGACGAAGCGATCGCGGGCTTCAACCGGGCCGCGCACCACGCCGAGCGCCACGGCGAAGCCGTTCTCCTCACTCAGACCCACTTCGGTATCGGGGGCGTGCACGTCTTTGCCGGCCGCTACGAGGACGCCGTATCCGAATGCGAAGCGGCGATCGCAGTGGCACACGAAACCGGCAACCTCGCTCAGCTCGTCGGCATCCGCGCTCTGGTGGCGGTTGTTGCGCTCGGTCGAGGCGACGTCCGCGGCGCCGAAGCGGCCCTCGCCGCCGGGCACCGAGCGCTCAGTGAGGGAGGGCATCTGTTCGGTATCGAGCTGCTCTTATGGGCGCAGGCGCGCCTGCTTGAAGCCCGCAACGACTCAGCAGGCGCACTCGCCGCGCTGACGACCGCGTGGGACCAGACCGCCTCGCTCCGCGGCGTTCTCCAGTACCGCAACCTCGGACCGGACCTCGCCCGGCTCGCCAAAGCCGCCGACGACACCGAACAGGCCCGATCCGTCGCGCACACGATGGAGCAGCTCGCCGCCAACGCATCGACGCACAGCGCTACCGCGGCGGCACTGCGGGCCCGAGGTCTCGCTGAGGATGACACGGGGTTACTCGTAGAAGCCGTCGACCACTACCGCGAAACACCACGGCTTCCCGAACTCGCCGGCACCTGCGAGGACGCCGGCCGAGCCACCCTACACGCCGACCGAACGACAGCTGTTGCATTCCTCGACGAGGCAGCCGCGATCTACCTCGACTGTGGCGCCACGGCGGATGTCGCTCGCGTCGACTCTGTGCTCCACGCCGCACAACGTGCGCCGCCGCCGCCACGGACCGGCAGCCGCAACACACGGCTGGGAAGCACTGAGTCCCACCGAGCTCAAGGTCATCGAGCTCGTGGCCCAGGGTCTGAGCAACCCCCAGATCGGATCGACACTGTTCATTTCCCGGCGCACCGTCGAGACGCATCTCGTCCACGTGTTTCGAAAACTCGACGTCACCAACCGCGCCCAACTCGCCGCGGTCGCTGCCACCCGAGATCGCTGATCACTTCTTACTCCCTGCGGTTACGGGCTTGCCTCCAAGGCACGCCACGCGACGGTCGCACGCGGAGAACCGGATTCCGAGCGCGTTCGGCAACTGTGTCTTGAGGCTTCGGGTCAAGGGTGGCGTCATCAGGTCTCGAACAGCTGTCGGACCGCGCCGACCGACCGGGCTCATGCAGATCGGCAATCTCGTGCAAGGAATCCAACTCGCCGACGCCCCGCGCTGTCCGTCAACTCACGGACTCTGCCCGCGCCGTGGTCCTGCAGGGCCCGCCCGCAGAGGGCGAAATCGTGGTCAGCTTCCGTCATCTCACGGATGTCGCCGCCCTCGACGCAGTGCTTACGTCATCTGCGATCAGCACATTCGAACGAGGAGATGCCATGCGCCGCCTGCCCATCGCCGCCGCCACCGCCGCGGTGTTGACGTCACTGACCATCGCCACCACAACGACGATGGCTACCGACGGTCGACCGTCGTCCGGCCGCACCACGCTTCGGCTCTCCGATGGCACCGGCATCGGCGATGTCCGCTTCCGGGATCACGGCAGTGGCATCGAAGTCTGGGTCTCGCTCGCCGTGCCGCCCGCGGCGACACCGGTTCGCGCCTTCCACGGGTTCCACATCCACGCCAACGACAACCCGGCCAACGGCAGCGGATGCCAAGCCGACCCCGCCGCCGCCCCATCGACGTGGTTCATTTCGGCGGACGGCCACCTCACCGATGCCGGCCAGCGTCACGGTGACCACGCCGGCGACCTGCCCAGCTTGCACGTCAACGCCGACGGCCGTGCGACCACAACATTCCAAATTGACCGGCTCCATGTTGCCGATCTGGAAGGCAGGGTGGTCGTCCTGCACGCCGGACCCGACAACCTTGGCAACGTTCCCGTCGGCACGGCGCCCAACCAGTACACGGCGAACAGTCCGGAGGCCAGCGATCGCACGGCAGCCACGGGCAACGCCGGTGACCGCATCGCCTGCGGCGAGATCACGACTCGCTGACCGACATGCGTGGTCGTGAGGTCAGTGCCCTCGACATCCAGCGCGAGTACCTCGACCGGGCCTTGCGCTACGCCGAGACGAAGGGCTTCCCGCCGCTCGAGCAGCGGGCGCTTGAGATGTGGGAGCACTGCGTCACGACGATCGAGAACGATCCGTTGAAGCTCGACCGCGAGGTCGACTGGGTGATCAAGTACAAGCTGCTCGAGGGGTTCCGCGAGCGCCACCAGCTGTCGCGGCCACCCGCGGGTGCGGTTGCTCGACCTGCAGTACCACGACGTCTCACCGGCCCGCAGCCCGTTCTACAAGTTGCAGGACCGCGGAATGGTCGAGCGGCTGTGCACTGACGCCGACATCGACACCGCCACCGACATGCCACCGCAGACGACGCGGGCCCGTTTGCGCGTGAGTTCGTCCGCCGGGCCAAGGAGCGCAAGCGCGACTACACGGTCCATTGGGTGCACCTCAAGCTCAGCGACCAGGCGCAGCGCACGGTGCTCCGCAAGGACCCGTTCAAGAGCCTGACGAGCGGGTAGAGACGCTGATCGAGTCCCTGTGACGGCCCGAGAAGTGCCGATCGGATCCGGGAAGCGCCGTCTTGCGGCGCTCGACGAGCAGCTCGCGGCGTTGGTGCCGGCCCGAAACGGCCCCGCCGACGTCGTCGGAGGCGATGTCGTCGACAACCTGATTCGTGTGCCCCACATCAGCACCCAATGTCCCCGGCCGCCGCCCGGAATCGACCTCGTCCTTGCTCGGCCAGCTGCGCGGCCTGCTCGAGGGACGGGCTCTCGCCGCAGCCTTCGTCAACCCAAATGTCGTTACGGCGGATGGTCATCGCTCGCGACGGCAAGCGGGCAGGCCATCGTCCATCCGCGACGGTGCGACAGATCATGCGGCTCGGGCGCTGCTCCTCGAACGGCGTCGCGGTGCGGGCGCGTCTCGAGGTGCCTCCGATCGGTATCCGACAAGACGCCGAATCACGCGGGCGCTCGCCTCCTCAATCGCCGGCTGGTGATCCGTCCACCATGGCCAGTGTCTACGCCGAGGTATAAGCGGTCTTGGGGTGGCGTGCGGCGTGTCCGAATACTCCGCTCTCCCGCAGCAACCCGACGCGTCATCGAACGCGGCTCGATGGCGTTCGCGACCCGCCCGACAACCACGGCGACTGCCCGGCGCCGGACCCGCTGATAACCGGCGAAGTGCTCGGCGAGACCGTCGGATAAGCCGGGCGGATAGTCCGCCGCCGCGGATGACCAACCGCATACTCGAGGTGCCGTTCCTCCCGCCCACGGGCGAGCGGCCGCGATGTCCGATACGCGTGTCCTCCAACAGGCGGAGGCGCCTCCTGGAGCACGGCGTCGATCCGGCCGGATCGTCGTCGCTGCCGACGCGAGGCCTCCTCCGAGTGCCGTACCCCCCGACGCCATCTCCGCGAGCGACAATCTCGACCGCTCATGGGCGAGCCCTCGTCGGCGCACGCGGGCAGATCCCGTGGCCGCCGACATTGAACTCGTCGTTACTCCCGGGTTGCTCCCGCTCTCCGGTCATCTCGGAGGCCTGCATGCCGCCTGAGCAGGTGCTTCGCGTGGTGAGAAGCTGCCATCTTCGAATCCCTCCCGTTCCGCTCTCGGTGTTTACCGGCGTTTCGAAATCCTGGTGAGCACGCGCTTCCATCGGGCGCATCGGGCTGGCTGGTATTTCCACCACACCGTGGGGATCGAGTGGAATGAAGCCCGCGCACGTCGCGGCGAGGAGGGAACCATGACCGTCGCATCACGCACCCGCAGCTGGCAACAGCAGCCGGTGGGCGCTCCGGCGCCGCCGCACGGGCCGCCATCGGCGGCGTCGCTGTTCCCACTGCGCGACTACCTGCTGGAGCGGTGGGGTGGGTCAAACCTGTCGGTGCACGACATGTGGCACGATCGCCCGATCGTCGGCGGCTCGGCGCCGTCGTCGCATCGGGGCGCCGCCTTCGACTGGCGTTACATGGCCGCCGACCAATCGTTCGGCCCTGGGCCCGGCCGCGAGATCCTGCTGCGGGAGGTGCTGCCGTTCCTGATCGATCACAGCTTCGAGCTGAACGTCCAGCAGATCCACGACTACGTGGGATGCGCGATCTGGAAAGCGTCGCGGGCGACCGACCAGAACGGCGGCTGGAAGACGCAGTCGCGGGGGTCGCAGATGGGCCAGTCGTGGGCCGGGTGGATTCACATCGAGGCCGGCGAGTGGGCGTGGGACGACGGCCGGCCGGTGATTGTGCGCCTCGGGCTGGTGCCCGACGACGGCACACCGGGAGGGCAGCCCGCAATCGTCACCGACCTGTTCAACGGCCTGTGGGGCCTGTGGCCGCTCAACGTCGACAAGCCGGAGCTGGAGCTCGGGTCGGTCGGTGACGCCGTTCTGTACCTGCAGTCGGTCATCTTCCACAAGGCCGGCGGAGCCATCGAGCGCGACAGTGTGTTCGGCACGCAGACGCAGCGGCGGGTGCGTGACCTGCAGGGCTTCTTCGGGCTCGACGACGACGGCCAGGTGGGGCGGCTGACTTGGGGCGTGATCGACTTCCTGGCGGGCTGACGAGCGCCAGCTCGGCGACTTTGACGGGCGCTCGAATCTTGGTTCTGAGGTTTGTGAGGGTGCGCAACACGTTGTTCGGCAGTGTCGTTTCCGCATGCAAAGCTTGGTGGGCTCCGGTCCATCCCGGACCAGGCGGAAAGGCGGAATCGACTGTGAAGCGAACAGCAGTTGCGATGGGCGCATCGGTTCTTGTCATCGGTGCGTTCGTCACATCATCCGGCGCGTCAGCGCAAGTCCCTCCTCCCATGTGTGGAGATCCCAATGTTGAGCTGTTCGTGGCGACGCTCGTCGGGACCCCCGGGCCTGACGTGCTGATCGGCACGCCAGGACGTGACGTCATCGTTGGCTTTGCGGGTGACGACAGGATCAGCGGCCTCAACGGAAACGACGTCATCTGCGGCGACGAAGGCAACGATGTCATCGAGGGTGGGACGGGCAACGACCTGCTCATCGGGGACTCCGCCGAGGGTGGACCGCCGCCGTTCGCCGACTCGAATGGGACCAATGACGACGTCATCCGCGGAGGCGGCGGGAATGACACTCTCGCCGGCCTGAGCGGTGACGACACATTGGACGGTGGCTCCGGCAATGACACCATCATCGGCTTCGGTGGCGAAGATGACATCGACGCTGGCTCGGGGAACGACACCGTGTTCGGGGGCCCACGCAACGACGTGATCCGTGGCGGCACGGGGAACGACGAGTTGTGGGGCAACTTCGGTAGCGATGTCGTCAGGGGTGAGGGCGGAAACGACTTCGTCGACGGTGACAACCCGTTCCCGGACCCACCGCCCCCGTTGCCTGAATTCGAGGACGGACCCGACAGGTGCTCCGGAGGGACCGGCAACAACACGGTCGTCAACTGCGAACTCATCCTTCCCTAAGCCTGCGGACTTTCTGGGCGGGACCTCGGCCAGCTGTGGCTGACGCCCCGCCCAGTTGTCCCGAATGGCTTCCTCTCGCCCCGCGACCGCTCGCGCTGACGACAGAGGCTCACGACCGCGTCGGTCCCGCCGCTGAGACCTCCCGGTAGCGGCGCGGAGGCAAGCGGTGAATCCGGTTAGCCGGTCGGCGTGTACGTGCCCCGCCGCGGGGCGCGTGGGAGGAGATTGCCGAGCTGGGCCTGGGTTGACTCACCGCCGGGCTCGGCGGCGATGACGGTCAGGTCGGGCCCGGCGAGCTCGAGGGCGACCTGTAGGCATGCACCGCAGGGCAACGTCAGCTCACCCGAGGTGCGCTCGGAGACGAGGGCGAGGGCAGTCGGTGCCAGTCCACGCGCCACGGTGGCGAACAGGGCGGTGCGCTCAGCGCACATAGCAAGGCCGAGCGAGACGTTCTCCACGAGGGCGCCCGGCACGATCGTTCCGTCGGCGCAGCGGACTGCGGCGCCCATGTGGAAGTCGCTGTACGGCGCGTACGAACGGTCACGGGCAGTTCTCGCCGCGTGACGACGGGTCGATCCGACCATGGCGAACCTACCCGACCGTCCCGAGATGAGACCACCATCGACATGTCGAGCCACGCAATGCGCAACCCCGCCCACGGCTGCCCCGGGTTGGACGAGCACGTTGACGACGCTCCAACTGTAGAAATGCGCTCCACCGACAAGTTCAGCCGGGTCAGGAGGTCGTACAGGACATGACGATGGAACCGCTTCACGCACTGCTTGGAACGTGGGAGCTCACGGGCCGCTCCGCTGGCGCGAGCGAGGACGACATCTTCGGCACGGTGACCGGCACGCTCATCCTTGACGGAACGATGGTGCAGATGGCCGGAACGATGCGATCCGGCGACTTCGAGATCGACAGCCTCGAGCTGATCTGGGCCGATCCGGACTCCGACAGCTACGCCGCCCACACCTACTCGAAGTTCGGCCCTCCTCTCGACTACCGGTGGGAACGTCACGGCAACACCCTCATCCACGCCGGCTCGGGAGCCACCTACACCGGAACCATCGAGGAAGACGGCGAGCTGATCGTCGGCGCATGGAAGCCCGACCCCGGTCAGCCCGTCACTCCGGGCTCGGACTACGAAGCCACGATGCGACGGGTTCGCTAGAACCGTCGCCGGGCGTCTGTCATCGGGAGGGCAAGCCGCACCTCTTGACGTTCAGGACCAATCCGGCCGGTTGCCGGCACGCAGCTCGCGGACGATCATGTCGATCACCCACGCGACGACTGGCCCCGATTCGGCGCCGGGAATCCCGAACTCCTCGCGCATCCGAAGCCACGCCTGAGATGAGACGAGGCAGCGGATCACCGCGGTGATGCGCAGCTGCTCACGCTCGTCGAGGTCGGGAAATCCATCCGCCACGATCTCGCGGAACAGGCGTGTGTTGTCTTCGGTCTCGTCCGAGAAGTGACGGGGGTCGGCATTGAAGACCGCCTCGGCGCGCGCAGCTGCGTAGTGCTCGTCGAGCACAGCCATGAGCCGGATGCATTCGGGAGCGAAGTCGTCGACGCTTGCGGCGCCGGGGCCAGGATGCGCGTCGCCGAGATCCTGCACCCGGCGGGAGAGTCCTTCGAGCAGGGCTCTTCGGTCGGGGAAGTGGCGGTAGACCGTCCGCTCCGACACGTCGGCCGTGGCCGCGACGTCACGGGTGGTCACCTCGTCGACGCGTCGGTCCCCGAGCAGCTCGGTGATGGCGTCGAGGATGAGCTCATGGGTCTGCGCGGCCTGCCGATCGCGCAGCGTTGACGAGTACGACCGCGCCGTCGGGGCCGGACTCGGCCGGTCGTCGTTCGCAGCTTCGTTCATCAAACGCCTCAGTCGCACATCATGTCACCTCACATACGTGATGACAATGTTGTGTATTGACGACAGAGCACTGTCACGAGTAGCGTGAGCCACGAGCACGGGGGGCGCCATCATCGAAGACGACACCAAGACATCGGCACCGGTGATCTTCGAGTCACCGGCACCGGGCCGATGGGAGCTCGAGACCACTCACCACGGTCTACGTCCGCTGTCACCGGTGATTCGCGAGGCATATCGGCGCGCGTTCGAAGCAGGCACGGTGGAATTGCTGGAGCGCTACGGCCTGCCGCTCGCTCGTGTGCAGTCGAAGCTCGTGCACGGGTGCTGCTACGTGCGGCCACTCGGAGTGGGAGAGCGTGAGGGGTCGACACCGAAGGCCCCACCGCCAGCGTTGGTGATGAAGGTGCTGGTCCGACTGCACCCGACGCTGCGCCGGAGGGCCCGGACCGCCAAGTTGGCGTGGCAGGAGCGCCGCTGGAGGGACGAGGTCGACCAATGGTTCGCCCGCGATCGTTCAGCGCAGGTGGCGAGGAACCTCGCGCTCCAGGCCGTCGAGCTCACCGACCTCGACGATGCCTCCCTGGCCGACCACGTCGCCGAGGCACTCGCACACTTCGAGGAGTCGGCGCGCCGCAACCTCGCATCGCACGGTGGCGACCTGATGCCGGTGGGTGATCTCCTCGCCCACTGCGAGGCGTGGGAGATCCCGCCCAACGAGGTCGCCGGGCTCCTGACCGGCAGCTCGCCAGCGACAGTGGAGACGGCCGAGCTCCTACGTCCGGTCGCCCGCGCGATGGTGGCGACCGGCGCGTCTGCGACCTCGCTCGGCTCAGTCGATGACGTTCGCCGCGCTCAGCTCCCGAGGCTCGTGAGGCCGTCGACGCTTGGCTCGAGCTGCACATGTGGCGCACCGTCACGAGCGACGACGTCGACCGGCTCCACCCTCGCCGAGGTGCCGGCGCTCCAACTCGCTGCGCTCCTGCACGCCGTCGACCACCTCGAGGTGGAGGCGCTCGACGAGGCAACGGTGCGCAGACGCGTGCCGCCGGATCATCGAGCGCTGTTCGACGACTTGCTCGTCGAGGCGCGCTACGGGCACCGCCAGCGCGAGGACATCCGTGGTCTCTGTTGGAACTGGCCCGGTGGTTTGGTGCGGCGCGCTCTCCTGGAGGCCGGCCGCCGCTTGGCCGACACCGGTCGTCTACGCGACGTCGGACACGCGGTTGAGCTGTTCCCCGACGAGCTCGGCCGCCTGCTGCGGGGTGGCCCAGGGCCGTCGGCCGAGGTGCTCGCGGAGCGGGCGGCGCAGCGCGATCTCGTGGAGGCGACGCCACCGCCGCGGACGCTCGGCGAGCCCGAGGCCCCTCCGCCGATGGATGCGCTCCCGCCGGCAATGGCCCGCGCCACGGCCGCCATGATGGCCAGCCTCGAGGCCGACGTCACCCCGCCCGAGCCGGGCACCGATGCGGCGTCGAGGGCATCTGCCGGCCGGGGTGGTGCCGCCATCGGGATCGGGATCGGCCAGGCGACGTACCGAGGTCGAGCGTGCGTGGTGCATGACTTGATGGACGCCTTCGACCAGCTCGAGCCGGGTGACGTGCTCGTCGCACCGTTCACCGGCCCGTCGATCAACTCGTTGCTCCCCGTGCTCGGTGCGCTCGTGGTCGAAGAAGGTGGTGCGATGTGCCACGCCGCGATCGTCGCCCGCGAGTTCGGTCTTCCTGCCGTGATCGGCGCGCGCGACGCCACCATCAGGGTCCCGCACGGTGCCCAGGTCGAGGTCGACGGCAGTCTCGGCCTCGTCCGCCTCCTCTGAACGCGCGGGCCGGCGTGGGGCAACACTGTCAACTCCAGAGGCCGTCGACCCAGTCGCCGACCAGGTACACCGCCGGGTACGCCGCGCCGAAGCTCCACAGGAACACGTTGAGGCCCATCAACGTGGCGATGCCGAGGTGGAAGGCGAGTCCGAGGACGATCAGGACCACGCTGCCGGTCGTCCCCGCGATGAGCAGGAGCGGGCAGAGGCACTCGAACAGGATCACGGACCAGCACAGTGCCCGGGCGATGTGCGGGTGGCGGGACAGCCTGGCGCCGAGGGCGGGCACGCCGTACCCCTCGGTGCTGAGGATGCCGACGATCGCCGCGCCGCTACGCCAGATCGGTGAGATCGCCTTTGCCGTGCCGGCGACCACGTACGAGAGCAGCAGCTGACCGGCGACGTAGGCCATCGCGATCGACGCCACCCGCTGATCGTTGGCGGCGAGGGCGATGGTCACGCCCATCATCACCACGAGCATCATCTGATCGCTGCCGTCCTGGCCGTACTGGTTGCGGGCGTACAGCAGCATCCGCGCCACGAGCACGGTGCCCGCCGCGACCGCGCCGAGCGCCGGCGGACCGTCGACGATCGGGAGGCTCAGCAGCACGCCGGCGCAGACGAGCTGCACGATGGGAATGGCGAGCACCTGCGGGTAGGTGAAGATCCGGTCGAACAGCCGTGCCGACGGGAGGTGAGCGAACGATGGCTGTCCGGTGCGCAGCACCCGCCAGTCGTAGAAGCCGCCCGACGCCAGCTGCGTGCGCTGTGACCAACAGCTCGGCCGAGTCGATCGCCACGCCGATGGCGCAGATCGCCGCAGCGAGACCGGCGACGGTGACGGCATCCATGCCGATCGCTCAGGCGGTGGTCGCCGTCGGTTCGACGGGCTGCGGGTCTGAGACAGCGGTGGTCGGCATCGCATCCGCTGGCTCGATCAAGTGCCAGTGCGACACGAACTGCACGCGGGGCTCGCCCTCGCGACCGGCGTTCGATCGGTCGGTGTAGGCGATCATGAACTGCCGGGCATTCGCCATCTCGGCCCCGGGCAGCGCGCAGATGTGGTTGACGATCAGCAGGTACGGCACCGAGATGACGGTCAACTGACTGTGCGGGAAGTTGACGGCGCGGCGCAGCACGCTGGAGGTGGCGTCGGTGACGCCTTTACGGACGCGCTTGGTCGGGTTCCACAAACCCTTCCACGGCGTCACCTGCGGTCCGGTCGTCTCCCGCCACGGGCTCAGCCGGCCATCGGTGTACCGCTGCCGCCACAGCAGGCGAGCATCACGCGTGCCGGGGTTCGGGGCGAAGAACGTCCACGCTGGGATCAGTGCGCACGCGTCGTAGCGCTTCAACCACATGACAGGCGGGACGCGGCGTAGCTGGGCGAGCAGCGTGACGATGAGGAGGGCACCGAGGAGGACGGCGGCGATCCACGCCAGCGCGCTCACCGCACCGCGCCCCGGCGCAGCAGCTCGGACCGGACCTGCAGCAGGACGTTCACTGCGGCGCGGGCATCCAAGCCTTCGAGCACCCCGCGGTTCTCCAACCGCTCGAGCCACTCGCCCAGGTCACCGCCGTCGTCATCGTCTCCGCCCGGACCGTCCCGCTCGGCCGCCTCGTCTTGTCGGCGCTGGGCGTCGTCTCTGCGCTGCTCCTCCTCCGCGCGTTGGCGCTGCTCCTGCTCCTCCTGCTGGCGCTGGCGCTGCTCGTCCTGCTGTTGGCGCTCCTCTTCCTGACGGTCCTGCTGCGCATCGTCGTCTCCGGCGAGGCGCTGCTGATCGGCCATCCGCTCGCCGAGGTCGTCGAGCAGGCGGGCCTGTTGCTGCTCGAGGAAGTCGATCTGCGCGTCTCTCGCAAGCTGCTGGTCGATGATCTGGCGCGCGAAGTCGCGATTCCGATCGTTCAGCATCTGCTGGATCTCGGCGGCCTGGACGTCGTCGTCGGCGCCCTCGGCGGCACGGGCGGCAACCTGCCTTCGCGCCGCGCGCAGCTGCTGCGCCAGCTGATCGGCGTCATCGGCGAACTGCTGGTCGAGTTGCCCGAACTGATCGTCGCGGAGCGCCCGCAACCGATCATCGATCTCGGCGACCTGCTCAACTTGGGCGGCGAGCAGCATCTGCTCCGCGGCGTCGGCTCCCGGCCAGGCGCTCGTTGGCGGCCGACCGATGACCGCCGCCTCCACGTCCTCCGGGAGATTGGCGAGCACCCGCTGCTCCAGCTCCGTCAGTCGCGGCGGTCGACAGATGACGATCGTCTGCACGGGCGGCGCGCCAGCACGGCGCGGGGCCCACGACCGAGCCTTGAAGGCTCCGTCGTCGAGCGCGCCGCCGGCGTACGGCAACAAGGCGACCAGCGCGTCGAGCCGGCCGTGCACCAACAAGCCGTCGACAATGACCCGACCGCCGTAGCTGATCTGGGTCAACGCTGTGGCGCTGCCCTCGTCGTCCGCCGGCGCGACCGCACCCGGCTCATCGCGCCATTGCCGGAGCAACGCCCCCAGGCCACGTAGGTCCTCCCCGGCGGCGAGCCGGCGCGCCTGTTCGATCAGCGGTGCGTCGCGCAGCCCGGAGACGACGGCGATGGTCCCACCGATCAACGGCCCGGCCGGGCCTTCGCCCGTGACGGTGAAGACCTCCACCGGTGTCTCGACAGATCGTCGCCGATGCACCTCCCACCGCGGCTGCGTCAAGAAGCGACGTACGTCCTTGTTCATCGGGGCCCCTCCGGCGCGTCACTACCCGATCCCGGAGCGCCAACCATAGGTGCCCAGCGCGACGGGCCAGTGTGACCGCCCGCGCCGCGATTCAGCCCTCTGCATCGCTTGGCATGCCGCTGCGGCCAGCCTCGCGAAGAAGGTCCCGGCGGCTCGCCCACCTGCCGTGCTCACCCGGCGCCACGTTCTCCTTCGAACCGGTCGTGAGGCCGCCGTCCACGACCAGGGTCTGACCGCTGACGAACCCGGCGTCGTCGCTCGCCAGCCACAGTGCCGCATGGGCGATGTCGTCGGGCATCCCGATGCGGCCCCGCAGTGGCGTCCGCGTCTGAAATGCCTCCCGTGCCTCGTCAATGGCGTCGGCACTGCCCACAACGGCGGCTGCGTTCATGGGCGTCAGAATCTTGCCGGGAGCGATGGCGTTGACCCGGATCGACCAGGCGCCGAGCTCGGCGGCCACATTCTTGGTCAGCGCGACGATGGCGCCCTTCGCCGCACCGTAGATGTGCGTTCCGAGCCCACCCTGCAGTCCACCGATGCTCGACGTCGACAGGATGACGCCCGACTGCTGTTGCTTCATGACTCGGGCGGCGTGCTTCATGCCCAGGAACACCGACCGCAAGAGCACCGCCATCGTGAACTCGTACTCGTCGAGCGGGATCTCGTCGATCGGGCCGTGGGCCCCGATGATCCCGGCATTGTTGAACATGCAATCGAGGCGACCGAAGGCACTGACCGCAGTGTCGACGACGTTGGCGACCTCCGCCTCAGATGTCACGTCGCAACGCAGGTAGCGAGCGCGGTCGCCCAGCTCGTCAGCGATCTGCTGGCCCCGCTCGTCTTGGATGTCGGCGAGCACGACGAAGCCGCCCTCAGCGTGCATCAGTCGGGCGGTCGCCTCCCCGAGGCCGCTGGCGGCGCCAGTGATCGCGATCACCTTGTCTGAAACGCGTCCCGTCACGGTGTGCTCCTCACGGGTGGGCGACCCTACCCCCTTGCACGGTTGACGTCCGGCGGCGCGACGAGGCCGGCCGATCCTCCGGACGCAGCCGCCGGCCATGCCGGGCGCGGCGACCATGCTTGACACCGATGAGCCAAGCAACAGGATGGGTCGACCGGCAGATGCCGGCCGGCGATGAAGTCTTCCTCGACCACGTGGGCTTCTTCGTCGCCGATCTCGACGATGCCGGCCGGCGCTTGGCGGAGCTCGGTTTCCAGGTCTCTGCCGTCAACGTGCAGACCAACGACGTGAACGGCGAGCTGCGCCCCTCGGGCACGTCGAACCGGATCGCCCGCCTACGCCGTGGCTACCTGGAGGTGTTGGCCGCAACCCACGACACGCCGCTCGCCGACCACCTCAAGGGCAGCCTCGCCCGCTACGAGGGCCTGCACCTGGTCGCCTTCTCCCACGACGACATCCCAGCCGAACGCGAGCGGCTCGAGGCTGCCGGCTTCGCGATGCAGCCGGTGGTGCACCTGCGCCGTCACGACAAGACCCTCGCCGGCGCACCCGAGGTCGCCTGGTCAGTGCTGCGCCCGCAGCCCGGCCTCATGCCGGAAGGTCGCATCCAATACGCCAAGAGCCACCATCCCGACCGCGTCTGGCAGGCCGACCAGATCGTGCATCCCAACGCCGCCGACGCGCTCACCGACCTCCTGTTCTGCGTCGCAGATCGGAGCGAAGCTGCGGTGCGCTTCGGGCGTTACACGAGCCGGGCCGTGAGCGAAGCGAACGGCGTCAGCACCGTGACGCTCGACCGCAGCCGCCTGCTGTTCGCCGAGCCTGCCACGGCCATCACCCTCCTCCGAGCGGAACCACCGTCCCTGCCCTTCATCGCAGGCCAAGCAGTGTGCAGCGCCGACATCGGCACGACCCGCCGCACGCTCGCGGGCAACGGGGTGACGCCGCGCTACGCCGACGATCACCTCGTGCTGATCGCACCCACCGACGCGCTCGGCGGCTGGATGCTCTTCCATGATCCAGCCGTGAGCCACCCGTGGACCGCGTTGGCCGCCACGCGGGGCTAAAGAGACGGCATGAACCTTGATGGCAGCGTCGCCGTCGTGACCGGCGCCAGCGGCGGTATCGGACACGAGCTCGCGCTCGCCTTGGCTGGCCGCGGGGCGCGACTCGTCGTGTCCGCCCGGCGTGCCGAACGGCTCGAGGAGGTCGCCGAGACGGTCCGCTCCGTTGGCGCCGACGTCGTGACGGTGCCCGGTGACGTGTCCTCGCCGGCGACCGCATCGTCGGTCGTCGCAGCCGCAATCGAGCGTTTCGGTGGCATCGACGTGCTCGTCAACGCTGCGGGGTACGGCCCGCCGGCACGCTTGGTCGACCTGACACCAGACCTGTGGGAGGCGACGATCGGCAGCTGCCTCACCGGGCCGTACTTGATGTCGCGAGCTGTGCTTCCGGCGATGCTGGCAAACGGCAGCGGCAGGATCGTGCAGATCTCCTCGATCGCCGCCAAGGGAGCTGAGGCCAACCGCACGGCCTACTGCGCGGCGAAGTGGGGCCTGCAGGGATTCTCACTGGCGCTCCAGGAGGAGCTGCGTGGCACCGGTGTCCGAGTCCATGTCGTGTGCCCGGCGAGCGTGGCGACGGACTGGTGGGAGGTCACCGGCGATCCGCAGCCGGCCGCCGTGCTCGCCCGCATGCTCACGCCTCGCGACGTCGCCCGTGCCGCCCTGTGGCTGCTGGACCAGCCCGACCACGTGCACATCGGCGAGCTGATCGTCGGCCACGATCACAACCCCTGGGACGGCTGACCCGTCCAGGCGTTGCGGGTGCCTCGGTAGCGTGCCTGGTCGCGCTGGTGTTCCGGGGAGGTCACGATGGGCGATCGGGTGACGATCGGGGTGCTCGACGAGTTGCGCCGGGACGGATGTTTGACGGGCAAGGCCGGCACGCAACCGATCTGCGTGTTCTGGAGTGACGGATCGCCCTACGCGCTCGACGATCGCTGTCCGCACATGGGGTTCCCGCTCCATCGCGGGTCGGTGGAGAGCGGGCTGGTGACCTGTCATTGGCACAACGCTCGCTTCGATCTGAGCTCGGGTGGCACGTTGGATCCGTGGGCCGATGATGTGCGGGCCTACCCGGTCGAGATCGACGAGGACGATCGCGTGATCGTCGTGGTCGAACCCGAGGGCGACCGCACGGAGTATCTGTTGCGTCGCTTGGAGGAGGGCCTCGAGCAGGGCATCACGCTCGTCATCGCCAAGGCGGTGCTCGGCCTCCTCGACACTGCTGTGGGCCCGAGCGAGATCATGCGCGCCGGCGTCGATTTCGGGACGCGCTATCGCGAGGCGGGATGGGGCGCTGGCCTCACCGTGCTCACGGCGATGGCCAATGTCCTGCCCCATCTGGATCGGGCGGACCACGGTCTGGCGTTGGTCCACGGTCTCATGTTCGTGTCCAGGGACACTCGCGGTCGGGCGCCGCGCTTCCCGCTGTTGCCGCTCGGCGGTGAGCTGCCCGCCGATCGCCTCGAGGGTTGGTACCGGCGGTTCATCGAGACCCGATCCGCCGATGCCGCCGAGCGCACGCTGGCATCGGCCGTCGCCACGGCGGATGCCACGACGGTCGCCGACATCATGTTCGCCGCAGTCACCGACCACGTCTTCCTGGACGGCGGCCACACCATCGACTTCACGAACAAGGCGTTCGAGGTGCTCGAACACGTCGGCTGGGAACGGGCCGCCGACATCCTGCCGACGCTGGTGAGCCAGACCGCCTCGGCCAGTCGCAGCGAGGAGCGCGGAGCCTGGCGGTTCCCCCACGACCTCTCCAACATGATCACCACGGCGGTCGTCTCGTTGCCGGAGCGACTCACCGCCCGACGCGACGACTTCGACCACGGCGGGGACGGCGTTTCCAAGCTGGCCTGGTCACTGCTGTCCGAGGAGCCTGTCGACGTCGTCGCGGCGATCGACGAGGCCATCACCGCCGGGATCGATCCCGAGGCGCTCGGCCGCGCCGTCGCCTACGCCGCCGCGCTGCGCATCACCCGGTTCCATACGCAGAACGATCACGGCGATTGGGATGAGGTGCACCACGCCTTCACCGCTGCCAACGCGCTGCACCAAGCGCTCGAGCGAGCGCCGACGCCCGAGCTGCTGCGCGGCGTCTATCACGGTGCGCTGCGCATCTACCTCGACAGGTTCCTCAACGTGCCCGCCGCCCGGCTGCCCGAGCCGGCAGCCTCGAGCGAGGGAGCCGACGGTGCCGACCTGTCCGAACTGCAGGGCTGCTGGGACCAGGAGGGACGCGTCGACGACGCCGGCACCATCATCTACCGGTACCTGCACGCCGGAGGGGATTCGTCACGGGCGATCGCAACGCTCGGTCATGCACTGTTGAGCGAGGATGCCGAGTTCCACTGGTTCCAGACCTACGAGGCCGCCGTTCGGCAGTTCCATGCGTGGCCGGCGGGTTCGGAGGAGAGCGCCCTCATCCTCGCCGGCACGGCACGTTTCCTCGCCGCGCACACACCAACGCGGCGGGAACTGTCACAGGTGGTACGGATCGCCACCCGTCTACGTCGCGGTGAGGCGCTCTTCGAGGCATCGTGAGGCCGCAGTAGGAACGGACGCCTCGCCTCGACATTTCCGGCGGAGGTCCGGCGCGGTCAGCCAGCAAGCGGCTCGCCGTCGACCGTCACCTGGGTGCGGTGCGGGTAGAACGACAGATGGCCGGCGATGTCGGCGGCGGCCTCGATGGGACTCTCGTAGGCCCAAACAATGCCGTCATGCGTCTCACCATCCACCGTCGCTGACCAGTAGGAGGCGATGCCCTTGAACGGGCACGTCGTCTCGAACGTCGTCGGTCGCAACAGGTCCATGCGGGCGTCGTCCTTGGGGACGTAGTAGCGGGGCGGGAGACCCGTCTCGTCGAGTCGCAGGGCCCGGCTGCTCCTGGCGAGCACTTCGCTTCCGAGACGCACCTCGACGTACGAGTCGATCGACGTGATGGTGACGGTGTGACCGGCGCTCATCACGCCATTCAACCGGGAGTTGGCGCTGTCAACCCGTGCGCGGCGGATGTGCCTCAGCGGGTCGTTCAGCGTGCGGTCCCGGCCTTGATCGCTGCGTTGTCGTTGACCTTGAAGACCGCAACGTCCCGCAGCAGCTCGAGAGGAAGTGGTTGCTTGTGCGGCAGCTGGAAGGCCGACTTCGTCTTCTTGTACGGCTGCAGCTCCACGTGGAGCGACGCGTAGAGCCGTTCTGTCGGATAGCACGCGATCGATATGTGCGCTTTGTGCCCTGAGAAGTACACGACGAACATGCCGTCTTGCCGCAAGGCCGGGACGTTGTAGCTGATCACTTCCTCTGCATCTGGAAGCGTCTGCGCGAACACCTGGCGCACTGCTTCGAGCCGTTCCCTGATGAGCCCTTCGAACGACGCGATGTATTCGTCGACGGAACTGAACTTGGTCGTCTCAGCCATGGTGATCGTGTCCTTGCTCGTCGGTCGCCCGGGTGTCCGGCTCGGCCGTGCGGGTCGGTGCATGAAGGAGACTGGGCTGATGGCCAGCTTTGCCAATGTTCAGAACGTCGAACCGGACCTTGCCGACCGGGTCCGCGCGATCCTGTCGTCGACGACCAATGCAGTGCTCGGGACGATCCGGCGTGATGGCTCGCCACGGTTGAGCGGCGCCGATCCGTACTTCCACGACGGCCAACTCCGGATCTGGTCGATGCCGCAGGCCCGGAAGGGCCAGGATTTGCGTCGCGATCCACGGATCGCAGTGCACAGCATCCCGTGGGACTCGCGGCGGCTGCGCGACGGCGCCGCCGACGTCGGCGCGGCTGACGCCAAGGTCACCGGAACAGCCGTGCTGACCACCGACGCCGCTGAGCTCTCAGCGTTTCGCGCTTGGTTGAAGTCCGAGCGTGGCTTCGAGCCGCCAGAGGATTGGGATCTCTTCACGATCGACATCGACTCGGTCACGGTCATCTCGGCCGAGGACGGGCAGCTTGTCGTCGACCGCTGGTCGACCACCGACGGCCGTCAGACAATGCGCCGAAGCTGAGAGGGGCGGCGATTCAACCGAGGCGTCGAGCGATCCCCGGATAGTCGACGACCATCCCGTCGGCGTCGCAGCGGATGACGGCCCTGAAGAGACCGTCGCCGCTCTCGAAGCGGGCACACAGCTCGCCGCCGTCGAGGCCCAGCAGCGTGTAGTGCTGCGGATCGAGGCTGACGGTCAGCGACGGCACGCTCACCCAAGCCATCACGAACGACCCGGTCGCGCCTGCCCGATCGAGACCAAGGCGGCGGATCGGCATCACGTTCGTGAGCGGCGAGTACTGCACGTCGACGTCGAGCACGACAGGTGGGATCCGGCTTGCATCGACGGCGTCATCGGCCGAGCTCGCGATCACCGACGGCGGGACGGCACCAGTGCTGGTCGCGACCGCGCTCCACGTCGCTTCGCGCTCGAGCACGAGCGACCGCGACCAGCCGTCACCGGAGGCCGTCAGAGCGAGCCGGCGCGTCACCCAATCGGCGCCGACGCGGAGGTCGAGGTCCAAGCGGTACGCGATCGGGCATGTGCCGAACGCCGTCGATGTCGCCACCAGACCGTCGTCTCCGATGTCGACTGCGGCGTGCTCCATGCCGAGTGGATCATCCTTCATCCACAGGAGGAGCCGGGGTGTCGTCATGGACGCAGGCTGTCACGCGGTGCCATGTGGTGTGCCAGGTGGCACCAAGTCGGAGCGGGCCACGGAGACCGACCTCGGGGTTCGGCAGTACCAGAATGGCGCGATGTCTGACGAGGCGGACCTGCGACGCGCCGAGCGGTACCTCGTGCGGTACGGGGCGACGTGGTTGCCGTTCGTGGCCGAGCGAGCGGCGGGCGCGTTCGTCGAGGACGCCGCAGGGCGTCGGGTGCTCGACTTCACGAGCGGCCAGATGAGCGCGATCCTCGGGCACTCGCATCCCGAGGTGGTGACGATCGTTCGGGAGATGATCGGCCGCCTCGATCACCTCTTCTCCGGGATGCTGTCGCGGCCGGTGATCGACCTCGCCGAGGCGCTCGGCGGGCTGGCGCCGGGGCTGTCGAAGGTGTTGGTGCTGACGACGGGCGCGGAGTCCAACGAGGCGGCCGTGAAGCTCGCCAAGATCGTGACCGGCGGCTGGGAGGTCGTCGGGTTCGCTCAGAGCTGGCACGGCATGACCGGTGCCGCGGCTGGGGCGACGTACTCGGCGGGCCGCCGCGGGCACGGTCCGGCGCCGGTCGGATCGATGGCGGTGTTCGCACCGAACGCCTACCGGCCCCGGTTTGTCACCGCCGACGGACGGCTCGACTGGCTCGCCGAGCTCGACGACGCGTTCGATCTCGTCGATCGCCAGAGCACGGGTGCGCCGGCGGCGTTCATCGCCGAGCCGGTCCTGTCATCAGGCGGGATCCTCGACCTGCCACCCGGGTACCTCGCCGCCCTCCAGGCACGCTGTCGAGAGCGTGGGATGCTGCTCGTCCTCGACGAGGCGCAGACAGGCATCGGCCGCACCGGCACGATGCTGGCGTGCGACCGCGACGGGGTCGTGCCGGACATCCTCACGCTGTCGAAGACCCTCGGCGCCGGACTGCCGTTGGCGGCCGTGCTGACGACCGACGAACTCGAAGCGCAAGCCCACGAGCGGGGCTTCCTGTTCTACACGACGCATGTGTCCGACCCGCTCCCGGCTGCCGTCGGGGCGAAGGTGCTCGAGATCGTCGTCCGCGACCACCTCGTCGAGCGGGCCGAGGCGGCCGGGGCCCGACTGCGGGCCGGCCTGCACGAGCTCTGCCAGCGGCACGAATGCATCGGCGACGTGCGCGGGCGAGGCCTGCTCGTCGGCGTGGAGATCGTCGCCGACCGCGACTCGAAGAAGCCGGCACCCGAGCTCGGGGCGGCGATCACCCGACGATGCTTCGAGCTCGGCCTGTCGATGAACATCACCGCGCTGCGCGGGATGGGTGGCGTGTTCCGCATCGCCCCGCCGCTGACGATCACCGATGCCGAACTCGATCTCGGCATCACGATCCTCGACCAGGCGCTCACCGACGTCCGCGGCTGAACGCTTCCGGGCGCGCGCGGGCTGGCGCGGCCGCCAGCGACCTCGAGCTCAGCCGCGCAATGATGCTTCGAGGGCGCGAAGTCCTGGATCGAGGACGTCGCGACCGGCCGGGCCGTAGAGCGCGAGGTAGTCGCCGACGAGATCGGATGGGAACAGTTCGATCAGCTGGGTGCCTTCCAGCCACACGTTGACGACGTGGAACGGTCCGTTGTCGATGAGACCGCTGGGCCAGCCCTCCCGGTCGGCGATCGCCAGCGCCTCCGTGACGGTGAGCGGCGTCGTGAAGCTGCCGTGGACGGGAGTTCGCTCGAGGAAGTCGCCGTCCACCATGTCGGTGCGGTTGCCAGGACCGGGAACGTAGGCAATGCCGGCAGGGACGATCTCGACCATCGTGCCGGCATCGTCGAAGGAGCACACGAACTTGGAGCCGGCGGGGAACGGTGGCGACGGGCAGTCGACGACGCTTGCGCCGAGGAGCTCGGCGACGACGCGCGACACCCGCTCGGTGTCACGGGCGGCGAAGGACAGGTGGAGCAGCATGTGATGTTTCCTCTCTGATCAATTGTGCGGTTCAGGTGTCGAGGAGCGGCGCAGCCCCTCGAGCATCGCGGTGAGGGCCAGGGAGGCCGTCTCGGCCCCCTGCTCGCCGTCCATGTCCCAGTAGTCCCGGAACACCTCCCAGGCCGCGGCTGAGAACAGCAGCTGGCTGGCGGCGGCCGCCTGCCGCCGCGATTTGGGATCCAGGCCAGGAACAGCATCGTCGACGCATCGTTCGGCCATGGCACGGCGCTGTTCGTTCTCACTGAGGCGGGCGGCACGCCCGTGGCCGGTGTGCAGCATCGCCTTGATCAGCTCCGGGTGCGCGTCGAACGCGCGAAAGGAGCGATCGATGAGGGCGAGCAGTCCGTCTTCGGTCCCGACGGTCCAGTCACGCGGGCCGAGAATGGAGTACTGCCAGTCCCAGAACGCGGCGGCGAGCGCGTCCCGCGTCGGGAAGTGTCGGTAGACCGTGCGCTCCTGGCACCCGGCCACCTGGGCCACGCCGGCGTACGTCGGTTCGTCGCCGCGCTCGAGGACGACTGCAACCGCCTCGAGGATGCGCTGTGACGTCGCCGCCGACTGCGCCTCGCGCAGCGGTGAGTTGTACGTCGTCGAGTTCATGCCAGTGATACTGACATCATGTTGGTTGAACTGTCAAGAGGCGATGTGAATCGGACTTCTGGGTGGTCACCGTCTCGAATCCGGGACTGACGCCACCCAGATGGGTCAACTGCCGTGTGAAAGGCTGGTTGACCCGGTACGAGGGGAGACCGAGTCTTGTCCGACGACCACACGATCATCGACGCGCACGCCGGCGACGATCTGTCCCCGCTCGCCGGATCGTGGCAGCTCGATCCGAGCCACTCGGCACTCGAGTTCGTCGCCCGCTACGCGGTGTTCACGCTGGTGCGCGGCCGGTTCACGTCATTCACGGGCGCTGTCGTGATCGATCCGTTGCATCGCGAGGCGACGCAGGTCGATGTCGAGATCGACGCTTCCTCCGTCGACACGGCGATGCCGGTGCGCGACGCCCAGGTGCGAAGCGCAGACTTCTTCGATGTCGAGCACCATCCGGTGATCTCCTTCCGCGCCCGTGGCGCGACGGTGTTGGCGGCTGGTCGCTACACGGTGCACGGCGAGCTGACGATCCGCGGCGTGACCCAGCCGGTTCGCCTCGTCGTCGATGTGTTCGGGCGGGCGCCCGACGTGCTGGGGACACCCCGGCTCGGCCTGAGAGCGACGGCCAAGGTGCAACGCAGCGTGTGGGGGATCACGTGGAATGATCCGGTCCCGGGCGGCGGCGTCGCGTTGGCCGACGAGGTCGACCTCGAGCTCGACGTGTCGCTGGTGCCGGCCGGCACAGCAGCCCGGTTCTCGTAGCGATCACGGGGACTCAAGGAAGGAGTGAGATGCGCATCGTGAGCCGGGGCTTCCGCGGCCGATCTCGACAGCCCGGGACCGGGCTGATCCCACCGGGCCAGTACCTGGTCGATGACTTCCCAGTGCTGTCGGCGGGGCCAACACCGGTCACGCCGCTGGAGGAATGGGATTTCTCGATCGTCGACGAGACGGGCTCGGTCGCGGCGCGCTGGACGTGGGACGAGTTCCGCCAACTACCTGCGGAGACACCGACCGTCGACATCCATTGTGTGACGAAGTGGTCCAAGCTCGGCACACGTTGGGAAGGGGTCTCGCTCGACACCCTCCTCGACGGCATCGACACCAGTGCAGAGTTCGCGCTCGCCTTCTCCGACGGCGACTACACGACGAACCTCCCACTCGCGGACATGCAGGACGGACAGGCGTGGATCGTCTACGGCTTCGAGGGTGACGAGCTCGAGCCCGAGCATGGTGGGCCGGCCCGCCTGTTGGTACCCCACCTGTACTTCTGGAAGAGCGCCAAGTGGATCCGTGGCCTTCGACTGCTCGACGACGATCTGCCCGGCTTCTGGGAGAGCGTCGGATATCACAACTACGGCGACCCATGGCGCGAGCAGCGCTACTGGGGTGACTGACCGTCATGCAGTGGCTCGCCGCGACCATCGCCGAGACGATCGTGGAGACGGCCCGTACGACGACGCTGCGCCTCGACGTGCCGTCGTGGCCAGGCCACCGAGCCGGGCAGCACGTCGACGTGCGCCTCACCGCCGAGGACGGGTATCAGGCGCAGCGGAGCTATTCGATCGCTTCGCCACCCGGAGCTGACCGCCTCGAGTTGACCGTCGTCCGCTTCGACGAGGGCGAAGTGTCGCCGTACCTGACCACGGTGGCCGACGTGGGCGATCAGTTCGAGGTGCGCGGCCCGATCGGCGGGTGGTTCGTGTGGGACGGCAACGACCCGACCCCGGTGCTGCTGGTCGGCGGTGGTTCGGGTGTGGTGCCGCTCGTTGCGATGATGCGCCACCACGCCCGCGTCAACAGCACAGCAGAGATGCGGCTCGTGTACTCCGCTCGCACGGTCGACGACGTCATCTATCGCGACGAGCTGCCGACACTGGCCGACAGCGCGTCGCGGGCTGTGACGCTCACCCTCACCCGCGCCGCGCCACCAGCGTGGACCGGTCATCACGGCCGGGTCGACCGTCAACTGCTCGACGAGGTCGGCTGGCCGCCACAGGTTCGACCCCGCTGCTTCGTCTGCGGACCGACGCCGTTCGTCGAAGCTGCCAGCACCGCCCTGGTCGACCTCGGACACGAGCCCTCCAGGGTCAAGACCGAACGCTTCGGACCGACAGGAGAATGAGATGAGCACAGCGCCCCTCGACGGCAACGCCGCTGCCGGCGATCTCGCCGACGTCTTCGCCTTCGACGTCACGACGGCCATCGTCACCTGCGCCGTCTGTCGCCACACCCAGGCCGTGGCGACCCTGCGCACCTACCTCCGTGTACCAGGCATGGTGCTGCGCTGCGCGTCCTGCGACGCAGTGCAAGTCCGCTTCGTACGCGCCCCCCAACGGGCGTGGCTCGACCTGCGTGGCATCGAGATGCTCGAGATCCAGCTGCCGACCGAAACCTGACTGATCGGCCTTCACGCCGAATGCGTCAGACGCCGCCGATGCCGTCGCCGATCAGCTTGGCGCCGATGACGAGGAGGATCGCAGCCATGATGCCGGCGTTGTTGTGGATCATCCAGCCCTTCAGCCGGTCCAGCGTTGCCGGCGCCTTGTCACCCATCGCGAAGTAGATGACGACCGGCACGGCGACGCCGATCGTGCCGAGCACGGCGAACACGGCATAGGCGATCGCCTGCTCGCCGCCCGAGATCCCCGTCTCCGCGATCGCCGCGGCCGCGGCGACGGCGAGCACCAGGTTCTTCGGGTTGAGGGCCGAGAGCGCGGCGCCAGCGCCGAACGCCTTGACCGGCGTGAAGGCGTCGATGGCGCCCATCCACTTCGGCATCGGTGTCTCCGCGCCGTCCCGGGGCCGGTCCCGCCAGTGGCGAGTTGCGGAGAGCACGAGCATCGCTCCGAGCACGATCTTGAGCCAGCCGCTCCACTTGGCAGGCTCGCCATCGTCGTTGGCGTTGGTGGGTCCGGCGATGGCGAGGACGACGATGCCGACGACGGCCAGGCCGATCAGCCAGCCGACGACGAACAACGGACCGTTCGCCCGGGCCCGCCGGCTCACGAGCATCAGCACGATGGCGACGATGGCGAGCGGACTGAGTGCCACGCCGATGCCAAGCGGTAGGACGTCACCGATCGCGTCCTGCATCGAATCCCTCCTCCACGACACCGCCGCACGGCAGGTCGATCGGCCACCATACGACCCAGCGGCTTCGTCGTGACGGATCATCGGGTGGGCCGGCAGCGCGAGCGGCGCAGGAGCGCGCGTGTGTTCGGCTACCGTCAGCGTGGATGCGGAGGCGACGGAAGACCACGACGTCCGAGTTCGGCGCCGGCGCACGCGAGAGCCACGACGCCACGGCGTTCTACGAACGCTTCCGCCCACCCGAGCTGTCGTCGGATGACGACGTGCCCCCGCCGGCACCGATCGATGAGCCGTTCGTCCACGGCGATGCCCGCTGCATGGACCTCATCGCCGATGGCTCCGTCGCGCTCGTCGTGACGTCGCCGCCGTACTTCGCCGGCAAGCAGTACGAGCAAGAGCTCGAGCGGGAAGGCGTGCCGTCCTCCTACCTCGAGTACCTGGCCATGCTGACTGACGTCTTCGCCGAGTGCGTCCGCAAGCTCGAGCCGGGCGGCCGCATCGCCGTCAACGTCGCCAACCTCGGGCGCAAGCCGTACCGCAGTCTGTCGGCGGACGTCATTCGCATCTTCGAGCACGACCTTGGTCTGCTGCTGCGCGGCGAACTGATCTGGCAGAAGGCCGAAGGCGCCAGCGGCTCGTGCGCGTGGGGCTCGTTCCGCAGCGCGGCGAACCCGGTGCTGCGCGATCTCAGCGAGCGCGTGATCGTCGCCAGCAAAGGCCGCTTCGACCGGGCGCGCACCGTGAAGCAGCGGGCAGCCGCCGGCCTGCCCAACGCCAGCACGCTGACGACCGAGGACTTCATGGCGCTGACGCTCGACATCTGGTCGATCCCGGCCGAGAGCGCCCGACGAGTCGGGCACCCTGCGCCGTTCCCCGTCGAACTCCCCGAGCAGCTGATCCGCCTGTACACGTTCGAGGACGACCTCGTACTCGACCCGTTCATGGGCAGTGGCTCAGCTCTCGTCGCCGCCGCCCGCCTCGGCCGTCGCTACGTCGGCTACGACCTCGACGCCAGCTACGTCGATCTGGCGCGAAGCCGCGTGCTCGAAGCGGTGCGGCAGACGCCGACCACTGCGCTGCGCAGCGTGGCGAGCGAGGGACGTGCTGCCCGCGATGTCGCCGCACAGGTCCTGCGCGACGCCGGCTTCGAGGTCGTGGCTCGGAACCGTCGGATCCGCGGCACCGGGGTGACCGTCTCGTTCGAGGCCACCGACGCGCTCGGCGCATCGTGGCTGTTCGACGTGGCCGGTGCGTTCACGAGTCACCGTGGCGGGCTGCAACCGACGGACGCTGTGTGGCGCTGCCTCGGGAGAGCGTGCGCCCTCCGCGACGCTCGGGCCGACGTGCCGTTGGTGGTCCTCACGACGCACCTGCCGCGCCGGCGCAGCCAGGGCGACGCCGCCTTGCGGGCGGCGGGACCGAGCACGGTCTTCGACGTCGTCGATCTGCTGTCCGACGAGGGCTTCGATCGGCTCACCGGGTACGCCAAGGGCGGCTGCACGCGGGAGCCTCGCCCGGGCTTCTGGACGGCGGACGACCTCGGCCGGCGACTCTGGTAGCTGAGGAATCCGCCCTGACGCGCATGATCACGAACGTCTCCCTCGCCACCGTCTGGGTCACCGATCAGGACGAAGCCAAGTCGTTCTACATCGAGAAGCTCGGATTCCAGGAAGCCGCCGACGTCTCGATGGGTGACGGCTACCGATGGGTCACGGTGTGCCATCCGAACCACCCGGAGCTGCAGTTGACACTGATGAAGCCCGGCCCGCCGCTCGACGAGGAGTCCGCCGAGGCGTTCCGCCGCATGCTCGACAAGGGCTCCCTCGGCGCGGTCGGCCTCGCCGCCGACGACTGCCGCAAGACCTACGAGGAGCTCAGCGCCAAGGGCGTCGAGTTCATCCAGGAGCCCGCTGACCGCCCGTACGGGGTGGAAGCGATCCTGCGGGACAACTCCGGCAACTGGCTCGTGCTCGTCGAGCCCAAGCCGTACTTGCCGGAGGCGATCAAGTCAGACGGTTGAGCCGCGCATGTCTGCGATGACGTCGAGCAGTTGGGCCAGGGTGTCGAGCCGCTCGGTCAGGTCGCCGGACAGCTTCGCCTGCAACGTCGTGATACCGGCATCGGCGTACAGCCGGACCCGTTCGGCGACCATCGACGGCGGACCGAGGAGGTTCGTCTTGAGCCCGAGCTCGAGCGGCACTCGGTCCGCCGCCTCCTCGCGCCTTCCCGCCAGCCACAGGTCCTGCACCTCCTCGACCTCGTCGGCGAAGCCTTGCCGGGCGAACGCCGCGGTGTAGAAGTTCTGCTCCTTCGAGCCCATCGCACCGATCGTGAACGCGTAGCCGCGGGCGTGGCGTGCGGCGGCCTCCTCGACGTCATCGGTGAACTCGACGGCGACGGGCATCACGAGGTCGAGGTCGGCGACCGTGCGGCCAGCCTTGGCGGCACCGGCGCGAAGGGGCGCGAGGAAGGCCTCCGCGTGCTCGGGCACGAAGGCGTTGCCGAGCCAACCGTCGGCCAGCTCACCGGTCAGCTCGAGGTTGCGCGGACCGAGCGCGGCGACGTAGATCGGGATGTCGCACGGCGGCAGCTGCGAACGCATCGGACGGCCCTGGCCGTCGGGCAGCGGGATCTGGTAGCTGGCGCCGTCGTGGGCCAGGCGGTCGCCCCGAGCGATCCGCCGCATGATCTCGATCGTCTCTCTCGTGGCGCGGACCGGTGCAGAGAAGCGGACGCCGTACCAGCCCTCCATCACCTGCGGGCCGCTGGTGCCGATGCCCAGCCGGAAGCGCCCGGCCGACAGCGCCTGCATGGACATCGCGGTCATCGCCAGGTTGGAGGGGGTCCGAGCTCCGAGCTGCGCGATGCCGGTGGCCAGGCCGATCCTCGTCGTTCGCGCGGCGAGGAAGGCAAGTGGCGTGAACGCATCGCCGCCCCACGTCTCGGCGATCCACACGGAGTCGGCGCCCAGCCGCTCGGCTTCGACCACGAAGTCGGAATCGCCGTAGCCGGTGCTGGCAATGCCGACGCGCACGCCGCCGATGGTACGGAGCCGGGCGGCTACGGTCGAGTGCCGTGACGGAGGGGGCCGCGCCGGGCGCCGAGCCGCAGTGGCGCTTCGCCGACGGGCCGACGACGTCGGCCGACGTGCTCATCGACGCCTCGCCGGAGCAGGTCTGGGCAGTCGTCAGCGACATCACGGTGCCGGTCCGCTTCAGCACCGAACTGGTCGGCGCCGAGTGGCTCGATGGTGCGACCGGTCCTCAGGAGGGCGCTCGATTCCTCGGGCGCAGCTCCCATCAAGCCGTCGGCGAGTGGGAGACGACGTCCGTCGTCACCGCCTGCGAGGAGTGCCGGCTGCTGGAGTGGGCCGTCGGTGATCCCGCTTACCCGGCTGCCACGTGGCGCTTCACGATCACGGAATCGTCGACGGGGACGGTGCTCAGCCAGTGGATGCGGATGGGACCCGGACGCAGTGGGCTCAATGCGGCGCTCGACGCGATGCCCCACAAGGAGTCGAGGATCATCGCCAACCGGTTGCGCGAGCATCGGGCCAACATGCTGCGCACGCTGAACGGCATGAAGGAGCTGGCCGAGCGGCCCGACACAGTGAACGCGACGCGGCCACGTCACTTCGGCGGCCGCGTAGTTCTGAGGCGAACGCCCGGTTCGGCACGCCGGCGCCTCCAGGCGCTTCGGCGGCCGCGTCGTTTGCGGCGAACACCCGGTTCGGCACGCCGGCGCCTCCAGGCGCTTCGGCGGCCGCGTCGTTCTGAGGCGGACACCCGGTTCGGCACGCCGGCGCCTCCAGGCGCTTCGGCGGCCGCATTGTTTACGGCCGGATGTTCAGTCCGAAGTGCTGTTCGAAGCGGTCGTAGTACTCGGCGTCGTCGGCGAGACCACCGAGCTCCACCCAGTGCTCGTCGGGCATCGCGGCGCGGCCGTCGATCAGCTCGCGGCCGCCCCAACTCATCGCGTAGCGCAGCTTCGGCTCGTCAGTCGTGATCGACTCGCGGATCACTTCGGCCACCTCGAACGGGTCGGTCGCGTGGACCAGCCCGGCGGCGTAGAACTGGAACATTCGTCGATACGGCGCGTCGTACGCGCCGGTCTCATTCGGAGCGTCCACCGACTTGGCGAAGATCGCCGACTTCGTCACTCCGGGCTCGATGATCACGACACGGATGCCGAATGGCGCCAGCTCCTGGGCCAGCCCCTCGCTCAGCCCCTCCAGCGCCCACTTCGATGCGACATACGGCGACTGTCCGATGGAGGCGATCCGCCCTGCGACCGAGGTGACGTTGACGATCGTGCCGGCGCCCCGCTCACGCATCTGCGGCAGCACAGCCTGCAGGCAGCGCACCGCTCCGCACAGGTTGACGTTCATCACGTCCAGATACAGCGCTGGCGAGCCCTCCTCGACCACGGCGTTGCCACCCACGCCAGCGTTGTTGACGAGGTGGTCGACGCGTCCGGCCTCCTCGAGGATCCGAGCGAAGCCGTCACGCACCGAGTCGTCCTCGGCGACGTCGAGCTCGACGAGGCGCACCTCGACTCCGGCCTCCTCGACCATCGCCAGCAGCTTGTCCTGGCGCGACGTCGCCCTGACGGTCCCGTACACCACGTGGCCGTGCTGGGCGAGGTGGATCGCCGTCGCCCGCCCGATACCGGAGTTGGCGCCAGTGACGACGGAGACAGGCGCAGCGGTATCCGTCATGGCTCGACCGGCTCGCGCAGCTGTCGGACCCAGTCGTCGGCGCTGCGCCATCGTGCGTCGGCATGCTCGCGGGCGGTGTGCGCGTGAGCACCGGCCACCGGGTAGGAGCCGAGGAACTTGACCGCGCCCTGCTTGGCGTGCAGTGCCCGCAGCGTGTCAGCCATGAGCTCGTCGTCGACGTGGGCGTCGGCGTAGATCACGAAGCAGTAGTCGCCGAGCCCGCCCGCCTTCGTCGGGCGGCTCAGCAGGTTGGAGAGGTTGATGCGGCGCGCCGCGAACTCCTGGAGGATCGAGATCAAGCTGCCCGGTTCGTCGGCCCGCTGGTACACGACCATCGCCGTCCGGTCGTGTCCGGTCCGACGCGGGATGCCATCACGAGCAACGACCACGAAGCGCGTCTGGTTGCCAGGGTGGTCGGCGATGTCGCGGGCGAGCACCACCAGCCCATAGCGATCGGCGGCGACGTGCGGTGAGATCGCCGCGCTGCCGTGATCCTCGTCCTCGGCGACGAGCCGCGCCGCTTCGGCGGTGCTGTTGGCGGCCCGCACCTCGACACCAGGAAGCCGCTGACGGAGGTAGCGGTGGCACTGGGCGGTGGCGACCGGGATCGAGAGCACGACCTTGACGTCGTCGAGCTCGAGCCCCGGTCGAGCAGCAAGGCAGAGCTCGATGTCGAGGACGATCTCCCGGGTGATCAGTAGGTCGTAGTCGAAGACGAGTGCGTCCTGCGAGAAGTTGACGACACCCTCGATCGAGTTCTCGATCGGCACGACGCCAAGGTCGACTTCGCCGCCGGCCACCGCGTCCAATACGTCAGGCACGGTCGGGTAGGCGACGACTTCGGCCGCGTCAAGGTCGGCCTGCGTCCGCAGCGCCTGCTCGGCGAACGTTCCGAACGGCCCGAAGAATCCGACGCGGCGCATGGGCGGTCAGGATACGTGGTGCCGCCGATCACGCCCCGGCCGGTTCGGGGCGGTCTCTGGCAGCATGTAGTGGTGGACGAAGCGGCGCTGCGGGCACTGCTCGAGGACGTGACCGAGGGCCGGCTCGAGCCGGACGAGGCAGTCGCGCGGCTGCGCCGGTTGCCGTTCGCCGACCTCGGGGACGCGCTCGTCGACCATCACCGTCATCTCCGCCAGGGCATGCCCGAGGCGGTGTACGGGCCCGGCAAGTCACCGGAGCAGTGCGCCCGCATCGTGGGCGAGCTGCTGGCCCATGGGTCGGGGCCCGTGTTGCTGACACGCGCTGCCGACGACCAGATCAAGGCGGTCGAGGCGGCGCACGGCACTGCGACGGTGCGCGGCACCACGCTGCTGTACCGCCAGCCATCGACGACGCGGGCTGCCGACGTCCTGGTCGTGACTGCCGGCACCGCCGACGGCCCAGTCGCCGACGAGTGCGGGCTGACGCTGCGCGCCAACGGCTTCGACCCGGGCCGTTTGGATGACGTCGGCGTCGCCGGGTTGCATCGCGTGCTGGCGCACCTCGATCGCATCACCGCCGCCGACGCGATCGTCGTGTTGGCCGGGATGGAAGGCGCGTTGGCGAGCGTGATCGGCGGGCTGACGGGGGCACCCGTGATCGCCGTGCCCACCAGCGTGGGCTACGGCACGTCGCTCGACGGCATCACCGCCCTGCTGGCGATGCACGCCTCGTGCGCCAGCGGCGTGACCGTCGTCGGCATCGACAACGGCTTCGGCGCGGCGTGTGCCGTGGCCCGCATGTTCCCGCGATGAGTCGATGACGACCGCGTACGTCAACTGCGCGGCCGGCGTGGCCGGCGACATGCTGCTCGGCGCGCTGGTCGATGCGGGCGCCGACCGTGAGGCCGTCGCCGAGGCGCTCGGCGGGCTCGGCGTCGGCGGGTACGCCCTGTCGTTCGAGCGGGTCCAGCGCGGAGGCATCGCCGCCACGTGGGCCAACGTTGTGACGGAACAGCACGGCTCGCATCCCCATCGTCCTGTCCGCGCCGTGCTCGAGCTTCTCACTGCCGCCGAGCTCGACGATGCCGTGCGTTCGAGCGCCGCGCGCGTGTTCATCGCGTTGGCCGAGGCGGAGGGCGCCGTGCACGGCATCGACCCCGGCGACGTCGAGCTGCACGAAGTCGGCGCGCTCGATGCCATCGTCGACGTCGTGGGTGTGGCCGCCGCGCTGCAGTCCCTGGGGATCGAGCGCATCGTCGCCTCACCGATCGCCGTCGGCCACGGCTCGGTGTCGGCCGCTCACGGACTGCTCCCCAACCCGCCCCCCGCCGTCGCTCGGCTGCTCGCCTCGCGCCAGGTGCCCGTGGTCGGTGTGGAGACGGGGATGGAGCTCTCGACGCCGACGGGCGTGGCGGTGCTCGTCGCGTTGGCGGAACGATTCGGCGCACTTCCCTCGATGTCCGTCCAGGCCGTTGGCTACGGCGCCGGCAGCGCGGACACGGCCGGACGACCGAACGTCGTGCAGGTGCTCGTCGGCACGGAGACGGAGTCAGCGACGGCACCACGTCCGGGCCGCAGCGCCGTCGAGCTGGCGGCGAACGTCGACGACGTCACCGGCGAGGTGTTGGCGCACACGATCGCGGCGCTCGTGGGCGCCGGAGCCCACGATGCGTGGGCCACCCCGATCGTGATGAAGAAGGGCCGCCCGGCGCACACCGTGCACGCGCTCGCCGACCCGGCCGACCTCGATCGGCTGGCCGCTGTGCTGATCGCGGAGACCGGCAGCCTCGGACTCCGGGCGAGCGTCGTCGAGCGGTGGCCGCAACGGCGTGCCGAGGTGACCGTCGACGTCGATGGCCACGCGGTCCGGGTCAAGCTGGCCGGTGGTCGGGCCAAGCCCGAGCACGACGATGCCGCTGCGGCGGCTTCGGCACTCGGGCGGCCGCTGCGTGACGTGTTGCGCGAGGCCGAAACACGAGCCCTCGCGCAGTTGGACACCGCTTAGGAGTGCGCGGAATGCGCCAGGTGGGCGAGCGCCGCTGCGCAGCGGCGGTGGCGAGCTCGGAGGTGAGTCGAGCAGCTTGGCTGCGAGACGAACCCGATTAGCGTCGGCTGGTGGGCTCGATCCAGGTCAGCCACGTCGGTTGGCGCCGGCCGGGCGGCGACGAGCTGCTGCGCGACGTCAGCTTCCGCGTCGGCGATGGCCAGCGGGCGGCGTTGGTCGGCGCCAACGGAGTCGGCAAGTCGACGCTGCTGCGCCTGATCACCGGGGAGCTGCGTCCGAGCGAGGGCACCGTCAGCGTGGACGGCCGTCTCGGCGTCATGCGTCAGCTCGTCGGCATGGCCGGCGGTGATCCCGACGCGCCACTGACCGCTCGTCAACTGCTCGTGTCGCTGGCTCCTCCGGCGCTGCGAGCTTCGGCGGCCCGGCTCGCCGAGGCGGAGCAGCGATCGGACGAGGATCCGATGGCGTACGCGCACGCGCTCGCCGACTGGGGCGACCACGGCGGCTACGACCTCGAGGTGCACTGGGACGAATGCCTGACCCGCGCCGTCGGGATCACGCTCGAGGAGGCCACGACGCGACCGCTGCGGACGTTCTCCGGTGGCGAGCAGAAGCGCATCGCCCTGGAGGTCCTGTTGCGCGGCGACGACGACATCCTGCTGCTCGACGAGCCCGACAACTTCCTCGACGTCCCGGGCAAGCGATGGCTGGAGCGGGAGCTGAAATCCAGCCGCAAGACCGTGCTCTACGTCAGCCACGATCGTGAGCTGCTGGCGGCGACGGCAACGAAGGTCGTGACCGTCGAAGCCGACGGCGCGTGGACGCACGGCGGCGGCTTCAGCGGATATGCCGAGGCGCGTCGCCGTCACCTCGACACGCTCGCCAAGGATCGGGCGCTGTACGAGAACGAGCGCAAGCGGCTGGAGGACCTCGTCGCCGAGATGCGCCGGCGGGCGAAGATCTCCGAGACCTTCGCGCCGAAGCTGAAGGCCGCCGAGAGCCGGCTGCGCCAGTTCCTCGAGCGCACGGAGCAGCCGAGCCAGGTGCGCGAGCAACGGATCAACATGCGCCTCGGCGGTGCCCGCACCGGCAAGCGGGCCGTGATCGTCGAGCAGCTGTCGCTCGACGGGCTGACCGACGAGTTCGACCTCGAGGTGTGGTACGGCGAGCGGGTCGCTGTGCTCGGCGGCAACGGCGCCGGCAAGAGCCATTTCCTGCGTCTGCTCGACAGTGACGAGACGGTCGGGCACAGCGGCCGCTGGCGTCTGGGAGCCGGCGTCGTGCCGGGGCTCTTCAGCCAGACCCACGAGCATCCCGAGTGGACGGGGCGGACGCTGCTGGCCATCCTCCACGACCACGACGTCGTGCGCGGGCCGGCGATGGGGATGCTGCGGCGCTACGAGCTGCAGGGATGCGCCGAGCAGCCGTTCGACACGCTGTCGGGCGGGCAGCAGGCGCGATTCCAGATCCTGTTGCTGGAGCGCTCCGGCGCCACGTTGCTCCTCCTCGACGAGCCGACCGACAACCTCGATCTCGTGTCGGCGGAGGCGCTCGAGGCGGGCCTCGCGGAGTTCCGGGGAACGGTGATCGCCGTCACCCACGACCGCTGGTTCCTGCGCGGCTTCGACCGCTTCGTGGTGTTCGGCGACGACTGCTCGGTCACCGACCACCTCGACGTCCCCGCCGCCTGGCGATAGCCGTTCTGTCCGTAGCGATCGTCCGTTGTGATGCGATTCCTACGGACAGAAGGGGCCTGTCAGGCGAGGGCGGTCTCCACGAGTTCGTTGAGCGCCTCGACCGGGAGCTCGCCGCGGCCGCGGGCTTTGACCGTACCGTCGGCGCCGACGAGCACGAAGTACGGGAACGACGGGCCGCCGTAGGCCCTGAACGCCGTGGCCTGCGCGTCGTCGGCCATCGTCGGCCAGTCCCAGCCGAAGTCCGCCAGCCACTCGTCTGGCGGGAAGTTCGGCCTCGTGTCGGTGACGGCCGTGCTGACGCCGAAGATCTGCAGATCCTCCGGGATGGCGCCCGAATCGCGCCACTCCATCAGCACCGGGACCTCGGCATTGCAGTGCGGGCACCAGTGGGCGAGGAACACGACCATCATCGGCCCACCCTCGCCCGGCGCGATCTCCAACGGCGTTCCGTCGTACGTCGTGCCGATCAGCGTCGGGGGCGTCATGCCGACCGCGGCGTCAGGGTCGCCCTGGTACTCCGGCAAGGGCTCGCCCTCGACGGTCACGGTCCCGTAGACGATGTCGTCACCGCCGTCGGTGGTGGGCGCGGATGTCGTGGCGGAGGCGCCGCCGTCGTCGTCGGAATCTCTCGTCAGGACGATCGCCAGCACCGCCGCGACGGCGATGACGACGATGACGGCGGCGATGACGAACGGCGTGCGAGAGCGCGTGCTCACGATGGCTCCTTGACGGGTGGGGGAACGACCAGGACCAGGATGGCGAGAAATCCGCTCAACGCCATGAACGCCAACGTGGCGAACCCGAGCTCGCGGAACCAGATGTCGGCGCACGACGGTCCGAGGCCGCACGCCCCACCCTCCAGCGATGGTCGCCACTCGATGAGATAGTGGTACGTCGAGACGACCGCACCGATCGCCGCGATCGGGCCGACGTACCAGCGGACCGCACGGTCACGACGAACCGCGGCGATCAGGAGGATCACCGCCAGCGGGTACATCGCGATGCGCTGGTACCAGCAGAGTTGGCAGGGCACGAAGTCCGCCACCTCGGAGAAGTAGAGGCTGCCCGCTGTCGCCGTCGCCGCCACGAGGAACGCCAGCCACAGCGCAGCACCATCGACGGTGGCGACCAGGTCGGCGATCGCCGGTGACCGTCGAGCGACCAGCCGCCCGACGAGCAGCAGGAGCGCCCCGGCGAGGGCGACGATCGCCAGCAGTGCGCTGAACAGCTGCACGGCTTCGACGCTCATTGCGTTCCCCGGCCACGCAGACGCCAGTGCGTTCCCCGGCCACGCAGGCCGTCTGCAACCGCTCCCTCGCTGGCGCTCGATCGCTTGCGGCTGCGGCGCTGGCTGGCGCTCACTCGCTCGCAGACTGCGACGGGTTCGAGGTGCACTGCGGCCAGTATCGACGCCGACGCGTCCAGCGTGACCGCGCCTCGCTCGGTAGCGTTTCGTAACGCATGTCGAGCGTCCTGCAGGCGATGCGGCGCACCCGGCGGGTGCGGCGCCTGGGGGAGCTGGAATGGTTCGAGGTGGCGTACCGCGTCTACCTCGCGGCGCTCGTCGGCGGCGGCCTCATCCTGTGGCTGAGCAGCCTGGTGACGGATGAACCGGCGACCGCAGAGGAGATCGCCAACGTGACGACCCACGGTCCTGCCGTACTTGGTGCGTTCGTCGCGTTGTCCATCGCGCTCGGATTGCGCAGCGGGAGTGACGGAGGGCCCGTCGCGTTGGAGGGAGCCGACGTCCGCCACCTGTTGCTGGCTCCGATCTCCCGGCGCAGCGTGCTCATCCAACCGGTCGTCCAGCGACTCCGGACGATGGCGCTCGGAGGCGCGCTGGTCGGCGCTGTCGCCGGGCAGCTGGCGGCGCGTCGCCTGCCCGGGTCCGGTCCGGCGTGGGCCGCCGCCGGGGCCTTGGCCGGCGCGGCAACGGGACTCCTCTTCGTCGCCGTCGCCGTGCTCACGCACGTGTTGCGGACGCCGCGCTGGGCGGCGACCGCCATCGCCGCGCTGGTGCTGGCGATGCAGGCCGGCGCGATCGCCGGCTGGTGGCCGGGGCCGGGCGACGGCATCGGCAGCCTCGCCCTGTGGGGTATGCGGCAAGACCCAGTCGACCTGATCTCACTGGTCGTCGTCCTCGCGCTCGTCGCCGCCGCGGTCGTCGTCGCCGGACGTCTGCGCCTCGAGCCACTCGTGCGGCGGGCCGACCTCGTCTCGCAGCTGCGCTTCGCCGTCACGATGCAGGACCTGCGGACCGTGGTGTTGCTCCGCCGGGAGCTACGCGGTGAGCGGCCGCGCCACCGTCCCTGGCGCCTGACCGCCCCGCTCGGCAACGGGCGACACGGCTCGGTCGTCTGGCAGCGTGGATGGCGCGGTCTCTCTCGCTATCCCCTGGCGCGCCTCGCCCGCATGGCGATGCTCACCGTCGCCGCGGCAATCGCCGCCGTCGCGACGCTGCGCGGCACGACCCCGGCGCTCGCAGTGATGGCCATGGCGCTGTACCTGCTCGGGCTCGACGCCCTCGAGCCGTTGTCACAGGAGGTCGACCACCCGGACCAGACCGACGGTGTGCCGCACGATCGAGGGTGGATCCTCGTCCGTCACATTGCCGCACCCGCCGTCGCTCTGGTGCCGTTCGCGCTCCTCGGCGCAGCGATCGTCGCCGTCGGCGAGCGCCCTGCGTGGGCCGGCGCGCTGCTGCTCGCGCTCCCCATCACCTGGCTCGGCGCCGGGGGCGCGGCCGTCAGCGTCCTCCGTGACGCACCCGACCCGCTGGCACCACCGGTGGCTTCGTCGGCGGCCGTCCCGCCGGAGTTCGCCGGGTTCACCTCGACGTTCCGGATGGTCTGGCCGATCGCCGTCAGCGCGCTGGCCACGATCCCCGTGTTGGCCATGCGTGAGCTGCCCACCGCTGGCACGGCAGTCCGCGCGATGGCCGGCCTGGCGCTCGTTCTCATCGCGCTCGTGTTCTGGGTGCGGCGCCGCGACGAGTGGCGCAGGCGGTGGCAGGGCTTCCTCGAGGCCGGGCGGCGGGCGACGTGACCGGCCCCGCCCTCCACGCCGTCGAGCTCTCCAAGTCCTACGGCGACACGTCCGCAGTCGGCCCACTGGACCTGACCATCGAGGCCGGTCAGCGGGTCGTGCTGCTCGGCCACAACGGCAGCGGCAAGACCACGTTGCTGCGCATCGCGGCGGGGCTGCTCGAGTCGTCGACGGGCTCCGTCACCGTGTTCGGCAGCCCCGTCGGATCGATCGAGGCCCGCGCCGCAACCTCGTACCTCGGCGACCAACCGGTGTTCTATGACGATCTCAGCCTGCGCGAGCACCTCGAGTACATCGCACGGCTCCACGGACGGGATGACTGGCAGCAAAGGGCCGACGACCTGTGCGACCGGCTCGGCCTGGCAACGCGCACCGACGACCTGCCGTCCACGTTCAGCCGCGGGCTGCGTCAGAAGGCGGCCATCGCGCTGGCCTTCGTGCGGCCGTTCGAGCTGCTGCTCATCGACGAACCCTTCGTGGGCCTCGACCTCGCCGGACGCAGCGCGTTGTTGGAATTGCTCGATCGAGAGCACCGTCGCGGGGCCGCGATCGTCGTCGCCACGCATGAGCTCGGCACCGTCGCGGCAGCCCAACGCCTGGTCGCGCTGCGCGACGGGGCGGTGGCGTACGACGGCCCACAGGGCGCCGCCGACGTCGACACCCTGGTCATGAAATGAAGGGGCAGGTTGTTATCGTCGCACCCATGTACGAGTTCGACTCCGTCAGCGTCTCGACGTTCGAGGCCTCGACGCTGGCCGCCAAGCTCACCGAGAAGTCGAGCGATGGGTGGGATGTCGTTGCAGTCGTCCCGACCGGCAACGACATCACGGCGTTCCTGCGGCGGGCGACCGCCGAGTCGAGCACCTCCACTGGGTCGCTGGAGAGCGACATCGGCGCAACCACCGTCGCCGCGGTCGCGGCGAGCGAGCCGGCCGGATGGGCCACCGCTCCGGAGTCGGCGGCAGCGACCAACTCGAGCGGCTGGTCGGAGCAGGGCGCCAGCGCGTGGGGCGGCGCCAGCGCGACACCTGCCGCCGGCACGGCGTGGGGCTCGGGGGCACAAACGCCCGCCGCGCCTGCGCCGGCCGCGTCGACGCCCGCCGTCCCGGCCGGGTGGTACGCCGATCCGGCACTTCGCTACGAGCTGCGCTACTGGGACGGGTCGGCCTGGACCGAGCACGTCTCGCGCGCCGGCCAGCAGTACACCGATCCACCCGTCGCGTGATCGCCGGCCGGGCCGCCGTTCGGGCTCGCCGCCTCCGCTGCGCTTCGGCGCCTCTCGCTGTCTGAGAGCTTCGAATGATGCGAGCCACGTCGCTCGGCCACGCCGGGATCCTGATCGAGTCGGAACACGGCTCGATCGTCTGCGATCCGTGGTTCGTCCCGGCGTTCTTCGGCGCGTGGTTCCCGTTCCCCCGCAACGACCGCCTCGACGACGACCTGGTCGCCCGCATCGAGGCGGCGGACTACCTGTACGTGTCGCACCTCCACGGTGATCACCTCGACGAGCCATGGCTGCGCGACCACCTCCGGCGCGACATCGCCGTGCTCGTCCCCGGTTTCCCCACTCGCGAGCTCAGCCGCAAGCTCCGCTCGCTCGGCTTCACCGAGCTGGTGCGCACCGTCGACGGCGAGGAGCTCGAGCTCGGCGGGTTGACCGTCGCCATCCACGTCGAGACGTCGATCACCGATGGACCGGGCGGCGACTCGGCACTCGTTGTCAGCGATGGCGAGGTACGCCTCGTCGATCAGAACGACTGCCGGACGACCGATCTCGATGCCCTGCGCGCCCACGGACCCGTCGACCTGCACTGGCTGCAATACAGCGGGGCCATCTGGTACCCGATGGTGTACGACCTACCCGACGGCGACATGCACCGGCTGGTCGACGCGAAGGTCGACAGCCAACTGGCGCGGGCGATGCGCTACGTCGAGTCGGTCGGGGCGCGTGCCGTCGTCCCGAGCGCCGGCCCGCCGTGCTTCCTCGATCCAGACCTGTTCCACCTCAACCTGGTGCGCGGCGACGAGCCGAGCATCTTCGTCGACCAGCGGACGTTCCTGCGCCGGCTCGCCGCGTCCGGGCATCAGGGGATCCTCGCCGCGCCGGGCACGGCGATCGAGGTCCGCGCCGACGGGCTGACCGTGACCCACCCGTTCGATGACGTCGACGAGATCTTCGACGACAAGGGCCCGTACCTGAAGGAGTACCAGAGCGACTGGTTGCCGTGGATCGAGAGCGTCAAGGCGTCGTGGCCGACAGCCGTCGAGACGGACCTCGTCGGCACGCTGCGCTCGTGGTGGGAACCGCTCCTGGCGATGGCGCCGACGGTGCGGGAGGAGATCGGTGCCGGCTGCGTGCTGCGGGCCGGCGACACCGACGTCTTCATCGACTTCCCCAGCGGCGAGGTCCGGGCTCACGCCGGCGAGCCCTACCGGTACCGGTTCGACATCGCCCGCCCGCTGGTCGAGCTGGTCGTCGCCGAGCGAGCGGTGGACTGGAGCAACTCGCTGTTCCTGTCGTGCCGCTTCCGGGCCTGGCGCGACGGCGAGTTCAACGAGTGGATCTACAACTTCTTCAAGTCGCTGTCGACCGAGCGGATGCGGCGCACCGAGGCAGAGGCGATCCGCCGGCTCCACCCTCCCACCGAGGTCGAACCGGACATCGAGCTCGGCGAGTGGGTCCTGCAGCGGCGTTGCCCACACCGCAATGCCGACCTGGCGGTGTTCGGTGAGATCGAGGACTGCGTGCTGACGTGCACGCTGCACGGGTGGCGGTTCGACCTGGAGACCGGTCGTTGCCTCACCGCCGCCGACCACCCGCTGCGAGTCCGGAGGAAGCAACCGACCTGAACGTAGATAGCGCGCCGCGGGCGTCGTTCTGAGGTGAACACCCGGTTCGGCACGCCGGCGCCTCCAGGCGCTTCGGCGGCCGCATTGACTTACGTGTGGACCCAGACCGGGATGCTCATCGGCATCAGGCCGGCATTCCAGATGAAGTCCATGGCCTGGGGCGTCACGCGGACGCATCCGTGGGAGGCGGGGTAGTTGGGCACGCTGCTCGAGCCGTGCACGGCGACGCCACCGACGAAGTACTTCGGGCGGTAGATCCGGCCGAGGTCACCTTCCCACCAGCCCTGCGGCCGCTCGCGGTTGACCCGGTGCAGGCCGGCGGGCGTGACGGAGTCCCCACGTTCGACCACGCTCGGGTCCTTCTGGTTGGTCTCGACGTAGGCGATCTCGCTGCCCGTCGACGTGTTGAAGACCCACTGGGTGCGGCCGTCGACGATCATGAAAATCAGCTGGCGGGCCTTGTCGATCTCGACCATCGTGCCGGCGTCGGCTCGCCCGTACGCCTGCTCGGTCATGTTCGACAACGCGGCCGCAGTCTCACCGTCGAGCGAACCCGAGGCGTTGAGGCCGGCGTACTTCTGGAACGCCATCACGGCCTGGCGTGTGGTCAGCCCGTATTGACCGTCGGCGCCCTCCAGCCAGAAGCCGAGATCGAGCAGGCGCTGCTGCGCGCGAGCCGCCTCATCGCCACTGTTCGACCCGATGGCGCTGAGCGGCACGGGCATTGCCTCGATCGGCTCGATCGCCGGTGAGGGAGGCAGCGGCGGCAGAATGGTGGTCGTCGTGGTCGTCGGCGCAGCCGTGGTGGTCGGCGGCAGCGTCGTCGTCGTCGTGGTTGGCGGCGCCGTCGTCGTCGTGGCGACACGGCGAGGGACGGTCGTCGTCGCCCGCTCCTGCGGTGCCGCGGCGGCCTCGACTGCGCCACCGTCGATCGGCCCAGTCGACGACGAACAAGCCCCGAGCGCGAGCAGCGCGCCCGCTGTCGCGGTCGCCAGGATCACGCGCCGCCGAGCAGGCGCGCCATGATCCGCCCTGAACCGGGGGACATCCACCACCTGCGAGAGGCTATCAGCGCACCTCGTCGACGGGCCGACAGTTCAGAGCCCGGACAGCGGGAACTCGAACCAGATCGTCAGCCCGTGGCGGACCCCGCGCCGCAGCGGCGTCGTCTCGTGCGGATGGGTGACCAGCGACGGCCACGCCAGCAGCGAGCCGACAGGCAGGTCGGCGGTGTCCACCCCCTGTCGGGGGAACTGCAGGTCCGCTCCCTCGTGGTCGTCATCGAGGCGCACGGTCGCCGACAACTGAGCGACGTCGTGGTGCTGGCGTAGCGATTCCTGCTCACCGATGGCGTACCGGATGACGAAGGCGTCGCGTAGGCCGTGGTAGTCGATGAGCGGCCACACCGTCTGCAGTCGCGGCCAGATCCGGCGGCCGAGGTCCTCCTCGACGGCGTGGTGGAGCTGCGGACTGATCGCCGCCAGCGGCACCTCGTGTGCCGGCACCGGATCCTCGGGATCCTGCGCGAACCCGACCAGCGTGGCGGCGCGGACAACGGCGCGGCAGAACGACGCCGTCCAGAACGGGACGATCACCAGGTCGGGACCCACCTCTCGCACGTCGTGGCGCTGGTCGATGGCGCCCTGATAGCAGAGGATCCGCTCCAGGTCATCGAACTCCTCGGACGTCATCTCAGCGATCGTTGCAGTTCCGTTGCCGCCGCGGTGGTGCCCCGGCTGGAACGAAGGCGCGACCTAGGCTCAGTCCATGCAGTGCCCGTCGTGCGGCACGGACGTCCGGGCCGGTCAGAAGTTCTGCGCGGAGTGCGGGGCCTCCCTTGCCGCCGTCGCCGGCGATCCGACCCGTGTCATGGCCGGCGCTCCGAGCGGCCCGCGAGGCGACGACCGGGCGAGTTCCGACCTATCCACCGCCGGACCAGCGTGAGTCGCCGACGGTGCAACTGCCTTCGTCGCAACTGGCTTCGTCCGCCGCCGCCAGTACTCACCAGGTCAAGGTCGTCACCACCGAGACGACGCCGGTCCGCTTCGAGGACACCGACGAGGTGCCCTTCGAGACGCGTCGGGACACTCCCGCCATTCGCACCGCTGAACCGCGCCGCCGCGAGTTCCGCCTCCGCCCGCTCCTCGTCTTCGCCATCCTCGCTGCCGCCGCCGTCATCGTCGGCGCATTCACGACGCTGATCAAGATCGACGCCGGACCGGATGCCGTGCCGTTCGAGGTCGGCACGTGGATGGTCAACGACTTCGGCACCAACAACGCCGTTGCCGGCGTCCTCGCCGGAATCGCCATGGTCATCGGCGCCCTGGCGTGGTGCGCCGGCTACCGGTGGGGCGCAGGCCTCGCTGGGGGCGCTGGCGCCGCACTCGCCGGTTGGGTGGCGCTGCTCCTCGGGCTCGCCGAATGGCCGATCGCCAACGCCGAGGCGGCGGCTGCACTCGTCCCGACGCAGATCACCCGCGACGTCGGGTATTGGGCGCTCGTCGGCGCCGGCGCCATCGGCCTGCTCGTCCTGATCGGCTCATTGGCCGCCGCCGGGAGGGACCGGCGCTCCGGACTGGATCCTTGGATCGCCGCCCTCGGCGCCGTGTCGTTCCTCATCGCCGCGGTCGGCCCGTTGATCCCGGAAGGAACCGCCGACTGGTCGGCCAACTTCTCCTCCGACACCCTGGTCGTCGAGCTCCCGACGATGTTCTTCGTCGGCCGATTGGCGCAACTCGGACTCCTGGCCCTCGGGGGCGTCTTCGGGTTCCTGCTGGTGCGCCGCTATGGCCTCGGCCTTGCCGTCGGCTCGGCGATCACCGCCGGTTGGATGCTGGTCACCGCAGCCACGGAACAGACCGACAGCCCGATCGGACCAGGGTTCGCCAACCCCGGCGCCGAGGACCTTCAGCCCCACGCCGTCACCATCGTGGGCTTCGCGATGGTCGGGTTCTTCGCCCTGGTGGCGATCGGAATGGCGCTGCTCGACGGCGATCGCTGATCTCCTGGCTCGCCCGCACGCGAGGCGCTGAGGCGTGCGCCCGGGCGAGCGGGCGTGCCACACTGCGATCGTCCCTCGGAACCAAGGAGCGGCCACTATGGGCTTCCTCGACAAGATCAAAGGCCTCGTGAAAGGTCGCGAGACCGAGATCAAAGGTGGCATCGACAAGGTCTCCGACACGGTGGAGCAGAAGGTGCCGGCCCATGCCGACAAGATCGACGCCGCCTCCGACAAGGCCAAGGACGTGGTCGACCAGATCTCCGGGAAGGACGCCGCCGCGCCCGCAGCCTCAACGCCGAAGGCACCCGTCGACGAACCACCGGCCGCTACGCCACCGCCGGCTCCACCGCAGCCCTGACGCGACCGAGGAGCGTGACCCGCAGGGATCACGCTCCTCGATCAGTGCCGGTTGCGGTTGATGTTGATGCCAGGTGGGTGAGACGCCGCAACGAAGTGGAGGCGGCGAGCTCGGGAGGCGAGGCGAGCAACTTGGTTGCGAGCCGAGCCCGAAATGATTAGTCGCCCTTCAACTTGTCCTTCACCTTGTCGACGGCGTCCTTGACCTTCCCTGCGCCTTGGTCGATCTTGCCCTCGCGCTTCAGGTCCTTGTCATCGGTCAGATCGCCGATCGCCTCTTTGATGCGACCCTTGGTCTCGTCGGCTTCGCCACTCACGGGCACGTCCTTTCATCGCCGTACGCCGAAGAACGTTGCCCCCGCGCGCACGTCGTAAACCGTCCCCGATCGGGGGACGGGCTACTCGACGAGGAGGCCGGTGAAGATGACCTCGGTGCGGCGGTTCAGCTCGTTGGCGGCGTCGTCGTTGTTGAGTGTGAGGAGGTCTTCCTCACCGACCGCCCGAGAGGCGATCCGCGACGGCGAGATCCCGCCGGCGACGAGGTGGTTGAAGACCGCCCTCGCTCGCTCGTCGGAGATGGCGTAGTTCACGAGCTCGTCGCCCCGTGCATCGGCATGACCAACGACGACGACCGAGATGTTCGGAAGAGCCTGCATGATGGACACGACACGGTCCAGCTCGAGAGCGTGCTCAGGCAGGATGTCGGCGCTGTTCTCGGGGAACCGCGTCGAGGTCAGCTCGACGACCCGCACGGGAACGGTGCGCGGAACGTTCGGGTTGATCGTGAGGAAGTTGGCGACCGGCACCGGGAACTTGCTGTTGGCGATCGCCAGCGTGGACAGCCGGTCGACGGCAGCCTGATCCGGGACCGAGCCCGTGAGCGTGATCTGGTCGAATCCGAAGATCGCCACGATGGGCGCCGGGCTGCCGTCCGCCAGCACCGGGTATCCGGGGTCGACCGGAGCAGGCGGCGCCGTGGTCGCCGGGGTCGGCGCCGCAGTGGTCGAAGTCGTCGTCGTGCCGGGAGCTGTCGTCTCCGGCCCGGCCGTCGTGCCCGGAGCGTCGGTCGACTCGCTCGCGTCGGCTTCGGTGGTCGTCGCCGCGTCGTCGTCGTCAGACGTCGTCGTCGTGGCGTCGTCGGCGGCGGCGGCCTCCACCACCGAAGTGGTGCTGTCGGCGGCATTCGCGCCGTCGTCGTCGTTACCGCCGATCCTCGGCTTCACGAGGAACCAGCCAGCGGCGAGGATCGCCAGGACACCCACCACGGTCGCAATGATGCGGATCGGAGAGCGACCTCCAGACCCGTCGTCGTACTCGTCGTACATTTCCACGCCCTCCCTGATCCTCAGGAACCGGTCGGGATACAGAAACCCGCCCGCCGACTCGAAATTGTCGCGCGATGGGGAACTACTGAGCGCCGCGCTGGGCCAGCACCGCTCCGAACGTGCGCAGAACGATGCGCAGGTCGTGGGCCAGTGACCAGTTGTCGACGTAGTACAGGTCGAGGCGCTTGTACTCGTCGAACGTCGTGTTCGAGCGTCCCGAGACCTGCCACATGCCGGTGATTCCGGGCAGCACCCGGAGGCGGTCGTGGACGTCGTCGGTCCACTGCTCGACCTCCGACGCCAGTGCCGGCCGCGGTCCGACGACGCTCATCTCACCCTTCAGGACGTTGATGAACTGCGGGATCTCATCGATCGACAGCTTGCGCAGGATCGCTCCGACCTTGGTGATCCGCGGGTCCCTGGCCATCTTGAACATCGGCCCATCGGCCTCGTTGTAGGCGGCCAGCTCGGCCTTGCGCTCCTCGGCGTCGGCGACCATCGTGCGGAACTTCAAGACGCGGAAGGTGCGGCCGTCGCGCCCGACTCGCTCCTGGGCGAACACGATCGGCCCAGGCGAGGTCAGCTTGATGGCGATGGCGGCGGCGATCGAGATCGGCGCGGAGATGGCGAGTGCGATCAGCGCGACCGTCATGTCGAACGTGCGCTTGGCGAGTGCCCGCCATCCGTCGCGACGGGTCCGCTCGACGTAGATCAGCGTGCGGCCGTCGAGGTCCTGGGCGCGGAAGCGGGCGAGGTCGATGTCACGGAGGCCGGACGAGAGCGCGACGTGGTACCCGGCATCGGTGAGCTGGCGCGTCATCCGGTTGACGACCTCGGGTGGCACCGAGGCCAGCGAGATCATCACACCGGTCGCACCGCTCGCCTGAAGGGCTGCCTGGACCTCGTCGAGATCGCCAAGGCGGCTGCAACCACCGCGTGGACCGAGGTCGTCCGGTCCGACGAAGCCGACGGCTTGGTAGCCGAGCTCCGGCCGGCGCTGCGTGGCGTGCAGCAGGCCGATGGCGTCGGCATCCGTGCCGACGATGATGATGCGTCGCCCGATCCGGCGTTCCCGGCGCATGCGGGTGACCACTCGGCGGGCGATCGCCCGCTCGACCACGAGTGCGAGCAGGACGAGGAGCAGGGCGCTCACGACCCAGAGGCGGGAGAGGACCTTGAACTGACCGACGAAGGCGACGCCGACGATCGTTCCCATGCTGACCAGGGCGGCGTTGAGCAGGCGCTTGAGCTCCTCGCCGCGCCGCTCGGTGGCCCGGGACTGATACAGCTTGTTGGCCGCCAGCGCGATCATCCACACCGGGAACGTCCACATCGCCAGTGCCAGGTGGGAACCCTGCACACCGAGCTCGGACTCGCTGCGGACCAGCGACTGCAGGACGAACGCCAGGAGCAATCCGACAGCGACGGCGGCCGCATCGGCAGCTGCTTGACGGAGCTTCAGCGTCCGTGCCGACGGTCGGTCGGCGTCATGCTCGGGTGAAGGTGGGGAGAACGCGGACGAGGGGGTCGGCCCCGCCCGGTGCGCTCTCGACTCGGCATCGTCCGCCGTCCGTCCTGCCCGCTCGATCGTCTCCACTGTGCCCGCCCTCTGCTTGATGCTCCGCTGCCCGCCCGTGATGTCTCACGGACCGCCTGCACTACGTCAGGCGCAGCCCGTTCGGTTCGGGTAAGAGAGCACGAACGGTCGGCGCAGATACGAAAACCGGTCCTGTGACTTCGGTATCACCGGCGAGCGCCGGATATCGTCTCCCTCGCACGGCATGGCGGGCTGTGAGGGAGGATGATCTGGTGGCAGTCGACCTCGGGTACGTATGGGGCAACGGGCGGGCTGTCCTCAACGCCCGGTGGGCGCTGCGCGGCGCCGATCATGTGGGAACCCGCGTCCGCCTGCGTGGTCGCCCTGCCGTCACCAACCACGGTCGCATGGTGATCGGTGACCGCGTCCAGCTCGTCTCCACGATCGCCACACTCGAGCTGGTCGCCGACGAGGGCGGTCTGCTCGAGATCTGCGAGCGCACCCTTGTCAACTTCGGCTGCTCACTCGTCGCCACCGAGCACGTCCACATCGGAGCCCGCTGCCACATCGGCCCCTACACGATGATGCTCGACAACGACTTCCACCGCATCGAGCCAGAGCGTCGACTCGAGCGGCCGCCATCCAAACCGATCATCGTGGAGGACAACGTCTGGATCGGCGCGCGAGTGATCGTCATGGCCGGAGTCACCGTGGGAGCCGACAGCTGCATCGGCGCGGGTGCGGTCGTCACATCCGACGTCCCCAAGCGGACGCTCGTGGCCGGCGTACCGGCCAAGGTCATCCGGGAGCTCTAGTGCCAGACGCTCCCGCCGTCTCGGTCGTCATCCCCACGTACAACCGACGAGCGCAGCTGGCCCAGGCGTTGGATGGTCTGGCCAAGCAGGACCCGGTCGACGGCGGCTTCGAGGTCATCGTCGTGTCGGACGGTTGCACGGACGGCACCGACGAGTACTTGGCATCCGACGACGTCCCGGTGCCCGTGACGGCGTTACGGCAGCCCAACTCCGGACCGGCGGCGGCGCGCAACCGCGGCATCGATGCCGCGCAGGGCGAACTGGTCGTCTTCATCGACGACGACGTGGTTCCCGAGCACGACTTCCTCGCCGCCCACTTGCACAGCCATCGCCGCCGCACCGGTGACGCCGATGATCTCGTGGTCGTCGGCCCGATGAACACTCCCGACGGCTACCAGCTGTCTCCATGGGTGCGCTGGGAACAAGAGATGCTGGAGAAGCAGTACGACGCGATGGCAGCGCGGCGAGTACTCGGCGACAGCCCGGCAGTTCTACACCGGCAACGCCTCGATCGCCCGCCGCCATCTCGAAGCCGCCGGCGGGTTCGATCCGGCCTTCCGCCGCGCCGAAGACGTCGAGCTGGCGTACCGGCTGGCCCAGCGCGGCGTGAACTTCACGTTCGAGCCGGCGGCCGCCGTCGTCCACTACGCCGAGCGCAGCTATGACGCGTGGCTGAAGGCCGCCTACTCCTACGGGCGCAACGACGTGGTGTTCGCCCGCGACCGTGGCCAGGAGTGGTTGCTCGACGCCATCAGCGGCGAGTTCCACGCCCGCCACCGACTCGTGCGGATGCTCACCAGCTGGTGCATCCCCCATCCCCGGCTCGCCCGAGCGAGCTCTGCCGTGCTGTCGGTCGCCGCCCGCGCCGCCGCTCACCTCCCCCACCGCTGGGGGCTGGACCGGGTGTCGGCGGCCGCGCTGAGCGCCGTGTACAACCTGGCGTACTACCGCGGCATGGCCGACGAGCTGGGCTCGGGACGAGAGCTGATCCAGCGGTTCGACGCGGCGAGCGCGGCCTGAGATGGGAACACCCTCGACGTCGGCCGTGCCGCGGGTCGGGTTCGTGCTCGAGCAGACGCTCGGTCACATCACACATGCCGCCAACCTGCGTGAGCTGATCGGGAATGACCCAGCGATCCGTGCCGACTTCGAGCCGGTCGAGTACGAGGTCGATGGATGGCCGGCCCGTATCCCCGGGTTCGGTAATTGGACCGTGCGGGCCGGCATCCGCGCTCGCCGCGGCATCCGCCGGCTGCGCAAGAGCGGGCCGCTCGACGCGATGTTCATCCACACCCAGGTACCGGCGATCCTCGTGCCCGATCAGCTGCGCCGCACGCCGACGGTGGTCTCGCTCGACGCCACGCCGATCCAGTACGACGAGCTCGGCGCCCACTACGGCCACGCCACGGGCGGCGAGCGGATCGAGCGGCTGAAGTGGCGCGCCAACGTCAACTGCTTCCGGCGGGCGGCCGCGGTCGTCACGTGGGCGGAGTGGACGAAGCAGGGCCTCATCGACCGCTACGAGGTGCCGGCCGACAAGATCACGGTCATCCCGCCAGGCGTGAACTTCGAGAAGTGGGCGACGTCTGGACACGGCGCCGCGCCGGCCGAGACGGCCGACGGTCCGGTGCGCGTGTTGTTCGTCGGCGGAGACCTCGAGCGCAAGGGTGGGCTCGTGCTCGTCGACGCCGTCCGCCGCCTGCGCGCCCGTGATGTGCCGATCGAGCTCGACCTCGTCACACGTGACGAGCTGCCCGAGGAACCCGGCATCGCCGTGCACCACGGCCTCGGTCCGAACAGTCCGGCCCTCATCGAGCTGTATCACCGCGCCGACGTCTTCTGCCTGCCGACGCTCGGCGACTGCCTGCCGATGGTCCTCTCCGAGGCCGGTGCCGTCGGGCTGCCGCTGGTGTCGACCGACGTCGGAGCGATCGGCGAGATCGTGCGCGACGGCAGTACCGGCCTGCTCGTACCCGTCGGCGACACCGACGCGCTGGCCGACGCGCTGGGCCGCCTGGCAACGTCGCCGGAGCTGCGCCGGCAGCTCGGCGATGCGAAGCTCGCCGCGTGGTCCGCGCCGACTTCGACGCCGCCGCCAACGCCCACCGCCTCGTCGAGCTGCTGGTGGCCGTGAGCGAGGGCAAGACGTCCGTGACGCCCCGCGTGCTGCTGACGGTGTCGGGGACGATCCCGCCGGATCTCCAGTCGGCGATCGCCGCCGGACGCCGCCCTCGCGCCGACTACCTGGTGATGGCGGAAGCCTTCGACGCCGACGTCGTCGACTACGCCGAGGCGGCCGGCACGGCGAGCCGGATCGGTCGCCTGATCGAGCGCTTCGCTGGCGCCAACGCGCTCCTCGCCTGGACGTGCTTCCGGCGGCGCCGCCAGTACCGCGTCGTGTTCACCGATGGCGAGCAGGTCGGCCTGCCATACGCCGCGCTCGACGTGGCTCGTGCGGGCACGCCCCCGCCACGTGATGATCGGCCATCTGCTCTCGGCGCCGAAGAAGGTCGCATTGCACCGCGCGCTGCAGCTGCAGCGCCGCATCGACACCGTCGTCGTCTACTCCTCGACGCAGCGCGCGGTCGCCATCAATCGCCTGGGATACCCGCTCGAGCAGCGTCGTGCTCACGCCGTTCATGGTCGACACGGAGTTCTGGCGGCCCGAGCACGTCACCATCGCCACCAGGTCCCGTCCGCTGATCTGCGCCGTCGGTCAGGAGTTGCGCGACTACCCGACGTTCGCGGAGGCGGCGCGGGACCTCGACGTGGACGTCGTCATCGCCGCCGCCAGCCCATGGTCGAAGCGCGCCGACAGCTCCGCCGACATCGACGTCCCGACCAACTTCACGGTGCGCGGCTTCGACCTCTTCGAGCTGCGTCAGGTGTACGCGGACGCCGCCATCGTGGTCGTACCGCTCGAGGAGACCGACTTCCAGGCCGGCATCACGACGATCCTCGAAGCCATGTCGATGGGTCGGGCGATCGTGTGCACCAGGACGACCGGGCAGCGCGACACGATCGTCGACGGCGTCACGGGCCGTCTACGTTCCTCCGGCGGATCCGGTGGCGCTGCGCGAGGCCATCGAGCGACTGTTGGCCGATCCCGGTGAGGCAGCCCGGCTCGGCGCGAACGCGCCAGGAATGGGTGCGCCAGAACGCCGACATCGCCGGCTACGCAGCGGGCCTCTCCGCCCTCACGCGAGGCAACGTCTTGATCTCGACGAGCCGGAACGCCAGCCACCATGGTGTCAGCGGGCACCGAGGCGGTGACGACGGCACCGGCCGCGACGACGGAGCCCCGACCGATGGTCAGGCCCGGCAGGATGACCGAGCGGGCGCCGAGCCAGGCACCATCCTCGATGCGCACCGGGTCGGCCGTGAGCAGGCCAGCGCGCCGCTCGTGGGTGCCGACACCATGCGATGCCGTCAACACGAGTACGTCATGCCCGATGGCGACGTCGTCGCCGATCGTGATCGGGGCCGCTGCATCGAAGCGGACGCCGTCGTTGATGAAGCAGTCATCACCGATCGTCAGATGGCGCTGGCCGCGGTCGGCGACCCGGCCAGCGAGAGTCGCCCGCTGATGACGGTCCGTTCGCCGATGGTGGCGCCCGCGAAGCGGAGCAGGCGAGCTCGCACCCGGATGCCAACGTACGGAGGGAGCAGACGACCGATCGCCAGCACCGTCCACAGCCGATGCTGGCGGTCGCGGAAGTCCTCACGGACCGCCCGCGAGGCGCGACGGACGTCCTGGGTCACGTGCAGGGGGGAAGCGAGAGTCGCCAGTCGGGAGGTGTGCCGCTCAGTCGCTCCACGTAGAGGCGCGTCGCCCGGTCCACTTTGAACCGGAAGCTGCCTCGCGCTCCGCGCAGCAGGCCGCGCAGGTAGTAGTTGTTCGTCTCGCGGCGCAGGATCAGCTTGGCGATCCAGCGGACGGCGGTGCCGACGGACTGCCGGCTGAACAGCCAGAGCGCGTACGGATCGAGGCAGCGCACGTGCTTCATGTAGAAGGCACCGTCACCGGAGCCGTAGGCGAGCAGCAACGCCGGCCAGTCGTCGGCCTCTCGGCGGCCGTCGTGGCGCAGGGTCACTTCCGGGCGCAGGATGATGACGCCGCCCGACTGGTAGGTGCGGTACGCCAGGTCGAAGTCCTGCGAGGACCACAGCGCGCCACCACCGCCGAGGACCTCGTCGAACGGACCGGCGAGGGTGAACAGCCTTCGGCGGGCGGCGAAGTTGGCGCCCATGCCGAAGATCTTGTAGCCGTCCTGCTTGCTCAGCCGTTCGGGCACAGGGATCTCGAGCAGCGGCGTCAACCGACGGTCGTCGCTCGTCGTGCCCGCCGGCAGCACCTGCCCGTAGAGGAGGTCACCGTCGGGCTCGGCGGCAAAGGCGTCGACAATGTGCCGCAACCAGTCGGTCGGCACGATGCAGTCGTCGTCGGTGAACGCCAGCAGGTCGCCACCGGTGCGCTGGATGCCCTGGTTGTAGGCCCGGGAGAGCCCGGCCTCGTCCATGTGGACGTAGCGCAGGCGGCTGTCCGCCGCGGCCATCTGCTCGACGACCTCGCGCGTCGCGTTCGTCGTGCTCTGGTCGATGACGGTGAGATCGAACGACGGGTGGTCGTTGGCCAGCACGCTGGCGACGGCCGTCCCGATCTTGTCGTCGCGGTTGCGCGTGCAGATCACCACCGACACCTGGGCGCCGTCCGCTCGCTCCTCGTGCGTCATCCTGTCCTCGTCACTCCACCGATTCCGGCACCCGCCGCCGCCTGGACGTCCGGGAGGCGATCCGCTCGCCCGCCAATTCGCGAAACTCGCCGAGCCTGACCGCTCTGAAGAGCAGCGCAGCGATGGCGTACGCGATGACGCCGAAGACTACCTGGATGGGCCACGGGAAAGCGCCTGTGACAAGGACCACGGGCACGATGACGAGGCCCGGCAGCGAGGATGCGCACGGCGTCGGCGACGGTCGCCCGATCGAGGACGCCGGGCGAGCGCAGCAGCAACGCCCCGCACATCACGAAGAGCTCCGTGCCGAACGTCACGATCGCCGCGCCGATCGCCCCGTTGTCGTAACGTGCGGTCGGCCCAGTGGATGAGCACGATGCAGGCGATCGGGTTGAGGATGGCCGCGACGACCGACACCCAGATGTACCGCTGCATCCGGTCGCTGGCGATCAGGGCCACGGCGAGGATCGTGTCCATGGCGGCGATCGGGATGTGCAGGGCCAGGATCTGGACCAGCGGGCACGGTCGGCTCGTACGACGGCGTCGTAGAAGGTGCCGATCAGCCCGTCGGCGACCATGGCCAGGCCGATGCGATGCCGGGACCGTCACCAGCAGGACGAGGCGGATGCGCCCGGTTGACGAGGTGCGGCGAACTCCGGACCGGCCTCCTTGCCGTGGGCGGAGAACCGCGGGAAGTAGGCCGTGACCACGGCGGTGGCGATGAAGATCGGGATGCCGATCCAGCGGTACGCCACGGAGTACCACGCCACCGGCTCGTTGCCGCCGATCGACTCGAGGATGGGCACGTCGATGGTCGAGTAGATCTGGTTGAAGAACACCAGTGCCATGAGCGGGATCCCCGCCCGGACGAGCGAACCGCCAGACGTCGGAGATCGAGCCCGCCGTGGCCCCGCATGCTGCGGCGGATCATCACCCAGCCGGCGATCGGCGGGGATGAAGTTGGCCGAGGATGGTCACGGCGCCGAAGGCCACCACGCCACCGCCGATGGCCAGCACGAAGATGCCGAGCAGGTTGGCGACGTAGACCTGCACCGTCGTCCAGAACGCCGGCTTGGCGATGCGCTCGACGCCGGCAAGGGCGCCGTAGCTGACCTCTCCGAGCGTCACGGCGAGCATGCCCCCGCAGCCCGATGACGATGAGGATGACCGTCGTGCGTTCGTGACCCATCGACGAGCGAGAGGCCGATCGCCACCACGGACAGCGCCGAGGCGAGCAGCAGCTTGAGGACGTAGGCGTTGTACGTGTAGGTGGGCAGGAGCGAGTGATCGCGGGCGATCTCGCGGGTGAGCAGCGTCGAGGTCCCCAGGCCGGCGACCAGGGTGAAGAAGAGCATGTACGCCGTGGCGAAGCTGAGAGCGCCGAAGCCCTCCGTGCCGAGGCGGTCCGGCGCCTCGACGAGCAGGATGAGCGTGACGAGCCACGTCGCCGCCTGCGACAGCAGAGCGCGCCGATGTTCCTGCGGATGCTCATTCGTCCTCGGCTCGCTCACGCGTCGCCTGGCGAGCTCGCCGCCGCTGCCACAGGCGTCTCTGGGCTCATCTGCCGCCAGCTCCGAAGCGACGGTCTCGCCGGAGCTCCAGATTCCGGCCCGTCGCCGCCGAGCGGGCTCACGGAGCAGGCTCGAGCTCGAGCAGCGTGATCGACGATGCCGGCAACGTGATCGGTTGGCCCGTCGGCGCCGTGTCGGCGACGATCTGTCCGAGGTCGTCCGGGCCGTACGTGAAGCGGTTGGCATCGTCGAGCGGCTCGAACCCGGTCAACTCCAGGCCGGCGGTGAGCGCGGTCGATGGGTCCTTGTTGATCAGCATCACGCGCAGCATCCCGGTCGACTCGTCGAGCGCGGCGTAGCTGCTGACGTGCCCGGCGTCGGAGCTGTCGGCGGGAATGACAGCGCCACCGAACCGACTTCCCTGGCCGTCGTAGTTGCCGTGCATCGTGAAGGCCATGAACCCCGGGCTGCCAACCGGCGGGTTGCGCCAGTAGGCCGCCGCGTAGACGCCCTCTCGACCGTAGATCCCGAGCACCTCGGCGATCGTCAGCGCTCCGTTGATGTCCTGGTCGGCGCCGAAGTTCCACTCCGAGATGAGCAACGGTGTGCCGGGGTAGCGTGCGCTCGATCGTGGCCTTCATGCGGGGGATGAACCGGATGGTGTCACGGATCCACGACTCGTCCGCGTACGTGTCGTCCCACAGGGCGCGCGTGCTGCGCAGCCGGCGGGCGTTCGTCTCCGGATCGGTGTTCTCGTTGAACACGTCGGACTGCGGATAGAAGTGCACGTCGACGACATCCAGCGTGCGCTGTCCGTACTCGTCGTCGTGCGCCTTGACCTGCTGGAGGAACCACTCGAGGAAGTCCTGTCCGCTCCCGTCCGCCGGCCCCGGCGCGATGTTCCAGTAGTCGTACCAGCAGCACATCACGGGACCAGCGAGTTGCAGGTCCGGTGCCACCTCGCGCACCGCTCGGGCGTAGGTCAGGTACTTGTCGAGGATCTCCTCGTACGTCGTGCACGCCGGGTGCACGTCGTAGTGCGTGTATCCCCACAGATCCGGCTCGTTGTCCATCGAGACGATCTCGATGTCGTGCCCGCCAGCGAGGAGGCCCTGCACCCACGTCGCCACACCTTCAGGGGTGCTCTCCACGTTGGCCGTGGTCGGATCAGCCTCCTCCTTGGGGTCGGCGCAGTTCCCAACCTGATCCCGGTTCAGACACCGCGCCGTCGACCGGGAACGAGCACGTGTTGTCGTCGTCGTTGCTGCCCACCCAGCCGAGCGTCGGGACGGCGAGACGGCTGGCCGCGCCACCGGCGGTGTTCTCGTCGAGGAACGCGACGGCCGCATCGCCCGTGTCTCCGTAGTTCGTGTTGCGGAACTCGTAGTCGGCGCCGTGGTTCCAGGCGTGACCGATCACGTAGTTGAAGCGGGTCGACGGGTTGCCACCCCAGCTGTTGAGCTGGATGCCGGCCTGCCGCAGCTCGTCCGCACTGAGCGAGCTCGAGAACCCGAGGATCAGCGGACTGATCGGCTCCCCCGGAGTGGAGGCGTCGATGACGACGTCGATGTCGGCCGGTTCGGACGGAGCGGCACTCGTCGCTCCCGGCGTGGACGAGCCACTGCTGCCGTCATCGGTGGAGGCGGGCGTCGTGGTCGATCGGTCTGGGGACGTGTCGATCTGCAACGCGCCGTCGCCCGAGCTGCAGGCCGCCATGATCGCCGCCGTCACCACGGCAACGGTGGCGAGGGCGCGGCGACCGATCATTAGTGACCGCCGGTGCGGTGACGCCGAACAGGCCGTGCTCGGACCATGATTCGCTCGGTCGAAGACTCCCTCGCTCATTGCGGCACCATCTCGAAGTGGGCCGGCCCGACGTGGACCGGCGGTGCGTCCTCGGCCCGCGCGAAGTCGACACAGAGCGCGAACGCGACGCCGAGGAAGACGGTGCTGCGCGGGTCCCACGCGATGTCGACGTAGGCGAAGACGAGGAACATGACGACGTAGGACAACCCCGCGACCGTCACCGCCACGTGGTCGGCAGACCGCACCTGCATGGCCGACCGCGCCCCGAGCTGCACCGCCCGCGCGAACAGGAAGAGCATCGCCGCGAACCCGAGGAACCCCAGCTTCATCCAGATCCACAGCACCGAGTTGTGGGGGATGTACTCCCAGAACTCGAAGAAGCTGATGTCGGGCAACGGGATCGCCTGGATGAACTTCTGGCCGAACCCGACGCCGAAGATCGGGTTGCTGTGGATCGTGAACCAGATGTCGAACGCCTCGGTCTGGCGGTACAGGTCGGAGCTCTGGTCCGCCTCCGCCAGCTGCTCGGGGAACAGCACCGTCTTCACCGCCGTGGCCGGAAGGCCGAGCACACCGGTCGAGTTCCACGTCGCGAGGACGAATCCGAGGCCGATGACCACCGCCGCCGGCGTGAAGAACCAGAATGCCCGGCGCCGCCGATGGAACAGGATGATCACGAGGATCGCCACGCCGATGAACATGGCGACCATCGCCGCCCGGCGCTGCGAGAGCAGATAGGCCCAGAGGACCGGCGGCGTCATGATCGCGACCGCCCATCGCATCCATCGAGAGCACTTGAGCATCACCACGGCGAGCAGGAAGACCAGCAGCATGTCCATCAGCACGGTGGCCGAGTGCTCGGACAGGCTCTCCAGGTTCTCCCGCTCGTCAGGGGGCAGTTGCTGGTAGTACACGAGCGAGAAGATGCTCTGGATCGAGATCGAGGCCAGGGCGAGGAAGAGCAGGCGGATGTACTGCTGCCGCGTCTCGAGCAGGTTCGACGACGAGCAGGTACACAACCGCCACGTAGAGCAGCGGGCGGGCCTCGAAGAAGGCGATCCGCTTGTCGGCACCCGTGGCGACCGTTCGCAAGATCGCAAAGACGACGAAGCCCGAGAACACGAGCAGTGGTGTCAGCAGGCCACCGCGCTTGAACCGCCACGTCGGATCGTCGAGTCGCTCGAGCAGCCACGAGATCGTCGTGACGACGAGCAGGATCTCCAGCGGGTTGATGGGGATCGAGTCGTGCACGAAGAAGATCGACTCGCGACTCGACAGGTTCTTCGTGAACGGCCACCACGACGTGGTCACGGAGTCGCCGATGAGCGTCAGTGACACGATGACGTAGACGCCGACCGTGGGTCGCACGAAGCAGGCGACGCTGGCCAGGACGAGCACGGCGAAGGCGATCGAGAACGCGTCGGGAGCCGTCGCCATGGCGATTGCGCCGGTGATGAGGACGAACGTGATCACCGCGCCGTAGACGACCCAGAACCGGCTGCGGTCGCGCGCGCTGCTGGGCCCGAACGTCGATGATCCGACCGCCCACCGCGCGGGGAGCGGTCACCCCGACGGCCATCGCTCAGATCACCCGTCTGGTGTAGATAGGCCGCGGCGACGACGACCGTAGAAGATCGCCAGCGTCCACCACCGCGATGGACGGCCGCGGTTGGCTGCACGGATCGCGATCGAGGAACGTCAGCAACAGGAACAGCAGCAACACCCTCACGGCGGTGGCCGCCGATCAGGTTCCGACGAGCCGCCGCAGCCGACGTGGGATGTCACTGTCGAAGCGGTTCAGGATGACCCCGAGGGTCTCGCCTCCCTGCAACTCCTCGAGCGCCGCCTCCACCTGGCTCTCCGACGTCGCCCCCTGGCGGACCACGAGCACGTAGGCATCGGCCAACTGCGACAGGTTCATCGCGTCACTCGTCGCCAGCACGGGCGGAAGATCGAGGAGCAGGTAGTCGTACCGCGCGTCGAGGTCGTCGAGCACCGTCGTGAGCGCCTCGCTGCGAGCGAGCGCCGGACGCCTCGCGACGGGCGCTGCGCCGGCCGGGACCAGGCTCAGGCGGGGGTTCGTGGTGTGGACGATCACGTCGTCGAGCGGGACGCCGTCTTCGACGACTTCGGCCAAACCCTTCGGACGTTCCTCCGTGTCGCCCTCTTTCGGCGGGCGGCGCCAGTTGAAGTCGACGACGCCGACGGAGGCCTCCGTGTCGTAGGCGATCGCCGCCGCCAACGACCGGGTCACGTAGGTGACGCCCTCACCGGCGAGCGCCGACGTCAGTGCCAGTCGTGCCGGCATTCCCTGCGACTCGTGCAACTGCACGCGAGCCAGGAAGTAGCGCAGGGACGCCGCCACTCGCGACGGCGTCATGTGGATGAGCGTGCCTTCCTTGTCGAGGATGGCCAGGCCGCCGTCGGCCAACCCACCCAGCTCGTCGAGCGGCGGCGGAGTGCGCTTGCGTCGGAAGAGTCTGCTCTTGGCCATGTGACCTCCCGGTCAGCGGGCGCGGGCGTCGGGTACGACTGCCAGCACGTCGAGGCCGAACTTGCCGGTGACGTCGTTGGGCAGACGGATCGTGCGGTCGAGCGTCGCCGACACCACGACCGACGCCAGCGACAGACCGATTCCCAGGACGCCGAAGAGCACGAGCGTGAGGGCGGCCTTCTTGAGGCGCGGCTCCGGGGCAAGCGGAACCTCCGGCGGATCGAGCACCTGGTAGCGCTGCTCGATCTCGACCGTCGCCTGGGCCATCTCCTCGTTGGCCGCGTCGACCTTGTCACGGGCCAACGAATACCTGCCCTCGGCCCGCTCCACCTCGGCGGTCAATCGATCGACCTCCACCTGCTGCTGAGGTGATCGGTCCTCGGCGCTCTGCACCGGGTTGGCCGTGAGGTAGGCGTCGAGCTCGTCCCTCGCCAGGTTCACCTCCTCGAGCGCAGCGTCGACCTGGGTTTGCAAGAAGGTGACCGCCGATTCGCTCTGGCGTGATCCGATTGTTGAGCACCGTCTCGCGATACGCCGCCAGGGTTGCGTCGGCCAGGCGGAAGGCGAGCTCGGGATCGGGGTTGGTGGCCGTCACGCGCACGAGGCTGTCCCCGTCGGCGGCCGCGGCGACGGACTCGGCGATGGTCTGCAGGACGATCGGGGCCGTCGCGTCCGTCGACTGCAGTTCTGCGTTCTCGGCAACCAACGTGAGGAAGTTGGCGGTGCGGAGCTGCTCGTTGATGTTGCGCGCGGTGATCGTTGCCGGCGTCTCGAACGTGACGCCCGGAGTTCTGCTGGGTGATCTCGTCGATGACCGTCGAGCTGGCTGCGCTGATCGTGCCGACCGAGCGGAACTCCTTGCCCGTGCTGAACGCGGTGACTGCGCCGAGGATGAGCATGAGGATCAGCGGGAGGAGGTGCAGCCACGGGCGTCGGAAGAACGCCTCGAGGATGTTCAGCATCACCCGTCGGGTGAGACCCTCCGGCTCGCCACTCGTGTCGGCGTTGACCCGGGCGCGGCCGCGTGGCAGCGCACGCGCTGCCACCGGGCCTGACGGACCGGTGTCGCGGGCACGACTTGCCGCCACGGCGGAACATGCTAACGAGGATCGCCGAGGCAGGGGGTGCGTTTCGCCTCGCCGGCTCGGTCTACGGCGCGTCCGTGACGAGCTCGCCGATGCCGAGTCGGGTCGCGCTGTCACGCACACGCTGGTTGGCTCCGACCAACTGGACGGGTTGGCCGAACCGAGCGGCTTCGCGCAGATAGCCGACGAGCTGCGCTGCGGTGATGTTGTCGAGCGCCGTCGTCGCGCTGAGGTCGAGGACGACGGAGTCACCTTCGAGGCGATGCGCGATGACCGAGGCCGTGTCTCGGCGCCGCCCCCGCCATGCCTGGGCGAGCAGCCCCGGCCCGTACACGACCAGGTCCTTGGCGTAGCGGCCAGCCAGGCGGCGCGGCTCACTGGCCGCCCGGTGGATCCACTCCAGGCCACCGCGCTGCATCCACCCCGGGGCGCGGCGGGTGATGCCGGTCAGGAAGTCCAACGACCCACCGATGCCGATGCACACCGGGGCACCGACGACCTCACCCCAACGATCGATCCAGTGCTCCTGCTTCGGGTTGCCGAGGGCGACGCCGATCACGTCGGCGTCGAGCTGGCGCAGCTCCTCAGCTGCCGCGGCGTCCATGGAACCGTCCGCCGCGACGGCCGGCGCCTCGACGCCGACGACGTCGGCGCCCGGGAACCGTGACCGGAGGAGCTCGGCGGCGCGCTCCGCGACGCCCGGTGCGCCGCCGAAGAGGCACAGCCGCCACCGCTCACGGGCGGCCCGTTCGGCGAGTGCCGGCACGAGGTCGGCTCCCGACGTTCGCGCCCGCAGGGGCGCGTTGAGGAAGCGGGCGCCCCACACGATCCCCATGCCGTCGGGGATGGACAGGTCGGTCCGCTGGAGGATCGAGCGCACATCGTCGGCATCTGCGGCGTTCACGACGAAGTCGACGTTGACCGTGGCGATCTGGTGCACCCGGCCTGATGCTCGGCCGGCGGCGACCATCTCGGCGATCCGCTCGAGGGCTTCCGGCAACGTGACGTCGTCGATCGGCACGCCGAGCAGAACGACGCAACGACCGGTGCTGATCATGCGTGAGCTCGGTTCGACTCGGTGCGATGAGCGATGTGCGTCGTGTGACCACGCATCGCTCATCGCGCTCCTTCTCGGGCGGTGCGGGCCCAGCCTTCGGCGCCGGGGCGGCGCAGCATCCGCGACCACAACCGCACCTTCCACCACACCATCGCCGGGGCGCCGAGCAGGGATCGGTACACGGACCATGGAGCGCGAGCCAGGACGAGCCCGGAGCCGACGTGCCAACCGAGGGCGCCGACGAGCGTCCAGCCGGAGCGGCCGAGCCCGCGGCGGCGCAGCAGCGCCACGGCGCTACCGGCGACGGCGACCCCGCCGGTCGCCGCGGCGAGGACGGACAGGGGCGGGACGAGATGGTCGAGCACCCCATCGACGGCAGCGGCACGGCGGCCCGGTTCCCGTTTGGCCATGTCGACGAGTGCCGGGACGTAGCGCCGGGCCAGGTCGATGCGCCCGCGCTCCCAACGCTCGTTCTGCGTCCGGGCTGCTTCCAACCCTGACGGCATTTCCGCCTCGACGATCGCCCGGGGCGCGTAGGCGACGAGGACACCGTCGAGCAGCAGCTCCATCTGCAGTTCGAGGTCCTCGGTCAGGTGGCCGCTCCACTCCCGGCGCCGCAGGATCTCCGAGCGGAACGCCATGCCGTTGCCGTAGAGCCCGCACGACGCGCCGAGCGTGGTACGTCCGAGCGGGCGGAGGTGGTGACGCAGCGCCAGGGCTGCAGCCCGCAGCCCGGCGGCCGGCGAGCTCCCCGGGTCGCGAACTCGGTACTGCCCCTGCACGACGAGCGCTCCGTCGGCGAAGGCGGCGTCGATGGCCCGCAGGAACGCGCTGTCGACGACGGTGTCGGCGTCGACGATGACGACCGCGTGCGGGGCGGCCCCGGAGTCCTGCGGATCGAGCACTCGTGCCAGCGCCCACTGCAGGGCCGGGCCTTTGCCCCGAGGAAGTTCGATGTGCTCGTGCACGACGGCACCGGCCGCCTTCGCCAGCTCGACAGTCCGGTCCGTGCAGTGGTCGGCGACGACGTGCACCTCGTATCGGTCGACCGGCCAGTCGAGCCGACGCAGCGCGTCCAGCGTCGAGGCGATCACGTGCTCCTCGTCGTGGGCAGGAACGACGAACGCGTAGCGAGCCTCGGCCGCCGGATCGGGCCGGCGCCGGCGCGGTGCGAGCAGGTCACGCGCCGTCGCGAACCACGCCGCGCCGGTGAGGACGGTGAGGTACCCGATCAGTAGCGCCAGGACGGCACGGCCCGCGGCGAGTGCAGCAGCGAACAGCCTCAAGGCCTGTCGCCTCGTGCGAGCGAGCGAGCGCCAGTGAGCGAACGCCGTGGCGTCCGGACGGTGAGCGGTGTCGAGAGCGGGCGGGCATGGTGTTCTCGTGGCCGAGTCGACGGCACGGCCACCGTCGGGACGGCAGCCGAGCCGACCCGGCACAGTAGTCATGCAGGCGGCTACCGTCCGGCCCAGTGAAGCGGGTGCTGTTCGTTCACACGGCCACGCTCCCGCCGCTCGGCGCGGACACGTGGATCCATGCCGAGATCATGCGCCACCTCGACCGGTCGACACACGAGGTGTGGGCCGCATGCGCGCGTGGAAGTCGCGAAACGCCGACTCCCACCTACGAGACGCTGCGGACGATCCCGGACCTGCACCTCATGACCGTCAACTTCGGGCCGGAGCTGATGGGACGCTCACGGTGGAGCAAGGTTGTCGCGCTGCTGAAGACGCTTCCAGCGGTCGTCGGGTTCGCCCGCCTGGCGATCCTCGTACTGCGGCGGCACATCGACGTCATCCACACGAGCGACCGACCGCGCGATGCCCTCGCATGCGTCCTGCTCGGCGCGGTTGACCCGCCGGCCGTGCATCGTCCACGTGCACGTCACCTACAACACCTGGATGAGCGGGATGCTGCGCTGGGCGTTGCACCACGCCGACCACGTCGTCGCCATCTCCGAGTTCGTGGGCGACTCGCTCGTCGCCAACGGCATCCCGCCCGAGCGGGTGCACCTCGTCCTCAACGCCATCGACGTCGACCGTTGGGAGCCGGGGCGAGGTCGTGACGCGACACGGGCCGAGCTCGGACTGCCGCCCGACGCACAGGTCCTGCTGACCGTGTGCCGGCTGTTCCCCGAGAAGGGCCCGGCCGAGATCATCACCGCGCTCGTCGCCGTGCGCGAGACGTTCCCGGAGACCCACCTGTTGATCGTCGGCACGGACATCACACCGAACGGTGAGTTCGGCACGCGGCTGGAAGCGCTGGTCAAGGAGCACGACCTCGAGGACGTCGTGCACTTCCTCGGCCGCCGACCGGACGTCGAAGGCCTCATGGCGGCGGCCGACATCTACGTCATGCCGTCGTTCGAGGAGCCGTTCGGCCTCGTCTTCGTCGAGGCCATGGCGATGGAGCTGCCCGTCGTGGCGCTCGACAACGGCGGGACCAAGGAGGTCGTCGAGCACGACCGCAGCGGGTTGCTGTCCCAGCCGGGTGATCTCGACGCGCTGGCACAGCACATGCTCGAACTGCTCCGAAATCCCGACCGCCGGGCAAGCATGGGCCAGTACGGTCGACGCACGGCGCGCGAACGGTTCACCGTGCAGCGGATGGCGGCCGATGCGGCCAAGGTCTACGCGTCGATAGCCTGATGCAGCCACGGGCCGGCGGCGGCCCGACTTCGATCGAGGGAGCGCGAGATGCGGGTGCTGGAACGGATGGACATCGAGGAGTTCCGGCGCGGGATGGACGACGACGGGTTCGTGGTGATGCCGGGCGTCGTCTCCAAGGATCGCCTTGCCGAGCTGCATCAGAGCCTGCTGCAGGAGTACGAGCGAGCCAAGTCCGACGGCGAGCTGTTCGAGGGCGGCGGCCACCTGTCGGGCCACCTGAACTGCTTCCCGGGTGAGCAGACACGCTTCGTCTGGGACGAGATCGAGGCGGCCGGCATCGTCGACCTCGTCCGGCAGGTCCGCCCCGACATCGTCGACTCGGTGCGCGCCACGTTGAACTTCAACCTGCCAGGGAGTGTCGCCCAGCACTACCACATGGACGGCTTGTACGTGAAGGAGTTCCTGATCTGCAACGTGGCCGTCGTCGACACCGATCTCGTCAACGGGGCGATCGATGTGCTCCCGGGAACGAACCGCGAGTTCTACAAGTTCTGGCGGTACGCCGTCGAGCGCAAGTACAAGCTGTCGACGAGGCTCCAGCTGAGCCAGGGCGACGCGATCGTTCGCAAGTCGACGCTCTGGCACCGCGGCATGCCCAACCGCAGTCAGACACCTCGTCCGATGATGGCGATCACGTTCGGGGAGATGGAGGGCGACGAGCTCGCCGTCGACCCGTTCATGGTCAATGACGGCAATGTCGAGTTCTACCCGAACTGGTTCAAGACGAGCCGGCTCGGGCAGCTGCGCGAACGGACCTTCGTCTCCGCTCCGATCACGTACTCGGCGTGGCGCTTCGCCCGGTCGCTGTACGGCAATCGGGGCTACGCCAGCTTCTGACGAGGTTGGCGGGGCGCTCACGCCTCGGACCGTTCGGCATAATCTCCAGCAGCACGTGAACGTCAGGGGAAAGCGTGAGCGAACGCTCGGCGGTGGTCTCGAAGCGATGTGGCGTTCGTCGTCCACCGTCGACGCGTGCTGGTACTGCGGCCGTCTTGATGTTTGTCACGGCGTGCGGCGGCGGCGGCGTGACCCTCTCGACGCGGGCGCCGTCGGCGACAACCTCACCGGAGACGACGGCTCACCGGAGACGACGGCCGCGCCGACGACGGTCAGTGCAACGACGATGCTGCCAACGGCTCCTCCCACGACGCCGCCGCCATCCGCGCCATGGGCGCCTGCGACGTCGAACCTGGTCGGCCTCCCATCCGAGTGCGGCAACATGACGTCGCTGTTCGTGCGGCCCGACCGAGATGAGCTGATCGCCGGCATCGCGCTGCAAGGCCTGTGGTCGAGCGTCGATGGCTCGGAGACTTGGACGCAGCTCGGTGCAGGGCGGCGGGTCGGACGTGATCATGAACCGACCGACGTCGATGGTCTTCGATCCGACCGATCCGAACCGGTGGTGGGAGAGCGGCAACTACAACGGCGGTGGCGTGTACCGCACCGACGATGCCGGCGCTGTCGTTTCGCCAGCTCGGTGACGTTTCTGCATTCCGATCTCGTCAGCGTCGACTTCACCGATCCCGAGCGTCGCACGATGCTGTCGGGCACGCACGAGCGGCCCGAGCTGCTACCGGTCTACCGATGGCGGCGAGCCGTGGGACAACATCTCGGCGGCGTTACCGCCGGGAATCGGGTATGCCACGGCGCCGCTACGTGATCGACGCCACGACGCACCTACTGGGAACGAACGACGGACCCGAGCCGGCGTCTTTCGCACGACCGACGGTGGCGCGACGTGGTCGAAGGTCTACACCGGGGGATCGCCGGCCACCCGCTCGTGTCGGCCGACGGGGCGATCATGTGGTTGCTGCACAACGGCGGCGGCGTGATTCGCAGCACCGACGGTGGGGTGACGTGGACGGAGCAGCTCAGCAATGGTGCGGTTCAAGGCCAGGCCGGAGGACCTCCTTCGGCTCCCTGATGGTCGACTGGCGACGCTCGGGGGGATCGAGCGTCATCGTGTCGTCGGACGAGGGTGCGACCTGGACACCGGTCGGGCAGCCCTACCCGCCGGACTACATACCGACGGGACTGGACTATTCACCGTTCCGGAAGGCGTTTTACATCTGGCGCTTCGACTGTGACTTCACTACGGACAATCCGATCCAGCCCGATTCGATCCTGCGCATGGACTTCGACGGCGGATGACCTCAGGGCCCGCAGCCCTCGGTGCATCGTCGGTTGGGCGGACGGCGCCAGCGGAATTTGTTACCAACTGCATCGCTGCGGAGCTCATGCGACTCCTGATACCAGCATCGCGACGCTCGGCAGCGGGGCGATCTTGCCGTCTTGTGACCGCGGCGCCACCTGCACGTGCATTGGCGCCGGATTGCCCTGTTCGCGATTCGGGTCGGCCGACCGCCGGGCGCCCGCGCTTGGAGGCTCGACTCGCTGCCCGATCGACAATCTCGTCGTCCCCACAACGTCTAGCCACTCACCATGCGTCCACGCCGATGAGCTAACCTCCGGACGTGTCGCGGGAGCGCGACCGGCGATGTTGGGAGCTGCGGGGGTGACAGCGGCGCCTCGGGGATTATGAAGGGCGGCAGTTAGTGAATGGCGAGACTCCTGATGGACGAAATGCCAAGGTGACTGTCGAGGACGGATGGGGGCTCCGGACAGCCCGAGTTCTCATACGGCTCTTCATCGATCTTCTCGACGTTATGCATCGCAGCCGGCTTGGCCACCTGGCGGGCGTCGATAAGACCCTCAGCTGGACTGCTAATCATGCCGTTCCGTACTTCACGAGCCTCGTTTATCGGGAGGGACCGCAGAGGGTCAACGGTATCGTAATGGCCGTTCCAAGACCGCCGGCGTGGGGTGGTGGCGGCGAATTCCACATGGTTGTAGGCAGCTATGAACGCCGCGAACTTCAGTTCGTAATGCGCAATGTGGCGCCGGGTGACTGCTTCATCGATGTCGGCACGCACATCGGCTATTTCACACTGCCGCTCGCCAAGCAAGTCGGTGATCGCGGCCGGGTGATAGCGATGGAGCCAACCCCGAGTCAGCTCGACTACTACGCGAGAACGTGGCACACAATGGTTTCGAATGGGTGGACGTCATTGAAGCGGCAGCGTCGCACAAATCGGGACATTCACACTTCACAACCTCGGCGACGTCGGCGATGTGGAACACGCTAGAAGTTGGAACGTTGAGCGGACAAACGTCACACCAAGTGGTGCAAACCATGACGATCGACGAAGTGCTCAGCAAGGCTGGATGGCCCAAGGTGACCTGGATCAAGATGGACGTGGAGGGGCACGAACGAGCCGTTCTTGCCGGTTGCCCAGAAACCCTCGACCGATACCCGCACGTCCGTTTGATGTTCGAGGTCTCTGGTGGTGGCGCTGAACGGATAGAAGCATCGGTCCGAACGCTGAAGACGTTTCAAGACTACGGATTCGAGTTCTTCGGGCTGGCCGGCCCGCAGGGTCACGCCGGTCGATTCCACCGAGATCTACTCGAGACTCCATAGTCCTCGCTGGCAGAACTCACTCTTCAACTTGGTGGCTCAGCGCCCGACGTCCGGATCGGCCTGACCAACCGCGCACCTGCGAATCGTCGAAGCTCACCATCGACGAGTCCAGCGCGTTGTGTAGCTGACGTTATTGGGGCAACCGACATTGGCCCGCGACAACGCCAACGGGCCGTGCGGGTAACCATTGAAGGGTGAGACGTTCCCGTCACCGGCCACCGCCAGCGTGGAGAGGCGACCCCGACTGATCCCGCCAGGCGGACCGCAATGTGTGACGGCCCCGTCGGAGCAAGACGTATCCTCCAAACCGGCGGGTCGTCACGCAGCCGGAGAGGGGTCGAGGGACTAGTGGTCGAGTTCGCAGAGGTGTTGGGCCTGGAGGGAACCGTCCGGTGCGCCATGGTCGGCGACGAGCCGCTCGTCGCGCAGTGCGTCGACATCGCCCGGTCGCACGGGCTCGACGTGGTGCTCATCGCCACCGCCAATCCGATCGTCCGCGAGTTCGCCATCGAGCAGGGCATCGCCGTCGTGGGGCCAGGCGCCGAACTGGCCGCCGGCCTCGACGAGCACCCGGCCGACGTCCTGTTCTCGATCGCCAACCTGCGGGTCATCTCCGACGATGTGTTGGCCAAGGTCACCACCGGCATCAACTTCCATGACGGACCGCTGCCCGAGTACGCCGGACTCAACGTCACGAACTGGGCACTGCTCGCCGGGGAGCACCAGCACGCCATCACCTGGCACCTCATGACGGCCAGCGTCGACGGCGGCGACATCGTGGCCACGGAACGCTTCCCGATCGCCGACGACGAGACCGCGTTCTCGCTCAACGCCCGCTGCTACGAGGCGGCGCTGGCGAGCTTCCCACGGGTCGCCGCGGCGATCGCCGCCGGCAGGGTGCCCACCGAGGCGCAACCCGAGGGCGTCCACCGGATGTTCCGCCGCTATGACCGACCAGCGATCCTTCTCGACCCTGCCGCACCGGCAGGCGAGTCGGCGCGGCAGGTGCGGGCCCTCGATCTCGGCCATCGCCTGCGCAACACGCTGGGCGTCGTGCGCTTGGTCCTGGGTGACGACGTCTACGTCGTCGACGCCGCCCACGCGACCGCTTCGACCTCGAGCGATGCGCCCGGAACCCTCGTCGCCCTCGACGGTGACGGTGCTCGGCTGGCCACCTCGGACGGCGAGCTCGTCATCACGGCGCTGAGCACGCCCGAGGGCGTCACCGTCGACATCGCCGGTGCGTTCGAGGCACACGGCATCTCGGTCGGTAGTGCCGTTCCGTCTCCGTCACCCGAGCTCGTCACCGCCCTTCGCGACGTTGAAGGAGCGTTCGCCCGCGACGAGCGGTTCTGGCTCGACCGGCTGGAGTCCGGTGACCCGACGGTCCTGCCGGCCGCCGCCGGAATGGGCGGGGCGCGCGCCTCCCGCACGATCGACTTGCCGGCATCCGCCGACGATGCGGCAGCAGTCGCCGCCATCGCGCTCTGGATGGCCCGCACCACCTCCTCGCCGACCATCACGTTCGCTGCGACGGACGCCGCCTCGCGTGCGGCGATGGCTCGCCTGGCGCCGCTCGCCCGCCCCGGTGAGCTGCGCCTGCAGATCGACCAGGCGTCGACGTTCGGTGACCTCCGGGCCCAGGCCCAAGCGGAGCTCGACGTGCTCGCGTCGCGACGCCCGCTGCTGCGCGACGCCGTCGGCCGGGAGCCACACACCCGCGGCCACGACATGGCGATGCCGATCCTCGTGCACGTCGGCGCGGAGGGCGACGGCGCCGACGATCCCGACACGCCGTGGCGGTTCTCGATCAGCGACGGCCGGCTGACGGTCGAGGCCCACGCCGATCCGGACGATCCCGTCGCCCTCGATCGCACCACCGAGCAGCTGGGGACACTGATCGCGGCCGGGCTCGAGCAGCCGTCCACACCAGCCGCCGACCTCCCGATCCTGGGCGCCGCCGAGCTGGCCCTGCTCGACGCCATCAACGACACCGAGGTCGAACACGATCGCAGCGTCACGATCGACGAGCTGTTCCGTGTCCAGGTCGAACGAACGCCGGATGCGCCGGCGCTCTCGTTCGGCAACCGCACCCTGACGTATGCGGAGCTCGACGCCGCCGCGGCGGCGATGGCCGGTTCGCTGGCCGCGCTCGGTGTCGGTCGCGGGGATCGTGTCGGCATCGCCGTCCCGCGTGGCGTGCACATGCTCGTCGGCGTGCTCGCCACGCTGCGCCTCGGCGCGGCGTACCTGCCACTCGACCCGACCTACCCGATCGAGCGGCTCGCCTTCATGGTCGACGACGCCGGCATCAAGGTGCTCCTCGCCACCGGCGCGACCGCCAGCGAGCTGGGCCGTCCCGACGTCGCCGTCCTCGACCCCGCCGACGCGTCGGTCGTGGACCGCGGTCGCGGCTCCAGCGCCTTCGCCGGCCGCATCAAGCACCGCCGACCTGGCCTATCTCATCTACACGTCTGGGTCGACGGGCCTGCCCAAGGGCGTGATGCTCGAGCACCGCCATGTCGTCAACTTCTTCGCCGCCATGGACCAGGTCATCGACCGGGACCCGGCCGGCGTGTGGCTCGCCGTGACCAGCCTGTCGTTCGACATCTCGGTCCTCGAGCTGCTGTGGACGCTGACCCGCGGCTTCCACGTCGTGCTGAAATCCGACAGCGGTGTCATCGCACCCGCCGCGTCCACGGCGCCAGCCCGACCGGTCACGTTCAGCCTGTTCTACTTCGCCGCCGGCGAGGCCGCGGCCGCCGACGGCTACCGCCTCTTGCTGGAGAGCGCCCGCTTCGCCGATCGCCACGGGTTCGAGGCGGTCTGGACGCCCGAGCGCCACTTCCACGCGTTCGGCGGCTCGTACCCCAACCCCAGCGTCACGGGCGCCGCGCTCGCCGCCATCACGACGAACGTCGGGATCCGGGCGGGCAGCGTCGTGCTCCCGCTCCACTCGCCGATCCGCGTCGCAGAGGAGTGGGCCGTCGTCGACAACATCTCCCGCGGCCGCGTGGCCATCTCGTTCGCCGCCGGTTGGCAGCCCAACGACTTCGTGCTCAACCCGACCGCCTTCGCCACCGCGAAGGAGGACCTGCCGCGCAACATCGAGGTCGTGCAACGCCTGTGGCGCGGCGAGACGATCGAGATGCCCGGGCACGACGGCAAGGCGGTGGCCGTCCACACGCTGCCCCGTCCGGTGCAGGCAGAGCTGCCGATCTGGCTGACGTCGGCCGGCTCCCCGGCGACGTTCGAGCGCGCCGGCACGCTCGGCGTCAACGTCCTGACCCACCTACTCGGGCAGTCCGTCGAGCAGCTCGCCGAGAACATCGAGCGGTACCGCTCCGCGTGGCGGGCCGCCGGTCACGCCGGCGAGGGCCGCGTCACGCTGATGATGCACACCTATCTCGACCGCGACGCCGACACGGCCCGAGAGGTCGCCCGGGAGCCGATGAAGGGCTACCTCGGCACGGCGGTGGGTCTGCTGCGCGACGTCGCGTCGGCGTTCCCGACGTTCGCCGGTCGTGGCAAGGGCACCGACGACTTGTTCAAGTCACTCTCGCCCGAGGAGATGGACCAGCTCCTCGAAATGGCAGCCCACCGCTACCTCGGGACGAGCGGGTTGTTCGGCACGCCTGACGACGCAGTGGCGATCGTCGAGGCGGTGTCGGCGGCCGGTGTCGACGAGGTCGCCTGCCTGGTCGACTTCGGCATCGACACCGACGACGTGCTGTCCTCGCTCGACCTGCTGCTCGAGGCGAAGACGACGGTCGACGGCAGGCGCATCGACGTACCGGGCGGTGTCGCGCCCGAGCAGGTCGACGGCGATGACAGCGTCGCTGGTCTCGTCGCCCGCCATGGCGTCACCCACCTGCAATGCACGCCGTCGCTGGCGGCCATGCTCATCGCCGACCCGACCGATCGTGAGTCGCTGCGCCAGGTCCGTCACCTCATGCTCGGTGGCGAGGCGCTACCAACGGCATTGGCCGCCGACCTGCGGACGCTCGTGCCGGACCGGTTCACCAACATGTACGGACCGACCGAGACGACCATCTGGTCGCTGACCCAAGAGGTGCCGACGGCGCCGACCGGGTCCATTCCGATCGGCACGCCGATCGGCAACACGACGATCTTCGTCCTCGACCCCGACGGACACCGGGTTCCAGTCGGCGCGTTCGGCGAGCTGCACATCGGCGGCGAGAGCGTCGCCCGCGGCTACCACAACCGGCCCGAGCTCACCGCCGAGCGCTTCGTCGATCGTCCTGGCATGGGACGCGTCTACGCCACCGGCGACGTCGTACGGATCCACCCGCAGGGCTACGTCGAGTTCGCTGGCCGTTCGGACAACCAGGTCAAGATCCGCGGTCATCGCATCGAGCTCGGCGAGATCGAGGCGGTGCTCGACCGTCATCCGGATGTCGTGCAGTCCGTCGTCGTCGCCCGCGAGACCGGAGGCGACGTCCGTCTCGTCGGGTTCGCGATCCTCCTCCACGGAGCCGACGTGACGTCCGACGCCCTGCGCAAGCACGTCGCCGAGGTTCTGCCCGAGGCGATGGTTCCCTCGGTGGTCGTCCGCCTCGACAAGTTCCCGCTCACGCCGAACGGCAAGATCGACCGCAAGGCGCTGCCGACCGACACCGGCATCAGCGCGGACGCGCAGGTCGCCACTGCGCCCCCGGCCGACGATGCCGAGCGGCTGGTCGCCGAGATCTGGTCCTCCGAGCTCGAACGGCCCGTCGGTCGCGACGACAACTTCTTCGACATCGGCGGCCACTCGCTGCTCGCCGTCAAGGTCTTCCGCCGCCTCACCGACGCCACGGCCGCGCCGCTGGCGCTCACGGACATCTTCCGCTTCCCGACCGTGCGGTCGTTCGCCGCCCACCTCGGTACGCTGCAGGGCGCCGTGCACGCCCGACGGCGAGCAGCAGGCGCCAGCGGCCGCGCCGACCGGCACCGACCGCGGCGCGATGCGTCGACCGCGCCCTGTCGCGGCGCGGCGGAGGGGACGGATAGGTCGATGACCGAGTACACGCCGGCCGAGGCGGCTGAGACTGACATCGCCATCGTCGGCATGGCGGGCCGGTTCCCCGGCGCACCCGACGTCGAGACGCTGTGGCAGCGCATCCGCGACGGGCAGGACTGCCTCGTCGAGTTCTCCCGCCAGGAGCTGCACGAGCGGGGAGTGCCCGAAAGGGTCCTCGACGACCCTGAGTACGTGCGCCGCAACGGCGTGCTCGACGACCTCGAGATGTTCGACCCCGGGTTCTTCGGGATCGGACCCCGCGACGCGTCGATCATGGATCCGCAGCACCGCCACTTCCTCGAATGCGCGTGGGACGCGTTGGAGACAGCGGGGCACGTACCGGAACGGTTCCCGGGCGCGATCGGGGTGTTCGCCGGTTGCGGCATGAACACGTACATGCTCAACAACCTGCTGACGAACCCGACGCTCGTCGAACAGGTCGGCATGTTCCTGCTGCGCCACACGGCCAACGACAAGGACTTCTTCACGACGACCCTGTCGTACAAGCTCGACCTCCGCGGCCCATCGGTCAGCGTGCAGACGGCTTGCTCCACCTCGCTGGTCGCCGTCCACTTCGCTGTGCAGAGCCTGCTGTCGTTCGAGTGTGACCTCGCCCTCGCCGGCGGCTCGACGATCGAGGTGCCCCACCGCGTCGGCTACGTCTACCACGAGGGCGAGGTGCTGTCGCCGGACGGGTACTGCAGGGCCTTCGACGCCGAGTCGGCCGGCACGGTGCTGACGAGCGGTGCCGGGGTGGTCGCACTGCGCCGGCTCGCGGATGCCCTCGAGGACGGCGACCCGATCCTCGCTGTCGTCAAGGGAAGCGCCATCAACAACGACGGCCAGCGCAAGGTGGGCTACCTCGCGCCGAGCGTCGACGGTCACGCCGACGTCGTGAAGGAAGCGCTCGCCGTCGCGGGACTGTCGGCACGCGACATGCAGCTGTTCGAGGCGCACGGCACCGGCACCGCCGTCGGCGACCCGATCGAGGTCGCTGCGCTGACCGAGGCGTACCGGACGTCGACGCCCGACACCGGCTACTGCCGCATCGTGTCGACGAAGCCCAACATCGGGCACCTCGACACCGCCGCCGGCGTGGCCAGCCTGATCAAGGTCGTGCAGGCGTTGCAGCACCGCACGCTCCCGCCGTTGGCCAACCACACGGCGCCGAGCCCACTGCTCGACCTCGAGCGGTCGCCGTTCACGATCGCCACGACTGCTGACCCGTGGCCGGGCGACCGGCCCCGTCGGGCCGGCATCAGCTCGCTGGGCGTCGGCGGCACCAACGCCCACGTCATCGTGCAGGAGCCGCCGGCCCGGGACCCCAGCCCGGCCGCCGCCGGAGAGCAGGTCCTCGCGCTGTCGGGACGCGACGCCGGAGCGCTCAACGACAACGCCGCCCGCCTCGCCGACTTCCTCGACGGCCATCCCGACACGAACATCGCCGACGTCGCCCACACGCTGGCGACCGGGCGCCGGGCCCACCGGCATCGCCGCGTCGTGGCGGCCGCCGACGCGGCGACGGCCGTCGAGGCGCTGCGCAGCAACGACCGCAACCGGGTCGCCACGTCCGTGGCGCCCGAGGACCCGCAGCGGGTGGCGTTCCTGTTCCCCGGCGGTGGCGCCCAGTACAACGGCATGGCGGCCGGTCTCGACGACCGCTTCAGCGTCTTCCACGAGGTCATGCGCGACGGCATCGAGCGGGTCAAGGCGCGCTCGGGCATCGACCTCGCTCCGCTGCTGCGCCCGGATGCCCCGACCGACGCACTGCGCCAGACCACGGCCTCGCTGCCGGCGATCTTCCTGACCTCGGTCGCGTTGGCGCGGCAGTGGATGGCATGGGGCGTCAACCCGACCACGTTCGTCGGTCACAGCCTGGGCGAGTACGCCGCCGCCCACCTGGCCGGCGTGCTCACGCTCGACGGCGCGCTCGACCTCATCGTCGCCCGGGCCACGCTGATCGACCGGGTCAGCGGCCAGGGCGCGGCGATGCTCGCCGTGCCGATGCCGGAGGCCGAGGTCCGGGCCGTGCTGCCGCCATCGCTGTCGGTCGCGACGATCAACGCCGACGACGAGTGCGTCGTCGCCGGACCGGCCGACGACATCGCCGCACTGCAGGCCGAGCTGACGACCGACGAGGTCTCGCCGACCCTGATCCCGATCGCCGCCGCCGCCCACAGCTCGCTGCTCGACCCGATCCTGCCCGAGTTCCTCGAAGCGGTCCGCAAGGTCGAGCTGTCGCCGCCGCAGGTGCCGTACCTGTCGAACCTGACCGGCACGTGGATCACCGCCGAGCAGGCCACCGACCCGCAGTACTGGGTCGATCACCTCCGCAACACCGTTCGCTTCGCCGACGACCTGCGGACGCTGCTCGCTGACGGTCCGTTGGTGTTCATGGAGCTGGGGCCCGGTCATTCGCTCTCGTCGTACGCCCGCCGCCAGGCCGTCAAGCCCACGGCGGCCATCCCCGCGCTGCGTCACCAGAACCAGGACATGGATGACACGGCGTACACGCTCAACGCGTTCGCCCGGGGTTGGGCCGCCGGCGTCGATGTCGACCTCGATCGTTTCACCGGCGAGGGGCGGCGCGTCGTGCGCCTGCCGGGCTACGCCTTCCGCAAGGAGCGGCACTGGATCGAACCCGGCGGAACCGCCATCAGCACCGGCGTTCCCACCGTCGCCTCGGTGGCTCCTGTCGCCGCACCGGCCGCCATCGCGGCAACCGTCGCCCGGGAACCCGCCAGGATCGGCGAGCTGGCCGACGAGTTCTGGGCACCCTCGTGGACCGAACGCGAGGCACTGGTTCCCGCAACGGCGCCGGTCGGACCGTGGGTCGTCGTCGGTGACGCCACGGACCCGTTCGTCGCCGCGCTGTCGCGCGATCTCACGGCGCGTGGCGACCTGGTCGAGGTGACGCCGTCGCCGCACCCAGCCCTCTTGACGGCGGCACGATCGGTCGATCCTGGTCGGTCCGACGCGCGGCTTCGACGCCGCCGTCGACCGCTGGCTGACCACGGCGTCGGCGGCCGCACGTGCGCTCGGTGACGTGCGAGGGCGCGCCGACGTTGCTCGCCGCGATCACCCGCGGCGCAACCGACGTGACCGGTACCGCGACCGCCCCCGCTGATGCGATGGCGATCGGCATCGTCGGGACCGCACCACGCGAGTACGTCGACCTGCGCACGGCGCTCATCGATCTCGACCCGAATGGCACGCCGTCGACCGACGCCGCTGCCGTCGTGGGCGAACTGTTCGGCGCATCGGACCAGGTCGTCGCCCGTCGAGGACTGCGCCGGCTCGTGCCGACGACGGAGCGGCTCCGCGTCGGCCCGGTGCCGTCCGACACGATCACGTTCCGGCCCGGAGGCAACTACCTCGTGACGGGCGGCCTCGGCGGCGTCGGGTTCGCGCTCGCCCGTCACCTCGTCGCCGACCACGAGGCGAACGTCGTCGTCGTGGCCAGCCGCGCCGTGCCCGAAGGCGTCGAGCGGAGCGAGTGGCTGGCCCGTCACGGCTACGACGACCCGACGAGCCGGCGCATCCGCCGCCTCGTCGAGCTCGAGTCGTTCGGCACGAAGGTCACGGTCGTGGCCGCCGACCTCGCCGACCCGGAGTCGGTCCGGGCGGCTGTCGAGGGGGCAGAGCGCCAGCTCGGCCGGCTCGACGGTGCGATCCACGCCGCCGGCGAGCTGCGCGACCGACCGATCGAGCTGGCCACGCACGAGGACCACGAAGTGGTCGTCGGTGCCAAGGCTCGGGGCGGCCTGGCGCTCGTCGACGAGCTGCGCCGCTGCGGCGCCGAGCTGCTCGTGCTCATCTCGTCGACCTCGACCGTGCTCGTGCCCGACGGCCAAGCGGCCTACGTCGCCGCCAACAGCGTCCTCGACGCGCTGGCCGGCCAGCACGGCGACCTGCGGGTGGTCACCGTCAACTACGGCCTGTGGGGCGAGATGGGCATCGCCGCCGCCGCCGCTCATCGCTCCCGCCTCGGGATCGAGGCCGGCGACCGGTGACCCACCCGGTCCTCTCCGAGCGGTTCACGGAGCGCGACGGCACCGTGCGTCTGGTCGGCACGCTGGCGACCGGTCATCACTGGCTCGTCGACGAGCACCGCACATCGGCGGGCATCGCCCTGCTTCCGGGCACCGGGCATCTCGAGCTGTACCTCGCTGCGCTGTCCCTCGCCGCCGGCGACGAGGCATTGGGACTCGGACCGATCACGCTGCTCGAGCCGCTCGTCGTGCCCAACGACGTGCCGGTCACGGTGCGCGTGTCGATCAGCGGGACCGGTGACGACCGCTGGGCCCAGCTCGAGAGCGACGGCGGCGTCGGAGCATGGCGACTCCACAGCGAAGCGAAGGTCGTCCCGGCAGGTCCTCGGCCGGCCGGTGTCGCTGCGCCACAGCGCACCGACGGCGCAGCGGTCGACCCGCTCGCCCGGCCGGGCGCACAGCTCGAGCTCGGGCCGCGGTGGCAGTCGGTGGCCGAGGCCTGGCGTGCGAGCGACGACGTCGTCGAGGGCCGCCTCGCCCTGGACGCCGCGTACGCCGGCGAGATCGACGCCTGGCTCGCCCACCCGGCGCTCGTGGACGTGGCGACCGCATGCGGGGTGCTGCTCGGTGAGCGCGAGGAATCGCTGTACGTGCCGGTCGGGTACGACGGCGTCAACCGCTGGGCTCCGCTACCGGCGGACCCTTGGGTCCGGGCGACGCGCCAGCCGTCGTCCACCGAGGACGTGCTCAAGGTCGACCTCCTGCTCGGCGACGACGAGGGCGTGGTCCTCGAGGTCGCCGGGTTGGCCCTTCACCCGATCGCCGAGCCGGCCGCGTTGGCCCTGCCGACGGTCGAGGAGGCGATGGCCGGTGCCGAGTCCGGTCACCATCGCGTCGCACCGCTCGTCGCCATGGCGGAGCGCCATGGCATCCGCGCCGACGAGGGCGCCGAGATGGTCGAGCGCCTGCTGGCGACGCGCCGACCGCGTCTGATCGCCTCCAGCTTGGAGCTGGACGACCTCCTGGCCCTCATCGCACCGCCGCCGATGCCCGAGCCGAGCTCGGTGACTGCGCCGGCGGGCGCGGCGCCCGCGGCGACGTCGGTGCTCTCCACGATCCGCTCGATCTGGGTCGACCTGCTCGGTGTGGCCGACGTGGGCGACGATGCCGACTTCTTCGAGATCGGCGGGCACTCGTTGATCGCGATCCGCCTGATGTCGCGGATCCACAAGGAGCTGGGTGTCCGGTTCCAGCTGGCGACCATCTTCGACGCGCCCACGATCGGACGGCTCACGGAGCTGGTGCTGGCGACACGGCCGGATCTCGATGCCGAGCTGGCTGCCGCTGCCGCGGCCGCGACGACGACGGTGGCACCCGTCGCCGCCGAGGCCGTGACTGCCGCCAGCGCCAGCCGCGGTCGTCACCACGGTGGCCCAGCCCGCCCACCAGTCACTCGTGACGATCAGCCCCGCCGGTGACAAGCCACCGCTGTTCATCGTCCACGGCGCCGGCGGCAACATCCTGTTCCTCTGGAGCCTGGCGAGGGCGATGGCCGGCAGCCGGCCGATCTACGGCTTCCAGGCCCTCGGCGTCGACGGCAGCGACATGCCGGATCCGACGATCGAGGACATGGCGGCGCGCTACGTCGCCGAGCTGCGGGCGAGGCACCAGGGGCCGTACCTCCTGGGTGGGTATTCGGGCGGCGGCATCGTCACATTCGAGATGGTCCGCCAGCTCCAGGCGCTCGGCGAGGAGGTGCGGTACATCGTCCTGTTCGACAGCGTGCCACCGGGCCGGGCCCACGTGCCCGTCCGTTCGGCAGGTCGCGCAACCTGCTGCGCAACATGCATCGCCACGGCCACGCCACGTTCCGTCCGTACATCCGGGCGCGCATCAGGGGCATGGTGCACCGGTTCCTGCCCGAGCGACAGTGGCGGGTCGAGCAGGTCGAGAACGAGGAGCGGGACCTCGGCATCCGCGACGTCGAGGGACTCGGGTTCGTCAACCTCTTCTATTACTTCAGCGCCGCCGCCGACCGCTACCAGATGAACACGATCGACGTCGACGCAGCGGTCCTCAAGGCCGAGTGGGTGTGGCCGATCCAGCCCCATGACTACTACTGGGGCCGGTACATCAAGGGTGAGCTCGACGTCGCCGAGGTCCCAGGCGACCACAACGCGATGTTCTTCCCGGAGAACGCGCCGCGCCTCGCCGAGGTGCTGACGACGATCCTCGACCGCCGCGGCCTGTGACCGGCGCCGTCGAGGCGGCGCTGCGCGGGCTCGGGGAGCGACTCGGCGTGACCGTGCACGCCGTCGAGGTCGTCGGCAGCGGGCGCACGGGTGACCGCGATGCCGGCCGCCGGGCCGCCCGTGCCGCGCTGATCGACGCTGGAGGTCCCGACGTGCTGATCCCTTGGGAAGATGACGGCCGGCCACGCTGGCCCACGGGTTGGACGGGCTCGATCGCCCACGGCGCCGGGCACGCCGTCGCCGCGGTGACCAACGACGGGCGGTCCGTCGGGTTGGACATCGAGGCCACAGGAGGTCTCGCCGCCGACGAAGCAACGCTCGTGCTCGACCCGGCCGAGCTGGCGACGGCGCGGGCCGCCGACGATCCGACGGTCATGACGACGCTGCTGTGGAGTGCCAAGGAGTCGGCGTTCAAGGCGTGGTCCGGCGCCCTGGGTGGCCTACCGGGCGTCGACCCGAGCGAGATCCACGTCGACGTGGACGTCGCGACCGCTTCCCTCACGGTCAGCGCGACCGGCTCACTCGCCGAACGTGTCGACGCGTTGGCACTCCGTGGGTGCTACTCGCTCGACGCGGCCGTCACGTTGACCGCGCTGGCCGCGCAACGAGGACGGCACCGCTGAGCTCCGTTGGCCGGGGCGGCCAGTGGATCACGCATCCGGCCGGCGGATGCGGGCGACGAAGCGGTATCGGTCGCCCCGATACAGCGAGCGGACGTACTCGACGGGCCGCCCGGCCTCGTCGGAACTGCTGCGGGTGAGCAGCAGCATCGGCGTCGAGGCGTCCGTGCCGAGGAGTCGAGATGCCGCCGGCGTGGCCAGCACGGTCTCGATGGTCTCGTCGGCCGCCACCGGGATGACGCCGTATCGCTCACCCAGCAGCCGGTAGAGGGAGCCATCGGTGGTCAGCAGGTCGCCGATGTCGGAGAACCGCTCGTTGTCGAGGTAGACGGTCTCGACCGCCATCGGTTCGCCGTCGGCGTACCGGACTCGCTCCAGCCGCAGCACCTTGGCGCGCTCGGGCAGGTCGAGCTGAGCGGCGACATCGGCCTCGGCGTCGACGACGGCGAAGTCGACGAGCGTTGGCTCCAGGTCGGCGGCCCTGGGCCGCCATGGTCCTCGCATCGCGCGGATCCATGGTCCGAGCCTGCGCCTGATGTGCGTGTCGCGCCAACCAGGACGCGATCCGGCGCTGGATCAGGAGATCGAGATGTTGTCCCAGTGCCAGGTGAACGGCTCGGCGACGCCCTTCTCCGGCGGCGACTTGGGCGGGTCGTAGTTGTCGTCCTCGAAGATGACCCGCGCCGGGCCGTCCGGGAACTCACCGGGGAGGTCCCAGGTCTGTGTGCCCTCGTCGCGATCCTGCGACACGCGAATCGTGCCGTTGCCCATGTCCTCGGCGCAGTGCCGGTAGCGCTTCGCCTTGTCGGCGACCGTGTACAGCGATCCTGTGCCGCCGAGCTCGTCGCGAGCGGAGTAGGTCGTCATCGTCCCGACGTGCACCTTGACACCGAGCGCATCAGCCGAGGGGATCAGTTGGTTGCCGCCCGGCTCGCCCTCGTTACCGAAGCCGGGAACGACGTAGTCGAGCCGCTGGTCGTTGGCCTCGAACTCCGACTCCGGCAGGACGAGCATCATCGTCCACTTGCGGCCGCCGAGATCGGTGAGGTTCTGGTCCCAGCAGACCTTCGTCACGTCGGTGAACGTCTCGTCCGGTGAGAAGGAGACGATCGAGTAGCCCAACGTGTTCATCGACGTCATCACGTGACCCTTGGTCGCGTCCCCGCCGGGAGCGCACCACCAGAACATCTGGTCGTGGTCGTCGGCATCGACGGTCGCGTTGCGTGTCGGGACCACCGCAGTGGTCGTCGTGGTCACCTGACCACGAGTGGATGGCGTCCGATGACCTCGACCGGATCGACGCCGTGCGAGACCTGGGTCAGGAACCGGTCGAAGAAGTCCTCGGAGGTCTCGAACTGGGCCGTGAACTGGGCACCGGGCTCAACCGCCTGGGTGGCTCCCGCGGCCGGCGCCGGCGCAGGTGCGACCGCCGCTTCCGCAGGAGCGTCGGCGGGCGGTGCGGTCGACGGTGGTGACGCCGGTTGTTCCGGCTCGGCAGGTGGCGCAGTTGGCGCCGGTGGCGATGTCGTCGACGGCGGCACGGTCGTCGTCGACGTGTCGGCGGACTCGTTGTACGGGTCGTTGCAACCGAGCAGGACGACGCCTGCCACGGCACTCGCGATCACGACACGGCCAGGTCGCCGCGATCGTGCCCGACGCGAAGAGAAAGTCGTCCGCCAACCGCCCACGGAGCGAGTGTACGCGGAGCGCTCTCGTTCCGCCTCGGAATTCACCCTGCCCTTACCGAGCGGTGAGCGGTGAGCGTGCGCTATTGCGCGCTCACCGCTCATCGCGGCAAGTCGGTGGAGCCTGGACGTTTCAGTCGATGGTGATGTTGTCCCAGTGCCAGGTGAACGCGTTGGACGACCGCCAGCTCGGGTGGTGACTTCGGCGGGTCGTAGTTGTCGTCTTCGAAGATCACCCGCACCGGGCCATCCGGGAACCGTCCCGGCAGGTTCCACGTCCTCGTGCCGCCGTCACGGTCCTGGGACACCCGGATCTGCCCGTTGCCGAGATCCTCGGCGCAGTGCCGGTAGCGACGGCCTTGTCGGCCACCTTGTACAACGACGCCGTGCCGCCGAGCTCGCTGCGACCCGAGTACGTGTCATCGTGCCGACGTGGACCTTGACCCCCAACGCGTTGTTCGACGGGATCAGCTGATTCCCACCCGGCTCAACCGGGTTCACCGAACCCCGGGACGACGTAGTCCAGCCGGCCGCCGTTGGACTGGTACTCCGACTCCGGCAGCACCAGCATCATCGTCCACTTGCGGCCACCGAGGTCGGTCAGGTTCTGGTCCCAGCACACGCGGGAGACGTCCGTGAAAGTCTGGCGCGGCGAGAACGACACGATCGAATAGCCGAACGTGTTCATCGACGTCATCACGTGGCCCTTCGACGGGTCGCCACCCGGCGCGCACCACCAGAACATCTCGGCGTGGTTGCCGGCGTGCACCGTGCGCTGTGTGTCCGGACCACCACACCCCATGTCGTGGTCGCCCGACCACGTCATGGATTGCTCCCGCCACCGTCGACCGGGTCGACGCCGTGCGACACCTGCATCTGGAACCGGTCATAGAAGTCACCTGCCGTCTCGAAATTTGCCGTGAACAGGCGGCCCGTGGCGGCCGGTGGGGCGAGCGTGACCGGTGGCGCAGCGTCACCGGCGGCGTGCCGTCACCGGCGGTGGCGCGCGTCACCGGCGGTGGCGCGGTCGTCACCGGCGGTGGTGCGCGTCGTCACCGGCGGTGGCGCAGTCGTCACCGGCGGCGGTGCCGTCGTCACCGGCGGTGGCGCGGTCGTCACCGGCGGGGCCGGTCGTCACGGGCGGCAGTGTCGTCGTCGAATCGCTCGACCTGACGCGGAACGTGGCCGCGATGTGGTTCCAGTGATAGAGGTCGCCCCAACCCGAGCTGGAAGATGCCGACTCGAACGATGTACGACCCGGTGTCGGCGTTCGCCGGTACGGGCCAGTTGACGTGGAAGTGCCGCGTGACGCCGGCAGCGAACGTCTGGGCGTCCCAGAACTGCTGGTACGTCCGGTCGCCTTCCAGAGTGTTGATCTCGACGTCGACGAGCCCCACGCGTGCAACGGCGGCGGTCACCGAGATGTCGAGCGAGACGCTCTGGCCTTGGTTCAGGGTGGTCGGCTCGACGTCGACGTCGGTGATCCAGCCGTTGCTGTTGGTCGGGGCGGCGCGGGCGGCGTCGGGAACGGCGATGAGGCCGATCCCAACCACCACGCCGAGCGCGGCTCGCACGAGCGTCCGTTTCGATCGTTGCGGGGTCGAACGGATCCAGTGCAGGGACTTCGGGCGGTTCACGTGGTCTCCCTCGTGGGTCATCAGCTGGCGGGCTGGCCGATGGGACGGCCGAACATTACAGATCCGAAACGCAACTGTCATCATCTTGCGGTTCGGCAACGTTTCGAGGTCGGTTGTCCCTCAAACAGGTGACTTCCCCATCACCTGCCGCCCTAAACATCCTCCGTAGAGGCCGCTTCGCCTCGTTACGAGGCCGTCACACTTTGTCGCGCCGCTTCGTGTCAGCTGATCGAAATGTTGTCCCAGTGCCACGTGAACGGGTTCGCCACCGGCTGCTCGGGCGGTGACTTCGGTGGGTCGTAGTTGTCGTCCTCGAAGATCACCCGAGCCGGACCGTCCGGGAAGCGCCCCGGCAGGACCCAGGTCTGGGTGCCGTTGTTGCGCTCCTGGGACACCCGGATCTGCCCGTTGCCGAGGTCCTCGGCGCAGTGCCGGTAGCGGCGAGCCTTGTCTGCCACCTTGAACAACGAACCCGTCCCACCGAGTTCACTGCGCCCCGAATACGTCGTCATCGTGCCGACGTGAACCTTCACCCCCAACGATTCGGTGGACGGGATCAGCTGGTTACCACCGGGCTCGCCGGGGTTCCCAAATCCGGGGACGACGTAGTCGAGCCGGCCTCCGTTCGCCTGGTACTCCCACTCCGGTAGCACCAGCATCATCGTCCACTTGCGGCCACCGAGGTCGGTCAGGTTCTGATCCCAGCACACCCGCGACACGTTGTTGAACGTGTGCCGCGGCGAGAACGACACGATCGAGTACCCAAACGTGTTCATCGACGTCATCAAGTGACCCGTGGCCGGATCGCCACCCGGCGCACACCACCAGAACATCTCGGCGTGGTTTCCCGCGTGCACGGTGCGCTGCGTGTCCGGGCCACCGCATCCCATGTCGTGATCGCCGGACCACGTCTGGATCGCTCCCGGCACCGTCGTCGGATCCACGCCATGCGACACCTGCATCTGGAACCGGTTGTAGAAGTCACCGGGTGTCGCGAACTGCGCCGTGAACTGCCCACCCGGTGGTGGCGGAGCTGGTGATCCAGGTGTGACGGGTGGAGGCGGAGCGGGTGATCCGGGTGCCGGAGCCGCGGGCGCCTCGGGCGCCGCTGGGGCCACGCGTTGCAGATCGGGACTCCGATGGTGCAGCAACGAACGGGATGGCTGGTGCACCTGCACCGCCGCACGAGGCGCTGGGGCAAACCATCCTGCGCAGCCGGTCAGAACGAGGATGGCTGCGAGCAGCGGACCCCCGCCCTTGCGGAGGACCTTGCATCTCTTCACCATGCCTACCCCCCCGGGTCTGCAGCTGACCTGCTGGTGGCTTGGGATCGCCGAACACTACAGAGTCGAGACGAAACTGTCATGTTCTTGCGGTTCGACGACAGCCTTATGCGTCAGCCGCGGAGCCGTCCCACCTCGGCCGTGAGGTAACGGGCCCACCCACGAGTCGCGCCGCGAGTTGAGCCAACCCCCCACGATAGTCGCGCTGGCGGGCCCGCTCGACCGCCGCCCGCGTCGACTGCTGGATCATCGTGCGATACCCGCGCCTGGCGGCGCGCAGCTGCGCGGGGGTGTTGGAGGGATCGACGAGCAGCTTGTGGCGGACCCGGAAGTAGCCGGTCGTCCAACCACCCGACAGGTAGGACTGGGCCGCGCTGTGGCGGCGCCACCGAAGCAGCGGCCGATCGACGTATCCAATCGTGCCGTGGCGGCTGACGCGGGTGTTCATGTCCCAGTCGTCGCACGGCACCATCGCCGCGTCGTACGGCCCGACCTTCTCCAGCACGCGCGGCGAACCAAGTGCAGCCCCGGCGTCACGATCCAGTTCGAGTGGGCGAGATCGGCGAACGTCGTCGGTTCGTCGACACGGCGGGCGACGACGGCTCCGTCGGGCCCGAAGCCCAACCGGTTCCGGAGGTGCTGCTCGAGGTCATCGGCGGCGGGTTGCGCCCCGTGCTCGTCGATGCAGATGGCGATGCTGTGGGCCGAGACGTAGTCGGGGCGCCGATCGAGCTCCTCGACCAACGACGACAGCAGGTCAGGCTCCCAGATGTCGTCGTTGTCGAGGAAGACGACGAACTCGGTCGCCGGATCAGTGGCGGCGAGACCCCGGTTGCGGGCACTGGCAACGCCACCGTTCTCCCCGGCGACCAAGCGGATGCGGTTGTCGACACATTCCCTCACAACGTCGAGCGTGCGATCAGTGGAGCCATCGTCGAAGACGAGCAGCTCCCAGTCTGGAACGACTGGGCGACGACGCTGTCAATCGTTGCCCCGACGTAGCCCGCGGAGTTGTAGGTCGGGATGACGATCGAGACGCCGCCGGACGGCGAGCATTGTCGACGTCGGAGGTCGTTTGCTCCATCACAACTCACGCACCGCGATTCGGCGCAGCAACTCTCCACGACGAGTGCCGACCAGCGAGTACTCGAACTGCTCGGCCGCCGCCTGTGCGGCCGCGCCGAGCCGCGCCCGCAGGTCCGCAGACCCCGCCAGCCGGGTGATCGCCGCGGCGAGCGCGTCGACGTCACCGGCCGGCACGACGATGCCCGTCGAGTCGTCTTCAACGAGGCGCGACGTCCCCATGGGAGTTGTGATGACCGGCAGCCCGCAGACTGCTGCTTCGTACGTCACCTGTGGCGCTCCCTCCTCGTGCGACGGGAACACGAAGAAGTCGGCCGATCGGTAGAGGGCCGCCACATCGTCGGAGAATGGGAGGTGACGGACCCGACCAGTCGCTAGCGCCCGCTCGAGGCGCGGCCGCACGAGCGGTTCGACGTCTCCAACGAGCACGAGTTCGCCGACGACGTTCGCCTGCTCCCATGCGTCGAGTAGTTCTGGCACGCCCTTACGAACGCCGACGATCCCGACGAAGACCGCCCGGATCGGCCCACTGCGTTCGACTGCGCCGTTGGACGCGAAGCGGCCCCGCTTCCATCCGTACGAGGCAGGCAGGATCCGCTCGGGAGGAATCCCGAGACGAATCAATGAGCGTTCGACCTCGAGACCCGGTGCAAAGATCCAGTCGTACCTCGGCAGCTCGTCCGTCTCGTGCGCGATGAGCGAATCGGACACGTTGTGGTAACGAGGAAAGCCGTGCTTCGCGTACACGGCATCGAGAATCGGCCCGGACGTGGCGCAGGCCGTGTTGACCATCTCGCGAACAAGTGGGATGCCCTTGGCTCGGACGTACTCAAGCAGCGCTCTCGTGGGCGCCTCGAGGTAGCTCGGCCAGAAGTAGGCCACGGTCCGTTGTGGATCGGCTCGATCGACGGCTCGGCGGAACGCTCGCTCCTGCGACCAGACCACGGTTCGTTCGCCGTACTTCCATGGCAAATGGCGGAAGGGGAAGACCATGGTCTCCCGCCGCATGATCCCGTCAGGCAACTCCTTGCGGGCGCGAGGGAGGAAGATCGTCACATCCAAACCAGCGCGAGGAAAGCTTGGCACGAGGGACATGCAGATCTCCGGCACGCCTCGGCCGCTGTAGGTCGACGGGAGATACAACGAGCACGCGGCGCGACCTGCCGGCGCCATCAACGGCTCCCTCCCAGCTCGTTCACCGGCCGCAGCGTAACCACGCGGCTCCCCCGCGTGTCCTGGCGACCACGGGTCGCGTCGGTATCGCCGCCCCGCCGCCGTGCGATACTTGCCGCCCGGTGCTCGCGCTTCTCGTCGCTGCGCAGCCATGACACATTGAGTGGGACGGCGGCATGCGCCTCGGCTTCGGATGCGTGAACCTCGGCAGCGCGTCGAGCGGTCGATCGTGGCGCGCCGACGTGCGCCTGGTCGAGCTCGCCGTCGACGAGGGCGTCACACTGTTCGACACCGCCGACGTCTACGGGAGTGGCACCAGCGAGCGGATCCTCGGTCACGCCCTGCGGCGCCGGCGCGCCGACGTGGTGATCGCCACCAAGGCCGGCTACCGGTTCCGCCCGCGCACGCTGGCCGAGCAGTCGGCCCGTCGCAGCGGCCGCGAGGGCGATCCGAGCCGTGCGTCGCGCCGACGCCGGCGGCGGCCCCGCCGTCGGAGGGTCAGGCGGCTCATACGCCCAGCAGGATTTCGCGCCGGCAACCTTGCGAGCCGCCGTGGACGGAAGCCTGCGCCGCCTCGGCACGGACTACGTCGACGTGTTGCAGCTGCATGGTCCGGACCAGGTCATGCCGGATCTCTTCGAGCAGCTCGACGACCTCGTCACCGCCGGCAAGGTCCGGCGCTTCGGTGTGGGCGCCGAATCGGTGGATGCGGCGCAGCAGTGGATCGGAGTGCGGGGCGCCGCCGTCGTCCAGCTCCCGTTCGGCGTGCTCGATCCCGAGGCCGCCGAGATCGCGCTCCCCGACGCCGCTCGTCGGTCCACCGAGGTGTGGGCCCGTGGTGTGCTCGGTGGCGGGTTGCTGGCGGCTGCCGTGCGTGATCCGGCCGCCGTCGTCGACGATCCGAAAGGTCCGCTCATCGAGCGCCTGCGCGACGCTCGCCGCCAGCGCAGACATCGACCTGTTCCGACTGGCCACCGGGTACGTCCGAGCATTCGACGAGGTGTCGACAATGCTGGTCGGGATCGGATCTCCCAGCCACCTCCACCGCAACATCGAGTTGCTCGCCGCGCCACCGCTCGACGCAGATCTTCTCACCGCGCTCAATGCCGTGCTGGCGGAGCACCGGACGACCGGGCATGGCTGACGAACCGGTCGTCGTCGTCGGCAGCGGTCCCTGCGGAGCGATGGCCGCGGCCACGCTGGTCGGCCGTGGCGTCGACGTCCTCGTCCTGGACGCCGGGCAACACGCGCCGCGCGGTCTGATCGTGCGGGCCGCTGGCAACACGCTTTACCGTCGGATGGGCTGGGCCGAGTACTCGACGGATCGGCAAGACCCGGCGACCGATCCAGGGATCGATTGGATCTCCAGCCTGTCGCTGGGCGGGCTCTCCAACTACTGGACCGCTGCCGTGCCGAGGTTCGCGCCGGAGGACTTCACCGACGGCGGCCGGCTGGACGAGCGGTACCGGTGGCCCGTCGGCTACGACGACCTGGTCCCGTACTACGAGCGCGCCGAGCAGGCGCTGGTCGTCACGGCGGGCGATCCGATCCTCCGTGTGCCGTCCAACGTCACGCGGTACCGCTGCGAGCTGCCGAAGGACTGGCGAGAGCTGGCCCGGCAGGCACAGGATCACGGCCACGGCGTCGGTGCCCTGCCGATGGCCAAGGGGCGTCCATGGATGATCGCTCGTCGCGGGACGGAGTTCGGCAGCTACCAGTGCCTCATCGAGCCGCTCCTCGAGTCGCTCCGCTTCCGGCTGCGCACGGGCGCCCGGGCGCTGCGCCTGGAGTGGTCGGCGCCCGACAGTCGTGTCCGGTCGGTCGAGGTGCTCGACGCGCAGACCGGTCGACGCGAGAGCGTCCCGGCACGGGCCGTCGTCGTCGCCGCCGGAGCCATCGACAGCACGGTCGTCCTGTTGCGCTCGACGTCACCCGAGTTCCCGACCGGTCTCGGCAACACGCACGGCATCCTCGGTCGGTATCTGCACGACCATCCGCGGGAGTGGTGGACGGCGAGCCCGGCCCGCCGGCTCGCCGCGCTGGCGCATCCCGTGTACGTCGCTCGCCGCGATCCGGCGCAGAGCGCCCCACTGATGGGTTCGTCGATGACGCTCGGGTTGACGTCGAGGGTCGAGCGACTGCGCACCTACTACCGCGGCCGCACGGCGGCGTTCGGTGTGCAGGTCTTCGGCACGATGGTGCCGACCGATCAGGTGGGGGTTCGTCTGGCCGGAGCCGCTGACGACCCGTCGACCAGACCGCTCATCGCCCTCGGCTATGACAATGCCGCGATCGAGAACATGGTGGCGGCCCGCCAGCGCCTGCCGCGAGCTGTTCGCCGACGTCAGGATGGAGCTGACGATTCCCGGTCCCTTCCACGAGCTGCGGCCTGGATCATCGGTCCACTACGGCGGGTCCGTGCGGATGCACGCCGACCCTCACCACGGCGTGCTCGACGGGTCGAACCGCATGCACGACGTGCGCAACGTGGTCGTGTGCGACAGCAGCGCCTTCACGACGGGACCCGAGAAGAACCCGACGCTGACGGCGATGGCGCTCGCCGCCCGAGCCGCCGACCTGTTGGCCGACGACATCGCGGCCGGGGTCGTGTGAGTACCGTTTCGGCGCGGTTGAGCCAGGGGGCGCCATGAAGGTCGTGATACTCGCCGGCGGCATCGGCAGCCGGCTCACGGAGGAGACCGAGATCCGTCCCAAGCCGATGGTCGAGATCGGTCACCGACCGATCCTCTGGCACATCATGCAGCACTACTCGCACTACGGGTTCCGCGACTTCGTCATCTGCCTCGGGTACAAGGGCGAGTACATCAAGAAGTACTTCTCCGACACGCTGGCGATGGCATCGGACCTGACGATCGACTTCGCCACGCACAGCGTCGAGATGCTGGAGACCGCCCGCGACGACTGGCGCGTGACCTTGATCGACACGGGGCAGACGACGCAGACGGCGGGGCGGCTCGGGCGGGTCCGCAATCACGTCGGTGACGACACGTTCCTGATGACCTACGGCGACGGCGTCTCCGACGTCGATCTCCACGACCTCGTGGAGTTCCACCGGCGCAACGGGAAGCTGGCCACGATCACGGCCGTCCACCCACCTGCCCGCTTCGGCAAGCTGCACATCGAGGGATCGATGGTCACGGAGTTCGAGGAGAAGCCCCAGATGTCGGAGGGCTGGATCAACGGCGGTTTCTTCGTGCTCGAGCCGGGCATCTTCGACTACATCCCGGGCGACGTCGACTGGGCGCACGAGCCGCTCGAGCACCTGGCGCGCGACGGTCAGCTCGCCGGGTACGCCCATCACGGGTTCTGGCAGTGCATGGACACGATGCGCGACAAGATCCTGCTCAACTCCCTGTGGGACAGCGGCAGCCGCCCCCTGGAAGCTCTGGAGCTCGTGACGGCACCACCCGTCATGGAGACGGCGATCGACGGTGTCGTCGTCTTCACGCCGACGCCCGTCGGCGACGAGCGTGGCTTCTTCTCGCGGACGCTCGACGTGGCGTGGTGCGCGGCGCAAGGCCTCGAGACGGAGTTCGTGCAGCACAACCAGTCGCGCTCGACGCGTGGCGTGCTGCGCGGTCTGCACGTGCGCACCGGAGCGAGCGAGGCGAAGCTCGTTCGCTGTGCCCGGGGATCGATCGTCGATCATGTCGTCGACATCCGCCCGTGGTCGCCGACGTTCCGGCGCACGGAGCGCGTCGTGCTCGACGACGAGCAACTCCACCACCTCTACCTCCCGCCGTGTGTGGCCCACGGATTCCAGGTCGTGTCCGACGTCGCCGACGTCTGCTACCTGCACTCACGACCGTACGAACCAGGAGCCGACGTGTCGCTGGCCTGGAACGACCCCACGCTGGCGCTGGAGTGGCCGCTCCTCCCGCCGATCCTCTCCGCGCGAGATGCTGCTGCGCCGCCGCTCTCAGACGTCGATTTGGAGGCGCTCTTCGAGCGGCCGCGATGAGTGATCAGGGCTCGATGCGGTGGGGCAGCGGCACGGGAACGTAGAAGCGCCCGCCGGCCGCGGCGTACTCGCGCTGCTGGTCGACGATCTCGGCGGCGAAGTTCCACGCCAGCAGCAGCAGGTCATCGGGACGCTCTTGCGCGAGCACCTCGACGGGACGGATCGGCAGGCGGCACCCCGGCATCAACTTGCCCTGCTTGTGGACGTTGCGATCGACGACGTAGGCGACGAGGTCGGTGCCGATGCCTGTGCTGTTGAGCAGCGTGGCGCCCTTCGCCGCGGCGCCGTACGCGACAACGGTGCGGCCTTCGTCGCGCAGCTCGTGGAGCAGTGCCCGCAGAGCGTCTTGGCACGCCCGCACCCGCTCGGCGAAGCCGGCGTAGTAGGGGAAATCGCGCATCCCTGTCCGTCGCCTCGGCCTCGAGCAGCGCCGCGGAGCGGTCGGTGCGGGTGGGACGGTGACCCATGTGCCAGCGCAGCGTCCCACCGTGCAGCTCGGGGAAGTACTCCACGTCGTTGAGGTGCAGCCCGTGGCGCGACATCAACGCATCGACGGAGGTGCACGAGAAGTAGCAGTAGTGCTCGTGGTAGATCGTGTCGAACTCGACGTTGTCGACCATGTCGCGGACGTAGGGGTTCTCCACCGTGAGCACGCCGTCGTCGGCGAGCAACGTGGCGAAGCCGCCGACGAAGTCGTTGATGTCCGGGACGTGGGCCATGACGTTGTTGGCCACGATGACGTCGGCCGGCCCGTGCTCGGCCCTGATGGCGTCGGCGGCCTCCACCCCGAAGAAGTCGACGATCGTGGGCACGCCGATGGCGGCCGCTGCGGCAGCGGGCCCCGGCGCCGGGTCGATGCCGAGCGCCCGCACGCCAGCCGGGAGGAAGTTGCGGAGCAGGTAGCCGTCGTTGCTGGCGACCTCGACGGCGAACGACTGCGGGCCGAGCTGGCGGTCGACGATCAGCTGCTCGACGTGCGCCGCGGCGTGGCGAGTGAACGCGTCCGAGAAGGACGAGAAGTACGGGTACGCATCATCGAAGAGGTGATCTGCAGGCAGCGCGTAGCCGACCTGCACGAGCGCGCACTGGCCGCAGAACACGATCTCCAACGGATAGGAGGGATCCGTCGCAGGTGCATCTGCCGGATCGACCAGCGCGTTGGCGACCGGCGTCGAGCCGAGTGAGAGCACCGACCGCAGGTCCGTCGACCCGCACGAACGGCACGTGCTGACCTTCATGTCTCGGTTCGCTTGCGCTCACCGAGGCGCTGGTAGCGCTCGATCTGATCGATCGTGATCGCCGCTGCGTCGGCACCGTCAGCGAACGCTCGGTACCACTCGACGGTCCAGGCCAGTGCCTCGTCGAGTGGCAGACGCGGCGCCCAACCCAGCCGGGCGCGCGCCTTGGAGGCGTCGACCTGCAGCAGTCCCGCCTCGTGCGGCTGCTCGGCCCTGTCGGGCTCCCACTTCGCGCCCTCGCCCCATTGCGCAGCCAGCCGCTCCACGACCCATGCGACCGGACGGGCGTCGTCGGCAGACGGCCCGAAGTTCCACGCCTCGGCCACACCGGCGGGCTCGTCGACCAACCGCTCGGCGAGCATCAGGTAGCCGGCCAGCGGCTCGAGCACGTGCTGCCACGGCCGGTGGGCCTGCGGGTTACGGATGACGACGGACTCCCCCGCCGTGAAGCTGCGCACGCAGTCGGGCACGATGCGATCCTCGCCCAGTCCCGCCGCCGATGACGTTGCCCGCCCTGGCCGACGCCACGCCGACGGGTGGTGTGCGGCTGGCGAGGAACGACCGCCGCCACGCCGACGTGACGAACTCGGCGCCCGCCTTGCTGCTGCTGTAAGGGTCGTGGCCGCCCATCGCATCGTCCTCGCGGTACGGCCACCACCATTCACGGTTCTCGTAGCACTTGTCGCTCGTCACGACCAGCACGGCCGACACGGAGTCGACTTCGCGCACCGCCTCGAGCACGTGGATCGTGCCCATCACGTTGGTGGCGAACGTGCCGACCGGATCGGCGTACGAGCGACGGACGAGCGACTGGGCGGCGAGGTGGAAGACGACCTCGGGCTGGCGCTCCGTGACGACGGCCCGCACGGCCTCCGGCTCGCGGACGTCGAGCATCCGCGAGTCGATCCGGCGGTCCAGGCCCGAGGCGACGAAGAGGCTCGGCGTGGTGTCGGGCGCGAGGGCCACGCCGGTGACCTCGGCCCCGAGCTGCGTCAGCCACAAGGCCAGCCAGGAGCCCTTGAACCCCGTGTGGCCGGTCAGCAGCA
>CAVZFS010000024.1:0-353187 GCA_963774635.1 uncultured Acidimicrobiia bacterium
CGGGGCATGGATCCCGATGACCGAGACGAAGCTCCTGGCGAACGTGTCGCGCGCCCTCTCGCTGGTGCCGCGCACGAACGCGACCTGGCGCGCGCTGGTGACCGAGTCATACAGCCGCGGCCCGCAGATGCTGGAGCTGACCTGGGATCGGGCGCTCACCAGGCCCCAGGTCGAGCTCATCGCGGCGCAGGTGTCGAGGCTCCAGGACTGCTTCTATTGAACGTCGAGCCACACGGCGCTGCTCCGTGCGAGCGGCTCGGCACTCGGGACGACCATCGATCTGGCCCAGGCGCTCGAGCACGGCGCAGGTGTCCCTTCGGGAGACGTGCTCCTGGAGTTCGCCACCGCGGCGCACCTCGACCGGCCTGACCTCGAGGCCTGCCGCCACGGCGTGCTCGCCGCGGTCGGCTCCGCGGGTCTCGTCGAGGCGTGCCTCACCGTTGGCGCGTTCAACGGGCTGACGCGGTCGCCGACGCGACCGGCATCGCCCTCGACGGCGGGACGCTGGCGGCGACGCGTGACATCCGCGCCGAGCTCGGGCTGAACGACATGCCCGGTGCGCGCAACACCGGCTCCGCGGTGTACGCGAGCGGAGCGCCGCAGCTCCCCGCGACCGTGGCCGAGCTGTTCAGGATGAACGACTGAGGACGGCTCGTCGGGGGTGGCAGCACGCCGACGTTGAGCCAGCGGGCTCCGGTCACCTGGCGGACGGCGAACGTCTGGGCGAACGGCGACGTCGTGCGCGCCTGGAGCTCCCTGCGGCGTCGTAGGTCTCCTCCGTCACGGTGCCCCGGGACTCGAGGCCGAGGCTGAGGCCCTCCTGCTTGCCGAACGGCACGAGCAGGGTCACCCTCACGTCGTCGATCTGGTAGCGCTCGATCTCGGTCACTCCGGTCGCCTCGGCAGCCTCGAGCCGATCCTGCATCTCGTCGAGCCGGTCGCCGTGGTTGATGGCCGGCAGGATCGACGTCGTCCGACTCGAGCAGCGCCTGGTTCTCCAACTCGAGGTTCTCGACGAGGTCCAGCACGATCTGCTGGGCGACCGGTCCGGCGATCTCGTGGTTCCAGTCCGAGACGTCCTGCTCGACGGTGATCGTCGGGAACGTCGCCGGATCGATGTCGCGGCGGGCACGTCCGAGGACGTCGTCGGCGGGGATGGCGACGGTGCCGCCCGCCGGCGAGCCGGCGGCGACGAGGCCGAAGCCGACGCCGGCGACGACGGCCAGCGACCACACCGACGCGCAGCGCGCCCCGGAGCGCACCACCGCTGGCGAATCCGGCGGCGAACCGGGCGGGCTCGTCGTCCGTCGACCGCGGTGCGGGCACGAAGCGCTCCAGCACGGGCCGCAGCGCGCACACGACGACGAGGCCGGCGAGCAGCGCGACCTTGGTCCCGAACTCGTCGGTCTGCGGCGCCATCAGCAGCGTGCTCGCCATCGCCACGAAGACGCCGAACGCGACACGGCCGACCCGCCCAGCCGGCACCGTCTTCGGGTCCGTGATCATGAAGAACAGGAAGATCAGCACCTCCGGCGACGTCACGATCACCCGCCAGTAGTCGAACCCGCACACGGGAGCGAACGCCCACCGGGCCGTCATGCAGTGGCCCGCCGCGGCGAGCACGCCGACCCCGGCGGCGAGCGCGAGCCAGAACGTCACCGCCATCCCGAGCAGGCCCAGTCGCGTCGTGATCAGCAGGCCGCCGGCGAGGATGACGGCATAGGCGGTCACCATCCAGCCGTTGAGCGGCGCCCACCAGAAGTCGAGCGGCTCGACCCGCGCGCTGCCGAGCACGACGAACGCGACGACCAGCCCGATGTTCGACGGGTTGAACAGGTGCGAGCCGCGGTAGCGGATGGCGTACTTCGTGAGCAGGGAGAATGCGGCGACGCCGGCGAACACGTACCAGGCGTGGGTGCTCCAGGCGTCGTCCGGCGTCCCCGGCACGCGAAGGATCAGCGCGACGCCGCTGCCCGTCAGCATCGCGCTGGCCGGCCACACGAACGCCCGCTGCGCACGGAACGTCAGCGCCACCTCGAGGACGGCGCACGTGAGGATGGCAGCGAGGATCTGCGGCACGCTCACGTGGAAGCCGAGCCCGACCTGCCCGAGCACGTGGATCGTGATGATCACGGCGGCCACGTGCAGCCGGGGATCACGCGTGTTCGGCAGGATCACCGGATACGTGCTCCGGCCGAGCGTGAGCGTGCGGCTGGTGCTCACATGATCCTCAGCGGGCGATCGCCATCGCCCGGTCGGGCCGAAGGAGGAACGGCGGGAGCAGGGCGGCGAGGTTGGAGAACGGCAGCACGTCGGGGTGCAGCTCGATCCCGAGCACGTCCTCCATGAACGCTCGACGCGCGTCGATCCTCGCCCACGCGTCCGGGAAGCCGGCGGCGAACGCCGCCCGCAGTGACTCGTCGGCCAGCGCCAGGCCGTCCTCGATGTTCGTCGTGAAGTACGGCGTGCCCGTCGCCGGGATGATGTCGCACTGCAGCGCCGTGCCGGAGCGCAGCTCGATCGTCGAGCCGGCGAACACCGGCGAGTTCACCCACTCGTCGAGGTGCAGCTGGTGTCCGGGGTTGAGGAAGATCCCGAAGAACGGGTCGCCGAGGTGACGATCGACGATCTCCTGCAGCGCCCCACCGACCTGCCCGACGTGCAGCGCGCCGTACCACTCGGCGACCGCTTCGAAGTACGGCGCGACCAGCCGCTCGACGTAGTCGGCGATCCCGTCGGGCAGCTCGGATGCATCCTCGGCAACGAAGCCGGCCCGGCAGTTGAGCGCGCCCCAGATCCCGAACGCCACCGTCAGCGGGTCGCCGCGCTCGATGGCGCGGTCGCCGGGGCTGAGCAGCCCGAACCTCGCCCGCGGCCCGGCCGTGAGCATGAGGTGGCACGACAGCGGCGTGCCGTTCCACTCGAGCAGCCGCACCGCCTCTCGCTCGGTCATCCCCGGGCGCAGCCCGGCGAGCAGGTTGCGCACGCCGTGCGACGTCTGGCACGCCGCCCACTCGAACGCGGCCAGCTGCTCGACCTCGTTGACGACGCGCAGCCCGTCCGCGGCGTCGATGAACAGGTCGGTGGCGTTCTCGACGACGCCGCTTGGTCCAGTGGCCTGGCGCAGCTCGTCGACGAGGAAGGCCGGCGCCTCGATGGTCGAGCGCGCGGCGTACGTCTTCCAGCCGACGACGCCGACCCGGCGGCCCGCCGTGATGCCTTCCGCACCGAGGAGCTCGGCCAGCGGCGCCGAGCCGTCACGCGGCTGATTCGGCAGGCTCAGGTCCTGGAAGCGGACGGCGCGAACGGGCAAGGGAGCGGCCTCGGCGGTGCCATAGCACTCGTTGCCGGCGAGGAGCGCCGGCTCCCCGTCGGCCCGACGATCAACATCGCCTCCTCGAAGCGGGGGTCGAAGCCGGTGAGGTAGGCGAGGTTGGCGCTGTGCTCGCGGTCGGCCCAGATGACCAGGCGGTCGTAACCGCGGACCGTCCATCCGTTCACGGAGACGCTCCAGCCGATCGGTGTAGATCGACGGGGGCAGCAGCGGTTCCTCGCCGGGCATGCCGAAGTCGGGCAGCTCGACGTCGATCAGCCGGGCCCTGCGCGTCGTCGTGATCGTCATCGCTGCTCCTCCGGCTCCCAGGCGGTCGGCTCGTCCTGGCCCCGTTCGATCGTCGCGAACTGGCCAGCGGGCACGTCATCCACGGTCCGGCCTCGCCGTCGGGCCACGTGACCCGGACCTCGGCGGCGTCGGCATCGCCGAGACCGATGTGGATCCAGCCGAGCTGCCCACTCGCGTGGCCACCGCCGACGGTCACCTCGCGAGTCCTCGTGCGCTCGCCGACCCGCGTCTCCACCCACGCGCCAATGGCGTCGACGTTCGGTCCCGGCTGCCGCAGCCGGACCGCGACCCACCCACCCATCGGCTCCGGCTGCCCGGCCTCGCCGCTGCCAACGTTGCGCCACAGCTTGACCGGCTCGCGACGGTTGACCACGACGAGGTCGAGCAGCCCATCGAGGTTGAGGTCGACCAGCGCGCCACCGCGCGCCCGCTCGTAGCTGAGGATCCCGGCAGTCTCGGCTCCCTCGACAAACGTGCCGTCAGCTTGGCCGATCAGCAGGTTGCTCGGATCACGGGTGGCGTACCCCTCCTCGGCCTCGACGTTGCCCTTGGCGACGAACAGGTCGCTGAACCCGTCGTTGTTGACGTCGGCGAACTCGGCATGCCACGCCGTCGACGGCAGCACGTCACCGCCGGCGAACGGGCGGTGCACGGTGGCCCCACGCGCGAGGGCGATGTCCTCGTAGGCCGGACGGGTCGGCCCGTCGGCAAGGGTCTGCAGCTTGTTGTCGCCCTGACTCGTCAGGAACACCTCGGGATGGCCGTCACCGGTGAGGTCCTCGCTGGCGATGCCCATCCCCCAGATCTGCAGCGGACGCCAGCCGTCGGCCTCCGTGTACAGCTGCGGCTCCTCGCCCGGGGCGACGCGCCACAGCTGGTCGCTGCCGTCCCGGTAGTAGTGCCGGTCGTTCGTCAGCCGCAGATCGCGCCGGCCCGAGCCGCTCCAGTCGCTGAACAGCATCGACAACGTGCAGTAGCCGGGCGTCAGGGCGATCGGCGCGGCGTACCCCTCGCCGTCGGGCGCCGGCCGGAGCAGGCGGCTGTCCTCGCACGACTCGCGATCGGCGGCCAGGTAGTCGCCGAACGCCAGCGTGGGCAGGTCGTTGGCGCCCTCCCACGTCGCGCTGAAGGCGACGGTCCAGGAGTCCCCGCCGTCGATGCCGAGTGCATCGTTGGCTCGCTCGAACTGAGCAGTCGCCGAGGCCGCGGAGGATGACGTCCTCGCCGACGCGCAAGACGGCCAGGTCGGTGTGCCCGTCGCCGTCGACGTCGAGCGGGTAGGCACCCGTGACGCCGGTGAGGTCGGTGACGGGCGACGGCAGTGGGGTGAACTGCAGCGCCCCGCCGGTCGGGCTCTCGTTGTGGTACAGCGCCGCCGGCGCGCTTCCGCCGGCGAAGAACAGCTCGCTGCGCCCGTCGTCGTCGCAGTCGAACGCGGCGACCCCGCCGCCGACGAAGTACTGGAAGTCCCCCTCGTAGCGGTGGTCGATGCCGCCGCTGTCGGCCACGAAGTGCGGCGCGTCAGCGGCGCTGGGTCCTCCCCCACCTCCGCCACACGCCGTGACGGCGCCGAACGCCAGACTGCTCGCCAGCCCGACCGTTCGCGCGCCGTGGCCCAGCCCCCGCACGAGCGGATTGAACCACAGCAATCGGACCATGAACCCGTCAGCTCGTGCGAGCGACCGAGCGCCAGCGAGCGAGCGGCGAGCGACGGCCTGCGTGGCCGGGGAACGCAGTGGACGCCTTGACACTGCGCGGAATTTGTAGAAGCTCGTCACAAACGTTTGAACCCGAGGGGCACAATCTTCGTGACGGGTCGGGGAGACAGCGGGCAGCGCAGCGAGAGCATCCGGCGAGCCAACCTCAGCGCGCTCGTCCAGGTGCTCCACGCCGAAGGGCCGCTGTCGCGCTCCGAGCTCGGCGAGCGAACCGGGCTGACCCGCAGCGGGATCCGCCGGCTCGTCGGGGACCTCGTCGCCGCCGGACTCGTCGTCGAAGCGCGGGGGAGTCGCTGGGGCTGCCCGGCCGCCCGTCTCCGGTCGTGCGGCTCGAGCCCGAACGCGCCGTCGTCCTGGCGCTCGAGATCGCCGTCGACTCCCTCGCCATGGCCGTGGTCGGGATGGGCGGACAGGTCCTCGAGCTCGTCCGCGTCGACCGGTCGCGCCAGCGCTCCGGCGTCGACGACATCGTCGCTGACCTCGCCGCGCTCGCCAACGGCACGGCCGTGACGTGGCGCACCCATGCGCTGGTCGGGATCGGGGTGGCGGTCGTCGGCGTCGTGCGTCGGCACGACGGATTCGTCTCGACTGCTCCGAACCTCGGGTGGCGCGACGTGCCGCTGGGCGAGGTGCTCGCCGAGGCACTGTGCTCGCCGGCGCCGATCGTGATCGCCAACGAGGCCGACCTCGGAGCTCTCGCCGAGCACCGGCGCGGCGCCGCGGCCGGCACGGATGACGTGATCTTCCTCTCCGGCGAGGTCGGCCTCGGCGGCGGAGTGATCGTCGGCGGCCGGCCGCTGACGGGTGTCGCCGGCTACGGCGGCGAGGTCGGCCACCTGCCCGTCAACCCGCTGGCCGGCGCGACCTGCCGGTGCGGCTCGGTCGGCTGCTGGGAGACGGAGGTCGGCGAGGAGGCACTGCTCGTGCGTGCCGGCCGCCCGGCTGACGGCGGCGGCGCGGCGGTCGAGGCGGTCCTCGCCGACGCCGACGCAGGCGATGCCGGCCGCGCTCGACGCACTCGCCGCGACGGGCCAGTGGCTCGGGATCGGCCTGGCCGGTCTCGTCAACACGCTGAGTCCGGCGCGCATCGTCCTCGGCGGGCGCCTGGCGGTGCTCCATCCGTTCGTCGCGGCGACCGTCGAGGGCGAGCTGGACCGCCGCGCCCTCGCCGCGCCGCGTTCGCTCGTCGAGATCGTCCCGGCGAGGCTCGGCGTCGACGCCCCACTGCTCGGAGCCGCCGAGCTGGCGTTCGAACCGATCCTCACCGATCCAGCCAACTGGCTGCAGGCCGAGCGGCGTGATCGCGCCGGCAGCGCTGAAGCTCACCGACAACAGGGGGTGCAACTAACATGAACAGGAGCTCGCGGCTCCATCGGGGGAGGCCGCGTCGAATGGGGGAGGAGACCCGCATGCATGTTCGCCGATCGGCAGCACTCGTCATGAGCGCTGCCTTGGTACTGGTCGCCTGTGGCGGCGACGACGATGACGGGGGCGCCGAGGGCACTGACCAGGCGCCCGCAACGACGGCCGCCGGCGGCGAGGGTGGCGCGACCACCGAAGCCGGATGGTGCCGGCACACGACCGGCCGCCGGTGGTGGCGGGCGGCGACTGCGTCGTCGGCGTGTCCTGGAACAACTACCAGGAAGAGCGCTGGGCGAAGTGGGACGAGCCGGCCCTGCAAGGCGGCGATCGAGGCCGGCGGCGGCACGCTACATCTCGAACGACGCCAAGTCGTCGGCCGAGACACAGGCCAGCAACGTCGAGAACCTCATCTCCCAGGGCGCCAACGTGCTCGTCATCCTCGCCCAGGACGGCACGGCCATCAAGCCGTCCGTGGCCGCTGCCGCCGAGAGCGGCATCCCGGTCATCGCCTACGACCGGCTCATCGAGGATCCGTCGGTGCTCTACGTCACGTTCGACAACGTCAGGGTCGGTGAGATGCGAGGCGGAGGCCGTCCTCGACGTCGTGTCCGAGGGCAACTTCGTGATCATCAAGGGCAACTCCGCCGACGCCAACGCCGACTTCCTCCGCGAGGGGTACGTCAACGCCGGCATCCCGGCGGAAGGCGAGAGCAGCGACACGATCACGATCGTCGGCGAGACCTACACCGACAACTGGGACCCCGCCCTCGCCCAGACCGAGATGGAGCAGTTCCTCACGGCGAACAACAACGAGGTCGATGCCGTCCTGTCGGAGAACGACGGGATGGCCGGCGGCGTCGTCGCCGCGCTCGAGGCCCAGGGCCTGGCCGGCGAGATTCCGGTCTCCGGCCAGGACGGCGACCAGGCGGCGCTCAACCGGGTCGCCCTCGGCACGCAGACGGTGAGCGTCTGGAAGGACGCCCGCGAGCTCGGCACGGCCGCCGGCGAGGCGGCGGTGGCGTTGTGCGCCAACCCGGACGTCGCCGCGGTCGAAGGCACCGCGCCGTTCACCACGCCCGAGGGGAACGAGGTCACCTCGATCCTGCTCGAGCCGATCCCGATCACCCAGGAGAACCTCGACGTGGTCCTCGATGCCGGGTGGATCGACGAGGCGACGCTCTGCGAGGGCGTGGAGGCCGGCTCCGTCGCCGCCTGCGGCTGATCCCGGAGAACGGTAGTTCGGACGCGCCCCACCCGCCGAGACGGGTGGGGCGTCGTCCGCGCACGGGAAGGCGTGATGCATGACTGAGGTTCAATCGCCGGACCAGCCGGCGACCATCGGGACGCCGAGCCCTCCGACGGCGGCGCCCCCGTCCTCACGCTCGTGGCGCTCGGTGCTGGCCAGCTCGGAGCTCGACACCAGGTTGCTGGGCATGGTCATCGCCCTGGTGGCCATCTGGATCGCCTTCAACCTCCGGTCGGGCGGCGACTTCCTGACCGCTCGAAACCTCTGGAACCTGTCGGTCCAGAGCACGTCCATCGCGATCATGGCCACGGGCATGGTCCTGATCATCGTGTCGCGCAACATCGACCTCTCGGTCGGGTCGCTCCTCGGCTTCCTCGGCTACACGATGGCGCTCGTCCAGACCGACGGCATCATCGGCTTCTTCGGTCTCGACGTGACGATCCCGGGCCTGCGGGGCAGCTCGTACTCCTGGGTCGTCGCCCTTGCCGTCGGCGCCGTCCTCGGCGCGCTGATCGGCGGCCTGACCGGCTACATCGTCGCCTACGGCGGGGTTCCCTCGTTCATCGTGACCCTCGGCGGGTTCCTCGTCTGGCGAGGTGCGATCTTCCGCTCCGGGGACAAGCAGGGGCAGACGCTGGCCCCGCTGAACGAGACGTTCCAGCGCATCGGCGGCGGAGCGCGAGGAGCGCTGGGCGGATGGGGCAGCTGGTTGCTCGCCATCTTGGCCTGTGCCGGCATCGCCGCCAGCATCTACCTGTCGCGCCGGCGCCGGCAGCGCTACCGCCTCGCTGTGCGGCCGTTGTGGCTTGACGTAGGGCTCGGCGTGGTCGGCTGCGCAGTCGTGGTGGCCGGCGTCGCACTCGTCGCCAACAAATACCTGTCCCCCATCACCGGCGAGGCCACCGGCGTCGCCTACCCGGTGGTGATCCTGATCGGCGTCACCCTCCTCATGACGTATCTCGCCCGTCGGCGCCGCTTCGGGCGCTACGTGTACGCGTACGGAGGCAATCCCGAGGCTGCCGAGCTGAGCGGCATCAACACCCGCCGCACGGTGATGCTCACGTTCGTCCTCATGGGCGTCCTCGTCGCCGCCAGCGCCGCCATCCAGACGGCGCGGCTCAACTCGGCGGTCACCAACCTGGGCGTGCAGAACGAGCTGGACGTCATCGCCGCGGCCGTCATCGGCGGCACGTCGTTCTCCGGCGGCATCGGCACGGTCCCCGGTGCCGTGCTCGGTGCGATCATCATGCAGTCGCTGCGCTCGGGCATGGTGCTGCTGAAGATCGACTCGCCGTCCCAGGACGTCGTGGTCGGTGTCGTGCTGGTGGCAGCCGTCGCCGTCGACGCCGCCCTCCGCAGCGGTCGCCGGCGCGCGGCGGTGGGCGCACTGGTGGCGGGGTTGATCGTGGCCGCCATCGTGATCCAGACCGGTCAGCCGTGAGCGAGGAGGGTGCACCAGTGAGCGAGGTGCCACCGTCGCAGCGGGGGAACGTCCCGCTCGTGGAGATGCGGGACATCCGCGTGGCGTTCGGCGGCGTGCACGCCGTGGACGGCGTCAGCATCGACCTCTACCCAGGCGAGGTGGTGGCCCTCGTCGGGGGCAACGGGGCCGGCAAGTCGACCCTGATGCACACGCTGTCGGGAGCCCACCCCGCGGATTCCGGCCAGATCCTCATCAACGGCGAACCGGTCACCATCCACAGCCCGCGCGACGCGCAGCGACACGGGGTCGAGACGATCTACCAGAAGCTGGCGCTGGCCGACAACATCGACGCCGCCGGCAACGTGTTCCTCGGCCGGGAGATGCGCACCCGCACCGGCGCCCTCGACGACTCGGCCATGGCGTCGGCCACGCGCGAAGTGATGCGGCGTCTGAACCCGAGGTTCACGAACCTCAAGACGGCGGTCGGGTGGCTGTCGGGTGGACAGCGCCAGGCAGTGGCGATCGCCAGGGCGATCCACTTCAACGCCAAGGTCCTGATCATGGACGAGCCCACCGCGGCGCTCGGTCCTGCCGAGACGGGGCAGGTCCACGAGCTCGTCGCCCAGTTGAAGACGGAGGGCATCGGCGTCTTCCTCATCAGCCACGACATCCACGACGTCTTCGACCTGTCCGACCGCATCAGCGTCATGCTCACCGGCCAGCTGGTCGGCACGGTCGACAAGAACAACGTCACCAAGGACCAGGTCCTGGCGATGATCATCATGGGCAAGCAGCCCGAGGAAGTGTCCGACCGCGACCTCGAGGAATTGCACGGCTGACGGAGGGTCTCATGACCGAGTTCTTCACCGACGTGAGCGAGCGGATCCCCTTCGAGGGTCCGGACAGCGACAACCCGCTGGCGTTCCACTGGTACGACGCCGACCGCGTCGTCGCCGGGAGGCGGATGGAGGACCACCTCCGCTTCGCCGTCTGCTACTGGCACTCGTTCAACTGGGACGGCTTCGACATCTTCGGCACCGGAACGCTGGACCGACCGTGGCACCCGACGTTCGCCCCGGCCGCCGACCCGATCGAAGCGGCGACACAGAAGATGGATGCCGCGTTCGAGTTCTTCACCAAGCTCGGCGTGCCCTTCTACTGCTTCCACGATCGCGACATCGCGCCGGAGGGCAGCTCGTTCAAGGAGTCGGCGGCGCTGCTCGACGAGATGGCCGACCGCGCCGCCGCGCACCAGGAGCGCACCGGCGTCCAGCTGCTGTGGGGCACGGCGAACCTGTTCTCCAACCCGCGGTTCCAGGCCGGTGCAGCGACCAACCCCGACCCCGAGGTCTTCGCCGTGGCTGCGGCACAGGTCGCCCACTGCCTCGAGACGACCCATCGCCTCGGCGGCCACAACTACGTGCTGTGGGGAGGGCGCGAGGGCTACGACACGCTCCTCAACACGGACCTGCGCCGCGAGCTCGATCAGCTGGCCCGGTTCTTGTCGATGGTGGTGGAGCACAAGCAGCGGATCGGGTTCAACGGGGCGATCCTCCTCGAGCCCAAGCCGTTCGAGCCGACCAAGCACCAGTACGACTTCGACGTCGCCGCCGTCCACGCGTTCTTGCAGCGCTACGACCTCGCCGACGAGATCAAGGTCAACATCGAGGTCAACCACGCCACGCTGTCGGGCCACGACTTCGCCCACGAAGTGGCGACCGCCGTCAACGCCGGGATCTTCGGGTCGATCGACGCCAACGCCGGCGACGACCGGTTGGGCTGGGACCTCGACCGCTTCCCGGTGTCGGTCGAGCAGATGTCGCTCGGGATGCTGGAGATCATGCGCGGCGGCGGGTTCACGACTGGTGGGCTGAACTTCGACGCCAAGCTGCGTCGGCAGTCGATCGACAGAACCGATCTGTTCCACGGCCACATCGGCGGCATGGACACGATGGCGCGTGCGCTGCTGGTCGCGGCGTCGGTCCGGGAGGAGCTCGACGCCAACCGCGACGCTCGCTACGCCGGCTGGGACAGCGAGCTGGGACGGTCGATCCTCGACGGGACGAGCACGCTCGTCGACCCTGCACGAGCGGGCCTTCGACCGTGGCGAGCCGCGGCGGGTCTCGGGCGGGCAAGAGCGGCTGGAGAACCTCGTCGCCCGCCACGTCGCCCGGGTCCGCTGAGTGGCCAGCTGAGTCGCGGGCGTCGATTCGTCGACGAGCTCGACGAAGGTCGAGGTCCGCGAGCTCGACAGCGGCCGGGTCATCGGGCGAGGATCGTCGCCACATCCGCCGACGCAGCCGCCCCGCTCGGAACAGGAACCGGCGGCGTGGTGGGCGGCGTTCGAGTCGGCGTGGGAGCAAACCGGCGCGCCACACGTCGACGCGATCAGCGTGGCCGGCCAGCAACACGGCATGGTCACCCTCGACGACCGCCACGAGGTCATCCGCCCGGCCAAGCTGTGGAACGACACCGAGTCGGCGCCAGATGCAGCGTGGCTGATCAAGCAGCTACCGGGTGGGCGGCAGGCGTGGGCGGAGGCCTGCGGGTCCGTGCCGGTCGCCAGCTTCACCATCACCAAGCTGTCGTGGCTGCATCGCAGCGAGCCGGAGGCATGGCGGCGGCTGGCGGCGGTCGTCCTGCCGCACGACTGGTTGACGTTCAAGCTCACCGGTCGACTCGTCACGGATCGGGGTGACGCGTCGGGGACCGGCTACTGGTCGGCGGCGTCGGCCGGCTACCGCCACGACCTGCTCGCCATCGTCGATGGCGAGCGGGACTGGTCGGCGGCGTTGCCCACCGTGCTCGGGCCGGGCGATGCCGCCGGCGAGTGGAACGGCGCGGTCGTCGGGCCGGGCACCGGAGACAACATGGCCGGGGCGCTCGGTGTCGGGCTCCGCTCCGGCGACGTGGTGATCTCGATCGGGACGTCGGGCACGGTGTACTCGGTCAGCGACCAACCGACCGCCGACCCGTCTGGCTTCGTCGCCGGCTTCGCCGACGCCACCGGCCGCTACCTCCCGCTCGTGTGCACGCTCAACGCAACCAAGGTCACCGACGCCGTCGGCCGGTTGCTCGGAGTCGATCACGACGCGTTCGACGAGCTCGCCCTGACCGCCGCCCCCGGTGCCGGCGGTCTCACCCTGCTGCCGTACCTCGACGGGGAGCGCACCCCGGACCGCCCGAGCGCCACCGGTGTCCTGGCCGGGATCCGCAGCGGGGTCAGCCGGGAGCAGCTCGCTCGCGCTGCAGTGGAGGGGGTCGTGTGCGGTCTCCTCGACGGGCTCGACGCCCTCAGCGCGTTCGCGCCCGCCGACGCTCGGCTGATCCTCGTCGGCGGCGGCGCCCGCTCGAAGGCCTATCGCCAGGTGCTCGCCGACCTCAGCGGGCGCGCCGTACTCGTCCCGCACGGCGAGGAACAGGTGGCGACGGGAGCTTGCGTGCAGTCAGCTGCCGTCGCTTCCGGCGTCGAGCCCGCCGACGTCGCCGACCGCTGGAAGCTCGGCGACGGCGGCGTCATCGAGCCAGGTTCCGGATCGGCCGCAGCCGCCGACGTGCGCGGCGCCTACGCGATGGTTCGGGAGCAGGCATGAATGCCTTCGAGCCGGTTCGCTGGGGCGTGCTCGGCTGCGCGTCGATCGCCACCCGCAAGGTGATCCCCGCGATGCAGCGCTCGGCGCGCTGCGACGTCGTCGCCATCGCGTCGAGGGACGCGGAGCTGGCGACCGCCACGGCAGCCGAGCTCGGCATCATCCACGCCTACGGTTCGTACGACGCGCTGCTCGCCGACGACGACGTCGAGGCGGTGTACATCCCGCTGCCGAACCACCTCCACGCCGAGTGGACGCTGCGGGCCGCCGCTGCTGGCAAGCACGTCCTGTGCGAGAAACCGCTTGCGATCAGCGCCGCCGAGGCCGGCGAGATGGTCGATGGCTGTGCCGCCGCCGGCGTGCTGCTCATGGAAGCGTTCATGTACCGGCTGCATCCGCTGTGGCAGCGAGTCCGGGCCCTTGTCGATGCCCACGACATCGGGGAGCTGCGGACGATCCAGACGTTCTTCTCGTACCACAACGTCGATCCCGCCAACATCCGCAACATCGCCCACTACGGCGGTGGTGCGCTGATGGACATCGGCTGCTACCCGATCAACGTGGCCCGTTGGATGTTCGACGGCGAACCAGACGGCGTCGTGGCGACCGTACGCCGCGACGAGCGGTTCGGCACGGACGTCCTGACGTCGGCGATCCTGGACTTCGGCGGCCGGCACGCCACGTTCACATGCTCGACGCAGGGCGAGGATGACCAGCGGGTCCACCTGGTCGGCACCGCCGGTCGGTTGGTCGTCGAGATCCCGTTCAACATCCCGCCCGATCGGCCGACGCGCATCGTCCGGGCGGCGGGTGGCGACCCACCGGTGGCACCTGACCTGCAGGTCATCGAGGTGCCGGCGGCCGATCAGTACGGCGTGCAGGGCGACGCGTTCTCGACAGCGGTGCGCGAGGGCTCGGCCGTCCCCCTCCCGCCGACCGACGCGATCGGCAACATGGCCGTCATCGAGCGCATCCTCGCTGCAGGGTGACGCGCCGCGCGCTCAGCGTGCTCGGACGCGGTTGTTCCGCGGGTTGTGCTCGAGCTCGACGAGGCCGAGGTGCTCGAGCAACGGTGGCACGTACATGGCGAACCGCCCGCGGTAGCCCTTGCGCAGCCCATACCAGCCGCCGACCGGGTTGTCCGGCGATCTCGCCCAGGCCTCGAGGGTGCCGTCCTTGGCAGGCTTGTTCTCGTCGGCGCTCCCGAGCTCCATCCAGTCGCCGTGCTGGCGGAGCATCTCCGGGGCATCGTCGAGACAGCGCGCCAGGTAGCGCAGCTTGGTCGATCCCACCTGGCAGACCAGTTCCGGTGGATCGGCGTCGTCGTCCCGGTGCAGCTCGTACTCCGACGTTCCAGGCGGCGTCAGCAGGATCCACGGATCGTCCGCGGTTCCGGTGCCCGTGACAGTCATGAGGCGCGTTCCTCCTCGTGGGCGGTTGGTGATGTGCATGCGGCGACGAAGTGCGGCAAGAGGCCGGCCCACCCGCCCCGATTGGCGTCGCGCCAGGACTCGGCCTCCGCGCCGAGGCGCTCCCAACCGGTGTGGGTGATCTCCATTCGTGTCGCGTCGTCGCGCGTGGCGACGAAGCGGATCTCGACGTCGGTGGCGTCGGCGCGGTCACGGCGGATGTGCCAGCGGTAGGCGAACCTGTGTGGCGGATCCCACGCCGTGATCTCGCCCCAGTCGATCTCGTGGCCGTCGCGGCTCCGTTCGTAGATCCGGCCACCGACAGCCGGTTCCAGCACGATGTCCGCCGGGTCCCCGGTCACGGTGTGGCTCCGCGGCCACCAGCGGGCGAACTGCTCGGTCCACGTCTCGAACGCGTGCTCCTGCGCGCAGGCCAGATCGACGTCCACACGCAGCGGCTCGATCATCGGCCCGCCTCGCCACCCTGGGGAGCGGTGTTCTCGGCGAGCAGGCGGAAGCGGTGTGCCGCGTCACCCCACACCTGGCGGAGGTACGCCTCGACGGCCTGCAGTCCGTCGTCGTGCAGCCGGTAGATCCGGCGCGTGCCTTCGGCCTTCTCTTCGACGAGGCCGGCCTCCTTCAACAACCGAAGATGCCTCGACACTGCGGGGCGGCTGATGGGGACGTCGCGAGCGAGCGCGCCGACCGAGCGTGGAGCGTCAGCGAGGAGGGCGAGGATCTGCCGGCGGTGGGGGTCGCCGAGCGCGCTGAACGGGTCCCGGAAGACTGCGCCGTGGCTGTCGGTAACGATGCGATTACGGTAGCTGATTCGTTACCGACGTTCGGTCACGCGATCGAGCCACTCGATCAGCTCCGCGGTGACCTCGTCGCGGTTGATCTCGTTGAAGATCTCGTGCCGTGCACCCGGATACCTCGTGACCGTGACGTCGAGCACCCCGGCCTCCCGGTAGCGATCGCCGACGAGGTCGACCAACGGTCCTCCTCCTGCCAGCGGGTCGTCGTCACCCGACACGATGTAGATCGGCAGGCTCGACGGGATCTTCGCCAGGGCCTGCTGGTCGGACGTCGTCGCCAGTCCGGTGATCATTCCCGCTGTGGCCGCCGGGTTGAGCCCGAACCCGCAGGCCGGATCGGCGAGGTACTTGTCGACCTCGTCCGGGTCGCGGCTCAGCCAGTCGAACTCCGTGCGGGCCGGCTCGAACGGCGCGTTGAACGTGCTGAGGTCGACGTCCTTGGTGGCGTCGATGCTGGGCGCCACGACGTCGATGGCAGTGGTGCCGGAAAGGACGGCGGCATCGAGGTCGGCGCCGTGCTCGAGCAGGTACTGCTGCAGCGCGAAGGAACCCATGCTGTGGCCGAGGATCACGAGCGGTAGGTCGGGGTGCTCGCGACGCGCCACCTCGCTCAGGGCACCGAGGTCGCCGACGAGCCCGCCCCAGCCACCGGGACCCAGGTCGCCGTGACGGTCGGGCGATCCGGCGGTGCGCCCATGGCCGCGGTGATCATTGGCGTAGACGACGTAGCCCGCGTCCGTCAGGGCCTCGCCGAGTCGCCGGTAGCGCCCTGCGTGCTCCCCCATCCCGTGGGCGATCTGCACGATCGCCTTGGCCAGTCCGTCAGGCGACCAGCGGTAGGCGTAGATCTCCGTCCCGTCCGCGGCCGTGAAGGTGAACGTGCTCTCGTCCATGCGCCGATGCTCGCGTATCTGGGCGCCGTTTCTGCCAGATGTGCTTCTGGACGCCGAGAACCGTCGGGGGCCCTGGGGCGTAGAGCCTGTCGATGGAACTGATCCGAACCGTCGACGGCATGGAGCTACCGGCCGAGGGCGACTGGACGATCCTGCCCCACCGCAGCGGTAGCCGTGCGGCACGCACGGAATGTCGCGTCGCCGGTTCGCTCGCCGTCGGAGCGCACCTCGAGGATCTGCGCCTCTGCCTGTCGATCGACACGATCGAGGACACGCTGACGATCGACACTCAGCTCCAGCACACCGACGGCTGCGGAAACTGGCTCTTCACCGGCACCGCCACGCGTGATGGTGTGCAGCGGGCCGTCGAGCTGCCCGTCACCTACCACGGCGTGTTCCGCCGCAACGGTCACACGTCGGTGTGGTTGACCATCGACGTGCGTGGCGCGGCGATCGGTCGGACGCTGCTTCGGCAGCTCGTCGTCGACGTCAGCGCGACGTGGCCGGCAGTGCTCCGCGCCGCCTGAGGCATGCTCCTACCAGTGCACCGGCAGCCGGGCAGGCTTGCGGAACACGAGCCCGGTCGGTGGCGGAGCGTCGTCGTCCAGCCGAACGCCGGGCAAGCGAGTGAGCACGGCGGCGAGCGCGGTCGTCGCCTCGAGACGAGCGAGGTCCATGCCGAGGCACACGTGAGACCCGCTGGCGAACGCCAGCTGGCGGCGCAGGTTCGGGCGGCGCAGCTCGAAGCGATCCGGGTCCGGGAACTCCGCCGGATCGCGGTTGGCGCCGGCGAGTGAGACGACGACCAGGTCGCCTGCACTGATGCGAGCGCCCGCCAGCTCGACGTCACCGGTCGCGTAGCGATCGACGACCGCCGCCGCCGGCTCGAGGCGCAACGACTCCTCGACGGCGAGCGGAGTCAGCGCCCGGTCGGCGATCACGTCGTCTCGCACGGACGCGTCGATCAGGACATGGCGCACGGCGTTGAGGATCATCCCTTCGGTGGTCTCGATCCCGCCGAACAGGAGCACCGCGGCGTTGGAGATCGCCACGGACTCGGGAAGCAACGGCGTCAGCTCCGCCCGCAGCTCCTCCATCGCCGCCGCGCCACGCTCCGTCACCGGGCGGCCGGCGGCGACGCCAGCGACGGAGTCGACGATGTCGCGGTACCAGCCGAGGAGACGTCCGATCAGCTCATCGTCCTGCTCGTCGAGGCCGAATGCAGCTGCCATCGCCGCCGCGGCGAGCGGCCCGGCGAGGTCGGCCCGCAACTCCGCACGCCCCGGTCGTGCCTCGATGCGGGCGAGCAGGCCCTCGGTGAGGGAGCGGATCGTCGGCCCGAGATCCGCCTCGACGCGACGGCGGCGGTAGGCGGCGACGAACGGCGTCCGATGGCGGGTGTGCTCATCGCCGTCGGTGGACAGCATGCTGCGGCCCACGACCTGCGCCGTGGAGAACCGGGGATCGTCGACGGTGAACGTCGCGGGGTCCTGCAGCACGGACACGGCGGCCGCCCGACTGGTCACCAGCCATCCACCCAGAGCCGGCACGTAGGCGACGGGAGCTGACGCCCGGAGTCGAGCCAGGTGCGGATGTGGATCCGATTCCAGCTCCTCGAGCGAGGGCATCTCGTCCGAGGGTTTGCCGCCCCCCGTCCGGGCCGGAAAACCTCCGGTGCGTTGAAAACCTCGGGTCACGTGGGGCGCAGCGCGGAGAGGCGGTCGCGTACGTCGGCACGGGCGAGACGGGCGCTGGTCGTGGCGTGGACCTGGCGGGCGACGGCGGGCATCACGGTCGGGTCGAGCGAATCGGTCCCCATCGCGGCGATGTCCGCCGCCGACGGCTGGAAGGCGATCACGGGGATGCCCCGGCGCCGCAGGGCCGCCACCTCGCGGGCCAGTGAGAGCCTTGCGACCTGCCGCATCGGCATGGTCGGCCCGATGCGGACCGCCCCGCGTGCCGCCGACATCGGGGCGCTGATCAGCACCAGGTCCGGCTGCTCCGAAGCGACGACGTCGGCGTTGGTCGTGGAGTGCACCCCGCCGTCGACGTACCGCGTTCCGCCGATCGTCGGCGGCTCGAAGTAGGCCGGTATGGCGCACGACGCCTGCGTTGCTTCGGCCACCGTCGCCGACGGTTCGCCGGCCCGGCCGAACACGACGCGACGCCCCGTATCGAGCTGCACGGCGACGATCCACAGCGGCTCAGCCGGCCATCGGTCGCCGAACAGCGCCTGCAAAGGTTCGGCGATGTGGTCGGTCGCTGCCTGTCCCGCCGGCATGACGGCAGCCGCCAGCGAGCCGGCGCGCACCGCCCACGGCGCCCGCATGGCCTGGCGCAGCCGGGCTGGAGACGCCATCGTGCCTGCTGGACCGCTGCGCCCCTTGGCACGGGGCCGGGGTCCAGGAGGCAACTTCCCTCGGCGCACCACGTCAGCTCCTGCGGGTGACGGCGCTTCGCCAACGGCGCGGCGGAGGAGGTCGGCAGCCGGCATGCCAGCTCGCAGCATGGACGCCACGATCGAACCAGCCGACGTGCCGACGACGAGGTCGGCATGCCGGGCATCCCAATCCAGCTCGTCGGCGATCGCCGCCAGCACGCCGGCGTGGAAGGCGTGACCGGCGTTGCCGCCGGCCCCCAGGACGACGGCGATCTTGGGGGCGACCATGGCACCCAGTGTGCCCGACGCGCCCGACCATGTCGGGACGACACACGGCTGCGAGACTGCCGGTGGAGGTCCGGGCGATGACCACGAGCTGGAACGACGGAGACACTTCACGACTGCTGGTCGCCATCGTCGCCTACCAGGGTGTGTTGGCGGATGAGACCGACGCGTTCCGCGACGTCCTCAAGCTGCTCCCAGGGGCGCAGGTCGTGATCGCAGGGGCCCAGACCGGGCTCGTCGCCGGACCCGGAGGCGCCCAAGAGGTCGAGGCCACGTTCGACGAGCTGGACCGGGCCGACGTCGTCGTCGTGCCAGGCGGTCTCGGTGCCCACCGTCACCCGGAGATCGCGGCGTGGCTGCGGCGGATCAAACCACGCTTCGTGCTGGCCAGCTCGACCGGGTCGGCACTGCTCGCTGCGTCCGGCCTGCTCAAGGGCCGGACCGCGGTGACGCATTGGCTCGCCGGCCCGCTGCTCGAACTTCACGGCGTCAAGGTCTCCAAGGCCCGGCTGGAGGTCGACGAGCCCTACATCACCTGCTCCGGGTTGGCCAGTGCGTTCGATGCTGCCTTCGTCGTCGCGAAGGCCATTGGCGGCCCTTCGCTGGTACGCCAGATCCGCGAGCAGCTGGTCGCGTCGTCCGCACCGCCTGTCGACGACGACGTGTCGCCGCCGCCGAAGCGGGAGCGCCGTCCGAGTGCGCCACCGACGGGAACGATCGAGGTCGAACTGGAGTACCGCAAGCCTCGGCGGTGAGGCCACCAGCAGTCGTGACAGGTGACCACCCGCGACGCTCGAGCGGCGGGTCCATGGCATCATCCGCATGGTGGCCGCGTCATCCACATCCGATTCCGTGTGGGCCAGCAACGTCGTCCTCGGCGACGGCGAGACGGTCCACATCCGGCCGATCCGCCCCGACGATGCACCCGCACTGGCGGAGTTCCACCGCCGCCAATCCTCCGACAGCATCTACCGCCGCTACTTCACGCCCAAGCCGGAGCTCACGCCGGCCGAGCTCGAGCGGTTCACCAACGTCGACCTGATCGGCCGCGCCGCCCTGGTGGTCGAGCGTTACGACGAACTGATCGCGTGGGCCAGCTACGAGCGCTGGAGCGGACGAGACGACGCTGAGGCCGCCTTCATGGTGGACGACCATCATCAGGGCAAAGGCATCGCCACCCTGCTCCTCGAGCACCTGGCGGCGATCGCCCGGAGCAACGGCATCGAGCGGTTCACCGCCGAGGTGCTGGCCGACAACCGACCGATGCTGGCGGTGTTCAGCCGCGCCGGTTGGCCGGTCGAGCGACACTTCGAGAGCGGTGTGATCGATCTCGACTTCCCGCTCGACCAGACGGAGGAGTTCCTCGATTCGATGGACCGGCGCGAGCAGCGCGCGGATTCACGGGCAATGGCGCGGCTGCTCCTGCCCCGATCGATCGCCGTCGTCGGTGCAACCGACCGCCCCGACTCCGTCGGAGAGGCACTCTGGCGTCACGCCACGACGAGCGCGACCGGACCGATCTACGCCGTCAACCCGAACCACTCACGCATCGGCGAGCAGCGGTCGTGGCCGTCGGTCCGGTCGATCCCCGCCGACGTCTCGCTGGCAGTGATCGCCGTTCCTGCTGCTGCCCTCGAGTCGGTGATCGATGACTGCATCGAGTCGAGGGTGCGCGGGGCGATCGTCATCACCGCGATCGACGGCACGGAGGTCGACCTGCCGGCGCTGATCGACCGGTCCCGCCGATACGGCATGCGGATCATCGGGCCCGGCAGCATGGGCGTTGCGGCGTCGCGCCCATCGATCGGCCTGCAGGGCTCACTGGTGCCCACGGTCCTCCCGCCCGGCCCAGTGGCGATCTCGATGCAGTCGGGTTCGCTCGGCGCGTCGCTGTTGCGCCTGGCCGAGGAGCTCGGCATCGGGATGTCGTGGTTCGTGTCGCTCGGCGACCGGGGCGACGTCTCGGGCAACGACCTCCTGCAGTTCTGGGAAGACGACGAGACGACTCGCGTCATCGCCATGTACACCGAGACGTTCGGCAACCCGCGCAAGTTCGCCCGCATCGCCCGTCGGGTGTCACGGAAGCGACCGATCGTCGCCGTGCGCACCGGCGCCGCGGCGGTCGGGCCGACCGGCGGCGCCCTGTACCAGCAGGCCGGGCTGATCGAGGTCCCGACGGTGGCCGCGCTGCTCGACACGGCGCGGATCCTGGCGACGCAGCCGGTGCTCTACGGCCCACGCGTCGCCGTGCTCTCGAACTCACGCAGTCCGGAGCGGTTGACGCGAGCTGCGTTGACGACAGCCGGGCTCGAGCCGGTCGACCCTCCGCTCGCGCTGGACTGGCGCGCCAGCAGCGCCGACTTCGAGTCCACGGTGCGGGCGGCGATCGACGCACCCGATGTCGATGGGATCATCGTCGTCCACGCTCCTCCGCTCGCCGAGGTGTTCGACCCGCCCCTCGACGAGATCGAGACGGCGAGTGCCGGCGCCACCAAACCGATCGTCGCCGTCGTCATGGGAGGTCGCAACGGCCCGCTCCGTCCCGGGTCGGCGGTCCCGGCGTTCACGTTCCCCGAGCCGGCCGCCGCGGCACTGGGTCGGGTGTGGGCCTACGGCCGCTGGTTGCAGACCGAAGCGGTCACCCCACCGTTCGACATCGCCGACATCGACCGACCGCGGGCGGCGGACGTCATCGCTGCCGCCCTCACCAACTGTGACGACTCCGACGACGACCGGCGCCTCGCCACGCTCGGCATCGCCGAGGCGGCCGAGGTGCTGGGCGCCTATGGCATCGCCGTGCCGCCGTCGCGCCGGGCGCCCGTCGCAGCGGCCGTCGAGGCTGCCGACGACGTCGGCTACCCCGTCGCCGTCAAGGCGGCCCGTCGCCACCTCGGCCGGTCGGTGCTGGCGGGCGTGGCCCTCGACCTCGCCGACGGCGACGGAGTCTTCGACTCCGTTGCCATGATGCACGCCGCGCTCGGTGCCGACGCCGACGAGGTCGTCGTGCAGGCGATGATCCCGCCAGGGCTCGACCTGCGCATCCGCAGCACGGTCGACGAGCGGGTCGGCCCGCTGGTCGCCATCGGACTCGGTGGCGCCACCGCCGACCTGCTGGTCGACGAGTCCTCACGGTTGGCGCCGCTGTCGCCGGCGGGCGCGACGGCACTCGTTGGCGGCTCCCGAGCTGGGCCGGCCCTGGACGCCGCCGGGCTCCCGTCCGACGCCGTCGTCGACACGGTGCTGCGTCTCGCCCAGCTCGTGTCCGATCACCCGGAGGTGGTGTTCGCCGATCTCAACCCGATCGTCGTCTCGGCCGATCGGGCCTGGGTCACCGATGCGACGATCGCCGTCGCGCCGGCGCGTGTGGACCCGGGGCAGCTGCGCCGCCTCGAGTAGGCGGACCGCGCCGACCGCGCCCGTCGCCTCGTGCGAATGAGCGAGCGCCAGCGAGCGAGTGGCCAACTGCGGCCTGCGTGGCCGGGGAACGCAGTTAACGAAAGAGGTCCTTTTCCGCCTCCCGCACGACCGTCGCCATGGAGGCCCCTTCGTCGCGCTGCCACGGATAGCCGCGGACGACGGCGACGGGGATGCGACTCGTGTTGCCCTTGATCAGCTCGGCGGCGCCGGCCAGCTCATCGACGACGCACAGCTCCTGGACGCGGAACTCGTGACCATGAGGGTCCGTCTCACCGATGTAGGAGCGCAGCGGAACGATGCCGGCGATGCCGATCGCGACGTCGGTCTGCCCTTCCCTCCATGGCCGCCCGAACGTGTCGCTGATGATCACCGCCACATCGGGTCCGAGCTCGAGGAATCGTTGGCGGAGTCGGCGGGCCGAGGCATCCGGATCGAGCGGCAGCAGCACAGCACGTCCGGCCGCTCCGCTCGAGCTCTCGTCGACACCGCTGTTGGCGCAGACGAAGCCGTGCCGCGTCTCGGTGATCAACACCGGTCCGACCATCCGCACGATGCGCCTGGACTCCGCGAGCACGAGCTCCACGACGCGTGCGTCCTTGCCCCACCGAGCGGCCCACTCGACGGCGAAATCGGACGGTGTGACGTCGGCCAGCTCCACAGTCCTGCCCTCGACCTTGGAGACGATCTTCGACGTCACGACGACGACGTCGTCGTCAGCGAGCTCCGTTGCGTTGCTGATCAGCGCAGCGAGATCGGCGCCGGCTTCGATCTCGGGCAAGCCCTCGACGCCGACGACCTGGATCACGGCGGAAGGCTGACGAGGAACGATCGCAAGGCCTCGTTGACCGGCTCGGGATGGGTCAGGTTGGCGGCATGCGCACCTGGCACCTTGACGACGGGCCCGGCACCCGGGAGGCCGTCGGCGAGCAGCTCGGCATCCGCCATCGAGATCGACGTGTCGTCGGTGCCGTGCACGACGATGGCCGGACACGTGATCTCAGCAAGGCGATCGGTCAGGTCGTCGCGCTCGAACAGGCAGGCCGACGGTTCCCGCATCAGCTCCTTCGGCCGAGCTTGCCATTTGGCAATCCACCGCTGGTTCTCTTCCGGGTGGGCGATGATGATCTCGGCCACCGCGTTGGCGAGCTCGTCGACGGGACCGACGTTGATCCACGTGTCGGCCATCTGCCGATACTGCTCGAGCTTCTCGGGCTCCTCGGTCGTCGCTGACGTGTCGAGGAGGATCAGCGCCCGCACGCGCTCGGGAGCGAGCAGCGCGGCGCGCAGCGACAGGAACCCACCTTGGCTCATGCCGCCGACGATGGCGCGCTCGATCTCCAGGTGATCCATGAGGGCGAGCAGATCGCGAGCCGAGTCCCAGTACGTGAACGGCTGTGAGTCGAACTCCGTCTGCCCGTGACCGCGCTCGTCCCACGTGATCACGCGATGGTCCTCGGACAGCGCCTCGACCTGCGGATCGAACATCATCTGGTCCATCAGGAACCCGTGGGCCAGGATCACGGGCGGTCCATCGCCTCCGCTGTCGCGGTAGTACAGGCGCTGACCGTTGACCGCGGCATACGGCATGCGGCGCACAGTAGATCAGTCGGCCAACATGGCCGGCATGGTCAGCGAGCTGTTCGATCCGTCCGCGTGGCGATCCGTCGACGGGTTCGAATTCACGGACATCACGTATCACCGCGCCGTCGACCAGGGAACGGTGCGGGTCGCCTTCGACCGGCCGGAGGTGCGCAACGCCTTCCGGCCGCACACGGTCGACGAGCTGTACACCGCCCTCGATCACGCGCGGATGTCGACGGACGTCGGCTGCGTGCTGCTGACGGGCAACGGGCCGTCACCGCGTGACGGCGTGTGGGCGTTCTGCTCGGGAGGCGACCAGCGCATCCGCGGGGCCGACGGCTACAAGTACGCAGAAGGAGAGGCGGCCGAGTCGATCGAGCCGGGACGGGCGGGGCGCCTGCACATCCTGGAGGTGCAACGGCTGATCCGCTTCATGCCGAAGGTCGTGATCTGCGTCGCGCCCGGGTGGGCGGCCGGGGGCGGCCACAGCTTGCACGTGGTGTGCGACCTCACGCTGGCCAGCGCCGAGCATGCCCGGTTCAAGCAGACAGACGCTGCGGTGGCGTCGTTCGACGGCGCGTTCGGATCGGCCTACCTGGCGCGCCAGATCGGGCAGAAGTTCGCTCGCGAGGTGTTCTTCCTCGGGCGCGAGTACTCCGCCGCCGACTATCACCGGATGGGTGCCGTGAACGCCGTCGTGCCGCACGCCGCGCTGGAGGCGACGGCGCTGGAGTGGGCGGCGGAGATCAACGCCAAGAGTCCCACGGCACAGCGGATGTTGAAGTACGCATTCAACCTCGTGGACGACGGGCTCGTCGGGCAGCAGCTGTTCGCCGGTGAGGCAACCCGGCTCGCCTACGGAACCGATGAGGCGGCGGAGGGCCGGGATGCATTCCTCGAGAAGCGGACGCCGGACTGGTCCGACGTCCCGTACCACTTCTGACCATGGCCTCATCGCGAGCGACGGCGGTGATGTTGCTGTCGTGCCCTGACCAGCACGGCCTGGTGGCGGCCGTCGCCAACTTCGTCGTCGAGAACGACGGCAACATCGTCGACGCCGACCAGCACGTCGACGTCGCCGACGGTCAGGCGGTGTTCTTCCAGCGCGTCGAGTTCGAGCTCGACGGGTTCGGTGTGGACCGCGACGAGATCCCTCCGGCGTTCGCGCCGATCGCCGCCCGGTACGGAATGCGGGTCGACGTGCGCTTCACGGACCAGCTCACCCCGACGGCGATCCTCGCATCCCGACAGCCCCACTGCCTGGCCGACCTTCTCGTGCGGTGGGCATCGGAAGGGCTGCCGTGCGACCTGCGCGTGGTGATCTCCAACCACCCCGACCACGCGCTGCTGTGTGAGGCGGTCGGCGTGCCGTACGTGCATCTGCCGGTCACCGACGATGGCGAGCAGGAGACGCGGGTGCTGGAGACCCTGGCGGCGTACGGCGCCGAGCTGGTCGTGCTGGCGCGGTACATGCGGATCCTGTCGCCGCTGGCGATCGCCGCCTACCCGAACCGCATCATCAACATCCACCACTCGTTCCTGCCGGCGTTCGCCGGTGCCAACCCGTACCGCCAGGCCCACGACCGTGGCGTGAAGCTGATCGGCGCAACCGCCCACTACGCCACCGATGAGCTCGACGAAGGACCGATCATCGACCAGGAGACGACCCGGGTCAGCCACCGCGACGACGTGGCTCGCATGACGAGAGCCGGGCGAGACCTCGAGACCCGCGTGCTGGCCAGAGCGGTCCGCGCCCACCTCGACCACCGCATCCTGGTCTACGGCCGCAAGACGGTCGTGTTCTGAGCCGCTTTCCGTTTCAGCGGCCTCACCGCGCCCATGAAGGGCATGACAGGTTCACGCGTCCCCATCGCACTGACCGTCGCTGCTCGCCAGCACGGTGTGATCTCCCTGCGCCAGTTGGCCGAGTTGGAGGTGTCCAGGTCGCAGCTGCGGACCGCGATCAAGCGACACCTGTTCGTCGAGGCGGCGCCCCGTGTGTATGCAGTCGTCGGAGCACCCGACACGCTCGAGCAGCGCCAACAGGTCGCGCTCCTCAGTCTCGGGCCGGATGCGGTTCTGAGCCACGAGACGGCCGCCCGGCTCCACGGCTTCGACCGATGCCGACCCGATGTCATCGAGTTGACAGTGCCTCGCCGGCATCTGCTCCGAACTGTCCGTAGCGATCGTTCCGGACCATGCCGGTTGCTACGGACAGTTCGGTATCCGCTGCGTGGTCCGGGCCGCTGGGGAGCACCGCGCCTGGACCGCCTGCTCATCGACGCCGGCGGGCACACTCTGCTCGAACGGCGCTTCTTGAAGCTCATGAGAACGGCCGGGCTGCCTCGGCCCACCACCCAATTGGTCCACCGAGTGAACGGCAGGACGTACGCCCGAGTCGACTTCTGTTTCGAGGGTCAGTCGATCGTGGTCGAGGTGTCCGGGCGCAAGGGCCACAGCTCTCCGTCAGAACGAGCGCGCGATGCGCAGCGCCGGAACGAGCTACAGGACGCCGGGAGGCGCGTCTATGAATTCACGTACGAGCAGGTGTTCAACGATGGAGCACACGTGCAATGTGCCATGCGAGAGCGATTGACCCGCGCTGGTTGGCGTCGATGATCGTCCTTCGTCCGCGTAATGGCCATCCGTTCGACCAATTTGCGGACGAAGCGCGCGCGGCGGGGAACGTCAGACCCGCAGGCCCAACGCCCGGCTGATCACGAGGCGTTGCACCTCGCTCGTGCCTTCTCCGATCTCGAGGATCTTGGCGTCGCGGTAGTGGCGGGCCACCGGTGTCTCGTCCATGAACCCGTAGCCGCCGAACACCTGCGTCGCCGAGCGCGTGGCGGAGACGGCAGCTTCGGTGGCGAACAGCTTGGCGACGGCGGCTTCACGCTTGAACGGGCGCCCGGAGTCGCGCAGCCACGCGGCGTGATACACGAGTCTGCGGGAAGCAGCGAGCGCCACCTCCATGTCGGCACAGCGGAACGCGACGCCCTGGTTCGAGCCGATCGGCCGCCCGAACGTCTGACGCTCGTTGGCGTAGGCGACGGAGTCGTCGAGGCACCGCTGGATCACCCCAACGGCGAGGGCGGCGATGGCGATCCGACCCTCGTCGAGGATCTCCAGGAACTGGGCGAAGCCTCGACCACGAGGCCCGAGCAGGTGATCCTCCGGCACCCGGCACTCCACGAACGTCAGCCCGTGCGTATCGGAGGCGTGCCAGCCCATCTTGCGGTACGGCGGCTGCACCTCCATGCCGGGCGTGCCGGCGGGCACGACGATGGTCGAGATCTCCCCCGGTCCGGTGAGCGCCGTCACGGTGACGATCGACGTGATCGGTGTCCCCGAGTTCGTGATGAACGCCTTCTCGCCGTCGATCACCCACTCGCCGGAGGACTCGTCGAGCTCCGCCCGGGTTCGCGTGCCACCGGCATCACTCCCGGCATCCGGCTCGGTGAGCCCGAAACCTCCGAGCGTCCGCCCGGCACAGAGGTCGGGCAACCACCGCTCCTGCTGCTGGGGTGTGCCGAACTTGTAGATCGGGTTCGCCCCGAGTCCGACGCCGGCCTCCAGCGTGATGGCCAGCGACTGGTCCGCCCGCGCCAACTCTTCGATGGCGACGCACAGCCCGGTCAGATCACCGCCGCCTCCATACGGTTCCGGGAACGGGATCCCGAACAGGCCCAGCTCCCCCATCGCCAGCACGACGTCGACCGGGAACGTGTGGTCGCGATCCCACGCTTCGGCGTGCGGCTCGATCTCGGCGACGACGAACTCGCGCACCACCTTGCGCAGCGCTTCGTGTTCGTCGGTCAGTTCAGGATGCATCTCATGTCACCTCGAGCGCCGGGCGGGAGCGCCGCCGACGCCGCGTCGGACCTGCCCGCGAAGGCTCCCACTTGAACCAGCGCAGTGCAACGAGCGCGCCGAGCACCCCCCACGCGGCGACGATGGCAAGGTTGCCGGGATCGAAGGCGGGCGGCTCGACGCTCGGGTTGAGAGTGTCCTGGAAGGCCTGCACGAACGGCTTGAGCGGCAGGATGTCGCCGAGCGTGTCCAACCACTGCGGTGGGTCCTGCAGCGGGACGAACACGTCGGAGATGAACGCCATCGGCAGGATGATCACGTTGGCCACCGCTGAAGCGCTGGCCGCGGTCTGGCACAGACCGGCGACGGCCATGCCCATTGCGGCGAAGCTGACGACGCCGACGACGAACGTCACGATCAGGGCCGGGATCTTCGCCGCCTCGAGCTCCACGCCGTAGGCGACGACGCCGAGGCCGAACATGATCACGACGCCAGCGGCGGCGATCACGAACGTCGTGCCGACGGTGCCGGCGAGGTACACCGACGTCGGCAGCGGCGTCCCCCGCCACCGCTTGAGGACACCCTCGTCGCGCCGGATCGGAACGACGTTGGCGAGGTTGGTGAACGTCGCCGACACCGCAGTGAACGCGCCGAGACCGGCGACGTAGAACTGGCCGAACGTCCACGGACCCGCGTCGGTCTCGAGGTCGCTGTCGCCGAACAGGGCGTTGAACAGCACGAGCATGATCAGCGGCAGCAGGACCGTGAAGAACACCGCAACCGGCGTCCGCGCGAACGTGAGCAGTTGGTACCGCATCTGCCGGCCGATCATCGCCGGCGCGCTCGGGAAGCCCTGGCTCACTCCGTCACGCTCGCCCCGTCGCCGAGTGAGAGGAAGACATCCTCCAGTGACGGTCGCTCGACCGTCAGCCCACCCAGCTCGACGCCGCGCCCCAACGCCCAGCCGGTGAGCAGGTTGACGTCGGCCGTCGGCGTGGTGGTCGTGAACTCGATCCGATCACCGACCGTTGCCGCGTCGGAGGGCACCACGCCGGCCAGGTCGTCGAGCACCACGCCGGGCGGTAGCTCGAAACCCACCCGCGTGGCGCCGCCACCCACCAGCGACGCCGGGCTGCCCTCGGCGACCAGCTTGCCGGCGACGAGCACGCCCACTCGATCGGCCAGGTGCTCGGCCTCGTCGAGGTAGTGCGTCGTCAGAAGGACGGTCGTACCGCCTGAGCACAGCTGGCGGATCAACGACCAGGCGTTGCGGCGCGCGGCCGGATCGAAGCCGGTCGTCGGTTCGTCGAGGAACAGCAGGTCCGGGGTGCCGACGATGCCCAGCGCGAGGTCGAGCCGCCGGCGCTGCCCGCCCGACAGCGCCCCGACGCGGCGGTCGGCCTGCGGACCGAGACCGACCATCTCGATGACGTCTGCGACCGGACGCCGCCGTCGGTAGCACGAGCCGTACACCTCGACGGCTTCGGCGACGCGCAGCTCGTCCTCCACGCCGGCGGTCTGCAGGACGATGCCGATGCGATCGCGGAACTCCCGGCCGCCTCGTCCAGGGTCGTGACCGAGCACCGTGACCTCGCCGGCCGACCGGGTGCGGTGGCCTTCGAGGATCTCCACCGTCGTCGACTTGCCGGCGCCGTTGTGGCCGAGGAGGGCGTACACCTCACCCTCGCCGACGTCGAACGACACGCCGTCCACCGCGCGGACGTCGCCGTAATGCTTCTGCAGGTCACGGACCGTGATCGCCGCCATTGCCCGGTCGAACCTACCGACGTGCGGAGGAGATGGGTAACCCCGTGTCGTTGCGCATCTGCTCGGCAGCCGGCGTGAAATAGGCGAGCAGCTCCTCGCGCACCGCCGCGCGGTCGGCTGGCGCCAGCTCGGCCGTGGCGACGTCGATCGCGTCGGTCATGTGCACCAACCAGGCGTCGCGCTCCTCGCGCCCGATCCGGAAGGGCAGGTGGCGCAGCCGCAACCGCGGGTGTCCGCGTTCGTCGGAGTACGTCGTCGGCCCGCCCCAGTACTGGATCAGGAACAGCGTCAACCGATGTCGCGCGCCGCTCAGGTCGGGCGCCTCCGGGTACAGCCGCACGAGCAACGGGTCTGCGGCGACGCGGTCGTAGAACGCGCCGATGAGACGAAAGAAGAACGGACTGCCGCCGACGCGCTGGTACAAGGTCGCGCCGACGACTGGTTCGCTCATCGCCGGTCACGGTACCGTCCGGGTCGTGGCCGACCGCCCCTCCATCCTCTCCGCCGAGATCTCCGAGTACATCGCCGCGCACGCCGCGCCGCCCGATGACGTTCTGCGCGGCCTTCAACAGCGCACCGCCGAGTTCGGTCGAGCTGCCCGCATGCAGGTTGCGCCTGAGGAGGGCGCCCTGCTCACGCTGCTCACGAAGCTCGTCGGCGCGCGCCAAGCGATCGAGCTCGGCACGTTCACCGGTTACTCGTCCACCTGCATCGCCCGTGGCTTGGCCGCGGACGGCCGCCTGGTGTGCTGCGACGTCAGCGAGGAGTACACCGCCCTCGCCAAGGATGCGTGGGAGCGCGCCGGCCTGACCGACCGCATCGAGCTGCGCATCGGTCCGGCAATCGACACCGTGCGCGCCCTGCCCGCGACGCCGCACCTCGATCTCTCGTTCATCGACGCCGACAAGGCCAGCTACGCCGCGTACTACGACGAGTTGCTCCCGCGCACGCGGGCGGGCGGCGTGATCCTCGTCGACAACACGCTGTGGTCCGGACGAGTTCTCGACCAGGATGTCGACGACTCCGACACCGTGGCCATGCGGGCGTTCAACGACAAGGTGGCCGCCGACGACCGCGTCGATGCCGTCATCCTGCCGGTCTCCGATGGCCTGACCCTGATTCGTAAGCGCTGAACGACCCAACCGTCGGATCGCCTGCGGCGTGTCCCTGGCACGATCGCCTTGACGGAGCCAGACGCCTCTCTCGAAAACACGACCGACCTCGACGGTCTGTTCCGCGCCCACTACGGGCGGTTGGTGCGCGCCCTCGGCCTGGCCTGCGGAGATGTCGAGCAGGCAGCTGACGCCGTCCAGGAGGCGTTCGTGCGGGCGCACGTGCGGTGGCGCCGCATCCGCCGCTACGACGATCCCGTCGGCTGGATCCGCCGAGTCGCCGTCAACCTGCTGCGCGACGAGCGCCGCCGCTCCGGCCGCAAGCAGCGGGCAATCGAACGCCTGAGCAGTCGAGCGGAAGCGCAGGTTGGGCCGCCACGAGAACCGGACCAGCTCGACGTGTTGCTGCGCGAGCTGCCCATCCAGCAGCGCACGGCCGTTGTCCTGTACTACGTCGAGGGACTCGATGTCGGCGAGGTGGCCGATGCGATGCAGGTCGCCGAGGGCACGGTCAAGTCGCACCTGTTCGACGCTCGCCGCAAGCTGCGGGCCGTGATCGATCCGGAGGGTGGATGATGGACGACTGGGACGACCATCAGGTCGCCGCTGCCCTGCGACGACGGGCTGACGCCCTGGACGTCGGCGACATCGACGCGGCGGGGGCGAGCGTGCGCCGCCGCGCGACGCCAGCGGACGCTTCGCGCCGGCGCGACAGTGGTCTCGGTCGCCGTCCTCGCGATCGCCGGCGTGGTCGCCGTCAGGAGCATCGATGGCGGGCGGGAAGTCGTGCGCACACCGGCGACGGATCCGCCGGTCGTCACGTCGCCCCCGCCGGCTCCAACGACCGCGACCGTGGCTCCGACCATGGAGGTTTCGCCGACGACCGTTCCCGGAACGGCGGCGCCCACCGCCGCCGGCAACGTGTCCACCAGTCCAGGGCAGGCCGACTACGACAGCCTCGGCGGCTCGATCACCGTGGAGCAGGCCGGCACCACGATCCGCCTGCTCGGCGAGCCGGAGCCCGCCGACGGCTACTCCGTCGAGGTGGAAGACGATGGCCCGGACCGCGTCCGCGTGCGCTTCGAGGACGGGGAGCGGCGCAGCAGGATCACCGTCGAGCTGATCGACGGGGCCCTGGTGCCGCGAATCGACGAGGAGTGACCCAACCGGGCGGGAGGCTGCGTCGTGTCGACGGCATGCGTCCGATCCTGACCAAGCTCCGCCGTCACGCCGTCCCGCTCGCCCTCGTCGCTGCCTCCGGTGCCTTCGTGGCCGCCGGATTGACGGTGGCCAGCGGTGGCGATGATGCATCGACGTCGACGTTGCCGGCGTTGCCGACCGCCGGGACCACCGCCCGCGCCACGATCGTCACCGTGGATCCGCCATCGACGAGTGGAACGTCGACGAGCCTGACCTCGACACCGACCACGGCGACGACGATCGCAACATCCACCTCGACGCCATCCGCGAGCACGGCCGTGACGACTCCCGAGGTCACGTCCGTGAGCGCTCCCGACATGACCGTGTCGACGGCACCGGGCGTGACGGTGACCACCATCGACGACCACGGCCAGGACGACCAGGGCGGCGATGACGACGATCACCGCGGGCGCGGCCGCGGTCGAGGCGGCGATGACGACGGCGACGACCATGACAACAGCGGTCGCGGCAGCGGGGACGACGACTAGTTCGCGGAGCCCGGATATCAGACGTCAAACGTCAAGGAAGCGGGAGGCAGCGATCCCCGAGCCGATGGCGCCGGCGACCATGCCGATGCCGACGATCAGCAGCATCACCTGCCACTCGAACCCGTCGGTCACCACGAGCGCGGCGAACCCGCTGTCGGGCGGGAACTCGCCGACGCCGGCGGTCCATCGGTTGTTGATCAACCAGAGCCCGCCGCACGCGGCAATACCACCGATGAACCCTTGTATGAGCCCCTCGAGCATGAACGGGATCCGGATGAACCAGTCGGTCGCACCGACGAGCTTCATCACCTCTATCTCACGTCTTCGGGCGAACATGGCGGTGCGGATCGTGTTCCAGATCAGCAAGATCGCGGCGAACAACAACACGACCGACAGGATGAGTGTGTAGAGGCCGACGAAGCCCTTCAGCTCGGAGATGACGTCCAGCTGCTCGTCGGCGAGGACGATGCGCTGAACGTTGGGTAACTCACGCAGGCCTTCGCGCAGCTGGCGCAACGCATCGACGTCCGTGGCGTCGGTCGGCACGACCTTGTACTGCGTCGGGATGTTCGTCTCGTCGAGCAGCTCCAGCGTGCCGGGATCGCCAGCCAGCAGGCGCTGTGCCTCGGCGAGTGAGCAGCTGGTGTCGCAGTAGGAGAAGTCGTCGATCAGCTGGGTCTGGGAATCGAGGGCGTTCTGGATGACGCCGCGCTGCTCCTCGGTGGCGCCCGAGTTGAGGTAGACGATCATCTCCACGTCGCCCTCCCAGGCGACCAGGAGGTTGTCGAACCCGCGCTGCATCAGGAGCGTGAGACCGAAGATCAGCAACGACACGGCGGACGTGATGACCGCGGCGACCGTCAACGTCGTGTTGCGACGGAAGCTGGCCCACGTCTCGCGGAACGTGTACGTCAGGCGCGACAGCACTACTCGTACACCTCCGGGGGCTGCGCCCCCGAACCCCATCGCCGTCCGATTCGCTGGCGCTCACTCGGCCGGCACGAGTGAACTTCGTTCACTCGTAGACCCCGCGCCTGGTCGCGGACGATCACGCCGCGGTCGAGCTGGATGACTCGCTTGCGCATGATGTTCACGATGCGCTGGTCGTGGGTCGCCATCAGCACCGTCGTGCCGGTCTGGTTGATGCGCCCGAGCAGGCGCATGATGCCCTCGCCGGTCGCCGGGTCGAGGTTCCCCGTCGGCTCATCGGCGAGCATGATCAGCGGCCGGTTGACGAACGCTCTGGCGATCGACACGCGCTGCTGCTCGCCGCCCGAGAGCTGGTGCGGGAACCGCGCTTCCTTGCCCGCCAAGCCGACCAGATCGAGCACGGCAGGCACCTGCTGGGCGATCACGTGCTTCGGCTTGCCGATGACCTCCTGGGCGAACGCGATGTTCTCGAAGACCGTCTTGTTCAACAGCAGCTTGAAGTCCTGGAAGACGTTGCCGATGTTGCGCCGCAACTGCGGCACGCGACTCGACGGCATGTCGATGATGTTGCGCCCGGCGACCCAGACGGCACCTTGCTCTGGTCGGTCCTGGCGATTGAGCAGTCGCAGCAACGTGCTCTTGCCGGAACCCGACGGGCCGACGAGGAAGACGAACTCGCCCTTCGCCACGTCGAAGCTGGCGTCGCGCAGCGCCACGACGTCGTTCTGGTAGTGCTTGGTGACGTTCTCGAGCCGGATCATGTGTCAGTTTCGTGACGAAAGCTCGTGAAGGTTACCGGCTGATCCCATCGGAGTGTCTGCAGCCATCCGAGTGTTCGGCCTGGGGATGCCCCCGGCGAAACACTCCGATGACGGGAAACACTCGGATGGTCACGCGTCGGGCCCCGCGCGACGCCAACGGAGGAAGCCCTCCATGAACCCGTCGAGGTCGCCGTCGAGCACGGCGGCGACGTTCCCGGACTCGATCTCCGTGCGCAGATCCTTGACCATCTGGTAGGGCTGCAGCACGTACGAACGGATCTGGCTGCCCCAACCGACTTGCGCCTGCTTGCCAGCGATGGCGTCAAGCTCCACAGCCCGCTCCTCCTCGGCCTTGGCCGCCACCATCGCCTTCAGGCGGCCCATCGCCTTCTCCCGGTTCTGCAGCTGGCTGCGCTCCTCCTGCGAGCTGGCGATCAGGCCGGTCGGCTCGTGGATCAGCCGCACCGCCGACGACGTCTTGTTGACGTGCTGACCGCCGGCGCCCGAGGCGCGGAAGACCTCCATGCGAATGTCAGCGTCGTTGAGCTCGACGTCGGGAGCGTCCATCGCCGGCCAGACCTGCACGGCGGCGAAGCTGGTCTGGCGGCGTCCCTGGTTGTCGAACGGGCTGATCCGCACGAGGCGGTGGGTTCCCCGTTCACTCGTCATCAAGCCATAGGCGTAGCGCCCACCGACGGTGAACTCGGCTGACAGGATCCCGGCCTCGGTGCCCTCCGAGACAGCGTCGACCCCGAACTTGAATCCGCGCCGCTCAGCCCAGCGCTCGTACATGCGCAGGAGCATCTCGCTCCAGTCCTGCGCATCGACTCCGCCGTCCTTGGCATTGATCTGCACGATGGCGTCCGCCTCGTCGTGGTCGCCAGTGAAGAGGCTGCGGAGGTCGAGCTGGTCGAGGCGCCGGCCGACGTCCAAGAACCCGGCTTCGATCTCGCCTTCCTGGGACTCGTCGCCTTCCTCCCGGGCCAGCTCGTGGAGGACCTCGACGTCCTCGAGGGTCAAGGCCAGCGCGTCGTAGCTCGCCAGGTCGTCGCGGGCGTTGGCCCACTCGGCGGTCAGCGCCTTGGCTCGGTCGGCGTCGTCCCACAGGTCGGGCCGCGCGATCTCGACCTCGAGCTCGCTCAGGCGGCTGCGCAGCTCACCGACGCGCAGGTACGTCTCGGCCTCGTCGAGGCGGCGCCGGACTTCGCGCAGGTCGTCGGTGAAGTCACGCATCGACGCTCAAGAAGCGCCGTGACACATCTTGAACTTCTTACCCGACCCGCATGGACACGGCGCATTGCGAGGGGTCTTCGACCATTCGTCCTTCACGACCGTCTCCTGCTTGGCGGGACGAGCGGTCCCGCCGCTGGCGGCCTGTCGGCCGGGCGTGCGTGTCGCGGTCTGGGCCATCGCGCTGCGCTGGCGCTTGCCGGATGGCGGTCGGCGCGGCCGGCGCCGGCGCAGCTGGCTCCGCGGATGGCTCTGGGACGGTGGTGGCGGCCCGCTGGAAGCCCGTCGGCTCGTCCTCGGCCGAGGTCTCGGTGACGTTCTGCACGGGTGTCGCCGGGGCCGGCTCGTTGCGGACGACCTGGACGTGCATCACGTAGCGCACGAAGTCCTGGGCGATCCCCTTCATCATCGCCCCGAACATCTCGTAGCCCTCGCGCTGCCATTCGGTCAGCGGGTCCTTCTGACCCATCGCTCGGAGGTTGATGCCCTCCTTGAGGTAGTCCATCTCTTCGAGGTGCTCACGCCAGCGCTGGTCGATGATGCGCAGCATCACCTGGCGCTCGACCTCGCGCATCACCTTCTCGCCGAGCTCGGACTCGCGCTGTTCGTAGTACGTCGTGGCATCGGCCATGACGACGTCGTACATCTGGTCCGTGTTGCGGCAATCGGCGAGCCGATCCTCGTCGATCGACGACGGCCAGAACGTCTTGAGCTCCTTGGACAGCCCGTCGAGATCCCACTCGTCGTCAGCGGCGCTGGCGCAGTGCGTCTCGAGCAGCGCGTTGACCGCCTCCGAGAGGTAGTCCATGGCGGCCGACTTGAGATCGACGCCCTCCAGGATCTGGTCACGGCGCGCGTAGATGACCTTGCGCTGCTCGTTCATGACCTCGTCGTACTTGAGGACGTTCTTGCGGATCTCGGCGTTGCGCGTCTCGACCGTGGTCTGCGCCCGCTCGATGGCCTTCGTGACCATCTTCGCCTCGATCGCCTCGTCGTCCGGCAGCGCCTTGTTCATCACGAACGACAGCGCGCCGGTGGCGAAGAGGCGCATCAACTCGTCGTCGAGGCTGAGGTAGAAGCGGCTCTCCCCAGGGTCGCCCTGGCGACCCGAGCGGCCGCGCAGCTGGTTGTCGATGCGTCGCGACTCGTGGCGCTCGGAGCCGACGACATACAGGCCACCGCGTTGGCGGACTTGCTCGCCCTCCTGCGCGCATTCCTCCTTGAACTCCTTGACCAGCTCGTCGTAGCGGGCCATCGCCTTGGCCCGAGCCTCCCGGAAGTCTTCGGGCATCTCGTCGAGCGGGACCGGCAGGGCGAAGGCGTCGACCATCGACTCGGGCGCGTGACCCTCCTTCAGCACCTCGTGCCGGGCCAGCAGCTCGGGGTTGCCTCCGAGGACGATGTCGACGCCGCGGCCAGCCATGTTCGTCGCCACAGTGACGGAGTGCAGGCGACCGGCCTGGGCGACGACGAGCGCCTCTCGCGTGTGCTGCTTGGCGTTGAGCACCTCGTGAGGGATTCCGTGCTGCTGCAACTGGCGCGAGAGGTACTCGCTCTTCTCGACGCTGACCGTGCCGATCAGCACCGGCTGCCCGGTGGCGTGGCGCTCGGCGACGTCCTCGACGACGGCATCGAACTTGCCGATCTCGCCCTTGTAGATGAGGTCGGGCTGATCCGCGCGCATCACCTGGACGTTGGTTGGGATGGAAACGACGCCCAGCTCGTAGGTACTCATCAGCTCGGCAGCCTCAGTGGCCGCCGTGCCGGTCATCCCGGCGAGCTTGTCGTACATGCGGAAGTAGTTCTGCAGCGTGATCGTGGCGAGGGTCTGGTTCTCCTCCTTGATCTTCACGCCTTCCTTCGCCTCCACCGCCTGGTGGATGCCCTCACTCCAGCGTCGACCCTCCAGGATCCGGCCGGTGAACTCGTCGACGATCTTCACCTCACCGTTCTGGATGATGTAGTCCTTGTCCCGCTTGTACAGCTCCTTGGCCTTGAGCGCGACCTGCATCTGGTGGACGAGGTTCTGCTGCACCTCGTCGTAGATGTTCTCGACCCCGAGCGCCGCCTCGACCTTGTCGATGCCCGCCTCCAGCGGCACGACGACCCGCTTGTCCTCCTCGACCTCGTAGTCCTCGTCACGCTTGAGCGACCGGACGATCGAGGCGAAGCGGTAGTACAGCTTGGCGGCGTCGGCCACGCGGCCGGAGATGATCAGCGGCGTGCGAGCCTCGTCGATGAGGATCGAGTCGACCTCGTCGACGATCGCGTAGTTGTGGCCCCGCTGGGTCTTGTCGATGAGCTTGCCCGCCATGTTGTCGCGCAGGTAGTCGAAGCCCATCTCGTTGTTCGTGCCGTACGTGATGTCGGCGGCGTACTGCGCCCGCTTCTCCGCAGGCGACGACTTGACGCCTGGGATGACGAGCCCGACCTCGAGTCCGAGGGAGCGGTGGATGCTGCCCATCCACTCGGCGTCCCGGCGCGCCAGGTAGTCGTTGACCGTGACGAGGTGGACCCCCTTGCCGCCCAGGGCGTTGAGGTAGGCGGGGAGCGTCGAGACGAGGGTCTTGCCCTCGCCGGTCTTCATCTCTGCCACCCAGCCGAAGTGCAACGCGGCGCCACCCATCATCTGCACGTCGAAATGTCGTTGGCCGATGACCCGCTGGGCGGCTTCGCGCACGACGGCGAACGCCTCGATGGCGAGATCGTCGAGATCGGCGCCGTTGGCGACGCGCTGACGGAACTCGTCCGTCTTGGCGCGCAGTTGCTCGTCGGACAGCCGCTGCAGCTCCGGCTCGAGCGAGCCGATCTCCGGCACCATGGCCTGGAGGGCTTTCAGCTTCTTGCCCTCTCCGGCACGGAGGATGCGGTCCAAGATGCCCATGCGGCGAGCCAGCCTACCGGCTGGGCCGCGAGGCTCTCCGGCGCTCAGCTGGGGAAGGTGTTGATGCAGAAGCGCTGGGTGAGGGCGGGCTGGCGTCCCGCGCATGTGTCGCCGAACGTGCGGTACTCCGACCCGGCCGGCGCTTCCTCGTACAGGTCGTCGCACGCCTGCATGTCGCCGTCGTAGCAGTCCTGGGCCAGCGCGTCGAGCTCAGAGTCGTCGCCGAGGCCGTCGGGTTCCTCCGTCGGCGGCGGGATCTCGCCCGACGCCGTCGAGTCGGAGGGCAGCGTGAGGTCGGGCAGCGTGAAGTCGGGCCGCGTGAGATCCGGGATCGTCAGATCGGGGATCGTGAGATCGGGGATCGTGACCTCGGGGATCGTGACCTCGGGGATCGTCAGGTCGGCTTCCGTGACCTCCGGCGCCGCCTCGCCGCTGTCGTTGTCACGGAAGAGGAAGAACGCGCCAACGCCGAGCACGGCGATCACGGCAACGACGATCCCGATCACCAGGCCGGTCTTCGCGCCATCGTCTGCAGGCGGCGTTGGGGGCGGCGTCCACCCAGGTGGTGGTGGTGGGCCCCGGCGCTCCCGGAGGCGGCGGAGGCGGCGGGAGCGATTCGGACATGGCGGGCACACCGTAGAACCGCAGCGCGGATCGAGCCGCACTGTCCGTAGGTATCCACCGGATCCGATCGGTTCCTACGGACAGAACGGCTGCTTCAGGCGACCTGCCGCACGGCGACGACCGGCGCCGGTGTCGCGGCGACCGCTGCCGCCACCACGTCGGTCGCGCCGGCAGCCTCGAGCGCCCGTGTCGCCGCCTCGAGCGTGGCCCCGGTCGTCACGACGTCGTCGACGACGAGGATCCTCCGGGCCGGGACGCTGGGATGGGCCCGGAACGACGGGCCGCGCAGCCTGCTGATCCGGTCGGTCCCGGTTTGCGGGCCTGCTCCCGACTCCCGCTCCAGCAGTCGTCGACACGGCACGCCGAGCTGCCTGGCGACGTGGCGGGCGACGAGCTCGGCCTGGTCGAAGCCGCGGGCCGCCCGCCGGGGACGCCCGGTGGGCGCCCAGGTCACGACGTCGACGCGACGGCCGGCACCAGCGAGTCGGTTGACGAGCAGCCCGGCCAGATGCCCCGCGACGGCCCTGCGATTGCGGTACTTGAACCCGAGCACGACGTCACGAGCTCGGCCGGCGAACGGCACGGCCACGAGCACACCAGCCGGCGCCGACGGGTGGAACCGGGCGACGAGGGCGAACCGGCACGTCCGGCAGATGGGCGCGCCGGGCTCGTCGCAGCCGGCACAGCGGGTCGTCAGGAGCATGCCTCGATCATGATGAAGGGGTGTTACAGCGGGCGTGGGCGACGTGACGATCAGGCTGCCTGATCCGTGCCTCGTCGTGATGGTCGGCCCGGCCGGCTCGGGCAAGTCGACGTGGGCCGCGAGCTGGTTCGATCGGTCGGCGATCGTGTCCTGGGACGATCTGCGAGCAGTCGTGGGTCAACACCGCCATGACCTGCGGGCCAGCGCTGACGCCCTCGAGGTGCTGGAGCTGATCGTGACCAAGCGGCTGGCCCGGCGGCTGTTCACGGTGGTCGATTCGACGGCGCTCGAGCCTGGATTCCGTAGTCGGATGCGAGTGCTCGCTGATCGCGCCGGCGTGGCCTGCCATGCCGTTCTCGTCGAGACGCCGGAGCGCGAGTGCCGCGCCCGCAACCGGGCCCGACCGGAGGCCGTGCCATCGTCCCTGATCACGAGCCAACTGCGGGCCATGGCCGTGACCGTCACAGCGATCGACAGCGAGGGTTTCGATGGAGTCCACCGCGCCTCGCAGGACGTGGTCGTCGTCCCACACGAGCTCTACGCCACCCCACTCGCCGCCAAGCAGCAGTCGGAGGATCCCATGCCCTTGCGCTTCGGGTTGCAGATCGGTCGCTTCACGTGGCCCGGCGGATCAGCCGAGACGGCGAGCCGTCTGGCCACGATCGCGGCGCGGGCAGAGGAGGTCGGTTTCGGCTCGATCGCCGTGATGGACCACTTCGTTCAGATCCCGAGCGTCGGTCGTGAATGGGAGGACATGCTCGAGAGCACCGCTGCCCTCGGCTACCTGGCGGCGTCGACGAGATCTTCCCGGCTCGGCACGCTCGTCACGGGCATCACGTACCGCAACATCGCCCACGTGGCCAAGATCGTCGCCACCCTGGACGTGCTGTCGGGCGGTCGGGCCTTCTGCGGACTCGGGACAGCGTGGTACCGGCGCGAGCACGAGCTGTACGGCTGGGAGTTCCCACCGACCCGTGAGCGCTACGACCGCTTGGAGGACGCGCTGCAGCTGCTGCCGTTGATGTGGGGCAAGGGCACCCCCCGCTTCGACGGTCGTACCGTGACCGTGCCGGCGGCAACGTGCTACCCGCGGCCGCTGCAGGAGCACGTACCGATCCTCGTCGGCGGCTCGGGCGAGCGGAGGACGCTCCGTCTGGTGGCCCGCTACGCCGACATGTGCAACCTGTTCGGCGATCCGACGACGGTCCGGCGCAAGGTCGACGTGCTGCGGAAGCACTGCGAAGGTGAACGGCGCGACCCCAACGACGTGACGATCACGAACCTGTCAGAGGCTGCCGTGCTGGGCGCGTCCGCGGATGCGGCGGAGCGCGACGGTGCGATCGTGGCGACCGTGGAGGAACACATCGGCCGCTACCGGGCGTGGGCCGAGGCGGGCGTGCAGGAGGCGATCGTTGCGCTTCGCCTCGACGGGACGACCGACCAGCTCGACGCGTTTGCCCCCGTCATCGAGGCGTTCCACGCGTGAGCCGCCGGGCCGTGCTCACCACTGCCGTTGTGGCCGCCGCCGGGCTGGCCGCCGCGACCTGGGTACGGCGGGTGGTGCTCCCGGCTCGTCCCGACGACGCCGCGACGGCGCGACCGCATCGTGTTCCCGACCCCGAGCGGCGACCGTCACCGGACGGGACCGGCGTCACCATCGCCGTCAACCGCAACTCGGGTCCGATGTGGTCGTCGGATCCGACCGACGAGCTGCGACGCGGCCTGCCCGGCGCGCGGATCCGACTCCTCGACGGCGACGACGACATCATCGAGGTCCTCGGCGACGGGGAGCCGGTCGCCGTGGGTGCCGCAGGTGGCGACGGGACACTGAGCGCGGCGGCGGAGGTCGCTCTCGCGCGAGACGTCGTGCTCGTGGCCGTGCCATCCGGAACGTTCAACCACCTCGCCCGCGATCTCGGCCTCGAGGACGTGTCGGACGCCATCGAGGCGGTGCGGGCAGGTACCGCGATCCACATGGATCTCGGCCTCGTTGACATCGCTGGCGGCGCGTCGCGCACGTTCGTCAACACCCTGACGTTCGGCGGCTACACGCAGGTCGTGGACACTCGAGAGCGCCTGCAACCCCGACTCGGCAAGTGGCTGGCGCTGCTCGCCTCCCTCGTGCGGGAGCTGCCACGAATGGAACCGCTGCAGCTCGAGCTCGATGGCGAGCGCACCGAAGTGTGGTTGGGGTGGATCGGCAACGGCGCGTACGCGCCGGATGGCTTCGGACCGTCGTGGCGAGAGCGCCTCGACGACGGTCAGCTCGACATCCGGCTGGTTCTCGGTGGCCGTCGGTTGGCCCGTGTGCGGTTCGTTGTCGACGTGCTGATTGGGAGGCTCCAGCGCTGCCCCGTCTACCGGGAGCGGCTGGTCGACTCGCTGCACGTGCGCTCGCTGAGCGGACCACTGCGGCTGGCCGTCGACGGCGAGACGGTCGACGGAGGAACGGCCTTCGATGTCACGAAGCGACGGCGTGCACTCCTCGTGGCTGTTCCCCCGGAGCTCACGGGAGTCGACGGACCGTCGTCGTGATCGCCACGATGGACGGCTTGCGGGGCGCTGAACTGCCGCCGAACCGCACGGGCGGCTCCACGTCAGCCATCGGCCCGAGATCGCTGCCTCTCCACATGGCCGAGACGCGGGTCAGGTGGTGCCGGTCGCTGGCACCGTAGAACTCGTCGGCTCCGGACGTTCGTGCCCGCGTACGAACGTCGCGCAGGACGACACGGCAGATCGGGTCGACGGCCGCCGCCCACCTGGGACTGGTGCTCAACGAACGTGGCAGCGAGTGGAGGAGGCGGCCAAGTAGATCGCGCTCGCCGATCGCCAGCTCGACCGAGAGCAGGGAGCAGTGCAGTGCCAGGCCGGCCGGCGTGCGCACGATTCCGACCGGCGTGACGACGACCTCGTCGAACGAGTACACGGACGACACGTAGGCGGCGACGGCGTTGCTCGGCGCCACGAGCACGCGTCGCCCATCAGCGTCCTCGACCATGGCGTCGGCGAACGTGCCGAGGGGAGACGTGCTCCAGGCGCCGATCACCAGGCGCACGCCGGACGCCGTGCCGGTGCCGGCGATCTCACCGACGAAGCGGTCTGGCGCCTTCGCCGGCCGCATCATGCACGCACCAGCGATCGCGTCATTCAGAGGCAAAGCCCCGATTCGGCACGGCGGGCGCTCCAGCGCCTTCGCCGGCCGCATCATGAACGGAGTTGCGGCTGCAGCTCCTCCTTCCAGAACGCGCAGAAGCCCTCCTGGTCCGGGCCGATCTGGTGGAAGTAGATGTGGTCGATGCCGGCATCGATCATCTTCTGCACGTTCTCCAGGACCGGGCCGGCGTCCGGACCGCATGGCACCGACTCGGCGACCATCTCCGGCGTGACCGCCTCGGCGGCCTGCTCGAACAGCGCCGGCGTCGACAGGTCCTGGCTGAGCTGGCCTGGCACGCCCGTGTTGGGCCAGATGCGGTGGGCCGTCTGGATCGCCTTGTCTCGGTCCTCCGCCCAGCACAGGTTGGTCTGTGCCCAGACCGGTCCCGTGCCGCCCTTCTCCCGGAAGAGGTCGATGATCTCCTTGTCAGGACCGGTCACCCACAGTCCGTCGCCGATCCTCGCGGCCAGTTCGGCTGCGGCCGGACCGAAGGCGGAAACGACGATCGGCACGGCCTGTGGCGGCGGGTCGTAGATCCGGGCGTTCTCGACGACGTAGTGCTCACCCCGGTGGGTGACCTCCTCGCCCGCCCACAGCTTGCGCACGATCTCGACCGCCTCCTCGAGGCGGGCCAGGCGCAGATCGGCCGGTGGCCACCGCTCGCCGAGGATGTGCTCGTTGAGCGCCTCGCCCGAGCCCACGCCCCACGTGAACCGGCCGTCGAGGAGGTGGGCGCAGGTCGCCGCCGCTTGGGCGAGGATCGCCGGGTGGATGCGGAACGTGGGGCACGTGACCCCGATGCCCACCTCGAGGCGCTCGGTCCGCTCGGCGATCGCCCCGAGGATCGACCACACGAACGGCGAGTGGCCCTGCTCGTCCACCCACGGGTGGTAGTGGTCGGAGATCCCGACGAAGTCGAATCCGTGCGCCTCGGCCAACGCGGCGATGTCGACGAGGCGGCGAGGAGCGTGCTCCTCGCTCGAGAGGGTCATCCCGTACTGCGTCATGGACCCGCTGTACCCAAGGCGACACGCGTGGACACGTGGCGGGGGGTTCGGGGGGCAGAGGCTCCGCCGGAGCCCCCCGACCGTCGATCGATCCGGCTTGCCCGGTCGATCGACTGCAAGCTCGGCGCGGCCGAAGGCCGCTCAATGAGCTCGGCGCCAAACCTCCAGGTTCGGCGGCGAAAGCTCAGTACCGATAATGCTCAGGCTTGAAGGGACCGCTCGGGTTGATGCCGAGGTAATCGGCCTGCTCGTCGGTGAGCTTGGTCAGCTTCACGCCCAGCGCGCCGAGATGCAGCTCGGCGACCTTCTCGTCGAGGTGCTTGGGGAGCACGTAGACGCCCGTCGGGTACCGCTCGGTGTTGGCGAACAGCTCCATCTGGGCGATCACCTGGTTGGAGAACGAGCAGCTCATGACGAAGCTCGGGTGCCCCGTGGCGCAACCGAGGTTCACCAATCGCCCTTCGGCCAGCACGATGACCTGATGCCCGTCGTCGAAGCGCCAGACGTCCGTTCCCGGCTTGAGCTCATCGCGGGTGGCGCCTGACCGGGCGAGGCCGGCCATGTCGAGCTCGTTGTCGAAATGGCCGATGTTGCAGACGATGGCGTTGTTCTTCATCGCATGCATGTGGTCGGTCGTGATGATGTTCGCGTTGCCGGTGGCACTGACGAAGATGTCGGCCGTGCCGACGACGTCCTCGAGCGTCGTCACCTGATACCCCTCCATCGCCGCCTGGAGGGCGTTGATCGGGTCGATCTCCGTGACGATCACCCGGGCACCCTGCCCGCGCAGGCTCTGGGTGCAGCCCTTGCCGACGTCGCCGTAGCCGCACACGACGGCGACCTTGCCGCCCAGCATCACGTCGGTAGCCCGGTTGAGCGCGTCGATCAGCGAGTGTCGGCAGCCGTAGAGGTTGTCGAACTTGGACTTGGTCACCGAGTCGTTGACGTTGATCGCCGGGAACAGGAGCTCGCCGTCGGCGTGCATCTTGTACAGCCGCTTGACGCCGGTGGTCGTCTCCTCGGTCACGCCCTTGATCCCGGCGGCCATCCGGGACCACTTCGTCGGGTCGCTGCGCAACGAGCGCTGCAACAGCCCGAGGACGATCGCCAGCTCGGGGTTGGAGGCGCTCGTCGGATCAGGGACCTCGCCGGCCTTCTCGTACTCGACACCCTTGTGCAGCAGCAGCGTGGCATCGCCGCCGTCGTCCAGGATCATGTTCGGCCCACCGGCGGTGTCGGCGTCCGGCCAGGTCATCATCTGATCGGTGCACCACCAGTACTCCTCGAGCGTCTCACCCTTCCAGGCGAAGACGGGCACGCCCTGCGGGTTCTCGGCCGTGCCCTCACGTCCGACGACGACCGCCGCCGCGGCGTGGTCCTGCGTCGAGAAGATGTTGCAGCTCGCCCAGCGGACCTCGGCGCCGAGCTCGATCAGCGTCTCGATGAGCACGGCGGTCTGGATCGTCATGTGCAGGGAACCGGAGATGCGGGCACCGGCCAGCGGCTTGCTGGCGCCGAACTCGGCGCGCAGGGCGCGCAGTCCAGGCATCTCGTGCTCGGCGAGCAGGATCTCCTTGCGCCCGAACGGTGCCAGCGACAGGTCGGCGACCCGATAGTCGCGTCGGCTGGCGAGGCTGGAAAGCGTCATCAGTTGTTCTCCTCGAACGTGGGTCGGATGCCCTCGGTGTCGATGCGCGATTGGAGCCGGGCCAGCTCCTCGTCGTCGAGGGCGCGGGCCTCGTCGATCAGCATCACCGGGATGTCATCACGGATCTCGTAGGCCCGGCGCAGCCGCGGATTGACCAGCAACGCCTCGTCCTCGACGTAGTACAGCGGGCCCTTGTCCTCAGGGCAGGCGAGGATCTCGAGGAGGGCGGGGTCGAGGGCCATCAATGCTCCTTGGTAGGTGTCTCAGGTGCTGGCGACGAGGAGCAGCACTTCGGCGACGCGGGCGTCGCACTCCTCGCGGGTCTCGGCCTCGAGGTTGAGGCGCAACAGCGGCTCGGTGTTCGACGGGCGCAGGTTGAACCACCACGAGCCGGCGTCGACCGTGAGACCGTCGAGGCGGTCCTGGGCGAGGTCGGCGAACCGCTCCGACACGTTGGCCAGCACTGCCGACGGGTCGTCGACCTTGGTGTTGATCTCACCGCTCTGGACGTAGCGCTCGTAGGGCTTGCGCACGACCGAGAGCGGTTGGTCGGCACGCGACAGCTCAGCCAAGGTGAGCACCGACGCGATCAGACCGCTGTCGGCCCGGTAGTTGCGGGCGAAGTAGTAGTGGGCGGAGTGCTCGCCGCCGAACACCGCTCCCGTCTCGAGCATCAACTGCTTGATGTACGAGTGCCCGACCCGCGTGCGCACCGCGATCCCGCCGTGCTCGCCGATGACCTCCGGCACTGCCCGCGAGCAGATCAGGTTGTAGAGGATCGTCGCCCCGCGGTGCTCGCGGAGCATCGCTACGGCCAGCATCGCCGTTGTCGTCGAACCCGAGACGCCTGCTCCGGTCTCGTCGATGACGAACGCCCGATCGGCGTCCCCGTCGAAGGCCAAGCCGACGTCGAAGCCTCCGGTGACGACGCGGGCCCGTACGTCGCGCTGGTTGGCCGGCTGCAGCGGGTCGGCCGGGTGGTTGGGGAACGTGCCGTCGAGCTCGCCGTACATCACCTCCAGCTCAATGGACGGCAGGCGCTCGAACACCGCCGGCACGACGAGACCACCCATCCCGTTCGCAGTGTCGGCGACGACGCGCAGTGGGCGTAGCCGCTCGACGTCGACGAACGACATCACGTGGTCGACGAACGCCGGCAGCAGGTCCTGCTCGGTGCGCCGACCGCGGGCCGCCGACGGGCGGGGACCCCGGCCTTCGAGCACGGACTCGGCGATGACCTTGATCTCCCGGAAGCCGCTGTCGATGCCGACCGGCCGAGCGCCCGACAGGCAGAGCTTGACGCCGTTGTACTCAGCTGGGTTGTGCGACGCGGTGAACATCGCCCCGGGCCGGTCGAGCGACCCGGCGGCGAAGTACAGGAGGTCGGAGGAGCCGAGCCCGAGATCGACGACGTCGACGCCCTGCTCGAGCACGCCCTCGGTGAACGCCGCGACGAGCTCCACACCGGACGGCCGCATGTCCCGGGCGACGACCACCCGATCGGACGCGGCGAAGCGGGCGAAGGCGACCCCGACGGCATGGGCGACGCCCGCGTCGAGTTGGTCGGGGACGACGCCGCGCAGGTCATAGGCCTTGACGATCTCGTCGAGCGCGTGCATGCGCGGCCAGAGGCTACTGGTCGCCGTTGCCGTCGTCCGGTGGAGTTGTTGTGACAGGCGCCGGATCCGGGACGCGGAAGTCGACCTCGTCCGGCGGCCGGGATGGGTCAGGCGGGGGCGGCGGGACGAGGAGGTCATCCTCGCTCGGCGGCCCGGCCGGGACAGCCGCCGGCTCGTCGAAGCGGGCATCGCCGCGGATCCGCCAGAAGATCAGCAACCCGATGCCGACCAGCGTGAGCGCGTAGAAGAACAGGTCCGACGAGCTTCGGCCGTAGTGCAGGCGAACCTCCTGCTCGGTCGGCACGACGACCATCATGTTGGGGGCGATGCGGTAGGGCCCATCGGCACCATCGGCCTCCCAGTTCGGGAAGTAGCTGACCCTGACGAGCACCGGAACACCGACCTCGTCGACCCGGAATGAGAGCTCCTGCTCGCCCATCTGGATGTCGCTGACCTCGACCGCCGGCAGCGCGACCGGGTCGATCCGCTGGTCGGGCACGACGATGTCGACCTGCTCGCCACGTGTGTCGGGGTCGTCGGCGGGCCGGTTGGGGTCCGGCACGAGGCGGTTCTCGTCGACGACGACGTCGATGCGCTGCCAGTCCTCCGGACCGTCGTCGGCAGGCATGGCCGCCCACTCGTCCGGCTGCTGGAACCAGCTGGTGCCGAGCTCGAGATTGCGCTCGCGCTGGTCGCCGTCGCGGTGGTTGACGACGACGGGCTGGACGTCGAGCGGCACGACGACGTCGGCGTCGGCGACCTCGTAGATCTCCCACGGGCCACTCGTCGCCACGAGCTGGAGCTCGGGCTGCAGCGCTGCTTCTCGCTGCGCCTCCGCCGTGCGCACCATGGCGTACTTGACGCCGAGGGCCTGCAGGTGCGGCACCGCCACCGACCCGTCGTTGTTCACGTACCGCAGCTCCCGCACGGGGTTGGAGCTCTGCTTGGAGAGCGCGGCGGTCGTCAGGAAGTGGTACGGCGTCGTGCCGGACGCCTCGAAGAACAGCCCCTCCATCGAGCCGATGCAGCCGTCGGTCCAGTGCGGCAAGAGCATCAGAGCCATCGTCGTGCCGTACTGACCGTTGTCCTCGTTGTTCTCCCACATGGCCCGGCCGCAGCCGTTCGTCGCGCCGAGCCCGGCCATGGTCTGCACGACGTCGTAGTACTCGGGGTACTGGGTGCGACCCTCGTAGCCCATGAAGTTGTACCGCGACCACCCGTCGCCCTGCGCGTCGGCAGCCTTCGGGGCCCTTCAGGAACGGGCCCCAGGAGTACACGTTCTTGTCGTGGAACGTCGTGCGGCCGTCGCCTGGCAGGACCTCGAACATGAAGCCGAGGACCACCAGCACGGAGAGGCCGACCGTGCCGGCGGTAATGGATCCGGCGAGCCACCCGATCGGCTCGCGGGTCTGCCGGTCGCGCCAGGCGTTGACGAGCAGGCCGACGATCTCGACGATGCCGATCATCATCAGGAGGTAGCGGAGGAAGTACAGCAACGGCAGCAGCCGCGGGTTCCACAACAGGCCGATGATCGGCAGGCTCTCCTGCGTCGCGTAGACGCCGGCGACGGTGAGGAGCCCAATGATCCCGAGCGCCGCGCCGTTGACGTGCCGCCGTGCCACACAGGCGATGAAGCCGACGATGGCGAGCGTCGTCACGAGGAAGTCCAGCGGTGCTGTCAGCGGGAAGAACATGTCGTAGAACGAGTCGTCCACGCCCTCCGGCCGGGCGCCGTACTTCATGTCCGTCATGTAGTCGTGGTTGGACAGGAAGGGCCCGATCCAGAACGCCGACAGCAGCACGACGCTGAGACCCACCGTCAATCCGAAGATGAAGCGCTTCCAACCGTCGGTGTTGACGAGGACGATGACGAGCGCCCCGATCACCGTGTAGATGGCGACGATCCCGTGGCACACGACGGCAAGGGCCAGCACGATGGCTGCCCAATTGCGGAAGCGCCCGGTCTGCATGCCGTGGGCGAGCAGGCCGAAGCCGAGGATCATCAGGCTGAGGGCGATCGAGAACGAGAACTCGCCGGCCATCGTCGACTTCAGGTTTCCGCCGTAGATGCTGAAGCTCTCGTCGAGGGCGAAGAGCATGCCGGCGAAGGCGAAGAGCTCCGGAAGTGGATAGCGGAAGCGAGCCAGCCGTCCGAACGCCCAGCAGCAGAACGGCAGGCTGACGAGGCCGGAGATCGCCACGAGCTTGAACGCCACGCCATAGGCGAGAACGGTGTCGAGAGCGACGATCGCCAGCGCCGGAACGACCATGTAGAACTGGTAGACGGGCATCCCGGCGTACCAGTCCATGCTCCAGCCCGACAGCTGGAAGTTGGGCAGCAGGTGGTCGCGGAGGAAGGCCGGGCCCCAGACGTGGGCGCCCATGTCGCCGCCGGTCGGCGTGGTGTCATCGAAGATGAGGTCGGCGCCCATGTTGAGCGGGTTGAAGTGGACGACGTTCATCATCACGACGGTCGTGATCACGAGCGACAGCGCGGTGACGACGAACCGGACGATCCGATCGGCCGGCCACGGTCGCTGGGCCCAGCGAACGGGACGTCGGAAGATGCGCCGCACGGCGCGAGCGGCCCACGATGCACCGCTGATGCCCCGGGCCGGCGTGGCCTCCTCCTCGTCGTCGACGAGCGGGACGTCGACGGGCTCTGCCGGCGGTGCCTCGATCACCGCGACCGACCGCTCCTCGAGCGACGTCGAACCATGTTGCTCCGAGTCAACTTGCTCGCTCGCTCGGGAACTCGCTCGGCTCACATCCATCGCGACGCACGATCATGCCAGCATCGTGGGTGTTTTCGCGGTCACTGGACCGCCATCAGCAGGCCGGTCACATTGAAGGCGACGTGGGCGAGGATCGGCGTGCCGAGGCGTCTCGTCACGAGCAAGCACCCGCCGGCGACGAGGCCGAAGGTCAACAGACCGGGGTACTCGACCGGACGGAAGTGGATGACCGCGAACCACACGCTGGCCACCAGCCAGGCGACGACGTGGTCGAAGCGGGCGGCGAAGGAGCCCTGCAGCAATCCCCGGTAGACGAGCTCCTCGACGATCGGCGCGCCGATGCAGACCATGAGGACGAGCAGGACCATCGTCGCCCCGCTGGCCCGATCGACCAGGTCCTCGGCGGTCTCGGACAGTTGGTCCTCCGAGAACGTCGACGGCCAGAGCTTCGACAGCGGGAGGTACACGAGCGGCACGACGACGAGCTGGGTCAACGCGCCGATTGGGATCCCGACGAGGTCGACGACCTTGACGCGCAACCGGTAGTCCTCGACGACGTCACCGGTCCCGGAGCGATGGGAGGCGTACCACAGCCCGACGAGATAGGCGACCCAGGTCGCGGCGACGGCCGCGAACAGCGTGGGAATGGGCACCAAATCGATGTCGTCTTCACCGGAGGCAGCAAGGATGAGCAGGGAGGCGAGCTGTCCGACGACGAACGCGGCGACCCAGGTCACGACCGCGACGGGGACGTCGATCGGCCGGCCGGCGTCTCGCAATGCCGTTCGCGTCACGTCGACCCGCACGGAGCCCCACCCTAGGCAGTCGCCGCGGGAAGTTGATCCGGTCGTGCGAGCGAGTGAGCGCCAGCGAGCGAGCGGCCAGCGACGGCCTGCGTGGCCGGGGAACGCAATGAACGGTCCACCACCGCGATGTGGGCGTCTCGTACGGTGACCGGCCGTGTCTCCGGACGGGCTGCTCCGCCAGTGCTCGCGACCCGGCTGCGCCGAGCCGGCGACTGTCACACTGACGTACGAGTACCGGCGGGCGCGCGTCTGGTTGGACGAACTGAGCGACGAGCGCGACCCACACGGCTACGACATGTGCGAACGCCACGCCGCCGGGCTGTCGGTGCCCCAAGGCTGGCACGTCAGCGACCGCCGCAGCACCGCGCTGGAGTACGTAATAGCTGTGTAAGAGCAGGCACAGCCGCACTTTCCGACGAGCTAGCCGCGCTACGGAGCCGTAGCATGTTCCCGATGAGCAACCTGCCGCCGCCACCCCCACCGCCGCCTCCGGGCCGCGGGCGCGGCCCGCAGCGTCCCTCCGGCGATCAGCGCCCCAACCAGCCGGGCGGCGGCGGCAACCCCGACGGGACGCGACGCCCGGGCAGCTGGCCGCGCTGGACCATGTGGGTGCTCCTCGGCGTCGTCGCGCTGGCCCTGATCCTGCCCTCCTTCTGGCCGAGCGACGCGGGCGAGAAGCTGACCTACACGCAGTTCATCGACCAGGTCCAGGAAGGCAACGTCGAGTCGGTCGTCATCAACAACGACTCGAACACGATCACCGGGACGTTCGAGAATGGGACCGAGTTCACGACCACAGGTGGTGGTGACCGGGGCGTGTCAGCGGAGGACGAGGCGCTGCTCAAGGAGCAGGGCGTCGAGTACTCGTTCAAGACCGAGGGCACGAACTGGCTGGTCAACATCGCCGGCCTGCTGCTGCCCGTGCTGTTGATCATCGGCTTCTTCGTCTGGATGCAGCGTCGGGCCGCCGGCCAGATGGGCAACGTGATGTCCATCGGTCGCAGCCGGGCGAAGGCGTACACGGCGGACAAACCTTCGACCACGTTTGCCGACATCGCCGGCTACGAGGGCGTCAAGCAGGAGATCACCGAGGTGGTCGACTTCCTGCGCATGCCCGACCGCTTCCGCGAGATCGGCGCACGGGTGCCGAAGGGGATGTTGCTGGTCGGACCGCCAGGCACCGGCAAGACGCTGTTCGCCCGGGCCGTCGCCGGTGAGGCCGGCGTCGGCTTCCTGTCCGTCACCGGGTCGGACTTCATGGAGATGTTCGTCGGCGTCGGCGCCAGCCGGGTGCGCGACCTCTTCCAGCAGGCGCGACGGATGGGCCGGGCGATCATCTTCATCGACGAGATCGACTCGATCGGCCGCAAGCGAGGCGCTGGACTCGGCGGCGGACACGACGAGCGCGAGCAGACGCTCAACCAGATGCTGTCGGAGATGGACGGCTTCGAGACGGCCGAGGGGATCGTCATCATGGCCGCCACGAACCGGCCGGACATCCTCGATCCGGCGTTGTTGCGCCCCGGGCGGTTCGACCGCTCGATCGTCGTCCCGCTGCCGGAGTCCGAGGAGCGCAGGGCGATCCTCGAGGTCCACGCCCGAGACAAGCGGATGAGCCCCGAGGTCGACCTCGGCATCATGGCCAAGGCGACGCCGGGCATGTCGGGCGCCGATCTCGCCAACCTCGTCAACGAGGCGGCGCTGGTCGCCGTCCGGAGGGGCTCGAAGGAGATCGAGCGGATCGACTTCGAGAACGCTCGTGACCGGGTCGTGCTCGGCGCCCAGCGGGAGAGCCTGATCCTGTCGGCGGAGGAGAAGCGGGCGACGGCGTTCCACGAGGGCGGCCACGCCGTGCTGGCCACCGTCCTGCCCCACGGCGACCCGCTGCACAAGGTGACGATCCTGCCCCGGGGCATGGCCCTCGGCGTCACGTGGAGCCTTCCGCAGGAGCGCCACACGTACTCGTTGGAGTTCTTCGAGGACACCATCTGCAAGGCGATGGGTGGTCGGGTCGCCGAGAAGATCGTCTTCAACCACGTCAACAGCGGAGCGGCCAACGACCTCGAGCAGTCCACGAGCATCGCCCGGCGGATGGTGCGCGAGTGGGGCATGAGCGATCGGGTCGGCCCGATGGCGTGGAGCAGCCAGCAGCAGGTGTTCCTCGGCGAGGACCTGATGACCAGCGGCCGCGAGTACAGCGACGACACCGCCAAGCTCCTCGACGAGGAGGTGGCGCGGATCCTCACCGAGCAGGAGCAGCGGGCGACCGAGTTGCTCCTCAAGCACCGCCGCGGGCTCGAGCTGGTTGCCGAGGCACTGCTCGAGCGGGAGACCATCGACGGGCGCGAGGTGGCCAACTACATCCAGCAGGGGCTGACCGAGTCCGGCGACATGTCGGTGTTCGAGGCCAACGTCCTCGACCCCGAGTCCGACGCCGAAGCCGCCACCGGCGCGCACCACCAGCGCGAGACCTGACGTCCCGCCCGCCGGGTCATCGATTCACGTCGACCCCTCTGGCGATCTGTGAGCCACGCGTACCGATATCCGTACGCTCAACTCACCGTTCACCGCCCGAGAGCGCAGTCTGGCGGGCCCGGACGACTCGTTTGACGATCGCCAGTACCTCGGCGGGACGCTTCGCTGCGTACCAACCGAGGTAGAGGAGCTCCCAGCCACAGCACGCCGCGGCGAGATCGCGCTCCTCGTCGAGTGGCTCGCGGACCGGGCCGTAGTGAAACCGCCGGCTGTGCGCCTCGAGCCCGAGCTTGACGGAGGGAATGCCGATGTCGGTCTTGGCGACCACGCGCCCGTCCTCGGCGACGATCGGGCATTGAGGCACGATCACCGGTAGCGCTGGGTCGTCGACGCACATCGCCAGTAGCTCCTCGAACCACGAAGCTGGGACGGCGCCCTCGAACGGGATGGCGTCGAGCAGGCGCAGGAGCACACCCGTGCCTCGTTGCCCGGGTCGGTGCAGGCGTTCCGCGGTCGCCCGAAGGGACATCGGGCCGATGTGGCGGCGTCTGAGCGTCGGTCAGCGCGCGTCCGACCAGCCGGCGATCCCGCACGACCGAACCCAGGTCGGCCAGCGTCCGAGCGATCGTCGTACAGCGGATGCCGTCGACGGTCGTCAGGTCCGGCGGCTCCAGCGGTCTCACGTGGTGGAACACTGCATTTGGGTAGGTGATTCGGCAGGCTCGAGTCACGCTGGCCTCGATCACGGCCATGCCGGCGTGATCGAAGCCGTCGAGGTGGTGCAGTCGGGCAGCGGCGCGATGCGATGCCACAGCCACTCCGTTGGCACCGAGCGTGACGACCATCAGCCGTTGGTGCCATGTCGACGTTGCCCCGCTCATCACGAGCACGCCCGGCAACGGCTCGGTGAGCCACCCGGCACGCAGCGCAGTGGCGACGCGACGTCGGCTGAAGTTCAGCGAGGCAGCCTGCTGGCGGGTGAATGCTCGATGCTGAGCGGCTGCAAGCTCGGCAACGGCGCGCATCGCGTTGTCGGCCATGCGGCGACCGTACGCAGGGGGTGTCAGTCTCCAGGGGAGCGGGCGGCGGCGACGAGCGCCCAGAGGTCCGTGGCGGTGACGGGTCCGAGGACGCTGGCCCGCACGACGCCGTCGGCGTCGGCGACGACGAGAGTGGGCACGGCGTCGATGTGGTAGCGCTCGTGGACCCGTCGCTCCCCTGGGAACTCGAGCACGTCGACGGCGACGTCGTCGCTGGCCAGCACGGCCGCCTTGGCCGCGACGTCGGCGCACGTGTGGCACGTCGCCGACGTGAACACGGCCACGAGCCATGCCGCCTCGGGCCGGGAGAAGTCGGCGCGGTCGACCTGCGCCGGCACCGTCCCGCGCGCCTGGGTCGGGGCGTCAGGCCTCCGCCGGTGCCGCACGACGAGGGCCACGGCGACGACGACCACCACGATCGCCGCGGCGATCAGCAACCGCTGCACGGACCTTCGCTCGCTTCGCTCGTTCAGCCGACGACGGGGATGGCCCAGGATCCGACGCGCCCCTGCGCTCCCGGCTCCCTGCGCAGCGACCGTTCGATGAAGACCGGGGACGTCGAGCGGATGATCAGCTGATTGTCGAGCACGTCAGGCTCCGTGAGCGGGATCCCAACCAGCCCACCGGCCGGCAGCGGCACCGACTCCAGCGACGGCACCGTCACGATGCCGGACGGCGTCACCGCCTGCACGGTCACCACGGCGTCGGCGGCCTCGATGTTGTAGACGACGAGCGCATCCTCGGTCGCCTCGCCAGGCCCGATCACGGTGGTCCACGTGTCCGCGACGAAGCCGTCCTCGGGGCGGGACACGGCGCCGAGCACGACCGATGTCGTCGGCACCTCGTCGATCGTCCGGGTGACGACCCGTTCGACGACGATCGACTGCGACACATCCGTCGTCGCGAACACCACGGCGTGGCGACCGTCGGGGAGCCCGGCAACGTCATCGGAGCTGTACGTGACGAGCTGCCGTGCCGGCACGACGATCGGCTCGATCAGATCCGTGCCCTGCGGGATCCCGAGGAACGTCGGCTGCACCTCGACGTCGTCCTCGGTCGGGTTGTACAAGCTGTAGCGCTCCGTCACGCCGGTGCCCTTGTCGCCGTTGGCGAACCACCACTGCGACCGCAGCGCCGGCGCAGCGAGCCCCACGCCGTAGCCGAGCCGGCCCTCGCCCTGGTACACCTGCGCCCGCCCGACCACGAGCTCGCCGAACGTCGCCTCGACCTTGACCGCCACCTCGGCCTCGTCCCGAGCGGCGATCGTCGCCAGATCGATCACCTCGACGGAGTGCGGCTGCACCGGCTTGCCCTGCAGCTGCGCCGGCTGGCGCGACCCGGCGGCGGTGGCGAAGCCGATGTCGACGATCGCCACGTCGTCATACGGATTCGTCAGGATCAGCTGTTCGACGGCGCCACCGGCCGTGAACCCCTCGGCCAGGTACCACGCCTCGGATGTCTGCGTCGTGCACGGTGCCACCGACACGCCGATCGACTCCCCGGACGGACGTTGCGCCCGCTGCTCGACCGCTCCCCCGCCGCCGTCGATCTCGACCATCGCGCTGACGTACGGCGCCACGACCGCGGCCGCGTCGACGGCCAGCGTCTCGTACGGCGGCACGGTGATCGCCTGCTCGACGGCCTGATCCGGGCCGCCCATCAACGTCACGCGCGCCGTCATCGCATTCGCGCCGTCGTTGGCCACGACGAAGCTTCCCGCGACGTCGGTTTCGCCGCCGGACGGCACGCCCGGACAGAACCACGTGCTGGTCAGCGCACCTGCCGGCGAGGCAGCGGGCATCCACGGCCCAGGGACCGGTGCGAACGTCGCCTCGACCGGCTCCTCCGTGTCCCGCGCCGCCACCACGAGCGCGCCGAGGCCCACAACCGTCACCGCCAGGATCGGCAGCCGCCGCAGGATCACGGCGCCGGACCCCGCTGGGCCTGGGCCGTCGATTCCGTCACCGGCGGCTCGACCAGCTCCTCGCCGTCGACGTAGGTGCCGCCGAACCCGGTCCCGTCGCCTGGTGGCGGCAGGTCGGCACCCGGCTCGGCATCGAGGTCGATCAGCGTCTCATCCCGACCACGCGCGATGCGGAACCGCCCTGGGACCGCCAGCCGGCTGGCCGCCAGCAACGCGAGCGCCCACAGCACCGCCAGCAGGACGAGCCACAACGTCCGCGATGACGGGTTCTCGTAGTCCAGCGTCGCCGCGCCCGGTGCGCCGACGTCATATGCGGTCGTGACCCCGAACCCGAGTCGTCCCGCGACGTCCTGGCCTCCGACGCGCAGCCGCCAGGCCTCGTCGAGCGGCGTACCGAAGTGCACCACTCCGTCTGCGACCTCACCCGACGCGGCGCCTGTCGCTTCGGCCCCGACGAGGACCGGAGCCGCCCCGCTCGTGTCCACGGCGACCAGCTGGTCGACCGAGTCGCCAGCGGCCGCCTCGGCGAGTGGTCCCTCGAGCTGGGCGGTCGTCGGGATCACAGCCTGGTTCTCGAAGCGGGCGAACGACGCGGAGGTGATCGAACGGACGAGATCGAGCTGGCCACCCAGCGACTCGAGCAGCCCGCCGGGGACCGGGAGTGGGTCGGCGTTCGTCGACGCCACCCCGTCCACGAGCGGCACCACGATGAAGCGCACACCGAACGGTGCCAGCATGCGCCCGGCGCGCTGCGTCGTCGCGCCGGCGATCTGGTCGATCACCGCACGCAAGTCGTCGTCGGCGGCCTGGTCGGTGACCGCCCACCGATCGCGCAGGTCGGCCCGGCCATCGTCGACGAGAGCCATCGCGACGCCGTCGCCGAGGTCGGTCGACGGGAAGGGGATCAGGCGCGGATCGCCGATGTAGAGCACGCGGTAGTCGCCGACGTCCGCCGCGGTCGGCAGCTCTCCCTCGACCAGCTCGACCGCACCGACGCGCGGCAGGTACCACGAGCCGTCGAGCACGGTGAACACCGCAGGCGCCAGCCCGACGATGACCGCCGCGATCGACAGCAGGCCGAGGGGCTGTCGCCAGCCAAACGTGCGCCCGGTGACGTCGGCAGAGAACGAGGCGACCGCGGACGCCGCTGACAGCGCGAGTCCCAGCGCCACGGGCGCCAGGAGCATCCCGACGTCGGGCATCGTGAACGGCAGTGCATCGCGATCCTGCAGGATGGCCAGCGCGAGGAACACCAGGACGAGGCCTGCTCCCCTCGCCGCCCACGTCAGCCGCCACGCTCGCGACACCGCGAGCGCAGCCACGACCGGGAGGTACAGGGCGATCGCGAGCCATTCGAACTGCGCATCACCGATCGCCATGGCGGCCGTGTCGACGAGTCCCCGACCGCTCGGTCCTGCCAGCGGTGGAGCGGTGAGGTCGGCCCACGACCACGTCATGGCCCATGGCAGGTTCAGCAGCCACCCACCGAGAACCGCCAACGCGCCGAGACCTGTCATCCATCCTGCGATGCGGACGCCTCCGCCGACGATCAGCGTCGTCACGCCGAGCACGACGACCATCACGGTGAAGACGATGGCGATCCCGGGCGCCATCGCGATGGCCAGCGCGGTCACGATCAGCAGCAGCGCGGTCCGGCGCACGCGCTCACGCCCGCCGAGTGGGATGACGCCCTCCACGAGATCGGTCGCGGCGGCCGCCGGATCAGGCGTGCCGATGCCGACCGCCACTCGGAGGAGGTGGACGAACCACGGCACGGCGGCGTAGGCGACGAGGCCCGACAGGTTGCCCGTCGACATCACCCCTGGGACGAGCGGCACGGCGGCGTAGACGACGGTCGCCGTGATGCGGGCACGGTTGGTCGGGTTGACGGTGGCCAGCCGCCACGCACCCCACACACCAACGATGATCAGCCCGACGACGAGCATCGTCAGCCCGAGGCCCATCCGGAACAGCCACAGCACGCTGGCGACGGACACGACGGCCCAGCCCGTCGGGTTGGCAACGGTGTTGCCGAGTCCCCCGGGATTCCACGCCGACGCGAAATCGCCGAGGAAGTCCCGGGCACTCGATGGAAACGGTAGGAACTCGCCGACCGCCGGTACTCGGCGGTCGATCAACGTGCGGCTGGCGAGAAGGATCCCGACGAGCAGGAGGATCCACGTCGCCGTCACAGCCAGCGAGCTCTCGCGCCATCGCCGGACGTTCGTCTCCGCGCCGATGTACGTCTCGGTGTCGCGACCTCGGCGGAACGACGTCAGCCGCGCGCTGCCGCGGTTCTGCAGGTCGTGGATCTCATCGTCTCCGACGCGGCGCGTCTTGGCGATCGCTCCACGGCGGGCCAGCAGCGCGGGCGTGCGTGGGATCAACCCGAACAGTCCCCGAACCGACGCCCACGCCTCCGAGAGACGCCCGGTGAACGCTCCGATCACGAGCTCGGCGCCGGTCAGCAGCACCATCTCGACCGAGCGCACCGGAAGTCGGGTGCCACCCGTCAGCGTGACGACCGTCCGCATGCGATGGCGAGCGCGGAGCAGGTCGTGGTGGAGGTCCGGCCGCCGAACCTCGAGCTCCTCGCGGTGGCGCGCCCGGGCCTGGGGCACGACGACGATGCGGGCGCCGAGCAGGTGGATCCGCCAGCACAGATCGATGTCGTCGCCGTGGAACGTGACTGAGGGGTCGAACCCACCGATCGCCCGGAACAGGTCGGCACGCACGAGCAGGCACGCCGACGGCAGGGCGAACACGTCGCGGACGGCGTCGTGCTGCTCCTGGTCGTACTCACCTGGTTCCGTGATCGGATCGACCTCACCGAACCGGTCGAGGCCCAGGCCGACGTGCTGGAGCACGCTCGGGTCGTCCCACGTGACGAGCTTTGGACCGACTGCGCCGGCGTTGGAGCGGTACAGCTCCTCGACGAGCAGGCGGACGGCGTCGTGGTCGAGCGCCACGTCGTCATGGCAGAAGCAGAAGAACCCACTCTCTCCCTCGACGAGCCGCATCACCTCGTTGGCGGCGGCTCCGTAGCCGGGATTGGCGCCGAGCTCGCGGACGAACGCCTCGGGCAACCGTTCGAAGATGCGCCGCCGGACGTCGGACGCGCCGGCGTCGGTACCGACGCTCGTCGTCAGCAGGAACAGCGTGTTGAGGTTCGGGTAGTCCTGGGCTGCCAGCGAGGCAAGCACGTCGTCGAACCAGGGTCCTGGGCTGTGGACGACGACGACGGCCACCACCGATGGCGCGAGCGGGGCGTCGGTTTCCACGGAGATGCGAGGCTATCGGTGGTGGCTGTGGGGGGACCGGCACCTGATTTCACGATGAGCTTGCCGAAGTGCTTGCAATAGTTAGCGCTATGCGATATGGTGTAACACAGCAATCGATCACCCCCCACCGAGGAGACCACCATGGCCACCACCAGCAACCCCTTCGACCTCCGCAACATCGAATGGCCGAAGTTCGAGCTGCCCCAGTTCGAGATGCCCAAGTTCGAGTTGCCCGACTTCGAGCTCCCGAAGTGGGAGCTGCCGAAGTTCGACCTCCCCAAGATCGAGGACGTGGAGCTGCCCACCGTCGATCAGGTGACCTCCTTCGCCCGCGACGCCGCCTACGTCGGCATCGGCCTCGCGGCGATGACCGTCGAGCGTGTTCAGGCGCTTCAGGACCAGGTCGTCGAGTTCGTGAAGGAGCAGGTGGAGCGGGTTCGCGACGCCGCCTGAGCGCGTCGTACCAGCCCCCCAACGATGCAGCCGCCGTCGCCTGACGGCGGCTGTGTCGCGTCCCGGTTGATGACCGACCGGTCGCCGAACTCCCAGGTAGCCTCGACTTCTCGTGTCTTCCACGACGACCACGCGCACCCCTCTCCCCGAGGGCACCGTTCCGGTCGCCGCAGCCCTGCTCATCGGGGGCATCGCCACCTACGCCTTCTTCAAGGTCGGCACGTGGGCCGTCGGCGGAGACGATCAGTTCACGCCGATCGCGTCGCTGTGGTTCGCCACGTTCGCTCTGGCACCGGGATTCTTCCTGCCCCTCGAACAGGAGCTCGCGCGGGCGCTCGCCCACCGCCGAGCGGTGGGTGAGGGAGGCCGACCGGTCGTCAGCAAGATCGTCCGCCTCGGATCGGTGCTCGCCGCCATCGTCGTCGTCGCCATCCTGGCGGTCAGCCCGTGGCTCGCCACCGACTACTTCGATGGCAACTGGATGATGGTGGTCGCGCTTGTCGCCGCGTTCGCGGCGTATGCGCCGGCCCACCTCGCCCGAGGCATCTGCTCGGGTTCCCATCGGTTCCACAAGTACGCCATCGTCATGGGCACCGACGGCGTCGTGCGCATCATCCTGTGCGTCTCGCTGGCTGTCGTCGGTGTCACCGCCGTCGCACCGTACGGGTTCGCCGTTGCGCTGGCGCCGCTCGTCGGCGTCGGGATCGTTTTCTTCAGCGGCGGTCTGCGGACCGATCCTGGCCCCGAGGCGACCTGGAGCGAGGTCACGCCGAACCTCGGATGGCTGCTGCTGGGCTCGGTGTTCGCCGCGGCGCTGCTCAATGCGGGACCGATCGCCACGACGCTGCTGGCCGAGCCCGGACAGGAAGCCGCCGTCACCCAGTTCGCCTATGGCGTGCTGCTGGCGCGCATCCCGCTGTTCATGTTCCAAGCCGTGCAGGCGGCCCTGCTTCCTCGCCTCACCCGGCTGGCGGCCCGGGGCGAGCTGGACGAGTTCCTGGCCGGACTGCGACGGCTGATGATCATCGTCGGCGTGGTTGGCATCGTCGGCACGGTCGGTGCCTACATCCTCGGCCCGTGGGCGGTCGAGCTGGTCTACGACGCCGAGCTGTCAGGCCGCACGCTGGCCATGCTGGCGCTCGGCAGCGCCCTGTACATGGTGGCGCTGGCATTGGCCCAGGCAGTGATCGCGCTGAAGGGGCATTCCCTCGTCGCCCTCGGATGGTTCGCAGGTGTCGTCGCCTTCCTGCTCGGCACGTGGCTGTCGAGCGACGACCTGTTCCGCCGGGTCGAGATCGGACTGCTCCTCGCCTCGCTGGTGTCGGTGACGGCGTTCGGGCTGTCGCTGCGCCACCGTCTGGCCGGCGGCGCTCGCCCGGACGCGGGCTCGATGCTCGAGGCGATGACGGACATGCCGCTCGAGAGCTGATCTCCCGTTCTGTCCGTCAGGATCGCATCACAACGATCGATTCCTACGGACAGAAGGTCTCACTGCAGCGCGATCGCGGCCTTCCGCGCCTCCTGGCGCAGGTCGTTCGCCACCATCATCTTGACGAGTGACGCGAAGTCCACCTCCGGGCGCCAGCCGAGCTCGGCGCGGGCCTTCGTGGCATCGCCGATCAGCAGGTCGACCTCGGCTGGCCGGTAGAACTTCGGATCCTGGCGCACGTAACGCGACCAGTCCTCGATGCCGACCTCGGCGAAGGCCCGCTCGACGAACTCCCGGACGGTGTGGGTCTCCCCCGTCGCCACGACGTAGTCCTGTGGCTCCGGCTGCTGCAGCATCATCCACATCGCCCGCACATAGTCACCGGCGAAGCCCCAGTCGCGCTTGGTCTCGAGCGTTCCCAAGACCAACTCGTGCTGCAGGCCGAGCTTGATGCGAGCCACCGCATTCGACACCTTGCGCGTGACGAACTCGATGCCGCGGCGCGGCCCCTCGTGGTTGAACAGGATCCCTGAGCAGGCGTACAGCCCGTACGACTCGCGGTAGTTGACCGTGATGTCGTGACCGAAGACCTTGGCGCAGCCATAGGGCGAGCGGGGATGGAACGCCGTCAGCTCGTTCTGCGGGCTCTCCCGCACCTTGCCGAACATCTCCGATGACGACGCCTGGTAGAAGCGAATCGGGTTGTTCTGCGTCCCGCCGACCATGCGGATCGCCTCCAGCATCCGCAGGACGCCGAGCCCCGTGGTGTTCGCCGTCAGCTCGGCCTGCGAGAAGGACAGGGCGACGAAGCTGATCGCGCCCAGGTTGTAGACCTCATCGGGCTGCGCCACCTCCAGGGCGGCGACCAACGACGGCAGGTCGGCGAGGTCACCGGCCACCAGCTCGACGAACGGCATCTCCTCCACGACGGCCGCCGCCTTGGGGTTGTTCTGGCCCTTGACCATCCCGTACAGGTCGTAGCCCTGCTCGTACAGGAACTCCGCCAGGTGCTGACCGTCCTGACCGGTGATGCCCGTGATGAACGCTCGCGGCATGGGTTCCGGATCCTAGGGCGCCGGCCACGTCGTTCGGGGGTGGATGTCCCGGTTCGGCGCGGCGGGCGCTCCAGCGCCTTCACCGGCCGCAGCTCTGAACGTGCCGGTACGCTCCTGCCGCGGCATGGATCCGGTTCGCCTCGCTCTAGACGTCGGGCCGCTGCACGGTCACCGGACGGGCATCGGAGCAGCGGTGGCGGCAATGGTCGAAGCGCTCGACGAGCACCCCGGCGTCGACGTCACGCCGTACCTCCTCAGCTTCCGCACGCGACCGCGGCCACCGGTGCGCCGGCTGCCGCTGCCCGCCGCCCTCGCCCAACGACTGTGGTCGCGTGCCGACTGGCCTCCGATGGATCGCTGGCTCGGCGCGAGCCAGGTGATCCACGGCACGAACTACGTGGTGCCGCCGAGCCGTCATCCGCGCGTCGTGTCGGTGTACGACACGTGGTTCCTGGCCAATCCGGACCGCGCCACAGCCACGGTGCGCCGTGCCGGCGACGTGCTGCGACGCAGCGTCCGCGCCGGAGCCGTCGTCCACACCTCCAGTACCGCGACCGCCGACAACGTCCGGACGTTGCTCGGAGCCGACCGGGTCGAGGTCATCCACCTTGCGCCACTGACGGTGCCACCCGACCCCGGCGACGAGCACGGCTGGGCGGCGACCGGCCTCGGTCTGCGCGGGTCGCCCTTCGTGCTCGCCCTCGGCACGATGGAGCGCCGCAAGAACCTGCCCCAGCTCGTAGCGGCGTTCGCAACAGCGGAGCTCGGCGACGCGCAGCTCGTGTTGGCTGGGGCGGACGGTGACGACAGCTCGGCGGTGGAGAATGCCGTCGTCGCCCAGCCCGCCTCGGTCCAGCGCCGTGTACGCCGCCTCGGGCCGATCGACGAGCGCACGAAGGGATGGCTCTTGCACCACGCTTCGGTCCTCGCCTATCCGTCGCTCGACGAGGGCTTCGGGTTCCCGATCCTCGAGGCGCAGTCCGTCGGGCTGCCTGTCGTCGCGACCGCCGTCGGGTCCATCCCCGAAGTCGGTGGCGGCGGCGTCGAGCTCGTGCCGCCCAAGGATCTCGATGCCCTCGCCGCCGGGCTCACCCGCGCCATCACCGATGATGCCCGCCGACGTGAGCTCGTCGTCGCCGGCAGGAAGAACCTGGAGCGCTTCTCGTGGGCATCAACGGCGGACGCACTCGTGCGTCTGTACCGCCGAATGGTGGACGCACCATGACGGTCACGGCGTTCCCCGGCCACGCAGGCCGCGCAGCCGCTCCCTCGCTGGCGCTCGCTCGCTCGCACGGTCGACATGAGGCACCAGTGACAGACGTCGCGGTCCTCTCTGGTGGCGTCGGAGCAGCCCGTTTCCTGCTGGGCGTCGTGCAAGTCGTCGACCCGCGGCACGTTGCCGCCGTCGTCAACACGGCCGACGACACGGTGCTCCACGGTCTGTCCATCTCCCCCGATCTGGACACCGTCACCTACACGCTTGCGGGCGCCATCGATCCCGCGCGCGGGTGGGGCCTGGCGGGCGAGACGTGGGCGGCGATGGCGGCCCTCGAGCGCTACACCGCCGTTCGCCCACCCGCGTCGAGTGCCGCCCCGACCTGGTTCAACCTCGGCGACCGCGACCTCGCCACCCACCTCTACCGGACCGCCCGTGTGGCCGAGGGCGCGCGTCCGACCGTGATCGCCGACGAGATCCGGCTGGCCTGGGGCGTCGACGTGCGGCTGCTCCCGATGACCGACGAGCGCGTCGCGACAACGATCGTGCTGGCCGGCGGTGACCCGGTCCCGTTCCAGGAGTACTTCGTTCGGTTGCACCACGCGGTCGCCGTGGAGGCCGTCCGTGTCGAGCCGTCCGGCGCGCCACCGACGAGCGAGGTCATCGCCGCCCTCACATCGGCGAGCGTCATCGTCGTGGCGCCGTCCAACCCCATCGTCTCCGTCGGACCGATCCGCTCTCTCGCCGGGATCGACGATCTCTTGGCGTCTCGCCGGGAATCGGTGGTCGCCGTTTCACCAATCGTCGGCGGCGCGGCATTGAAGGGTCCCGCGGACCGACTGCTCGCAGAGCTCGGCCACGAACGGTCGGTCGTCGGTGTGGCAGGTCTCTACGCGCCGATCGCCGACACGCTCGTGATCGACCCGGTCGACGAGCACCTGAGCCCAGCGGTGGCCGCGGCGGGGATGCGTCCGCTGGTCGTGCCCTCCGTGATGAGCGACCCGGGCGTGGCCGCACACCTGGCCAGAACGACGCTCAACGCAGCGCGCTGAGCCCTTCGTCCAGTCCGGTCCACGGCGACCAGGCCAGGTGGATGCGGGCACGCACGGGAGATGCGGCGAAGCGCAACAGCTCGTCGGATCGGGCCGGCACCAACGTCGGCGCGGGCCCGTCCGGGGCGATCGCCGCCCACAGATCGCGGAGCGAGGTCTGGACACCGGTCCCGATGTTGACGACGAGTCCGCCGCCGCGCCGGCCCGAGCGCACCAGTGCGTCGACCACGTCGTCGATGAACACGAAGTCGCGCGTCTGGCGGCCATCACCGGTCAGCCGCGGTGCCTGACCGCGGCGCGCCGCGTCCAGCATGGACGCCACGACCCCGCCGTCGGGTCGCTGGCGAGGGCCGTACACCGTCGTGGTCGCCAGCGCGGTGAACTCGATGTCGTACTGCTCGCGGTAGGCGTTGAGCAGGTCGATGATCGCCTTGGCGACCACGCCACGCACGCCGCGTGGCGCGAACGCTCCTTCCTTGACCGGCAGGTCGCGCCCGGCGGGATGGCCGTACAGCGCGTTGGCCGGCAGGACGACGACCACCTTCTCGACGTGATGGCGACGGGCCGCCTCGAGCACTCGAAGGACGAAGTTGAAGGCGCGGCCGTGGGCGGCAGGTGGGGCGTCCTGCTGCGGCAACAGCGCGAGGTGGTAGATGTCCCGCGGTCGCCGCAAGGCCACGAGCTCGGTCAGGCTGTCGCTGCCGGCGTCCAGGGTGCTGATGCGCAGTTCGCTGGACACGCCCGTGGCGACCGCGGTGCGGGCGTCGGCCAGGTGGGCGAGGGATCCGGTCGACAGGTCGTCCACGACGTCGACCGCCTCACCTTCGGCGATCAAGCGGTCGACGAGATGCGAACCGATGAACCCGGCACCACCGATGACGAGGACACCACGACTCTCCCGCTCCGGCGAGGGCGCCTCCGCCGGTGCGACCTCGAGATCAATCGGAAGGGACTCGGGCGTCGCGGAGCTGCTCACGATCGGCAATCTTGGCGTCAGCGCCGACGACAGTGCGACTGAGGCGGGCCTCCTGGCCGATCACGCCGGCCACGATCGAGTCCTCGACGAATGCTCGCGCACCGACATCGGCTCCTGGCAAGAGGACCGACCGACACACCGTCGCACCATCACCGACGGCCGCGCCATCTCCGATCACGGCGTCGAGGATGGTCGCCGACGCCGCCACGGAGGCGCCCGGAGCGATCGCCGGCGCCTTCTCCGGCCGGGCCCCGGTGACGAGATCGAGGTTGGCTTGCAGGTAGGTGTCCGGCCGACCGGCGTCGATCCAGTAGTCGTTCGTCACCAGCGCATGGAGACGACCACCGGCGGCGACCAGCGGGAACGTGTCGCGCTCGACGGAGACCGGCTTCCCGGCGGGGATACGCGCCAGTACCTCGGGTTCGAACACGTAGGTGCCGGCGTTGATGAGGTTGCTCGGCTCGGTGCCAGGCGCCGGCTTCTCGACGAAGCGCACCACCCGCCCGTCGGCATCCCGTTCCACCACGCCGAACGATGACGGGTCGTCGACGCCGATCAGATGGAGCGTCGCCTCGGCACCCGCTTCGCGATGGGCGGCCACCAGCGCAGCGACGGAGAGGTCGGTCAGCACATCGCCGTTGGCGACGACGAACATGTCGTCGATCCCGCTGTGGTCGGCGGCGAATCGGATCGCGCCGGCCGTGTCGAGCGGCTCAGGCTCGATGGCGTAGTCGAGCCTCACGCCGCCGCACCGGCCATCGGGGAACGCCTCGACGAACGGCTCCGGCAGGAATCCGAGCGCCAGCGTCGCCCGATCAACGCCACCGCGCTCGAGGCGGCGGATCAGTCGCGCGATGAGCGGCACGTGGGCGATCGGCAGCATCGACTTCGGGACGACGTTGGTCAACGGTCGAAGGCGGGTGCCGAACCCGCCGACGAGGACGACGGCTTGCATCAGTCGGTTGTCGGCGGCGAGTTGGAGCTCGGCGCGACGGTCGTCGCGGTCGGTGCCTCCGTGGTGCCCTGAGTCGGGTTGAGCGTGCCGCCTGGTGGCACCGTCTGACTCGGTGCGATCGTGGCGCCTGGCGGCAAGCGTCTCGCCGGGGGGCACCGATCCGGCAATCGACGTCGGTACCGGCGAGCTGTCGTCGGCCGCCCCCAGCTCCGGCAGCTGTGCCGCCCAGTCCGGCATCCCGACCTCGGTCCCCTGGGGCTGGAAGGAGATGGAGAACACCATGCTGTTGCTGTCGACGCGGATGTCGTTGAAGTTCGAGACGTACGTCGTGCCGGCGCCCGTGTCGTTGTAGTCGTCCCAGACGATGACCTTCAGCTCGCCGTCCTCACCGTCGCACTGCGTCTCGCCTTCGATGTACTCCTTGCCGCCCTGCTCGTCGGGGAACTTGAGCGAGTCGTCGGTCAGTTCGACGTCGTAGACATCGAGGAACACGCCGAGCGTGGCCCGCTTGCCGACGGAGGCGGCGGTGTACGGGTGCCAGTGGATGACGCCGTCGTCGTGCGAGTGCACGCCGGTGCGCAGGAACTGCGAGCTGATCAGCTGCCCGTTGGCGTCGGTCTCCTCTTTGGCGCCGGCGAGCTGGGTGAAGCCCTCTTCGTCGCACAGACTGAAGCCGTACGCGGCATGCCAGTGGTCATTGATGGTTGGCGGGGAGGCGTCGGCCTCCGGTTGGCTCTGGCGTGCGTACACGATGGTGCCGAGGCCGATCACGGCGATGGCGAGGATGATCATCGGGAACAAGGTCCCGCCCTGGAAGCGGACGCGCTTGCCCTTGCCCTTCTTGGCGAGGCGGGCCGCCCGCTTGGTCGACGATGAGGAGACCACGAACCCGCGAGGCTACCGGCGGGTCACTGCGGTCGGCCGTCAGCGTGTTCGACGCCGGCGAAGGTGCGGAGCCCCGGTCCGAACGGCGGGTCTCCACGTCTGACGCGCGGCCTGCCGTGCACGATGCGGCCGGCGAACGCGCTGGAGCCCCGCCGTGCCGCCGGGCCCCCTCGAACATGCGCTCTCCGGCGCCGGCCGCATTAGGGACGCAGTTCGACAACCAGCCGCTCGTAGGCCTCGGCGACGGCAGCCGGCGAGGCCGCCTGCTCGACCCACTGGCGCCCCCGCTGGCCCATCTCGACTGCCCGGCCAGGATCGTCGACGAGCGTGTCGACCGCTGCCACGAACCTGTCCAGATCATCGGGCAGGACGCAGATGCCAGCTCCGGAGGCTGTCAGGATCCTCGGCACCTCCGTGTCGGCATCAATGGCCGCCACGACCGGGCGTCCCGCAGCGAGGATCGAATAGATCTTCGACGGAACGCTGACGCGAGCCAAGCCACGGCGCAGCGGCACGGTGTGGATGTCGCCGGTGGCGAGCACCTCGCCGAGACGTTCGTCTGGGACGTAGCCGGCGAAGCGCACGTTGGCGAGGCCTGCCGCGGCCCGCTCCAGTTCAGGGCGAGCCGAGCCATCGCCGTTGATGAGAACCGTGACGTCGGGCCGACGCCGGGCGGCTTCGACGAGCAGCTCCAACGATTGCGAGTACCCGACGTTGCCGGCATAGAGGAGCACGGGTTCGTCGCCGATGCCGAGCTCACGGCGGTAGGCGGTCATGCGATCGGCCGGCCGCAGCTGCGCCGTGTCGACGAAGTTGGGAATGACGCGGACACGATCACTCCGGGTCACGGGGAGCTTGCCGAGGACGTTCTCCGCCAGGTCCTCCGACAAGACGGTGACGGCGGCCGCGCTGCGGTAGCTCAGGCGCTCGAGCCACGAGGCCGCAGCGATGACCTGGCGATTCGAGATGGCACCGGTCTCGACGGCGGCGTCGGGGAAGATGTCTTGCACGTTGAACACGAGCGCCGCCCGGTGGCTCCACGCCACGAGGCGCCCGGTGATGCCCATCGTCAGCGGCGGCGACATCGCGATCACCGCATCGTGCCGGCGGAACCACCCTCCGGCGGCGAGCCCGCTCCACCCGGCGAGGAGTGAGAACCCGGCGAAGCCGACGGCCCGGCGCGGGAGGTTGCGACGGTCATGCCCGGGAAACGGATGGACGCGGCGGATCGACCCCCACGGGACGCGCTGGCGGCGCACGAGTCGGCCCGTCCAGGCAGGCTCGACGGCGTGCTCGCGGTACCACGGCAACGCAGCGACGACATGCAGCTCGTGCCCACGGGCGGCGAGCTCGTGCACGATGCGCGTGAGCACCCGCCCCGTCGGCGCCGTATCCGGCTCGAAGTGTGGTCCGAGAACGACGAGACGCAGCCGACGCGATGAGCGATGAGTGGTCAGAGGACGCTCATCGCTCATCGCGCCGCCGCGGCCAGGCGGTAGGCCTCGGCCAGGCGGGCGCCGGAGCCCTTGGTCGTGAACCACGCCGCCCGCCGCCGGCCCGCCGCGGCGAGCTCGTCGCGGTGCGCCGCCACCTCGTCGAGCGCCGTCGCCCACGCCTCGACGGTCAGCGGCCGCACCAGTGCGGCGTCGCCGGCGACCTCCGGGAGCGCCGCCCGGTCGCTGCAGACCACCGGCGTGCCGAGCGACATCGCCTCGAGCACCGGCGCGCCGAATCCCTCGTACTCAGAGGGGAAGACGAGCGCCTCAGCGGCAGCGATGAACCCATCCCGGTCGGCATCGGTGACTCGACCCGGGCGGATCACGCGCGCACCGAGCCGAAGCCGCTCGATCGTCGCTGCGACCTCCTGCTCCGCCAGCCCCGTCGAACCCAACATGACCAGCAGTAGGTCCGGATCACCCCACGGCCCCGACAGCAGATCGAACAGCAGTCGGTGGTTCTTGTGGGGGTGGGTGATGGCTGGGTAGACGAGGAGCCGTCGCTGCCCGAGGTGGTGTCGGCGCCGCAGGGTCGCCTCGTCGGTCCACGTGACTGGTGGGTCGACCCCGTGGGGCACGACGACGACCTGCTCAGGGTCGGTGCCGAACGCCTCGACGACGGTGTCGCGGACGTAGCGCGTCGGCACGGCGACGACCCGGGCCCGGTGGACCGAGCGGGGCACGCTGACCTGCAGGTAGCGGCGCTTGGTCGACGTCAGGTACCCGGGATACGTCCGGTACTGGAGGTCGTGGACCGTCAGCACGATCGGTCCCGGGGACCGTGGCGGAACCGTGCCGCCGGCATGGTGCACGACGTCGAGCCCGTGGAGGCGGCGCGGGAGCCAGGTGGCCTCCGACCAGACGCGGCGGCTGCGCCGCCGGGCGTCGAGTGAGGCGACCACGACCTCGTGTTGCGAGGTCAGGTCGCGGTGTGCAGCCGCGAAGCCGGGGAGGACGAACAGCGTCGCACGGATGTTCGGACCGCCCTCGTTGAGGCCCGTGAGCTGACGAACGAGGTACTCCTCCGACCCGCCCACCTCGCCGGGTAGGCACCACAGCAGGTTGACGCCGACGACCAGCTCGCGTGCCGGCTCCGATGAGCTGTGCGGATCCTCCGTGGCCGACGGCGAGACGTCGGCCGAGACGTCGGCCGAAACGTCGGCCGCTTCGTCGCCGGTCGCCATCGAGGGTCTGACGATAGACGGTGACGGCAGCCTCACCGATGGGTGTCCCGTCTGAAGAACAGCATCGCATCCGTTCCCTCTCCGTCGAGCCACGCCTCGACCCAGAGCTGAGAGATTCCTGCGTCGATCAGCCTGACGATCAGCGGTCGGAGGTCGTACGCGTTCATCTCGTATGGCAGCCCCTCCGTGGTCGGGGCACCTCGGAGCGTGCTGACGAGGACGTTGATCAGGCGAGATCGAGCGCGCGCGGTGCCCACGGCGCGACGCAGCCACGGGACATTCCGGCCCAGGTAGAAGTGGAGCGCCCCGTATCCACCGGGGGCCAGCACGGCGAGCAGCCGCTCGAGCTCCTGCTCCCCCACGTGGCGCCGGAGGTGTTGGAACACGAGGACGGAGTGGACCAGATCGAACGAGCACCCGTGCTCCAAGAGCTCGCCGGTCGTGGCCACGACCCGCCCTTTCTCCACACCGTTCTCACGCAAGGTGGCCAGGGCGAGCGAGCGCATCGTGCTGGACGCATCAACGCCCACGACCTCACCTGCTTCCCACGCGAACGGTCGGAGGAGACGTCCGACTCCACATCCGAAGTCCAGGACCGCATGCGGCGAGAACGACGGATCGAATCGGCGCCGGATCGTGTCGAGCACTCGCGCGACGTGAAGCTCCCCACTTCGCCAGAACTCTTCGGGGATCGAGGACGCGGAAGCGCCGACGAACGCATCGTGGCTGAGGACACCCCAGAACGGGTTCTCCCGCGCCAGCTCCTCCCAGGCGTCCGAGCCCGAGTCGCGCCTGCCGGATTCGTGCGACGTGAGTCCGGCCCCGCCCCGCTTCATGCCCGATCCACGCCGAGCGCCTCGCGGTAGGCGGCCAGCGTCGCGTCCGCCGCCGCCTCCCATGTCAGCGCGCCGGCGCGGGCGAGGCCCGCCTTCGCCAACACCGCCGATTGATCGTGGGCTGTGTCGAGGCCCGCGGCGATGGCGTCCACATCCAGCGGATCGACGAGCACCGCGGCCCCGCCGGCGGCCTCCTCCGTGGCGGTCCCGGCGCTGGTGACAACGGGCGTGCCCTGAGCCATGGCCTCGACGACCGGAAGGCCGAACCCCTCCCGTTCGCTCGGATACGCGAAGACCGACGCGGCTGCGTACAGCGCAGCGAGGTCATCGCCGGGCACGAACCCGAGGAACCGCACGTCGCCGGTGACGTCCCGGACGGCGTCGCCCCACCCGTCCGGACCGACCACGACCAGGGGAAGCGGGTCAGTCGCGCGGCCGGCCGCATCGGCGAGGCGGCGCAGGTTCTTGCGCGGTTCGAGCGTCCCGACGTAGAGGACGAAGCGCTCCGGCAACTGGTAGTGCCGGCGCACAGCGGCAATCGCCTCCTGAGTCGCCGGACTGACGTCGACGCCCCACGGGACGACACGGATGCGTCGGCCATCGATTCCGGCGTCCTGCAACTCGCGCCGGCTGGCCTCACTGGGAGTGAGCACCAGCTGCGCCGCATCCCGCGTCACCTCGAGGCTGCGGCGCAGAACTCGTAGCCCCTGGCGACTGAAGTGGTCCGGCTCGTGGAGGAATGCGACATCGGCGAACGTCACCACCAACGGTGCGGCCGTCGCGCACGGAACGATCCCGGTGGCGTGCGCGACGTCGATGGGGCCGGTGACGGACTCGACGCGCGGGCGACGGAGCCGCAGCCACGCCTCGTAGAGCAGCACCCGGCCGAGCGACAGCTGGGCGATCGGGATCGGCGCCCGCCATGGCGGCGCAGGTGGGTGGCGATGCCGACCGGCGACGCCGACCAGCGTCACGTCGGGGCGAGGGGCGAGCCGGCGGGCCACCTCGAGGGCGGCGACTGCCGTCCCGCCAGGCACGTCGTGCCAGCACTGCTCCAGCGTGTAGGCGACGCGCATGCCACCCATGATGGCAAGCGCGCTCGTAGCATCGCCGCGCATGGCAGTGAGCCCGTTGGTCGACCAGCGCGTCGTCGTGACCGGTGGCGCCGGATTCCTCGGGCGACGGGTCGTTGCTCGCCTCGCCGAGCAGGGCATCGACGTCGTCGTGCCGCGCAGCGCGGAGTACGACCTCACGCTGCCCGGCGCCGCCGAGCAGCTGCTCGCCGACCACCAGCCGTCGACGGTGATCCACCTCGCCGCACGCGTGGGTGGGATCGGGTACAACCAAGCCGAGCCGGCGCCGCTGTACCTCGCCAACCTGCTCATGGGCACGCACGTCATCGAGGCGGCGCGATTCGCCCCGTCCGTCGAGCGGACAGTGCTCCTCGGGACTGTGTGCTCGTACCCCAAGTTCACGCCCGTGCCGTTCCGTGAGGAAAGCCTGTGGGACGGCTACCCCGAGGAGACCAACGCGCCCTACGGCTTGGCCAAGAAGGCGCACCTCGTGCACGCCCAGGTCAACGCCGCGCAGTACGGGCAGCGCTTCGCCTACCTCATCCCGACCAACCTGTTCGGGCCCGGTGACAAGTTCCATCCGGCGGTGTCGCACGTCATCCCTGCGCTGATCAAGAAGTGCGTCGAGGCTGGCGAGCGCGAAGAGACGAAGGTCGACGTGTGGGGCACGGGACGGGCCAGTCGCGAGTACCTGTACGTCGACGACGCCGCCGAGGCGATCGTCTTGGCTGCCGAGCTCGATGACTCCGCTCCCGGCACTGTCGAGCCGATCAACCTCGGCACCGACCGGGAGGTGACGATCCGCGAGACGGTCGAGACGATCGCCCGCCTCGTCGGCTACGACGGTGAGCTGCGGTGGGATCCGACGAAGCCCGACGGCCAGCCGCGTCGCCGAGTCGACGCGTCGAAGGCCGAGCAGGTGCTCGGCTGGCGGGCTCGGACGCCATTCGAGGACGGCCTCCGTTCAACCATCGAGTGGTACCTGACCAACCGCGCGGAAGCCGAACGCGCTCCGGCCTGATCCGTCAGTCCTCGGTGAGGATGCCGGCGGCGATGGCTGGCGCGCGGTAGGCGGCGGCCAGCGAGTCGATCGTCTGGTGAGCGTTGAGCCCGCTGGGATTGGGCACAACCCACAGTTCGGCGCCCTCGAACGACTCCGACTGCCGGCCGAGCGCGGCACGGGGCAGCGCGAACGCGTGGCGATAGGCGCTGATGCCGGCGACGGCGACAACACGCGGGCGGTGTTCGCTGACGAAGTCGCGCAACCTGCGCCCGCCGTCGGCGAGCTCGGCGGCGGACAGCTCGGAGGCCCGTGGCGTCGCCCGCGCCACGAGGTTGGAGATCCCGATGCCGCGCCCGACGAGGTAGCGCCGGTCGTCGTCGGTGAAGCCCCCGTGGCGGTCGATGTCGCGGTCGATGATCCCGGCCCGACGCAGGGCGGGATAGAAGCGGTTGCCCGGATGGGCGAAATGGGTCTGCGTGGCGGCGGTCCACAGCCCAGGGTTGATCCCGACGAACAGGAGCCGCAGACCCGGGCCGACGAGGTCAGGGACTGTCGCGTCGCGGAAGGACTCCAGCTCGGCCCGGGTGAATCCCACGGGCCGGCAGGCTACGAGTGCTCTTGCTGCTCCAGGTCGGCGACGAGCTCCTGGAGCGGCCCATCTCGGAAGTCCCGCAGGAGGGGCAGACCGGCGGCGCGCAGCACCGCGTTGTCGAGAACGCTGTTGGCCGGCCGCGGTGCCGGCCGTGGCGGGTCGAGCTCGGCCGTGGAGATCGGACGAACGAGCGCCGGGTCGTGGCCGAGGGCGCGGACGATCTGCACGACGAACTCGTACCAGGTCACCGCGCCCTGGTTCGTCAGGTGGATGATCCCCGAGCGTCGATCGAGCGCGATGCGCCGCAGCATCGGCGCCATGTCGGCGGTGAACGACGGGCAGCCGCGCTGGTCGTCGACGAACGCCAGCCCACCGACCTGCCCGGCCCGCTCGGCGGCCATCCGGCGCACGAGCGTCACCATGTTCGCGCCCGTTGCTCCGCACACCCATGACGTGCGCACCACGGCGGCGTCGGCGCCGAGCTCCTGCGCCTCGTGCTCGCCACCCAGCTTCGACGCGCCGTACACGGACCGAGGGGCGGGCAGGTCCCACTCGTGATAGGGCCGGTCGAGCGTGCCGTCAAAGACGTAGTCCGTAGAGACGTGGACGAGGTGGGCGCCTGTGCGGTGACACCCCTCGGCGACCCAGCGAACGGCTGCGGCGTTCGTGGCGAATGCTGTCGCGGCATCGGTCTCACAGGCGTCGACCGCCGTCCAGGCCGCGCAGTTGATGACGGCGTCCGGGCGCAGTGAGGTCACTGCTCCCAGCACTGCGTCGCGGTCCGTGATGTCCAACGAGCGGTAGTCGGTGGCGATCACGTCGTCGCCGGCCGCCGTCGCACAACGCACGACGTCGTGTCCCAACTGACCACGCGCTCCCGTGACGAGAAGTCTCATGAGAGCCAAGGGCGTAACCGCTTGGGCCCCCGTCCGCAGCGAGCTTGGATGGTCAGGTCGGCCGAATGCGCCGCCAGGCGCCGGCCGACATGCCGAACGAGCGAGGCCATCAGCTCAGAACACCGCGCGGGCCTTGAGCGGCTCCCACCACTCGCGGTTGGTGCGATACCACTGCACCGTGTCGGCGAGTGCCTCGTCGAGATCGTGCTGTGTTCGCCAGCCGAGGCCCTGGACCTTCTCGGTCGTGATCGAGTAGCGGCGGTCGTGGCCGAGCCGATCCTCGACGGGCTGGATCCAGCTCTCGTCGCGGTCGCACAGTGCCAGCAGCCTGCGAGTCAGCTCGATGTTGGGCAGCTCGTTGTGGGCGCCGATGTTGTAGATCTCCCCATCCACGCCCGACCGCAGCACGAGATCGATGGCCCGCACGTTGTCGTCGACGTACAGCCAGTCACGTACGTTCATGCCGTCGCCGTACAACGGCACCTTGTACCCGTCGAGCAGGTTCGTGACGAACAGCGGGATGACCTTCTCCGGGAACTGGTACGGGCCGAACTGGTTGCTCGAACGGGTGACGACGACCGGCAGCCCGTACGTCGTCCAGTACGAGAGGGCGATGAGATCCGACCCGGCCTTGGCCGCTGAGTACGGCGAACGCGGGGTCAGCGCGTCGGTCTCGGAGAAGGATCCCTCAGGGATCGTCCCGTAGACCTCGTCGGTCGAGATGTGCAGAAAACGCCCGACACCGACCTCGCGGGCGACGTCGCACAGCACGTTCGTGCCGTGGCAGTTCGTCGACACGAAGGCGTAGGGATCCTTGATCGAGCGGTCGACGTGCGACTCGGCGGCGAAGTGCACGACCGCGTCGTGGCCGGCCATGTGAGTGACGACGTCGTCCTGATCGCGGATGTCGGCGTGGACGAAGCGACACCGGCGGTCATCGACGAGGTCGGCGACGTTCTCGCGGTTGCCGGCGTACGTGAGGGCGTCGTAGATCGTGACGGTGTCGTCCGAGTTGGTCAACACGTGGCGCACGAAGTTCGACCCGATGAACCCCGCCGCACCGGTGACGAACAGCCTCACGTCGCGGCCCTACTCGACGTCGATCTGGCAGTGGTCGCCGACCATCAGACGCAGCGCCCGCGGCCGGCGCTGCGACCGTGTGACGACCGCCTCGCGACCGATCAGCGAGTCCTCGAGCCGCGGGATGTCGACGACCTCCGAGTCATCCATCACCACCGAGTGCTCGATCTCGCTGTGCACGATGCGGCATCCCGCGCCGATCGCCGAGAACGGTCCGATGAAGCTGTCGACCACGCGGGTGCCGCGCCCGATCGCTACGGGTCCTCTGATCGTCGAGTTGACGATCTCCGCTCCTGCCTCGACCACGACACGGCCGTCGAGGGTGGTGGCGTCGTCCACGGTCCCGTCGACTCGGTGCTCGAGCTTCTCGAGCAGCAGCCGGTTGGCCTCGAGCAGCGGCGTCAGCTTCCCCGTGTCGATCCACCAGCCGGTCAGCAGCTCGGTGCGCACGCGGTGGCCGTGGTCGATCAACCACTGGATGGCATCCGTGATCTCGAGCTCCCCGCGCGGCGACGGCTCGATGGCCCGCACCGCCTCGTGGATCGTGGCGTCGAACAGGTACACACCGACCAGCGCCAGATCCGACGGCGGATCGGCCGGTTTCTCCACGAGCGCCACGACGTGGCCCTGGTCGTCCAGTGTGGCGATGCCGAAGCGATGCGGGTCGGGAACCTGCTTGAGCAGGATCTGGGCTGCCGGAGGGTCGGCCGTCTCGCGAGCCCGCTCGAAGGCCTCGACGAAGGCGGCGAGGTCCTGCTCCAGCAGGTTGTCGCCGAGGTACATCACGAAGTCGTCGGAAGCGAGGAAGTCCCTGGCGATGAGCACACAGTGGGCCAGCCCGAGCGGCGACTCTTGCGGCAGGAACGTGAACGACACGCCGAAGCGCGATCCATCGCCGAGCGCCTCGCGCACCTCGTCGCCGGTGTCGCCGACGATGACGCCGATGTCCTTGATCCCCGCTTCGGCCATCGCCTCGATCCCATAGAAGAGGATCGGCGTGTTGGCGACCGGGACGAGCTGCTTGGCGCGGGTGTGGGTGATCGGTCGCAGCCGGGTACCGGCGCCGCCGGCGAGGATCAACGCCTTCATGGCGTCCTCAGCCTGGCACGGTCGTGGCAGTCGTCGCTGCAGGCGGCGGCGCGACGCCACGGAAGATGTCCAGGATCGCCTCCGCCCCGTCCGCCAGCTCGACCACGGACTTGTCGTCGATCTCGACGCCTTCGACCGGCAGCACGTATGTCTGCAGGCCGCCCTCCTCGGCCGCCGCCTTCAAGGCGCCAGCTGCCTGGAGCGGGTCGGTGGACTCGTCGATCAGCACCGCCTCCGTTGCCGCCTCGAGCAGGGCGTTGAGCGAGAAGGGATCAGCCTGGACCTGCTGGAGCAGCTTGGCGACGGCGAGGCGGATGAAGTGCTGCTGGCGCTCGATGCGGCCGAGGTCGGCACGAGGGTCCTCCTGCCAGTCACCGTCGCGGAACTCCTCGTAGTGGCGACTGCGGGCGTAGGCCAGGCCCTGCGCGCCGTCGAGGGTCTGGCAGCCGGGGTTGAGGTGCAGCCCTGAGTTGAGGTCCTGCGTCGCGTAGTCGACGCAGACCTCGACACCACCGATGGCGTCCACGAGTCGCTGGAAGCCGACGAAGTCGACCTCGACGTAGTGGTTGATCGGGATGCCAAGGCCGTCGGTGATCGTCTGCGCCAGGACTTCCGCGCCGTCGTTGTAGGCGGAGTTGATGCGGTCCATCTCTCCGCCCCGGCCGGCGATCGGCAGATAGAGGTCGCGCGGCAGGCTGAGCAGCAGCGCGCCACCGTTGCGCTCGCGCCGCAGGACCATGATCGTGTCGCTGCGCCGCCCGACGACCTCACCGCTGTCGCCGTACACGGCCGCGTTCGGATCGTTGGGATCGATGTTCTCTCGGGTGTCCGAGCCGACCAGCAGGAAGTTCTCCGCCGGGGCGTCGTTGCTCGGCTCCTCGAGCACCTCCGCCACGTTGGGAACACGCTCCACGTCATCGGAACGGTCGCGGGCGGCCACGAGCACGCCGGCGCTGCCGACGACGCCGACGAGTACGGCGAGCCCGAGCGCGATCGCCCCAGGCGGACGACGCAACCTGCTCCGAGACACGGGTGGCCAGGCTAACTGCGGATCCCTCGCCGAGCGGGTCATCCCCGCGGGCGGAGGTGAACCACGTCGCCTGTGTCCAGGCAGTGTCGAGCGCCCGCCCGGTCGAGCACCACCAGGCGGCCGTCCCGTTCGACGTCGACGGCGCGCCCCTCGATGTGGCCTGCCGGGAGCTCGACCCGCACGTCCTGGCCCAGCGTCACGAGGCGGCTGCGATAGCGCTCGAACACGTCACCGGGAAGTTCGTCGTACGCCGCCAGCATCACCGCAAGGACGTCCAGGGGCTCGATCCCGTCACCGAGACGGGCCGCCCCTGGCGGCGCCCATCCCACGTTCAGCCCGAGCCCGACCACGACGGGTCCGCTCGGCACGCGCTCGGCGAGGATGCCGGCGAGCTTCGCGCCATCGGCGACGAGATCATTCGGCCACTTCAGCCCCGCTCGCACGCCTGTCGTTCGGCGGCACGCCTCGAGCGCGGCGAGGCCGACGCGCCGGGTGAGCTCGCCGGGCGGATCAGGCACGTGGCGGAACAGCATGGACACCAGCAGGTTCGAACCCGGCGGCGCATCCCAACGGCGGTCGAGCCTGCCGCGCCCGGCGCGCTGGTGATCGGCGACCAGCACGCTCCGGTCGGGCAGGCGATCGGCCGCGGCCTTGAGGTCGTCGTTCGTGCTTCCGGTCGTCGCGACGTGCTCGACCGACCAGCCGGCCGGCCAGCGGGGCGGCGTGGTGCTGGCTCCGAGCACGGCCCCTACATTGTCAGCCGTGTTGCAGAAGATCCTGATCGCCAACCGCGGCGAGATCGCCGTGCGGGTGATCCGGGCTGCCCGGGAGTTGGGCATCGCGACCGTCGCCGTGTACTCCGAGCTCGATCGCGAAGCGCTGCACGTCCGGCTGGCCGACGAGGCGTTCGCGCTCGGAGGTCAGACGGCAGCAGAGAGCTATCTCAACACGGATGCCATCCTCGACGCCGTCCGGCGCAGCGGCGCCGACGGCGTGCACCCCGGCTACGGCTTCTTCAGTGAGAACGCCGACTTCGCCAGGGCGGTCACCGATCTCGGCGTGGCGTTCATCGGTCCACCTCCACCAGCGATCGAGGAGATGGGCGACAAGGTGTCGAGCCGCAAGGCGGCGCTGCGCGGCGGCGCCCCGATCGTGCCAGGGACCACCGAGTTCGCAGCATCGGCCGACGAGATCCGCGCCTTCGGTGAGGAGTACGGCTGGCCGGTCGCCATCAAGGCTGCATTCGGCGGCGGAGGCCGCGGCATGAAGGTGGTGCAGTCAGCCGCCGACGTGGACGACGCGATGGCCAGCGCCCAGCGCGAGGCGAAGAACTTCTTCGGCCGCGATGAGGTGTACGTGGAGCGCTACCTCACGTGGCCGCGCCACGTCGAGGTGCAGATCGTCGGCGACCAGCAGGGCAACATCGTGTGGGTCTCGACGCGTGACTGCTCGGCCCAGCGGCGCCATCAGAAGCTGATCGAGGAGGCGCCGGCGCCCGGGCTGCCGCCCGGCGTCGAGGACGCCATGGGCGAGGCAGCGGTCAAGGCGGCGAAGGCCGTCGGCTACTACAACGCCGGCACGGTGGAGTTCATCTACCAGGACGGTGACTTCTTCTTCCTCGAGATGAACACCCGGCTGCAGGTCGAGCACCCGGTCACCGAAGTGATCACGGGCATCGACCTCGTCGAATGGCAGATCCGCGTCGCCTCGGGCGAGCCGCTGCCGCTGACCCAGGACGAGGTGCGGGCGCTGCAGCGGGGCCATGGCATCGAGATCCGCATCAACGCCGAGGACCCGTCAGGCGGCGCCTTCCTCCCCTCGCCCGGACGCATCACCGAGCTCGCCGCGCCCGACGGCTTCGGCATCCGCTTCGACAGCGGCTACGAGGCGGGTGACGAGGTCAGCCAGTTCTACGACAACCTCGTCGGCAAGCTCATCGTGTGGGGACGTGATCGACCGACGGCGATCGCCCGGACGATCCGCGCCCTCGAGGAGATGCGGGTGGCCGGCGTGGCGACGACGATCCCCGCCGACCTCGCCATCCTCCGCCATCCGGACTTCGCGGCGGTCACCCATTCGACGAAGTGGGTGGAGGAGCGGCTGGACCTGTCAGGGGTGACTCCTCCCGCCGCGCCGACCCCGGCGGCGGACGACGAGGAAGCCGAGCCGCTCGTGCGCCGACGCGCCACCGTCGAGGTCAATGGCAAGCGGTTCGACGTCAGCCTGTGGGTACCCGAGGCGGCGGCTGCAACCGCCGCTGCCCCTGCCGCGGCGAAAGCGCGCAAACCGCGGCGCGCCGGCGGGGCGGCCACTGGCGGTGCGGCGGGCAGCGGGAATGTCACCGTCCCGATGCAGGGCACCATCGTGAAGGTGGTCGTCGAGGTCGGCCAGGAGGTCGAGATCGGTCAGTCCATCGTCGTCCTCGAAGCGATGAAGATGGAGAACCAGATCGCCGCCGAGAAGGCCGGGACGGTCAAGGAGATCAAGGTCGCGCCGGGCGACACGGTCGGCGGCGGAGACGTGGTCGCGATCATCGAATGGACCGTGACCTGCCCGTTCTGTCCGTAAGAACCGCATCACAACGATCGATTCCTACGGACAGAATCACTCGCTGGCGTCGGCGAGGGTCTCCGAAATCGCTGGGTGGACGAGCAGGCTCTCCACGATGTCGGTCACCTTCAGGTTCGCCGTGACGGCGAGGGCGATGACGGAGATCAGCTCGGCGGCGTGACGGCCGACGATCGAGCCACCGAGGACGACGCCGGTGGCCGGGTCGGAGAGGATCTTGACGAAACCACGCGGATCGTTGTTGATCAGCGCCTTGGCGCTGGCGCTGAACGGCACCTTCGTGACCCGGATCTTGCGCCCGGAGGCGAACGCCTCCGCCTCGGCCAGCCCGACGTCGGCGATCTCCGGCTCGGTGAAGATGGCCGACGCCGCCTTGTCGTAGTCGAGGTGCCGGTGCTCCCGCCGGTGCAGGCCCATCAGCCGTTCGGCCACCTTGCGACCCTGCATCGCGGCGACCGACGACAGCGGCAGCTTGCCGCTGACGTCGCCCGCGGCGTAGATGTGCGACACGTTCGTCACGCAGTTGTGGTCGATCGGGATGTAGCCACCGGCGTCGGTGACCACACCGGCCGCTTCGAGGTCGAGCCCATCGCTGTTGGGCACCGACCCGATGGCCAGCACGGCGTGTGACGAGTGCACGACCCGCCCGTCGTCGCATCGGACGACGACGCCCTCGGCGTCATCGCGGTCGATGGTCGTCGCGCGTGCCCCCTTCAGCAGCTTGACGCCGCGGCGTAGGAAGTCCTCTTCCAGCACGGCAGCGACTTCGGGGTCCTTGCCGGGCAGCACCTGCTGGCGGGAGACGACGAGCGTGACCTGCGCGCCGAACGACGAGAACATGTGGACGAACTCGACGCCGGTGACACCCGAACCGATCACGGTGATCGACGCAGGGAACGTCTTGGGCGGGTAGCAGTCGCGCGTCGTGAGGATGCGGTCACCGTCGGGCGTGCACCAGTCCGGTATCCGCGGCCGCGAGCCCGTCGAGATCAGCGCGTTGTCGAACTCCAGACGCTCGACACCGTCGACGCCAGTGATCTCCACCTCGTTGGGGCCGAGGAACCGCGCCACACCGCGAGCCAGCCGCACGCCCTGACTCGTGAGCAGCTCGGTCGTGCCCTGGCGGAGGTGGTCCTTGATGCCCTCGATGCGGGCCGAGAGCGCTTCGGTGTCGACCTCGGCGGTCGCCTGCTCGAGGCCCATTCCCGTCGAGCGACGGAGGAACGACATGGCGCCGCCCGTCGCGATCATCGTCTTGGACGGGATGCAGTCCCAGAGGTGGGCCGCGCCGCCGACGACGTCACGCTCGACCATCGTGACCTGTGCGCCGAGCCTGGCGGCGTACGTGGCCGCCGTGTTCCCGGCCGGCCCACCACCGATGATCACGAAGCGCAACACCCTTTCAGGTTAGGGGACACCTCATGATGCGGCCGGCGAAGGCGCTGGAGCGCCCGCCGTGCCGAACCGGGTCCTCGCCTCTGCACGAAGCGGTCGGCCGTCGACCTCGTGCCAGGCTGGGCGGCGATGAGCACCTTGTGGTTCGAGCCCGTCGGGCGCGGGCGCCACCACGTCACACTGCGTTACGGCGTCGACGACATGCGCTTCACGACGACGTACTGGTACGACGACGTCGACTTCGACTCGCTCGAGCGCCGGTACGGCGCTGACCTGCTGCGGGTCGTCGAGTTCCATCTGCTGGCGTTCGAGGCCAACAAGGCCGCCAGCCTGGCACCCACGGCGATCGACGCCGGCCCGTACGCCGATCTCGTCACGGACGCCTTCTGGGACCTCTGGTCGACGATCTTCCACCATGTCTGGGGCGTCTGGCGGCTCGAGAACGGCTTGCCCGACTACCGCCTCCCGCGACCGTTGCTGAATGCGGCCGGCGAAGGCGCTGGAGCGCCCGCCGTGCCGAACAGGGAGCTCGCGTCTGAACGACGCGGCCCGAGGAGTGGCGGCCACGCATCCGTCCCGCCCCCGATCGAGCCGATCACCGTTGGTGACGGGACGGACAAGCTCTTGGTCCTGTGTGGTGGCGGCAAGGACAGCCTCGTCAGCATGAGGCTGCTCGAACGCGCCGGCATCCCGTACGACACGTTCGTCTACAGCCATTCGGTCTATGGGTCGGCGCCGTTCCAGCACGCGCTCATCGATCGGCTCGTGGAGCGGTGCGCACCACAAGCACCGCCACCGCGGTTGGGTCCTCGACGACGCGATGGACGCCCCGCTCAGCGCGGTGTACCCCGAGCTCGGCATCGAGCGCGTCGTCGCCGCCGAGACCGTCAGCTCCTACTGGACGGCGTTGCCCGTCGCCCTACAGCACGGCTGCACGGAAGTCGCCCTCGGAGTCACGAGGAGCACGGACGAGCACAACCTGGTGTGGGAGCTCACCGGTGAGCGCATCAACTACTTGTGGGGCATGAGCAGCGCCGCCGAGCAGCTGCTCCACGACTACGTGCGTGCCAACCTGGTCAGCAACCTGCGGATGTTCCATCTCCTCCGCCCCATGTACGACCTCAACGTCTTCTCGTCGCTGCAGGGCGAGCTCGACGCCGTGCCTGCGACTCACTCCTGCGCCCGACAGAAGCCATGGTGCGGACGCTGCGCCAAGTGCATCTACGTGTGGATGCAGTACGAGGCGTGGCTGCCCTCCGAGACGGTCGACCGAGTGCCTCACGACGAACCTGTTCGACCTCCCCGAGAACCGGACGATGCTGCGCAAGATGCTCGGCCTGGAGGGCTACAAGCCGACCGATTGCGTGGGCACCGTCAGCGAGGCCCGGCTGGCGTTCGCGATGTGCCGAGCGAAAGGCATCCGCGGTGTCGTCGCCGACGAGATCGACGCCGGCGGGTTCGTCGAAGAGGCACCGGCCACCTTGGCCCGGTACGCACCCGTCGAGGTACCCGGCCCCACGTTCCCACCGCGCCTCGCGCGGGCGCTCGCCAGCCGGCTCTCCGACCAGGCGGCGATCACGGAGGCATACGCCCGTGACGTGCTGGCGCTGACCGGTACCGTGAGCGCTTCGTAACCAGCGGGGTCGAAGGCGCACCGGCGGTTCGTGCGGGAGGGAGATCGCGTGCACACGAAGATCGGGCGGACGATGCTCGCCGTGGCGACGACAGCTGCAGTGATGCTCGCTGCGTGCTCGAACGGTTCCGACGACGGGGCAGGGCCGACCTCGACCTCGGCTGAACTGGCATCCGGCTCGACGGCGGTGGCGTCGAGTGCAGCCGCGGAGTCCGGCTCCTCAGCGCCGCCGACGACGACCGGTGGCTTGGCGGCCACACCGCCTTTGGCGGCTCCGCCCATGTTCACCGACGAGATCGTCCAGCAGGGACTCGAGGAGCTGCCCGGCATCGTGCAGGACAGGATGGACCGCACCGGCGTGCCGGGCGTGGCCGTCGGCGTGATCTACAAGGACGAGGTCGTCTACGCGGAGGGGTTCGGCGTGCGACGCGTCGGTGCGGACGATCCCATCGACGCCGACACCGTGTTCCAGGTCGCCTCCATGTCCAAGCCGGTCACGTCGACGATCGTCGCAGGCGTCGTCGGGCAGGGGAAGGCCAACTGGACCGATCCCGTGCGGACCTGGTACCCGGACTACGTGATGAGCGATCCGTACGTCACGGACCACGCCACGCTGGCCGATCAGCTGTCGCACCGGACGGGCCTGCGCACCGGCTCAGGGGATCTCCAGGAGGACCTCGGTTGGGACCAGGCGCACATCCTCCCGCTGCTCGCCCAGCAACCGCTCGATGCCTTCCGCTCGACCTACCACTACAGCAACTACGGCTACACCTTGGGCGGCCTGGCGGCGGCCGCCGCCGCGCAGATGCCGTGGGAAGACCTCGCCGACAGCGTTCTGCTCGAACCGCTGGGCATGACGAGTTCCAGCTACCGCCACGACGACTACGTGGCGCGGGAGAACCGGGCGACGCTCCACATGCGGATCGGACCGGCGGCGGACAAGGTGTGGGAACCGCGGGACCCGCGAGACCCCGACGCCGAGGCGCCGGCCGGCGGACTCAGCACGTCCGTCAACGACATGCTGAAGTTCGTCCGGCTGCAGCTCGGCAACGGCACCGTCGAAGGCACGGAGATCATCCATGGCACTGCGCTCCAGGTCACCCACGTGCCGCACAACGAGCTGTTCCAGCCGACGACGCCCGGTGAACGGACGCAGTTCTACGGGCTCGGCTGGAACGTCACGTACGACGGCCACGGCCGCGAGAGGCTCGACCATTCGGGCGCCTTCCTGACCGGGGCGGCGACGACGATCACCGTGCTGCCGACGGAGCAGTTCGGGATCGTGACGCTGACGAACGGCGCGCCGCACGGCATTCCGGAATCGATCAACGACGGCATCCTTGACGTGCTCACCAACGGTCACCAGACCGTGGACTGGTTGGACTTCTTCGCGAAGGACTTCGAGGAGAAGTTCTACACAGGCGCGGCCGATCCGCGATGGAACACACCGCCGGCCAACCCGGCACCGCCCGCCGCCGAGTCGGCGTACCTCGGCACCTATCAGAACTCGTACTACGGTCCGCTGACGGTCAGCTCGGACGGCGGTGCCCTGAACATGTCGATGGGTCCGCCCGACAGCCCGACGAAGTTCATCCTCACGCCCTTCGACGGCAACACGTTCACGTTCGACACGATCGGCGAGAACGCCAATGGCTTGTCAGGCGCCGAGTTCACGCTCGGGCCCGACGGTCTGGCGACCAGCGTCACGCTGACGTTCTACGACAAGACCGGCCTCGGGACGTTCACCCGGTAGGCGCGAAGGGGTCGGCACCTGCTGCGATTCGAATGCCCGTGACGTGGTGGAGCTGGCCCCCCACTACCGTGAGCGCTTCGTGACCAGCGAGCCGACCGACCCGACCGCGCCGGCCGGAAGCGGGCTCGCCGCCGAACGGGCGCGCCGCCAGGCCCAAGTGGATGAGTGGCGGGCGGCCGGCCGCCAGCCGTACCCGTACCGGTTCGACCGCACCCACACCGCGGCGGAGGTGCGGGCCCAGTGGGGCGACCTCCCGCCCGGCACGGAGACCGACGCCAAGGTGGCAGTCGCCGGCCGCGTGCTGCTCAAGCGCGACGCCGGCAAGCTCGTGTTCGCGACCATCGCCGATCGAGGCGTCGAGTTGCAGCTGTTCATCTCCCGGGCCGTGATCGGCGACGACGGCTTCGCTGACGTCAAGGAGCTCGACCGCGGCGATTGGGTCGGCGTCCACGGCACGGTGATGACGACCAGAGCCGGTGAGCTGTCGGTCAAGGTTGACACGCTCGAACTGCTCGCCAAGTCGATCAGGCCGCTCCCGGACAAGTGGCACGGGCTCGCCGATCCCGACACGCGGTTCCGCCAGCGCTACGCCGACCTGGTGGTCAACGCGGCGGCACGTCGGGCGTTCGACATCCGCCACGCCGTGATCTCCAGCTTCCGTCGCACGCTGCAGTCCCGCGGCTTCGTGGAGGTCGAGACGCCGGTCCTGCATCCTGAGGCCGGAGGCGCGCACGCCCGTCCATTCGTCACCCACTACAACACGCTCGACATGCCGATGTACCTCCGGGTGGCGTTGGAACTGCACCTCAAGCGGCTGATCGTCGGCGGCATGGACAAGGTGTTCGAGATCGGCCGGGTCTTCCGCAACGAGGGTCTTTCGCCGCGCCACAACACCGAGTTCACGATGATGGAGTCCTACGAGGCGTACGCCGACGTCGACGACGTGATGGAGCTCACCGAGGCGTTGATCGTGACGGCGGCGAGGGACGCCCTCGGCACGACGTCGATCACGGTGCGCGGAGAACCGGTGGATCTGGCCGAGCCGTGGCCTCGCCGGCGGATGGTCGACCTGGTCAGCGACGCCATCGGCACCGAAGTGCACCCGTCCCACCCCCTCGAGCGGATGCGGGCGCTGGCGGACGAACATGGCGTGCACTGGGAGCCGCGCTGGGGTTCCGGCAAGCTGATCGAAGAGCTCTTCGGGGCGACGGTCGAACACGACATCGTCGCCCCGTTGTTCGTCACTGGGCACCCGGTGGAGATCTCGCCGTTGGCGCGAGTCGATCGGTCCGATCCGTTCCTGACGGAGCGCTTCGAGCTGTACATGGACGCCCGCGAGATCGCCAACGGGTACAGCGAGCTCAACGATCCCGTCGAGCAGCGGGCGCGCTTCGAGGACGAGGAGCGGGCGCGGGCGGCCGGCGATCTCGAAGCCGGAACGATCGACGAGGACTACCTGCGCGCGTTGGAGTACGGGATGCCGCCGACCGGCGGGTTAGGGGTGGGGATGGACCGACTGATCATGTTGTTCGCCGGAGTGGACACGATCCGTGATGTGATCCTGTTCCCGGCGTTGCGACCGGAGGTACACCGCCCATGACGCGCACTGCCTGGGGTGCCGGCTTCACGACGGAGGCCAGCGACGGCACGACCCTCGACGCGTGGTTCCGATGGCTGGGGTGGGGTGAGTACGGCGCTGAACTCGATCAGGATCCCGGACAGCGTCGGTCAGAGGCGAACACCCGGTCCGGCACGGCGGCGCCTCCAGGCGCTTCGCCGGCCGCGTCGATCGACAGCGCGCTGGCGGGCGGGGAGCGCAAGGATCCGGTTCGCCAGGTCGTCGTGCGACCGATCCGCGTGACGATCGACGTCGACGAACCGCCGACGTCGGCGGCCGACGTGTACCTGCGCCTGCACCTGCTGTCGCACCGCCTCGCCGTGCCCCGCAGCCTCAACCTCGACGGCGTGTTCGGCCAGCTGGCGACGGTGGCATGGACCGATCTCGGCCCCGTGGCCCCAGGCGATGTCGACGACGTCCGCCTGGCGCTGCGGGCCGACGGGCGCATGCTGCACGTGCACGGCCTCGACAAGTTCCCGGCGATGACTGATTACGTGATCCCGTCGGGCGTGCGCATCGGCGATGCGGCGCGGGTCCGCCTCGGAGCCCACCTGGCGGCGGGCACCGTCGTGATGCACGAGGGCTTCTGCAACTTCAACGCCGGCACGCTCGGCACGTCGATGGTGGAGGGTCGGATCTCGCAGGGCGTGGTCGTCGGCGAAGGCTCCGACATCGGCGGCGGCTCGTCGATCATGGGCACGCTGTCCGGTGGAGGGACCGAGCAGATCACGATCGGCGAGCGCTGCCTGATCGGCGCGAACGGCGGGATCGGCATCAGCCTCGGCGACGACTGCGTCGTCGAGGCCGGCCTCTACATCACGGCCGGCACGCTGGTGCGGCTGCCCGATGGCGAGGTGGTCAAGGGCAAGGACGTCTCGGGGATCAGCGGGATGATGTTCATCCGCCACAGCCAGACCGGCGCCATCGAGGCCCGGCAGCGCGCCGGCAAGTGGGGCGGGCTGAACGCCGCGCTGCACTGATCTGACGCGCTGCGGCGATCGCGTCGTTACATTCCCCGGGCATGACCTTGGCCGAGAACGACCTGTCAGCGGCGGCGGAAGTCCTCGCCCTCGTCGACGGAGTGGTCGCCGCCGCTGCCCGCCACGTGGCCGGCACGGGCGGGCCCGACGCCCAGCAGGTCGTCGCCTATGACCTCGCCCACGCCGCGTCGGCCGCGGCGACGGCGAGGGCCCTGCTCGACTACGGCGCCAAGGGTGAGGTCGAAGCGCGCATCGCCTGCGCGTTCACGGCCGACGTCGTGCACGACCTGATCACCCGCCTCGCTGGCCGGGAGCGACTGTGGGGCGTCGAGACAGCACCGTTGCGCGAGGCGCATCCGTTCCTCGAGCGCTTCCGCGACCCGGAGTTCGTCGCCGCGCTCGCCGAAACTGCGGGTCCTCGCCACCTCGACGCCGACATGGAGTTGGTGCAGGACACGTTCCGCTCCTTCGCCGCCAACGTCGTCGCCCCCCAGGCCGAGCACGTCCACCGCACGAACTCCGACGTGCCCGAGGACATCATCGCCGGCCTCGCCGAGATCGGGGCGTTCGGACTGTCCGTGCCGGCCGATTACGGCGGCTACAACGAGGGCGGCGACAGCGAGTACCTCGCGATGGTCATCGCGACGGAGGAGCTGAGCCGAGCCAGCCTGGGCATCGGCGGATCGCTGATCACCCGCCCGGAGATCCTGACGAGGGCGTTGGTGAAGGGCGGGACGGAGGAGCAGAAGCTGACCTGGCTGCCGAAGCTGGCAACGGCGGAGGTGATGGCTGCGGTCGCCGTCACCGAGCCCGACTACGGCAGTGACGTCGCCGGGCTGAAGGTCACGGCGACGCCGGCCGAAGGGGTCGACGGCCAGCCCGGCTACGTGATCAATGGGGTCAAGACGTGGTGCACGTTCGCCGCCCGCGCCGACGTCCTGATGCTGCTCGCCCGCACCGATCCCGACCGCTCCAAGACACACCGCGGGCTCAGCCTCTTCGTCGTCTCCAAGCCGCGGCGGACGGCCACGGCTTCGCCCTCACGCAGGACGATGGCGCCGCCGGGCGTACGGGCAAGATGGAGGGCCGCCCGATCGACACGATCGGCTACCGCGGCATGCACAGCTATGAGATCGCGCTGGAGGACTGGTGGGTGCCAGCCGATCACCTGATCGGCGGCGACGACGGCCTCGGGCGCGGCTTCTACTACCAGATGGAGGGCTTCGAGAACGGTCGGCTGCAGACGGCCGCCCGAGCCCTCGGCGTCATGCAGGCCGCCTACGAATCGGCACTGGAGTACGCCCGCAACCGCACGGTCTTCGGCTCGACCGTCCTCGACTACCAGTTGACCAGAGCAAAGCTCGGGAGGATGGCCGTGCTGATCCAGGCGGGGCGGCAGTTCGCCTATCACGTCGCGACGCTCATGGCGAAGGGGCAGGGCGCGACGGAGGCCAGCATGGTCAAGGCCTACGTCTGCAAGGCCGCGGAGTGGGTGACCCGCGAGGCGATGCAGATCCATGGCGGGTTCGGTTATGCCGAGGAGTACGCCGTCAGCCGCCTGTACGTCGATGCCCGCGTGCTGTCGATCTTCGAAGGCGCCGACGAGACGCTGTGCCTCAAGGTGATCGCCCGCCGCCTCACGCAATGACCTGAGCATCCGAGTGTTTCAGGCCATCGGAGTGTTCGGACCGGGGCATCCCCAGCTCTGACACTCGGATGGGCTCAAACACTCGGATGGTCAGGGCACGAGGTCGGCGAGCGACCGGATGCGGTCGAAATCGCCGTCGCGGTGGTCGTCGTACGGGTCGACGAGGAGCGGGTGGAGGCCGGCAGCTCTCGCTCCGAGCACGTCCATCGTCACGGAATCGCCGACGTAGGCGACCCGTGACCGATCGACGCCCTGGAAGTGCACGGCGGCGTGCTCGAAGATCGCCGGATCCGGCTTGGCGACGCCGACGACGTAGCTGTCGATGACACAGCGGACGTCCACTCCGGCGCCGGGACCAACCTGGCACACGCCACTTCGCCGCAGCACGGCCTCGATCTGTCCGCTGGCGTTGGACACCACGCCGAGTGGGACGCCGGCCCGTTCGAGGGCCCGCAGCGCGGCCAGGTGCTCAGGGATCACCCAGCGCCACACGAGTGCGCTGCGCGTGTGGCCGAGCGCCTGCGCCGCCTCCTCGACGTCTGCCGCAGCGACTCCGATCGATCGGACATAGGCCCGGTCGTACTCGATCCAGTCCCGCTCCTCGGCGCCCTGGGTCGACTTGACTGCCATCGCCGCGTAGTGGGCGCGCCGGTGGCGATCGACGGAGGCATCGCCCCCGTAGTACCCGAGCAGCGGGCCGAGCACGCTCGGGTCGGGCAAGACCAGGACGCCACCGGCATCGAGCCAGATGGCGTCGAACCGGCCGGCGGGCATCAGCCGCCGGGCTGGAGGTCGCTGATCTGGATGTCGCAGTCGCCCAGCAGGCCCATGACGTCGTTCAGCTCGCTGGCGTCCCCGCCGACTTCTTCGATGCGGTCGACGAGGCAGTCGATCTGCGTGTCGTCGAGGCCGAGCCCCTCGAGCATGTCCCGCGCCGTCTCTTCGGCGTTCTCCGGAATCGTGAAGTCCGGCAGCGTCAGGTCGGGCAAGGAGGGACGTGATGTCCGGGAGCGTGATGTCGGGCAGCGTGATGTCCGGGAGCGTCAGATCCGGGATGGTCACATCCGGGAGCGTGACGTCGGGGACCGTCGCGTCCGGCTCGTCGTCGTCACCGCTGCTGCACGCCCCGAGCACCAGCACGGCTGGGATGGCCAACATCAAGATGCGTCGCACGGCGGGACAACGTACCGGCGCGAAGCGGCGACAGTCAGTCAGGTGGCTCCTGCGGCGCCATGAGCACCTCGCGGAACAGCTCGTTCGTGCGCTCCCACGCCTCCAGGGCGTGCTCGGCGTGGTACACGTCTGGTCGCGAATCGTTGAAGAAGGCGTGGTCGGCGCCTTCGTGCACGTGCAGCGTCGCGTCCTTGCCCAGGTCGCGCAGCTGCGCCTCCAGCTCGGCAGCCTTGTCGGGCGTGAAGTATCCGTCCTCGCCGGCGTACTCGCCGACCACGACGGCATCGAGCTGCTCCCATTCCGGCTGGGCGGCCTCCCAGGGGATCAACCCGTAGTACGGCGCCACGGCCTTGATGTGGTCGGGGCGCTGGGTCGCCAGCACCAGCGCGAGGCCGCCGCCCATGCAGTATCCGACGACGCCGACTCGATCGTTGCCGGAGTGCTCGACGACGAAGTCCACCGCACCGGACATGTCCTTGGCGGCCTGCGCCATGTTCATCGCCATCATCAGCTTGCCCGCGCCGTCGGGCTCACTGGCGGTCTTGCCGTGGTAGAGGTCCGGCGCCAACGCGGTGTACCCGGCGTCGCCGAAGCGGTCCGCCACGTCGATGATGTGCGGCACGAGGCCCCACCACTCCTGGATCACGATCACACCGGGCCCGCCGCCGTCTGCCAGGTAGCCGTCGCACATGCTGCCGTTGCTCGGAAAGCTGACCATCTCACCCATCCCGAGCACGATAGAGCGGATTGGCCAACGGCCATCTGTACAGGCACAAAGGCACCATTGTTCGGGCTGAGCGGTACCAATTACGCTCGCGCCCCATGACGGCAGATACGACCACTCGCTCGCGCGCCTACGTCGACGACCGCGCGCACGTGTTCCACTCCTGGTCAGCTCAGGCCGCGCTGTCTCCCGTCGTCGTCGCCGGCGCCGAGGGCGCCCGCTTCTGGGACGAGGACGGGAACAGCTACCTGGACTTCTCCAGCCAGCTCGTCAACGTCAACATCGGTCATCAGCACCCCAAGCTCGTCGCCGCCATCAAGCAGCAGGCCGAGCTGCTCTGCACGGTGGCGCCGATCCACGCCAACGCCGCCACGAGCGAGGCGGCGCGGCTGATCGCCGAGTTGGCACCCGGTGACCTCGACATGGTCTTCTTCACCAACGGCGGCGCCGAGGCGACCGAGAACGCGATCCGGATGGCCCGGTTGCACACCGGCCGGCACAAGGTGCTCGCGGCGTACCGCAGCTACCACGGCGCGACGGCGGGCGCGCTGACGATGACGGGCGACCCCCGCCGCTGGGGCAGCGAGCCTGGCATCCCCGGCATCGTGAGGTACTGGGGTCCGTACGCGTACCGCTCGGCGTTCCACGCCGAGGACGACGAGCAGGAGTGCGCGCGGGCGCTCGCCCACCTCGCCGACGTGATCATGCTCGAGGGCAGTCAGAACGTCGCCGCCATCATCTTCGAGACGGTGGTTGGCACGAATGGCATCCTCGTGCCGCCCGACGGCTACCTGCAGGGGGTTCGCGAGCTGTGCGATCGCCACGGCATCGTGATGATCGCCGATGAGGTCATGGCGGGCTTCGGGCGCTGCGGCGAGTGGTTCGCCATCGACCACTGGGGCGTCGCTCCGGATCTGATCTGCTTCGCCAAGGGCGTCAACTCCGGTTACATCCCACTCGGCGGCGTCGTCATCAGCCGCCGCATCGCCGACACGTTCGCCGACCGGCCGTACCCCGGCGGCCTGACCTATTCGGGGCATCCGCTGGCGTGCGCCTCCGCCGTCGCCAGCATCGGCATCTTCAAGGAGGAGGGCATCATCGAGCACGCCCGCCACCTCGGAGAGGATGTGATCGGACCGGGGCTCGAGAAGATGGCGGCGCGCCACCCGTCGGTCGGCGAGGTGCGCGGGCTCGGCGTGTTCTGGGCGATCGAGCTCGTCCACGATCGCGGAACCCGTGAGCCCCTCGTGCCGTACAACGCCGCTGGCGCCGACACGAAGCCGATGACCGAGCTCGCGGCGGCCTGCAAGGAGCGCGGCCTGTGGCCGTTCACCCACTTCAACCGACTGCACGTCGTGCCGCCGATCACGATCAGCGACGACGACATGCGAACCGGGCTGGCGATCATCGACGAGGCGCTCGAGGTGGCCGACCGCCACGCTGCTGGTTGAATCGGGGCGGTGCGCCGGCTGTTCCACCATGATCGGTCCGGCCTGCCCGCCAACTGGGAGGACATCCTCACCGCTCGCTCCGGCCTGTGGGCGCTGCTGGACACCGACGAGCGGACCCGCCTCGGCGCCCTCGCCGACGACCTGCTCGCGACGAAGCGCTGGGAGGCTGCTCGCGGCTTCGAGGTGACCGACGAGGTCCGCACGCTGATCGCCTGCCACGCCGCGCTGCTCGCCCTGGAGCTCGACCCTGCCTCCTACGACGCGGTCGGCACGATCGTCGTCCGCGCTGGCGCGATGCAGCGCTCCGGGCCGATGGCCGGCCCGGTCGCCGGCGTCGTGGTTGGAGATGTCGGCGCGGTCGACGGCGAGGCACACCATGGCGACGGGCCCGTGATGGTGACGTGGTCCTCGGCGCGTCGGGAGGCCGCCAACCCACGCCTCGGTCGCGACGTCGTGCTCCACGAGTTCGCCCACAAGCTCGACATGCGCGATGGCGTGAGCGACGGCACACCGGTGATCGAGGATCAGGCACTCCGCGAACGGTGGATCGAGGTCTGCACCGCCGAGTACGAGAACGTGAGGTCGGGACGGTCGGTCCTGCGGTCGTACGCCGGCACGAACGCCGCTGAGTTCTTCGCCGTCGCCAGCGAGACGTTCTTCACGCGACCGCTCGACGTCGAGTCGCTCAAGCCCGAGCTGTACGACGTCCTGCGCTCGTTCTACGGCCAGGACCCAGCGGCCCGCATCCGGACCCGCATCGCCGAGGCAACCACCCCGAACTGACCGTAGGAATCGTGCGTTGTGATGCGATTCCTACGGACAGAACGAGGCTGGAGCGTGGCGGGCCTACGACCCGCCCGGTTCGAGGGTGACCTCGATCGGCGCGAACTCCATCCCGGCGATGTCCTGGTTCTCCCCGACCAGCGACTGCGCCTCGGTGACCAGGTCGGTGCGGAACGCCCCATCGGTCGGTGCGGCGGTCAGCACCGTCGCGCCCTCGAGGTTCGGCGTGTTCTGCGCGATCTGGACGGTGCGCTGCCACGCGCTCGGGTCGAGCGTGCCGATGCCGTCGCGGGACGGCCAGATGAGCTTGTTGATCTCGTTCATCTGCCACAGCTGGTGGCTGTCGCCGAGCTGCGAGCCGGCGGCGACGACGATGTCGCGGCACGACTCGGGGTTCTCGCGGCAGTAGATCCAGCCCTCGAGCGATGCAGCGAGGAACCGCACGGCAGGCGTCGCGGTACCCCTCGTCGGAGTCCAGCGGCGCGGCGTCGGCCCAGATGGCGTCCTGCAACATGCCGACGCCCACGTCTTCGTACGAGACGACGTTGAGGTCCTCGGGCTGGTACAGCTCCCCGGTCGCCGGGTTCTCGGCCTCGAGCACCTGGGCGTACTCGTTGTACGTCATCGCCTCTGCCGCGTCGATGTCGCCCGACAACAGGCCGAGCATGTCGAACTGCTGCTGGACCAGGTTCACGTCGGTGGACGGGTCGAGGCCTGCCTGGTTCAGTGCGGCGAAGATCTCGTACTCGTTGCCGAAGCCCCAGTTGCCAACGTTCTTGCCGGCGAAGTCGGCGGGATCGACGATGTTGTCGTCCTTGAAGGACACCTGCAACGTGCCCGAGCGCTGGAAGATCTGGGCGATGTTCGTGATGTCGGCGCCCTGCTCCCTCGTCTGGAGGGCCTTCGGGACCCAGGCGATGGCGAAGTCGGCCTGCCCGTCCGCCAGCACCTGCTGCGGAACGATGTCGACGCCGCCCTCGAGGATCTCGACGTTCAGGCAGTACTTCTCGTAGTACCCCTGGTCGATCGCGGCCAGGTAGCCGGCGAACTGCGCCTGGATGAACCATTGCAGTTGCAACGACACATCCTCGACGGTTTCGCACTCTTCAGGCTCGCCCGCCGGCAGTCGTCGCACCGCCCGTTTCGGTCGCGGAGGTGGTGGTGTCCGTCCCCTCCTCCGACGCGGCAGTCGTGGCGCCGCCGGTGTCGGCGGCGGTGGTCGCAGGCGCCAGGTCGGTGCCCTCCGCGCCGCCGTCGTCGTCATCGCCGCCGCACGCCGCGACGACGAGCGTCAACGCCGCCACTGCGGCGCTCCATGAACGCTTCCTCATGTGGTTCCTCCCCCGGGGCTCCCGCCCCTGTGCTGTGTGATGATGCTCTCCAACAGGATGGCGACAAGGTAGAACGCCAGTCCGAGCAGGCACGCGCCGAGCACGTAGGCCCAGGCCGCCGCCGTGTTGGCGGTCATGTTGGACGTGATGCGACTACCGAGCCCGTTCTGCGTGCCGCCGAAGTACTCCGACACGAACGCCGTGATCACGGCGAGCGGCGCGGCGATCGTCAGCGCGGTGAAGAGGTACGGCACGGCGTTCGGGATCCGCGCCTTGACGAGCACCTGCGTGGGACTGGCGGCGTAGGAGCGCAGCAACTCGACGTGCGTCGCCTCGACCTGGCGCAGGCCCCTGGCGACGTTGATGAGCACGATGAAATAGACGACCAACGTCACCATCAGCCGGCGCGGGATCTCCGACGTGATGGCGAACATGTTGTTGAACACGGCGACCAGCACGAAGATCGGGATCGCGTTGAGTGCCACGGCGAGCGGCGACAGCATGTCGTGCAGCAGGCGGAAGCGCATCAGCAGGAAGCTCATGGCAACGCCGAGCAGCGTCCCGCACAGCAGCCCGACCAGCGCATTGGCGCCGGAGACCGCCACGGCCGCGCGGATCGAGCTGAAGTTGTCGGTGAACTGCGACCAGATGCTCGACGGCTTGGGCAGGAAGTAGGGCTTCCAGTCGAAGACGTTCACGGCTGCTTCCCACAGCGCGAGGAAGGCGATGCCGAACACGAGCGGCGGCCACACGGCTCGTACCACGCTCCGCACCCGGGTCACCGGTCCTCCACGCCTGTCTCCATGAGGCTCACGTCGACCTCGTGCCCGCGCAGCGCCTCGCGCACTTCGGTGATCTTCTTGAAGAAGCCGGCGTCCTCGCGGGTGTCGACGTCGCGGTGGGCTCCGAGGTCGATGTCGATGACGTGGATGATCCGCCCTGGGCGCGGCGACATCACTACGACGCGACGGGACAGGTAGACAGCCTCGGGGATCGAGTGCGTCACGAACACCACGCTGGTGCCGGTCTCGGCACAGATCCGTAGGAGCTCGGCCTGCATGTGCTCGCGCGTCATCTCGTCCAGCGCACCGAACGGCTCGTCCATCAACAGCAGCGGAGGGTGGGCGGCGAGTGCCCTGGCGATGGCGACTCGCTGCTGCATGCCGCCTGAGAGCTGCCACGGCCGGTGGTCGGCGAAGTCCGCCAGCTTGACCAGGGCGAGCATGTCGAGCGCCCGAGCCCGGCGCTTCGCCTTGTCCCAGCCCTTCAGCTCGAGGGGCAGCTCGACGTTCTTGACGACGGTGCGCCAGTCGAAGAGGCCGGCCTGCTGGAAGGCCATGCCGTACTCCTGGTCGAGGCGGGCCTGCCCGGCCGACTTGCCGTTGACGGTGATCGTGCCCGTGCTCGGCTCGATGAGGTTGGCGATGAGGCGCAGCAGCGTCGACTTCCCGCACCCGGACGGTCCGATCAGGCTGACGAACTCGCCCGGGCCGACGGCGAGGTCCACGTCGACGAGCGCGTCGACCTGCCGTGGCGTGCCGGGGTTGAACACCTTGGCGACCCCACTGACCTCGACCGCCCGCTCTGTCGTCTCCATCACGCCATCATTCGCTCGGTACCGGTGGGCGCTGCTGGTTGACTCCGTACTCGAACGCCCCGACCACACCGACCAACGCCAGCCCGAGAAGGGCGGCACCGAGCAGCGCGGGATACACCTTGGCAGCGTCGCTCGTGCTCTGCCTGGCGTACTCGATGATCAACCGCCCGATCCCGCCACGCAGGCCGGTCGAGATCTCGGCCACGACCACCCCGATCACGGAGGCCGTTGCCGCCAGGCGGAGTGCCGGCAGCATGCGCGGCACGGCCGCCGGGAACTGCAGCTTGCGCATCGTCTGGCCCCCCGAGGCAGCGAAGCTGCGCATCAACTCGAGCGCGGTGGCCGAAGCGGACTCGAGGCCGCGCAACGTGCCAACGGCGACCGGGAAGAACGCCAGGAACGCACCGAGCACCGCCACCGACAGCCACCGTGGCCAGTCCCACCCGCCGATCGACACCCGGCCGCCCCAGCTGACGACGAGGGGGGCGAGGGCGATCATCGGCACCGTTTGCGAGACCACGAGGTACGGCAGCAGGCCGCGGCGGACCACGTTGAAGCGGGCCATCACCGTGGCGAGCGCGATGCCGACGACGCTGCCCATGACGAAGCCGGCGGCGGCCAGCCGGAAGGAGTACCAGGCTGCCTCCAGGACGACCAGCCAGATCGGGCGGTCCGACGTCCGGCTCTCGTCCTCGAACAGCCGGCTGCCCATGTCCCACACGTGCGGCATCGCGATGTCGTTCGTCCTCGGGATGATCGACCAGCCGAGGATCTGACCGCCGTTGTCCGGTCCGACCAGTTTGTAGAGCTCCCACACGCAGGCCACCAGGACCAGCGCGAGGACGAACAGCAGGAACTTGCGGATCAAGCCTTGGCCAACCTGTGGTCGGCCAGAGCTGGCAGGACGTGCTCGCCGTAGGCCTCGAGCGTGGCGTCCTTGGCGTCGTGCTGGAGGTAGACGGAGAACTGGTGCACGCCGAGGTCGCGCAGCTCGGCCAGGCGCTGCAGCTGGTGGTCGACCGGCCCGAGCAGGCAGAAGCGGTCGACGATCTCGTCCGGCACGAAGTCGGCGTGCACGTTGCCCGCTTGGCCGTGTTCGTTGTAGTCGTAGCCCTGCCGACCCTTGATGTACTCGGTCAGGGCCGTGGGCACTTCTGAAGACTCGCCGTATCGGCCGACGATGTCGGCCACGTGGTTGCCGACCATGCCACCGAACCAGCGGCACTGGTCGCGCATGTGGACGATGTCGTCGCCCACGTAAGCCGGCGCGGCGGCGCAGATCGTGACGTCGTCGGGGTTGCGGCCGGCCTGCTCTGCGGCACTGCGCACGGCCTTGATCGTCCAGGCCGCGATCTGCGGATCGGCCAGCTGGAGGATGAAGCCGTCCCCGACTTCGCCGGCCAGCGCCAGTGCGCGCGGCCCGTATCCGGCGATCCACACCTCGAGCTCGGACTTGCCGGCCCACGGGAACACGATCGTCGAGCCGTTGTAGTCGACGCTTCGCCCGTTGGCCAGCTCGCGGATGACATGGGTCGCCTCACGCAGCGTGGCGATCGTCGTCGGCTTGCCGTTGGTCACCCGCACGGCTGAGTCGCCACGACCGATGCCACAGACCGTCCGGTTGCCGTACATCTCGTTGAGCGTGGCGAAGACGCTGGCCGTGACGGTCCAGTCACGGGTCGCCGGGTTGGTGACCATCGGTCCGACGATCACGTTGCGGGTGGCCGCCAGGATCTGGCTGTAGATGACGTACGGCTCCTCCCACAGGATGTGGCTGTCGAACGTCCACACGTGGGAGAAGCCGTACGTCTCCGCCCGCCTGGCCAGATCCACCACCCGTGCCGCCGGCGGGGTGGTCTGCAGAACGATCCCAGATCCATGAGACCCGCTCCTCCTCAGATGACACCCAGGGGCGTGAAGGTTCGGCCCCCGAGCACGTGAGCTTGAAGGGTCAGGCCGGGCGTCGCGCCGCAGGCGCAGCCCGGCACGATCGAGTGAGCGAAGCGACGAGATCATCGTTAACGGTTCTGGGGGAAGCCGAGGTCGACCTTGCTGGTGTGGGGGTCGGGCCAGCGCGAGGTGACCACCTTGCCGCGGGTGTAGAAGTTGATGCCCTCGGGCCCGTACATGTGGGTGTCGCCGAAGAGGCTGGCCTTCCAGCCGCCGAAGCTGTAGTAGCTGACCGGCACCGGGATCGGCACGTTGAGCCCGACCATGCCGACGTTCACGTCGAACTGGAACTGTCGGGCGGCGCCGCCGTCACGGGTGAAGATCGCCGTGCCGTTGCCGTACGGGTTGGAGTTGATCAGCTCGACGCCCTCGTCGTAGGAGTGCACACGTGTCACGGACAGCACCGGTCCGAAGATCTCGTCGTCGTAGGCCTTCGTTCCCGGGCGGACGTTGTCGAGCAGCGACGGATTGAGGAAGAAGCCGTCGGACGGAGCGCCTTGGCGCCCATCGACGACGACGGTCGCGCCCTCTCCGCTCGCCCCTTCCACGTAGCCGGCGACGCGATCACGGTGCTCGCCGGTGATCAGCGGTCCCATCTCGTTGTCGGGCTCCATGCCGGGGCCGACCTTGAGCGACGGGATGCGCTGGGCGATCTTGTCGACCAGCGTCGTCGGCGATCGAGTCGACGGCGAGCACGACGCTGATCGCCATGCAGCGCTCGCCCGCCGACCCGTAGCCGGCAGAGACCGCAGCGTCGGCGGCCATGTCGAGGTCGGCGTCGGGCAGCACGAGCATGTGGTTCTTCGCCCCGCCGAGAGCCTGGACGCGCTTGCCGTTCTTCGTGCCCGTCTCGTAGATGTAGCGGGCGATCGGCGTCGAGCCCACGAAGCTGATCGCCGCGATGTCGGGGTGCTCGAGGATCCGGTCGACGGCCACCTTGTCGCCCTGGACGACGTTGAAGCAACCGGGCGGCAAGCCGGCCGTGGCCAGCAGCTCGGCCATCAGCAGCGACGCCGATGGGTCCTTCTCACTCGGCTTGAGGACGAACGTGTTGCCGCAGGCGAGGGCGTTGGCGAACATCCACATCGGCACCATCGCCGGGAAGTTGAACGGCGTGATGCCGGCGACGACACCGAGCGGTTGGCGGATGGAGTACACGTCGACACCGGTCGCCGCCTGCTCGCTGTAGCCGCCCTTCAGGAGGTGCGGGATGCCGCAGGCGAACTCGATGTTCTCGAGGCCGCGAGCCACCTCGCCGAGCGCGTCGGCGAGCACCTTGCCGTGCTCAGCGGTGAGCAGCGACGCGATCTCCTTGCGGTTGGCGTCGACGAGCTCGCGCATGTGGAACATCACCTCGGCGCGGCGGCCGAGTGAGGTCGCCCGCCAGCCCGGGAGGGCGTGGAGTGCGGCGGCAACGGCAGCGTCGACTTCGGCTTCATTGGCGAAGTCGACACTCGCCGCTTGCTCCCCCGTTGCCGGGTTGAACACCGTGCCGGAGCGGCCGGACGAGCCTTCGACGATTGCTCCGTCGATCCAGTGGGAAATTCGATTCATGGGGGTGTCTCCTCAGACGAGATACTGCGAGAGCCCGCGCTTGATGTACTTGCCGTGGCCCTTGGCGCCGGTGAACTGGTCGTTCTCGACGACCACGCGGCCGCGACTGAGCACCGTGTCGACCTTGCCGTCGATCTCGAAGCCCTCCCACGCCGAATGATCCATGTTCATGTGGTGCTTCTTCTCGAAGCCGATCGAGGTGTGCCCGTTGGGGTCCCAGATCAAGATGTCGGCGTCCGCGCCGGGGGCGATCACGCCCTTGGCGGGGTACAGGCCGAACATCCGGGCCGGCGTCGTGCAGCACGTCTCGACCCAGCGCTCGAGCGAGATCTTGCCGTCCACGACGCCCTGGTACAGGAGCTCCATGCGGTGTTCGACGCTGCCGATGCCGTTGGGGATCTTGGAGAAGTCGCCGAGGCCGAGCTCCTTCTGCTCCTTCATGCAGAACGGGCAGTGGTCGGTGGAGACGACGGCCAGCTCGTCCATCCGCAGACCCTTCCAGAGGTCGTCCTGATGGTGCTCGTGCTTGGTCCGCAGGGGCGTCGAGCAGACCCATTTGGCGCCCTCGAAACCGGGTTGCGCGAGGTGATCCTCGAGCGAGAGGTAGAGGTACTGCGGGCAGGTCTCGCCGAAGACGTTCTGCCCGCGGTGACGCGCCTCGGCAAGCTCCCTCAGCGCCTCTGACGCCGACATGTGGACGATGTACAGCGGCACGTTGCCGGCGACCTTGGCCAGCTGGATGGCCCGGTTGGTGGCTTCACCCTCCAGCTCGGCGGGCCGGGTGATCGAGTGGTACTTCGGGTCGGTCTCGCCACGGGCGAGGGCCTGGGCGATGAGGACGTCGATGGCGATGCCGTTCTCGGCGTGCATCATCATCACGGCGCCGGACTCACCGGCGTTCTGCATGGCGCGCAGGATCTGGCCGTCGTCGGAGTAGAAGACGCCGGGATAGGCCATGAACAGCTTGAAGCTGGTGATGCCCTCGTTGTCGACGAGGTAGGTCATCGCCTTGAGGGCATCATCGTCGACGCCGCCGATGATCATGTGGAAGCCGTAGTCGATGGCGCAGTTGCCGTCGGCCTTGGCGTGCCACTCGGCGAGGCCGTCCTGCACGCGCTCGCCGGTGCGCTGCACGGCGAAGTCGACGATCGTCGTGACACCGCCCCAGGCGGCAGCCGTGGTGCCGGTCTCGAACGTGTCGGAGGCCGCGGTGCCGCCGAACGGCAGCTCCATGTGGGTGTGGACGTCGACGCCGCCCGGCACGACGTACTTGCCGGTGGCGTCGATCGTGCGCACGGGGGCGATGCCGATGGCCTCGGCCTGGCCAGGGGCCAGGAGGGCGACGATGGTCTCGTCGTCGATCAGGACGTCGGCGGCGCTGCGGCCGGTGGCGCTGACGACGGTGCCGCCCTTGATGAGAGTGGTGGTCATCCCCGTCCTCCGGTGCGAGCGAGCGAGCGCCAGCGAGCGAGTGGCCAGCAACGGCCTGCGTGGCCGGGGAACGCAGTGAGGGTGGTCATCGCTCGACCAGTTCGTCATACGCGTCGGGGCGGCGGTCGCGGTAGAAGGCCCAGCGGTCGCGGACCTCCTTGATCTTGTCGAGATCGAGATCGCGCACGATCAGCTCGGGCTTGTAGGCGTCGCCGACGTCGCCGACGAACTTGCCTTCGGGATCGACGAAGTAGCTCTGGCCGTAGAAGTCGTTGTCGCCGATGTCGGCCTCGATGCCGACGCGGTTGATGGCGCCGACGTAGTACATGTTGGCGACGGCGGAAGCCGGCTGCTCGACGCGCCAGATGTACTCACTGAGGCCACGGTGCGTGGCGGAGGGGTTGAAGACGATCTCGGCGCCGTTGAGGCCGAGCGCTCGCCAGCCCTCCGGGAAGTGGCGGTCGTAGCAGATGTAGACGCCGACCTGGCCGACCGCGGTCTCGAAGACGGGGTAACCGCCGTTGCCCGGGCGGAAGTAGAACTTCTCCCAGAACCCCTTGACCTGCGGGATGTGCTGCTTGCGGTACTTGCCGAGGTAGGAGCCGTCGGCGTCGATGACGGCCGCCGTGTTGTAGTAGATGCCGGCCTGTTCGATCTCGTACATCGGCAGCACCATGACCATGCCGAGCTCCTTGGCGAGGGCCTGGAAGCGCTTGGTCGTCGGGCCGTCGGGGATCGGCTCGGTGAAGTCGTAGTACTTGGTCTCCTGCACCTGGCAGAAGTACGGGCCGTAGAACAGTTCCTGGAAGCAGACGACCTGGGCGCCTTCGGCGGCGGCCTCGCGGGCGGCCTCCTCGTGCTTGTCGGTCATCGCCTCTTTGGTGCCGGCCCAATCGGTCTGCAACAAGGCCGCTCTCACGGTACGCGCCACGTGGAATCCCCTTCGGAGTCGCCGGTAACCGCCCCGGATCGTAATGTCACCCCAGGGTGCGGACAATAGCTGCATTGTCCCTGAACAATCGGGGGACACCGGATTCTGACGACACTTGGTTGCGCTCAGCGCAACCAAGTCTCCGAAGAACCGCTGAGGTCGGCCACCCGGCGTCGATACAGCGCCAGCAGCTCTCGAGCCGTCGCCATCGGATCGTCGGCGGCGGTCTCGTCGTAGCGCACCACGTGCCAACCAACGACGGCGCACGCCCGGTCGCGCGCCTGGTCGCGCCGCTGGCCGAGATCGCCGCCGTGCCACCACGAGTGGCCCGGCTCGACGGCAAGGCGGGCGGCCGGCCACGCGATGTCGAGATGGACGAGCTCACCGTTGGCGAGCAGGAGCGGGAACTGTCGCTCGGGCCTCGGGAGACCAACGCGCTCGATCAGTTCGAGCAGTCGCACCTCGAGTCCGCTCTGCGCGGGGCGAGCTCGGAACGACAGGCGCTCCAGCCACGCTTCATACGTCGAGACACCCGACCGCCCGGAGCGCCGAATGGCGGCGAGATAGTCCCCGGCCTCCTCGGGTGAGACGAGTCCCCTGTGCCACACGTCCTCGGCGGCACGCTCGAACCGGTGCTGGTTGAACTGCTCGGCGAGGCCGAACAGCATGCGCAGCGGCGTGGCGATGCGGAGGCCGTCCGGGCGAAGGTGTACGTCTCGTGGCTCCTTGATCCAACTCGTGCGGACCAGTCGGTGCGGGGCAGGGATCGTCGCCCGACGGCTCTCCTTGATCGTCACCTCGAGGCGTTCCCGCGGCATCGAGCGCAGGCCGTAGAGCACGCCGGCCGATGGTCCGCTGACGAAGGCAGTCGCGCCTGCGGTCAATTGGAGTGCCAGCGCCCGCCCCTCGAAGGACAGATCGACTCCGGAGACCGCGACCACCCCACGAGAGATGGTGGACACGAGGCCCCGCTCACGGGCACGGTGTAGGGCGAATTTGGTCACGCCGATCTCGACGAGCTGGGCGCAGCTGGCGACGAAGTGCTGGCGAGTGAACAGGGCTATGACATCGGGACGGTTCATCACACCCCAGATGGGTGTCGTCATCAGCCCGAAGCGGAAATCAACGATTCTTCGGAGACTTGGTTGCGCTGAGCGCAACCAAGTGTCGTCAGAATCGGAAAGGCGCGAGTCCGCAGGAGGATGGCGGCGGACGCGGTGATGCCGATGGCGGCGAACGTGAGCATCGCCGGGTCAGCGTGCGCGGTGGCGTAGATGAACCACAGGGCGGACTCCAGCGCCAGCAGCAGCCAGGTCGCCCGTGCGACGCCCGCCGGCGTGCGCGCCCGGTAGGCGCACCACACCGCCGGCCCGACCTGGACGGCGTAGGCGAGTCCCAGCAACGCGGCGATCGCTGCCGGCCCACCCAACACGGCGGTCAGGCCCAGCACCGTCCCCCACGCCGTTGCCGCCGGCACCGCGACCCGCATCGCCGAACCCGCCCGGCACAGCACCACGACGAGCACCACGTTCGCGACGACCATCAGCACCGCCTCGGGCAGCGCCGACCACAGACGCTCGTGAACGGCGTAGCCGACCCACGCCAACTCGGTCGCGATGCCGAGCGACGGTGACGTCACGGACACGCCGCGCACATCGCCGCTCGCCAATGTCCGCCTGACCTGCGGCAATGCACCGACCGTCGCGACAACCGTCGCCGCGATGGCTGCCCCCTCGGCGAACGCCGCTCCACCCATGCGCTTCCGTACGCGCTGAGGCCGTGTCGCGGTTCACGGCATCTCGATTCGTTCCCGCTGCGGGTGGACAATGGGCTCTTTGTCACCGTACGTTTCGTGGCCGCAATGGATGTGGCAAGCGACATCGCGGCCGAGATCGGCGATGGCGACCGCACTGCCCGCCACATCGCCGCCGTCATCGGGCGCCTGATCACGGCCGGTTACCTGCCAGTCGACTCCCGCCTGCCCACCGTGCGTGAGCTCTCCCGCCAGCTCGGCGTGTCCCCCACCACGGTCAGCGAAGCGTGGCGAAGTCTCGCCGACGTCGGTGCCATCGAGGCCCGCGGCCGCAACGGGACCTACGTCCGACTGCCGATGGGTCCAGGCGGCCCTCGCCGCTACCGGCGCATCACCGAGGGTCCCGGTCACTTCGCCCTCGACCTCTCGTCGGGCGTCCCCGACCCGGCCCTCCTGCCCGACCTCGGTCCCGTCGTCTCCCGCGTCGGCAAGCAGTCACTCACGTCGAGCTACCTCGACCATCCCGTGCTCCCGGCGTTGGAGGAGGAGCTCGTCGCGTCGTGGCCGTTCCCGCCGGAAGCCGTCACCGTCGTGGACGGAGCGATGGACGCCCTCGACCGCGTCGCCCAGCACATCTTGCGACTCGGCGATCGCGTCGTCGTGGAGCACCCGACGTTCCCTCCTCTCCTCGACCTGCTGGAGCGACTGGGCTGCGAGGTCATCGGCGTCGATGTCGACGACCACGGCCTGCAGGCGGACGGTCTCCGTGATGCGATGGCCGCCCGCCCAACCGCCCTCTTCCTGCAGCCCCACGCGCAGAACCCGGCCGGCGTCGCGCTGACGGCGGCTCGCGCCAGCGCGCTCGCCGACGCGCTCGCCGGCTCCCCCACGATCGTCATCGAGGACGACCACGCCAACGACATCTCGAACGCGCCACTCGTCAGCCTCGGGCGCTGGCTCCCGGAGCGCACGATCCACATCCGTTCCTACTCCAAGAGCCACGGCCCCGATCTCCGTCTCGCCGCAGTTGGTGGCTGCGGAGACGCCGTGACAGCGGTCGCCAACCGCCGGCTGCTCGGACCAGGCTGGTCGAGCCGCATCCTCCAGGCCACCCTCGTCGAGCTGCTGCGCGATCCGGCCACGCCCGAGGTGATGGCCCGGGCCCGTGCGGCGTACGCCCGCCGGCGGGCGCTGGTCTGCAGCGTGCTCGCCGACAACGGGATCGCGACCACCGGCGCCGACGGCATCAACCTGTGGGTCGATGTGGCGGAGGAACGGTCGGCGACGCTCGCGCTCGCCGCCCGCAGCATCGGCGTGGCACCAGGTGAACCGTTCCTCGTTCGCCGCGATGGCGACCACATCCGCGTCACGGTCGGCTTGATCACCGGCTCCGACGATCACGTGACGAACGTCGCCGCCGACCTTGCCGCTGCGGCGCGTTCACCACGCCGCGCCGTCCACCACCGCTGACCGCTGCAAGGCCCGGCGCCGACCCTGCAATTGGCTCGGTTGGAACCTTCCGAGAACCGAACGCGCCGCACGTCCGTAGAGGGGGCTACATCCTGCCGACCGCTCGGTCGGCCACGCGTCATACGGAAGGCGAAGATGACCATCAAGTTCAACCCACGCGCCCGCGCTCGAATGCTCGGCCTGGCCTTCACCGGAGTGGCCCTTGCCGCGTCCGGCGTCGTCGGTTCGATGACCGCTTCAGCGGCGTCGACGGCGACGGTCGCCAACGACACCCTCGTCGTCAACACCGGCAGCGGCGCCGACCGCGTCGCGCTGCGTCTGGCAGCCGGCGCTCCCGGCACGTTGCAGGTCGACCTCGACGACGACGGCTCGGCCGATGACAGCTTCGACCGCGCGACGTTCAGCCGGATCGAGGTCTCGCTGGGCAGCGGCAACGATGAGTTCCGCGTCGATCAGGTCAACGGTGTGTTCGCTGACGAGGCCCTCGTCGTCAGCGGCAACAGCGGCAACGACATCATGAACGGTGGCGACAACATCGAGCTGTTCCTCGGTGGTAGCGGCGATGACTTCGCAGACGGGAACCGCGGCAACGACACGGGCGTCATGGGCTCCGGCAACGACGTCTTCCGCTGGGATCCGGGCGACGGCAGCGACGTCGTCGAGGGCGACTCCGGCACCGACACGCTCGACTTCAACGGCGCCGCCGCCAACGAGGTGATGAGCCTCTCACCCAACGGCGGTCGCTCGCTGTTCCTTCGTGAGCCGGCGGCCATCCGCATGGACATGGACAACGTGGAGCGCTTGGACCTCACGGCGCTCGGCGGCGTCGACACGATGCGGTTCGACGACATGAGCGGTACCGACTTCAGGCAGTCCGATGTCGACCTCTCCGGCCCGGCCGGTGGTCCCGATGGCCAGGCCGACGTGGTGACCGTGAACGGCACCGACGGCACAGACCGGATCGACGTCAGCGCCAACGGCGGCAAGGTCGCCGTCGACGGACTGCAGGCGAGCATCGACCTCGCCGGCAGCGAGCCGGCCGATCAGCTGCAGATCAACACGCTCGGTGGCAACGACACGGTCGACGTCGCCGACGATGTGGAAGCACTGATCTCCGTCGCCGTCAGCTGACAGCTGACCGCTGACAGCAACAACGTACGCCTTCGGGCGATCACCAAGGTGAGAGGTGAGGGCGGTATCCGCCCTCACCTCTCACCGCGTTCGTAACGTCGCGGCGTGGTCTCGGGCGTACGGCGCGTAGTAGTGCTCGGTGTCGTCACCGCGGCCGCCGTGGTCGTGGCGGCGTGCGGGTCCGTCGCCCGATCCCAGCAGGTCGCCACCGGCGGGGTGCCCACCACACCGCTGCCGCCGTCGTCACCGACGACGACCAGCACCAGCACGACCACCACGATCCCGGCACCGCGGACGTTGAGCGTCCTGTTGACGGGCGACATCCTCACCGAGCGGCCCGTGCTCGAGACGGCGGCAGCGGCCGCCGCAGGAACCGCCAACCGGTACGACTTCATGCCGCTGTTCGCCCCCATCGCACCGCTCGTGCAGTCCGTCGATCTCGCCATCTGCCAGATGGAGCTCCCCGTCGGACGGCCAGGCGAGGAGCCGGGCACCAAGGGCCGCTCCCCCTTCGGCGGCAACCGCCTCCTTGCGCCGTACGAGATCGTTCCTGCCCTCGGCGCAGCCGGCTTCGACCGGTGCACCACGGCGTCGAACCACAGCTATGACGTCGGTGACGCAGGCATCGACTCGACGATCGACGCCTTCGAGGGCGTCGGCATCTCGTGGTCGGGCACGGCGCGGCGGCCCGAAGAGCTACCGCCGCCCGTCCTCACGGTGGGCAACGTGAGGGTCGCCCACCTGTCCTACACGCGACGCTCGAACACCCCGTGGCCCGCCGACCGATGGCGTCTCGCTTACACCGACGACCCAGCAGCTGTCGCTCAGGACGTCCTCGCCGCGCGGGCCGCCGGGGCCGACGTGGTGATCGTCAGCATTCACGTCTTCAAGGAGCTGACCCAGGAGCCGATCGCCGAGAACCGCGCCTTCGCCGAAGCGATCACGGCACTCGCCGACGTCGATGCTGTCGTCCACCACGGTCCGCACGTCGTGCAGGGCGTCGAGGTGGTCAACGGCACACCCGTGTGGTGGAGCATCGGCAACCTGCTGTCGGGCATGGCCCGTCCAGGCGCCGCCGACCGCTACACCGATCCACGGACCCGCGACGGACTTGGCGCCGTCCTGCACTTCACGGAGACGTCGCCGGGCGTCTGGACAACGACCTGGTCGTCCATCGTGCTCTGCAACGAGCAGCGCTCGCGGGTCATCCACGCCGGGGTGGCAGCGCTGCAGGACCCGGCCCTCCAGGATCCCGATCTGCGCGCCGAGCTCGAGGGCTGCGTCGAACGCACCCGGGCCGCGGTCCCTGATGCGGGTTGAGGGTTAGTACCCGCCCTTGAGCTTGGTGTGGTCCCAGCTGACCGCCCGTTCGACGTCGATCACGACGGCCAGACGCTTGCGGGCCTGGGCGGTCAGGACCGCCGAGGCGTCATCGGTCAAGACCACATCGCCCTGGTACTTGAGTCCGACCGCTCGCCCGATGGCGAGCACCTCGTCGAAGTCCTCGACGAGCCGGGCAGTACCGACGAGCTCGACGCCGCGCAGGTCGGCGTAGGTCTCCCCGCTCTCGACGAGCGCGGTGATCCGCGGGTCGCGGCGCAGGTTGAGGACCTTCTGGCTCTTGGCGAACGTCCAGAACGCCGGCTTGCCGTCGACCAGGGCGAACCACATCGCGACGACGTGCGGGTGTCCCGTCGGGCCGATCGTCGCGACGTTGAGAACACGCTGCTCGGCCAGGTACGAGGCGACCTCCGCCTCCGTCATCTTGATCAGCTCGCGGCGGCCGGCCATCGCTACATCACGCCCGTCCGCAGCAACTCCGGCGCCATCTCGCACTCGGGGCGGATCGACGACGGCGGCAAGCGCCCGTCCGGCCCGACGATCGACGTAACGAGCGACACCGTTGTCATCTCACACTCCGGGGACCACGGATCGAGCGACTGGTCGAGCCGTTCGACGATGGCATCGAGCATCGCCGCCGGAAGCCTTCGGCCGCGACCGGCCACTGCCCACACCGGCGTGTTGGCGAGGTTGGCAACCGCCGCCAACGCCGTCGACCCCGTCGATGCGATGACACGGGTGGCATCGAGCGCCTCGGCCTCGATGAGCACGATGTCCGACGCAGCGGTGGCGATCGCCGCCGCTTCCGTTGGCACGAGCTCGCTCTCGACGTCGTGGCGCTCCAACCGCTGGACGAAGGACGAGCCTTGGTGTCCGGCGTCGACGGCGAGCACGCGGAGGTCGCCTCGCCGCACGAGCGCCTGGGAGGCCATCGGTGGCCAGCCCACGGTCGCCACCGTCACCCCGTCGGGAAGCGCTGCCGCCAACATCTCGACGGTCGGGTCGTCGGCGATCTGTTCCACGGCAGCCCGCGCCGCGGCCATCGGATCGGCATTGGTCAACAGGCGAGCGCACAGCCACCACAGCGGCCCACACGTCGGATGGCGTTCGACGATCCGCCGGCAGGCCACAACGAGTCCTGCCGGATCGAGCCCGAGACCGCGCAGGGCACCCGCCGTCTCCCGTACGAGCGACTCGGCATCGGCGCCATGGGCCCGGGCCACGTAGCGGAGCCGCTCGATGGGGTGCACCATCAGGAGGGTACCGACAGATGTTGGGGCCCGATCGACGGCGATTGCTACCGTCCGTGCCCGTGGCGACGAACCCCCCAGCGGGCTTGACGCTGATGCCGCTCGGCGCAGAGGCGCGCCCGCTGGAGGAATGGCTCACCACGTTCCACCTCGTGTCGGTGGTCCTCGACCCGTACACCAACGAGAGCTCCTGGATCCTGCCCACCGCGACGCGCATCCTCGAAGGCCTGCGCGGTTCGGACGGCCGGGTCAACTTCGTCGTCACGGCCGACGAGGCGGACGCCAAGGCGTTCCTCGGTCCCCTCACGGAGCGGTTCCTGGTGTTCCTCGATCCCGAGCGACTGGTCGTGAAGGCGCTCGGGCTCGAGCAGCTGCCGGCCTTCGTCTTCATCCGGGTCGACGGCACGGTGCCAGCGGCGGCGGAGGGCTGGAGCGCTCCGGCCTGGCGAGCCGTCGCCGAGACCGTCGCCGACGCAACGGCGTGGCGCACGCCCGACATTCCCCTCCTCGGTGATCCCGGTCCGTTCCGTGGGTCTGCCGCGCTCGCTTAGATGCGGCCGGCGAAGGCGCTGGAGCGCCCGCCGTGCCGAACCGGCTGTTCACCTCTGAACGACGCGATCGGCTAACTGAATGCGGCCGACGTGTCCGCGGACCTAGATACGGTGGCGGCGTGGCTGACGCCGGCTTCGAGTACACGGAACTGCTCCCACTCCGTCCGGACGACACGCCGTACCGGCTGCTGACGACGGAGGGGGTCTCGACGTTCGACACCCCCGCCGGGTCGTTCCTGCGCGTCGAGCCATCGGCGATCACCAGGCTGACCGCGGAGGCGATGCGCGACATCGCGCACTTCCTGCGGTCGGATCATCTCGCCCAGCTGCGCGCCATCCTCGACGATCCGGAGGCCAGCGACAACGACCGCTTCGTCGCCCTCGACCTCCTCAAGAACGCGACGATCGCAGCGGGCGGCGTGTTGCCAATGTGCCAGGACACCGGCACGGCGATCGTGAAAGCGAAGAAGGGCCAGTTCGTGTTCACCGGCGGTGGCGACGAGGCTGCGATCGCCGAAGGCATCCAGCAGACCTATCTGACGAGCCACCTGCGCTACAGCCAGCTGGCGCCGCTGTCGATGTACGAGGAGCGCAACACCGGTACCAACCTGCCGGCCGAGATCAAGATCTCTGCCGTCGACGGTGACGCCTACTCGTTCCTGTTCATCGCCAAGGGTGGCGGCAGCGCCAACAAGTCGTACCTGTACCAGGAGACGAAGGCGCTGCTCAACGAGGCCACGCTGCTGCCGTGGATCTTCGACAAGCTGCAGCAACTCGGCACGTCTGCCTGCCCGCCGTACCACCTCGCCGTCGTCGTCGGCGGGACCTCGGCCGAGTTCGCGGTGGAAACGGCGAAGCTGGCCAGCACTCACTACCTGGACACGCTCCCGACGAGTGGCTCGTTGTCCGGGCACGGGTTCCGCGACGTCGAGCTCGAGGCCAAGGTGCTCGAGCTCGCCCGGCGGACCGGCATCGGCGCCCAATTCGGCGGCAAGTACTTCTGCCACGACGTGCGCATCGTTCGCCTGCCCCGCCACGGCGCCAGCTGTCCCGTGGCGATGGCCGTGTCGTGCTCGGCCGACCGCCAGGCCAAGGGCAAGATCACGCGTGACGGCGTCTTCCTCGAGCAGCTGGAGACGGACCCAGCTCGCTTCATGCCAGAAGTGACCGACCAGCTCGACGACACTCCGCCCGTCCACATCGACCTCAACCGTCCGATGCAGGAGATCCTCGCCGAGCTGTCGCAGCATCCTGTCCGGACGCGAGTGCTGCTGACAGGGCCGATGATCGTCGCCCGCGACATCGCCCACGCCAAGATCAAGGAGCTCCTCGACGCTGGCGAGCCGATGCCCCAGTACTTCCGCGACCATTGCATCTACTACGCCGGCCCGGCCAAGACGCCGGCGGGCCACGCATCCGGGTCGTTCGGACCGACGACCGCCGGACGGATGGACAGCTACGTCGACCAGTTCCAGGCCGCCGGCGGATCCATGGTCATGCTGGCGAAGGGCAACCGCTCACGGCAGGTGACCGAGGCGTGCGCCAAACACGGGGGGTTCTACCTCGGTTCGATCGGCGGGCCGGCCGCCCGGCTGGCGCTTGATCACATCAAGCGGGTCGACGTGCACGAGTACCCGGAGCTCGGGATGGAAGCGGTGTGGAAGATCGAGGTCGTCGACTTCCCTGCGTTCATCGTGGTCGACGACAAGGGCAACGATTTCTTCGAGCACGTGCGCCGCGAGGCGGCCGGTGTGCCCGTCACGCTGGGCTGATCACTCGCTTCAACGCCTCGCGGGTCGCCGCTGCCTCGTCGGGATCGGAGGCGAACTCGACGGCCGCGAAGTCCGTCACGCCGAGGTCGGCGAGCTCGGCGATGCGAGCAGCCACCTCATCGGCCGAGCCGACGATGGCCACGTCGGCAGGGCCGGCCGCACCTTCTCGGTCGAGCATGGCGCGATAGCTCGGCAGCTGGCCGTACACGGCGAAGACCTTGGCGGCGCGGGTGCGGGCCTGTTCGACGTCGGCGGTCACGCAGACCGGAAGCGCAGCGGCGATGCGCGGCGACGGGCGGCCGGCCTCGTCGGCTGCGGCGGTGATCGTGGGGATCACGTGGGAAGCGAGGGTCTGCGGCCCGGTGCACCAGGTGATGGTGCCGTCGGCCAGCGTGCCGGCGACCTTCAGCAGCTGCGAGCCGAGGGCGGCGACGAGGATGGCGAACGGTGTCGCTCCTGGCACGGTCAGGCCGGCGTGCACCTGGTACAGCTTGCCGTCGAGTGCGGCGGGCTCTCCGCGCGACAGCGGTCCGAGCACCTCGAGGTACTCGCGGAGGTGGAGCACCGGCTTGTCGAAGCTCAATCCCATCATCGACTCGATGACGACCTGGTGGCTCAGTCCGATGCCGAGGGACAGCCGTCCTCCCGACACGGCATTGACCGTGAGCGCCTGCTGGGCGAGCACCATCGGATGGCGAGGGAACGTCGGTACCACCGATGTCCCGAGCTCGATCCGTGGCACTTCCCTGGCGACGACGGCGAGCGCCGTCAGCGCGTCATGGCCGAAGATCTGCGGCGCCCAGTACGACTCGAAGCCGTCGGCCTCGGCGTGCCGGGCCTGTTCGACGACGTCGTCGATGGTGCCGTCGTTGATCCGTCCCCCGAACACCCCGATGCGCATAGCCGGAAGGTAGTTCAGCAGGCGGTCGCGTCGTTCAGAGGTGAACTCCCGGTTCGGCACGGCGGGCGCTCCAGCGCCTTCGCCGGCCGCATTGACTTAGCGGCCGCGTCGTTCAGAGACGAAGACCCGGTTCGGCACGGCGGGCGCTCCAGCGCCTTCGCCGGCCGCATTCAACTACGCGAGGGCGACGAGGTCGAGCCACGTCGGGCCGAAGTAGTCGACCTCGCCGTCGGGCATCAGCAGCACCTTCGTCGGCGCCAGCTGCTCGACGAACTCGGTGTCGTGGCTGACGAAGACGATGGCGCCCGGCCACGCCGTGAGCGCGTCGGCGACGGCCTGGCGGCTGCCGGGGTCGAGGTTGTTGGTCGGCTCGTCGAGCAGGAGCAGGTTGTTGCGGCCGACCATCAGCGTCGCCAACGCCAACTTGGTCTTCTCCCCGCCTGACAGCGTCCCGGCCTCCTGGAACACCTTCTCGCCGGAGAGCGCGAACATCCCGAGGAGGCCGCGCAGCTCGGTCTCGGTGAGCTGGATCTGAACAGGCACCTCGCGGCGGATGTTCTCGAGCAGTGTCTCGCCGATGTGCAGGTTGTCGTGCTCCTGCGCGTAGTAGCCGATGGCAACGTTGTGGCCGAACGACACGGTGCCGCGATCAGCGGCGATCTCAGCGGCGAGGATGCGCAGGAGGCTGGTCTTGCCGGCACCGTTCAGTCCGAGCACGAGCAGGCGCTCACCGCGCCCGAGGTCGAACGAGACGTCGCGGAACACCGCCGGCCCGCCATACGACTTGGTGAGTCCGTCGACCTCGATCACGGTGCGACCAGGGGTCGGCGGCGGCGGGAACTTGACGCGCAGGACCTTGTCCCCCCGCGGGCTGTCCACCTTGACGGACTCCAGCCTGGCGATGCGCTTCTCCATGCTGTGGGCCGCTGCCGCCTTGGTGGCCTTCGCTCCGAACCGGTCGACGAAGCGCTGCATCCGCGCCATTTCCTTCTCCTGGCGGGTGGCGAGCTTCATCAGCCGCTCCTCGTCGGCGGCTCTCGCTGCGCGGTATTGGGAGTAGGTGCCCTTGTACTCGATGAGGTGGCCGACGGCGTCCTCCGTCGGCCGGTCGAGGTGCAGCACGCGGGTGATCGCTTCGTCGAGCAGGTCCAGGTCGTGGCTGATGACGAGCAGGGCGCCGCGATACGTCCGCAGGAAGCCCATCAGCCATTCCTTGGCGTCGACGTCGAGGTGATTGGTCGGCTCGTCGAGGCACAGCACGTCGCTCCCGGCGAAGAGGATGCGGGCCAGCTCGACGCGCCGGCGTTCGCCACCCGACAGCACGCCGATCGGCGCGTCGATGCGCCGAGGGCCGATCCCGAGCCCGGCCGCCAGCGCTCGCGCCTCGCTGTCAGCGGCGTAGCCGCCAGTCGTGCGGAAGTGCTCCTCGGCCCGGGTGTAGCGGGCGACGTTGCGCTCGTCAGGCCGCTCCTCCATGGCGATGCGCAGCTTCTCGAGTCGGTCGAGCGCCTCGTCGATCCCTCGGCCGGAGAGGACGTGGGCTACGGCGCTGCGGCCGTCGAACACGCCGGCGATGCGAGGGTCCTGCGGCAGGTAGCCGAAGCCCCCCTTGCGGACGACGCGTCCCGCCGCCGGCTCCACCTCGCCGCCCAGCACGCGCACGAGGCTCGTCTTGCCGGCGCCGTTGCGGCCGACAAGACCGACCTTGGCGCGAGGCATGACAGTGAAGTCGACCGACTCGACGATGAGCCGACCTCCCACCTCCACCGAGAGTCCTTGCGCCTGGAGCACCGGACCAGGCTAGGGAGCTCATGTTGCGGAGTCGGGCGGGTAAGCCGGGCCCGAATGAATCAGTTCACTGAGTCGTCGGTGAAACGCGTCGGAAGGCAGTCGGGCTCGGCGTCGGCGTCATCGCCACTCGGCGCGCGCCCGAGCGCGCGGGCCACCATCTGCACCAGTGCTTCCTGGCCCTTTTCGCTCGGATGGACGCCGTCGCCGCGCAGCAGACTGTCGTCGTCCTCCGTCCGTCCGCCCCAATCGACGACGCGGACGTGGTCGTATTCCTCATCGAGCACGCTGATGACGTAGTTGACCTCGTTCTGCCGTTCCTCGAACGGAGTGACGGTGAGCAAGACCACCGGGATCGGTTCGAGCTGCTCGAGGATCTGACGCAGCTTCGACTCGTAGGCGACCGGATCGCCGTTGTAGTTCGAACCGAGCTGGATCACGGCGGCGTCCCACCCGGCCCGTCCGCGACGGGCGAGGACCTCGAGACCGAAGTCGATCGGCTGCCCTGTCTCGGCGTCGACCTCGACAGCCCAGCCCCTTGACACCAGCTCCCAGCACATGAGGCCGCTGTAGCGCTCCGCCGTGCCGGCGATGATGGAGTCCCCGATGATCAAGACCTGGTTGCCCTCGGCGATCCGGCCGACGGGACCGGTGTTGGAGGTTGGGCGGACGGTCGAGGTCGTCGTCGTGATGCGCTCCGACCGGCGAGACGCCGTGGTCGGGGGAGCCTCGGACGTCGCAGTCGAGGTCTCGGTCGGGCCCGTCGTCGCCGTCACCGTCGTCTCGGGCACCGCCAGCTCGGCTGGAAGGTCGCCGACGCCGTCCACCGTCGAACGGGTCTCCGGTGGTGCCGCCGCACCGCCTGAGCCGCACGCCGCCATCGTCACGGCGGCGAGCGCCAGAAGGAGGGTTCGCCGGCGCACCCGGCACATTGAAGCGGCTCAGCCGCGTGGCGACACGTCAGGTCGGGCGGTCGGCACGCAGCTCGTCGCGGATCTGGGTGAGCAGTGAGATCTCCGTCTCGGCCGGGGTCGGCTCTTTTCATGCGGTTGTACGCCCTGACGATCAGGAACAGGAAGAACGCCACGACGACGAAGCTGATGACCGCATCGATGACGAGCCCAATCGAGATGCGAGCATCGCCCAGGTCGAACCCGATGTCGACGAAGCTGGGTTGGCCGAAGATGGCGGCGATGATCGGGTTGATCACGCCGTTCAACACGGCGTCGACGATCTTCGTGAAGTAGAGCGCCATGATCAGGCCGACGGCGATCGTCACGACGTCGCCCTTGTTGATGAAGTCCTTGAACTCGCGGAGGAAGTTCTTCATGGCGCACGAGTCAAGCACACGGCTATTCGAGCGCGACATCCTCGAACCTGTCGATGTCACGCAGCGCCGGGAACGCGAACCACCAGATGCCAACGACGCCCAGCGTCAAGAAGCCTCCGAGGACGACTGCGGGTCCGACGCCGAGCAGCGTGCTGGCAACACCCGACTCGAACGCGCCGAGCTCGTTGGAGGCGCCGAGGAAGACGTTCTCGACCGCCATCACCCGACCGCGCATGTGGTCGGGCGTGGCGAGGGGAACGATCGTGTTGCGGATGAAGATGCTGATCGCGTCGGCGCCGGACAACACGATCAACGCGACGAACGCGACGGCGTAGCTGGTCGTGGCTCCGAAGACGATCGTCGCCGCGCCGAACACAGCAACCACCACGTACAGGGTCCGGCCGACGCGCCGACTGAGGGGCCGGATCGCCAGCAGAGCGGTGAGCAGGACTGCGCCAATGCCCGGCGCGGCCCGGAGCCAGCCATACCCGACATTGCCAACGCCGAGCCGGTCTTCGGCGATCGCCGGCAGGAGTGCGATGGCGCCGCCGAATAGGACGGCGAACAGGTCCAGGCTGATGGCGCCGAACAGGACGGGCCGGTGACGGATGAAGCGCAGCCCTTCGAGGGCGTGGTGCAGTGACGGGCGCTCATCGGCTGGTGTGCGGTGTTGCGGCCGGCGAGTGGTGAGGGTGAGGCTCGTCAGGCCGGCGACGCCGAAGCAACCGGCCGTCACGGCGTACGGCACGGCCGGACCGACGTCGTAGAGAAACCCGCTGGCAGCGGGCCCGGCGATCAACCCGAACTGCCAGGTCGCGGCCGAGAGTGCCATCAGCCGCGGAAGTCCGCCCGGTGGAGCGAGCAGCGGCGGCAGGGAGCGGAAGGCGGGCGAGACGAACGCGCGGGCAGTGCCGAAGAGGGCGGCGACGGCGAAGAGGGGCAGCGCCGACGTGGGCTGTGTCGTGGCGTAGAGGACGAACACCACCGCGGTGACCGCCTCGACGGCGAGGCCGATGGCGGCGATCCGGCGGCGGTCGAAGCGATCGGCCGCCGAGCCGGTCAGCGGCAGGAGGACGAGGCCTGGCAGGAACTCGACGAGGCCGAGCAGCCCGAGGGCGAGCTCGCTGTCGGTGATGTCGTAGAGCTGCTTGCCGAGTGCGGCCGCCTGGAGGAACATCCCGACCGACGACGCGACGCCGGTGATGAGGAACCGGACGATCGAACGGTCGGAGATGAGCTGGCGTCCCGTCGGCGCGATCGGTGGTCCTGCGACGACGGGCTCCAGGTGGTCCACCGCCTGGCGACGGTACTGACCGTGGTACAACCGGCCACGATGAGCTCACTCGCGGACGAGACACGGTGGATGGACGCCGTCGACCAAGCGGCACTGGTCGACAAGGGTGAGGTGACGCCTGGTGAGCTGCTCGACGCGGCGATCGAGCGCATCGAACGGCTCAACCCGGCTCTGAACGCCGTGGTCATCGAGTGGTTCTCCGACGCGCGAGCGACCGCCGCGGACCCGTTGCCCGAGGGAGCGTTGCGGGGCGTGCCGTTCCTGCTCAAGGATCTGTCGACGACGTTCGCCGGGCAGACGTTGTCGAACGGCAACCGTGCGCTCAAGGAGGCGGCGATCGTCGACTCGGCAGATACGACGCTCGTGTCGCGGTACCGGGCGGCCGGGCTGGTCATCGCCGGGCGCACGAACAGCCCCGAGTTCGGCAGCCTGCCGACGACGCAACCGCTGGCGTGGGGGCCAACGCGCAACCCGTGGGCGCTCGACCGCACGTCCGGCGGGTCGAGCGGAGGGGCGGCGGCGGCCGTCGCGGCAGGGATGGTCCCGATCGCCAATGCGTCCGACGGCGGCGGGAGCATCCGCATCCCGGCATCGTGCTGCGGGCTGGTCGGGTTGAAGCCGAGCCAGGGCCGCACGTCGGTGGGTCCGATGCGGGCGGAGGTGGCACTCGGGGTCGAGCACTGCGTCAGCCGCTCGGTGCGTGACACCGCCGTGCTGTTGGACGCGGTGTGCGGCCCGGCAGTTGGCGACTCCGTCATCGCGCCAGCGCCGGCGCGGCCCTTCGTCGAGGAACTCGGCTCCCCGCCGGGGAGGCTGCGGATCGGCCTGATGGACGTGCACCCACGAGGCGAGTTCCTGGACTCGGCGTGCGTCGACGCGGCGCGGGCGGCCGCCGGGATGCTCGAGGGTCTGGGGCACACCATCGAGGTGGGCTGGCCGGCTGCGTTGGCGGACGAGACGCTGCCGCACAAGTTCATGACGCTGTGGGCGACGCAGCTGGCGATGGCGGCTCGCGGCGTGAGCGAGGCGATCGGTCGGGAGGTCACCGCTGACGACCTGGAGCCGGTCAACTGGATCCAGGTCGAGTACGCACGCAAGTACAGCGCCGTCGACCTGGCCGTGGCGCAAGCGGCGATGCACACGTTCCGCCGGAACGTGCAGCAATGGTGGGCGGATGGGTGGGATCTGCTGCTCACGCCCACGCTCGCAGAGCCCCCGCCGCCACTCGAGGAGTTCGCCAGCAACCCCGACGACCCCGCGGCGCCGATGCGCAGGGCCGGGCGGTTCTGTCCGTTCACACCGGCGTTCAACATGAGCGGGCAGCCCGCGATCAGCCTCCCACTGCACTGGAGCGACGACGGCCTACCGGTCGGCGTGCAGCTGGTCGCCGCATACGGCAGGGAGGACCTGCTGCTGCGCGTCGCGTCTCAGCTCGAGTCCGCCCACCCCTGGGCCGACCGCCATCCCCCCGACTGACGCTCACGGACGCGATGAGCGATGAGTGGTCAGAGGACGCACATCGCTCATCGCGCCGGTCGCGCAACTCACGCGATGAGCGATGAGTGGTCAGAGGACGCACATCGCTCATGGCGCCGGCCATCGCCCGGCCGCACGGAGCGCCTCGACGTCGCCGGCGCGTTTACGCAACGAGAGCATCAGGGCATCGATGGTTGACTCGAATCGCTGGGGCGTCAGCTCGAGCTCGCCGACGCGACGCACAACCCAGCCGATCGAGTCCGCGCTGTGGTCACGTCCGTTGTCCCGGGCTCGGCCCTCGATCGTGTTGTGCTCCGGATGGAGGTCCACCTCGACGGCCCAGCAGAGCTCCGGGATGGCGACGTCGAAGTAGGCCGCGCCATAGGCCGGCAGCACCAGTCGCACCTGCCGTCGGAGACCGCTGACGCCGCGTGAGCGCAACGCCTCGAAGACCCGCAGCTCCGCATCCGATTCGGCCGGCGCGCCCGGCGCGCGCTGCCCGAGCACGGCCAAGAACCGCTTGACCCACGGCCGACCAGGGGTGGCGAGCCGCAGCGCCGTGCGATGCAGCGTGCCCGCGGTGCAGAGACGACGACTCAGCACGTGCTCGATCACCGATGCCAGCGACCACGGGTCGACGTAGCGGGTCATGTCCACCACCGTTCTCGGTGGGCTGGTCAACCGGATGCCGTCGGGACGGCGAACAACCTCGTCGTCGAACACGAGCGCTGTCCGATACGCCCGCACCCAGGGCTCGCGGCAGGGGTTGCTGGCAGGCGGTGCGATGACGTGCACCAGGCCATCACGAGGCGTACGTCTGAGCTCCCACAACCGGCCGGCAGTTGGCCCGGCGACCACAAGATGCGGTCGGCTGCCACAGAGAGCAGCGCATTGAGCCAGCTCATCGATGTCCACGCCGCCAAACCCGTATGCCCCGTCAACGAGCCGCTCGAGCAGACCGGAGGCGACCATCGCACGTCGCTGATCCAGGGTGGTGTCGCGAGCAAGCTCGCCGGTGGGGATGGTCGCGTGATGGGTGCGCATCCAGGACAACGACCGTGCATCAAGGCTCGACATGGAAGGTCTCCGTTCCCTCGGGTCACGTCGGGCCTGCTCGGCCGAGCCTCCGCCAGTCGCGAGGTTAGAAGGAGGGTGTCAGCCTTCTGCCGACTACCGCGATGAGCGATGTGCGGCGCATGACCACTCATCGCTCATCGCGGCGGCGGCGCCCGGGGCGCGGCGAGAGGGTCAGCGGGCGGTCCAGCCGCCGTCGACGATGAGGCTCTGGCCGGTGACGAACGATCCGGCGTCGGTGGCGAGCAGGAGCAGTGCTCCATCCAGCTCGTGCTCGGCGCCCATGCGCTGCAGCGGGGTGTTCGTCGAGATGAACCGCTGCGACCCCTCGTCGCTCTCCATTCCGGCCGTCATCTCCGACGGGAACCACCCGGGACACAAGGCGTTGACTCGCACTCCCTTGCGGGCGAACTGCAACGCCAGCTCTCGCGTCAGGTTGACCATCGCCCCCTTGCTGGCGCAGTAGCTCGCCTGCTTGACGGGCGTCGCCCCGACATGTCCGAGCATCGACGCCACGTTCACGATCGCCCCGCCACCGTCGATCAGCGCCGGCCCCGCCAGCTTGGCGAGATGCCACGCCGCCGTCACGTTGAGCTCCATCACGTCCCGGAACCAGTCCAGCCCCTCGTCCTCCAGCGCCACCCTGGCGCCGATTCCGGCGTTGTTCACCAGCACGTCGAGCCGCCCGGCCTCCGAGAGCGTCAACGCCACCAAGCGCTCCCGCTCGGAGGCGTCCGACAGGTCGCACTCGACCACAACGGCGTCCGTCAACGACGCCGCCAACGACTCCAGTCGCGACCGACGCCGTGCCGCGACGACGACCCGCGCCCCGACGGCGTCGAGCACGCGGGCGAACCGCTCCCCCAGCCCTGACGACGCACCCGTCACGACGGCGACCCTGCCGTCGAGGCGGAAGGGGGCCAGTGGGTCGAGCGCCAGCGATTCGAGGGACATCCGCCGGACGATAGGGCGCCGCACCTGTCCCGCAGATTGGGACTGGTGATCCGCCACGAACGTGCCGATGAACAACTGACGACCTGTTGGGAGGATCGGACCGAGGATGAAGACGACGATGCATCTCGAGCGCGCCGGGCCGCCGTCCGCACCGGCCCGGACGTCGATCTTCCGGCTCGGCCTGATCGTCAGCGTCGTCGCGGCGATCGTCGCAGTGGCGATCCGTGCCCTGGTCGACATCCCGACCGTGGTCATCCTGATCCCCGTGGTGATGATCGGCTTTGCCCTCAGCTGGCACGCCACGGGGCAGGCGCTGGAGGACCGCGAGCCCTAGATTCGCCCCATGGCGCAGCCGGACCAGCGGCCTGCGTGGCCGGGGAACGCAATGAAGGTCCGCATCGGTATCGGCCTCGGGATCCGCACGAGGCTCCACGGCCCTGAGTTCGGGCCCGTCGTCGACGAGATCGAGCGCCTGGGCTTCGACAGCCTCTGGCTTTCCGAGCGCATCACCATGGAGGCGCCCGACCCGATCGTCGGCATGGCCTATGCGGCCGGACGAACCACTCGCCTCAAGTTCGGCATGAGCGTGCTCGTCCTCCCAGGGCGCAACCCGGTCGTGCTGGCCAAGGAGCTGGCCACGCTCAGCGTCATGTCGGGCGGTCGGCTCCTCCCCGCGTTCGGACTCGGCGTCGCCGACGGCGCCGAGCACCAGGCCTTCGGCGTGCGCCGCGAGGAACGGGCCCGCTGGTTCGACGAGGCGCTGAGCGTGATGAGGGCCTGCTGGCGCGACGACGTCGTCGACCACGACGGCGAGCGCTTCCACTACGAGGGCCTGCGCGTCCAGCCCAAGCCGAAGCGCCTCGACGTCTGGTTGGGCGGCATCGCGCCCTCCGAGCTGCGTCGTGTCGGCCGCCTCGCCGACGGTTGGCTGCCGTCGTTCGTCACCCCGGCCGATGCCGCGGCCGGCCGGGCCGTCGTCGAGCAGGTGGCCGCAGAGCACGATCGCTCGATCGAGGAGGACCACTACGGGGCACTGATCCCGTACGCCTTCGGGCCGATCCCCGACGTCCTCCTCGGCCAGCTGGCCCGCCGGCGCCCGGACCTCGACGATCCAGCCGAGCTGATCCCCATCGGCTGGGACGCGCTCGGCGCCACGATCAAGCGGTTCGTCGACGTCGGCACGACCAAGTTCGTCGTGCTCCCGATGACCGAGCCGGACGGCGTCCAAGCTTGGCGAACACACCTCGGCGAGGCGGCCGAGGCGCTGCTCCCCCTGGAGAAGTGAGCCGGGCTCAGCGCTCGAGGGCGGCCATCGCCGCGTTGCGACCAGGGATCCCCGACACCCCGCCGCCGCGACGAGCGCCAGCCCCGCACACGAACACGTTGGCGTGCGCCGTCTCGACGCCCCAGCGGCCCTCGTCCCAGGCCTCCTCGGCGAAGGGCCACTGCAGCTCGCCGTGATAGATGTGCCCACCGGGGAGTCCGAGGCGCTCCTCCAACTCGAGCGGGCCCATCACCTCGACGCACTCCGGCGCCAGCAGGCATTCCCGGATCGGCTCGGCGAGCACCGAGTCCAGGGACGCCAACACGGCCTCGCCGACCGCCTGCAGTCGACCGACGCGATCCGCTCGGAACAGCCGGGCCGGCAGGTGCAGCGCGAACACTGTCAGCGTCTGTGCGCCGGCGGCCTGCAAGTCGGACGACAGGATCGACGGGTCGAGCAGCGAGTGGCAGTACACCTCGCACGGCACGAGGTCCGGGATCCGTCCGGCGAGCGCCTGCCGGTACGCCCGCTCGAGCTGCTCGTAGCCCTCGTTGACGTGGAACGTGCCGGCGAAGGCGTCCTCGGGACGGGTCCCGGAACGCAGCTCCGGCAGGCGCGACAGCAGGAGGTTGACCTTGACGTGCGCACCCTCCGGTGGCGGCCCGTCGAGCGGCGACCCGAGCATCTCTGCCAACACCGCAGGCCCGACGTTGGCGAAGACCTGGCGGGCGTTGACGGTCGTGCCATCGGCGAGGCGAACGACCGCTCGGCGCTCGTCGGTCGACACCCCGACAACGGACGCACGGGTGCGCAACTCGGCGCCTCGCCGCGTGGCGGCCGCCGCAAGTTCAGACGAGACCGCGCCCATCCCACCGACCGGCAGCAGCCACTCGCCGGTCCCCCGCCCGACGACGTGGTGCAGGAAGCACCGGTTGGCCTGGAGATCGTGAGCGTGGATGAATGACCCGATCAGGCCGTCCGTCAGCACGGCGCCCCGCTCCGCGTCATCGGCGATGCGTCGCTCGAGCACCTCGCCGAGCGGTCGCTCGATCAGGTCCTTCCACGTGTCGTCGTCACCGACGACACGACGGAACGCATCGACGCTGAGTAGCGGCCGGGTCATCGTCGGGAAGACGCGCTCGGCCAGCCGCGCCGTCATCTCACCGAGCTCTCCCCCGCCCACGCCGGGCCGCCGGAGCAGTGTCACGTCGAGGCCGAGCTCGTCGACGATCAGCTGTGGCAGCAGGCTGACGAGGTAGGCGTACCGGGACAGCTGGGCGTCGTGGTCGGGGAAGACCCGCTCCGAACGGGCGGCGCCGCCCAAGGAGTCACTGCGCTCGAGGACCATGACCGACCGCCCCGCCTCGGCGAGGTAGGCCGCACACGTCAGCCCGTTGTGCCCGCCGCCGATGACGGCGGCGTCAACGTCGATTCGCCGGTCGTTCATCTTGCGGCGGTTGCGCACCAGCGCCGGTCCAGGCGAGACTGCAACCGTCGTGCGGGATCTCTTCGGGGGCTGTTGATCATGTCGTCCATCGCTCGTCGTCTGTCCATCCTGGCCGCGCTGCTGCTCGGCGTCACCGCCGTCTCGGCGACGGCCACTGCGACGTCATCCAAACAGCAGGCGCCGCAGCCGGCACAGCAGGGTCCGCCGAACGGCAAGCTGCTGTTCTTCGCCGCCGACGGACTGCGCCAAGACGCGGTCGCGGCAGTACGCCGACGCCGGCGTGGTCCCAGGCTTCGGCGACCTGCTGCGCCGCGGTGCGCGGGCAGCCGACAACGGGCTGCTCACCCAGGCCGCCACGAACACGGGCGCTGGCTGGTACTCCCTGGCCACCGGGGCATGGCCCGGCGTCCACGGGTCGACGAACAACACGTTCCACATCAACAGCGCACCGTTCGGCAACAGCACGTCGGCGTTCGGCACCGGCATCCTGCAGGCCGAGACGCTGGCCCAGTCCGCCGAGCGGGGCGGCCTGCGGGTCGCCCAGATCGAGTGGGCCGGAGGCCGCGTCGGGGCGATCGACGGCCCGACGCTCGACTTCCGGACGTTCCTCTCCGGGCGTGGTGTCGTGACCAACTACGTGTCACCGAGCGACCTCCCGGGCTTCATCACCGCCTTCGGATTGCAATACGACCAAGCCGCTCCGGTGCCGGCTGTCGACTGGACGGACGTGCCGGCGTCGTACAGCCCGCCGCAAGAGATGCGCTTGCGGGTCCTCGACTTCGGCATCGACAAGTACGGGCTCAACGCCTACATCTACGACAGCACCGACGACGGTGCGACGAACTACGACCGCGTGCTGTTCTCGCCCAGCAAGTCGGGAGCGGAGGCCGTCGCTGATCTCGCCGAAGGCGACGACTTCGCCGACGTTCCGGTCACCGTCAGCGGCGGCGCCCTCAACGGCAAGCGGGCAGCATTCCTCGTCAAGGTCGAGCGGCTGGCTTCAGATCTCTCCGAGGTGCGCCTCTTCCACACGTCGGTCACCCGCGCCAACGCCACCTGGGCGACCTGGCCCGGCGAGCCGGGGTTCGAGGGGAACTTCGAGGACTACGTGGCAGAGACGTTCCCCTCGTCGCAGGCCGGCGACTTCGCCGTGCTCGAAGCCGGGATCGTGAGCGAGGAGACGTACATCGAGCAGGGCCTCTACTGGGAGAAGTCGTACCACCCGATCATCGAGTACGTGCTCGACGTCTGGCAGCCCGACCTGGCGCTGGTCGGCTACCCCGTCACCGACGAGGTCCAGCACCAGTTCCTCGGGCTGGTCACTGAGACGCTCCCCAACGGCGACGCCAACCCTGCCTATGACGACGTGAACGTCGACGGCTCCAAGGACGGCCGCGTCGCGGAACGGGCAGCCTTCATCCAGCGCGCCTACGAAGGCGCAGACGCCACGATGCGCCTCGCCCAGCAGCGGCTCAGCGACAACCGGCTGACGACGTTCGTCTCCTCCGACCACGGCTTCGCGCCGCAGTTCCTGGCCGTCGACGCCAGCAAGGTCCTCGTGGAGCTCGGACTGCTGTCGACGCCGCAGACCGCCAACTGCCGGCCGGCCACGGGGGAGACGATCGGCAAGGCCAAGGCCTGCTGGGCCGGCGGGACCGTGCAGATCTACCTCAACCTGGCCGGCCGGAATCCGGCCGGCGGGGGGTTCCAACAGGTCGCCGCCGCAGACGAGGCGGCCACGGTGGCGCAGATCCAAGCGGCGTTCGAGGCACTCAAGGATCCGAACGACTGGACCGACGACGGGCAACCCGAGGACTGGCAGGTCATCGATCGCGCCCTGACCAAGGCCGAGGCGCGGTACATCCAGAACGGTCCCGAGGCACGACACGACCGACATGGCCCACCCGACGCGCACCGGTGACGTCGTCGTGTTCTCGCTGCCGCCGTATCAGTTCGATGCGGCGACGCCCGGCACGCTCGTGGCCCTGTCGGCGTTCTTCGGGCAGCACGGCTACGTGCCCGACCTGCCCCAGGATCTCGACAGCAACACCAACATCCGCGCGACGTTCCTGGCCGGCGGCAACGAGATCCGCGCGGGGCGAGGTCGACGGAGTTCGCAGCATCGACCTCGCCGCGACCGCGGCGTTCCTGCTCGACATCCCGGAGCCCCAGCACAGTCAGGGGCAGGTCGTCCTGCCGACTTTTGCGGCGGGGAAGCAGCTTCAAGCCGGTCAACGTCATCGGGCTCAACGACTTCCACGGCCAGCTCGACCCGACGACGATGCCGATCGACGGCCTGAAGGTGCCCGTCGGTGGCGCCGCCTTCCTGGCCACGATGTTCGACGAGGAAGCGGCCGTGCTCCCTGGTGAGACGCTGACGCTGGCCGCCGGCGACAACGTCGGCGCATCACCGCCGAACTCCGGGCTGCTGCGAGGACTTCCCGGCCATCGACGTGGAGAACGCCTGGCCGCTGGACGCGACAAGCTACGGGAACCACGAGTTCGACTACGGGATCGAGCGATTGCTGGCACATCAGGAGCGAGCCAACTTCCCGTTCCTCGGCGCCAACATCGTCGAGACGGCCACCGGGCGGCCTCCGAGCTGGGTCACGCCGTCGGCCATCTTCCGGGTCAACGGTGTCCGCGTCGGTGTCATCGGCGCGGTCGTCAAGACGACGCCCGAGCTGGTCAGCGCGGGCGCCACTGCCGGTCTCACCTTCACCGACGAGGCGCCGGCCATCGCAGCCGAATCCGAGCGGCTGCGCCGGCGTGGCATCAGAGTGCAGATCGTGGTGATCCATGAGGGGGCAGTGCTCGGCGCCAACCGGATCGCCAACGCGCCGTCCGAGCCCTGGGAGGGCCCGATCATCCCCATCGTGGAGGATCTCCAGGACACGACGGTCGACCTCGTCATCGCCGGTCACACCCACCGCATCGCCAACACCGTGGTTGGGCACATCCCCGTCACCGAGGGCGTCAACGCCGGCGGAAGCTACACCGTCGCGCAGCTGATGGTGCATGGTGCCGACGTCGAGTGGGTCGGCGCGGCGACACGCGTCGCCAAGAACCTCGGCGTGGCGCCGCGACCCGACGTGCAGGCGATCGTCGACGACGCCAACGCGCAGACGGCCGAGCTGCGCAACCAGGTGATCGGCACCCAGCAGTTCGACATCCTCCGTGATCCGGCACCGCCTCAAGGAGTCGGCGATGGGCAACATGGTCGCCGACGCCATGCTCGGCAAGTACCCGGGCGTCGAGGCCGCCCTCACGAACTCCGGCGGGCTGCGCCAGGATCTGCTGTTCGCACCCCCGTCGGCGGGCGAGCAGCCCGGTGAGGTCACGTGGGGCGAGGTGTTCGCCGTGCTGCCGTTCGGCAACCGCACGGTGATCGAGACGTTGACCGGCGCGCAGCTGCACGCCGCGCTGTTGAACGGGTTCTCGCCGGTCTGCAACCCGGCGATCGCCACGGGCCGCTTCCCGCAGGTCGCCGGCCTGCAGATCACGTTCCGGTGTGACGGCACGACGCCCGTGATCACGGCGCTGGCCAAGGCGCCGCAGGGTCCGACCGGCCCGCTGACACCGATCGGGCCGACCGACACCGTGCGCCTCGTCACCAACGACTTCATGTTCGGCGGCGGCGACGGCTACACCGCGCTCAGTGGCGGCACGGACGTCCTCCAACCTGGCGATGGTCTGCTCGAGATCACGATCGACTACATCGCCGCCAACTCGCCCGTCGGCCCCGTCGTCGAAGGACGGATCGTCCGCCAGTAGCGATCCGAGGTGTTCAGGTCACCCGAGGGTTTCCGTACCGGATGGGGCGCCGGAAAACCTCGGATCCAGTCAAACGTCGTCAGTTCGCCAGGTGACGACGAGCGCGGCGGCGACGAGGGCCGCCGGGATCCACAGCACCACGGCACCGCGCGTGTGGAGCAAGCCAAGGCCCACCGCCGCCACGACGTAGCAGGCGATGATCGTCGCGAAGTCCCAGCCTGACACGCCCACGCGGGGTGCGGCGCGGTGCGTCAACCGGGCGGCGAAGAGCGACGCCATGTTGGTGAACAGGCCGGACACGTAGTTCACCTGTACGGCCGGAACGTCGAGATGCGCGATGAGCGCCGCCTGCATCCCCATGGCGAACGTGATCGGCGCCAGGTACACCAGGACGTGCGCAGTGTCGCCCGCCGGCTCTCCGGCGATCGTCCATGCGAGGGCGACGCCAACCAGCACGATGAGCTCCGCGGCGAGCACGGGGCGTGGTCCGGTGCGCCATGCCTCCAGGCCGCGAGCGCGGACGATGACGGCTCCGGCCACGACCCCCACGGCGTTTGCGGCGACCACGACGAGCACCCGCCCGAGTAGCTCCCAGTTCTCCTCGGAAACAGCGAGACCCAGGATGACGAAGTTGCCAGTGACCACGGACACGAACACGCTGCCCAGCACGATGAACGCAACGCCGTCCAGCCAACCCGAGACGGCGGCGAGCGCGAACAGGAGGATGCGAAAGCGCGGGCCGAGTCCGACCTCTCGCGGCGGCGCCGCCACGTCGTCGTCGCCTACGCGTCGGTCCGGTCTCGCCACGGCGATCGGAAACTACCGTTCCGTCCGTGTTCGACACGTCTCGACCGGGCCCGATGTACGAGGACTTCTCCGTCGGCGCGACGTTGCCACCGCTACCGGCGATCACGCTGTCCGAGGGCGACAACTCGTTCTACCGCGCGGTGACGGGCGATCAGCACGCGCTGGCCGCCGACGCCGCTGTGTACCGCGCGATCGGAGGCACGTCGGCGCTCGTCAACCCGGCGCTCGTCATGCAGGTGTCGATCGGCCAGTCGACGATGGCGACGCGCCAGGCCATCGCCAACCTCTACTACCGACAGGTCCGCGTGCTGCGCCCCGTCGAGGTGGGCGAGACCTTGGCGACGGTCACCACCGTGCTCGGCCTGGCCGACTCTTCGCCCAAGGGTGACCAGCATCGTGGCAAGGTCTGGCTGGGCATCACGACATCCGGCGACGACGGCCCGATCGTGCGCTACGAGCGCTGCGCGCTGGTGCGCGCCCGTGGCACCAGCGCGGCCGGGCACGCCGACGAGATCCCCGGGCCCTCTGGAGCGACCCCGTTCGAGGAGCTGAGCAGCGCCCTGCCCGACTGGGACCTGTCCGTGCTGTCACGCACCGACTGGCCGCGGGACGAATGCCGCGTCGATCCATTGCGCGACCACATCGACCTCGCCGCGCCACTGGCTCGGCTGACGTTCAACCAGGCCGCCGTCCACCGTGACCTCGCCGCCGTCGGTTGGCAGCAGCGGCTCGTGTTCGGCGGCCACGTGCAGGGTCTCGCCCAGGCGTCGCTGACTCGCATGCTGCCTGGGCTCACCCTCGTTCCGGCGTGGGACGGCTGCGATCACCTCGGTCCGGCCTACGAAGGCGACCTGCTGGAGTTCCGCCACACGCTGCTGGAGGAGGCGCCGGCGGGCCGTGGCCGATTGCTGCGCTTCGAGGTCATCGGCGCCAAGGTGACCGAGAACGCCGAGCCGGTCGACATCCTGCGCTGGTCGCCGATCGTCTGGGCTCCGTGACGGCGTTGATCTAGGACGGGTCGGCGCGCCACGTCCGGACCTCGTCCAACGCGATCCGATAGACGGCGCCACTCGGCGGGCGTTCCCGGTACTGGACGTACTTGGCGATGAGCGCGGCACGCGCCGCCTTGGACTCCGCACTCTCCTCCCGGTGCACGACCGCCCTGCCGTTCACCCGGATCCACCACACACGCGACCAGTCCTCCTCGTAGTGATCGACGAGCACGGCCGCGGAACCCGTCGCCTCGATGTCGTCGAGGCGGCGCAGTCGCTGGTGGCGCTTCGGCTTGTGGTCGACGACGCCGGCGATCCAACCGTCGATCACGACGAAGCAGATCGGCACCAGTCGTGTCGCGCCGTCCGCTCCCACCGTGGCCAGGCGGGCGACCCTCGCCGTCCGCAGCGCGTCCTCGATCCACGGTTCCACCGTCCCGATGATCGCACCAGCCCAGTCGCAGCCGAGAGATCAGCCGGAGACGACGACGGTGCCGGACATCTCCGGATGGATGCCGCACACGTAGCTGTACTCGCCCGCGGTGTCGAACGTGAACTCGTACGACGAGCCGTTGCCGAGCTCATCGCTCCTGAACGAGTCGTCAGCGGCGACGACGCTGTGATCGAGTTGGTCGTTGTTCGTCCACGTCACAGCGGTGCCGGCAGGCACTTCGAGCGCCTCGGGACTGAACGCGAAGTTGGCGATGCTCACCGCCCCTGGCCCCGTTGCGCTGACCGACTCGGTGTCCTCGCTGGCCCAATACGCGCCGAAGCCAACCAGCAATCCGGCGGCGACGACGCCGGCGGCACCGAGGACCGCCATGCCGGAGGACTCGTCCCGGGCGGCGATCGACGGGATGAACGTGGCGGCCAGCAAGACGATGGCCGCGATCTCGGCGACGAGCACGATCTGCGCCTGGGGTGACGGGTTGAACCCGTCTCCTTGGAACCCGAACAGCGTGTGCCCGGTGTGCGTGTAGGCGAACGCGGCCAACGAGGCGGCGGACAGGGCGATCCCGGCGACGCGGACGTACCACTCACGGCGCGCCGCGACCGCCGCGCCGATCACACCGGACGCGATGGCGTTGAAGAGGATGCTGCGACCGAACGAAGGCACCGAACCGGCGTCCCGATACCCACCGAAGTACAGGTCGAGGTGAACGAGGCCGGCGACCAGCAGCGCCACTGCCCCACCGATCCTGAGCGCACGACCCACTCCCATGCCTTCTCAACTACGAACGATCGACCCGATCGGGTTTTCGCTGCAGCCGGCGATTCCCACGAGCTGCGTACAGTCGACGCGTGACCATCGAGATGTGTGCAGGGCGGGTGTGTGTGGTGACCGGCGCAGGGCGGGGCCTCGGTCGGCAGTACGCCCTCATGCTGGCGGCCCATGGGGCGAAGGTCGTCGTCAACGACTTCGGCGGCTCCCGCGACGGCACGGGAAGCGACGTTGGACCGGCGCAGCAGGTCGTCGACGAGATCACGGCCGGCGGCGGAACGGCCGTTGCTCACGTCGGCGATGTCAGCTCGCTGGTGGACGCCCAGGCGATGGTGCAGCTCGCCATCGACACCTATGGCGGACTCGACGTGCTCGTCAACAACGCCGGAATCCTGCGCGACCGCATGCTGTTCTCGATGACGGAGGACGAGTGGGATGCCGTCATCGGCGTGCACCTCAAGGGCACGTGGGCGCCGAGCCGTGTCGCCGCCGACTACTGGCGCACGCGAGCCAAAGCCGGTGAGACCAACGACGCCCGCCTGATCAACACCACATCGATCTCAGGCCTCTACGGCAACCCGGGCCAGACGAACTACGGCGCCGCCAAGGCCGGCATCGCCGCCTTCACGCTGATCGCCGCCGAGGAACTGCGTCGGTACGGGGTCACCGTCAACGCCGTCGCACCCGGCGCGCTGACGAGGCTCACCGAGGATCTCGGGCTGCCCGACGCGATGCTCGAGCACTTCGGCCCCGAGTGGGTGGCGCCCGTCGTGACGTGGCTGGCGTCCACGGATTCCTCCGACGTGACCGGCCAGGTCGTCGAGAGCTCCGGACACATCCTCGGCATCGCCGAGGGCTGGAGGCGTGGCCCGCACGTCGACAACCCGCCCACCGAGCCCGGCGATGTCGGGCCCGTCCTGCGCGATCTGCTGGCCAAAGCCACGCCCCGCACCAAGATGTCCGACGTCGGCTGACCGAACGGCGGTCCGCGGCACACGGCCGCGTCTCAGGTCGACGCGTCGATGTTCTCGTTGAGGTGGAACAGGTTCTCCGGGTCGTAACGGCGCTTCATCTCAACCAATCGTTCGAGGTTCGGCCCGTACGCGTTCACCACCCGCTCGCCTTCGTCGTCGGCCAGGTAGTTCACGTACACCTTCGGTGCGGTGTACGGCTCGAGGGCGGTGAACGTCTCGCGTACCCATGCAACGTTGACGTCGGTCTCGGCTGGATCGCTCCACTCACCGGTGAGCACCAGGTTGTAGCCGGGCTCGCGGAACGGGAACGCGGTGGCCGTCGGGTCGATCCGGCAGACCGCGCCGTGGAAGTGCTCGATGACGACCCCGCTCATGATCGAGGGCACCGCCTCGAACGCGTCGATCAGCGTCTGCACCGCCGCGTCCGTCAGCTCGGTGAAGAACGCGGACTTCCAGTAGTTGAACGCACCCTTCGGAAAGCCGGCGTCGAGCATCGAGTTGACGGCCGGGTAAGGCATCGGCTGCACGAGGTCGAGTATCGGCGGCCCGAACTGCCGCAGCGGCGCCAGCTCCGCCTCGGCCTGCGCCGGCTCGCCGCTGTGGCACAGCGGGATGGCGCACAGCTGCATGCCGCTGCCGTCCGGCGCGTGCACCAGCCCGCAGAACGCCGTCAACTCGTCCGAGCAGTCCTTGGTGAACTGGTGGTACATCTCGATGACCTCTGCAGCGGCGGCCAGCGGGTGGGCGAGCAGACCACCGAGGATCGTGTCGAGGGGGTGCGTCTCGAACTCCAATGACGCCGCCACACCGAAGTTCCCGCCCCCGCCGCGCAGCGCCCAGAAGAGATCCGGCTCGTGCTCCGCATCGACGAGCCTCACCTGGCCGTCGGCGGTGACGAGCTCGACCTGCGTGAGGTTGTCGATCGACAGCCCGTGCGTGCCCATCAGCCAGCCGAGTCCCCCGCCGAGCGTCAGGCCGGCGACACCGGTCGTCGACACGACGCCGCCCGTCGTCGCCTGCCCGTAGACGTTGGTCGCCCGGTTGTACTCGTTCCACGTGACGCCGCCTTGGACCCGTGCTCGCCGGCGACGGGGGTCGACGTCGATCCCACGCATCAGCGAGAGGTCGATCATCAACCCGCCCTCGGTGACCGCACGTCCGGCGACGTTGTGGCCACCGCCGCGGACGGAGATCTCGAGCCCGGCGTCGCGCCCGAAGTTCACCGCGTCCCGCACGTCGGCGACGTTGAGACAGCGGGCGATCGCCCCGGGACGCTTGTCCACGAGCCCGTTGTGCACCGCTCGCGTGGTGTCGTACCCGGAATCTCCCGGAAGCACGAACATGCCGTTGAAAGAGCCCAGCAACTCCTCCGGGACCATGATCTCGACCATGGCTGTCTCCTCTCGCCCGCGCAGGTTGCCCTGCCCTGCGAACGCTAGCGATCACCTCATCTGTCCGTAGCAGCCGGCCGGATCGGCCCGATCGCTGCGGACAGTTCAATGGATCCATAGCCTTCGACGGGTGGGTTCGTCAGCTGCGATCGAGCTGCCAGGTGGAAAGTTCCGGATGGGTGCCGTCGGGTCGATGAGCTATCCCGCCGACGGGGAAGCTCCGGTCCACGCCGTCGAGCTGCGGCCCTTCGCCATCGAGCCGGTGGCCGTCTCCAACGACCGCTTCGCCGAGTTCGTGACCGCCACCGGTCACATCACGGACGCCGAGACCTTCGGATGGTCGTTCGTCTTCGGCGGGTTCCTGCCGGACGACTTCCCCGATACCCGGGCCGTCGCTGCGGCGCCGTGGTGGCGACAGATCGAAGGGGCCGATTGGCGCCATCCCGAGGGTCCACACTCGGATGTCGTCGAACGCGGCGACCACCCGGTCGTGCACGTCTCCCATCGCGATGCGCTTGCGTTCTGTGCCTGGTCGGGCACACGACTGCCGACGGAAGCCGAGTGGGAGTACGCGGCGCGTGGCGGTCACGGCGGGTTCGCCTTCCCGTGGGGCGACGACCTCGAGCCTGGTGGCGAGCATCGCATGAACGTGTTCCAAGGCACGTTCCCGAACGACAACACGTGCGCTGACGGCTTCGCCGGCACCGCCCCCGTCAACGCGTTCCCACCCAACGACTTCGGGTTGTACAACATGACCGGCAACGTGTGGGAGTGGTGCGCCGACTGGTTCGACACCCGCTACTACCGGGACAGCCCACGCAGCAACCCGACTGGTCCGCTCGACGGCACACATCGGGTGATGCGCGGCGGCTCCTACCTCTGTCACGCCTCGTACTGCCGCCGATACCGGGTGGCCGCGCGCAGCGCCAACACGCCAGACAGTTCGACCGGCAACCTCGGCTTCCGCGTCGTGATCGACTCCCGATGACCGACCCAAGCATCTCCACGTGGAAGGAGGCGGCGCATGCCGAAGATGACCGACGACGAGATGCAGTCGTTCCTCGACGAGCCAGGCCATCTCGTGCGCATCGGCACGGTCGACGACGACGGATCGCCGCGGGTGGTGCCGACCTGGTTCATCCGGCAGGACGACGACATCGTGTTCACGCCGCGAGCGCCGGCGGTGTTCCTTGCCAACCTGCGCCGAGACCCACGCGTCGGGCTGTCGATCGACGAGGACGCGTTGCCGTACCGCAAGGTCTCCGTGCAAGGCACGGCGCGCACGCTGTATGAGCCCGGTGCCGATGACGAGTGGCGGGACCTGTACCGGGCGATCGCCTGCCGGTACGTGCCCGCCGACGCCGCCGAGGCCTACCTCCGCAACACCGTCGACCAGCCACGTGCCTTGATCGCCGTGGCACTCCCCGATGGACGGGTCACCACGTGGCGCATGCCGGTCGAGAACGAGCACCCCACAGGCATCTGGGCCCGCCGGTACTACGTCGACGGCACCCACATGGCCAATCTCGCGGACGCCTCCAAGCCCTGACGCGATCGGACCTCGTCGATCCGAGGTTTTCAGCGCACCGGAGGGTTTGCGTACCGGCTGGGGTGCCCGAAACCCTCGCTCTCACCCCTGCTCGCGGCGTTCGCTGTCGGCGACTTCCCAGGCGATCGGCTGCCGGTCGTAGCCCCGGAAGATCATGGTGTCCACTCGGTGTGGCTCGGCTTCGTAGTGAACGCCCGGCAGCCGCTCCACGATCGTGCGCAACGCGACTCGGCCCTCCAGTCGGGCCAGCGGGGCGCCGAGGCACAGATGGTTGCCGTGGCCGAAGCCGTAGTGGCGTCGCAGGGCCTTGGCGTCCCGGTCGAGCCGGAACTCGTGGGGGTGGTCCCACAGTTGTGGATCGCGGTTGACGGCAGCGAACAGCACCATGGTCTTGGCGTCCTTGGGGATCTGCACGCCACGCACGGTGCACGTGCGGTTCGGGGTGCGGAACAGGCCCAGGGTCGGGGCGTCGAGACGAAGGCTCTCCTCGACGGCGACCTCGTACAACTCGGGACGGGCCCGCAGCTGGTCCGCCAGTTCGGGCTCGACGATGATGCGATGCAACAGGTTGCTGAGCAGCAGCGTCGTCGTCTCGATGCCGCCGATGAGCAACAGCTGCAGGACCTGGTGGGCTTCCTCGTCGGTCAGTCGCCGCCCGTCGTGGGTGGCCGTCAGCATCATCGTGGTGTAGTCGTCAGGTACCGACCGGCCGGTCACCATGCTCCGGCGGCGTTCAGCGATGTGACCGCGGAAGTACTCCTCGAGCTCACGAGTGGCGACCGCCTCGGCCTGCTCGTAACCCGGGGTTCCTCCAGTGGCTCCAACCCGGGCGCCGGACCACGCGCGAAAGCGGTCACGGTCCTCGATGGGGACACCCACCAGCTCGGCGATCATGGTGGCCGGCAGCGGCGCGGCCACGACGTCGTGGAAGTCGCAGCGGCCGGCAGCCAGGACGGGTTCGAGCAGGTCGTCGAGGAGCCGCTGGATGCGGCCTTCCAGCCGCTCGATGAGGCGTGGGGTCCAGGCCTTCTGCAGCAGCCGGCGCTGCCACGTGTGGGTCGGTGGGTCGGCATCCAACAACATCGGCTGACCGGCCGCCGGGCGGTAGGCGAGTCCGTTCCGGAAATGGCTCGACCACAGCTCGGGGGTGCGCAGGATCGTCGTGATGTCGTCGGTGCGCGCCACCGTGAAGAAGTCACGGTCGGCGTCGTAGTGGACCGGGCACTGATCCCGCAGCGCGGCGAAGTGCGCATCGGGGTCGGCGTGGGTATCGGGATCGAACGGGTCGTAGTCCATGCACAGCGTCTCGGGGAGGAACTGGCACTAGGTTCGCGCACGAGTTCGAGACCACGTTGCGGCGCAGCCGGAGCGGCACGGAGGAGACATCATGATCGGAGGGGTGCACCACGTCGCGGTAGCTACCGGCGACCTCGATCGGTTGATCCGCTTCTACTGCGACCAGCTGGGGTTCACGCTGCTGAAGCAGGGCAGTTGGGACGCCGGCTCCGACGTGGTCGACCGCATCGTCGGATTGAAGGACTCCGCAGCCCGCACCGCCGTGCTGCGGGCCGGCAACCTCTACATCGAACTGTTCCAGTACGTGTCACCGCCCGGTCAACCTGGCGATCCCGACCGTCCCGTGAGCGACCACGGCTACACCCACTTCTGCCTCGACGTCACCGACATCGACGCTGAGTACGAGCGGCTCAAGGCCGCCGGGATGCGCTTCCACGGCCCTCCACCGTCGGCCTCCGAGATGCGCCGAGGCGACATCCGCTCCACCTACGGTCGGGACCCCGACGGCAACGTGATCGAGCTGCAGGAGATCCTCGACCCCGATTACCCGCTGCCGATGGGCGGGTGAGCGGCCCGGAGCGCGGCTCGGCCAGCACTGCTGGTTTCTTGACAGTGGTTGCAGTTACTCCGGGTGCGGCCGGTACGGTGGCTGGGTGGACGGTCTACAACTACTCGGGCTGTGGTGCACCGTTCTCAGCGTGGCGTTCGTGTGGCCCCAGGTCGCGCGCGTCTACCGCCAGCGCACCGTCGAAGGAATCGCCCCGAACGGGACGCTGCACATCGCCGCCGCCGCTTCGCTGTGGATGACCTACGGCATTGCCCGCGCTGACCTCGCGATCAGCGCCGCCAACGCCGCCGTCGTCGTCGCGATGGTGCTCATCGCCAGCCAGCAGATCCGCTACGGAACGCTCGCTGCACGCACTGCGGCGCTCACCGCGCTCGCCATCGCCGTCGTCGCCGGCTGTGGGCTGGCGATCTCACCTGATGTCGTCGGCTGGCTGGCGATCGCTGCCGGCGCGACATCAGCGCTGCCGCAGACATTCCACGTCCTGCGCGCTCCCAGCCTCCACGGCGTGTCGGTCCCCACCTACGCGCTGTTGTGCGTCACGGCTGTCTCGTGGGCCGCCTACGGCTTCGGCGTCGGCGATCCGCTCGTCGTCGTGACCAACTTGGTGGTCCTGCCGTGTGCCGCGCTCGTCTTGGCGCTCACCTTGGCCTCGCGGCGCAGCGCCGCCGTCACCGCCGCAGCCTGACGGCGCTGCCGCGGCCTCCTGTCACGCTCGAACGTTCTCGGCGCAGATCGCGTAGGCCTGCAGGGACCACTCAGGCGACGTGCCGTTCCGTGGTTCGGCACCAACCCCGACTGACCGTGGGATCACGGCACTGTAGGCAGCCACGCTCCTCAACAGGACCTGCGCGGGCGCCGATCGGGTCGGCGTCGGGCCGTTCTCGGGGAAGATCGCCGCCCCTCCGCCGATGTCCAACGTCGTGGAAGGGCAATCCGCCCACGCGAACCCACTCTGCGGGAGCAGCGCGCTGGTCACCAGCATCAACCCGTCGAAGAGGGACGGATGGGCGCAAACGGCGAAGGCGCTGACTTCCCAGTTGGCGCCGTAGACCACGCTCTCGGAGGCCTCAGCAGTCACCTGGGTCAGCCCGGCATCCGGGTAGAAGGCCGTGAGGATGACCGCACCCTTTCCGTTGATCGCCGCACCGCCTGCGCCGACCACGACCTTGCCCTCGCCGCACGCCGCCGTCGCGCTCTTGTGGGCGTCGGAGTTCGATGCGCTCGTCGTCATTTCCCACTCAACGCTGCCGAGCTGCAGCTCGGCACAGGTCGCGAACACGCGCACACGCCAGAGGGCGGCGGTGTCAACCGTCTCGGCGGCGACGGCGAAGACCTCCTTCACGGGGTTTGGGCCGAGCACCGCTGTCGCCCATGGATACACGGCCTTGAGCGCGACCTCACCCTGCGCGCCGTCGATCATCGCCCACGCGCCAAGTGCCTGGTGGCCCGGCGGACACGTCACGCTCACCTCCTTGCGGTGCGACGAGTCGTTGACGCTTGCAGCTTCAACGCGCTCGATGTTCCAGGTCGGCGCTGCTCGTGCGACGTCCGACGTCGTCGATGCAGCGGCGAGAGCTAGAACCCACACCACTCCCAAGCGCCCAATCCTCATCGCAGACCTCCAAACCGGCCGGAGACACCTGACGATCCTGAGACGCGTCACACCACGACCAGATACGTCCACCACCTGGTCTTGGCCCGCCCAAGCCGGCCGATCGACGACAGTCAGCTCGTTCGGGAGCCCGCTCGACGCTTCGTCGCGCGCTGGGGGCGACGACTGGTCGTGCGTTTCCTCTCGGCGCCCGACCAAAAGAGTGTGAGACTCGTCCGCATCTGCTCATCGAGTGAGGCGTTGTCGTCTTCGTCGGCGATCCATGTGCTCAGCGCGGCGAGGTTGCAGGCGAGGTAGTGGTCGGTGAGGCGCCGCGGTGACACGTCGGACCGCACGTCGCCCTGCGTCTGACCCGAGGTGAACAACTGTGTGAGCAGCTGACGGCCCTCGCTGTCGCCGTCGCCCGGCGGCGAGTGACATCCGCGTGTGCTTCGCCACGAGCGCGGCGAGTTCGCGGTCACCGTTGAAGGTGCTGGCGAACGCCTGGGCGACGAGGTCGATCCGCTCCCGGACGGTGCGCTCGACATCGTCGAGCTCGGCGCGGAGCACGTCGAGGGAGCGCTCGATGAGATCCTGGGCGGCGGCATCGAGTACCGCCTGCTTCGTCGGGAAGTAGTTGAAGAAGGTCGCCTCGCTGATCCGCAGCTGTCGGATGACGTCCTGAACACGTGCCCGGTTGAACCCGAGCGTACGAAACAGCACCAGCGTCGTCTCGATGATCGCGGCGCGCATCGCCGCCTTCTTCTCTTCACGCAAACCCATGCGATCCCCCCAAGGTGACAGGAATCATAGAGCAACCCCACCATCTCAGCTATAGGTGCACTAATCTTGGGGTTGCACCAACGTTGGTGTTTCGAGGAGGACGGCGCAAATGAACCGACAGGAAGCACTCCACTGGCTGCATCAGCAGCTGGCGTGGGAGCGGCGGCTGGAGGAGCTTCGCCGGATCCATGCGTTGATGTCCGCGCCCGTGAAGGACGAGGACGAACGCGCAGCCGCCTGACCGCGGCATGTAGCCGTAATACCCGCGCTCACACGCCGAACCTGGACACCAAGGGGCTCGGAGACGGTCTTGACCTCAAGCGCAGTTCAGGTCGTACCGTGCCCTCCGATGAACGGCGACGCGCCACGCGACACGGGCCGGCGCGCCCTGAAGGTGGGGCTCATCGCTGTCGTGACGCTGGTGGCGTTCGAGTCGCTGGCCGTGATCACGATCCTGCCCGACATCGAAGCCGACCTCGGTGGCGTCGCGTGGTACGGCTGGGTCTCCACGGCGTTCTTCCTCGGCACGATCATCGGGATCGTCTTCGCCGGCGATCAAGCCGACCGCCGCGGCGCTGGCTGGCCCTTCGTGGCCGGGCTGGTCCTGTTCGCCGCCGGCCTGATCGCCGGTGGCCTGGCTCCGTCGATGCCCGTGCTCGTCGCCGGACGGTTCGTGCAAGGTTTCGGCGCTGGCGTCGTACCGGCGATCGGCTACGTGGTGATCGGCCGGGCGTTCACCGAGACCGAGCGACCGCGGATGTTCGCGTTGCTGTCCACGGCGTGGGTGGTTCCCGGGCTGATCGGACCGGTCGTGGCGGAACGGATTTCCGAGGCCGTTGGATGGCGGTGGGTGTTCCTGGGGCTGGTCCCGCTCGTTGCCGTCGCCGGGGCGCTCGTCGTGCCGGCGATGGCCCGCCTCGGCCCGATTGGCGACGGCGTCCGCCCGGTCACGCCGTTCTGGCGCCGGCGCATGCTCGAGGCCTCACGGGTGGCCATCGGCGCCGCCGTGATCTTGGCCAGCTTGAACGCATCACGCTGGCTGCTCCTCCCCGGCGTTGCTGCTGGCCTCGTCATCGGCCTCGGGCCGCTCAGCCGCCTGACCCCGGACGGGACGTTGCGGGCCCGTCCCGGACTGCCCGCCGTGGTCCTGTCCCGGGGGTTGCTCACGTTCGCCTTCTTCGGGACCGACACGTTCGTGCCCTACGCGGTCCACAACGGGCGCGGCGCGTCGGTCTTCGCCGGGAGCGTCGCCGTCACGATGGCCACGCTGATGTGGACGGTCGGCACGTGGGCACAGGACCGCTGGATCGGCCGCACCGGTGAGATGCGGTTCGTCCGACTGGCGTACGCACTGCTGCTTCCTGCCATCGTCATCGTGGCGCTCGGCGCACTTCCCGACCTCGTGCCGCTGTGGGTGATCTATGTCGGCTCCGCCATTGGCGGGCTGGCGATCGGTCTCGGGTACTCCGCCCACTCCCAACTCATGCTGCGATGCGCGCCGGCCAGTGAGTACGGCTCGGCGACCTCCTCGCTACAGCTGTTCGACAACCTGGGCGTGGCGCTCGGCACCGGGGTGGTCGGGGTGGTCGTGACACTCGGCGACGACCTCGGCTGGGCAGCTGGGGACGCCACCGCGGCGGCCCTCATTCCGGCCGCGGCGGTCGCCGCGCTCGGGCTCGCAGTGAGCCGCCGCCTCCCCGCGCGGGCCGCCGCCGCACCGACGCAGTCGACCACCCGATCCATCGCCGCGGCGGGCTAGCCGTACTGCTAGTAGTGACGGTGCACAGTTGGGCTTCGAGCGGGTGCGTGGAGGTACCGGAAGTCATGGACCAAAGCACCACACTGATCGTGCCGCGTTGGGAGTGGCGGACGTTCGGGACAACGTTCGGTGCGGCTGAAGAGATCCTCGCCGGGTTGGCGCCAACGGGCGTGGCGGAGAGTGACGAGCTGTACCTGCTGTCCGAGGGTGGTGACAACGTCAAGGTTCGCGACGAGCTCATGGACATCAAGGCGCTTCGCGCCGTCGACCGCCACGGCCTTCAGCAGTGGGAGCCCGCTCTCAAGGCCACCTTTCCGCTCACCGCCGGGGACGTCGCGGCCACGTTCGTCGCGCTTCGACTGCCGCTGCCGACAGCCGCCATGGAGGCGCTTTCGCTGCCGGAGCTCCTCGACGAGCTCGTCGAACCCGGTGCTGCGGTCCGGCTCGAGTCCGTTCACAAGCGACGGGTCCGCCACACGTTCAACGAGTGCATGGTCGAGCTGACCGACCTCGCAGTCGGTGACCGCCACATCCGTACGCTCGCCATCGAGGCCGAAGACCCGGCTGCCGTCTGGGACACCGTGACCGCCCTCGGTCTCGGCGACCGCGTGAACACGAGTGTGCCTCGAGGGTTACTGGCCCTCGTCACCGACGAGCGCCCGCGGTATGCGGTGATCGATGTGGGCACGAATTCGCTGAAGTTCCACGTCGGAGAGCAGAGCAGTGACGGGTCGTGGCGAAGGATGGTCGACCGGGCCGAGTTGACGAGGCTCGGCGAAGGGCTGGCGCAGTCGGGCGTGATCTCCAGTGCCGCGGTGGAGCGCACGACGGCGGCGATGGCCGGCATGGTCGAAGAGGCATGGGCGCACCATGCCCAGGCGATCGTGGCGGTGGGCACGGCTGGGTTGCGCTCGGCCGACAACCGGGACGAGGTCGTGGCGGCGATCGAGGCGGCGACCGGGATCACCGTCGCCACGATCTCGGGGGAGGAGGAGAGCCGGCTGGCCTATCTCGCCGTGCGCGCCGAGCTCAGGTCGGGAGGTGGCGCCCTCGTGGTCTTCGACACGGGAGGTGGGAGCACCCAGTTCACATTCGGCCGCGGCGCCGACGTCGATGACCGCTTCAGCGTCGATGTCGGGGCGGTGCGCTACACCGAGCGCTTCGGGCTCGACGCAGCGGTGTCGACCGAGACCCTGCACGCCGCCATGGACGCCATCGCATCCGATCTCAACCGACTGGAGGGGAGGCCAGCGCCCGACGCGCTCGTCGGCATGGGCGGTGCGATGACGAACATCACCGCTGTGAAGCTCGGGCTTGACCGCTACGACCCGGACGCCGTGCAGGGCGCGGTCCTGGAGCGTGCCGACATCGACCGCCAGATCGAGATGTACCGAACCAGCGACCTCGACGCCCGTCGCGCGATCGTCGGGCTCCAGCCCAAGCGTGCCGATGTGATCCTCGCCGGTGCGTGCATCGTCCGTACCGTCATGGAGCTGCTTGGACAGCACACGGTGACGGTGAGCGACCGCGGCCTTCGCCACGGTCTACTCGGCGAGCGCTTCGGATCGTCGGCAGGTCAATGACACCGGGTGGTTGACACGACCCGCCCAACGTTCAGCGCTGGTCCACGTCAGGTGCGGCGCGTCCGAGCTCGTCCCCGGCCGATGAGCTCACGTGGGCCTCGACCGCTTGCGCGACGCTGAGGTAGGAGCCCTCGTGACCGAGGCGCTCGAGGAGACCATCGCGTCGGAGGACGTCTCGCACGGCCGGTTTCACGCGGGCCAGGCGCAGCGTGACTCCGGCTTGCTCCGTCAGGGCGAGGATCTCGTGCATCTTGGCCGACCCCTGAGAGTCGATGAAGTCGACGGCCACGAAGTCGAGCACGATCCCGCGGATTTCCGGTGTCGACAAGGCGACCTCCCGCACCCGGTCCTCGAGGGCGTCGGAGGTCGCGAAGAACAGACCTCCGTCCAGCCGGAGCACCACGAGGCCCGGGAATTGCTCGTCTCCCGGGTTCTCATCCAGTTCGCGGAAGTACCGCGTTTCCGGATCCCGCCCCAACACCGGCATCGGGGGACGCGTCGCCACCGAGATCAGCCAGATCAACGACAGCCCGATCCCGACCATCACCCCGGCGAGCACACCGAGTAGGAGGGTCCCGGCGATGGCCGCCACCGCGATCCAGAAGTCGAAGGGCTGCACCCGCAGGAGGCGGCGCATCTCGGGGACGTCCATCATCCCCATCACCACCGCCTCGATGATCAACGCCGCGAGCACCGGCTTGGGCAGGTCGGAGAACAGCGGCGCGAGGAAGAGGAGGGTGAGGAGAACGATCACACCGGAGGAGATCGAGGCGAGGCCCGTTCGTGCTCCCGAGTGGTCGTTCAACGAGCTCGCCGACAGGCTCGTCGAAACGGGCATCCCCTGCACGAGGCCGGCACCGACGTTCGCCATGCCCTGGGCGACCGATTCCTGGTTGATGTCGATGCGATAGCCGTGCCGCGCCGCGAACGTCCTGGAATCGCCGGCCGTCTGGGAGAAGCCGATCAGGACGAGCGCGACGGCGGCAAGGGCGACTGTCCCGGCATGGTCGCCGAGCGCTTGGGTGTCGGGGACCTCGAAGCTCGGAAGCCCTCGTGGTACGTCGCCGACCAAGGCGACCCCGCGAACGGCGAGATCGAAGAGGCGCGACGCCAGCAGACCGCCGACCACCAAGACGAGGGCGCCCGGGATCGCGGGCGCGACGAACCTCAGCCCGAACGCGACCACCAGCGCAACGGCGCCGACCACCACCGTCGCCAGTTGGGTGTCGCCGAGCGTGCGGACCCACGACCCGAGCTCACGCAGCGAGTTCGAGCCCGTGGCCTCGGTCCCGGTGAGCTTCGGCAGCTCCCCGATCACGACGTCGATCGCTGCACCGAACAGGAAGCCCGTAACTACGGCGCGGGAGAGGAACTGGGCGATCCAACCCATCCTCAGCACCGCGAGCACGAGGAAGAGCGCGCCCGAGGCGAGGGTCATGAGCGCGACGAACGACGCGATGTCGTCGGTCCCGGTGATGCCGGCGACGGCGACCGCGCTGGCAGCGACGGCCGCCAGTCCGGAGCTCGGACCGGTCGAGATCTGGCGGCTCGTCCCGAAGATCGGGTACAGGATCGCACCCGCCGCCGCGGCGTAGAGGCCGTTCTGAAGGGGGATCCCGGCGATGCCCGCATAGCCGAGGTTCTTCGGCACGATCAGGGCGGCGACGGCGAAGCCGGCGATGAGATCGCCGCGCAGCCAGCTCCGTTGGTAGGAGCGGATCCAGCCGACGATTGGCACAAAGCGCCATCGGTCCCGGCCATCCGCTCCGTCCCGCTGGACAGTCACAATCAAAGAGCACCGTACACGCCCCCGTCGCTGCCGTTCCCGCGAGTGATCGAGCGTTCGATCCGTCGCTGCTCCGAGCTCGACGCGCTAGCTCTGCAGCTGATCCAGGAGTGCTCGTCTCGGCCGTCGATCTCGTCGCGGATGGTGCGAACGACGTCGAGCGGTTGCCCGGCCAGGACTTCGAGCGTCCGGTCGCCCGAGACGCCTCGGCGATGAAGCGACGCGGTCCCTCACCGCCGTTCCGGTCGCGCACGTTCAGGCGTCGGACGGGCAGCATGCATCGTCGGTCCCGCACGACATGGCGGGCGCATCGGCGAGCACGGTGTAGAACTCCCAATCGTTCTCGGGTCCCTTGACCCAGGTCTTGTCCTGGACCGCGAAGCAACACGACACGTTCTCCTGAACGTGCTGATCGAACCCGAGTTCCTGAGTGCGGGCGATGACGGCGGCGACGTCGTCGGTCGTCTCGACCTCGACGCCGATGTGGTTCAGGGTCCCCGGCTGGCCCGAGTTGGCGAACAGCACCAACTTGAGCGGCGGATCGGCGATCGCGAAGTTCGCATAGTCGGGGCGCACCTTCGCGGGCGGTGTCTGGAAGAGGTTGGTGTAGAACGCGATCGAGGCGTCGAGGTCTTCGACGTTGAGGGCAAGTTGAACACGGGACATCTGATGCCTCCAGGCCTACATCGACGGATGTCGATGCACTGACCGTACCGAGTGCATCGACGAATGTCAATGGACTTCTTCGACGGCTGTCGATACAGTCGAAGCATGCCGAAGGCCGCCGCCGTGCTCGATCCGATTGCGTGCTGCACACCCGTCCGCGCCGAAATGGTCGATGAGGTCACGGCCGAGACGTTGGCGCGGTCGTTCGCCGCCCTGTCAGATCCGATCCGCCTCCGGCTGTTGAGCTTCATCGCCTCAGCCGACGCCGACGAAGTGTGCGCGTGCGACCTGATCGAACCATCGGGCCGCTCACAGCCGACCGTCAGCCACCACATGAAGGTCCTCGTCGAGGCCGGACTCGTAACACGCGAGAAGCGAGGGCTGTGGGTCTGGTACCGCCTCGTGCCGTCACGCCTCGACGCTCTCAGATCGGTCCTCGGTTAGCGCCGGGCGGTTCGATCCCACATTCACCAGGACCACATCAGTAGCTTGCCGGCGTGGCTGACACGTTCATCGAAACCCCGGCGGACCCTTCACGCGAGCGCAGTCAGATCATCGCCGCGATCCTCCTCGGGATCGCCGCGACCTTGACGGCGATTGCCGCCTACAACGCCGTCCCTCACGGACGGAGATGCACTCCAGGGCTACACCAACTCAACCCGCTACCTGAACGACGCCAACGCGTTCTACGCCCAGGGCAACACGACGGCGTCGTCGGACCAAGCGCTGTTCGTGGAATACGCCAACGCGAGCTTCGCCGGCGAATCCGACCGCGCCGCGTACCTCCGCACGCTCATGCGACCAGAGCTGGCCGAGGCCGTCGCCTGGTGGGAATCCACGGACGAGGCGGTCACACCGTTCGACGACCTCGAGGGCAACCCGTACACGATCGCTGACTTCGATCAGGCCAGGGAGCTCGAGGCACAGGCGCAAGCGGAGTTCGACGAGGCCGTCGACAAGGACGAACAGGGCGACGAGTTCGAGCTGGCCACGGTGTTCTTCGCCCTCAGCTTGTTCTTTGGCGGCATCGCCACGCTCATCGCCAAGCGCGCCGTGACCACCGCGCTTCTGGTCGTCTCGGTCGTCGCGATCGCCGCAGGGTCGGTCATCCTGATTCGGGCGTTCTGACCCGCCGCTGCGGCCGGCACGTCCGACGCTCCAGCCGGCCGGAAAGCAGGAGAGGCACCCGCGAGAGTGCCTCTGACCTGGGGTTCCTTGGCAGCCCGTACGGGATTCGAACCCGTGCCGCCACCTTGAGAGGGTGGTGTCCTAGGCCTCTAGACGAACGGGCCGAGCAGCGGTCCGCCAGGTTACCAGGGGCCCGGTCGGTTGAGCGTCCCGACGGCGGGCGGTCGACCGGCCCTGAACTCCGGTGGTGGCTGGGGAGAGAGGACTCGAACCCCTAATAACAGAACCAGAATCTGCTGTGTTGCCAATTACACCACTCCCCACCGGAGCACGGGGAGTGTAGCGCCGGGGGTTTCCGGCGCCCCTGCCGGTACGCAAACCCCCGAGTGCCGTGAAAACCTCGGATCAGTGGGGTTGCGAGCCGAGACGAACCGGCTCAGAGGTTGTCGAAGCCGATGATGCGGCCGAGCGCCACGCCAGCGGCTTCCCGGAGGTGGCGGCCGAACGACTCGGCGCCGTCCACGACGCTGGTCCGCGTCGGAGAGACCCACGCCTTGAGGCCGTGGTCCTCGGCGACGATGCGGCTGCGCAGGGAATGGTACGGATCAGTGACGATGAGGACCTCGTCGAGCCCGCGCTCCTCGAGCAGCCTGCTGACGCCGGCCAGCGACTCGTCGGTGTTCGTGCTCTGGTCCTCCATCACGATCGCGTCTGCAGGCACGCCGCGCTCGATCAGGTACGCCGCCGACGCCTCGGCCTCCGTGAAGCGGTCCTCAGGGCGCTTCCCGCCGGTCACGACGACGAGCGGCGCATAGCCCTGCGGCCACAGCTCGACGACGTGATCAAGGCGGGCTGCGAGCTGCGGCGACGGTTCGCCGTCGTACTGGGCGGCGCCCATCACGACGATCGCGTCGACCGGGCGCGTCTGGTCGCTGCGGCCCGTCGACCACACCTGGTACAGGCTGATGAGGTAGTAGCCGGCAAGCCCGAGCACGACGACGCCAACAGCCAGCAGCACCATGTGCCATCGCCGGCGCCGGCGCACCGCCATGCGGCGACGGCCCGCGGCGATCGGGCGGACCAGCGCCGCCGGGGTGTCGTCACGGGTGCGGACGCTCATGCCGTGTCGCCCGGGGGACCCGGTCGATCTCGCGCCGCCTGCAGACGAGCCAGCACCGTCTCGCGCCCCAGCAGTTCGAGCGACTCGTACAGCGGCGGTCCGACAGAGCGACCGGTGATCGCCACGCGCACCGGGGCCTGCGCCTTGCTCTTGCTGGCGTCGTAGCGCTCTCCGAGGCCCTCCACCTCCGCCTTGAGCAACTCCGCCGTCCAGTCGATCGTTCGGTACGACTCGAGCACGTCACGGAGCAACGGTGCGGCCCATTCAGGCTTCATCGCCTTTGCCCAAGATGCATCGTCGATCTCCGGTTCCTCGAACAGGAAGTCGACCAGATGCGGGGCCTCCGACAGCGTCACCACCCGCGTCTGCACGAGCGGCGCGATCGCTTCGAACACCTCGCGGTCGTAGTGCGCGGGCAGCCACGGCTCGCACGCCGCGACGAACTCCTCGACCGGAAGCATCCTGATGTACTCACCGTTGAACGCGGCCAGCTTCTTCAGGTCGAAGTAGGCCGGCGAGTGGGTGACGTCCTCGAGCCGGAACTCCTCCTCGATCTGCTTCCACGGCACGATCTCCGTGTCACCTTTCGGGGCCCAGCCGAGCGTCATCAGGTAGTTGACCATCGCCTCGGCGAGATAGCCCTCAGCTCGGTAGTCCTCCAGCGCCACCTTGTCACGGCGCTTGGACAGCTTCTTGCGCCCCTCGTTGACGAGCACCGGCACGTGAGCCCACACAGGCGGCTCATGGCCAAGGGCCTCCCACAGCAACTGCTGCTTCGGGCTGTTGGCGAGGTGCTCGTCGCCACGGACGACGTGCGTGATGCCCATGTCGATGTCGTCGATGACGTTCGCCAGCACGAACAGCGGCGTGCCGTTGCCGCGCAGGAGCACGAAGTCCTCGATGGCGTCGTGCTCGAAGACGACCTCACCGCGGATGACGTCGTGCACGACGGTCGGACCGCCCTCTGGCACCCGGAAGCGCAGCACGCGGCCGGGCCCCGGCCCGAGGCCGCGGTCCCGTGAATATCCGTCGTAGCCCTGCCGGCCCGGACTCCTTGGCCCGCTGCTGGATGTCCTCGGAGGTCAGGTCGCAGTAGTACGCCCGCCCCTCGGCGAACAGTCGCTCGGCGGCCGCCACGTGGTGCGCCGCATTGGCGCTCTGGAAGTACGGACCCTCGAACGTCGGGTCCTCGGCCCCGATCCCCAACCAGGCCAACGCATCGATGATGCCCTGCGTCCACTCGGGCCGGTCCCGCGCCTCGTCGGTGTCCTCGATGCGCAGCACGAACCGCCCACCGAGCCGCTTCGCCAGGGCCCAGTTGTACAGCGCCGTCCGCGCCCCGCCGACATGGAAGAACCCCGTCGGCGACGGGGCGATCCGGAACCGGGGGGTTTCGGCGAACATGCTCGATTGACGCTAGCGACGAGCCCCTTCTGTCCGTAGCGATCGCATCACAATGAACGGTTTCTACGGACAGAAGCGGAGGATTACCCGGCGAAGGCCGTCAGCGACAGGTTGCGTAGCTGGCGCAGGGCGACCGACAGCGTCGTCAGGTCGAACGCCTCGGCGCGGCGGATCTCCCTGAACATGGCCCCTGCCCGCGCCACCGAGCGCTCGTTGGCCTCCAGCCACCGCTCGATGTTGCCGCCGGCGCTCTCGATGACGGTCGCCGTCAGTTCCGCCAGCGCCGTCAGCAGGTCGTCGCGCAGCGCCGAGCGGGCCTGCGTCTGCCAGCGGTCCGAGCGGGGCAACGTGCCGATGCCGTCCCACAGCCAGTACAGGTCGAGACGGTCGAACATCTGCCACTCGACGGCGGCCACCTCGACGACGTCGCGGTCGTGCGACCGCGCGACCTCGACGATGTCGAACCCCGTGTGCATCAGGGGCCACACGCCAGCTCGCTCCGCAAGCTCGTCTGGTACGCCGGCGGTCAGCCGCGAGGCCTCACCGGACTGCACAGCATCGGCCATCCGGCCGACGAGGACCAGCCCGAGCTGCGTCGCCAGGCGTTCGATCCCCGGGCGGAACAGCTCGACGGTCGCCGCCATGTCGAGCGGCGGGCGGCGGTGCCGCAGCATCCAGAGCACACCACGCTCGACCATCCGGCGGGCGTCGAGGAACAGCTCCAGCTGCACGTCGAGGGGCACGTCCCTCGGCAGGGCGTCGATCGTGTTCCACAAGCGGTCGTAGTCGTAGATCTGGCGGGCCGCGACCCACGCGCGCGTGACGTCGACGACCGACGCTCCGGTGTCCTCGGTCATCCGATGGTCGAACGAGATCCCGGACTGGTTGACCATCTGGTTGACGACGCGGGTGGCGATGATCTCCCGGCGCAGCGGGTGCCGGCGGATCTCGTCGCCGTAGCGCTTCTGCAGCTTGGAGGGGAAATAGGCGATGAGATCGGCCTCGAGCAGCTTGGAGTCCGGGAGGTCGGAGCGCACCATCTCGGCGACGTTGGCGTTCTTCGTGTAGGCGATCAACACGGCGAACTCCGGAGCCTGGAGGCCCTGCCCGGACGACTGTCGCTCGGCCAGCTGCTTGTCACTCGGCAGGAACTCGAGCCCCCGGTCGAGCCAACCGTCGTTCTCCAGCACCTCGATGTAGCGGGCGTGCACGTTGACCATCGGCAACGCCTGGCGGCGGGCGATCAGGAGCGCCAGCGTCTGCGCCTTGTTGTTGTCGAGCACGAGGTGGGCGACGTCGTCGGTCATCGAGCTGAGCAGCTCGTCACGCTGCTTGCCGGTCAGTTCGCCTTCGGCGACGACGCCATCGAGGAGGATCTTGATGTTGACCTCGTGGTCGCTGCAGTCCACCCCTGCCGAGTTGTCGATGGCGTCCGTGTGGATCAGTCCACCGCGCAGCGCGTACTCCACCCTTCCCAGCTGGGTGAACCCGAGGTTGCCGCCTTCGCCGACCATCCGAACACGCAGATCTGCGCCGTCGATGCGCACGCTGTCGTTGGCCCGGTCGCCGACGTCGGAGTTGGTTTCGACGCCGCGACTTGACGTACGTGCCGATGCCGCCGTTCCACAACAGGTCGACCGGCGCCCGGAGCACCACCGACACGAGCTCGTTCGGCGTGAACGACCGGTCCGGCGCGCCGAGAGCGGCGCGGGCCTCGCCGCTGAGCGAGATCGACTTGAGGGCGCGGCTGTAGACGCCACCGCCGGGCGAGATGAGCTCCGGGTTGTAGTCCGCCCACGTCGAGCGCGGGAGCTCGAACAGACGCCTCCGCTCGGCGTAGCTGAGCGCAGGGTCCGGGTTCGGGTCGATGAGGATGTGGCGGTGGTCGAACGCGGCAACGAGGCGTAGCGCTCGCGAGCAGAGCATCCCGTTGCCGAACACGTCGCCTGACATGTCGCCGATCCCGACGACGGTCAGCGGATCGACGTCGGCGTCCTTGCCGAGCACGCTGGCGTGGCGCCGAACGCTCTCCCAGGCACCGCGAGCCGTGATGCCCATCGCCTTGTGGTCGTAACCGGCACTCCCACCCGATGCGAACGCGTCGCCCAACCAGTAGCCGTACTGGGCGGAGATCTCGTTGGCGATGTCGCTGAACGTCGCCGTCCCCTTGTCGGCGGCGACGACGAAGTAGGTGTCGTCGCCGTCATGGACGACGGTGTCCGGCGGGTGGACGACGGCGCCGTCGACGAGGTTGTCGGTGAGGTCGAGCAGGCTGCTGATGAACGCCCGGTAGCACTGCACCACCTCGTCGCGCAGGCCCTCGACGTCGGCAGGCGGCCGCTTGACGACGAAGCCGCCCTTGGCCCCCGTCGGCACGATGACCGCGTTCTTGACCATCTGCGCCTTCATCAATCCGAGGATCTCGGTGCGGAAGTCCTCCCGCCGGTCGCTCCAGCGCAGCCCGCCTCGCGCGATCGGGCCGCCGCGCAGGTGGACGCCCTCGACGCGCGGCCCGCACACCCAGATCTCGAAGCGTGGCCGCGGCAGTGGCAGTTCGGGGATCGCCGCCGGATCGAACTTGAACGAGATGGCCAGCCGGTTGCGGTGGTAGTTCGTACGCACGGTCGCGTCGATCAGCGTCAGGAACATGCGGCAGATGCGATCGTCGTCGAGGCTGGGAATGGCATCGAGGGCGGCGCAGACGCGCTCGCGGATCTCGGCCTCCGCCCGGTCGCGCGCCTCGCCGTCGGGACGAGCAGGGTCGAAGCGGGCGTGGAACAAGGCGATGAGGTCGGCGACGACTCGCGGGTGGGACCGCAACGTCGCCTCGACATAGGGCTGGCTGAACGAGAAGCCGATCTGCCGGAGGTACTTGCCGTAGGCGCGGACGATGGCGACCTCGCGGGCGGTCAGTCCGGCCGACAGCACGAGCCGGTTGAAGCCGTCGCCCTCGACGTCGCCGAGGACGAGCGCGGTGAAGGCCCGCTGCAGGTCGGACCACCGTCGGTCGTCCAGCTCGAGACCTGCCGCCACCCGCACGCCGATGTCGTAGAGGAACACCCGCTCGTCGCCGGAGCGGAACGTGTGGGATTGCTCGTCCAACGCCTCGAGGCCCAGGTGGTCGAGCAGCGGCAACAGCTCTGACAGCGACGCCGGCTCACCCCGCCGGTAGATGCGGAACCGCCACTCGCGCGCCGGCGCGTCGATGTCGTGACCCACGGCGGTGGTCATGGGGTCGCCGCCGTCGAGCAGCGTCGCGATGCGACGGACATCGCCGGTAGCCCGACTCGGGAGCACCGCGGCCCGGTAGGCCGGCGGCGCGTGGGCGCCGATGCGATCGAACTCGTCGCGGCCCTGCGCCTCGCCGACCTCGGCCACCAGCGCTTCACGCAGCCGGTCCTCCCACGAGGTCGACAGGTCGTCGATGACGCGCTCCAAGACGCCCGGCTCCGCTGTCATCTCACGGTCGGGGCGCCGCACGCTGACCGTGATGCGGGCCAGCGAACTGGCGGCGAGGAACACCTCGAAGGTCCGCTCCGACGACCCGTAGGCCTCGGCGACGACGTCGGCGATGCGCTCGGGCAGGTCGGCGGTGAACCGGCTGCGCGGCAGGTAGCACAGCACGGTCACCCAGGGCCCGACGGTCTCGGGCACCTCGAAGATGCGCACGAGCTGCCGCTCCTGGAGGCCGACGATGTCGTCGACGAGCTGGGCCAACGACGTGACGTCCTGTTCCAGCACGAGGTCCCGGGGCAGGTTCTCCAGCACGTTGCGCGTGGCCCGACCGGCGTGCGAGTGCATCCGCGCTTCGGTGAGGTCGAGCGCCCTCCGCAACTGCGGCCCGATCCCAGGGATGTCGAGGACACTGACCCGATAGGCGTTCGTCGACAGCAGACCGACGAACCGCGACTCGGTCTGGTCGTCCGGGCGCACGGTGACAACCGTCTGACGATCGTGGCGGAACACCTGTGACGTATCGCTGGTGCGGGCGATGACGATCGTACGGTTCGGCGGCATCGGTGGCGGCGACTCGACGCGTGGGTTGTCGCGAGCGAGGCCGAGCTCGCTCCCCTCCCGTAGCCGCAGGGAGCCGTCGTGTCCGCGGTCGTAGTCGACGGCGCCGAGGAAGACGAACTGACCCTCGGCCAGCCACGGCAGGATCGGGTCGACGCCGCCGAGCGCCTGCATCCGATCGCGCATCGCCGGAAAGTCCTCGACCGCCCGCCGGACGTCCTCGACGGCTTCCAGGATCTCCGCTTCGACGACCTTCGCGGTGGCGTCGTCGGTGCGGTCGATCTCGATCTGCGTCCACGCTTCGACGAGACCCTCCGCGCCGAAGGGCTGGACGTTCGTCAGGCGGTTGGCGCTGTCACGCTCGACGACCAACATCGGGTGAACGAGCAGGTGGACGCCGAGGCCATGGCGCTCGAGCACCATTCGCATCGTGTCGACGAGGAACGGCATGTCGTCCGTGACGACCAGCAGCACCGAGTGCGGCGAATGCCACCCGTCGCGATCTCGATCTGGCGACAGCACCTTGGCCAGCGACTTGCCGACGGCCCGGACACGGGCAAGGGCGAGGTGGGCCACGGCCACGGCATAGACATCGTCGAGCTTGCGTTCGTCGACGTCGCCCTCCGGTAGCTCGGAGTAGTAGAGCGGCAGGAAGCGGACGAGGAGCCCGTCGTCGGGCTGGCGCAGTGCGGCCAGGTCGCAGAGGCGGCCCAGGACCTCGGCCACACCGTGCCCGGACGATGAATGCAGCTGCATCTCACGCGGATGGTAGCGGTTGCCTTCGTGGCGATGGCCGTGGCCTCGACGTAGCGTCGAGTCGTGCGGCCCGTGGAGCACCACCAACACCCGGGACACCGGGTGGTGACGGGCGGTGTGGCGAGAGCTGCCGTGTTCGGCGTCAACGATGGGCTTGTCTCGAACGTGTCGCTGATCCTCGGGTTCGCCGGCGGCGGCGCGACGTCGTCGGTGGTCCGGCTGGCGGGGCTGGCCGGCGCACTCGCGGGAGGTATCAGCATGGCCGCCGGCGAGTGGGTCAGCGTGTCGGCGCAGAACGAGCTGATCGAGCGGGAGCTCAACGTCGAGCGCCGTGAGCTGAACCTGAACCCTGCCGACGAGACCGAGGAGCTGGCGGCCATGTACGTCGCCGACGGCATGGATCCGGACCGCGCCAGGCTGGCCGCAGCCGACGTGATGCGCCATCTGGATGATGCGCTGGTCGTGCACGCCAGGACCGAGCTCGGTATCGATCCGGGGAGGCTCGCCTCGCCGGCGGTCACCGCGGTGTCGTCCCTGGTCTGCTTCCTGTTCGGCGCGCTGTTGCCGGTGGTGCCGTGGTTGTTCGACGTGTCCGGCACGGCGCCGACGATCATGTCCGTCGCGATCGCCGTCATCGCCGCGGCTGCGGTGGGCGCGATCATCGGCCGCTCGGCGGCTCGCCCCATCCCCCGCACCGTGCTGCGCCAGGTGCTGATCGTGCTCGGCGCCTGCGCCGTGACGTACGGCGTCGGTCAGCTGATCGGGATCAACGTGACGTAAACGGCGTTGCGGTTGCGCGGGGTCTCAAAGACGCTCCCGCAGGTCAAGGGCGCGCACGGCGGCGGCGTCCGGCGTCGGGCCGAGCACGGTGACGTGGCCCATCTTGCGGCCCGGTCGTGGCTCCGCCTTGCCATAGAGGTGGAGGCGGGCCGCTGGGTCGGCGAGCACGACATCCCAGCACGGTTCCCCCGCCGCCCACAGGTCGCCCAACAGGTTGACCATGGCCGCCGCGGGTGCGGTCATGGTCGGCGCCGCCAGGACGGCGCCGCAGATGGCGCGCACCTGCTGGTCGAACTGGCTCGCCTCTGCCGCGTCGAGCGTCCAGTGACCGCTGTTGTGCGGCCGCGGCGCGAGCTCGTTGACCAGCAGCCGTCCCTCGCTGACGAACAGCTCGACGGCGAGGACGCCGACGTACGCCAGGTCGTCGGCGATCTTCACTGCCAGTTCGGTGGCGGCGCCCGCCAGCACGGGATCGATTCGGGCGGGGACCACGGTCAGATCGAGGATCCCGTCGACGTGGTGGTTCTCAGCGGGCGGGAAGGCGGCGCGGGCTCCATCAGCTCCTCGGGCAACGATCACGCTGAGCTCGGCGTCGAGTGGAACGCGCTGCTCGAGGACGCAGGCGACCGCACCGAGCTCTCGCCACGCCGCCGGCAACGCCCTCGGGTCCGGGACGTCGCGTTGACCCTTGCCGTCGTAGCCCAGGCGGGCCGTCTTGAGGATCGCCGGATAGCCGATCTGCGGGCGGGTGCCTGCGGTGTCGACACTGGCGAAGGGCACCGTCTGGGCGCCGGCGGCGGTGAGGAAGCGCTTCTCGTCCAGCCGGTCCTGGGCGATCGCGACGGTGCCGGGACTGGGTGCGACGACGACGTCGGCGGCGAGCCGCTCCAGCGCGTTGGCGGGCGGGTTCTCGAACTCGGTCGTCACGACGGCGCACGTCATGGCGAGGTGGTCGAGGGCCGCACCGTCGTCGTAGGGGGCAACGAGGTGCTCGTCGGCGACGCGGCCGGCAGGAGCGGCTGGGTCGGGATCGAGGACGACGGTGCCGTAGCCCATGGTGCGGGCGGCGATCAACGCGTACCGGCCGAGTTGCCCGCCACCCAGCATGCCGATCGTCGCGGGCGGCGTGATCGTCACGAGGGCGGCAAGGTCGCGGCCGCCGCGCCGGCGCGACGTTCAGCGCGGTAGGCGTGGAGAGCTTCGGCGAGGCGGACGTCGTCGGCGGCGAGCAGCGCAACGGCGAACAGCGCGGCGTTCGTCGCCCCGGCCTCGCCGATGGCAAACGTCGCGACGGGCACGCCGGCGGGCATCTGGACGATCGACAGCAGCGAGTCCTGGCCGTTGAGGTGGCGCGACGGCACGGGAACGCCCAGTACGGGGACGGTCGTCTTGGCGGCCAGCATCCCCGGCAGGTGGGCGGCACCACCGGCGCCGGCGATGATCGCCCGCAGGCCGCGCGCCGCGGCGCCCTCGGCGAACTCGAACATCTCGTCCGGCATGCGATGGGCGCTCACGACGCGGGCCTCGTGCGGCACCGCGAAGTCCTCGAGCACGGCAACCGACGCCCGCATCGTCGACCAGTCACTCGCCGATCCCATCACGACCGCGACCAACGTCACCCGACCCCCCACATCTGGGTGGCGAGGGTCTCACCAACCCTTCTGGGTGGTGAGGGTCTCGAATCTGGGACCGTGGCCACCCAGATCACGGCTGTCCGAGGCCCCACGTGCGTTGACGGACCGGATCGATGCGCAGCACGACCCGCTCGCTGTGGATCTTCGCCTTGTAGTCGTGACCGAGGTACTTCTGGGACAGCGTGTCGATGTGCGCCCGCGCTTCGTCGCCGCGCACCTCGCCGGACACGCGGCCCCGCACCTCGGCATACCGGTACGGGTTGGTGGCGTCCCAGATCGTGACGGTGACCTCCGGTTCCTGCTGGACCGCCTTGTACTTGGCGCGGTGGGCCTCGGTGTTGATGAGTAGCTCGTCGTCGTTGGCGTCGACCCACATCACGTGGGTGAGGATCTGGCCGTTCTGCAGCCGCACGGAGATGGTGCCGAAGTTCTTGCCGGTGGCGAGGGCACGGATGGCGGGCTGCAGCACTCAGCACAACCTAAGTCTCGGGCTCAGCTCGCAAGCAAGTTGCTCGCCTCGCCTGCCGAGCTCGCCGCCTCCGCTCCGCTTCGGCGCCTCACCCACCTGCCTCCGCGCAGGCTTTCTAACGGTGCGCCAGCGCCCACTCCCGCCAGCCGGCACCGAGCTGCGGAGCCTCGAGCAGGTGCTCGGCGAGCGAGCGATCGTCGTGGTACGCGCGGGCGACGAGGCCGACCGTCACGTCGTGCGATGGTCGGTGCTCGACAGTGATCAGGTCCCCGGCGCCGATGTCGCCCGGCTCGGCGATGCGCAGGTAGGCGCCCGGTCGGCCCGCCCTCGCGAATCGCTGCGGGAAGCGACCGTCGCCCAAGCGGATGCCCAACTTGAAGCACGGGATCCGCGGCGCAGTCACCTCGAAGACGGCGTTGCCGATGCGCCACCGCTCACCGATCAAGGCGCCGTTGACATCCAGACCGCGTGTGGTCAGGTTCTCGCCGAACGTTCCCGGCTCGAGCGAGCGGCCGACCTGTTCCGACCACCAGTCGATGTCTTCTGCTGCGTACGCGTAGAGCGCTTGCTCCGGACCACCGTGGTTGACGCGGTCGGCCTGGTCGTCGCCGACCACGTTGACGCCGCTGGCAGTCACACGACCGGCAACCGGCGCCTTGAAGATCCCCGTTGTCACCGTGCGTCCACGGTGCTCGACCGAACGCACGGTGCCCACGTTGACGGACGTGACACGCGCCTCGATGGCGACGTGATGAGATGGGTCCATGCAGCAGCGCAACGTGCTGGGCGACGAGCTCATTCCGTGTTCACTCGATCCACTGACGGGCTACTACCGGAGCGGCTGCTGCGAGAACCGCGGAGACGACCCTGGATTCCACGTCGTGTGCTGCCGGGTGACGGCGGAATTCCTCGAGTTCTCGGTCGACCGGGGCAACGACCTCGTGACACCGCGACCGGAGTTCGGCTTCCCGGGACTGCAGCCCGGCGATCAGTGGTGCGTCTGCGCCGCACGCTGGGCGGAAGCGCTCGAGGCAGGTGCGGCGTGCCCGGTCGTGCTCGAGGCGACGCACATGTCAGCGCTGGAGTTCGTCGATCTCGACGACCTCAGAGCGCACGCGCGCGGCGTGACCTTGTCTCGGGATCAACGTCCGAGCAAGCGGCGCCACTCGGTCGGATAGGCCGCCGCCACCTGTGCCGGCGTCGACCGAAGCGTTTCCTGTGGGGCCGTATCGGCGAGATCGCGCAGCCGGTCGTAGTTGTGGAGGACCTCGGCGACGCCGTCGAACGCCTCGCGCCGCATCGCCAGCAGGTCTGCCGGCGGGTCGGGATCGAGCCAGCCCCAGATCGTGTACGCGATCCGCAGGTCGTGGATGACCGGAGCCCGTCCGAACAACGACGCGCGGCGCAGCCCGATCCCCGTGCAGCCCTGCACGGCATCGTCGGCGCGCTCCTGCGGGCGGAGCTGGAGCTGTGGCCGTATCCGGTTGGCGAGCAGCAGCGCGTAGCCCTGGTCAGGTCCCTGATAGCCGAGCCGAGCGCCGACGGGCTGACGCCCCTGCAGATCACCCGGTCGATCGGCCCGCCACTCGTCCGGGACATGATCGGGCGAGGTGTAGCCGCGGGCGTCCTCCAGCGGGTCGACCGGCGTGAACTTCGGCGCAGCCATCCACGTAGTTCTAGCCCGCCCCACCGGTCTCGGCGATGAGGCACTCCTGGATGAGCCCCTCGAGCGTGCTGCGCAGCTCGCCTTCCGGCGAGATGACGATGTGCTGGGCCTCGCGCTCGCCGAGCGCAACCCACGTGGCCAGCTGGAACGTCTTCTTGCTCTCGATGACGGCGTGCGGATCGCAGCGGATGATGCGCATGCGGACCGGAACGACGAGCGAGTCCTCGTCGCTCGCCATACCGGCGAGCGGCGTGACACCCTCGGCGCCGGCGAGCTCGATCAGGACGCTGCCGCGGACGGCCGTCACGGTGACCGGGTCATCGCCTTGTCGCCGGCTGAACTCGAGCGACGTGTCCACCACGCCGTCGGTCACGGTGAAGTCGGGCGAGAAGCCGATGTCCACCTGCTCGAGCACGAACTCCGTACCGCACTCCTGGGCGCTGATGCGGTCGAGCGGGGTGGGATCGACCTCGACGACGCCGTGCTGGGTGACCCCGTCCAGGGTGGCCTCGATCTCGACCGTGGAGGCGCCGGTCGGCGCTGGACACACGGCTCGGCCGAGCCCGATCTGCATGTCGCGACGCCGGCCGATCTCGACAGTGGTGTCGCCCAGATCCGGCTCCACCGGCTCGAACAGCGGCGACTGCAGCGCCAGCGACGTGACCTCGAGCTCGGTGTCGCTCTGGTTGTCGACGGCGACTTCGAGTCGCCGCTGCAGCTGCAGGTAACGGGGGAACTCGACGAAGACCGCGACACCAGTGGGTAGCTCGAACGCCGGCTCGGCCGAGGTGGTTGGCGCCCTGGTGGTGGGCGCGGCGGCTGGCTCAGCGGACGTGGTGGGCGCGGCAGCTGGCTCGTCGTCGCCGCCGCAGGAGAGCAACACGCCGACGAGGGCCGCCGTCATCACTGCGTTACGGGTGAACACGCTACGATGGTAACGCATGAGCGGACATCCGGTCGACGCGGAGGGCCGGATGATCCCCGACGCCAGCTGGCCGCCGGGACGCGAAGCCCCTCGTCGCCTCGAGCGGGCGCGACGGTTCCTCAACACGACGAACCGGGAGAACGGAGCCGACCACCTGGGCGAGCCCATCCGCGCCGCCCGCTGGCTGGCGGGCGAGGGGTGGGCGGTGCATCCCTCAGCGGCCGGGCTGGTCGAGCTGCGCCGGTTCCGTGACGGGTTGTACGAGCTCGTTCGGCAACGTTGGGCCGCCCCGTGGCCGAGCATCGTCGACAGCGTGCAGCTCGGCGTGAACCGCGACGCCGAAGCCGTCCATCTGGTGGGCGTCGGAGACGGCGTCGAGCGCATCGTCGGCGACGTCCTCGGGATCATCCTCGAGGCCCGTCTCGACGGCTCGCTGGACCGGCTACGCGTGTGCGACCACTGCCATTGGTCGTACTACGACCGGTCGCGCAACGGTGGCGGGCACTGGTGCTCGATGGGCACGTGCGGTCAGCGCGAGAAGATGCGCCGCTACCGCGCCCGCCGGCGCGCCGGCGCTGCGGTGGCCCACTGACGATCTCAGGGGGCGTGGAGGAGGCCGTAGACGATGCTCTCCTCGAGGGCCCGCCACGAGGCCTCGATGATGTTGGTGCTGACGCCGATCGTGGTCCAGTCACGCTGGCCGTCGGTGGCGTCGAGCAGGACGCGGGTCACGGCTCCCGTCGATCCGGCGCCGTCGAGGATGCGCACCTTGTAGTCGGTGAGGTGCACCCGGTCGAGGTGCGGGTAGGACCCGTTGAGCGCCGACCGGAGCGCTGTGTCGATCGCATTGACGGGACCGTTGCCCTCGGCCGTGAAGATCCGCCGGTCCTCCCCGACCCACACCTTGACCGTGGCCTCGGTGTTGAACCCGCTGCTCTGCGACTCGTCGATCAGCACCCGCATGCTCTCGACGCGGAAGAAGTCGTGCTGCCACCCGGCCGCACGACGCATCAGCAGCTCGAGGGAGGCGTCGGCCGCTTCGAAGTGGTAGCCCTCGTGTTCGAGGCGCTTGAGGTCGTCGATCACGCTGTTGACGGCCGGGCCGTCCATCTCCAGACCCAGCTCGGCGGCCTTCATGGTGATGGTCGCCCGCCCCGCCATCTCGCTGACGACGAACCGGGTGCCGTTGCCGACCAGCTCCGGGTCGACGTGCTCATAGGCATCCTTCGCTCGTGCGATGGCACTCGTGTGCAACCCGGCCTTGTGGGCGAACGCCGAGGAACCGACGTATGGCGCCTGCGGGTTGACGGCTCGGTTGAGCAGCTCGGCGACGTGATGACTGACGGCGGTCAGCCGCTCGATGTTCCCTTCCGGCAGGCACTGGTAGCCGAGCTTGAGCTGGAGGTTGGGGATGATCGTCGACAGGTTGGCGTTCCCCGTGCGCTCGCCCAGTCCGTTCAGCGTGCCCTGGACCTGTCCGGCGCCGGCCAGCACCGCCGCCATCGAGTTGGCGACAGCGCAGCCGGTGTCGTCGTGGCAGTGGATGCCGAGCGTGACGTCGGAGCCGAAGTGGGCCTGCACGGCAGCGACGATCTCCGCGACCTCGTGCGGTAGCGATCCACCATTGGTGTCGCACAGCACGAGGTGGCTGGCGCCCTTGACGACCGCCGCCTCGAGTGCCCGCAGCGAGAACTCGGGGTTGGCCTTGTACCCGTCGAAGAAGTGCTCGGCGTCCACCAGCACGCCTCGGCCGTTGCCGACGAGGTACTCGACCGAGTCGGCGATCATCGCCTCTCCTTCGTCGAGCGTCGTCTGCAATGCCTGCGTGACGTGGTACTCCGAGCTCTTGGCGACGATGCACACCGCAGACGTCCCGGCCTCGAGGAGGTTGCGCAGCGTGGGGTCGTCGTCGACCTTGCCGCGCGGTCGCCGCGTCGAGCCGAAGGCGACGAGCGTGCTCGTTCCGAGCCGCAGCTCCCTCGCTGCCCGGTCGAAGAACTCGACGTCCTTGGGATTCGCACCGGGCCAGCCGCCCTCGATGAAGTGCACGCCGAGCACGTCGAGCTGTTCGGCGATGCGCAGCTTGTCCTCGACGGTCGCCGACACACCTTCGACCTGAAGGCCGTCACGCAGCGTGGTGTCGAAGACCTCGACGACCCGTTGGTCGAGCCGCATCGTTCGCTCGCTCGCCGACTCGCTCGGCTCAGGCAGGGTGCCCATTGGTACTGGCTCCTTCGGTCAGGACCGGCCCCGAGAACGCAAGAAGCCGCCCGGAGGCGGCTTCGGCGTGCACATGGGTCGGCCCACGTGCACTACGGAATGATGATGATCGCGACGATGCGAGTGGCGGACGTCGTGATCACGCCGCACATTGAACCTGCCGACTGCCGCTGGCGTCAACCCGGTAACGCGATGAGCGATGAGTGGCGCCGCACCACTCATCACTGCGTCGAGGTCGTCATCGTGACCCGCCCGTTACACGAGGGCGCCCTTCTCCTCGGGCACGTGGAGCGACACGGGCTCGTGGCTGCCGACGAACTCCGGGTAGGCGAGGACGCCCATCTCCGGCAGGTCCAGTCCGGCGAGCTCGTGGTCCTCCTTGGAGCGGATGCCGCCCTTGCCCATCGCCTTCGAGATGGCGTTCTGGATCCTGAAGAAGGCGAACGCCACGCCGAAGATGACCGTCCAGATGACCACCGCGCCGAGCAGCTGCGCGGCGAACTGACCGGCGTCGCCCCAGAACAGGCCCTTGACGCCCTCCACCTCGGAGCCGTTCCACCCGCCGCCGTAGCTGCCGTTGGCGAACAACCCGACGGAGAGCACGCCGAACGTGCCGCAGATGCCGTGCACGGAGATGGCCCCGACGGGATCGTCGACACCGCGCCGCTCGACGAAGCCGATGGCGAGGACAACGAGGATCCCAGCGAGCCCGCCGATCACCGCCGACATCGCCGGAGTCACGAAGGCGCACGGCGCCGTGATGGCGACGAGCCCGGCGAGCATCCCGTTGGCCATCATCCCGGGGTCCGGCTTGCCCATCCGCCAGTTGGCGAAGAGCATGGCGACGATGGCGCCGAACGCCGCCGCGATGCCGGTGTTCGTCGCCACGGTGGCGAACTGGACGTCGGAGGCGGAGAACGTCGAGGCTGCGTTGAAGCCGAACCAGCCGAACAGCAGGATGAACGTGCCCAGCATGGCCATCGGGATGTGGTGGCTGGCGAGCACTCGGGGTTTGCCGTCGGCGTCGTACTTCCCGATGCGCGGGCCGAGAACGAGCGCCCCGGCCAGCGCCGCCGCTCCACCGACGGCGTGCACGACGCCGCTGCCCGCGAAGTCGACGTAGCCGGCGCCGAAGCCGAAGCTGTCCCACGTCTTGGACAGCCATCCACCACCCCACGTCCACGCCGCGAACAGCGGGTAGTAGATGGCGCCGCAGAACAGGCCCCAGATGACGAAGCTGCCCCACTTCCACCGCTCGGCCATGGCTCCGGTGGGGATCGTGGCCACGGTGTCCATGAAGGCCACCATGTAGAGGAAGAAGGCGAGGACGCCGGCGTTGATGGCGTCCCCCGACAACGCCCACGCGCCGTCGAACAGGAAGATGAAGTTGTCGCTGCCGATCAGCGCGTCGCCGGTCGGTCCTCCCAGGCCTTCTCCGAAGTAGGGCTGCATGTCGAAGGCCCCGAAGGCCAGTGGGAAGCCCACGAGGAAGAAGCCGATGAAGCCGAGCCCGAAGATGGCGAAGTTCGTGCTCACGACGTGGGCGGCGTGCTTGGACCGGCAGAAGCCGGTCTCCACGAGGGCGAACCCCGCCTGCATGAAGATGACCAGGATGGCGCCGATGACCACCCACAGCATGTTCGTGGTGCCCGTGAGCGCCGCCACGGGGTCCTCGTCCTGGGCGTAGGCCACGCCTCCGGTGAACAGCATCACCGCGGCCGCACCGAGGGTGCCGCCGAGCAGGTACTTGAGCGCCCGTTTCTTCCGCATCTGTCCTCCGCTGGGTTGGGTTGCTTGGCCGGACGGCGCACCAGGGGGCGGGCACGCCGTCCGTCGCGTCACACAAGACGAGCCGCGTTTCCGCACGGGCTCAGCGGTGTTTCGGCTTCGTTGCGTTCTCGTTCGGCTGAAGTCTCGACCTGCCTGCCTTCCGCGGGGTCGACAGCTCAGCGGCGGCCGGCGAACAGCGATCGTCTCGCCCGCGATCCCGCGAGCGCCTGTTCGACCCTGACCTTGGCCGGCTCGTCGAGCTTGCGATCGTGGCGGTCCGTGACGCTGAACCGACCGACGAACGTGTCACCCTCCACCGCCAGCCGGGCGCCGTGGACGACCACGCCGGCCGCGGCGAACGCCGCGGCGACGGCCGCCAGGACACCTGGTCGGTCGGCGCCGCGCACCGTGCTCGCCGTGTGCCAGGGCAGCGACCCGTCGTCGAACGACACGTCCACGCCGGGCACCGGCTCGAGCACGGGTCGCTGCCGCAGTGCTCGCTCCATGCGCTCGGCCGTGTTACGGGCGCCGAGCCGGACGGCCCGTCGCACGACGAATGTGTCGACGACCGCGCCGTCAGGCCACGTGGCGACCGTGGCCGCCACGATGTCGGCTCCCGCCTCGGTCAGCGCGCCGGCCAAGCGCGCCAGCAAGGCCTCGGTGTCCCGGCACGCCACTTCGACGATCCAGTGATCCGGACGACCCTCCGGGCTGACGGCGACGCGCACGACGCCCGGGCGCGGGAGCGGTTCGACGAGGCGTGCCTGCCTCGCCAGCTCATCGGGCTCGTGAGCGAGCACGTACGTGACGGGTGCCGTTCGCAGCCGCTCGAGCGCGCCCGCCTCCGAGGCAAGTGAGGACGCCTGCCGCCGCCGCATCTCTGCCAGCGAGTCGGCGCCCTCGCCGAGCAACTCCGGGTGGGCGAGCAGCGCGTCCAACTGATCGTGCAGCTCGTCGAGACCTTGACGGTTGTGGACGTCCGTCGCCAGCACCAGCAGGTAGGCCGCATCGGCGATCGCACGTGAGCCGAGGTGGGCAGCGATCTGGCGCAGGTCAGCGGGAGCGAAGCCGTTCAGCTCGGCCGCCGCCGCGCGCAGCAGCGCACTGCCCTCGAGTACGGCCTGAACCGCGTGCGGGTCGTGGACCGTCAGTTGGCGCAGTAGCGATGACACGGCCCTCGGGTCAGGGTCACGACCCGCGACGTCGACGACGACGCCGGCCAGCAGCAACTGGTCCACGCCGGCGCGCTCGGACGGGCCCAGTTCGGCGACCAGCTCGTCGAGGCGGGACACCGTCGGAAAGCGCAGGACATGGCCGGGATCCAGCTCGCCGGGGTCGTGGCGCCGGCGGTCGAGCGCTGCAGCGACATCGGGCAAGGCGCGCTGCAGCACACCGGTGACGTCGAGGAAGCGCACCGAGCGGACCGCCCCACTCCGCAGTACGGCGAGAAGCCGATCGGTGTCCGCACTCGTCCACTGCAGGGGCACCGCGCGCCGCGCGGCGAGCCACTCGAGGAGCTCGTCCGACGGCCGTGCCTTCGCCGCCAGTTCTGCCGCCTGCAGGGCCACGGGCACGATCGATGTCGTCGGTGGCCGCCCGCGCAGCACGATCTGCCCGGCGTCGAGGCCGACCCAGCCGGCCGGCGGGGGCTCGAGGTCCTCGTCCAACGCCGCGATCACGACGGCGCTCCCCTGCCCGAGGCGCCAGCGAAGCACCGGTGGGGTCACCACCGTGGTCAGCAGCACAACGAGGAGCAGTGACCCGTAGAGCTCCTCGTCGAGCACCCCCTGCGCAAGGCCGATGCTGGCGAAGATCAACCCGACCTCGCCGCGAGGGAGCATCCCGACACCGATCAGAAGACGGTCGGCGCGCAGACGCGACGCCCCGAGGCCGGCGACGAGCTTGCCGACCGTCGCGGCGACGAAGAGTGCACCGGCGATGAGGAGGCCGCCTGGCCGGAACATCGCGGCGACGTCCGTGTTCACGCCGATCAGCACGAAGAAGACCGGGATGAACACGGCGCCCACGCTGTTGAGATCGGCCGCCACCCGCTCCTGCTGGCCACTTCTGCCGATTGCCAGCCCGGCCATGAACGCGCCGATGATGAAGGCCAGCTGAGCGGCGTCGGCGAGAACGGCGAAGCCGAGGATCACGACGAGCGCAACGACAGTGAGCGTGGCACCGGAGCGGGCGACGCGGTGGACGAGGGCGAAGAGCCGAGGGACAGCGACCAGCCCGACGAACCCAGCGAGCACCAGGAAGCCGACCGCCCAGGCCAATGTCGAGCCGACGGCGCCCGCGCTGACGCCGCCGCCGGACACCACCTTGACGACGACCGTGAGGATGACGAGGCCGATGACGTCGTCGGCGACTGCAGCGCCGAGGACGACACGAGCCTCGGTCGTCGCCAATGCCCGCAGATCTCCGAAGACGCGCGCCGTGATCCCGACGCTCGTCGCCGTGAGGGCCGCGCCAAGGAAGATCGCGACGTCGGCCGGCTCACCGAGTGCAGCGACGGCGCCGCCGCCGAGGGCGAAGGGTACGGCCACCCCGATGATGGCGACGAGCATGGCCGTGCGCCCGACGCGACCAAGCTCGGCGAGGTCCATCTCCATGCCGACCTGGACGAGCAGCAGCAGCACGCCGATCTCGGCGATCACTGCGAGGCTGACGCCCCGGTCGCCGGACACCTCGACGAGACCCAGCACAGACGGTCCGACGACGATGCCGGCGACGATCTCGCCGAGGACGGCGGGGACGCCGATTCGCTCCGCCAGCTCGGCCGCCAGCTTGGCGGCGGCGAAGACGATGAGCAGGTCGAGGAGGAGGCGGGCGAGATCGACGACCGTCGTGGCGGCGAGCACGCTCAGCGGCCGGCGCCGGATTCAAGGGCGATGGCGCCCGGTGTGGCATCCTCCGCCAGCATCCAACCGCGGCGGCGGACGGTCACGATGGAGTCCGGGCCGAGCACACGTCGGATGCCGACGAGGAGGGCGTCGCAGCGGCGGGGGCTGAGGTCGTCCAGCCCCGCCTGACGACGCAGCTCCTCGCGGTCGATGACGCGACCGGGACTACGAAGCAGCACGGCGAGGACAGCTCGCTCTCGCGATCCCAAGGTCACCGCAGCGGTGCTGCCAGCCACCTCGCCGAACGTAATGACGGCTCGTGACGGGCAGTTCGCCGGTTCGTGAACGGCCCGTGAACGGCGCGTTCGACAGTCGGGCGGCCGAGTTGCTGTGGGCATTCCTGTGCACGAACGGTGGATGACAATTCGGTTTCTGGGGGAAACGAGAAAGTTCTGGGGAGAACCGTGTGGATTCGAAAATAGTCCTTGACCTGCGATGATGCGTCGATCAGTGTGTCCGTCGTACCGGACAGCGCAACGCCGACCGGGACCGGGGAGCCGAGTCTGCAGGAGCCACCTTCGGGTGGTGTTGAGTGCGGAAAACGGTCCGGACCCAGCTTCGGCAAGGTCGGTGTCAGCGAGGCCGGTGCACGGGACGAATGCCACCATGGCCATCTTCGGGGGGTCGGCCGGTTCGCCGGTCGGGCGCTCGGAGTGGCAGGGCCGAGGCAAGGGGAGCCACCCCAACTGGCTCGTCAGGCCAAGGTCCTCACGGTGCCAGATCGATGCCTCGGACTCGTCCGGGGCAGCGTGACTGTGCCGTGACGGCAACGGGGTCGGGTAACCGGCAACCGGGCCGATAACGCGGCATCGCCCGCCGAGCCTCCGGGCACGACGGGCGATGTGAGGTCGAGCGAGAGGCTAACGCCAGCAGGTCGACCAGTGGTGGATGGTTCGCCCCAACTTGGGCTGCCCCGGGCAGCGCAGTGGCTCCGGCCGCAGCGCTCCCGGGGTGGTTCTTTTTTCGTTTCGGTGCACAACCAGAGGTTGCGTACCGAGCTCGAAGAGCCGCCTTCGGCGGCACCCAGCTTGCTGTCGATCGACCGGCCAAGCCGGATCGATCGACGACGGGGGCTCCGGCGGAGCCTCCGCCCCCCGCAACCCCCGGCGTCGCGCCGGGTTAGGCTCAGCCGACGAGTTCGCACCACTCCTTGTATTGGGGCTCTTCGGCTCGCGTGGCGCGGTGGTAGATCTCGGCGATGGCCACGGTCTTGGGACCGGGGCACGGGATCTCCCTGTCGTCCACGGAGTTGACCGAGCTCACCTCCGCGGCGGTGCCGCAGACGAAGATCTCGTCGGCGATGTACAGGTCGCTGCGGGCGAGGTGGTCGACGCGGCATTCGTACCCGAGGTCGGCGGCGATCGTCATCACGGAGTTCTGCGTGATGCCCTCCAGCGCACCGGCCGACAGTGGTGGCGTGATGATGAGCCCCTGCCGTGAGACGAAGATGTTCTCCCCGGTGCACTCGGCGACCAGGCCGTTGGGCGCCAACATGATCGCCTCGTCATACCCCGCGCGCAGCGCCTCGACCTTGGCGAGCGACGAGTTGGCGTAGTTGCCGGTCGTCTTGGAGGCGGGCGGCATCGTGTTGTGCTCGTGGCGGGTCCAAGACGAGATCTTCATCCGCACGCCCTTCGTCACCGCGTCGTCGCCGAGGTAGGCGCCCCACGGCCAGCAGGCGATCGCGACATCGACCGAGCACGGCAACGTGTTGAGTCCCATCTCGCCATAGCCGAAGTAGGCGATCGGCCGTATGTAGCACGACCCGAGCCCCGTCGAGGCCACCGTCGCCTTCGTCGCATCGATCAGCTCCTCGATCGAATACGGGAGCTCCATGCCGACGATCTTGGCCGAGTTGTGCATGCGGACGATGTGGTCCGTCAAGCGGAACACCGCCGGCCCCTGCGCCGTCTCGTAGGCCCGGATGCCCTCGAACACACCCATCCCATAGTGCAGCGTGTGCGTGAGGACATGGATGCGTGCCTGGTCCCAATCGACCAGCTCGCCGTTCATCCAGATCTTGGGCGTTGGCGTGATCGGCATCTCGTCATCCTCGCACCAGGTCGGCGATGGCGTCACCCACGGAGCTGGTGCTGGCGGCAACTCCCTGGAGGCCGAACTTCTGACAGGCGACGCGGATCCGGTCGGCGGCCGCCGCTTCGCCGAGGAAGTCGAGCATCATCGCCGCCGACAGGACGGCCGCGCGTGGATCGGCGGTCCCCGTTCCGGCGATGTCGGGCGCCGAGCCGTGCACCGGCTCGAACATGCTCGGTCCCGTCCGCGCCGGGTTGAGGTTCGCCGAGGAGGCGAGGCCGACACCGCCGGACACCGCCCCGCCGAGGTCGGTGAGGATGTCGCCGAACAGGTTGTCCGTGACGATGACGTCGTAGCGCTGCGGGTCCTGGACGAAGTAGATGGTCGCCGCATCGACGTGGTTGTAGGCGGTGCCGATGGCAGGGAACTCCGCAGCGACCTCGTCGAACGTCCGCTGCCACAGGTCGCCGGCGAACGTCAACACGTTGGTCTTGTGGACGAGCGTGAGATGACGGCGGCTGCGCGTGCTGGCCAGCTCGAAGGCGTAACGGATGCACCGCTCCACGCCCATGCGGGTGTTGACGCTGCCCTGGGTGGCCACCTCGTGGCGTGTCCCTTTGCGCAGCACGCCACCCTCCCCCGCGTACGAGCCCTCGGTGTTCTCGCGGATCACGATGAAGTCGTGACCGTCGCCGGTGAACGGGCGTTGGTTGATGTACAGGTCGAGACCGAAGCGCAGCTTGAGGAGCAGGCCGCGCTCGATGATCCCCGGTGGGACCTCCGGCGTGCCGACGGCACCGAGGAGTATCGCGTCGAAACGACGTAGCTCCTCGAGCGTCTCGTCGGAGAACACCTCGCCGTCGCGGAGGTACCGGGAACCGCCGAGGTCGAACTCCGTCGTCGCCAGGTTGACCTCGGTCGCCCGCACGACCTTCAGGGCTTCGGCGATCACCTCTGGTCCGATGCCATCACCCATGATCACCGCCACCTGATGGGCCGTTCGCGTGCTCATGGCAGCCGACTCTACGGACCCTCCGCCGGGCCCCGATAGCATCGATCAACCATGGAAACGCACCTGCTCTCCCGCGAGGCGTACGTACGCCTCCAGGCAGAGCTCGACGACCTCGTCACGCGCGGCCGGATCGAGGTGGCGTCGAAGATCGAACGGGCGCGCGAGCTGGGTGATCTGTCGGAGAACGGCGACTACCACGCCGCCAAGGATGAGCAAGGCCACATGGAGGGTCGCATCCGCCAGCTCGAGTCGCTGCTCGAGAGCGCGGAGATCGTGGAGGCGCCGGAACCCGGGGTCGTCGGCCCAGGCACCATCGTGACGATCGTGTACGACGGTGATGCCGAGGACGACGCCGAGCGCTACCTCGTCGGCCACATCGAGGAGCGCGCCCGTGGCCTGGACGTGATCTCCCCCACCGCCCCGCTGGGCGCCGCACTGCTCGGCGCGCGGGCGGGTGACACCGTCGCCTACGAGGCGCCGACCGGCGAGCTGCGCGTACGCGTCCTCCAGGTGGACACGGTCTGACTCGATCCTGGCGGGCCGTCCTCGCGCTCGCCGTTGCCGTCGCCGCCGCGACCTGGTGGCTCCGGCGTCATCGCGGGCCGGTCAGCCACACCTCGCGCGCCGCACGAAACGCGGCCGTGGCCCGTCTCGGGATGGCGGTCGGCACGACGTACGCCGCCACCGAGGCGCGCAAGCTGTTCGCCTCGACCGAACGTCGCGTCCAGCTGGACGACGAGCGACGGCTGCGCACGGCCGAGCAGGTTGCCGAGCGCCTCGGCGGCATGAAGGGCGCGTTGATGAAGGTCGGGCAGATGGCGAGCTACGTGGACGACGGCCTTCCCGAGCCCGTGCGCCAGGCCCTGGCCACGTTGCAAGCCGGGGCTCCGCCGATGAGCGCCGACCTCGCCGCGGAAGTGGTCGAACGCGAGCTCGGACGCCCTCCCGACCAGCTATTCGTGGAGTGGGATCCGGAGCCGATCGCCGCGGCGTCGATCGGCCAGGTCCACCGCGCCGTCGCCGTCGACCCTGATGACGGGCGCGAACGGGCGGTCGCCGTGAAGGTCCAGTACCCGGGGGTGGCGGACGCCATCGACGCCGACCTCGCCAACACGGAGTTGCTCGGTGCCCTGCTCCGTCAGGGCTTCTCCGGCCTCGACCCGGCGGACATGGTCGCTGAGATCAGGGAACGGATCACCGAGGAGCTCGACTACCGGCGCGAGGCCGCCAACCAGGCCCACTTCGCGTCGTTCTACCGCGGGCACCCCTTCTTCGCCGTACCCGCGGTGCTGCCCCAGTTCTCGACCGGGCGCGTGTTGACCAGCGAGCTCGTCGTCGGGGCGACATGGCAGGAGCTGCTCACCTGGGACCAGCACCAGCGGGACCTGGCGGGTGAGGGCTTGTTCCGCTTCGTCTTCCGGAGCCTGTACCGGATGCGGGCGTTCAACGGCGATCCGCATCCGGGCAACTACCTGTTCCACGGCGACGGACGCATCACGTTCCTCGACTTCGGGCTCGTCCGCTACTTCAGCGAGGCCGAGACGGCGACATTCGCGGCGATGGTCAAGGCGGCGGCGCTCGATCACGACGCCGCCGAGTTCCGCCGCATCGTCGAGCAGGCAGGACTGCTGCGCGCCGGGGCGCCGGTACCGACCGAAGAGGCCGGCGCCTACTTCTCCCAGTTCTACGAGCCCGTCGCCGAGGACCGGGTGATGCGCTGGACGAAGGACTACGCCAGCGGCATCGTGCGCCACACGTTCGATCGCACGAGCCCGATCGCCCAGTACGCCACGGTGCCGCGAGCATTCGTGTTCATCCAGCGCATCAACCTGGGCCTCTACGCCCTGCTCGGCGATCTCGGGGCGACGGGCAACTACCGGCGCATGGCAGAGGAGCTGTGGCCCTTCGTCGACGGCCCTCCATCGACTCCGATGGGCGAGGCCGAGGCCGAATGGCTGGCTCGCATCCACGCCTGACCGGTCACGTCACCGCATCGAGATCAAGCCCGAGGTCGAGGATGCGAGGAGAGTGCGTCAGCTCACCGACGGCGACGTAGTCGACCCCCGTCTCCCCCACCTGCCTGGCAACCTCCAGCGTGAGCCCGCCGCTTGCCTCGAGCACGACGTGCCGGCCGGACCCGTCTCGGAAGGCGACCGCTTCGCGCAGGCCCTCGATGGTGAAGTTGTCGAGCAGCACGGTGTCGACGCCGGCGTCGATGGCGACGCGCAGTCCGTCCAGCGAGTCGACCTCGATCTCGATCGGAAGCTCGCCGGCGAGCGGACGAACGGCGGCGATCGCCTCCGCCACGCCACCGGCGGCCAGCACGTGGTTGTCCTTGACGAGCACGGCGTCAGCCAGTCCCATGCGGTGGTTGGCGCCGCCGCCGCAGCGCACGGCGTACTTCTCGAGGGCGCGCAGACCCGGTGTGGTCTTGCGTGTGTCGCGTACGACGCAGGGAGTGCCGGCCAGCGCGTCAGCCCAGCGCCGTGTCAGCGTGGCGATCCCCGACAGGTGGCACAGCAGGTTGAGCGCGGTGCGCTCCGCGGTCAGCAGGCCGCGCGTCGGCGCCGTGACACGAGCCACGACGTCGCCCGGCCCGACCCGGTCGCCGTCGGCGATCAGGTACTCGACGTCCGAAACGTCGTCACCGCAGACCGCGTCGATGGCTGCCGCGGCGATGGCGAGACCGGCGACGACGCCTTCGCGGCGAGCGCCGAAGGAACCAACACTGCGCTGGTCTGCAGGGACTGTCGCCGCCGACGTGACATCCGTGCCGCCCATGAGGTCCTCCGCCACCGCCATCCGGACGACGGCGGCTACAGCATCGGGATCGAGCTCGCCGGCCAGGAGCCGGCGACGCGTGTCGGAGGAGATCGGGTGGAACGTGAACACGCTCAGCTCGCTCAGGTCGTCCGCACCACGCCGTCGGCATCGAGCCGGACGTCGATGTGCCTGTGCCACTCGTCGCGGGATTCGGGGAAGTCCGTCCGGCGGTGACAACCCCGGCTCTCGGTCCGTCGCGCGGCCGCGGCGACGACCGCCGAGGCGATGGTGAGGATGTTCGTCGTCTCCCACGACGAACGCGATGGAGCGCCGGCCGAATCCGCCTTGCCGGCGACGGCTTCCAACTCGTCGGCGGCGGCGTGGAGCGAGGCCGCATCACGGAGCACGCCGACGTTGCGGGACATCGTGGTGTGGACCTCCACGCGATGCGAACCGTCGACGATCGACGCGTCGGCCGCCAGTCCAGGATCGACGTCGTCGTCCACTCGCTCCGGGAGCTCCCAGGCGAGGTCCCGCCCGAGGCGGGTGCCGGCGACGACGCTCTCGGTGAGGCTGTTGGAGGCCAGACGGTTGGCTCCGTGGACCCCCGTGCACGACACCTCCCCGACGGCGTAGAGACCCGCCAGTGCCGTCGTTCCGTCGAGCCGGGCCGGGACTCCCCCGCACGCGTAGTGAGCAGCGGGGGCCACCGGGATCCGTTGGCGTGCGGGGTCGATGCCGATCTCCCGGCACGCCGCGGTGATGGACGGAAACCGCTCGTAGAAGCTCTGCCCGAGGTGGGTCGCGTCGAGGTACACGTGATCGTCGACGCCGCCCGGAGCCTCGGCCATGCGGCGGCTGATCGCCGCGGCAACGACGTCGCGCGGCGCAAGGTCCTCCAGCGGGTGGACGCCGACCATGACCCTTCGTCCGGCGCCGTCGTAGAGCACGGCTCCCTCGCCCCGTACCGCCTCGCTGACCAGGGCTTGCTGGCCGACGGCGTCGGCGCCGCGCCACATCACGGTCGGGTGGAACTGGACGAACTCGACGTCGCGCCCGGCGAGCCCTGCCCGCAGCGCCATCGCCAGGCCGTCGCCCGTGACGGCCGGCGGGTTCGACGTCGATGCGAAGACCTGGCCGTACCCACCGGTCGCCAGCACGACGGCGCGGGCGGTGATCGTGCCGATCGACTCCACTGCGCCGTCTGGGCTGAGCATGGCGATCGTCACCCCGGCCACCTGAGGGGATCCAGTTGGTTGCCGGCCGAGCACGAGGTCCAGGGCGAAGGCCCGCTCCAGTACCTCGACGCCCGCCGCCATCGCCGACTGGTCGAGCGTGCGCTGGACCTCGGCGCCGCTGCGGTCGCCGCCCGAGTGCACGATGCGGCGGTGGCTGTGTCCGCCCTCTCGCGTCAGTGCAGGCCCTTCACCTCCTGCTTCCGGATCGAACGCCGCGCCGAGACGCACGAGGTAGCGGATGGCCGTCGGTGCCTCGGCGACGAGCTCGCGCACCACTGCTTCGTCGCACAACCCGGCGCCTGCAGCCAGGGTGTCGCGCACGTGGTCCTCGAACGTGTCGGTCGGGGCCAGCACCGCTGCCATGCCGCCCTGCGCCCAGGCGGTCGAGCCGGCGTCCAACACGTCCTTGGTGACGATCAGCGCGCCGCGCACCGGCCGCACTGCGAGCGCGGCGGACAAGCCGGCGGCCCCGGATCCGAGCACGACGACGTCGACATCGCGCTCCCACGTCGGCGCCGGCGCGGCCAGTCGTCGCGGCACCGCCGGCCACGTCCGGGGGCTGCTCACGTCACTCCCCCGTTGGCGAGGAGGCACCGATGGCGATCATCCGCTCGACGGAGCGGCGCGCCCGCTCGGCGATGTCGGGCGGCACGTCGACGACGTCGACGCCGTCACGCAGCGAGCGCAACAGCTTGGCCGGGGTGATCATCTTCATGTACTTGCAGACCGCCGCCCGGTTGACCGGCTCGAACATCACGAGCGGGTTCGCCTTCGACAGCTGGTGCAACATGCCCGTTTCCGTTGCGACGAGCACCTTGCGGGCCGTCGTGCGCTCTGCGGCGGCAACCATTCCGCTCGTCGAGAGGATCTTCGCTCTCGTCTCGGGGACGACCCCGGCACCGACGAGGTAGAGCGCGCTGGTCGTGCACCCGCACTCGGGGTGGATGAACAGCTCGGCGTCCGGGTCCGCATCGACGCGGGCTCGCAGCTGGGCGCCGTTGATGCCGGCGTGCACGTGGCACTCACCGAGCCAGATGTGCATGTTCGGGCGATTCAGTTGGCGCTGCACGTGAGCACCGAGGAACTGGTCCGGGCAGAACAGCACGGGCGTGTCCTCGGGGATCGAGGCGACCACATCGACGGCGTTCGAGGAGGTGCAGCAGATGTCGGTCTCGGCCTTGACGGCGGCCGTCGTGTTGACATAGCTCACGACGACGGCGCCGGGATGCTCGGCCTTCCACGCCCGGAGCTGGTCGGCGTTGATCGCCTCGGCGAGGCTGCACCCGGCACGTTCGTCGGGGATCAGCACCGTCTTGTCGTAGCTCAGGATCTTCGCCGTCTCGGCCATGAAGTGGACACCGCAGAAGACGATCGTCGACGCCTTCGCTGCGGCGGCGACACGCGACAACCCGAGCGAGTCGCCGACGTGGTGGGCGACCTCTTGGATCTCCGGCAGTTGGTAGTTGTGGGCGAGGATCACCGCGTCACGCTGGCGGGCCAGCTCACGCACCTCCGCGGCCCAGTCTCCGCGCAGCGGCGCATCGACGGCGATCTCGCTGGTCGCGGTCACGGTTCGAGCGTAGGTGGTTTGCTGGCTCGTCCAGCCAGAATGTGACTCGTGCCGGCACTGACGCTGCCCGAGAAGATCTGGGACCGCCACGTCGTGCGCTCAGCGCCCGGCGAGCCGGACCTGCTCTACATCGACCTCCACCTCGTCCACGAGGTGACGAGTCCGCAGGCCTTCGACGGGCTGCGCCTCGCGGGTCGCCCGGTGCGCCGACCCGACCTCACCGTGGCGACCGAGGACCACAACGTCCCGACGGTGGACATCGACCAGCCGATCGCTGATCCGATCTCGGCTCGGCAGATCGCCGTGCTGCGGGAGAACAGCGCCGAGTTCGGGATCACGCTGTACCCGATGGGCGATCCTGGCCAGGGCATCGTGCACGTCATCGGACCCGAGCAGGGGCGCACCCTGCCCGGCATGACGATCGTCTGCGGCGACAGCCACACGGCGACGCACGGCGCGTTCGGCGCGTTGGCCTTCGGGATCGGCACCAGCGAGGTGGAACACGTGCTGGCCACCCAGACGCTGACGCAGACGCGGCCGAAGTGGATGGCGGTCGAGCTCGAGGGTGAGCCGCCGCCGGGCGTGACCGCCAAGGATCTGATCCTCGGCGTGATCGGCGAGATCGGCACGGGCGGCGGCCTCGGGCACGTCATCGAGTACCGGGGCGCGGCCGTCCGGAGTCTCTCGATGGAGGGGCGGATGACCATGTGCAACATGTCGATCGAGGCAGGAGCCCGCGCCGGGCTCGTGGCGCCCGACGACACGACGTTCGCCTACCTCGAGGGCCGGCCGCACGCCCCGCAGGGCAAGGCCTGGGCGGAGGCGGTCGAGGACTGGTCATCGCTGCACAGCGATGACGACGCGCGGTGGGATCGGGTCGTGCGCATCGACGCCACGGCGCTGCGACCCCAGGTCACGTGGGGCACCAACCCGGGCCAGGTGACGTCGATCGACGGCGCCGTGCCGTCGCCCGACGACTACGCCGACACGACCACGCGATCGACCGTGGAGCGGGCCCTCGAGTACATGCAGCTGACCCCTGGCACGCCGATGCGTGACATCGCCGTCGACACCGTGTTCATCGGGTCGTGCACGAACAGCCGGATCGAGGACCTGCGGGCGGCGGCGAACGTCCTGGAGGGCCGGCAGGTGACGGCCGCGCGGGTGATGGTCGTGCCGGGAAGCCACGCCGTGAAGGCACAGGCCGAAGCGGAGGGACTCGATCGCATCTTCACCGCCGCAGGCGCCGACTGGCGCCAGCCGGGATGCTCGATGTGCCTCGCCATGAACCCCGACAAGCTGGCGCCTGGCGAGCGGGCGGCCAGCACGAGCAACCGCAACTTCGAGGGCCGGCAGGGCCGGGGCGGCCGCACGCACCTCGTCTCCCCCGCCGTCGCCGCGGCGACCGCCGTCGCCGGCCACTTCGCCACCCCGGAGGATTTCGTGATGAAGGCGGTTCGCGTCGTCAGCGGCAGCGGATTGCCGCTGCGGCGATCCGACGTCGACACCGACCAGATCATCCCGGCCGAGTGGCTGAAGCGCGTCGAGCGCACGGGCTTCGAGCGCGGTCTGTTCGCGACCTGGCGCGACGATCGGGACTTCGTGCTCAACGACGAGCGCTACCGCCAGGCCCGCGTGATCGTCGCCGGGCCGGCGTTCGGCGTCGGGTCCTCACGCGAGCACGCCGTGTGGGCGATCCAGCAGTACGGCTTCGATGCCGTCATCGCACCGAGCTTCTCGGACATCTTCCACACGAACTGCACGAAGAACGGCCTCGTGCCGGTGACGGTTTCCGAAGAGGTGGTCGAGCGGATCTGGCGGGCCATCGAAGACGACCCGGAGACCGAGATCGTCGTCGATCTCGAACGGCTCGTGCTCGAGGTGCCGGCGATCGGGCTGGTCGAGGAGATCAGGATGGACCCGGCCGTCCAGCACCGCTTCCTCCACGGCCTCGACGACGTCGGCATCACGCTCGGCTACGACGCGGCGATCACCGAGTTCGAGCAACAACGGCCGAGCTGGACCCGCTGAACCAGTTCTCTGGCAGATTTCCCGTCAGAAATGACGGTGACCGGGAGTCAAAACCGATTCTTCACGGAGCCGACGTCTCGGGCACCTCTTCGCCGACCTCGATGGCGATGGTGGTCGTCGGGGCGATTGCCTGTTGCGAGCACACGAACGTGCCCTTGGCGACGCCGCCGCGCTCGTCGACGCCCTCGAACGAGCCTGACCACCCGCCCTCGTCGACGACGATCGTCGACTCGTAGCTCGTCGTCAGCTGGCTGGCGTCGGCGATCTCCACCGTTCCGTCGTACTCGCCCGGACTCGTCGCCGCCTCGTCCGTGCGCACGGCGGCAGAGACGACCTGACCGCCCGAGGTCAAGCGACGCAGGTCGATCACCGACAGCGCCATCGCGTCGCCACCGTCGAGGGCCGAGCAGGTTGCATCGAGGCTCAAGGGGTCGAGCTCATCGCGACGTACGGATGCCCGGTCCAGGCTGACGGTCTCGTCGATGCCGGCGTTGGCCACCTCGACGTGGACGCTGACGAAGCCTGCGCCGGCCGCTGCCGGGTCGACGGTCGCCGGTCCGGTCGGCGCCGGACCGCCCAGCGTCGTCACCGAACCGGTGTCGCCTGGCGTGCCTTGCAGCGGATCCAACGTGTCGGACGACTCGCCGCTGCTCCCACACGCCGTCGCCACCACGATCAGCAGGCCGCTGGCGATGCGGAAGATGAGTTTGCCGCCCGGGCCTCCGCAGGCCCTCGCCACGCGCATCGGGTCGACCGTACTGTCCCGCCGCCGTCAGGGGAGGTCAGGCGCGAATGTCGCCAGCTCACGGAGTCGCACGTCGTTGCTGAACACCTCGATGGGTGGCGTCAGCGGCAGGCGCAGCGTCCGTTGGAGGATGCGCATCTGCGTGTGCTGGTTGTACTCCACGAGCGTCACCGCCCAACCGTCGCGGCCGGCTCGCGCCGTCCGGCCCGATCGGTGCAGGTACTCCTTGGCATCCTTCGGTGGGTCGTAGTGCAGGACGGCGCCGATGTCATCGATGTCGAGCCCACGCGCGGCCACATCGGTGGCGACGAGCACCCCGAGACCCCCCTCGGCGAACCGGCGCAGTGCCCGCTCCCGAGCGACCTGTGGCAGGTCACCGTGGATCGCCGCCGCATCCACACCGAGGTCCAAGAGCGAGTAGGCCACACGATCGCACAGGCGCTTCGTGTGGCAGAACACCGCCAGCCTCGGGACGCCAAGGCTGATCGCGGCCACGACCCGGTCCTTGTCCATGTGGTGGACGCCAAGGAACAGGTGGTGCATCGTCCCCACGGTGTCGGTGGCTGCGTCGATGGCGACCTCGACCGGGTCGTGCAGATAGCGGCGGATCAGGTGGCCGACGTCGCCGTCGAGCGTTGCCGAGAACAGCATCGTCTGCGTCCGGGCGGTGCAATGGCGCAAGATCCATTCGACCTGCGGCGTGAAGCCATCGTCGGCCATGCGGTCGGCCTCGTCGAGTACGACGACGTCGACGTCGGCGACGGACAGCTCGTTCGCCTTCAGCAGGTCGATCAGCCGCAACGGCGTGGCGACGACGATGTCGACGCTGTCCTGCAGTGCGTCGATCTGTTCGGCCCGACTGGCGCCCCCGTACACGGGCAGGATGCGCCGGCCGCCGTGCTCGGCGACGGGGCCGAGCACCTCGGCGACCTGGATCGCCAACTCCCTGGTCGGTACGAGCACCAGTCCCAACGGTCGTCCCGGCTCGGCCCGCTCGACGATGCGCGAGAGCATCGGAACACCGAAGGCGAGCGTCTTGCCGGACCCGGTGCGGGCTCGCCCGCACACGTCGCGTCCGTCCATCGCCAAGGGGATGGCGGCGGTCTGGATCTTGAACGGCTGGGCGAACCCGGCGGCGGCGAGACCTTCGTCGACCCTCGACGGCACGCCGAGCGCGGCGAAGCCGGTGGGAGCCTCGACGGGCGGCAGCACGCCGACCGTCGTCAGCGCGGCCGGTCGAGTCGCCCCCCTCGCTGAAGCCGGGCGCCGATGACGGCGGCGGCGCGGCGCACCGCGCCGGGGGGAGGCTGCTGTCATGGTGGAGATGAGGCTACCGTGAGTGTCCTTGGTGGGTTCATCGATGCGTTCGATGAGCGTTCGCGGGGTAAGCGCCTGGTCGTGACGCTGGCCTTTGTCGACGATTCAGGCGCTCCGGAGCCGGACGCTGCGGTCCTTCAGCGGTTGCGCCGCGGCGACACCGACGCCTACGCGGTGCTCTACGGGCGCCACGCCGGCGCGGCCCGCCGGCTGGCTGGTTCGCTGCTCGGTAACGCCGCCGACGTGGAGGACGTGGTCTCCGAGGTGTTCGCCGCGGCGTTCAGGGCGATCGCGCACGGCAAGGGTCCAGCCGACGACTTCGGACCGTACGTGCTGAGCTCGGTCCGGCGGGAATGCGCGCGCAGCTGGCGCCGCCGTGCCCGCCGGCGTGAACTGCCCGTCGACGACGTCGACGTCGCCGACGACGGGAACCAGGACCTGGAGGAGCGGGCCGTGCTCCAGCAGGCGTTCAACGCGCTGCCGGCACATCTCCGGCAGGTCTTGTGGATGACGGAGGTCGAGCGGCTCAGTCACGCCGAGGTCGCCGACCGCACGGCATCGACCAGCCAGGCGGTGGCGGCACTGGCGATGCGGGCCCGCAAGTCGTTGGCCGAGCAGTACCTCGCTGCGCACGTCGCTCCGACGACGCCGCCTGAATGCGCGCGCGTGCGTCGCACGCTGGCCCGTACCGTCCGCGGGACGGCGAGTGGGCGCCAGCAACGCCGCGTGGCCGCCCACCTCGCCGGGTGCCGGGAGTGCGCCCAGGCGGAACGCCAGCTGCACCTCGTCAACCGGCGGCTGCGCACGCTGGCTCCGCCTGCGCTGGCCGGGGCCCTGGTGGTCCCACGACTCGTCAGCCTGGGCCTGCGCGGCCGTCTGGCGGCGTGGCTGCTCGGACCGGCGGCGGCGCCGCTCACCGCGGTCACCGGGCTGCTGGTGACCGGTGTTGCCCTCCCAGCAGCGACAACGCTCGCCGAGCGGCAGCCCGTGGTTGCCAGCGAAGTGCTCGACGAGTCGGTGCAGGAGGCCGGGCCTGCGGGTTCGTCCCGGCGGAGCACTTCAGGCGTCGCCGGGCAGAACGGATCGGCGGCGGATTCCGAAGCGAGCTCGGGCTCGGGTGACGAGGCGATGGGTGTGGACGGCGCGCCGAGCGGTTCGGCTGGGTCGAGTGTGACGACGCCGGGCGTCAGGCGCGTCGAGCCCACTCGTGCCGGGAACGACCGCGCCGCCGCCCACGTCGGTCCCTCCGGGCGCAGCTCCCACGACGCCTGGCGGCGCGGCGACTCCACCTGACGCTGGGCTCGACGTCGACGTCGGCCTCGACACAGGGATCGGAGACGTCGGTGCGGGCCTCGGTGTCGATGCCGATCTCGCCACCGGTGAGGCTGGCGTGGGGGTCGACGTTGGCGGGCTCCCGCTGCCGGAGGCCAGCCTGCAGGCCGAGGTGACGGTGCCCCCGCTGGTCGGGTCGCTGCCGATCGTCTCGGACGTGTTGCCACCGAGCGACGAGCCGGTGCTGGAGGCCGGCATCGAGACAGGCGATGACGGCGTCGGGGTGGACCTCGGCGTGGACGCTCCGGTGGAGGAAGTCACCGAGGTCGTCGAACCGGTCGTCGAACCGGTCGTCGAGCCCGTTGTCGAGGTCGTCGGCGGCCTTCTCGGCGGCGGCTGAACGTTCCGCGCGGGCACCCAGCCCGGCGACCGGCGCCCAGTGGCGCCGGCCACCGGGGAGGGGCCCCGCCGGCTGGGTGACCGCCGCGACAGCGCTCCGCAAGCGCCGTCACGGACGGTCCACACCCATGCACAGTCAGCGGGGCGCGGATGATGACGCACTTCGCGAGATTTTCTGACGTTGCCCAGCGACCCGTGCGACGTGTACGGTTCCCGCCGATGAGTTGGTCGCGCCTTCTGCTCCTTACGTAGGGCGAGCGCCGGAACTCTCGCGTTCGCCCACCCCCCGCCCCCCACGGCCGGGGGGTTCTTCATTTTTCGATCCGTTCTCACCGTTTGGAGCCCACTGCCATGCCACCCACTCCCGCCACCCCCCGACCAATGTCATTCGACAAGTACGCGCCGTACGTCCCGCTCGTGCTCCGCGATCGCACTTGGCCCAACCGCACCATCGACAAGGCCCCGCTCTGGTGCTCGGTCGACCTGCGCGACGGGAACCAGGCGCTGATCGACCCGATGGATCCGGTCCGCAAGCGCCGCATGTTCGACGAGGTGGTGGCGATGGGCTTCAAGGAGATCGAGGTCGGGTTCCCGGCGGCCAGCCAGCCGGACTTCGACTTCATCCGCCAGCTCATCGAGGATGACCTGATCCCGGACGACGTGACGATCCAGGTCCTCGTCCAGTGCCGCGACGAGCTGATCGAGCGGACGTACGAGTGCATCGCCGGCGCTCCGCGGGCGATCGTGCACTTCTACAACTCGACCAACCCGTTGCAGCGGCGGGTCGTGTTCGGCCTCGAACAGGACGGGATCGTCGACATCGCCGTCAATGCCGCCCGCCTCTGTCGCAAGTTGGAGGAGCGCCATCCGGCGTCGGCGATCCGCTACGAGTACTCCCCGGAGAGCTTCACACTCACCGAGCCGGAGTTCGCCATCGAGATCTGCGAGCGGGTGATGGACACCATCGAGCCCGACGACGACCGTCCGATCATCCTCAACCTGCCGGCGACCGTCGAGTGCTACTCCCCCAACGTGTATGGCGACGTCATCGAGTGGTTCCTCCGCACGATCAGCCGTCGCGAGCAGGTCGTGCTGTCCCTGCACCCGCACAACGACCGCGGCTGCGCCGTCGCCGCCGCCGAGTTCGGCGTGATGGCGGGTGCCGATCGGGTCGAGGGCACGTTGTTCGGCAACGGCGAACGGACCGGCAACGTCGACATCATCAACTTGGCGATGAACTTGTTCGCCAACGGTGTCGATCCCGAGCTCGACATCACCGACATCGACGCCCTGCGTCGCGTCGCCGAGTACTGCAACCGCCTGCCCGTGCCGCCACGACATCCGTACGTCGGTGATCTCGTCTACACGTCGTTCTCGGGCAGCCACCAAGACGCCATCAAGAAGGGCTTCGAGGCGCTGCCGGCGGACTACGAGCGGTGGGGCGTGCCATACCTCCCGATCGACCCCAAGCACGTCGGCCGCACGTATGAGGCGGTGATCCGCGTGAACAGTCAGTCCGGCAAGGGCGGGGTCGCCTACGTGATGAAGGCGGAGCACGGATTCGAGCTGCCGCGGCGGATGCAGATCGAGTTCTCCAAGACGATCCAGCACATCACGGAGGACTCGGGCACGGAGATCACGCCTGTCGTCATGTGGGAGGCGTTCCGGTCCGAGTACCTGCCCGAACAGCCGCACTACGAGCTCGTCGGCCATGAGCTGATCACGCGCGACGGACGCGCCACGGTCACCGCGCAGGTCCGGCGCGACGGCGAGCACCACACCGTGCGCGGTGAGGGCAGCGGCCCGATCGAGGCATTCGTCAGGGGCCTCCGTGACGAGTTCGCCGCCGAGCTCGATGTCGTGGACTACGCCGAGCACGCCATCGGGCGCGGCGCAGAGGCCACTGCGGCGGCCTATGTCGAGTCGATCGCCGGCGACGATGACCATGAGCCTCGATGGGGCATCGGCATCGATCCCGACATCACGACGGCCGGCCTCAAGGCGGTCCTCAGCGCCCTCGAGCGCCAGCAGCGCTGACCATCCGTCGCGGCTGCGACCACCCCGACGCGAGAGGGCGCGACCCGACGGACGCCCTCACCTACGCTCTCGCCACATGCTGAGACGTTGGTTCCACCGACTCACGCGCCTCGCGTTGCTGACCGTGGTCGTCGGGGCGGTCGTCGGCCTCCGCCAGATGGCGGCCCGCCGCCACGGCAGCTCCGAGCTCGGGCCACCAGCGACGTGGCCGCCGCTCGAGCGCAGCGAAGAACCGGTGGGCGCCGTCGGGGATCTCGTCACCGCAACCACACCACCGTCGCCTTCCAGCGCGCCGCCGGAGAGCGACGAGCCCGTGGCCGCCGTCGGTGACCTCGTCGCCGAGGCAGCAGGGGCGGCGTCGCCGACCGATGATCCATCGTGGGTGCCGCCGGTCGACGGCGCGTGTCCCGCCAGCCACCCGATCAAAGCCAATAGCAACTCCGGCATCTATCACGAGCCCGGCGGCCGCTTCTACGACCGCACGCAGCCCGAGCGCTGCTACGCCGACCCTGCTGCCGCCGAGGCCGACGGCTACCGTGCGGCCAAAGGTTCGTGACCGCCAGATCGGAGCCCTCGTGAGAGTGATCGTCGACTACGACGTGTGTGCCTCGACCGGCAGCTGCATGCAGGTCTGCCCCGAAGTGTTCGAGGTCCGCAGCGACGGCTTCCTGTACGTCCTCCAGGACGAGCCGCCGCCGGAGCTGCACGAGCGCGTGCGCGAGGCGGAGCAGCTGTGCCCGACGGGGGCGATCACGCTCGAAGAGTGATGACGCGCTGATGGGCTTCCACGACCGGCTCACCAGAGCCTGGTCGTCATCGGGTTCGATGCTCTGCGTGGGGCTCGATCCGGATCCCGCGTCGTTCCCCGAGCCACTCGCCGGCGCTCGCGACGCCATCGTCCGGTTCTGCACCGCCATCGTCGATGCAACCGCGGATCTCGTCTGCGCGTTCAAGCCGCAAATCGCCCACTTCGCCGCAGAGCGGGCGGAGCCGGCGCTCGAAGCGGTCTGCACCTACATCCGCGAACGCCATCCAGACGTCGTGCTCGTGCTGGACGCCAAGCGTGGCGACATCGGCTCGACGGCCGAGCACTACGCCCGTGAAGCGTTCGACCGGTACGCCGCCGACGCCGTCACGGTGAACCCATATCTCGGCACGGACGCCGCCATCCCCTTCCTCGAGCGCGGCGGCGTCCTCGCACTGTGCCGGACCAGCAACGCCGGGCGCTTCGACCTGCAGGACCTCGACGTCGGCGGCCTCCCGCTCTATCAGCGGGTCGCGCTGATGGTGGCCGGCGAGTGGGCGCAGCGTGGCGACTGCGGGCTGGTCGTCGGCGCGACAGCCGCCGAGGACATGACCGCCATCCGTGGCATCGCCGGCGACCTCCCGTTCCTCGTGCCGGGGATCGGAGCCCAGGGAGGTGACCTCGTGACGAACGGTGCAGGCAGGAACCACCGGACCGGGCGCCGGCCTCATCATCAGCTCGTCCCGCCAGATCCTCTACGCCTCCCGCGGGGACGACTTCGCCGATGCCGCGCGGGCCACGGCACTCGCCACCAGGGACGCCATCCGCGCCGTCACGCTGTCAGCGTCGCCACACTGAGGATCCCGGGAGCCGTCCGCAGCGCCTGCACGACGTCGGGCAGCACGGCCGACGTCGGTGCGATCAGCATGACCGCCGTGCCGGTGCCCTCGGCCCGGCCGACGTCCATGTCGGCGATGTTCACGCCGGCGTTGCCGAGGATCGTGCCGACGGTCCCGATCACACCGGGCCGGTCGTCGTTCGTGACCATCAGCATGTGGTCGGCCGGCGGCACGTCGAACGTGTGCCCGTCGATGAGCACGATCCGGTGCTCGCTGCGACGTCCCGCCAGCGTGCCGCTCACCGAGTGCCCACCGCCGGTCACCGTGACCAGGTTGACGTAGTCGGCCGAGCTGGTCGAGCTGACCTCGCGCACGTCGATGCCGTGCTCGCGAGCACGCTGGGGGGCGTTGACGTACGTGACCGGATCGTCGCTGACGCGGCCGAACAGGCCCTTCAGCACGGACAGGCCGACGATGCGCGTGTCGTAGACCCCGATGTCGCCCTCGACGGCGATCTCGATGGTCGACGGCAGCTCCGCGACGAGCGAGCCGAACAGCCGACCCAGCCGCTCCGCCAGCGGCAGGAACGGCCGCAGGTTGTCGTGCACCTCGGCGACAGCCAGGTTCACCGCGAACGGCACGAAGTCGCCCGCCAGCGCCAGCTGCACCATGTCGGCGATCGTGTCGCCGGCCTTGTCCTGCGCCTCACGGGTGCTGGCACCGAGGTGCGGCGTCACGACGACCGACTCCAACCCGAACAGCGGGGACTCCGTCGTCGGCTCCGCATCGAACACGTCGAGTGCAGCACCCGCGATCACGCCGTCACGGACGGCGTCGGCGAGCGCCGCCTCGTCGACGATGCCGCCGCGTGCCACGTTGATGATCCGCAGCGTGGGCTTCGCCTTGACGAGCAGGTCCCGCCCGATCAACCCGGTCGTCTCCGGCGTCTTCGGCAGATGGATCGTGAGGAAGTCCGACTCCATCACGACCTGGTCCAGCGAGAGCAGCTCGACGCCGAGGTGATGAGCGCGGTCGGCCGAGACGAACGGGTCGAAGGCGATGAGGCGCAACCCGAAGGCGCGAGCCCGATCGGCGACGAGCTTGCCGATGCGGCCGAATCCGATGATGCCGAGCGTCTTGTCGGCCAGCTCGACGCCCTCCCATTTGCTGCGCTCCCAGCGACCAGCGACCAGCGCGGAGTGGGCCTGGGGAACGTTGCGGGCCTGCGCCAGGAGCAGCGCCATGGTGTGCTCGGCGGCGGAGACGATGTTGCTCTCGGGCGCGTTGACGACCATCACGCCGCGCCGCGTCGCCGCGTCGACGTCGACGTTGTCGAGCCCGATGCCGGCGCGCCCGACGACGACCAGATCGCGACCGGCGGTCAGGACCTCATCGGTCACGTTCGTGGCCGAGCGGATGATCAGCGCGCTCGTCCCCTCCAGCGCCGTGAGCACCTGCTCCGGTGACAGGTCGAGGCTCACCTCGACCTCATGGCCAGCTGCCCGTAGGCGATCCAGCCCACCCTCGGCGATCTCTTCGGTGACGAGAATCCGCGCCATGGACGACATGCCTATCGCTTGCAGCGACCCTTTGCGCAGTACGCGTTTGATGCGGCCGGCGATGCGCCTGGAGGCGCCGCCGTGCCGAACCGAGGTGTTCACGCTACCGAACCGACGCTCGATCCTGCCGGGCAGTACGTTCGGCCGGCGATCGCGCACCCGAGGCCGGCGGATGAGCAGGTGCGGTGAGACGCCGAAGCGAAGCGGAGGCGGCGAGCTCGGCAGGCGAGGCGAGCAACTTGCTTGCGAGCCGAGCCCGAGACTCGGACGAGCGCTCGGTCGATGAGATCGAGCAGTGGTTCATCGGCCGCGGGCTGCCCCACTTCGTCGAGCGCCACTACTCGGCGGCCCAGATCTGGGCGCGGGCGCTGCCGCTGCTGATCTTCGCCTACGTGCTCCTCGGCCTCAACGCGCTCGACTTGAAGCACTGGAGTGCGGCAGAGAACCTCGCCGCCGCCGGCTTCGTCGTCGCTGCCGCGATCATTGCCTGGATCGTCGCAAACTGGCTGCGTGGACGGCGCTGGTTGGAGCGACCACACGAGATCGGATGGCCCGAGCTGGTCGTCTTCACGGTCGTTCCGGCACTGCCGTCCGTCGTCGTCGGCCAGTGGACCGACGCCGTGCAGACGACCCTCGAAGCGATCGCCATCCTCGCCATCCTGTGGGGCCTCACCAGCTACGGCGTCATTCCCTTGCTGCGCTGGGCCGGTCAGCGCACCGTGGCGCAGCTCGCCGTGCTGTTCAACGTCGTCGTGCGGGCCCTGCCACTGCTGCTGTTGTTCACCACGTTCTTGTTCATCAACGCCGAGGTGTGGCAGGTCGCCGGCACGCTGAGCGGCATCGTGTACGTCGCCGTGCTGGGCGTGTTCTTCCTACTCGGCGCCGTGTTCGTGCTCTCGCGGGTGCCGACCCTGATGCGCACGCTGAACGACTTCGACTCGTGGCCGGAGATCGGCAAGCTCGTCGACGGCACCCCTGGCCGGGCCGCCTTCGAAGCGATGGGCCCGACGCCCGCCCGACCGGGCATCGACCGCCTTCGGGTGCGGCAGCGGCTCAACATCGGTCTCGTGACGATCTTCTCGCAGGCCATCCAGATCACCCTCGTGGCGCTGACACTGACCGGCTTCTTCGTGCTGTTCGGCTTCCTCGCCATCCCCCAGGAGACGGCGCAGTCGTGGACGGGGCTCGACAGCGTCGACGTCCTCGCGTCATGGACGGTGGGAGAGCGCACCCTCGTGCTGACCGAACCGCTGTTGCGGGTGTCCGCCTTCCTCGGAACGTTCTCCGGCATGTACTTCACGGTCCTGCTGTCGACCGACGCGATGTACCGCGAGGAGTTCGCCGAGGACGTGGCACCGGAGCTTCGCCAGGCGCTGGCGGTGCGCCGCGTCTATCAGCGCGCCAGGGCCGAGGTCCGGCAGGCGGCGTGATGGCCGACATCCGGCTGATCGACGACGCCGCCGGCGCGCGGCGGGTGAGCGGACTGGTCGACGAGGTGTGGGGGGCGTCCACGCCGCTGCTCGGCGTCGAGCTCGTGCGCGCCATCGGCCACGCCGGCGGATACGTCGCGGCGGCCTACGTCGACGACCAGATCGTCGGCGCCTCCCTCGGCTTCCTGGCCAGCCACCACGGCGAGCTGGCGCTGCACAGTCACGTCACCGGGGTCCTGCCCAGCGTCCGGGCGACCGGGCTCGGCCGGGCGCTCAAGCTGCATCAGCAGGCGTGGGCGGCCGAGCGAGGGCTGGCGTGGGTCACGTGGACGTTCGATCCGCTGGTGCGCCGCAACGCCTGGTTCAACCTGCGTGTGCTCGGTGCGGAGGTGCGGGAGTACCTCGTCGACTTCTACGGGCCGATCGACGATTCGATCAACGCCCGCGACGAGAGCGATCGCCTGCTCGTGGCGTGGGCCACGGCGACGTCGCCGCGCGACACCAGGCAGCTCGAGCCGGACGCGATCCCGGCGGGCGCCGTCGCGGTGCCGACACCCGGCGACATCGTCGACCTGCGACGCACTGATCCCGCAGCCGCCGCAGCCTGGCGGCGTCGGATTCGCGACGAGCTCGGAGGCGCGCTGGGCGCCGGCGCCCGCGTCGCCAGCTTCACTCGTTCCGGCGAGTATGTCCTGGAGGCCACATGACCGCCCACATCGCCGAGCTGCGCGAGATCCACTTGCCCCTCGTCGCACCGTTCCACACCAGCTTCGGGATCCAGACCAGCCGGCGGATCCTGCTCGTCCGGGCGACCGTCGACGGCGTAGAGGGTTGGGGCGAGTGCGTCGCCCCGGACGACCCGACCTACTCCGCCGAGTATGTCGACGGCGCGCGGGCAGTGATCCTCGGTCATCTCCTGCCTCGGCTCGACGGGGTCGAGCGAGCAGCCGACGTGACCGGCGCGCTGGAGGACGTCAAGGGACACCCGATGGCGAAGGCGACGATCGAGATGGCGCTCCTCGACGCCGAGATGCGCGCCGCCGGAACCTCCTTCGCCGCCCGCCTCGGCGTCACTCGCAACCACATCCCGAGCGGCGTCAGCGTCGGGATCCACGAGTCGGTCGCTGCACTCGAGCGGGCGGTGGCCGGCTACCTGGAGGACGGCTACGTCCGCATCAAGCTCAAGATCGAGCCGGGATGGGACCTCGACCCCGTCGCCTCGATCCGCCGCCTCGTCGGGCCTGACGTGCCGCTGCAGGTCGACGCCAACACCGCCTACACCCGAGACGACATCGAACACCTCTGCCGGCTCGACGAGTTCGACCTCCTGCTGATCGAGCAGCCGCTCCCGGAGGACGACCTCCTCGGGCACGCCGAGCTGGCAGGTGCGGCGACCACGCCGATCTGCCTCGACGAGTCGCTCGTCTCGGTCACGTCGGCGTCCGATGCGATCGAGCTCGGCGCGTGTGAGATCGCCAACATCAAGCCGGGTCGCGTCGGCGGGTACCTGGCGGCCGTCGCCATCCACGACCTGTGCCGCCGAGCGCGGCGTCCCGGTGTGGTGCGGCGGGATGCTGGAGACCGGCATCGGCCGGGCGGCCAACGCCGCGCTCGCCGGGCTCGACGGCTTCACGCTGCCCGGCGACATCTCGGCGTCCCGGCGCTTCTACGCCCGCGACATCGTGACCGAGCCGATCGACGTCGTCGACGGCCATGTGGCGGTCCCCGTCGGTCCTGGCTTCGGCTTCGAGCTCGACCGGGAGTTCCTCGACGAGGTCACAACTGCTCGCATCGAGGTCTGACGGGTACATTCGGCGCCCATGCCACACGCGTTCCTGTCCGAGGAGTGGATGACCGAAGCTCGCGCCATCAGGGAGCGCTACTCCGACCAGATCTCGAAGGTGACACAGCCGGTCAAGATCAACCAGGTCGTCACCGACGTTCCGTTCGGCGAAGGGACGGTGAAGAGCTACCTCGACACGTCCTCGGGCGAGGTCGTGATGGAGCTCGGCGAGCTCGAGGACGCCGATGCGACGGTGACGACCGACTACGCCACGGCGAAGGCGCTCTTCGTCGACCAGGACCCGGCGGCGGGCATGCAGGCGTTCATGGCCGGCAAGATCACCGTGCAGGGCGACATGATGAAGTTGATGGCGATGCAGGCCTCGATGCCCGCCGACGAGGCCAGTCAGAAGATCGCCGAAGAGATCAAGGCGATGACGCAATAACTGGCGCTCGGCTCGCAAGCAAGTTGATGGCCTCGTACCGAGCTCGAAACGTCGCTGTCACGGGCGACTCCGTGGTCATCCGACGTCACCGCTGAGCGACGGCTCGCCTCACCTGGCGATCCGCGAGGCCCGGAACTACTAGAGAGCGTCGGCCAACGTCTCGACCGTCCATCCGTCTTCACGTTCGAACGTCTCGCCCATCTCCCAGGACCTCACCCGCTTGACGACGCGTCCCTGGACGAAGAACGTCTCGCCGGTGAACGGGCAGTCGGCCGTGCTCAGGTACGCGACGAGCGGTGAAACGTGGGCCGGATCCCAGTCGTCGAACGCACCCTCCTTGGCGGCCATGATCTCGTCGAGCCCTGGTGTGGCGAGCGTCAAACGGGTGCGGGCGGCCGGCGCGATGCAGTTGCTCTTGACCTCGTAGCGGCCCAGCTCCTTGGCGAGGATCTGGCTGAACGAGGCGATGCCGGCCTTCGCCGCGCCGTAGTTGCTCTGGCCCGGGTTGGAGAACAACCCGGACGTGCTGGACGTGTGGACCATGTTGCGCGGCTTGGCCCGGCCGTTCTTGGCCTCCTCCCGCCAATAGGCGGCGGCCCACTTGCTCGGCGCGAAGTGGCCCTTCAGGTGGACCCGCACGACGTCGTCCCATTCCGCCTCGCTCATGTTGACGATGACACGGTCGCGCAGGATCCCGGCGTTGTTGACGAGGATGTCGAGGTCGCCGAAGGCTTCGATGGCGCTGTTGATCAGCTGCTGGGCGCCGTTCCAGTCGGCGATGTCGTCGCCGTTGGCGATCGCTTCACCACCCCGGGAGCGGATGTCTTCCACCACCTCGGCGGCGGGTCCGGCGTCGATGCCGGAGCCGTCGTTCGCGCCGCCCAGGTCGTTGACCACCACCTTCGCGCCCTCGGCGGCGAACAGCAGCGCGTGCTCGCGTCCCAGACCCCGACCGGCACCGGTGATGATCGCCACACGCCCTTCGAGTGCTCCCACGGCCCGGCACGGTAGCCCCCGCCCTCCGCCCCCACGAGATTCTGACGACACTTGGTTGCGCTGAGCGCAACCAAGTCTCCTCAGAATCGCGACGGGTCAGAGCAGGACGAGGTCGACGGCGGTGCCGCGCCGGTACTGGTTGCCCGGGGCGGCGTCCTCCCCTGCCACCGAACCGGACACGAACGTCCCGGTCGTCACGCCGAGGAGGCTGCCCACGTTGAGCCCGGCGGCGTTCAGCGTCGCCTGCGCCTGCGGGAGCAGCATGCCGGTCAGGTCGGGCATGACGACGAGGTCGACGCCCTTGGATGGCACGATCGTCACCGCCGCGCCCCGCTCGATGCTCGACGCCGGCGGCGGGTCGACGGACACGACCGCATCGATCGGCACGGTGTCGTTGAACTGCGGCTCGGCGACCGTCACGACGAGCTGCATCGACTCGAGCTGTGCTCGCGCGTCTGTGACGGACACGCCTGTCAGGTCGGGGACGACCCGCGGTGCGGGGCCAGCCGACACGACCAGCGCGACTTCCGTGTCCGGCAGCACGTCGTCGCCGGCCACGAGCGACGCGTCAGCAGGGACCGACCACGAGAGCACCTCGTTGACGGGCGCCGCCTCGTCGAACTGCTCGGTCGCCGGCTGCGCCACGAGCCGTAGCTCGGCGAGCTCCGTCTCGGCCTCACTCAAGGGAAGCCCGACCAGATCTGGGAGGGCGCGGAACTCCGGTCCCTCACTGACCACGATGAGGAATGGCTCACCCTCGGCCAGCTGTTCACCTGCCACCGGCGCGGTGCTGATGATGTCGCCCGGGTCGGGCTCGTCGTCACTGCGGTCCAGCTGGACCTCGATCTCCCAGTCGAACCCGTCCGTGAGCCGTGTGGCGTCGCCCTCCGTGAGACCGACGAGCGTCGGCACTTCGTGGGTCGGCGTCCGGAACAGGCGGTACGCGAGGTAGGCGAGGCCGGCGAGCGCGACGAGCACGAGGACGGCGACCACGGCGGTCAGCCAGCGGCGGCGCGGCCGTGCAGCACTCTGAGCAGGCTCGACAACGGGCGGTGGGACAACCGGGCCGATCGGACCCTCGCCGGGCTCGGGGGCACGGGCCAGTGCCGCCAGCTCGTCGATCGTCGCGTCGACGTCGCCGTCATACAACTCGGCGTGCGAAGGAGGATCCGGGTTGCCTTCGTCGCTGGAGGCGTCCTCGATGCGCGCCTGAGGCTCGGGGGGCGGCAGCTCCGCCGGCGCTTCGAGTGCTCCGTCTGGTTGGACCTCTGGTTCGACCTCTGGTTCAACCTCTGTTGCGACCTCAGTTTCGACGGGGTCGCTCAGCCCAACGTCGGCGGGCTCCTCCTCAGCGGCGGGCTCGCAGGGTCGAGCTCGGGCTCGACGTCGGGCTCGACGGCAGATGGCGGACTCGCGATTGCCGGCGCCGCGGCCACTGCCGGCGCCGCGGTTGCCGCGGTTCCCGTCGTCGCGGCGACAGCACTTGCCGTCGCCGCAGCGGCCGCGGCCGCCGCGGCGAGGGCCGCCGGTGAATCCTCGGGCCGGTGCACGCCGCCTGTCGGGTCATTGGGCCGTCGCAGCTTCTCGTCTTCGAACACGCTCGTCACGACGAGGGGAATCGGCCCTGGGCGGGGCAGGTTCTCGGCGCTGCGCACGAGCGCCCGTCCGAACTCGGCCGCCGTCGAGCGCTCCTCTGGCTCCGGTCGACCGGCACGTTCGAGCACGGCCGCCAACGGGCCGAGGTCAGCCGACACCGGCATCAGCCGTCCAACGCGCGCCGACAGCGTGGCGACCGTCGACCGCGCCGCGAAGGGGACCGTGCCTGTGACGGACTCGACGAGGATCAGGGCCAGCGAGTAGACGTCGGACTTGCCGTCGACCGGCTGGGCGAGCGCCTGCTCGGGCGATGCGTATCGGGCCACGTGCGTCGCGACGGTCGCCGGCTCGCTCCAGTCCTGCGCGCCGAGCAGCCGGGCGAGCGCGAAATCGGTGATCCGCAACCGGCGGTCGTCGCCGAACACGAGCTTGGACGGTGTGAGCTCGGTGTGAACCAGGCCCTTGTGATGCGCGAAGTCGAGACCCCGGCAGGCCTCCAGACCAACGAGCAACGCTTGCGAGGGGTCGAGCAGGCGACCTCGGTCGAGCACGTCGCGCAGGCTTCCTCCGGACAGCGACTCGACAACGGCATAGACGGTCGTCCGCTTGCCGATGTCCTCCTCACCCCAGTCGTAGACGGCCGCCAGGTTTGGGTGTGACAGCTTCGCCATCACCTTCATGGCGCGGGCGAAGCGCTGACGGAACTCTGGGGCCGCCGCCCATTCGGGACGAACCAGCTTGATGGTGACCGGCCGGTGGAGTTCGGCATCATCGGCGTCGACGATGACCGTGTCCGTCCCAGCAGACACGACACGCGTGACGCGATACCGCTCGCCGATGACGCGGCCAACAAGACCGCGGCGCGGCCCGGTCCGCTCTTGTGAATCGTTCGCGCTCATCTCGTCGTCAGTCGTAGGGGCTGAAAAACCGCGCTGTAGCACGCTACCGCCGTGGTTCTCGCTGATGGTGGCAGGGTCGCCTGCGTCCGCGAAGTCCAACCTGGACGGCATGATGGATCAGTGGTCGCCGTGCGGGCCAAGCTCCAGCGCCTCGACCGCAAGCTGCTCATCGCCAGCCTGGCGATCGCCGTCGGGTTGGTGCTGATCGTGATCGGGCTGCTGCGCAGCGTCTCCGGGGACGAAGTCACCCAACTGCCCGCCGCCATCGAGGGCATCACGCCGACGCCGGACGCCGAGCAGGTCCTGCAACAGACGCAGGTCGTGGTCGACCTGGCAGAGGGATTCGAGGCCGAGCTGACCGTGGACGGTGTGGCATTGCCCACGATTCGACTCGACGAACTGGCGCCGGTCGACGTCGAGCCCGGTGAGCAGATCGACGTCCCACCCGGCGCGATCTTCGAGCCCGGGAACGGGACGCTGACGTTCACACCTACGGATGGGACCGCGATCGAGACGTTCGACCCCGGCTCGCACACGGTGAGCGTGACGTACTGGCGCAGCGCGGACGGTCGCGACACCGCCCGCTCCTACGGGTGGACCTTTGAAGTGATCTGAATGTTCGGGCTCGGCTCGCAAGCAAGTTGCTCACCTCGCCTCCCGAGCTCGCCGCCTCCGCTCCGCTTCGGCGTCTCACCCACCTGACCATTCGTAGGCCATCGACAATTCGGGCTCGGCTCGCAAGCAAGTTGCTCACCTCGCCTCCCGAGCTCGCCGCCTCCGCTCCGCTTCGGCGTCTCACCCACCTGACCATTCGTAGGCCATCGACAATTCGGGCTCGGCCCGCCGGTGGCACGGCGATGGCACGGCGGCGTCACGCGATCCCGGGTGACGACCACCATCGACGAAAGGGCAGGCCATGCCGAACTTGCAGATCGACGCGCCGCTGAACGGACAGGCGCAGCTCGTCGAGGACCCGACCGGCACCGCCAGCATGCTGGCCGTGTCGACGACCGCCGTCGGGATCGGCACGACCGCTCCGGCCCAGACACTCGACGTCGCCGGCGGTCTGAAGGTCAGCCGGCACGGCGACGGCGCCATCCTGCTCGAGCTCTCCAGCGAACGCAGCTGGGCGTTCCGCCAACGCGGCACCGATGCCGGAACGGGGCTGGAGCTGGCCAGCATCGGCGGCGGCGGGAACAAGAACTTCGTCATCAACACGACCGGGAGGGTCGGCATCGGCACGACTGCTCCGGCCCAGACGCTCGATGTCGCCGGCGGTCTGAAGGTCAGCCGGCACGGCGACGGCGCCATCCTGCTCGAGCTCTCCAGCGAACGCAGCTGGGCGTTCCGCCAACGCGGCACCGATGCCGGAACGGCACTGGAGCTGGCCAGCATCGGTGGCGGCGGGAACAAGAACTTCCTGATCGCCACGGACGGGATGGTCGGCATCGGCACCACCGCCCCGTCGCACAAGCTGCACGTCGAGGGCAGCATCCGCGTCACCGAGGACGTCATCCTCGACGGCGCCGACTGCGCCGAGGAGTTCGACATCGACCCGTCCAGCCACCTCGAGCCGGGCACCGTGATGGTCATCGGGCCGGAGCGACGCCTGCAGCACTGCCTGCGGGAGTACGACACCCGCGTCGCGGGCATCGTGTCGGGAGCCGGTGACCGCCGGCCCGGAATCGTGCTCGGACGCCGCCAGGGGCTGGCCGGTCGCGGCCGTCTCCCGGTCGCATTGACCGGCACCGCCCAGTGCCACGTCGACGCGTCGGTGTCGCCGATCGAGGTCGGCGACCTGCTCACGACGTCGGCCCATCCTGGCCGAGCGATGCGGGCGACGGACCCGTCACGCTCCTTCGGCGCCGTTCTCGGCAAGGCGCTCGAAAGCCTTCACGCTGGCGTCGGCATGATCCCCGTCCTCGTCACGCTGCACTGAGGGAGCCCTGATGCGCCGATTCAGCACGTTCGCCGCCCTCGATCGCCACCCCGAGGTCGACGACCGACCAGACCCGATCCGCCTGCACGCCCTCGCCGACCAGTTCGACACGGGCACGTCCGTCGCCCGGCTGCTTCGCGCGATGGGACCGTTCGTCCCGGACACCGATGCGTTCCGGTTCGAGAACGACTTCGCCATCTCGATCGAGCAGGCCGTCGACTTCGCCGACATGCTCTCCGATGAGCTCATCCAGGAGATCGTCGAGCAGGCGGTGTTCCCCTACAGCGCTCAGCTCGGTGGCCTCGACCTGAATCCGCTGCCCTTCCTCGAGACGAGGCTTCCCGATGCGGTGATCGACTTCGTGCTCGGTCGCCTGCGGCGTGAGTTGGCGGCGCGATTGATCGACCTGGCGGCCAGTCCGATCGGATCCGACTTCGGCCGCTGCGGCGGGATGGCGTTCGCCGGCTACGACTGCTACCTCACCGGCGTGCCGATCGACCCGGCGGTCACCTCGCCGCCGGCCGAGGGCGTGCTCGGCGACTACATCTACGATCGCCTCCTCGACAGCTTGCGACTGAACATCGGCACGTTCACGCGCTGGGTCGTCGACCTCCACTTGCGGGGGTTCCTGAACGAGGTGGCCGAGCAGGCGTTGGCGGCAGCGGTCGGGACTGTGGTCTTCGGCCCGATCGGCGCGGCCATCTCGGCGTTCCTGGCGGCGACGACGGACATCTTCGACTTCCCGAGTGGCAAGGAGGTGCTGCTCGATCGCACCAAACGGGAGTGGACGAGGCTCAAGCAGATCCTCGACGAGCAGGCCGCCTGGCCGATCGGCCTCGTGTACGGCGACAAGCCGGCGCTGTGGGATCAGCATCAGGTGCTCGCCGTCGGGTACACCGACGACGGTGCCGGGCGGGGAACGCTGGCGATCTGGGACAACGAGGACGGCAACGTGCGCAGCGAGCTACGGCTCGACTTCCGCGGCGACGAACTGGTGACGAGCGGCCGGCGATCGAACGTCAAGGGCCTCTTCCACGAGCAGTACCGGCGCGAGCAGCCGCCGGCAGGGATCAGCTGATCGCGATCAGCGCTCCCCGCTCTCGAGCAGGCGGGCGAAGGCGGCTTCGTCGAGGATCGGTACGCCAGCGGCCTCGGCCTTGGTGACCTTGCTGGCCCCCGGGTTGTCACCTGCAACGAGGGCGTACGTCTTGGCGCTGACACTGCCCGGGCTCGTCCCGCCTCGTCCGACGATCGCGGCCGCCGCCTCTTCCCGCGACCACCCCGCCAGCGTGCCGGTCACGACGACCGCCTTGCCGGCGAGGACCTGAGGCAGCTCCTCGGATGGCTCCGGAGCGACGCCGAAGTCCACGCCTGCAGCCCGCAGCTTCTCGACGAAGGACCGGTTGGTGTCCAGCCCGAACCACGTGGCGATCGACGTGGCGATGATGCGTCCCAGCCCGCCGACGGCGGCGAGCTGATCGGCGTCGGCGCTCATCACCGCGTCGAGCGTGCCGAACTGGGCCGCCAGCGCCTGGGCCGCCGCCGGGCCGAGGTGCTTGATGCCGAGGGCGGTCAGCAGGCGGGGCAACGGCCGGTGCCGTGAGCCATCGATGGCTGCGAGCAGCTTGTCGGCGCTGATGGTGGCGAAGCCCTCGAGGGTCAGCAGCTGCTCCTGCGTCAACGAGTAGAGGTCGGCCGCATCGGCCACGAGGCCAGCCTGTGTCAGCTGCCCGACGGTGCGCTCGCCGAGCCCCTCGATGTCCATCGCGCCGCGCGACGCGAAGTAGATCACCCGTTGGTCACGCTGGTACGGGCAGGCAGGCTCGACGCACCGGGTGTCGGCCTCGCCGGGCAGTCGCACGAGCGTGCTGGCGAGCGGGCACGGACAGGTCGTCGGGAACGACCACGGCTTCGATTTGGCGGGTCGCAGCGACGGCACCGGGCCGACGACCTCGGGGATGACGTCGCCGGCCTTGCGCACGATCACCGTGTCGCCGGGCCGGACGTCCTTGGCCCGCACCTGGTCCTCGTTGTGCAGGGTCGCCACGCCGACGGTCGATCCACCGACGAACACCGGCTCGAGCATGGCGAACGGAGTCGCCCGCCCGGTTCGACCGATCGACACCTGGATGTCCCGCAACAGTGTCGTTCGCTCCTCGGGCGGGAACTTGTAGGCGATCGCCCAGCGCGGCGCCCGCGACGTCGAGCCGAGCCGCGTCCGCTGCTCGACGTCGTCGACCTTCACCACGACGCCGTCGATCTCGTACCCGAGATCGTGACGGTGCTCCTCACGGAAGCGGCAGTAGTTCGCCACTTCGTCGAGGGAGCCGAAGACACGAGTCTCACCGTTCACCGGCATGCCGAGACGAGCAAGGAAGTCGAGCGCGTCGGTGTGACGCGGGAGCGCCGGGCCGCCGACGACCTCACCCAGTTGGTAGACCCAGAACGACAGGTCGCGCTGAGCGGTGATCTTCGGATCCTTCTGGCGCAGGCTGCCGGCCGCCGCGTTGCGTGGATTGACGAACAGTCGCCCGCCCGCCGCTTCGGCCTGCTCGTTCATCCGCTCGAAGCTGGCAACGGGGAGGTACACCTCCCCGCGGACCTCCAGCACATCGGGCACGTCTTTGCCCTTGAGCCGCTCGGGAACGGCGGTGATCGTGGCAACGTTGGCGGTGACGTCCTCACCGACGCGGCCATCGCCGCGCGTGGCGGCCTGCGCGTAGCGACCACGCTCGTAGCGCACGCTCATCGCCACCCCGTCGATCTTCAGCTCGCACACGTACTGGACCTCTTCGCCGGGCAGCCCTCTCGCCACTCGCTGTCCCCAGGCCATCAGCTCGTCCTCGCGCATCGCGTTGTCGAGGCTCATCATCGGCACGGCATGGACGACGGGCGCGAACAGGACGCTCGGCGCCGCCCCGACCTGCTGGCTGGCCTGCGAGGCGTCCGCCAGCTCGGGGAACTGTTCCTCCAGCGCGCGCAGCTCGCGGACGAGGAGGTCGAAGTCGCCGTCGGAGATCTCGGGGTCGTCGAGCTCGTGGTAGCGCTGGTTGTGATAGGCGACCTGGGCGCTGAGCTCGGTGATCCGATCCGCCGCGTTCACCGGGTCGATCACGGTCGGAGGCGTCATGCTCCCACAGTGAAGCGGCTGGCGACCGCCTGATCACCGACACGGCGGCCGATCTCACGAGTCAGTCGGCACACGCGATCGGCGATCGGCGGCGTGTGCATCGCCAGCCCGCACTGTGGCGTGATCAGGCTGCGGTGGCGCAACAGCACCGGATCGCAGCCCCGCCGGACCAGCTCGCACCACACAGCGGTCATCCGGCGCCAGGGTCGATCGTCGGTCGTGGGTATCGGCCCGTCGGTCGGCACCGCTCCCCAGGCGATGCGGCCGCCGCCGCAGAGGAAGCGGTCGAGATAGCCGGCGACCGTCGCCAACTGCTCGTGCACCGGGATGGCGAGGATGTCAGGACCGGCCGCCAACAGTGAGGCCACGTCCACGGATTCGGCGCAGCAGTGGACACCGACCGTCACCACCGGCTGCACGGCGGCCATCGCGCTCGACAGCAGGTCGATGGCCGGTTCCGGCGCGATCGGGAACCCCGGGTGCATCAGCTGACCGAACCACGGCTCGTCGAGCCACACGATCTGCGGCGACTCGGGGAGAGCCGCCGCCACCGCATCGGTGACCGCGGCGAGGTGCGACCGCACGGCTCGGACGGCAACGGCGAACGCCGCGTCAGGTGCGATTCCGGCGCGGGTGAGGGCGACGCCGAGGGTGACGGGGCCGACGAACTGCCACTTGACCGGACCGCGGAGCTGGCGCGCCGTGGCGGCAGCGAGGAACGCCCGCAACGCGCCAGTACGCGTCGTTGCCGATGTCCGTCACCACCGGCGACGCCGGATCGACGGCCGCCCGGTCGACGGCGATGCTGCCGTACTGGCCCGGCGTCACGCCGTTGATGCCGACGACAGCCTGAGCGATCAGGCCTTCGGCCGGCGATCGGCGCGGCAGGCTCGGGATCGCGGGCAGGTCGTACTTGCGCAGCGCGAAACCCGCTGCATCGTGTACCGAGCGGTGAGGCAGGGTGCCGATGCCCGTCGTGGCGCCAGGACGCAGCCGCGTGCCGAGGGCCGGCGGACGCTGCCGCGGTCGCTCGGTCGGCGTGGCGACCATCGCCATGGCTGCTCCTTTCGATGTGTCGCGCCGTGAACCGTCGAATCCTGTCTAGCCGCCCGACCCCTGCGATCTACGACTCCGCCGCGGGATGGCATCGTGAGGCGTGCCCGATCTCGCACCGTCGCCGCCACGGCATCGTCTCGCCGTGCTCACGAGCCTCACGGTCTGGGGCGCTCGCGTGGCGTGGCTGGCCGCCGCCGTGCTGGGTGGACGCGCCGTCGGTGCCGCCTTGGCCGATCGCAGCGGGCCCGTCCAGGTCGCTGGGACCGCCGGTGCGTGGCTCGGCTGGGCGTTCGGTGCGATGGCGCTCGCCGTGCCGTCGGTCGCCACGCTGACCGTCGCACGCGCCGTCGTCCCAGCCGCACTTGCGGTGACGGTGGCGACGGTGATCTTCGGGGCCGACGTCGACGACGTGTTGGCACTCGGTCTCCCGGCCCTGCTGGCGAGCGTCCTCGTGGCGGCGGCCGAGACCGGGCGGACGTACCTGCAGGCGTCGGCCTACGGTGACGAGCGGCGCTTCGGCCTTCGACCGCCGCTCGGCTATCTCGCCGCGACCGTGACGACGTGGCTGGTCTGGGTCACGGCCGTCATCACCGCGTGGCTGGCATGGCCTGCCCGTGCCTGGTGGCTGGCTGCTGCCACGACGCTGCTCGCCGTGGCGGCGACGATGACCCTCCCCCGCCGGTGGCACCAGCTCAGCAGGCGGTGGTTGGTGTTCGTCCCCGCTGGGATGGTCGTCCACGACCCGGTGGTCCTCTCGGACTCGCTGCTGCTGACGCGGGCCGGGATCCGCCGGATCGCCGCCAACGAGATCGGACCCGGCGCCGTCGCCGGTCTCGACCTGACCGGACCCACGCCTGGACTGGCCATCGAGATCACGCTGGACGAGCCCGTGACCGCGGTGCTCGCCCGGCGCCCATCCGAGCGCCACGGCCGCACCGCCAGCGGCTCCACGGTCCTCGTGTCACCGACGCGACCCGGAGCCGTCCTCACCGAAGCCGCCCGGCGGGGAGTCGGCGGCTAGTTCGTGGCTCGACTCAGTGGCCGCTGAGTGCGATCTTCAGGCCCACCACGATTCCGGCCACGATGAGGAGGAAGAGCGCGTAGACGATGGACCGCACGAAGCTGGCTCCGCTGCTCCGGGAGACGGCGTATCCGACGAGTGCGATGAAGCACGCCAAGACGAGTTCGACGACGTCGAGCTCGACCGACGCGGGCAGGAGGAGCGCCGGCACTGTGGCGACGAGCGCGACCGCCGCTGCGCCGAGAAGCTGCGCGAGTGCCACCAGGGCGTCGTGATGGCGGACCGCTCCCTGTGCCACGAGCCGTGCGGAGACGCGGAACGCGAACCAGTGCGCCAGGGCCAAACCAATCGTGGTTCCCCACACGATCCCGAAGACATGGTCTTCGGCAGCCGATTCCGGCACGGCGGCAAGGGCGGCGAGAAGGCAGATCGCCACGTACAACGCCATCGTCAGCGCTTCCTTGCGCAGCTCGACATCGGCTTCGTCCTGCTGCGACGTGTTCAGATCAGGAGCAGCCGGATCAGCCATGCGCTCCATCGGTCATCTAGCTCGCGGTGCCGCCGCCAAGGACGATGCGATCGTCGGCGTCGTAGAACACGACGCTCTGGCCCGGCGCGACCCGCCGCTGCGGCTGTGTCCACGAGACCCCGACGAGCCCGTCGGCGACGGTGATCGTCGCCTGCTGCGCTGGCCCGTGCGCCGAGCACTGGACGCGGACCTCACCAGCCACCGGGGCGCCGGTCCATGTCACGTGCTCGACGCACATGGCCTCGACGAGCAGGTCGCGCTCGTCGCCGACGACGACGGTTGATGTCGCGCGATCAACCCCGACGACGTACCGCTTCGGGCCGCCGCCGGCAAGCCCGAGGCCCTTGCGCTGTCCGATCGTGACCAGTTCGACGGCGTCGATCCGTCCGACCGCCGCGCCGGCCGTGTCCACCACCTCTGCCGCATGCACAGGGAGCCGTCGCTCGAGAAACTCGCGGCGGCCACCACTCGACGTGATGAAGCACACGTCCTGGCTGTCGGGCTTGGTCGCCGTGCGTAGCCCGAGGTCGGCGGCGACGGCGCGGACGTCCGCCTTCTGCAGGTCGCCGACGGGGAACAACGTGCGGGCCAGGGTCGCCGGACCGAGCATGTGCACGACATAGCTCTGATCCTTGGCGCGATCGGCACCACGACGCAGCGACCATCGCCCGTCCGGTGTCCGTGCGATCCGGGCATGGTGACCGGTCGCCACGGCGTCGAACCCGAGGACGTCCGCCCGGCGGAGCAGCCGGTCGAACTTGATGCGGCGATTGCACTCGACGCACGGATTGGGCGTCGTGCCACCGGCGTGCGCGGTGACGTAGGGCCCGACGACGTCGCGCTCGAAGTCCTCCGTGAAGTTGAAGACCACGTGGTCGATCTCGAGCTGCTGCGCGACGCGGCGGGCATCGTCGACGTCGGCGACGCTGCAACACCCGGTGTCGCTCTCACCTCCCCACAGCCGCATCGTCACGCCGACGACGTCGTGTCCGTCGCGGGCGAGCAGGGCGGCGGCGACCGACGAGTCGACACCACCGCTCATCGCAACGATGATCTTCACGACGGCGTCCTTCAGGCGCGGGCGGCGCTCGTTGTGCGGCGGCGCAGCGTGTCGACGGCGGAGGTCAGCGCGCTGAGCGCGGCCTCGACGTCGCGCTCGGAGGTCGTACGGCCAAGCGTCATGCGCAGCGCACCCGCCGCCCACATCCGGTCGATCCCCATTGCCGCCAGCACGTGCGACGGGTCCATCGCCCCGCTGGCGCACGCCGATGCAGCAGACGCGCACACACCTGCCTCGTCGAGCAGGTAGAGCAGGGATTCGCTCTCGAGACCCTCGAACAGGACGTGCGCCGAGCCGGCGACCTTGGCCTCGGGAGGCACCGTCTCCCGCGTGCCGGGGATGGCATCGACCAGCCCGGCGACCAGCCGATCGCGCAGCGCGGCGATGCGAACCGTCTCGGTCGGGCGCTCGACGTCCGTTTCTGCCAGCGCTTCCGCCAGCGCCACGATGCCCGCCACGTTGTGGGTGCCGCTGCGCCGATCACGCTCCTGACCGCCGCCGACGATGAACGGGTCGACGCCAACGCCGTCGCGCAACGCCAGCACGCCGACGCCCTTCGGTCCGCCGAACTTGTGACCGCTGAGCGACATGGCGTCGACGTGCGGCCACAGGTCGCGGAGGTCGAGCCAGCAGGCGGCTTGGACGGCGTCGGTGTGCAGCACAGCGCCCGGTGCACGGTCGCGAACGAGGCGCGACACCGCGGCCAGGTCGGTGATCGTGCCCACCTCGTTGTTGACGGCCATCACGCTGACGACGGAGACATCCGGTCCGAGCGCCGCAGCGAGCTGCTCCAGATCCACGTGCGCTGTGGCGTCGACGCCGACAACGGTGCCGTGGCTGCGCTCGACGACCTGCAGCACCGCGTGGTGCTCGGCGGCTGGGCACACCGCCCGGCCACGGACGATCGCGCCGACGATCGCCGCGTTGTCACTCTCGGTGCCACAGCCCGTGAAGACGACCTCGCCTGGGCGGCACCCGATGACGTCGGCGACACGGTCCCGGGCCTCGTCAACGGCCCGCCTGGCATCCCTGGCGAAGCGATGCGACCCGCTCGGGTTGGCGAAGCGCTCGGTGAGGAACGGCAGCATCGCCTCGACCGCCTCCGGCCGCATCGGCGTCGTCGCCGCATGATCGAGGTAGATGAGGCCGGCCACGGCGAACACGCTAACGGCGCGGCAAACTGCGTGAGCGTGGAGGGGTACCGACGGTCTTCGTACGGCGATGCGTTCGCCGATGTGTACGACGACTGGTACCACGGTGTCAGCGATGTCCCGGCGACCGTCGCGCTCGTCGCCGAGCTGGCCGCCCCGGGTCGCCGCGTGCTCGAGCTGGGCGTCGGGACCGGGCGAGTGGCCGTGCCGATGGCCGAACGGGGACTCGACGTGCACGGCGTGGATGCCAGCGCGGCGATGCTCGATCGGCTGCGCGCTCGTGATGTCGGCGGTCGGGTCGGGACAACGCTTGGCGACATGGTCGACGACCTGCCGCCCGGCCCCTTCGACGTCGTGCTCGTCGCCTACAACACGCTGTTCAACCTCGAGTCGGCACGGCGCCAGGCGGCCTGCTTCTCCGCCGTCGCGGACCGGCTGGCGCCGCGCGGACGGTTCATCGTCGAGGCCTTCGTCCCGGAGGACCCGCCGCGCGTCGGCACCGTCGTCTCCATCCGGTCGATGACCGTCGACGAGGTCGTGCTGTCGATCTCCGACCACGATCCGGACGCCCAGCGGGCGGCCGGCCACCTCGTCCACTTCACCGACGGCGCCGCCGTGCGGCTCCGCCCGTGGGCGGTGAGGTACGCCCCGCCGGCTGAGCTCGACGGCTTCGCTGCCGCCGCCGGCCTCCGTCTGGTCGATCGGTGGGAGGACGTCACGCGGCGGCTGTTCACCGTCGGAGAGCCCGCAGCACGTGAGCATCTTCGGCCCGGCGGTCAACGAACCTGGCAGCAGCGCGTGAAACCGCTAGCGGATGCCGTTGCAGACACGATCCGTTCTCCTATTGTGGAGATAGCTGTGAGCCAGATGCGTCTCAACCCGTTGACTGGACGCTGGGTCACGATCGTTCCCGAGCGGGCCCAGCGGCCGAGTGACTTCGCGCCGCGCGTGAGCGAGGTCGATGCCGATGCCGTGCGGTCGTGCCCGTTCTGCCCCGGGCACGAGGACGACGCGCTGCCGGCGTTGGAGACGTTCGACGAGGGCGGGCACTGGCAGATGCGCGTGATCCCCAACCGGTATCCGGCCTTCCACGGCGAGACGGGTTTCGTCGTGCATCACCTCGGTCCCGTGCATGTGACGGCCGAGGCGAGCGGCATCCACGAGGTGCTGATCTTCTCCCGCGACCACCACGGCGGTCTCGAGCACCTCACCGACGACCAGGCCGAAGAGCTGATGCTCGTCCTCCAACGCCGGCTCGCCGAGCACGCCGCCTCACCGGAGGTGCGCTACACCCAGGTCATCGTCAACCATGGCCGGGAGGCCGGCGCGTCGGTCGCCCATCCGCACGCCCAAGTGCTCGGCCTTCCGTTCGTGCCCGGAGAGATCCTCGACGAGGAGCGGGCGTTCGCCCGCTTCGCCGGTGGCTGTGTCATCTGCACCACGATCGAGGCCGAGCTCGCCGATGGGGAACGTGTCGTGTTCGCCGACGACAACGTCGTGTGCATCGCGCCGTTCTGGAGTGGTGCCCCCTTCGAGCTGCTCTTGATGCCCCGCCACCACGAGCTGCACCTCCAGGACGCGACTCCGGAGGACCTCGTCGCGATGGGTCACGCCATCCGCGACGCCGTCGCCCACCTCGAGGCGGCCATCGGCGACGTTGCCTACAACCTCGGATTCCACACGGCGCCACACGAGCACTCCGGCCAGTACCACTGGCACGTCCACCTGTGGCCGAACCTCGTCACGCAGGCAGGCTTCGAGCGAGGCACGGGCGTGATGATCAACGTCATGCCGCCGGAGCTGGCGGCGGAGACGCTGCGGTCGGTGCGCGCGCCGGCGTGACGCGTTGACCGTTCGCATCACGGTCTCCGCCGACTACGACGCAACCCCCGACGCGGTGTGGGCCGTGCTCGAGCCGATCGAATCGCACGTCGAGTGGATGGCCGACGCCGAAGTGATCCGCTTCCGCGGCTCACAGACGCGCGGCACCGGTACGACGTTCGACTGCGTGACACGGGTCGGACCGATCCGTCTGACCGATCGGATGGAGGTCACCGAGTGGGACCCGGGCAGATCGATGGGTGTCCGCCACAGCGGGCTCGTCACGGGGAACGGAGCGTTCACGCTCGACCCGTTGGATGATGGCCGCCGCACGCGGTTCACGTGGCAGGAGGAGCTGCACTTCCCGTGGTGGGTCGGTGGCCCGCTCGGCGAGCGTGTCGGCGGTCAGCAGGTGATGCGCAGGATCTGGGCCGGCAACCTCAGGCGCCTCCGCTCACTTGTCGAACGAGCGCCGTGACGGCAGCGCCCAGCACGATGACCACGATCACCGGCGCTCGCCGCCACGCCGCCAGGGCCGCCGCGGCGACACCAGCAGCACGGGCATCGAGGACGAGGTCCTGCCCGGTCGAGAACGTGTCCTTGACGATGAGCGCGGTGATGAGCGCCGCCGGCACGAGGGCCAGGCAGCGCTCGACGACTGGCGGGAGTCGGCGGGAGCCGATGACGACGAGCCCGGTCACCTTGCAGATGTAGGCGCCGAGCCCGAGCAGCAGCACCAGTCCCCAGGTCAGCATCACGGCACCCCGGCCGTGCCCGGCATGGCCTCTGCCTCGTCGGCGTTGCGGGCGGGGATGCCGATCAGCACGGCAGCGGTGGAACAGAGGATCGGGACGCCGACCGGGGTGAATGGGATCAGCACGAGGCAGATCAGCCCGCCCAGGATCCCGGCCTCGAGACCCAAGCGGTGGCGCAGGTGCGGGGCGACCATCGCCACGAAGCCGGCCGGGAACGCGGCGTCGAGCCCGAACGTCAAGGGATCGATCGCCTCGCCGGCGAGTGCACCCACCAACGTGCCCAGGTTCCAGCAGACGAAGATCGAGCCACCGGTCAGCCAGAACGCGGCCCGCTGCGCACGCGGGTGCTCCTGGGCGGTGGCCATCGCCGTCGACTCGTCGAGGACGAGCTGGGCGGCGACGAGACGCCGCGCCAGCGAGCCCGTGATGACCTTCGACAGCGTCAGGCCGTAGACGGTGTTACGGGCCGCCAGCAGCATGGCCGAGCCCAAGGCCGCGCCGGCCGATCCACCCGTGGCGACGACGCTCACGGCGCTGAACTGCGACGCGCCGGTGAACACGAACAACGACATCACGCACGCCATCGCCACGCTGCCGCCGGCCGACACGGCACCGACGCCGAAGGCCACGCCAAAGACGCCCACTGCAGCGCCCAGCGACAAGCAGGCCCACGCGACCTCGCGCAGCGCGACTGCGTCCTCTTCGTCGGCATCCACGACCGGTCAGGACAGCACACGGGTGGCCCCGCCGCGAAGCGTGATATGCCGCTTCGAGGCCGGCGAATCATCGGACAGGCTCGCCGGCCGCGTCGTTCAGAGGTGAAGACCCGGTTCGGCACGGCGGGCGCTCCAGCGCCTTCGCCGGCCGCATCAATCACCGCCGGCCGCATCAGACGACCTTCCCGTATTGTCCGCGACATGCGGGTGCTGATGCTCGCCTGGGACTTCCCGCCGGCCTCCGTCGGCGGGAACGCCGCGCACGTCCACGGGTTGATCCACGCATTGTCTGCGTCTGGACACGACGTCGTGCTGTTCACGCTGGCCCATCCCGGGGTCCTCGACGACGTCCGAGACGACGGCGTGCGGGTCCTGCGGGCGCGAGTCGACCTGCCATGGCTGCCCGAGGAGGAGCTCGTCGCTCGCGTCGCGTCGGCCAACCACCACTTCGTGCAGCTCACCAGCCGCCTCGATGACTGGGTGCCCGACGTCGTCCACGCCAACGACTGGCAGGTGGCGTGGGCAGCCGACACGCTGGCGACGCTCCACGGCGCGCCGGTCGTCGCCACGTTCCACGGCACCGAGTGGGGTCGCCACGGCGGCCGGGTGCCTCCCGGCGAGCCGAGCATGATCCACGCCGTCGAGTCGTGGTTGGCCCATCGCGCCTCCGAGGTGGTGGCCAGCTCGCGGTTCATGCTCCGGGAGGTCATCGGAGGCTTCGAGCTGCCGGTGGAGCGGGTCCACCTCATCCCCAACGGGATCAATCCGAGCTGGTGGGCGAAGGGCACCACTCCGGCGCGTCGCACGCCGTTGGTGTTCACGTGGGGTCGTGTCCAGTACGAGAAGGGCTTCCAGGTGCTCGCACGGGCGGTCAGTGCGCTCCGTTCACGGGTGCCGGGGATCGAGTGCATCATCGGCGGGCGCGGCAGCTACCTCCCCGAGCTGCAGTCGCAGATCGACCTCGAGGGCGCCAGTGACCTCGTCGTCCTGCCTGGCTTCCTTGCTGACGAACTGCTCCGTGACACCGTCCACCGCGCCGCGTGCGTCGTCATCCCGTCGTTGTACGAGCCGTTCGGCATCGTCGCCCTCGAGGCGATGGCCGGCGGTGCTCCGCTGATCGTCGCCCGCACCGGCGGGCTCGCCGAGCTGATCGACGGCACGGGAGCCGGCCTGCTCTTCGAGCCGGGCAACGCCGAAGAGCTGGCCAGCTGCATCGAGCTGGTGCTGACGGACGACGCCCTGGCCGACGAGATGCGCCGGTGCGGCGCCGAGCTGCTCGCCGATCGCTACTCGTGGGAGGCGATCGCCGGCGCCACCTCCGCCGTGTACACCGGCCACCCGTCCCGGCCCTAGGACGCCGTCTGGCCAGGTCCTGCAGATTGGGCAGGTGGGCGAGCGCCGCTGCGGAGCGGCGGCGGCGAGCTCGGAGGTGAGTCGAGCAGCTTGCCTGCGAGATGAACCCGATCGAAGACGGTCAGTACGCTGCCGCGCCGATGCGCCCGGTACGCCGCTTCGAGGTCCTGCCCACGATCCCGGACGCACTCGCTGCGCTACCGGAGCTCGTCACCAACCTGCACTGGACCTGGGATCCCGAGGCGATCCGCCTGTTCCATCGCTTGTGGCCCGGATGGACGGCCGGCCAGGCTCACCCCGCCGAGATGCTGCGCACGACCAGCCCCGAGCGGCTCGCCGAGCTGGCCGCGGATCCGAGCGTCGTCGACGATCTCGGCGCGGTGTCCCGCAGGTTGCGCTCGGCACTCACCTCCACGACGTGGTTCGAGTCGCGCACCGGCTCCCCGCTGCGCTGCATCGCCTACTTCTCGCCCGAGTTCGGCATCACCGAGGCGCTGCCGCAGTACTCCGGAGGTCTCGGTGTCCTCGCCGGCGATCACCTGAAGGCATCATCGGACCTCGGCGTGCCGCTGGTCGGCATCGGCCTGCTCTACACGGAGGGCTACTTCCGCCAGAGGCTCGACGCGGACGGATGGCAGCAGGAGAACAGGGCTGAGTTCGATCCGCGCTCGCTCGGCCTCACCGACACCGGCGTGGAGGTGACAGTCGACCTGGCCGGCGATCCGGTGGCCGCCCACGTCTGGCGGGCCGACATCGGGCGCATCCCGCTGTACCTGCTCGACACGGAGGTGCCCGGCAACTCCCCCGACGGCGTGGCCGTGACCGACCGCCTGTACGGCGGCGACGAGCACCATCGCCTCCGCCAGGAGATCATGCTCGGCATCGGCGGGGTACGGGCGCTGCGGGCGCTCGGCATCGATCCCGACGTGTTCCACACCAACGAGGGCCACGCCGGCTTCCTCGGGCTCGAGCGCATCCGCGAGCTGGTGGCCGAAGGCATCGCCTTCGACGCCGCCGTCGAGGTCGTCAGGGGTGGTGGCGCTGTTCACCACGCATACGCCGGTGGCGGCCGGCATCGACCGCTTCCCGCGGGCGCTGATGGCGCAGTACTTCACGACGTTCGCCGCCCAGTGCGGCGTGACGTTCGAGCGCCTGTTCGCACTCGGTCAGCCGCCGTCCGATGGAGACGACAAGTTCAACATGGCGGTGATGGGCCTTCGCCTGGCGGCACGTTCGAACGGCGTCGCCCGGCTGCACGGGGCGGTGAGCCGGCTCATGTTCCACGAGCTGTGGCCGCAGCTGTCCGTCGACGAGGTGCCCATCGGGTCCGTCACGAACGGGGTGCACGGACGCACGTGGGTGTCGGCGCGAGTCGACGCGCTGCTCACGCGTGTCGTCGGTGAGCAGTGGCCGAACGCCGATGCCGAGCGATGGTCGCGCATCCGTGACGTCGACCCGGTCGAGGCGTGGGCGACCCTCAACGACGGCCGCGACGAGCTCGTGCGCCTCGCCCGGCAACGCCTCGGCGCAGAGATCCTCAACCCACGTCGCCTCACGATCGGCTTCGCCCGCCGGTTCGCCACGTACAAGCGGGCGACGCTGCTGCTGTCGGACCCCGAGCGGCTGCTGCGCCTGCTCCATCACCCTGACCGCGCCGTGCAGTTCGTGTTCGCCGGCAAGGCCCATCCAGCCGACACGCCCGGCAAGGAGCTGATCCAACGCATCGAGCAGTTCGCCCGCCAGGCCGACGTGCGCAGCAGGTTCGTGTTCCTCGCCGACTACGACATCTCGATCGCCCGGGCGATGTACCACGGCTGCGACGTGTGGCTGAACACGCCCCGCCGCCCGCTCGAGGCGTGCGGGACGAGCGGCATGAAGGCGGCCCTCAACGGCGCGCTGAACTGCAGCATCCTCGACGGCTGGTGGGACGAGTGCTACGACGGTTCGAACGGCTGGGCCATCGAGTCGGCGGAGGACGACCCGGATCTCGACCGCCGGGACCTGCGTGAGGCCAACAGCCTGTTCTCGATCCTCGAACAGCAGGTCACCCGCAAGTTCTATGACCGTGAGGACGGCGTGCCACGTGACTGGGTCGACATGGTGCGCCATGCCTGGGCATCGCTCGGCCCGCGTGTCACGGCATCACGCATGGTGCGCGACTACACCACCGCGCTGTACGAGCCGGCGGCGGCATCGGCACAACGGCGGGTGGCCGATCACGCGAAGGCTGCCGTCGAATTGGCGGCGTGGCGCGAGCGGGTCATCGCGGCGTGGGGCGACGTCGAGGTGCGCGAAGTGGAGGTCGACGCGAGCGACATCCCGGCTGGCACGCGGCGACTGGTCACCGTCGAAGTGGGGCTGGGTGGGCTGTCCACCGAGGATGTACGGGTCGAGGTGGTGCACGGACCGCTCGGCCACGACGGCGAGTTCCACGCGCGACTGTTCACGACTGAACTGCAGCCGCGCGATCCGGCGACGGGCGCCTACACCGGCGAGATCGTGATCGGGCTCCCCGGCGCGTACGGCGTGACGGCGCGAGTGTTCCCGGTGCACCCGGACCTGGCCAACACGTTCGACCTCGGCCTGGTCGCCTGGGCGAATTGAAAGTCGTCCGGCGGGCTGCGCCCGCGCTGACTGTTCGTGGAGCACGCCGTTGCTCGGAAAGGCTCTGCCTTTCCGAGCGAGATCTACTCGGCCTTGTCGAACTGCCGGATGGCGAACCACAACAGGCCGAGGCCCAGCACCAGTACGACACCGATCTGAACGGCGAAGGGAACGGGCCAGCCGAACCACTCGAGCGGCGGGTTCAGCTCGTCGAGGCTCGCCTGCGGCGCATCGAGGTGGTTGAACACCGTTGTACGGATGGCATGCACGGCGTACGTCACGGGGTTGAGCAGCGTCAGCGTCGTCAGCCACCCTGGCAGCCCGCTGAGCGGGTACAGCGCGCCCGACAGGAACGACAGCGGCAGCAGGAGCATCTGCATCACGCCCATCATCGATTGGATCTGCTGGACCCGCGCCGCGATCACCAACCCGACCGCGCACAGCGCGAACGACAAGAGGAACAGCTGCAAGATGAGCAGCACGATCATCCCGAGGTCGTAGGGGACGCCGACGATGGGGGCCAAGGCGATGATGACCAGGCTCTGCGTGGTCGCCACTGTCGCTCCGCCGAACGCCTTGCCGACCAGGATCGAGCCTCGCCGTACCGGCGCCACGAGCATCTCGCGGAGGAACCCGAACTCCCGGTCCCACACGATCGACGCCGATGAGAACACGGCCGTGAAGAGCACCGACGTCGCCAGCACACCGGGGAACATGAACGTGCGCAGGCTCACGCCTCCGGTCGCGTCGTCGGTCAGCGTGGACAGGCCGGTCCCCAGAACGAACAGGAACAGGATCGGCTGGAGCAGTGCCGAGACAATTCGCAACCGGTCCTGGCCGAACTTGATCATCTCTCGCTGCCAGACGACCTTGACGCCGCGCCAGTCCTGGCGCAGGCCGCGGTCCACCACCCTCGTCGACATCACGTTCGTGACGGTCGTCATCGCTACCTCCGTCCCGGGTTGGCGAACACCCGCAGGTTGTCGACGCTCGTCGCCTCGGCGTCTCGAATCGTTCGGCCCGTGAACGTCATGAACACGTCGTCCAGTGACGGCCGCGCCACCGATACGGACTTGATGGGCAATCCGAGCTCGGCGAACAGCCGCGGCACGAAGTGCTCGCCGTCCGCGACGGCGAACGTCACTTGCCCGTCGTGCACGTTGGCAGTGATGTCGAGCCGCTCACGCAACGCGTCGATGGCGCGTTCGTCGTCATCGGTGGAGATCGACACGCGATCGGTACCGACGCTGGCCTTGAGGCGGTCCGGCGTGTCGAGGACGACGATCCGGCCAGCATCCATGATGGCGATCCGCTCGCAGTTCTCGGCCTCGTCCATGTAGTGCGTCGTGAGGAAGATCGTGATGTCCTCGCGTCGGCGGAGCTCCTCGATGTACCCCCAGATGCTGGCTCGAGTCTGCGGGTCGAGGCCGACGGTCGGCTCGTCGAGGAAGAGCACCCGCGGCGAGTGCATCAACCCGCGGGCGATCTCGAGTCGCCGCCGCATGCCTCCCGAGAACGTCTGCACCTTGTTCGAGCGCCGCTCCCACAGCCCGACCATCTCGAGCACGTCTCGCATCCGCGACGCCACGGCGGCCTTCGGCATGCCGTACAGCTCGGCGTGGAAGCGCAGGTTCTGCTCGGCCGTCAGGTACACGTCGAGCGTCTGGTCCTGGAAGACGAGACCGATGTGCCGCCGCACGTCGAGTCGATCGCGCTGCACGTCATGTCCGGCCACGGTCGCCGTACCCTCCGTCGGGTCGACGAGCGTGCAGAGCACCTTGATCGTCGTCGACTTCCCGGCACCGTTGGGCCCGAGGAAGCCGAAGATCTCGCCCGGCGCGACGTCGAACGAGATGCCGTCCACGGCGGTCAACGATCCATAGCGCTTGACCAAGTTGTCCACGACGATCGCCGGTCGGACGCCGTTGCTCTGTCCGAATGATGGAATACTTGTATCGTTGATAGTTCCCACGATATGCTCCGATTCGTGGATCGTCAACCCACGTCCGTCGCCGACCGCAGCGTCGTCAGCCTGGCCTTCCAGTTCGCCACCCAGGTCCGCCAGGAGTTCGCGGCCCGCATGGCCGACGAGCGCTGGGCGGCCGATGTCAACCTGCGACGGGGGTGCTTCGGCGTCTTGCGTGTGATCGAGCGAGCATCGACGCCATTGTCGCAGCGCGAGGTGTCGGCGCGGGTCGGCATCGATGCGAGCGACGTCGTCGACCTCGTCGATCGTCTGGAGCGGGCGGGCTTCGTCCGCCGGCAACGCGACGAGCGGGACCGCCGGCGCAACGTCCTCGAGCTCACGACGGCCGGTCGGCGGGCGATCGAACGGTTCGAGAAGGTGGCGATCGCCGTCGATGAGATCGTCCTGCGCGACCTCGACGACGATGAGCAGGCGACGTTGCGCCGCCTCTTGCAGACAGTTGTCACATCTCGCGAACCGAAGAGGTAGCCCGCGCACCCCCTCGCTAGGTTCGACACCATGAGCACTTCCGCCCAAGGGCTCAGCGCGGCCGTCATCGCCGACGACCTCTACAAGTCATTCGGTGAGACGAAAGCGCTGGCAGGTGTCAGCTTCGAGGTGCAACGGGGAACGGTTCTCGGGCTCCTCGGTCCGAACGGCGCCGGCAAGACGACCGCCGTGCGCGTGCTGACGACCCTCGTCAGACCGGATTCCGGTCGCGCCTTCATCGACGGCATCGACGTCATGGTCGAGCCGACGAAGGCGAAGGCGCGTATCGGACTCACCGGCCAGTACGCCGCCGTCGACGAGCGCCTCACCGGCGCCGAGAACCTCGAGCATGTCGGCCGCCTCTACCACTTCCCGATCGACACCGCCAAGGAGCGTGGGCGCGAGCTACTGGACCGGTTCGATCTCGTCGACGCCGGCGATCGCGTCGTCAAGGGCTACTCCGGTGGGATGCGCCGACGACTCGACATCGCAATGAGCCTCATCGCCCGACCATCCGTGCTGTGCCTCGACGAGCCGACGACCGGGCTCGACCCGCGCAGCCGGCTCGCGGTCTGGGATCTCATCGAAGAGCTCGGCCGGGGTGGCACGACGACGCTGCTGACCACGCAGTACCTCGACGAGGCCGACCGGCTCGCTGACGACGTCGTGGTGGTGGACCATGGCCGCGTCATCGCAACGGGGACGCCGCAGGTCCTCAAGCAGCAGGTCGGCGGCGATCGCATCGAGATCACGTTCGCCGACCCCTGCGACGCCGACCGCGTCGTCGACGCGCTGCGCGAGCAAGCCTGTGGCGAAGTGCTCGTGCTGGACGAACGGCGAAGAGTGGTCGTGCCAGTGTTCGAGATCGAGGGCATGGTGCCGGAAGCAGTCCGCCGGCTCGACCATGCCCAGGTTCCGTTCGCCGACGTCGTCGCCCGTGAATCCACGCTCGACGACGTGTTCTTCTCCCTCACGGGCCATGGCGCCAGCGAGAGTGGTGGTGCGTCCGCCCCCGAGCCCGATCCCGAGCCCGAGCCCGAGAAGGTGGCGTCATGACAACGACTGATCTCCGCGCCGGTCCACGCGATCCCTTCGAGCTCGCCCCGGCGCCACCGACCGAGTTCCCTGACGGTCCGAAGTGGATCCTCAAGGACAGCTGGACGGAGGCGACGCGCCACCTCCGCGCCATTCCGCGCAACCCTGAGCTGCTGATCTTCGCCACGATCCAGCCGATCATGTTCATCGTCCTGTTCGTGTACGTCTTCCAGGGCTCGGTGCAGACGCCGATCGACTACGTGCAGTACGTGATCCCCGGCATCTTCGCCCAGACGGTGCTGTTCAACTCGGCGTTCACCGGCGTCGGGGTCGCCGACGACCTCAGCAAGGGGATCATCGACCGGCTCCGCTCGTTGCCGATGCACCAGGGCTCGGTGCTGATCGGACGCACGGTGTCCGATGTCGTCCGCAACGTCCTCACGTTCGTGGTCATGCTCGTCGTCGCCTTCGCTGTCGGGTTCCGCTTCGAGGGCACGCTGCTGGGGGCACTGGCCGCGACAGGACTGATGTTCATCTTCAGCTACGCCTTCAGCTGGATCGCCGCGTTGATCGGACTCTCCGTGGGCTCCGTCGAGGCAGCGAACTCGGCAGGGTTCATCTGGATGTTTCCTCTGACGTTCGTGTCATCGGCGTTCGTCGATCCGGCCAACATGACCGGCTGGCTGCAGCCGATCGCAGAGCACAACCCGTTCAGCATCCTGACCGATGCCTGCCGGGCGCTCTACAACGGCTATGACCCCGGCAACGACGCATGGATCGCTCTCGCGTGGGCGGTGGGCATCACGATCGTCTTCGCCACGCTCGCCACGCGCAAGTTCGCCCAGTCGACATCGGCCTGACAGTCCCTTCTGTCCGTAAGAACCGCGTCACAACGGCCGATTCCTACGGACAGAACGGGTTTGGCGGGCGCAGTACCGTGCCCGCCATGGCCAAGAGCGCCAAGAAGTCGGACGAGACGAAGAGCCGCGTCCCGAAGAAGCTGTACGAGGAGGAGCTGTTCCGGCTGCAGGCCGAGCTCGTCAAGGTGCAGGAGTGGGTGCGCGCGGAAGGCCACCGCCTCGTCATCGTGTTCGAGGGCCGGGATGCCGCAGGCAAGGGCAGCGCCATCAAGCGCGTCACGCAGTACCTCAACAGCCGCGTCGCCCGCATCACCGCCCTCCCTGCACCCACCGAGCGTGAGCGCGGGCAGTGGTACTTCCAGCGCTACATCGCCCAGTTGCCGAGCGCCGGCGAGATCGTCCTGTTCGACCGTTCCTGGTACAACCGGGCGGGCGTCGAACAGGTGATGGGCTTCTGCACGGCCGATGAGTACCACCGCTTCCTGCACCAGTGCCCGATCTTCGAGCGGATGCTGGTCGAGGACGGCGTGCTGATGCGCAAGTACTGGTTCTCCGTCAGTGACAAGGAGCAGGAGCTGCGCTTCCACTCTCGCCTCGACGACCCGATGCGCAGCTGGAAGCTGTCGCCGATGGACCTCGAGTCGATCACGAGGTGGGAGGACTACTCGCGGGCCAAGGACCAGATGATGGTGCACACCGACATCCCGGAGTCGCCCTGGTTCGTCGTCGAGAGCGATGACAAGAGGCGGGCGCGCCTGAACATGATCGCCCACCTGCTGAGCACGCTTCCCTACAAGGAGGTCGTGCAGCCACCGTTGACGCTGCCGAAGCGACCGAAGCCGTCCGGGTACGCACGGCCGCCGCGGGACACGCAGACCTACGTGCCCGACCACTCCGCAACGTTGGATCAGTAGCGGATCACGGCGAGGACGGCGTAGTGGTCCGACGGGACGACGCCGTCGATGGGCGCCGTGCCGATGACCTTGGCCTCGACGACACTTCCTACACCGCCGCGCCGCGGCCATCCGGTGAAGATGTAGTCGATCCGGCGATCGGGAAGCAGGGCTGGTGCCGCCCACGGGTTCGACCGACTCCAGGTGAGGCCGCTGGTGCCATCACCACCCATGTCCCAGGCGTCGAACAGGACGACGCCGGGGACGGCGGTCTCGCGAAGTCCCGTGAGGGCACGGATCTCGTCACTCGCTGGGCTGGCGTTGAAGTCGCCGGCGACGAGCAGGCCCCGCCTCGTCTTCTTCTGGTGGGCGTCGATCAGCTCGGCGAGGTGGCGAACAGCGTCCTGGCGAACGCGGCTCGCCTGCGGTGGCCAATCGAGCGCGACGCAGTAGGCATCGAGCTCCCGCCGCGGACCGGCCACGACGGCCCGCACGATGACGCCACCCCACCCGCCATCGACGGACGGGACGTTGTGGGACTCGACGTCGCTGAGCGGCCAGCGCGAGATGATGGCGTTCGCTCGACCCCCATCGGCCTCGCTGCGGCAGTGGTGTTCGAGGCCGAGCTGCTCGCCGAGCACGCTCGCCTGATCAGCGCCGCCTTCGTCGACCCAGCTCTCCTGCAGGAAGATGATGTCGGGCGACGTGGCGTGCATCGTCGCGACGAGCGCCGCCTCACGCTGCTCCCACGGACCGAATCGACCCCAGACGTTCCAGGTGAGAGCCCGCAGCGTGGTGTCGACCAGCTCGCCATAGGGCTGTTCGTCCGTGGCCATGCCCGCTGACGCTAGGAGCCGTCGTCCGCGTGCCGACTCATCCGCCGGGCGTGGGCCGCAGGGGCGGACCGTCGAAGCGGCCGACTCGGGCGAAGTCCTCGACGGGTGCTCGAGCGAGCTTCGTCAGCAGCTTCACCGGACGCCCCAAGGGAACCATGGCGGCGATGGCGACCTCGCGTGGGAAGCCCACCAACGTCTGCGCGTCACGCTCCTGAGCCACGAGGAAGGTCGTGATGGCGCCGGCGTAACCGTCGTTTCGGGCAGCCAACAGCAGGTGCCACACGAAGGGGTAGACCGACGCGCCGGACACGATCCCGACTCGGTCGAGGTCCTTGTCCATGCTCGCCAGGCCACGTAGGTCGACGCCGACGACGAGGACCACGGGTGCGTGCTCGAGGTCGTCGAGCAGCGGCGAAGGCGCGTCCGTCGCGGCGGCCTGCTCGAGGTCGAGCGCCGACGGTTCCACCGAGGACCACGGGGACTCGCCCGCCTGGCGCTGTGCCATGTAGACGTTCCACGTCGGCCGGCACAGGGCGGCGAGCTGGCGCTTGGTCTCTGCGTCGCGGACCACGACGATGCGCCATCCCTGGCGGTTGCCGCCGCTCGGTGCGAAGCGAGCGACGTCGAGCCATCGGTACAGGAGGTCGTCGGGGATCGGGTCATCCGTGAAGTCGCGAGCAGCGAACGTCGATCGGGCGAAATCGAGGAAGTCCACGCCAGGATGCTCGCAGGTCACCAGCGCACCGCGTTGCCCGGCGTCGTGCAGTCGCGGCGCCGGTACCGTGCCCGAATCAGCGACGTGCCGACGCTTTACGAGTGGGCCGGTGGCACCACGGCGATCCGCCGACTCATCGACGCGTTCTACGACCGGGTGGAGCGCGACGACCTGCTCAGCGGTCTGTTCCCCGGCGGCGTCAGTGAGGAACATCGGGCCAACGTCACGCTCTGGTGGGCGGAGGTGCTCGGAGGGCCTGCCGACTACACCGCACAGCTCGGCGGCTATCCCCGGATGCTCGCCCACCATCGCGATCTGCACATCACTCCAGCGCAACGGTTCCGCTTCGCCAGCACCATGAGCCTCGCTGCCGACGATGCCGCGCTGCCCGACGACCCCGAGTTCCGCGCCGCGTTCGTCGGGTACGTCGAGTGGGGCACACGCCTCGCCCTGCAGAACTCGCAGGACGGTGCCGACGTTGTCGAGGCGGCGCCGGTGCCGCGCTGGGGCTGGGGCGTGGCACCGCCCTACGTGCCGAAGTAGCAGCGTGCGTTCGTTCTGTCCGTAGGAATCGCATCACAACGATCGATTTCTACGGACAGAAGGCGCTATCTGCCCGTGAAGGCGGCCTTGCCGGGGCCGTGCTCGAGGAAGCTGGCGACGCCGATCTGGCTGTCCTCGGTACCGAACGCGGCGACGAAGGCGGCCTGCTCGGCTTGCAATCCCTCCTCCAGCGAGGTCGAGAGTCCAGCGTCGATGACCTGCTTGGCCAGCGCCTGCGCCTGCAGCGGCCCGCTGGCGACCACGGCCGCCAGCTCGAGGGCGCGCGCCATCGGGTCGTCCACGACCTCGTCGGCAAGCCCGATGCGGAACGCCTCCTCGGCCTGGACTTGGCGCCCGGTGATGCACAGCGCCTTGGCCGTGCTCGGCCCGACGAGCCGGGCCAGGCGCTGCGTGCCCCCGCCACCGGGAATGACGCCGAGGAGGATCTCGGGCTGACCGAACACTGCCTTCGGGCCGGCGACGCGGTAGTCGCAAGCCAGGGCCAACTCGCAACCGCCGCCCAGGGCGTAGCCCGAGACCGAGGCGATGACGAACCGCGGCAGCGCGGCGATGGCATCGAGCGCGCCGTGGATCAGCGCCGTGATCGGACCGGCCTTCTCGGTGCCCCCGAACTCGGAGATGTCGGCACCGGCGGCGAAGATGCGGTCGCCACCGGTGATCACGACGGCCCCCGGCGGGTTGCCGGACAGCTCGGTCGCTGCCTCGCGCAGCTCGGTGACCAGCGCCTGCGAGAGGGCGTTGACCTTGCCGTTGGCCAGGGTGACGACGGCCACGCCGTCGTCGCGGCGATCGAGGGTCAGCAGCTCGGGCATGGCGTCAGTCTCGCCCGTTCTGTCCGTAGGAATCGCATCACAACGATCGGTTCCTACGGACAGAACTCGCCGTTTTCCCTTTGGCGTTGCTCACCGCGCCCACGGTGGGCATGAGAGAACTGTTCGAGCTGATGGCACGACAACATGGGGTCGCCTCCTGCGCGCAATCCCGACGTCTCGGGTTGACACGTCCCGTCGAGCGGCGTCTCATCCGGGACGGCACGCTGTCGTCACCGTTCCCGGGCGTGCTGACCGCCGGCGGTGCGCCGGTGACGTTCGAGGCGCGGGCGATGGCATCCGCGCTGTCCTCGGGCGTGGTCGCCGTGTCCCACGCCGCGGCGGCCCGTCTGCACGGCCTCGACGGATTCGACCGCAGCGAGACGGTCGACGTTCTCGGGTCGCAAGGGCGCCCACCTGCACCCGTCGCTCGGCACGACGCTGCACTACACCCGTGGCCGCGTCGCCGAGCACGTCACGGCGGTGGGGCCGATCCCCGTCCTCACGGTGGCGGCCACGCTGGCCCTGCTCGCGCCAGCGGTCGGGATCGGACCGACGGCGCGGGCGCTCGACAGCGCGCTTCGTCTCGGCGTGGCGAGCGACGAGCTGCGTCGCGTTGCCGCGACGTGGCGCCAGCGCGGCCGGTCCGGCCCTCCGGCGCTGCTGATGCTGCTCGGTGAGCGGGTCGACAACCGCCTGCCGCGCAGCTGGTTCCAGCGCATCGCCAGTCGTGTGCTGGCGGCGGCAGGGATCCGCCTCGTCGACGAGTATCCGGTGCGGGACCGCCGCGGCGTGCTGCTCGCCGAGCTGGACCTCGCCGATCCGGCGCGCAAGGTCGGCGTCGAGTGCCAGAGCTGGGAGTGGCACGCCACGCCGACCGCCCAGCACCACGACGCCAGGCGTCGCGGGATGCTGCGGCAGCTGGGCTGGGAGATCGTCGACGTCTGGTGGAGCGATCTGCATCACCCCGAGCGGATCGTCGCCGAGGTCACCTACCTGTTGCGCTTGCGCACACCTACTCGGCCCTCACAGCCGGCCTAGTGACTCAGGCAGGCGAGCGCCGAAGCGCAGCGGAGGAGGAGAGACAGAACCGTCAGCGGGCGGGCGCCGCCCCGGTCAGTCGACGCAGCGTCGCCCAGTCATCGGCCTCGAGCGATCGAGCGTCGGCGGATGTCCCGCGCACCCATGTCTGGCAGTCGTCGATCGCTGCGGCCAGCAGGTCGTGGAGCACCTCGTCGACGTTGGAGATGCAGGCCTCGGCGATTCCCTCCACCGCCCCGCGCACGACGGTTGGCGCGCCGTGACGGCGGAATGCCGCAGCCGACGAGGCGCTGCGGTTGGCGAACCTCTGCGCCCACTGGGTGGCATGCGGCGCGGACGCCAGCGCCTCGCGGCTGAGCCGGCGCATCTCGTCGGCCGCCCGATCGTCGAGCACCCGGTTGGCCACCAGCACGCCGACGGCCAGCACGCGCTGCCGCTCCGCCGGGGCGACAGGCAGTGCGGCGGTCGCCGCACGAAGCGCGATGCGCACATCGAGCTGCGGATCGTCGGTGGTCAGCCCGATCACGTTGGGGATCAACGGCGCGAGTCGAGGGCGGGCGCCGTCGGACGTGTGGTCGTTGATCAGACGGGCGAGCGAGCTGAGCAGCGGGTGCGTGCAGGCCGGATGATCACTCCACGGCTCCCCGGCCACGAAGGAGACCAGCTCCATGAAACAGGCGCCCTTGCGGGGATTGCGGTGCTTCCCTCGTGAAAGCACCGGCATCACGTCTGGAGCAGACATACCCATATTCTTGCCCAACCCGGACCCGCCGTCACCCCCTGGATACGGCCGGCGAAGGGCTGAGCGTCCGCGTCCGAACGGTCGTTCATTGTGATGACGCGATGGCTTCTGCGGACAGAACGGGGGCCAGCATCTGATCGGCGGCTGCCCACGGGTCGAGGTCCCGATTCAGGACCCGCGCCGTCAGGTCATCCCAGCGGGCGCCCGTGCACAGCTCGCGGGCGCGGAGCTCGAGGCGGTTGATGATGATCTCCCGCAGCTCCTCGGCCAGTCGGGCTCGGCGGCGCCGCTCCAGCAGCCCGCCGGCGGCGGCGAACTCCTGGTGGCGCACCACCGCCTCCCACACGGCGGCGACGCCCTCCCCCGTCGTCGCCACGGCCGGCAGGATCGGCACCTGCCAGCCGTCCGCAATCGGGGCCGCAGCGGTCTCCGCCGTGAGGTCGAGCATCTGCTGGAGGTCGCGGCGGGTGTCGTCGACGCCGGGACGATCGGCCTTGTTGATCACGAACAGGTCGGCGACCTCCATCAAGCCGGCCTTGGCCGCCTGCACGCTGTCGCCCCAGCCGGGATTGACGACCACGATCGTCGTGTCCGCCTTTCCGGCGATCTCGACCTCGACCTGACCGACGCCGACCGTCTCGACCAGGATCCAGCGCCAGCCGAGCGCGTCGAGGAGACGGATCGCCTCAGGGGTCGCCAGGGCCAGCCCACCGAGGTGGCCGCGGGTCGCCATCGAGCGGATGAAGACCCCGGAGTCGGTGGCGTGATCCTGCATCCGCACCCGGTCACCGAGGATGGCGCCGCCGGAGAAGGGCGAGGACGGGTCGACGGCGAGGACAGCAACCTGTTCGCCGCGCCGGCGCAGCTCGGCCACGAGAGCGCTGGTCAGCGTGCTCTTGCCAGCGCCAGGGGCCCCGGTCACCCCGACCGTGTGGGCGCTACCAGCCTGGGGGGCGGCGAGGCGACCAAGCGCACGAGCCGGATCTCCACCACGCTCGATCAGCGACAGGCCTCGAGCGAGGGCGGTGCGGTCACCCGCGGCGGCTTCGCGGAACAGCGCCTCAGGCGGTCGCGACGTCGAGGTCACTCGTGTTGATCACTTCGGTGACGCCGTCGACCCGGTCACGCATGATGCGCTCGATGCCGGCTTTCAGCGTCTGGGTGGAGGCCGGACACCCCACGCACGCCCCCGTCAACGTGACCGTCACGACGCCGGTTTCCTCGTCGACGTCGCGCAACACGATGTCCCCGCCGTCGGCCTGGAGCGCCGGGCGGATCACCTGGATCGTCTTCTCGACCTGGTCACGCATCATTCATCACTTGGGGGTGGGCGGGCGGGGTGCCATTCAATCAGGCCCTCTCATACCCTTCACGCATGGCCAACGTCAGCGCCGCCATGGGAATTCCCGCCGCGATGCTGGCGCATCAGGGCGGCTGGGACGAGATCCTCCTGGTGGTAGCCCCGATCGCCGTGGTCGTCGGGCTGCTGGCGGTGGCCCGCCGCCGGGTCCGCCGGTAGAACTCGACCGGCTCGGGCGCCAGCGGGGTGTTGCCCAGGATCAGGTCCGCCGCCTTCTCGGCCACCATCATCACGGGCGCATAGATGTTGCCGTTCGTGATGTAGGGGAACACCGAGGCGTCGACGACGCGCAGCCCGCGCAGCCCGTGGACCCGCATCGTGGCCGGGTCGACGACGGACTGCTCGTCGACTCCCATCCGGCACGTGCACGACGGGTGCAGCGCCGTCTCGGCGTCCTTGGCGACCCAGGTCAGGATCTCGACGTCGGTCTCGACCGCCGGGCCCGGAGACAGCTCGCCGCCGTCGAACGCGGCGAACGCCGGCTGGGCGAGGATCCGCCGGGCGTGACGGATCGCCTCCACCCACTCCCGCCGGTCCTGCTCCGTCGAGAGGTAGTTGAAGCGCAGCGCCGGTTTGGCTCTCGGATCACGCGACGTGATGCGCACCGACCCCCTCGCGTCGGAGTACATCGGCCCGACGTGGACCTGGTAGCCGTGTCCCTCGGTCGGCCCCGAGCCGTCGTACCGGACGGCGATGGGCAGGAAGTGGAACATCAGGTTCGGGTAGTCGACGTCGTCGTTGCTGCGGATGAAGCCGCCCGCCTCGAAGTGGTTGGACGCGGCGGGTCCCCGCCGGGCCATCCACTGCAGGCCGATCCATGGCCACCGCCATTTCTGCAACGACGGGTTGAGGGACACCGGCTGCGTGCAGGCGTGCTGGACGTAGACCTCGAGGTGATCCTGCAGGTGCTCGCCCACGCCCGTCAGGTCGTGGCGCACGTCGACCCCGACTGAGCGCAGGTGTGCGGCGTCACCGATGCCCGACAGCTGGAGCAATTGCGGGGAGTTGAAGGCGCCGCCGCACAGGATGACCTCCCCGGCAGCCACGCGTTCGTGACGGCCGCCGGGCCGGGTGAAGTCCACGCCGATCACCCGGCCGCCGTCGATGACCAGCCGGGTGACCATCGCCCGCGTGACCACCTCGAGGTTGGGTCGGTGCAGCACCGGGCGGAGGTACGCGCGAGATGCGCTGAGGCGCCGACCTCGCCGCACGTTGCGGTCGAACGCCGCGAAGCCCTCCTGCCGGTAGCCGTTGACGTCGTCGGTCAGCTCGTGCCCGGCCTGCTGGACGGCGTCGAAGAAGGCGCCGAACAGCGGATTGGTCGCCGGACCGCGCTCGAGCACGAGCGGGCCGCTGTGGCCCCGAAACTTGTCGTCAGGCGGCGCGGCGAGGCAGTCCTCCATCCGCTTGAAGTACGGCAGGCAGTGGGCGTGGTCCCAGCGCTCCATGCCGGGATCGGCGGCCCATCGTTCGAAGTCGAGCGGGTTGCCGCGCTGGAAGATCATCCCGTTGATGCTCGACGAACCGCCGAGCACCTTCCCCCGGGCGTGGTACACCCGCCGGCCGCCGAGGCACGGCTCGGGCTCCGACTCGTACTTCCAGTCGTAGAAGCGGTTGCCGATCGGGATCATCAGCGCCGCCGGCATCTGGACGAACACGTCCGAGCGGCGCTCCGGTCGTCCTGCTTCGAGCACGAGCACACGCGTCGACGGATCGGCGCTGAGCCGGTTGGCCAGCACGCACCCGGCGGATCCGCCTCCGACGATCACTACGTCATACACAGGATGCTGAATCTAGGATTCGGCCGTGGGGGGCGCGATCTCGGTGCGGGGTCTGTGGAAGGTCTTCGGGTCGCGCCCGCAGCGGATCATCGGTTCGCCGTTGGCCGACCTCTCCCGACGCGAGCTGGAAGCCAAGACCGGCAATGTGGTGGCGGTCCGTGAGGTCGATCTCGAGGTCGCCGCCGGCGAGGTGTTCGTCGTCATGGGTCTGTCCGGCAGCGGCAAGTCGACGCTCGTCCGCTGCTTGACCCGCCTCATCGAGCCGACGGCCGGCACGGTGCGGATCGGTGAGCTCGACGTCACGGCCGCCGACGAGCGGCAGCTGCTCGACCTGCGCCGCCACCGCGTGAGCATGGTCTTCCAGCACTTCGGCCTGCTCCCCCACCGCGATCTCGTCGACAACGTGGCCTTCGGGTTGGAGGTGCAGGGCGTCGGCAAGGACGTGCGGAGAGCGCGGGCGGAGGACTTCCTCGAGCTGGTCGGACTGAACGGGCTCGGCGCCGCCCGCCCCGACCAGCTCTCCGGCGGGATGCAGCAGCGGGTCGGCCTCGCCCGCGCGCTGGCGACCGGGCCGGAGGTTCTCCTCTTCGACGAACCGTTCTCGGCACTCGACCCCGTGATCCGCCGTGACATGCAGGACGAAGTCGTCCGCCTGCGCGGCGAGGTCACCACGACGATGGTCTTCATCACCCACGACCTCGTCGAGGCGCTGCGACTCGGCGATCGCATCGCCATCATGCGCGACGGGCGCTTCGTGCAGGTCGGTACGCCTGCTGAGGTCGTCGGCGCCCCAGCCGACGACTACGTGCGGACGTTCGTGCGGGACGTCTCCCGTGCGCAGGTGCTGCCCGTCGAAGCGGTGATGACACCCGCCGACGCCACGACGGTCGACGGTTTCGCCGCCCGCGTGCCGACCGGTACGAGGGTGCGCGACGTGCTCGCTGACCTCGCCCACAGCGACCGGCCGGTCGGCGTCGTCGATGCCGAGGGCCAGGTGGTCGGCACGGTCGACCGCGTCGCCGCTGCGCGTGGTTGCCGGTGTCGATGACGTCTGCAACCGGACGCCGAACACGAGCGAGCGAGCGCCAGCGAGCGAGCGGCCACGACGGCCTGCGTGGCCGGGGAACGCACTAATGGCGGCGGTTGTCGCCCACGACCGCGTCGAGGCCGTCGACCTCGCTGAGCTCTCACCGACGGCGAGCAGCAGGGCACGGCGCCTCATCGTCCCGGTCGCCGTCATCGCCGCGATCTGCGTGGTCGGCGTGGCGATCGGTCCGGACGTGCCCTCCTGGCTCGACGCCCATGTCGTGTCGGCCGTCGACTCCGTCTACGACTGGACCGTTCGCAACAACGACAGCCACTGGCTCTTCACGTGGATCTTCCAGCCGATCTCCGACGCAGTCGAGTGGGCGGTGGACGCCGTGTTGTGGGTGCTCCGCGAACTGCGCTGGCCCGGCGTGCTGACGCTCGTCGGGTTGATCGGCTGGCGTACGGGCGGCACCCGGGCCGCCGTCGCCGGCGTCCTGTGCCTCGCCGGCTGCGGGGTCCTCGGCTTCTGGGACGACACGATGGTCACGATGGCCCTGATGCTCGTGGCCGTTGCGGTGGCGCTGGCCATCGGATTCCCTCTCGGCATCGTTGCCGGCCGCAACGACCGGGCCGAGCGCAGCCTTCGCGGGGTGCTCGACACGGCGCAGGTGATGCCCGCCTACGTGTACCTGCTTCCGGCTGTCGTCATCTTCGGCATCCGCACGCCGGCGGCGATCGTCGCCACGGTCATCTTCGCCGTCGCCCCTGCCGTGCGCCTGACCAGCCACGGCCTGCGCAGCGTGCCCGTCGTCGCGACGGAAGTCGGAACGTCCTTCGGCTGCACGACCCGCCAGCTCCTCACCAAGGTGCAGCTGCCGATGGCGAGGCGGGCCATGCTGCTCGGCCTCAACCAGGTGATCATGATGGCCTTCGCCATCGTCGTCCTCGCCGCCCTCGTCGGTACGGGCGGGTTGGGCCAGCGGGTCGTCGACGGGTTGGAGAAGGTCAGCGTCGGTCTGGCATTCGCACCGGGACTGGCGATCGTGCTGGCGGCGATCTCCCTCGACCGCATCAGCACGGGTGAGCGCTTGAGGCACAAGCGGGCGACGACGACGGGCCACGGTCGACACGCCGCGGTCGGTGTGGCGCTCGGCGCCGGGATGGTGGTGGGTGTCGCCGCGCTCGCCCACCTGTTCGGCGCCGATGACTTCCCGTCGTCGTGGAGGTTCGACGTGGCTGGGCCCGTCAACGATGCAGTCGACTGGGTCAACGAGCACCTCCGCACCGGCGTACCCGTCGTCGGCGGCACCGGCTCGTTCAGCGACTTCCTGGTCCTCCACGTCCTCGACCCGGTGCGCGACGTGCTCGTCGACTCGCCGTGGTGGGCGATCGTCGCGGCGGTCGTCGCCATCGGGTGGGCCAGCGGCGGCTGGCGCCTCGGCACTCTGTGCGGCGCCTGCTTCGTCGGGATCGTGTCGATGCGCAACTGGGAGCTGGCGATGGACACCCTCAGCCAGGTTCTCGTGATCGTCGTGATCGCCGTGGCGCTGGCCGTGCCGATCGGTGTGTGGGCCGGGCGCTCGAACCGGGTGCAGCGGGTGTTGCGCCCCGTGCTCGACGCGGCGCAGGTCATGCCAGCGTTCGTCTATCTGGTGCCCGTCATCTTCCTGTTCCGGGTGGGCCGCGTCCCTGGCGTGATCGCGGCGGTCATCTACGCCCTGCCGCCGTGCATCCGCATCGTCGACCTCGGCCTGCGACAGGTGCCGCGCGAGCCGCGCGAAGCGGCGACTTCGTTCGGCGCCACCAGCCGCCAGGAGCTGTTCAAGGTCCAGCTTCCGATGTCGACGCCGGCGATCATGCTGGGCATCAACCAGACCGTCCTGCTCGTGTTGTCGATGGTCGTCATCGCCGGCCTCACAGGGTCCGGGGCGCTGGGGCTGGAGACTGTCTACGGCCTGACGAAGGGCGAGGTGGGTAGAGGTGTGGCGGGCGGGGTAAGTATCGTCCTGCTGGCGATCACGCTCGATCGCATCACACAGGCCTGGGGCAACAGGCTGAGGCAGAACCAAGGGGGATGAACACATGACGGGGAAGGCGACGTGGCGGCGCCTGGCGGCAGTCGGTGCGGTAGCGAGTCTGGGGCTCGTGGCAGCGGCGTGCGGCGGGGATGATGACGACGACGGCGCGGACGCCACCGACCAGGCGCCTGAGACGACGGCAGGCGCAGAGACCACCGCTGGCGGTGCAACGACAGCTGCCGGTGACGACGCGCCGGCCGCATCAGGAGAAGGCATCTCGCTGGCCGTCAACCCGTGGACGGGTTCGGCCGTCAACGCCCACGTGGCCAAGATCGTGCTCGAATCCGAGCTCGGCACGTCCGTCGAGCTCGTCGACATCGACGAGAACGCCACGTGGCCCGGCCTGGACACCGGCGATCTCGACGCCGTGCTCGAAGTGTGGCCGTCCGGGCACGTCGACGACTACGCGACGTACGTCGAGGACAAGGGCACGGTCGTCGACCTCGGCGAGCTCGGACCCGTCGCCAAGATCGGCTGGTACGTGCCGGCCTACGTGCTCGAGGAGCACCCTGAGCTGGCGACATGGGAAGGCCTCAAGGACCCGGAGCTCGCCAGCATCTTCGCCACCGCAGAGTCAGGCGACCAGGGCCAGTTCCTGATGGGCGATCCGAGCTACGTCAGCTACGACGAGCAGATCATCGCCAACCTCGAGCTGCCGTTGAAGTTCGTGGTCGCCGGATCCGAAGCGGCCGAGATCACGGCCGTCCAGCAAGCCGTCGAGGCGCAGGAACCACTGCTCTTCTACTTCTGGCAGCCGCACTGGCTGCACGCCGACCTGGACCTCGCCGAGATCGAGCTGCCGGAGGTCACCGAGGAGTGCCTCGCTGCGGCCGAGTCAGGGGACGGCACCTACGACTGCGACTATCCGGACGACGTGCTGTACAAGGCGGCCAACGCCGGTCTGGAGGAGAAGAACGCGGCGGCGTTCGCGTTCCTGCAGAAGTTCCAGCTCACGATCGACCAGCAGAACGAGATCGCCGCCCTGGTCGACAGCGAAGGGATGGATCCCGCCGCTGCCGCCCAGCAGTGGATCGACGAGAACCCGGACGTCGTTCAGTCCTGGCTGGGGTGAGTTCTTTCGCTTCGCAACCAGAGGTTGCGAAGCGAGCTTATGGAGCCGGCCTGCGGCCGGCACCGAAGCCATACAGCCGACCGCCGAGCCGGGGCCTCAGCCCCTGACAATGTCGGCGCCGACCGAGCGCAAGCGGCCGACCAGGTCGTCGTAGCCACGGTCGATGTGGTCGACGCCGCTGATCACGGTCTCACCCTCAGCGGCCAGACCAGCAACGACCATCGCCGCCCCGGCGCGGATGTCGTGGGCCTTGACCGGCGCCCCGGACAGCCGGGACACGCCGCGCACGACAGCATGGTGGCCGTTCGTGCGCACGTCGGCGCCCAGCCGGATCAGCTCCTCGATGTACCGGAAGCGCCCCGGATAGAGGTTCTCCGTCACGATGCCGACGCCGTCGGCGACGCTCAGCATCGTGATCATCAACGGCTTGTAGTCCGTGGCGATGCCCGGGTACGGCAGCGTCTGCACATCGATCGAGCGCAACCTGCCGGTTGCCGCGGCTCGGACGCCCTCGGGGATGGGCTCGATCGTCATACCCATGTCCCGGAAGCGGGCCAGCACGTTGTGCATGTGCTCGGGTCGGGCATCGCGGACCGTCAGCTCGCCACCGGCGACGCCGAGCGCGGCGAGATAGGTGGCGGCCTGGATGCGGTCGGGCACCGTGCGGTGGTCGGCCGCATGCAGCGACCCCGGCGCGACGCCACGCACGACGAGGCATGACGTCCCGACACCGGTGATGTCGGCGCCCATCGAGACGAGCATCTCGCAGAGGTCGATCACCTCCGGCTCGCGCGCCGCGTTGTCGATCGTCGTCACGCCGTCGGCGTAGACGGCGGCGGTCACGACGTTCTCCGTGGCACCCACGCTCGGGAAGCTGAACGTGACGTCGGCCCCGTGCAACCGGTCGGCGTACGCCTCGACGTCCCCGTGGCTGAACTTGAACACGGCCCCCATCGCCTCGAGCCCGGCCACGTGGAGATCGATCGGCCGGGCGCCGAAGTCGTCGCCGCCGGGCATCGACAGCCGAACCTGGCCGCAACGCGTCAGCAGCGGGCCGAGGACGTTGATGGAGGCGCGGATGCGTTCGACCTGCTCGTACGGCGCGATCGGTACGAGGTCACCCGTGTTCGTCATCCTCAGCCGGCCGGGCTCAGGAACCTCCGTGGAGATGCCGATCGCGGCCAGGAGGTCGCTCATGATCGCCACGTCGGCGATCTGGGGCACGTTGGACAGCTCGTAGGTGCCGTCGGCGAGGATCGTCGCCACCATCAGCTTGAGGACGGCGTTCTTCGCGCCCGGGACGTCGATGGAGCCTCGCAACTCGCCGATGTGCCGGACGGCGATATGGCCAGGGGCTGGGCTCGTCATCGGCACATCTCGCTCGTGCGAGCGACTGGCGCCACAGTCACCGCCGGTGCGAGCGACCGAGCGCCAGCGAGGGAGTGTCAAGCCGCGGCCTGCGTGGCCGGGGAACGCAATGACGGCCTGCGTGGCCGGGGAACGCAATCACGTCGACCAGTATGCTCCCGCGGTGCCGGCAGGCGGTGAGCATCGCCAACCGCCCGGCACGCGGCGGATCGTCAAGGAGTGGCCCGACGAACCCGTGGTCACCCGCCGCCTGCAGCGACCGCGGGACGACCTCCTGCTCGAGGTTCGTCGCACCGGCGACGGCGATCCGGAGACCACGTTCGACCAGGCAGACGGTCCTTTCACGGAGTACCGGCGACAGCTGACCCGTCTCAACACCAACGGTGATTCACGGTGGCGAGAGACGACGCACTATCGGCTGTCGATCCCGTGGTTCGGGTGGTTGTTCGCGCTGCCGGTGCGCGCCGCGCTCGCCCGGCGGGGCGCCGCGCTGACTCACGTCGATCATGAGCGCGACGGGGTCGCGCCGACGCCGTGGTGGGCACCGCCGGACCGCCTCGACACGCGCGCCATCACCGTGCTCGGGCTGCTGGCCGCGGCGTCGATGTCGTCGGCGTTCGTCAACACGCTCTTCACGCAGACGGTCAACTTCGCCGCCGACGATTTCGGCGTCGGCGACACGGGCATCGGTATCGCCGGCGCGATCGTCCGCGGTGGGATCCTGCTCGTCCTCCCGCTGGCGGTGATGGCCGACCGCATCGGTCGCCGGCGCGTCGTCACCGGGGTCGCCATCGCCGCACCCTTGATCACCGCGGCCGGTGCGCTGTCCCCGAGCTTCCCGTTCCTCGTCGCCACTCAGGCGGTGGGACGGCCACTCGGGCTCGCCCTCGACTTCCTCATCGCCGTGGTCGCCGCCGAGGAGATGCCGCGCAACAGCCGTGCCTACGCCATCAGCATCCTCGCCATGGCCAGCGGGCTGGGTGCCGGCGTCGCCGTGATGTCCCTCCCGCTCGCCGACATCTCACCGGGCGCGTGGCGCTACGTGTACCTCGTCTCCCTCGTCTGGCTCGCAGTTGCCGTGGACATCGCCCGGCGGCTGCCCGAGACACGCCGCTTCGAACGGCCCCACGTCGTCGCGCCACGACTGGATCGCAAGCGGTTCTTCACGCTGGCCGCGGTCGCGTTGTTGGCCAACCTCTTCATCGCGCCAGCCAGCTTCTTCCAGAACGACTACCTCGAGGACACCCGCGGTTACTCGGCGACGTTGATCGCCGTCTTCACCGTGGTCACCGCAACTCCTGCTGGCGTCGGACTGATCATCGGTGGACGCATCGCCGACATCCGCGGCCGCAAGCGCGTGATCGCCGTCGGGCTGCCGACGGCGACGGCCCTGGTCGTGCTGTCGTTCAGTGTCGGCGGTCCCGTGATGTGGCTGTCGGTCTTCGTCGCCGGGGTGCTCAGCGGCATCACGTTTCCTGCCCTCGCCGTCTATCGCACCGAGCTGTTCCCGACGGGCAACCGAGGCCGGGCGGTCGGGCTGCTCACGATGACGGCGCTGCTCGGCGGCATCACCGGCTTGCTGGTCATGGGCAGCCTCCTCGACCGTGATTGGTCGCACGGACGGGTTCTCGGGATGCTGGCGCTGGGTCAGGTGGCGGTCGTGGCGATCGTCCTGCTGTGGTACCCGGAGACCGCCCACCGTGAGCTGGAGGACCTGAACCCCGTCGATGCCTGACTGGGCCAAAGTCGCTGGGCCACAACTGAGTCGCGTCGTTCAGAAGCGAAGACCCGGTTCGGCACGGCGGGCGCTCCAGCGCCTTCGCCGGCCGCATCGTCAACGGTTTCAAAGGGGGGAAGGTCTCCTTCCCCCCTTTGCTTCGGTAGTCTCTGCGCCGCCCACGGCGGCCAGATTTGGCCGTGCGCCCCGGGCCGCGGCCCCGGGTCTCGACATCGTGCCGCGGCAGCCTCGCCGCGCCCAGTTCCAGGAGCCCAATTGGATCTCTCAGTGTTCGCAGCCGAAGGCGGCTGGCAGGCGTTCGAACTCCAGGGCGGCGAGTGGGCCGTCCTCCTGCTGTCCGTAGCGGCAGCGCTGCTGGCCCTCGTCGTCGGCCTCTATCTGGCGCGATCCGTGCTCGCTGCCGACCAAGGCACGCCCAAGATGCGGGAGATCGCGAAGGCCATCCAGGACGGTGCCGCGGCGTATCTGAAGCGGCAGTTCCGCACGATCGCCGTCATCGTCGTGCCGGTGGCGGCGATCGTCTTCTTCACGTCGACCGAGATCCTGCGCCCGGATGAGTCGTCGGCACTGTCGTTCGCCGCGTCCGGCACCGCGCGCACGGTGGCGTTCATCCTCGGCTGCGTCGCCTCGGGCCTGACGGGATACATCGGCATGACGCTGGCGACGCGCGGCAACGTGCGCACGGCGGCAGCCGCCCGCGAGGGCAGCATGGCCGACGCGCTCACTGTTGCCTTCCGCACCGGCGGCGTGGCCGGCATGTTCACCGTCGGGCTCGGTCTGCTCGGCGCCTCCCTGATCATCATCATCTTCCAGAACACCAGCTCGGCGATCCTCGTGGGCTTCGGCTTCGGCGGCTCGCTGCTGGCACTGTTCCTGCGCGTCGGCGGCGGCATCTTCACCAAGGCCGCCGACGTCGGTGCCGACCTCGTCGGCAAGGTGGAGGCGGGCATCCCCGAGGACGATCCGCGCAACCCGGCGACCATCGCCGACAACGTGGGGGACAACGTCGGCGACTGCGCCGGCATGGCCGCCGACCTCTTCGAGAGCTACGAGGTCACGCTCGTCGCGTCGATCATCCTCGGCGTCGCCGCATTCGAGGCGATCGGCGCCAACCCGGCACTCGGCCTCGTCTTCCCGCTGGCCGCCCGGGCCATCGGCGTGGTCGCCTCGATCGCCGGCGTGTTCACCGTGCGGGCCCGCCGCAACGAGACGAACGCCCTCAACCCGATTCGCCGCGGCTTCCTCGTCGCCGGTCTCATCACCCTGCTCGGCACACTGCTGCTGGCGCTCTTCTACGTCGGCAACGATTTTGACAACGCCGGCTGGAAGTGCTTCGGCGCCGTCGCCATCGGGCTCGTCCTGGCCCAGGGGATCAGCCGCCTCACCGAGTACTACACGGGCACCGAGTACGGCCCGGTGCAGGAGGTGGCCGACTCGGCGGAGACGGGTCCGGCGACCGTCGTGCTGTCGGGCACGGCGACCGGCCTCGAGAGCTCGGTCTACGCCGTCATCGCCATCGCCATCGCCATCGGCGTCGCGCTGGCGCTGGGCGGCGGCAACCTGACGTTCTCGCTGTACCTCATCGCCCTGACCGGCATGGGCATGCTGGCCGCCACGGGCGTCATCGTCTCGGAGGACACGTTCGGACCGGTCAGCGACAACGCCGCCGGCATCGCCGAGATGTCCGGGGAGTTCCACGGCGAGCCGCAGCGGATCATGGTCAGCCTCGACGCCGTCGGCAACACGACGAAGGCCGTCACCAAGGGGTTCGCCATCGGCTCGGCCGTCATCGCCGCGGTCGCCCTGTTCGCCAGCTTCGTCGAGACGGCCGGCGCCGAGCTCGGCTTGATCGCCGAGAACCTCTCCGACGGCGTCGTCCGGCTGTTCGAGTTGCAGATCAACGTCGCCGAACCGGAGATCTTCATCGGCCTGCTGATCGGCGGCGCCGTGCCGTTCCTCTTCTCCGCGCTCGCGATCCGCGCCGTCGGGCGCACCGCCGGCGTCGTGGTGCAGGAGGTGCGCAGCCAGTTCGCCGACGGCCAGATCATGGCCGGAACCAAGCAGCCCGACTACGCGCCCGTCATCGACATCTGCACGGCGGCGTCGTTGCGGGAGCTGACGACTCCGGCCCTGCTCGCCGTGCTGACGCCGCTCATCATCGGCTTCGGGATCGGCTGGCAGGCCCTCGGCGGGTTCCTCGCTGCGGTGATCCTCACCGGTCAGCTCATGGCGGTGTACCTGAGCAACGCCGGCGGCGCGTGGGACAACGCCAAGAAGTACATCGAGGACGGCCACCACGGCGGCAAGGGCTCGGAACCACACAAGGCGGCGGTCATCGGTGACACCGTCGGTGACCCGTTCAAGGACACCGCAGGACCGGCGCTCAACCCGTTGATCAAGGTCATGAACCTCATCTCGCTGCTCATGCTGCCGGCGATCATCACACTGGAGGTCGACGAGAGCGCCTGGCGGTTCGTCGCCGCCGGCGTCGGACTCGTGGTCCTCATCGTGGCGATCGTGTACTCGTCGCGCAAGACACAGGGGCTCGCGCCGGAGACGGTGGAGCACCGGCCGCCCGCGACGGCTGCCGCCTCGGCGACGACTGGCGCTTCGGCGACGACGCCGTTCGCCGGCGACTGATGCCTTCGGCGCTGTCTTCGTTGGTCAGAAGTAGCTGATGCTGTCGGCGCTGTCCGACTGGGTCGTCGACGTCATCGACGCCCTCGGCTACGTCGGCGTTGCGCTGCTGGTCGCGCTGGAGAACCTGTTCCCACCGATCCCCTCGGAGATCGTGCTGCCGTTCGCCGGCTTCGTGGCCAGCGACCGAGGCGGGTGGTCGTTGCTGGGGATGATCATCGCCGCGACGATCGGCTCGATGGTGGGAGCGTGGGTGCTCTACGGGCTGGCCGCGTGGATCGGGCGCGACCGCCTGACGCACTTCCTCGTGCGCTACGGCAAGTGGCTGCAGATGACGACGGAGGACGTCGAGCGGGCGGAGCGCTGGTTCGACCGCCGCGCCGTGCTCGCCGTGCTGGTCGGTCGGTGCATCCCGCTGATCCGTTCCATCGTGTCGATCCCTGCCGGGTTCCGCCGCATGCCCTTCTGGATCTTCACGCTGTACACCCTGATCGGCTCTCTTGTGTGGAACTCGACGCTGATCGTGATCGGCTACGTGCTGCGCGAGAACTGGGACGACGTGGAGCCGATCCTCGACTGGTTCCAGTACGTCGTGTTGGCGGCGATCGTTGTCGCCATCGTGTGGTTCGTCTGGAAGCGGCGGTGGTCGAAGGACGCCCGCGCCGCTCGCGCCGGGCCCTGACGTCGTCAGCGGGCGAGCGCCTCGAGCCAGTCGGCAACGGTTGCCGACACCTCGGCGTCAGCGCCCTTGAGGTCGTGTCCGCGACCGTCGATGAAGTGCATGGTCACGGGTCCGGCGACGGTCGCCGTCCATCGCTCGAGCTCGTCTGGCGAGCCGAACGGGTCGCGGGTCCCGTGGACGAACAGGCAGGGCACGGTGATCGCTGGAAGGTGCTCGACGCGCAGCGCATCGGGCTTGCCCGGCGGATGCAGCGGATACGAGATGGCGACGACGCCGGCGATCGTCTTGGGCGGCGGCTCGCCGTCGGCACCGGCGGCGACCATCGAACACATCCGCCCGCCCATCGACCGACCTCCAACGACGATGCGGCCGGCGCCGATGGCGGCGACCTCCTCGCGCACCGCGGCGAGCAGTTTCGGAGGCCGGTCCGGGGCTCGCCGTCCCTCCTTGCGGTACGGGAAGTCGGCGCGCACGGTGGCCCAGCCCGGCGCGACGGCCCGTTCCACGGCGACCAACGTCGACTGGTCGCGGCTCGCCCCGGCGCCGGGGAACAGCAGCAGGGTGTCGCGCCGGCGGCGGGCCATCACAGGTTGTCGGCGGCGGTGATCAGGATCTTGCGCGCCTCGGCCAGCTCGAACACCGCCGTGCTCGCCACGCTGTGGTCGCCGCCATGGTCGGGATGCACGGACCGCATCTTCACCCGGAACTGCGTGGTCACCTCGCGCCGCGTGGGCGTCGCCGTGCCGGGCGGGAAACCGAGCACGTCGAGCGCCCAGGCCCGCGGGTCGGCCAGGGTCGTCAGGGTCGTCGAGTTCGTTCCGGCGAGATGGGCGATCAGCGCCCCGCCGATCGGCCCACGCCAGCGCATCGCCTTGTGCAGCACCGGCGTGATGAGGTGGCGGAACGACACATCCAGGCGTTCGACGGCGTAGATCGCACCGAGCACCTGGACGAGCCCGGTTCCGGTCGTGTGGAAGTCGAAGCTGATCTCCTCGCCGTCGCCGAGCAGCCGGTGGGTCGACAGGGCGAGTCCGTGGCGATCGACCTGGAAGCGATGGCGCAGGCGTGGCTGGACGACGTGCTCCTCCCGGTCGATCTGGTCGATCAGCCGGTGGACGTCGGGGACGAAATCCTCCGGGATGTCACCGAGGTGGCGAGCGACGACCGCGCCGAGCAGCAGGCCGCCGAAGCCCGGAGCCGGGTCGACGGGCAGCACGAGGTTCCCGAGGGCGATCCGCCGCGTCGGGGCCAGGGGCCTGGTGTGCCACACCTCGAGCTCGGCGAGGAGCATCCTGTGAACCTATCCGAGGGTTTCCGGCCCGGATGGGGCGTCGGAAAACCTCCGGCGCGCTGAAAACCTCGGATGGGTAGGGGTTGCGCGAAAAAGCCAGGTGGGCGGGCGCCGCTGCGAAGCGGCGGCGGCGAGCTCGGGAGGTGAGTCGAGCAGCTTGGCTGCGAGACGAACCCGACTGAAGGTCAGACGTACTCGCGGACCAGGGCGCGGAGGTTCTGGGCGGCGCCGATGATGTCGGAGGGTGGGGACGAGTCGTCGTCGATCAAGGACCCGAGTGTCGTCGCCGCATCGACGGCCTTGGCCCACGTGCCGATCGACACGCCGTATGGCGGCTGGCTGCGGTCGAGCTGTCCCACCAGCCCGCGGAGATCATCCCGTCCGCCACGGTCGTCCGGGTCGCGGGCCAGCCGATCGGCCGACGTGAACAGGACCCCCAATGCGCCTTCCGGCGGGCCTGTCGTTCCTCCCGACGTCAACACGAGCGTTCCCTGCTCGACGCCGTCGAGGAGCTCGTCGACGGCCGCCTCGGAGTCCGTTGCCACGATGACGGTCGGGCCCTGCCAGCGGTGCGGCACGGCGGCCTCGACGAGAGCCTGGGCGAGCGTCTGGCGGTCGGCGGGAGGCCACTCGTCGAGCCCGAACTCGACGCCCGCGTCATCGGGGTCGAGTTGCACGGCGAACGGACCGAGCAGCTCCTCCAGGCGCTCGAACAGCTCGTCGACCTGGCCTTCGAGATCCTCGGGAACGATCAGCTCGTCCCCGTCCCAGGAGTGCGGCAGCTCGGCATCGGCCAACGCCTCGGTCAGCTCCGCCCGCTGGTCCAGCGACCAGGCGGAAACGTCGTAGTGCACCTTGACCGACTCGGGGTCGTTCGGATCCCATTCGGACACGGCGGTCGACGCTATCTCTGCGCAGTGCCGGGTGGCAGGACGCGGCGCATGAACTCCTCGATGAGCCGGTACTCGGCCAGCTGGTTCTCGGGCTGGCGGAACCCGTGGCCCTCGCCCTCGAACAGGTGCAGGTCGACGTCGCCACCTGTCGCCCGCATGTTCTCGACGAACGCGATGGTCCCCTCGACCGGTACGACCGGATCCGTCGTACCGTGCAGCACGAGCAATGGGTCGACGATCCGCCCGACGAGTGACCCGGCCGATCGTGCGGCGTACAACACGGCGTCGCTGAGCGGGCCAACCAGCCGCTCGGTCGAATGAGCCTCGAACCGGTGGCTTCGCGCCGCGAGGTCGGCGAGGTCGGTCACGGGATACAGGGCGATCCCGCCGGCCACCCGACCTGGACGCTGCCCGAGCACACCGAGCACGGTGTAGCCACCAGACGAGCCGCCCATCACAACGGTGCGCGCCGGTTCGCACCAGCCGGAGGCGTGGGCGTGGTCGATCCACGCAACGGTGTCGGTGACGTCGAGCTCGCCCCACCGACCGTTCAACGCCTGCTGATAGGCGCGTCCGTGTCCCGTGGATCCGCGGTGGTCGGGGAGCAGGACGTCCCATCCCCGATCGACCCAGTACGCGATGCGTGGCGCGAACGTGACCGGCCATTGCCCGGTCGGTCCACCGTGGATCATGACGAGCAGGCGTCGAGGGCCGCGAGACCGCGGCGAGCAGTATCGCCGGGCGTGCAGCATCGTCCCGTCGTGGCGGAGCTCGACGGCTTCCGGCTCGACGAGCTCCACCTCGTCCCAGCCGGCGACCGGTCCGACGGCGACGACCCGGCGTCCCCACGTATCGGTGTCGTACACGACCACCTGCGTCGGCGTGCGGGCCCCGGAGCGCACCGCCGCCAGCCGGTTCGCCCGCCACGACAGCTGGCCATGACATCCCCTGGCGATCGGCGTCACGGCGCCGTCGGCGACGGCGGCCACGCAGAGCCGACCGAACCCCCGCTCGTTGCGGGTGAAGGCGACGCGCCCACCATCCGGCGACACGGCGTACGACGCCTGGCCCTGACCCCACGATGCCTCAGCGTGCTCCCAGGGTTCGCCACCGGCCACGAGCGGACGATCGCCCCACCACACCTGCAGCCAGCCAGTGCCGTCGTTCACGCACAGCGGCGTACCGTCCGGGGCGAACCGTGGCTGCTGGACAGCCCCTCCCTCGGGTGCAAGCGACTTCCGCGGCGTGCCGTCCACGGCGACCGTCACCGCCGTCGCGCCGTCCCACGGCATGTCGGGGACGCTCCACGCCTGGTACGTCACGACCGCGCTCGTGGGGTCGACGGCGGGGTCGGCGCAGAAGTCGTGCTCGCTTCCGTCGAGCCGGCGGCCGGGCGACCCGTCCAACGGCTGCAGCCACACCTCCGCCAGATCCACGACGTAGGTGACGAAGGACCCGTCCGGCGCCACGGCTGGCGCGGCCACCGGGCGATCGGGATCGGCCACCGTCAGCGGTTCGGCTGCCCCACCCGGGACCGGTTGCCGCCACAGCCCGCCGTCGGCCGCGGCAAAGATCACCGCGCCGCCGTCGGGCTCCCAGTCGAAGCAGCCGCCGTACAGGCCACGCCCGGGTGACGGCGCCGGCCGCGTGGTCAGCTGCCGTTCGAGCGGGGTGTCGTCAGCGAGGTCGAGGATCGAGATCGCCGCGCCGCTTGCCCCACGTGCGACGAAAGCGAGGAGTCGTCCGGACGGGTCGAGCTTCGGCTCCGTCAGGTCCCGGCCCGCGATGCACATCTCGGGTGTGACCGCGACGGGCATTGGTCAAGTGTGACTGACGGACGGAGGCGGCGAAGAAGACGTAGTGGATCATCAAAGACATGACCTCTCAGCCCGGCAGCTGATACCAAGTCCCTTCGCTCGGGTCGAACGACCAGGTCTCGTCGAAGAACTGGGCGGCGTCGCGGCCGAAGACGACGACGAGCCGGTCGGCGGCAGGGTCCCAGACTGCGCTGGCCGAGCGCCGGGGAGCGGGCCCGGCGCTCGGCGAATCGGCGGCGAGCTGAACCCACTGCGCCGAGTCGTCGCCGAGATCGAGGGACCACACGTCGTTGTGATGGACGGCTGGTCCGCCGCCGGTCGCAGACGTGAGGCCGGTCGCGATGACGAGCTGCGTGCCGCCGGCAGCGACCCGGACGGCGGCTGCTGGGCTGCGCCGCGGCGCCGGCTGAGGCCCGCTCTCGGCCAGACGTGTCCAACTGGTCGTCCCGTCGAGCGTCAGCGCCCACGTGTCCTGCAGCTGGCTGCCGGTGCCGTCCGGGCCGGTCTGTCCGCCGAACACGACGAGACGCCGGCGGACGGGGTCGTAGCCGTAGCCGGCACTCCACCGGGCAGCCGGCATCGGTCCGGCCGGCGTCAGCTCATGCCACATCGGTCGGCCCGACAGCTCGAGCGCCCACACGTCGTTGGTCGTGGAGCCCGTGCCGGTCGATCCGCCGAACACGACGAGGCGATCGGCGACCGGGTCGTAGCCGGCGTGGGCGCCCCACCGGGCAGTCGGCCCCGGCCCGCACGACGTCGGCGAGCACAGCTGCTGCCAGCGCGGCCGGCCGGGTCGGCGCAGGTCCGCCATCCAGACGTCGGCCAGCGTGGTGTCGCCGGTGAGGCCGCCGAACATGAAGAGACGGCGGCCGTCGGCGTCGTGGGCGTACGCCGTGCCCTCTCGGGCGATCGCCACCTGCGTCTCATCCGCTGGCGTGGCGATGCGCCACCCGGCGCGGCGGTCGACCTGGCGCTGCCACGTGTCGGCGAGGTGGGTTCCGGCACCCACCGACCCCGGGAAGGTGCCGGAACCGAACCCGCCGAACGCGGTCAGGACGCCGTCATCGAGCGCCACGGTGACCTGGTCACGGGCGGTGATTGCCGTCGTCGGCGACACCGTGTGCCACGCCGGCGCCGACCCGTCGAGCGGCAACGTCAGCCCGAACGCGTCCTTGTAGGCGCTGCCGTTGGCGCCGCCGCCGAAAACGACGAGCCGCTGCGCGGCGGGGTCGTAGGCGGCGATGTGGAAGAACCGGGCCTGGGGTGATTCGCCATCGGGCGTGACCTGGTTCCAGGTCGGCGTGCCGTCGAGATCGTCGAGGGTCCACGTCTCGCGTCGGTAGACGTTGTTCGACGACTCCCACCCACCGTGGAGCACGAGCCGGTCGCCTGCTTCATCGCGCGTCAACGTCGCACCGGAACGTGGGGATGGGCAGCCGGGCGCGCACTGCGGCGCGATCTCGCTCCACGTCCCCGTGGCGAGGTCGAGCCGCCAGAGATCGCCGAGATCGACGCCGGGGCGCGTTCCGCCGAACATCCACAGCGCGTCGCGCTGGGTGTCGATCGCCATCGAGTGTCCCCCTCGAGAGAGGGGGCGGGGCCCGGGCGCGTCGATGCGACTCCAGGTCGAGGAGTCGAGCGACAACGACCAGAGGTCGTCGAAGTACGAGCCGTTCGTGCCGCCGAAGACGAGCACGCGATTGCGCGTCTCGTCGACGACGAGCTGGCTGGCGCGGCGGGGCGCCGGGCCGGGGCCGCAGGACAACGCATCGCAGAGCTGGTGCCACTGGTCGGTCGCCGGGTCGAAGGCGCGCAGGCCTGGGTCGTGGGTCACTCCGTTCCAGCCACCGAACACGAGCAGTTCCTGCGCTGCTCCGTCCCAGCCGGCAGCGCAGCTCCGTACGGCCGGCGGAGCCGATGGTGCGCCTGCCGCGGCGGCCAGCCGCCACGACGGCCTGGTCCTGCGGCCGGTTCCGAGATCAAGTGCCCAGAGGTCGTCGAGATGGGTGACGCCGTCGTCAGCGCGCCCGCCGAACGCGTAGAGGACGCCATCGTCGGGATCGAGGGCGCCGCACGGAGCGAAGCGCCGATCGGGCCACGGCAGGTCTGCCGGCGCAGCCGTCGTCGGCGCGGCGGTCGTCGTGGTGGAACCCGGGATCGGACCCGGCGCCACCACGAGGGCGGACGCCAGACCAGCGAGCGGAAGGAGCAGCAGTCGGCGCATGATCGGCCCGGTGTCACTGCGAGTCCACTGGCCGGCGGGACCAGGCTGAGACGATCGCCGGGAAAGCGACGGTGGCGTTGGCGCCGACGACCTCGGCGCGCAGTCGGTCCTCGAGCGTGGCGACGTCGACGTCGTCAGCGGTCGAGACGCCGTAGTGCTCGATCATCGGCACGATGCTGCGGATCAGGCCAGCGAGGAACGAGTAACCGAGGTAGTCGGGTCCGCCACCGGCGAGCCGCTCCACGCGCAGCTCGGGTGCCGGAAGACCAGCGGCGAGGTACGCGGCACGCAGGCTGAGACCCAGCCGCACGTTGGTCCCTGCGGCGCGAAACGTCTCCACCAGCGTGTCCCCGGTGGCTGTCCACAACTCGACGGGCGGCTCAGCGAGGAAGCTGTCGATCGGATGCCATTCCTGGAAGGCAACGATTCCTCCGGGCCGCACATGGGAAGCGACGGCCGTGAGCGCCACGACGGGATCGGCGATGTACATGAGCACGAAGCGGCCGATGACGGCATCGAACTGCCCCTCGACGGCCGCCTCGCGGAGGTCACCGGCGACGAATGACACGTCGCCCGCACCGAGCTCGTCGGCTCGTCGCGTCGCCTGCGTCACGGCGTCGGCGTCACGCTCGATCCCGACGACGCAACCGCCGGGCCTGACGAGCGAGGCGGCGAGCAGCGACACGTCACCGAACCCCGACCCGACGTCGAGCACGCGCATGCCCGGCCGCAGCCCGGCGTCGACGAGGAACCGAGCGGTCAGCTGCTCCATGAACGTCGCCTGATCGCGAAGGCGGCGCCGCTCCAGGTCGGTGTGACCCAGGATGTAGTGCGCGTCGTTGGGCATGGGGACCAGTACACGGCCGCGGACCACTCGCGGTCATGAAGATCACCCGGTCATCTCATGGAGACGCCGCCCAGGAAATCGACGGCGAACCGGGCGGCCGGCCAGGGCTCGACGTGGTGCTCCACGTCGGGCGGGATCCCCTGGGTGTCGCCCGCCGCGAGAACGACGAGGGTGACCGGGTCGGTGCTCGCCACGAAGCGGAGCGCGCCGCTCTCGACGCGGAGCCGGCCCCACGTCCCGGCGGCGATGCGATGGGCGCGCCCGAGCGCAGCCGGCATCGTCGTTTCGTCCCACGTCGGCGATGTGCGCACGAGTGTCAGGCCGGCCGGCAGCTCGCATCGGTCGCACAACGGGCAGTCCAGGGTCGTGCCGATGCGGCGATCGCGCTGCTCATCGTCCTCGACCCACGGCGCCATCCGGAGTGGAGGGCGGTGCCGTACGTGTTGGCGATGAAGGCAGTCCAGAAGCGCAACCCAGTCGCCGGCGTCGTCGGCGGAGAAGCCGACGATCGTCCGGTGCATGCGTACGAGCGTACGAACGATGCAGCGCTACGTTGACGCCCATGTCTCGGTCGTCACGACTTCCGGATCGCAACCTCGCACTCGAGCTGGTGCGGGTGACGGAAGCGGCAGCGCTGGCGGCCTCCCGGTGGGTCGGCCGAGGCGACAAGAACGGTGCCGACGGCGCGGCCGTAGCGGCGATGCGCACCGTCCTGTCCACGGTCACGATGGACGGGGTCGTCGTCATCGGTGAAGGCGAGAAGGACAACGCCCCGATGCTGTACAACGGCGAGCAGGTCGGCGATGGCAGCCCGCCGTTGGTCGACGTGGCCGTCGATCCCATCGACGGGACCACACTGACAGCGCAGGGCCGCACGAACGCGCTGGCAGTGATCGCGGTCAGCGACCGCGAGTCGATGTTCGACCCGGGTCCCTCGTACTACATGGAGAAGATCGCCGTCGGCTCGGAGTGCCTCGGCTCGATCGACATCACCGCTTCCCCGACACAGAACCTGCGATGGATCGCCAAGGCCAAGCGGGAGAGCGTGCGTGACCTGACCGTGGTGATCCTCGACCGCCCTCGCCACGCAGCGCTGATCGACGAGGTGCGGGCCAGCGGGGCCCGCATCCGGCTGATCACCGACGGCGACGTCTACGGCGCCATCGCCGCCGGCTCCGTCGGCAGTGGAGTCGACGTGCTGATGGGCGTCGGCGGTACGCCGGAAGGCGTCATCTCGGCGGCCGCGCTGAAGTGCATGGGCGGAGAGATCCAGGGGAGGTTGTGGCCACGGGACGACGACGAGCGGGCGGCCATCGCGGCGGCCGGCCTCGACGCCGCGGCGGTGCTCACGACCGACGACCTCGTGCGGGGCGACAACTGCTTCTTCGCCGCCACGGGCATCACCGACGGCCCCCTGCTCGACGGCGTGCGCTTCGACTCCCTCGGCGTGACCACCCAGAGCCTGGTCATGCGCTCGCGGAGCGGCACCGTCCGGCGCATCGATGCCCACCACCAGATCGCCAAGCTCCAGGAGTACAGCGACGTCGACTACACGTGATCCCCCGTTCTGTCCGTAGAAACCGTCTCGTTGTGATGCGATTCCTACGGACAGAACGGGTCCGGATCAGCTGACGAGGATGGAGACCGTGTCGTTGCTCACTTCGACGAACCCTCCGGGGATGTTGAAGTGCTCGATACGGCCATCCGGGAGGTACACGCGCGTCTCGTTCTCGACCAGTGTCCCGAGGAACGGGGCGTGACCGGCGAGGAACGCCACGTCGCCATCGGTCGTGCGGGTGATCACCTGCGTCGCCTCACCCTCGAACAAGACCTCCTCCGGAGAGACCACAGCCACGTTCATGATGCGGGCCTCGAAGCGGCTGGAGCCGCCTCGGCCCGAACCGGGTCTTCACCTCTGAACGACGCGACCGGCAACGTGATCACGTCACGCGCCCTCCTGGAGCGACTTGGCCTTCGCCTCCACCTGCTCGATGCCGCCGACGTTGAGGAACGCCTGCTCGGGCACGTCGTCGAAGTCGCCGCGCACCAGCCGCTCGAAGCTCTCGACGGTCTCGGCGACCGGGACGTACTCGCCCTTCAGGCCGGTGAACACTTCGGCCACGAAGAACGGCTGCGACAGGAAGCGCTGGATCTTGCGCGCCCTGTTGACCGTCAGCCGGTCCTCCTCCGACAGCTCGTCGAGCCCGAGGATGGCGATGATGTCCTGCAGCTCCTTGTAGCGCTGGAGGATCTCTTGCACGCGCCGGGCCACGGCATAGTGCCGGTCCCCCACGACCTCCTGCGAGAGGATCGTCGACGTCGACGCCAGCGGGTCCACCGCCGGGTAGATGCCGAGCGCAGCGACCTGGCGGGACAGCTCGGTCGTCGCGTCGAGGTGGGTGAACGTGGTGAACGGTGCCGGGTCCGTGTAGTCGTCGGCCGGCACGTACACCGCCTGCAGCGACGTGATCGACCTGCCTCGGGTCGACGTGATCCGCTCCTGCAGCTGGCCCATCTCGTCGGCCAGCGTCGGCTGGTAGCCCACGGCCGACGGCATGCGACCGAGCAGCGTGGACACCTCCGACCCTGCCTGCACGAACCGGAAGATGTTGTCGACGAACAGCAGCACGTCCTGGTTCTGGACGTCGCGGAAGTACTCAGCCATCGTCAGCGCCGACAACGCCACCCGCAGCCGCACGCCTGGCGGCTCATCCATCTGGCCGAACACCAGGGCGGCCTTCTCGAACACGCCGGACTCCATCATCTCGATGCGCAGGTCCGTGCCCTCACGGGTGCGCTCGCCGACGCCGGCGAACACCGACACGCCGCCGTGCTGGGACGCGACCCGGTTGATCATCTCGGTGATCAACACCGTCTTGCCGACCCCAGCCCCACCGAACAGGCCGATCTTGCCGCCGGCGACGTACGGCGTCAGCAGGTCGATCACCTTGATGCCGGTCTCGAACATGCGCGCCGATGGCTCGAGCGCGTCGAAGCTCGGCGCGTCGCGGTGGATCTCCCACCGCTCCATCTCGGCGAAGCCCTCCGGCGGAGAGTCGAGCGGCTCGCCCCAGCAGTTCCACACATGCCCGAGCACCTTCTCGCCGACCGGGACCGTGATGCCCTGACCCGTGTTGCGTACCACCGTGCCGCGCGTCAGTCCGTCGGTCGGCTTCATGCAGATCGCCCGCACGCGGCCGCCGCCGAGCTGCTGGGCGACCTCGGCGAGCACGGAGATCGCCTCGCCCTCGATGGTGACGTCGAACTGCAGGGCAGTGTTGATCTCCGGCAACGCGTGCGGCGGGAACTCGACGTCGATGACGGGCCCGGCGATGCCGACGACGCGGCCTTCGCGCGTGCGCTGTCGTTCTTCGGTGATGGTCATGGGTGAGTCCTCTCGATGATGCGAGCGAGCGAGCGCCAGCGAGCGAGCGGCCAGCGGCGGCCTGCGTGGCCGGGGAACGCAGTCACGGTCCGATGCCTCCAATGAGAACGTCGAGGCGGATGTTGTCGTCGATCATCACTTGCGACGCCGACTCGACGCCGCCGCCGAGGGCCTCGGCGCCGCTGACGATCTCCATGATCTCGGTCGTGATGGCGTCTTGGCGGGCGCGGTTCATGATCCGGCTGAGCGTCTTGATCAGCTCGTCGGCGTTGTCGGTCGCCGACTTCATGGCCCGCTGGCGGAATGCGTGCTCGGAGGCGGCGGCGTTCAGCAGGGCTGCGTAGACACGCGCCTCCACGTAGCTCGGCAACAGCGCCTCGAGGATCGTCGTCGGGTCCGGCTCGAACTCGTAGTCGCCGGTCGGTCCGTCCGGACCACCTGCCTTGCCATCGCCACCGGCGACGGTCTCGGCCGACAGCGGCACGAGCGGCCGCAGCACGACCTCCTGGTGGCCGGCGCTGATGAAGCGGGTGTACACGAGCTCGACCCGGTCGACCGTGCCGCTCGTGAACAGCTCGATGACGTGACTGGCGATGGCCTTCGCATCGGACGCCTTCGGGTTGTCGCTGAATCCGGAGAAGTGCCGGCCGAGGTCGTACCCGCGGAAGCGGAAGTAGCCCTCGACCTTGCGACCGACCGGGATCACCTGGTAGCGCTTGCCCGCCAGGACGTCGGCCTTGATCTCACCCTCCGTGGCCCGCTGGATGCCGGCGTTGTACCCGCCGCACAGTCCGCGGTCGGCGGCGACGGCGACGTAAGCGGTCGCCCGTACCTCGTCTCGTCCGGCCAGCAGCGAAGCGCCCTGGCCGGCACCGGCGGCGGCAAGGTCGCGCACCACCTCGGTGATCTTCTCCGAGTACGGCACCGCGGCGTGCACCCGTTGCTGCGCCTTGACGATGCGTGACGCGGCGATCAGCTCCATGGCGCGCGTGATCTTCTTCGTCGCCTGCACGGTGCGAATCCGTGCCCGGAGGATGCGCTCCTGACCTCCCGCCATGAACTACTCCGTGGCCAATGTCTTCTGGCTGCGCGCGGCGCCGAGCTCGTCGGCCTCGACTGCCGTCGGATCGGCGGCGGCCCGGTCAGCCGCTGCAGCCTTGAACTGCTCCTTGAACTGACCGATGGCGTCGCCGAGGTCGTCGGGCACCGTGCCGCCCCTGATGTCGTCGAGCAGCGATCCATGGCGCACACGCATGTACTCGAGCAGCTCGGTCTCGAAGCGCTGCACGTCACCCACCGGGATGTCGTCGACGTAGCCCCGAGTGCCGGAGAAGATCGCCACGACCTGCTCCTCCACCGGCATCGGACTGTTCAGCGGCTGCTTGAGGATCTCGACCAGCCGGTACCCGCGCTCGAGCTGGGCCGCCGAAACGGCATCGAGCTCCGAGCCGAACGTGGCGAACGCTTCGAGCTCACGGAACTGAGCCAGGTCCAGCTTCAACGTTCCCGCCACCGTCCGCATCGATTTGATCTGAGCCGCGCCACCGACGCGTGAGACCGAGTTGCCGACGTCGATGGCCGGCCGGACACCGGACTTGAAAAGGCTGTCGAGGAAGAAGACCTGGCCGTCGGTGATCGAGATGACGTTGGTCGGGATGTACGCCGAGATGTCGCCGGCCTTCGTCTCGATGATCGGCAGCGCCGTCAACGAGCCGCCGCCGTTCTCGTCCGACAGCTTGGCGGCCCGCTCCAGCAGGCGGCTGTGCAGGTAGAAGACGTCGCCGGGATATGCCTCGCGACCGGGCGGCCGGCGCAGCAGCAGCGAGACCTGGCGGTATGCCTCGGCCTGCTTGGAGAGGTCGTCGTAGACGACGAGGGCGTGCTCGCCGTTCTCCATCCAGTGCTGCCCCATCGCGCACCCGGCATACGGCGCGAGGTACTTGAACGGTGCAGGGTCGGCGGCCGGCGCCGTGACGACGACCGTGTAGTCCATGGCGCCGTTCTGGCGCAGCGTCGCGACGGTCTGGGCGACCGTCGAGCCCTTCTGGCCGATCGCCACGTAGATGCACTTCACGCCCTGGCCGCGCTGGTTGATGATCGTGTCCACGGCAACGCTCGACTTGCCGGTCTTGCGGTCGCCGATCAACAGCTCGCGCTGGCCGCGCCCGATCGGTGTCATCGAGTCGATCGCCTTGACCCCGGTCTGCAGCGGCTGGCTGACGGGTTGGCGTCCCATGATGCCGGGCGCCTGGATCTCCATCCGCCGCAGCTGGGCGCCGACCAGGTCACCCTGGCCGTCGACCGGCTTGCCGAGGGCATCGACGACCCGGCCGAGCACGCCGTCGCCGACCGGCACCGAGAGGATGCGCCGCGTCGACTTGACGGTCTGGCCTTCCTCGATCTCGTAGCCCTCACCGAGCACGACGGCGCCGATCGACTCCTCGTCGAGGTTGAGGGCGAGTCCAAGGGTGCCGTCCTCGAACTCGAGCAGCTCGTTGACAGCGGCGTCCGGCAGCCCGACCACGCGGGCGATGCCGTCACCGATCTCCGTGACCCGTCCGACCGTGCGGGCCTCCAGCGACGGCTCGTAGCCCTCGAGGTTCTTGGTCAGCGCGGAGGCGATGTCGGCGGCGGAGAGGGTCAGTTCAGCCATGTCGTGCAGGTCCCTTTCAACGGCGTCCTGGCAGCCGGCCCGTGCCGGTGGCGTCCTAGCGGCCGGCCCATGTCAGAGTCGGCTCTTCAGCTGGTCGAGGCGGGTGCGAACGGTGTCATCGATGACCTTGTCGCCGACGGTCGCCACGAGCCCGCCGAGCACGGACGGGTCGACGATCACTTTCAGCTCAACGGTCTTGCCGGTGGCGTTGGCGAGGGCAGCCTTGAGGCGGTCCTGTTGGTCGGCCGTCAGCGGGATCGCGCTGCGCACCTCGGCAAGAGCGAGGTCCTTGGACGCGGCGGCCCGCTCCACCATGCGGTCGATGATCGCCGGCAGCTCGCGGCTGCGGCCCGACCCGATGACCATCGAGATGAGCTGCACGGTGGTCGGGCGTCGCCCGCCCACCGAGCAGGTCCTCGACGATGGCCTGGCGCTTGCCGGGCGGGATCTGGTCGTCGCTCAGGGCATTGCGCAACTCGTCGCTCGACTCGTACGACCGGGCGAAGCGGAACAGCTCGTCTTCCACCTCGTCGAGCGTGCCCTCGGCCCGCGCCACCTCGAACAGCCCGCGGGCGTAGCCGTCGATGCGGCCGTCATTGCGTTCATGCACGCTGCCGCCAGCCGCCGCGCCGACCTGCTGGATGTAGTCCTCGATCAGCTGCTGCTGGGCGGCGTCGTCGAGCGATCGAGCAACGACCCGCTCGGCGGCCGCGCTGGCGTATCGAGCGATCTCGGCCCGCAACTCGTCCGAGACGCGTTCACGGGCAGCTGCGATGTCGGCATCCGCCTTCGCCTCGAGCTCGGAGATCTCCGGCCCCAGCCGAGCCCGCCCATCGGCGAGCAACGACTCGGCCTGGGTGTCGGCGTCGGCCAGGATGCGCCGGCGCTCGCTCTCGATGTCGCCGAGGGCGGTGCGGACCTGGCTCGCCTTGGCCTCGGCCTGCGCCTGGTCCTGCGCCGAATCCGCGAGCTCCTCCTCGATCCGCTCGGTTCGGTCGCGGAAGGCCTTCCGGGCCATCGGGCCGGCCTTCCAGACGAGGACGGCGATGATGATCGCCGAGGCGATGCCGCCGTAGATCAGCTCGGCCTGCTCGGGGATCAGCCAGTTCGTGGTCGTGAAGTTGCCGCTGTCGTCGAGATCACCTTCGGCGCGCGGGAGGTGCTGCAGCAGCGGAACCAGCACCTGTGCGACGACGCCGTTCATCGACCGACCCCCGCGCCCGTGACCTCGGCGACGGCTGACGAGACGACGTTCGGGTCGGGTGTGCGACCGAGCGCCAGCTCGCCGAACCTCGCCGCCACCGCGCGCACCGCCTGGTCGACCTCGGCCTGGGCGGCGGCGCGAGCGGCTTCGACCTCGGTGGCCGCCTCTGCACGCCGCTCGGCGATGCGGGCGTTGACCTCGGCCAAGCGGTCGCTGCGCTCGGCGTCGAGCACGGCGCGGGCAGCCTCGATGCGCTCCTGGGCTTCCGCCCGCACGGCGGCGACCTGTGCCTCGTATCGGGCGACGTCGGACTGGGCGGCCTCCGTGATGCGATCGGCCTCGTCATGGCCGCCCTTGATGATGTGATAGCGGGCGTCCATGCCCTTGCGCAGGCGCGGGTAGAGGAAGTAGCGCATCAGCAGGGCGAAGACGGCGAACGACCCGAATCCCCAGATCAGTTCCTTGCCCTCAGGGGCGATCGGGATGATCGGGTTCTCGGTCTCCTCTCCCTCGCCCTCTTCGGCCATCGGCGCGATGCCCTGCAGGACGACGGCGACCTCACCGCTCGACGGCGTGATAGGTGGCGACGGCTGACAGCACGTCCACTCCCTCTCGTCAGGCGAACTTCAGGAGGATGAACACCACGAAGCCGATGAGCGCCAGCGCCTCGGTGAAGGCGATGCCCAGGAACATCGTGGTGCGCACCATGCCGGCGGCCTCCGGCTGGCGGGCCATGGCCTCGACCGACTTGCCGACGAGGTAGCCGATGCCGATGCCGGGGCCGATGGCGGCGATGCCGTAGGCGAACCCGGCGCCGATGGCGGCGTTCGTGTTCTTGGCCTCGTCCGGATCCACCGGGGCCTGCTGGATGAGCTGGCTGAGCGCTTCCATGGGTGTGCTTTCTCTCCTGGGCTGGTGGGACGGGGAGATCAGTGGGCGTAGGCCCGGTCGGGTTCGGCGTGCTTGCCGGCTTCGGACATGTCGGGGATGACGTCCTCGTCGCCGCCGTGACCCTCCATCGAGGTCCCGATGTACACGCCGGTGAGGATGGCGAAGATGTAGGCCTGCAGGAAGGCGACGAGGATCTCGAACGCCGTCAGGAACAGCAGCATGGCGAACGGCAGGATCCCCATCGGGGCGAGGATGAAGCGGTTCGTCTCGGCCTGGACGAGCGACTCGGTCAGCAGGGCGAACGTCACGAGCAGGATGTGCCCGGCCATCATGTTGGCCATGAGTCGGACGGTCAGGGAGAACGGCCGGATGATGATCGTCGAGAGCAGCTCGATGACCCCGACCAGCGGCTTGAGCGCGGTCGGAACGCCCGGTGGCCAGGCAAGGTGGCCGAAGTAGCCGAGGCCCTGATGGCGCAGACCGACCAGGATGAAGATCACCCAGACAAGCAGGCTGAGGCTGAGCGGGATGGCGATGCGCGCCGTAGCTGGCATCTGCAGGATCGGCAGGACGCCGGGGATGTTGCACAGGAGGATGAAGACGAAGAGGCTGATGAGGAACGGCGTCCAGCGAAGGCCGGCGCGGCCCATCGTCGGCATCACGATCTGGTCCTCGATGAACTCGACGATGATCTCGGCGAGGTTGCGCACGCCGCGCTGGGGTTTGGTGCCGTCGCGGTTTCCGGCGAGCAGGAAGATGATGATCCCGATGAGCGCCGCGGCGACGGCGATCAACGCGATCTTGTTGAACGTCGGGAAGAGATCCTTCCAGCGCAGGATGGCGTTGATCGGTGGGAATTCGAGTCCGAACACAGCGACTCCGAAGTTCACGAGCGGGCGGGCTTGAGACCGGGATTGGCGAGCGACAGGGCGACGTACTTGAGCTCCCAGAAAAGGAGCCCGAGATGGGTGACGATGATGGTCGCGCCGAGGGCCGGGAGCGAAATCCACGACGCGTCCTTGACGGCGAAGACGGCGAGGAAGATCAGCCCGAGGCGGATCAGGTAGCCGAACAGGGTGGCGCCCATGAGCAGGGCGATCGAGATCCGGGCGGCCATCGCGATGATCGCCGCGGCGATCGCGAAGTTGGCCAGCACGATGGCGATGCCGTAGGCCGCCGACCATGCTCCGTCGCCACCCCAGATCACGCCGCAGATGGCGATCATGATCGGCGCCGCGATCAGGCCGCTTGATCATGTCGCGTGAGACGGTGACCTCCGGCGCCGGACCGTCGAAGCGGGTGGTGAAGACGTCGGCTGCTTCGGTCACGAGCTCGTGCCCTTCGATGATGCGGCCGGCGATGCGCCTGGAGGCGCCGCCGTGCCGAACCGGGTCTCCGCCTCTGAACGACGCGACGCACCCTGCTGTCGATGCGGCCGGCGATGCGCCTGGAGGCGCCGCCGTGCCGAACCGGGTCTCCGCCTCTGAACGACGCGACGCACCCTCGCGTCGGCCGGCGTCTGACGCGCGAGTCACTCGGCGTTCGCCAACTCCGCCTCGTGCTCGGCCATGCGGGCGTCGTAGCGGTACTTGAACTTGGCGAAGAAGCCGACGGCGGCGAGCAGCGTGAACACGATCATCAGCCAGGGCGTCGTGCCGAGCCAGCGGTCGAGCGCGAAGCCGATCCCGAAGAACAAGGCGATGGTCAACGCGGCGTCCATGCCTTGACCCAACGTGTCGTCGTTGGTCGTCCGCGGGGTGCGAACTTTCGTGGGGATCAGCTTCATCGGCGGTGATGATCGTCCATTCGGGCCGGTCGGCGCTTGTGAACGCGGTAACAAGCTACCGCACACGCCTCTACGATGCCAATTCCCTCCTAGGTAATCGTCATGATCGGAGCATGACGAACAGTGACGTCCGCGCCACGTTCCGCTCGTTGCACCGTCCCGGCGAGCCGGTCGTGATGCCGAATGCGTGGGACCCCGGCTCGGCCAAGCTCTTCTTCTCACTCGGCTTCGAGGCGATCGCGACGACGAGCGCAGGGTTCGCCGCGACGCTCGGACGCGCCGACGGCGGCGTCACTCGTGACGAGGCGATCGACCACACGGCAGCGCTCGCCGCGGCAACTCCGCTGCCGGTCAACGCCGACCTCGAGGACTGCTTCGCCGACGATCCGGACGGAGTGGCGGACACGATCCGCGCCGCAGCGATCGTCGGCGCGGCGGGCGCGTCGGTGGAGGACTACACACGCGACCCTGCACGACCGATCCACGAGCGCGGCCTCGCGGTGGCTCGGGTGGCGGCTGCGGTCGAGGCTGCACGCGAGTCGGGGCTCGTGCTCACGGCGCGCTGCGAGAACCTGATCCGCGGCGTGAACGACCTCGACGACACGATCGCTCGGCTGCAGGCGTACGAGGAGGCAGGAGCCGACGTCCTCTACGCGCCGGGACTAGCGAGCGTCGCCGACGTCAGCACCGTCGTTGGGCAGCTCGGCCGTCCGGTCAACATCCTCCTCCTCCCGGGCGGGCCGACGGTCCCCGAGCTGGCCGGCGCCGGGGCCGCCCGCATATCGGTCGGCGGGGCGCTGTGCTGGGTCGCCTGGGCCGCCGTCGCCGACGCCGCCCGAGAGCTGCTGACCAACGGCACCCACGGATACGACCCCCACGTCGCGTCGGCAGGCCGCGCGGCGCGGGCGGCGCTTGGGTGACCATCGCAACACTCGGTGCTTGCGCACGCTCGGGTGGAGCACCGTGTACAGCACGATGCCGAGGGCGACGATGCCGAACGGCAGATACGTCGGGTTCTCGCCCGACAGCACCGGATAGAGGACGAACACCGACAGCAGTGCGGTCCACGTCCAGAGGATGACGACGCTGCGGCGGTGCCCGTGGCCGAGGTTCATCAGCCGGTGGTGGAGGTGGCCCTTGTCGGCGACGTCGAGCGCCTTGCGCCGAGTGGCCCGCCGCACGATCGCGAACGTCAGGTCGAGCACGGGGACGCCGAGGATGAACAGGGGCAAGACGAGTGGGGCGAGGAAGAAGTACGTCTGGCCGACGAAGCGCTGGTCGGGGTCGGTGCGGCCGCCGACGACGCTGGTGGCGACGGCCATCAGCAAGCCGAGGAGCAAGGCCCCGCTGTCCCCCATGAAGATGCGCGCCGGACTGAAGTTGTGCGGGAGGAAGCCCACGCACAGGCCGACAGCGATGATGGCGATGAGCGGACCGAGGTTGGGCGGGTTCAGGAGGTCGGCGTCGGACAGCTTCTGGCTGTAGAGGAAGAAGGCGCCGGCACCGATGGCGACGATGCCGGCGGCCAGGCCGTCGAGCCCGTCGATGAGGTTGATCGCCTGCGTCATCCCCAGCAGCCACAGGACGGTGATCAGCGGGATCCAGTCGTCGGAGAGGTAGAAGACCCCGAGGAACGGCAGCCGGAAGTAGTACATGTTCACGCCGAACCAGACGAGGGCGAGCCCGGCGATGACGGTTCCGGTCACCTTGGCGGGGGGCGACAGCCCCTTGATGTCGTCCCACAGCCCGACGAACATGATGAGTGCCGCCGCCACCAAGACGCCCTGCGGTTCGGAGTTGCGGGCGAAGAGGCTGTCGAAGTCGTCGAGCAGGCGGGCGACCACGAGCGCAACGACGAAGCCGAAGAACATGGCCAGACCGCCGATGTCGGGGATCGGCGACGTGTGCACCGTGCGGTCGTTGGGCTCGTAGAGCCAGCCCCGCCATCGAGCGAGCGCGCCGACCAGCGGCGTGGCAACGAATGTCGCGGCGCACGCGACGAGACCGATGAGTACGTAATCACCGGTCGACGGCACGAGCCACCAGCCTAGGAGGCCGCCTCTCCACCACCTGCGTCACCGATCTCGCGGTCGACCGCCGCCAGATCGGTGTCACCCAAACTTTTTTTCAGGGATACGCCGGGAACGTGGCGCAGAGCGCGGCGACCTCGTCCTTGATCCCGGCGAGAGCGTCGGGTGACTGGCGGTCCTGGAGGGCGCGGGCGATGAACGACGCGATCTGCGCCATCTGCGGCTCCTCCATCCCCTGCGTCGTCACGGCCGGCGTGCCGATGCGCAGACCGCTCGTGACGAACGGGCTGCGCGGGTCGTTGGGCACCGTGTTCTTGTTCGTCGTGATGCCGGCTTCGTCGAGGGTGATCTGGGCCACCTTGCCGGTCAGCTCGGCGTCGACCGACTGCAGGTCGACGACCATCAGGTGGTTGTCGGTGCCCCCCGAGACGAGGCGGAACCCCTCCCCCACCAGCGCCTCGGCGAGCGCCGACGCGTTCGTCACGATCTGATGCGCGTACTCCTTGAACGACGGGTGCGCCGCCTCACGGAACGCGACGGCCTTTCCGGCGATCACGTGCTCGAGCGGGCCACCCTGCCATCCCGGGAACACGGCCTTGTCGATCGCCGCGCCGTGCTCGGCCTTGCACACGATGCACCCGCCGCGAGGACCACGCAGCGTCTTGTGCGTGGTGAACGTGACGACGTCGGCGTACGGCGTCGGGTCCGGGTGGGCACCGCCGACGATCAGGCCGGCGATGTGCGCGGCGTCGAACAGGAACAACGCTCCGACTTCGTCGGCGATCGCCCTGAACGGCTCCGAATCGATTCGACGGGAGTACGCCGTGGTTCCGGCGACGATCATCTTCGGGTGGTGCTCGAGGGCGAGGTCGCGGACCTGGTCCATGTCGATGCGCTCGTCGCCGGGCGTCACCTTGTAGGAGACGAACCGGTAGAGCAGCCCGCTGGCATTGACCGGCGAGCCGTGCGTGAGGTGGCCGCCGTGGTCGAGGCTCAAGCCGAGCACGGTGTCGCCCGGCTCGAGCAGCGCCTGGTAGGCGCTCATGTTGGCGTTGGCGCCTGAGTGCGGTTGCACGTTGGCGTGCTCGACGTTGAACAGCGACTTGACGCGATCGATGGCGAGCGCCTCGACCTCGTCGATGACGCTGTTACCGCCGTAGTAGCGCTTGCCCGGATACCCCTCCGAGTACTTGTTCGTCAGCACCGAACCGACGGCGCGCAGCACGGCCGGCGAGGTGAAGTTCTCGCTGGGGATGAGCTGCAGTCCGGTCGTCTGGCGCTCGAGCTCACGAGCCAGCAGCGCCTCGATCTCGGTATCCGGCTCGGTGTCGGTGGGGAACGGCATCGGCTCGATCCTACGGCTGGGGCCGTTGCCGGGTACCGGCATAACCTCGCCGCCCGTGACGATCGACCCACGGACGCCGATCCTCATCGGCGGCGGCCAGTCCGTCCATCGTGCGAACGCCGTCGAGGACGCCGTCGAACCGGTTGCGTTGATGGACGAGGCGATCCGTGCGGCGGCCGCCGACGCCGGCCTCACAGCACCGCCGCCGTTCGACTCCATCCGCGTCGTCAGCTCGCTCTCGTGGCGCTACCGCAACCCCGCCTGGGTCCTGGCTCAACGTCTCGGGCAGTCGCCGTCGGAGCTGGCGTACACGACCGCTGGCGGCAACACCCCGCAGCGGCTCGTCAACGAGACGGCGCTGGACCTGCTGGCCGGCCGCCTCGACGTCGCCGTGCTCGTGGGCGGCGAGGCGTGGAGGACGCGGCATGCGGGCGCGCAAGAGCGGCGCCATCCTCGATTGGGCGAAGGCGCCGGACGACGTCCCGCCGGTCATGCTCGGTGGCGAGCTCGACATGACGCACCCGGCGGAGTCCGAGCGTGGGGTCTACCTGCCCGTGCAGCTGTACCCGATGTTCGAGACCGCGGTGCGGGCTGCCGCCGGCCGTGACCCCGACGACCACCTCGTCGCCGTCAGCGAGCTGTGGTCGCGCTTCAGCGACGTCGCCGCGACGAATCCGTACGCGTGGATCCGCGATGCGAAGTCGCCCGAGGAGATCCGGACCATCTCGCCGAAGAACCGCCTCGTCGGCGCGCCGTATCGCAAGTACATGAACTCCAACAACGACGTCGACATGGCGGCCGCCGTCATCATGTGCACGGCGGAGGCGGCGCAACGCCTCGGCGTCGCCCGCGATCGATGGATCTTCCCGCAGGCCGGCACCGATTGCCACGAGCATCCCTACGTCTCGCACCGCGACACCTTCAGCCGCACGCCCGCCGTCGAGCGCGGCGGGCGCGCCGTGCTCGACCTCGCCGGGATCGGCGTCGACGACGTCGCGCTGATCGACCTGTACTCCTGCTTCCCGTCGGCCGTCCAACTCGGCGCGGCATCCCTCGGGCTCGGCCTCGACCGCCAGCTCACGCGCACGGGCGGCCTTGCCTTCGCCGGCGGACCCTGGAACAACTACGTGATGCACGCCATCGCCACCGTTGTCGGCGAGCTGCGTGAGCAGGCGGGCGAGCGGGCGCTGGTGTGGGCCAACGGCGGCTACGTCACGAAGCACTCGTTCGGTGTCTACGGCACCGAACCACCCACGAACGGCTTCCGCCACGACGATCCGCAGGACGAGATCGACGCCCTCCCGGGCCGGCGACTGGCGACCATCGAGGAGGCCGTCGGACCGGCGACGATCGAGGCGTACACGGTCATGCACGGGCGCGACGGCGAGCCCGAGCAGGCGATCACCACGTGCCTCCTCGACGATGGGCGCCGGGCGTGGGGGCTTTCGGATGACACGGCAGTCATGGCCGCGCTCGGCGAGGGTGAGTGGGTCGGCCGCGGCGTCGACCTCGACACCGCGGGGAGCGTTCGCCTCACGTGAGCGACCGGGTGCCGATGGTCCTGGACTGCGATCCGGGGCACGACGACGCGATCGCCATCGTCGTGGCGGCGCACCACGCCGAGCTGCTCGGGATCACGACGGTCGCCGGTAACGCACCGCTGGAGCAGACGACGCGCAACGCCCTCATCCTGCGCGACCTGCTCGGCATCGATGTACCGGTGCACTCAGGTGCCGTCCGGCCGATGCTGGAGGAGCCGCGCCATGGTCCGCACATCCACGGCATCACCGGGCTCGACGGCGCCGACCTCCCGGAGCCGAGCCGGCCAGCCGACGGGACCGACGCCGTCGCCTACATCGTCGACACGTGCCGGCGCCGCCCGGGCACATGGCTCGTCGGCGTCGGCCCGCTCACCAACCTCGCGCTGGCGCTGCGGTCGGCGGCGGACCTGCCCGGCCTCGTCGGCGGGATCTCCGTGATGGGTGGCGGCTCGTTCGGCAACCGTTCAGCAGTCGCCGAGTACAACATCTGGGCCGACCCCGAGGCGGCAGCCGTCGTCTTCGGCTACGGCGGTCCGCTCGTCATGGCCGGACTCGACGTGACGTACCAGCTGTTGGCCACACCCGAGCGCCTCGAGCAGCTGGCCGCCGTACCCGGCCGGTTGGCCGCCACGCTGACCGGCCTGCTGCGCTTCTACTCCACCGGGTACATCGCCAGTCACGAGGACGTCGCGGGTGCCGCGATCCACGACCCGTGCGCCGTGCTGGCCCTCACCCACCCAGAGCTGTTCCGGCGTCGAGCGCGCCACGTCGCCGTCGAGACTCGCGGCCAGCTGACGCGCGGCATGACGGTCATCGACCGCCGAACCCTCGTCGAGCGGCCACCACCCACGTGCGAGGTGTTGGAGCACGTTGCCGCCGACGACGCCTTCGGCGTGATCCTCGATGCCGTCGCGTCGTTCAGCCGCTGACCCGTGAGAGCATTCGGTCATCGACGACGGTGACGTGACGGTCCGCAATCGCACGTATCGGATGTTCGCCGAGCTGGGGCGGGCGCCGACGGCTGTCGAGGTGGGTGCGGCGATGGACGAGGCCGCCGACACGGTCACTGCCTCGTGGCGGCGGTTGCACGACGCCCACGCGCTCGTCCTCGACGGCAGCGCGATCCGCATGGCTCACCCGTTCTCAGCGGTGCCGACGCCGTTCCGAGTCGACGCCGATGGGCGCTCCTGGTACGCCAACTGTGCGTGGGACGCGTTCGGGATCTGCGCCGCGCTCGGTGTCGATGGGCACATCGACACGACGTGCCCGGACTGCGCGACGCGACTGGCCATCGACGTCCGCCAGCGCCAGCCGGACGACGCGACGGTGCTGTTCCATTGCCTCGTTCCTGCCGCGCAGTGGTGGGACGACATCGTCTTCACGTGAAGCACGATGTGCCTCTTCCGGTCGGAGGAGCACATCGAGCGCTGGCTGGCGGGTCGACCTGCCGGCGCGACGATTCCGGTGACGACGCTCTGCGACCTCGCCCACGCGTGGTGGCATGACCGCTTGGCGCCCGATTGGCGGCCGCACACGACGGCGCAGAACCAGGCGATCCTCGAAGCGTGCGGGCTGGTCGACGAGTTCTGGCAGCTGGCCTGAGGCTGACGTCTTCGTGCGGCGACCATCGCCAGGTGGCTGCGGCCTACGGTGGCAACGATGAACGGCGAACCGGCCGACTCCTTTCCTCGCGAGTCGGCCCGTACCCAGCGCTACACGCTCGGCGAGCCACGGGACGTCCTCGTATCGCCGGACGGTCGACGGATCGTCTTCCTGCGCAGCCGAAGTGGGACCGATCCCGTGAACTGCCTGTGGTCGCTCGACGCAGCAACCGGCGAGGAGCACCTGGTCGCCGATCCCGCAGTGCTGTTGGCGAGTAGAGATCTCGACGAGCTCCCGCCCGAGGAACGAGCCCGGCGGGAACGTGCCCGCGAGTCCGCCGGTGGGATCACCGCGTTCGCCACCAACTCGGACGTCACGGCCGCCGCCTTCGCCCTTGCGGGCCGGCTGTTCGTGGCGGGGCTCCTCAGCGCCAACGCCCGCGAGCTTCCCGTCGCCGGACCCGTCTTCGACCCACGCCCGGACCCGGTCGGTCGACGCGTGGCGTACGTCAGCGGACGCCTGCTGTGCATTGGCGAACTGGACGGCCGCTGGCGCGTGCTCGCCGGCGGTGAGGACGACGAGCCCGACACCGTGACGTGGGGCAGCGCCGACTTCATCGCCGCTGAGGAGATCGGACGGCAGCGCGGGTTCTGGTGGAACCCCGACGGCACGACGCTGGCGGTGACGCGGGTCGACACGGCCAAGGTGCCGCGTTGGTACATCAGCGATCCCGCCGATCCCGCCATGCCGGCCGGCGAAGTCGCCTATCCGGCCGCTGGAAGCACCAACCCGTCCACGTCGCTCAATCTGGTGGATCTCGACGGGTCGATGGTCACCGTCGACTGGGACGGCGAAGAGCATCCGTACCTCGCCGACGTGCAGTGGACGGACGAGGGGTTGATCATCGCCGTGCAGTCGCGCGATCAGCGCGAGCTGGCCGTGTTCGATGTCGACCCGTTCTCCGGCGCCACGTCGCTGCGGTGGCGCGACAGCGACGATGCCTGGGTCGAGCTGGTCGGCGGCGTGCCTCGGCTGGACCCGTTCGGTCAGCTCGTGACCTGCGCCGATCGGGACGGCGCCCGCCGCTTGCTCGTCGATGGCGAGCCGGTGACGCCTCCCGAGCTGCAGGTCCGCTCCGTGGCGACCGTCGACGGGCCAGGTGTGCTGTTCCTCGCCAACCCCCTCGACGACGCAACGGTGCTGCACGTGTGGCGACGAGCGGCCGATGGGTCTCTCGAGGCACTCACCGACGAACCAGGCGTGCACGGCGTGGCCGCCGGCGGCGGCACGGTGGCTGTGCGCACCGTCACGCTGGCCGAGCCGAAGGCGCAGTGGGAGACGCTCGACGGTGTCGAGCTCGTCTCGCACGCGACGGTGCCCCGCTTGCGCACGGCGCCGCAGATCTCGTTCCTCGGTCCTCGGCGGCTGGCGACCGCGGTGATCCTGCCAACCGGTCACGACGGCTCGCCGTTACCGGTGCTCCTCGACCCGTACGGCGGGCCGCATGGCGGGCGTGTCGTTCAGGCGCACAATGCTCACCTGACGTCGCAGTGGTTCGCCGACCAGGGATTCGCAGTCGTGGTGGTCGACGGGCGCGGCACGCCAGGCCGCGGCGCCGCATGGGAGCGGGCGGTGCACCTCGATCTGGCGACGCCTGTACTGGAGGACCAGATCGATGCGCTGCGCGCCGCGGCAGAGGCTCATCCCGAGCTCGACCTCGACCGCGTCGCGATCAGGGGGTGGAGCTTCGGGGGCTACCTCGCTGCGCTGGCCGTCCTGCGCCGGCCCGACGTCTTCCACGCCGCCGTCGCCGGCGCACCCGTCACGGAGTGGCGGCTCTACGACACGCACTACACCGAGCGCTACCTCGGCGACCCGACCGAGCAGCCCGACGTCTACGACGCCAGTTCGCTGTTGCCGCTGGCTGACGGCCTGTCACGGCCGTTGCTCCTGGTGCACGGCCTGGCCGACGACAACGTCGTGGCCGCCCACACGCTGCAACTGTCCGCCGCGCTGCTCGCCGCCGGCGCGCCCCACGAGGTGCTACCGCTGGTCGGGATCACGCACATGACGTCCCAGGAGGTCGTCGCCGAGCACCTGTTGCTGCACCAGCTCGACTTCCTGCGCCGGTCACTTCCGCCGCGGGAAGGTGGCTAGCTGGCGACCGCGTCGTTCAGGGGCGCAGACCCGGTTCGGCACGGCGGGCGCTCCAGCGCCTTCGCCGGCCGCATCACGTTTCGGGGTGATGGAGGAGGCGCGGCGACTCGAGGAGCTGTACGAAGGCGTCGCCGTGCACGCCACCGCCGACCGTGAGCACATGGCTGCGCTCGAGCTGCTGGCTGTCGTGATGTTGGCGGACGCCCACCTCAGCGACGACGAGCTCGGCGTCCTTCGTGAGCTGACGGAGGACTGGCGTGGCACGGCGTTCTCGTACGAGCAGTACCTCGGCCAGGCCATGGCGACGGCGCGCAAGGCGTACGCAGACGGGACCGTGAACGATCTGCTGGACGACATCGACGGCCGCATCACAAGCCGGGTCCTGCGCATGGCGCTGTTCTCCGCGGCACGCGAGCTCGTCGGCGCCGACGAGAGCATCACCCCGGAGGAGGGCACCATCCTCAACGAGATCGCGGTTCGGTTCGGCTAGGAGCTGGAGCGGCCCACGGCCACACGATCGCGGCCGGCCAGGTCCGGGCGGATCTCGACGTCGCGGTAGCCGTGGTCAGCGAGCAGTTCGGCCACGGCCGGACCTTGGTCGGCGCCGATCTCGAGGATGAGCCAGCCTCCGGGCCGCAGCCATCCGGGGGCATCGGCGACGAGGCGTCGGATGGCGTCGAGGCCGTCGGGCCCGGCGAACAGGGCATGGTGCGGTTCCCACCGCCGCACCGCGTCGTCGACCATCGCCGATCCATCGGCGATGTACGGCGCATTGGCCACGGCGACGTCAAGGCGCACGTCGGCAGGCAGCGCATCGAACCACGAACCACTGGCGATGCGCACGTTGGCCGCGCCGCGTCCGACGCCGGCCAGGTTCGCCCTCGCGACGTCGAGAGCGTCCGCGTCGTCGTCCGTCATCCAGATCGTCACACCGTCGAGCGGCAGCTCATCGGCCAGTGCCAGACCGATCGCTCCCGAACCCGTGCCGAGATCGGCGACGGTGACAGGGCGGCCGACCGCGCGGGCCAGGTCGATGGCGACGCCGGCCACCACCTCCGTCTCCGAGCGTGGGATGAGGACTCGAGCGTCGACGAACACGTCGACGTGGCGAAAGCTCCACCGTCCGAGCACGTAGGCGAGTGGCTCTCCGTTCTCGTATCGCTCCAGCATGGCGTCGAGATGGGCGACCATGCGGTTGGTGACGGGCTCGTCCAGGACGTCGTCGATGCCGTCGGCGCCGCTCGCCACCTCGCACAGCCAGCGGGCCGCCTGCCGATCAGCGAGCCGCGCCGTCGTCTGGACCACCAACTGACGCCAGATCACGGCTCGTCGGCGAGCTGCCGTGACCGCTCGTCGGCAGCCAGCGCGTCAACCACGTCGTCGAGATCACCGGCCAGCACGTCCGCCAGGCGGTACACGGTGAAGCCGATCCGGTGATCGGTGAGCCGGTTCTCCTTGAAGTTGTAGGTGCGGATCTTCTCCCCCCGTCCGCCACCACCGACCTGGGAGCGCCGCTCGACTGCCCGCTCGGCATTCCGGTCACGCTCCGCGGCGTCGAGCAGCCGAGCCCGCAGGACCTGCATCGCCCGCACGCGGTTCTGCAGCTGGCTGCGCTCATCCTGCATCGACACGACGATCCCGCTCGGCACGTGCGTGATGCGCACGGCTGAATCGGTGGTGTTGACGCTCTGCCCGCCTGGCCCACTCGAGCGAAAAACGTCGATCTGCAGGTCCTTGTCGTCGATCGATACCTCGACCTCGTCCGCCTCGGGCAGCACGAGCACGGTCGCCGCCGACGTGTGGATGCGACCCTGGCTCTCGGTGACGGGCACGCGCTGCACGCGATGCGGGCCGCCCTCGTACTTGAACCGCGGCCACGCCCCCGCGCCGCGCACGGCGAACGTCACCTCGTTGACTCCGCCGAGATCGCTCACGTCGGTGGACAGCGTGTCCACGCGCAAGCCGTGTCGCGCGGCATAGGCCCGATACATCTCGTACAGGTCACGAGCGAAGAGGTTGGCCTCCTCCCCTCCCTCGGCCCCGCGGATCTCCACGATCACGTCACGACCGGCGTAGGGGTCAGGAGGGATCAACAGCGCACGCAACTCCTCCTCGACCATGGCGAGGGCGCTGTCGGCGGCGACCAGCTCGCCCTCCATCAGCACTCGGTCGTCGCCGTCGGCCCCCTCCAGCAGCTCGCGGCCGGCCGCCGCATCATCGACCAGCTTCCGGCGCCGCCGGGCGGCGTCCACGATCGGATCCAGTTCGCGATAGCGCGTCGAGACCTTGCGCAGCTCGGAAGGGTCCGACAGGACCGCCGGGTCAGCGAGCCGCGCCTCAAGATCGGCGTGCTCCTGCTCCAGGGCGGCGAGGCGCGCCGAGAGGCGCGCGCTGATTGACCCGGTAGCGGACACGGCGCAAGGCAGGGTATCGCCCCAGATCCGGCAAATTCTGAGTTGTATCCGCTCAACTTCTCTATAGCATCAGAGGTGCTTCAGTTGCTTCGACACCCCTCAGGAGACATCATGCTCGTCCGTACCCGTCCGTTCCATCCAGTCTTCGATCAACCCGTCGACCGTGTGTTCGACCAGCTCTCCCGGTCGTTCTTGACGACGTCGCGCCGCACGCCGACCATCGACGCGTCGTGGACCGATGGTTCGCTGGTGCTGACCACCGATCTGCCTGGCACGCCGGCCGAGGCCGTCGACATCTCCGTCGCCGGCCGCACGCTGACCATCGCCGTGAACAGCGAGCAGATCACGTGGGAGCGCAGCCTGCGCCTCGGTGCCGCGCTCGATGCCGAGCAGGTGTCGGCCCGGTACGTCGATGGCCGCCTCACCGTGACGATCGCCCCGGTGCCGACCGCCGAGCCGCGGCGCATCGAGGTCTCGACGGAGGCGCCCGCCATCGAGTCGACGACAGTTGACGCTCAGGCCGAGACGCCGACCAGCGACAAGGCCTGATCGGCCAACGCGGCCAGGTCCAACGTCACCGCGACGAGGTCTCGGGACGGCAGGACCACCATCACCTCCCCATCGACGCCCGGCTCGTGGAGCCGGGCGTCGATCGCGTACGGGACCAGGTCGAGATCGACGCCGACCGAACAGATGACGAGCACCTCCGTGCCGTCAGTGCGCTGCCCGATCGCCGAGCACGCAGTGCGATCCTTCACGTTCCGGCGCGGCACCGGCGGCTGCGTGGGTGCCACCGACGCCAGCCCGACCAGGGACGGCTCTTGTTCCAGTCGCCACCGCAACAGGCGCTCGGGCGCCAAGCGGTTCAACGGATGCGGCGTGCCCGGCGAACGGTGGGCCTTGACCGCATCGACCACGCCGGCCAACGCCTCGACGGTGGGAACGTCGCCGTGGACGATCGCGAAGGCCTCACGATCGTGAGCGCCGACTCCGACCTCCAGCCGCACGGCACCCGTCTGCGGATCGTCGACCACACGACACACCTCGAGGCCGCGCACCTCTCCTGACACGACACCGTGCTCGACCACCGGGACCGCGCCGGCCTCGACCATCGTCGGGATGAGGGCCACGTGAGCGTCGGATGGTGAAGGGGGCGCGGCGGCAGGCTCAGCCACCGCCGGCAGAAGGGCACGGCCCTCGACGTGCCACACGTCGACCGGCAACCGCACGTGCTCGGCCCGGCGGGCCAGCAGCCCCGTGCCGTGATCCGCGAGCAGCTCCAGGTGGTCAGCGCCGTTGCGGATCGCCCAGGCCAGTGCTGGTCCGAGTCCGCGCTCCGGGTCCTCTTCCAGCAGCACCCATGCCGTTGCGTCGAGCTCGAACGCGGCGCCGAGCGGGAACACACCCGGGGTCGCCGCGACGGGGGCGCCGACGTGGTCGCGGACCAGCGTCTGCAGCTTGAGCGCGCGCAGGCGGCTGCGACGATCGGTGTTCTCGGCGCCGATCACGGCGCGGCAGTCACTTCTTCGTGGTCTTGCGCGTGCCGTAGCGCTTGTTGAAGCGCTCGACGCGGCCGCCCGAGTCGACCAGCTTCTGCTTGCCGGTGAAGAACGGGTGGCACTCGTTGCAGAGCTCGATGTGCAGCTCGCCGCCACGGGTCGAGCGGGTGGTGAACGTGTTGCCACACGAGCAGCGCACCAAGGTCTCGGTGTAACGGGGGTGGATGTCGGTCTGCATGGGACTGCTCAGTCTACCGGGAGCCTGGGTCCACGCCGGTGGGTGAGACGCCGAAGCGAAGCGGAGGCGGCGAGCTCGGGAGGCGAGGCGAGCAACTTGCTTGCGAGCCGAGCACGTCACGGAACGACGGTTGGTGACGACCCGTAAGCGTCGAACGTCGACGTGGTCGCCCGTGGCTTCGTCCACCACGAGCGGGCGGACCTCCGCACGCGTGTCACGGTCCACCAGGACCACCGGCGGCTCGCCCTCCCACAGCCAGTCCGAACCCCAACGCCACATCGCTGCCAGCACGTCCCAGAACGCCCGGCCCTTGTCGGTGAACCGGTAGTCGTAGCGCGGCGGATGCACCTCGTACGGGACCTTCACGACCATGCCCTCGTCGACCAGGCGGTTGAGTCGTTTCGTCAACACGGCGCGGCTGCAGCCGAGCTCAGCCTGGATGTCGTCGAACCGGGACCTCCCGGCGAACAGCTCGCGCAGCACGAGCGGCGTCCACCAGTCGCCGATGAGGTCGGTGGCCCGGGCGATCGGGCACGGCCACTCGTCGAAGCGGGTCCGGCGCATCGCTGTCGATGCTATGAGGCGGCCGATGCGGCCGGCCCGACGGCCTCGAGCCGGGCCGGAACGTGCTTGTGCCATGGCGTGCCGGCGAGCCAGTCGCGGTCCTCGCTGGACGTCAGCTCGTTCGGCGCCACGCCGGTGACGACCGGACCCGTGTCACCGTCCGGATAGTCGAGACCGAGTCCGTTCGGCAGGGACACGTGACCCGACTGCATGGCGTCGTCGACGTCGGCCACGGCGACCGCCGAGCCCCGCTTCGTCGTCACGCGCACCGCATCACCCGACGCCACACCGATGCGAGCAGCATCGACCGGACCGATGCGCAGCGCTCCGGCACCGTCGCGCTTGCGCCACGACGGGTCGCGAAGGATGGTGTTCGCCGTGAACGACCTGCGCTCTCCGGCGGACAGCACGAAGGGGTAGGCAGGATCACGTCCTGGCGGCACCTCGGTCGACAGGCCGGCCAGCTCGGTCAGCAGCTCCTCCACCGCCAGGTGGACCTTGCCGTCGTCAGTGCGCAGCCGAGTCCAGGACACTTCCGGTTCGTCCACCGTGAACACCAGCCCAGACGGTGACGAGATGATGGCGTCGAACAATGCCTCGCCGGCTTCGAGTCCTGTGCCGAACCCGGCTCGTGCGACCGACTCCGGGTAGGTCTGCGCGCATCGGTGCGCCGCTCCCCACAGCACCGCGGCGGCCGCCGCGTCGCCGGGAAGCGTCGGCCCGAGCACGCGGTACAGCAGCACCGGAGCGAGGCGCCCGAGCTCCGGACGAGCGGTCGTCGCGGCAAAGAACGCAGCGGCGAACTCGAGCGCGACCCCGCTCTGCGGCTTCACGTAGCGGGTGGAGGTCGGCCTCGGTGACGGCGCCCAGCGCCTCGCACAGGCGGGCATGGATCTCTGGCTCGCCGAGCGTGCCGGGCAGCGGCTCGAGCAGCGGGCGACGGAGGTGGAAGACGTTCTCCGGGAAGTCGAAGTTGAAGAACGTCGCCTCCCATTTCTCGTACTGCGACGCAGCAGGGAGCACGTAGTGGGCGAGGCGGGCGGTCTCGGTCATCGAGACGTCGATCACGACGAGCAGGTCGAGGGCCAGCAGCGCCTCGCGCATGCGTGGGCTGTCGGCGAGCGAGTGCGCCGGGTTGCCGCTCTCCACGAGCATCGCCCGGTACCGGGCCGGGTGGTCGGTGAGGATCTCCTCGGCGATGACGTTGCACGGGACCAGCCCGGAGATGATGCGCGCGCCGGCGACCGGGCTCGTGCGTGAGGAGCCCTTGCCGCTCAGGCCCGATCCGGCGAGGTTGACGATGCTCGACGGCACGTACTGCCCGCCCGGGATCGCGAAATTGCCGGTGAGCAGCCAGATGAGCTTGTCGAGGTAGCTGACGAGCGTCGAGTGCAGCGACATCTGCACGCCGAGGTCTTCGAAGACGGCGACGCTCGACGCGGCGGCGATGCGCCGGGCGGCTGCTCGCACGAGGTGCTCGTCGACGCCGGCGACGGCGGCGAACTGGCCGACGTCGATCTGTCGCAGCACGGCGGCGACCTCGTCGAGCCCGGCGGCGTGCTGCTGCCAACCACGCGGAGGCCACGAGGTCCTCTTGCACCAAAACGGCGCAGATGGCGGCGAGGCACCAGGCGTCCGTGCCGGGGCGGACCTGCAGGTGCAGGTCGGCCAGTTCGGCCGTCTCGGTGCGGCGAGGATCGACCACGATCAGCGACCGCGCCGGGTCCCGGGCGATCTCCTTCAGGGTCGTGCGGGCGTGCGGGAGGCTGTGGGACTGCCAGGGGTTCTTGCCGAAGAACACGGCGACCTCGGTGTGCTCGAAGTCGCCGCGGACATGCGTGCCGAGCATCTTGGCGTTGACCCAGAACTCGCCGGTCTTCTCCTGCGCCAGTGCGCTCGACCGGAACCGTGAGCCGAGGGCGCCGCGCGTCGCCGTCGAGTACGAGCCGCCGAGGTGGTTCCCCTGACCGCCGCCTCCGTAGTAGAAGATCGACTCCCCGCCGTGCGTGTCGCGCACGACGGCGAAGCGGTCGGCGATCTCGTTGATCGCCGTGTCCCAGTCGATCTCCTCGTACGTGCCGTCGGCGCGGCGGCGCATCGGGGACGTCAGCCGGTGGCGCCCGTTCTGGTAGTGGTCGAGCCGCAGCGCCTTCTCGCACGTGTAGCCGTGCGAGGCAGGATGCGCCTTGTCACCGCGAATTCGCTCGAAGCGCCGCCCGTCGTCGCCGCCGAGGCGGACTTCGATGCCGCAGTTGCACTCGCAGAGGATGCAGGCCGTCGGCTGCCAGTCGCTCATACGTAGAGACCTCCGAGAGTGAGACGGGGAGTAAGTTCACTAGAAGAATGCACTGGGCTCGACCGGGCGGTCAAGTTGCACCGGTCACACTCTCCAGACGATGGGTGCCCTGCACGTGTTCGACCTCGACGGCACGCTGCTGCCGGCGACGACGGCCAGCCTGGAGCTGGCCAAGGTCACCGGTCACCTCGACGCGCTGCACACGCTCGAGTCGCGCTTCGGAGCGGGCGAGCTCGACACGAAGGGCTTCGCCCTCGCCGTCCACGAGCTGTGGTCGGACCTCACGGCGGCACAGGTGTCAGAGGCGTTCGCTGCCGCCCGCCGGCTCGGGCGGGTGACGGACGTGCTCGCCGACATCCGCGATCGGGCCGAGCGCTCCCTGGTGATCACGATGTCGCCGGACTTCTTCGTCGACGAGCTGCTCGCGCTCGGTACCGACGAGGTGATCGCATCGCGATTCCCCGCAGTGCCGTTCGCCGGCGCTCGACTCGACCCGGCAGGCATCCTCACGCCCGACGACAAGCCCCGGCTCGTTCGTGGACGGCTGACCGAGCTCGATCTCTCCATCGAGCGCTGCGTCGCGTACGGCGACTCGATGTCCGACGCGCCACTTTTCCGGATGCTGCGCCACACCGTGGCGGTGAACGCCGACGACCACCTGCTCGAGCTGGCGGCGGCGCGCTACGACGGCGACGACCTCTGGCCCGCCTACGAACTCGGCCGCTCCTTCCTCGACGGATAGTACGGCGGGGGTGCGGGGGCAGAGGCTCCTGCCGGAGCCCCCCGCCCGGCGATCGATCCGGCTTGGCCGGTCGATCGCCTGCCAGCTGGGTGCCGCCGAAGGCGGTGCTTCGAGCTCGCTTCGCAACCTCTGGTTGCGAAGCGAATCACATTGACGGTTGTTTGGCGATCTCGTTGAGGAACTCGTCGTTGGTGCGGAACGTCTTGAGGCGGTCGATCAGCAACTCGAGGCCAGGGGCGGCGTTGCCGTCGGCGGCGAGGCCGGACAGGACTCGACGCAGCTTCCAGACCATCTGCAGCTGCTTGCGATCGAACAGCAGCTCCTCGTGGCGGGTGCTCGACGCGTCGACGTCGATCGCCGGGTAGATCCGCCGCTCGGCGAGCCGCCGGTCGAGCCGCAGCTCCATGTTGCCGGTGCCCTTGAACTCCTCGAAGATCGCATCGTCCATGCGGCTGTTCGTGTCGACGAGCGCCGTGGCGAGGATCGTCAGCGAGCCGCCTTCCTCGACGTTACGGGCGGCACCGAAGAACTTCTTCGGCGGGTACAGCGCCCCGGCGTCGATACCACCGGACAGGATGCGACCACTGGCCGGAGCGGCGAGGTTGTACGCGCGTGACAGGCGCGTGATGCCGTCGAGGATGATCACCACATCCTGACCCTGCTCGACCATCCGCTTGGCCTTCTCGATGGTCAACTCGGCGACGTGGGTGTGCTCGTCGCTCGGGCGGTCGAACGTCGATGAGATGACCTCGCCCTTGACGGTCCGACGCATGTCGGTGACCTCTTCGGGCCGCTCGTCGATGAGCAGCACGATGAGCGTCACCTCGGGGTTGTTGTGCTCGATCGACGTGGCGATCGTCTTCATGACGAACGTCTTGCCGGCCTTCGGGGGCGACACGATGATGCCGCGCTGCCCCTTGCCGACCGGGGAGACGAGGTCGATGATCCGCGCCGTCATGTTGGCCGGATCGTCCGGAACCTCGAGGCGCAACTTCTCGTCGGGGAACAGGGCCGTCAGATCCTCGAACCGAGGCCTGCGCCTGGCTGCCTCCGGGTCACCGCCGTTGACGGTGTGGATCTCGAGCACTGCCGGGTTCTTCTCGTTGCGCCCGGCCGGCCGGGACAGAGCAGTCACGTGGTCGCCCTTACGCAGCCCGTACTGGCGGGCCAGCTTGACGGGGATGTAGGCGTCCTCGCGGCTCGGCAGGTAGCCCTTCACTCGCAAGAAGCCATAGCCCTCGTCGCGCATGTCGAGGTACCCCGACACCTCGACAGGCTCGTTGACCACCACGGCCTCGGTCTCGCCCTCGACGACCACCACGTCGTCGCCCTGGGGACCGTCGGCTCCACGCGACCCGCCCTTGCGGCGGCGCCGGCGGCGCCGGTTGCGGCCCTCGCCATCCTCCCCGCCGTCCCCCCCACGGGGGCCCTGGCGGTCGGCCGCTTGCTGCCGCGGCGCCCGGTCCTGGCGGCCGCCGTCGGGGCGCGACTGCGGCGCTTCACCGGCGGGGCTGCTGACGAGACCTTCGTTCGCGGCAGCGGTCACCTCGTCGACGACGTCCGTCGCCGTGTCGCCCGCAGCGTCACCGTCCGGACTGGCGCCGTCACCGGTGGGACCGACCTCCAGCTCCCACTCGGCTGGCGGCTCGTCGAACGGATCCGCCGGGGCGGCCTCTACCCGCTCGGCGACGGTCGTCGAAGCCTCGTCACCGTTGGCCGGTGACGTGTTGGCGGCGGCCTCCACCTCGGGGGCCGCCGGCGGCGCGGCGGCGTCGCCATTGGTGGCTGCCGACGGCGCGCCCGTCGACTCGAGGATCTGATCGATGATGTCGGACTTCTTGGTCCGGGCGCTCGCCTTTACGCCCAGGGCCTTGGCGATTGCCAAGAGTTGGTCCTTGTCCTTGGACTCCAGGACCGACTGTTCGAGTGCCTCTGCGGCCACAAGTACCTCTTTCCGGTACGAGACCCGTGAGGGGCAGAGCGGACGGTGTCTTCGGGAACTCCAGCCGGATCCGTCGATGCGCCCCACGGAGAGATGAATCGCACCCGTGCAGCACGTTCGGGGGAACGTGGAACGAGGTGCTACCTGGCAACCCAGGTGCGACCAGGATACCGAGGCCAGAGCCAGGTCGCAAACATCCGATCGATTTGAACTGTCCGTGGAGATCAGCCGATTTCGGCCGGTTGTTACGGACAGAACCTGCGAACGAGGTCCTCCACCACGGAGAGATCGTTGGGAACGATCTCGATCCGCTCGGGTCGCTCGAAGAGGTCGGCGAGGTGATCGGGCAGTTCCGGCCGATGACCGGTCGCCCGCTCAACGGCGTCGGGGAACTTGGCCGGGTGCGCCGTGGCCATCGTCAGGACCGGGTACTCGCCGTCCAGGCGCCGCGCTGCCGCCGTCCCTGTCGCCGTGTGCGGGTCGATCAGCAGACCCGTCTCGGCGTGCACGCGGCGCATCTCGGCCAGCGTCTCCTCGTCGCTGACGGTGGCCGCCCGGAAGGCTCCGCCGATCCAGCGCTGGCGGGACTCCTCGTCGACGTCCAGCCGCCCGATCTGGCGGAACCGCTGCATCTGCTCGCCGGTGCGCGCGCCGTTGCCGTCGTTGATGACCCAGAGCATGCGCTCGAAGTTGGACGACACCTGGATGTCCATGCTCGGGCTGAGGGTCGGCACGACCTCGGAGACCGACATGTCGCCGTGATCGACGAACCGGGCGAGGATGTCGTTGGCATTCGTTGCGATGACGAAGTCGGCGATCGGCGTGCCCATCCGGCGCGCCACCCACCCCGCGAACACGTTGCCGAAGTTGCCGGTCGGCACACAGCACGTCACCGGGCCGGCCAGCGAGCGGACCGCCGTGACGTAGTACACGATCTGCGCCATGATGCGCGCCCAGTTGATCGAGTTGACGGCGGCCAGTCGCATCTGCTCCCGGAACCGGGTATCGGCAAACATCGCCTTGACGAGGTCCTGGCAGTCGTCGAACGTGCCCTCGACAGCAACGGCGCAGATGTTGGGCGCGTCCACGGTCGTCATCTGGCGGCGCTGCACCTCGCTCGTCCCACCGTGTGGGTAGAGGATCACGGCGTCGATGTGCCGGCAGGCGCGCACCGCCTCGATCGCGGCCGAGCCGGTGTCGCCACTCGTCGCGCCGACGATCGTGATCCGCTCGCCCCGGTGTTCGAGCACGTGGTCGAACAGGCGCCCGACGAGCTGCAAGGCGAGATCCTTGAACGACAACGTCGGCCCGTGGAACAGCTCAGCGAGCCATCGCCCGTGATCGAGCTGCACGAGGGGCACGACGGCCGGGTGGTCGAACGTGGCGTAGGCGTCCTCGCACATCCGTCGCAGGTCGCCGTCGGGCAGAGAGTCACCGATGAACGGGGCGACGATCCGGTGGGCGGCATCGGCATAGCTGCGGGCGGCGTCGAGCTCGGTTGGTGCCGGCAGCAGGGGCCACCCGGTCGGCACGTAGAGGCCACCGTCGGACGCCAGCCCTTCGAGGAGCACGTCCTCGAACGCCAGCTCCGGCGCCCGCCCGCGGGTCGAGACGTATCTCACTCAGGACCTCATCTCACTCAGGACCTCGCACTCAGGTCCCGATGACGCGCAGCAGCCCACCGACGTGGCGCACGACGTCGAGCTCCCTCAAGCCGTGCAACGTGGCCTGTACGGCTGACTCCTTCGCCTCGTGGGTGATGAACACGAGGCGCGCGTCGGCGCCGATGCCCTCTTGCTCGGCAGCCCTGATGCTCACTCCATGGTCAGCGAACACGCCGGTCACAGCGTGCAGCACACCTGGCTGGTCTGCCACCTCGAGGCCCATGAGGTACTCCGCCGAGGTCTCGTCGATCGGGCGGATGCGGGCCTTGGCGAACGAGCCGAGCGTGCCATGCGTGCCCTTCGTCAGGTTGACCGCGGCGTCGATGACGTCGCCGAGCACGGCGCTGGCCGTCGGGCGACCACCTGCTCCGCGGCCGTAGAACATCAGCTGCCCGACGGCGTCACCCTCGACGAACACCGCGTTGAAGCTGTCGCGCACGCTGGCCAGTGGGTGGTGCAACGGCACCATCGCGGGGTGCACGCGCACCGCGATCTCGCCGGTCGGCTCGTCGAGCTCGGCGATGGCGAGCAGCTTGACGACGTAGCCGAGGCGTCGCGCGACGTCGATGTCGGCCGCCGTCAGGTTGCTGATGCCCTCGTGGTAGACGTCGCCGGCGACGACGCGCGCGCCGAACGCGATCGAGGCGATGATCGCCGCCTTGGCCCCGGCGTCGAAGCCCTCGACATCGGCGGTCGGATCGCGCTCCGCAAACCCGAGGCGCTGCGCCTCGGCAAGTGCCTCGCCGTAGGAGGCCCCGTCCTCGGTCATGCGGGTGAGCACGAAGTTGGTCGTGCCGTTGACGATGCCGATCACGCGCCGGATGGGCTCGCCGCGCAAGCTCTCCCGCAAGCTGCGCACGAGCGGGATGCCGCCGGCAACGGCCGCTTCGAAGAGCAGGTCGACGCCGCAGCGGTCGGCGGCTTGGAACAGCTCGACGCCGACGTTGGCCAGCAGCTCCTTGTTGGCTGTCACGACCGGCTTGCCTCCGGCGAGCGCGGCGGTGATCAGCTCGCGAGCGGGCTCGATCCCTCCGATCACCTCCACGACGAGGTCGATCTCGGGATCGGCGACGACGTCGTGAGGGTCGCGGGTCAGTACGCCTGGGGACAGTTCGACGTCCCGCTCACGCGAGAGGTTGCGGACGGCCACCCGCGTGACCTCGAGGCGCACCCCGGTGCGGGCTTCGATCTCCTTGGCCTGCTCGTCGACCAAGCCGACGAAGGCACCGCCAACGTTGCCGCAGCCGAGCACCCCGACCCGCACGTGTCGCCCTTGCACCCGCCTGAGGCTAGGGGGCAAGCCCCGGCGGCCGCATCAGAAAGCGCCGATCCGCGTCATTCTGAGGCGACCACCCGGTTCGGCACGCCGGCGCCTCCAGGCGCCTCGGCGGCCGCATCAGAAAGCGCCGATCGCGTCATTCAGAGGCGACCACCCGGTTCGGCACGCCGGCGCCTCCAGGCGCCTCGGCGGCCGCATCAGAAAGCGCCGATCGCGTCATTCTGAGGCGACCACCCGGTTCGGCACGCCGGCGCCTCCAGGCGCCTCGGCGGCCGCATCAGAAAGCGCCGATCGCGTCATTCAGAGGCGAGCACCCGGTTCGGCACGCCGGCGCCTCCAGGCGCCTCGGCGGCCGCATCAGAAAGCGCCGATCGCGTCATTCAGAGGCGACCACCCGGTTCGGCACGCCGGCGCCTCCAGGCGCCTCGGCGGCCGCATCAGATGCGTCACGGATCGGAGAGCGTGTTGGACATCTCCAGGCCCTTGGGCATCTCGTCACCGAAGTTGATCCCGAGGTCGCGGGCGGTGAGGATCGTGTCGCAGTCGAGCGGCACCGTCTTCATCCGGATCGCGTCGAGGAGCGGCACGTATTCCACGTTCGGTGGATCGAGCGCCACCATCACACCGTTGTGGCCCTCCTCGAGGCCACGCACTGCGGCAGCGCCGAAGCGGAGGCCGAGCAGCCGGTCGAACGAGGTCGGCGTCCCGCCCCGCAGCAGGTGTCCGAGGACGACGACTCGGGCTTCCTTGCCGGTGAGCCGTTCAAGCCCCTCGGCGACGATTGCGCCGATACCGCCGAGCTTCTCGGCCTGCCCGACGGCCTTGCCGAGCACGGACACCGCGCCGCCTTTCGGGGCGGCCCCTTCGGCGACGACCACGATCGAGAACTTGGCGCCGCGCCGCTCGCGCTGCGCGATCGTCGCCGCGACGGGCTCGAGCGTGAACGGGATCTCCGGGATGAGGATGGCGTGAGCTCCCGAGGCCACTCCGGCGCAGGCCGCGATCCAGCCGGCGTAACGCCCCATCACCTCGACGACGAGGATCCGCCCGTGCGAGGTCGCCGTCGAGAACAGGCGGTCGATGCAGTCCGAAGCGAAGGACACCGCGGTGTCGAAGCCGAACGTCGAGGTCGTCTTGTCGAGGTCGTTGTCGATCGTCTTCGGCACGCCGATGACGCGCAGGCCGGCGTCGTACAGGCGGGCCCCGATCGTCAGTGATCCATCTCCGCCCACCGTGATCAGCGCGTCGATGTCGTGGGCGCCGAACAGACCGACCAGCTCCTCGGTGCGGTCGACCTCGGTCCAGGAGCCGTCTTCCTCTTGCACGGGATAGGCCGTCGGGTTCCCACGGTTCGTCGTCCCGATGATCGTGCCGCCCTGGTGCACGATGCCGCGCACGGACTCGCGCGTCAGGGGGACGAGGCCACCCTGTGGGTAGCGCTCGGGGTGCATCAAGCCGTTGAACCCGTCGCGGATGCCGACGACGTCCCAGCCGCGGTTGCGGGCGGCCAAGGTGGCGGCCCTGATGACCGCATTCAGTCCTGGCGCGTCGCCGCCGCCTGTGCTGATGGCAATCCGCTTGAGGTCGACGGTCACGGCCGGACAGTAGTCCGCATGCTGGAGGCGGTCACCGGGCTACATCGTGGTACCGGCTGAGCGCTTCGATCACCACGTCGAAGCGACGGCGGCTGAGCGCCGCACCCTCCCGGCGGACCGACGTCGGCTCGATGTCGAGCAGCCGGTCGACCTTGGCGTAGCTCGGGCGGCCTCTGGGGTCCCACGCACCGCTGCCGACCTCGACCTGGCTGGAACGACCCGTGCGCTTCGTGGTGAGCGCGACGCCGGACAGATCCTCGCCGTGGTGGCCGACGATGACCACGGGACGGTCCTTGCCCAGCGTCGGGTCTTCCTCGAACGGAACCCATGCCCAGACCACCTCGCCCGGATCGGGGTCGCCATCTCGCTGCGGCCGGTACTCGATCTGCACACCCGGAATGGCGGCGCGCACCGGCGGCGCCGTCCGACGAGTCGTACGGCCGGTGTTGCGCTCGGCATTGCCGAGCGTGCTCCGGACGCGGTGAGCGGCGTCGCGCAACAGTTCCGAGATCCGGCGCATCGGGTCACGTTAGACACGTGGCTCCGGTTCGCGATCAGCCGATGTCGATCAGCCGATGCCGATCAGTCGACGTCGGTCGCCAGGAGGTCGTCGTAGGTCTCGCGGCGCACGACCAGGCGGGCGGAGCCGTCGCGCACGAAGACGACCGGCGGTCGCGGGACCTTGTTGTAGTTCGAGCCCATCGAGTGCCCGTACGCGCCGGTGACCGGCACAGCCAGCAGATCACCGACGGCAACGTCGGCCGGCAGGTGGGCGTTGAACAGGAGGACGTCGCCCGACTCGCAGTGCTTGCCGACGATCCTGGCGCGGCGCCGTCGCTCGGCGTCCACAGCCCTCGGGAGGAACGCTTCGTACCCGCTGCCGTAGAGCACCGGGCGCGGGTTGTCACTCATCCCTCCATCGACCGCGACGTACGTCCGCACGCCAGGGATCCGCTTGATCGTGCCGACGGTGTACACGGTGATCGCCGCGGCGGCGACGATCGCCCTGCCCGGCTCGACGCTCACCTCCGAGCGCACCCGCGCCGCCTGACACGCCTCGTGCACCGCCTCGGCCCACTGCGTGATCGTCGGTGCGGACTCGCCCTCCACGTACGCCACTCCGAGCCCTCCGCCCAGCACGAGCTCGGGCAGGCCGAGCGGCGCAGCGAAGCCGGCCATGGTGGAGGCGGCGCGCCGGAAGCTGTCGACGGCGAACACATTGGAGCCGATGTGGCAGTGCAGGCCCATCAGACGGACAGACGCCGAGCGCCTCGCTCGCTCGACGGCGCGCATCGCATCGCCGTTGGCAAGGTTGAAGCCGAACTTCGAGTCGTCCTGGCCTGTCGCCACGTACTCATGGGTGTGCGCATGGACGCCGGGCGTGATGCGCAGCAGCACGTCTGGCGGCGGCGACGACCGTTGCTGATGCAACGAGTCCAACCGATCGAGCTCGTCGAAGCTGTCGACGACCACGCGACGTACGCCGACCTCGAGCGCGGTGCGCAGTTCGTCGAAGCTCTTGTTGTTGCCGTGAAGGATGCACTTCGAAGGCGGCACGCCAGCAGCAAGCGCGACATGCAGCTCGCCACCCGTGGCGACGTCCAGCAACAGACCCTCGTCGACGGCCAGCCTGGCCATTGCCCGGCAGAGGAACGCCTTCGTCGCATACACGACGCGCTCGGCGCCGAAGGCCGCCACCGCCTCTCCGCAGCGGGCGCGCACGTGGGTCTCGTCGTAGACGAACAGCGGCGTTCCGAACTCAGCGGCCAGCGCATCGATCCGACACCCACCGATCACCAACGAGCCGTCGGGTGCAACGACGGCGGTGTCCGGGAGCAGGGCGAGTGGAAGCTGGCTCATTCGCGAAACCCTCTTGGTATCACGAGCCCGTCGGTGGGATCATCAACGTGCGAACGAACTCGACGAGCCCCGGAAGGAGGTGCCCCGATGACTCACACCACGATGCTTGGTTGGACGAACCTCGGCGGCGCCTTCGCTGCGTGCGCCGTCGGTAGCGACCTCGCCGCCTGAGCCCAAGCGCTCCCCCGGCTGTCACGTCTGCTCCATCAGCGACCGCGCTCTGCGGTCATTCACCGTCCGGGAAGGACACGACCATGTTCGAGAACCATCCGCAGTACCTGCGCGTATTGGTCGACGAGCGTCACGCCCGCCTGCGCGAGCAGGCGGATGCGGCCCGACGCCGTCGCCAAGCCCGCCAGGCCAAGCGCCAGCGGCGCGGCTGACACGCGTCACTGCACCCACGACACGCAACCAACGACACGAAACCCAAATCACACGAAGCCAATCACACGAAGAGGAATCCGATCATGTACAGCATCCATCCAGAGCTCCGGTACGCAGTGGTCGAGGATCGCCAGCGTGAAGTGCTGCGCTCCGCGCAACGCTCGTATCGCCAGCCGGTCCGCGGCCGCCTGCGCCGTCGCCAGCGCGCTCGCGGACGTGCGGGCTAGGGCCCACAACCACTCATTCCGCTACCTACATCTGCTCGGGCGCTTCGATCCCGAGCAGCTGTAACCCGGAGGCCAGCACCCGGGCGGTCACGTCGCTCAACGCCAGGCGACTCGCCCGGGTGTTGGCATCGGGGGCCCGCAGGACCGGGCAGTGCTCGTAGAACGCCGTGAAGTCCGACGCCAGCGCGTACAGGTGGGTGGTCAGCCGGTGCGGACTCGTGCGCTCGACCGCTTCGGCGACGGCCGTTCCAAAGCCGAGCAGCGTCATCGCCAGCTGCCGCTCCTGCGGTTCGGTCAGTGTCGGTACCGTCGCTCGCACGGTCGACCGCTCGACCGCGGCGCGCCGGAAGATCGAGCAGATCCTGGCGTGGGCATACTGCAGATAGGGCGCCGTGTTGCCGTCGAACGAGAGCATCCGCTCCCAGTCGAAGACGTAGTCGCGGACGCGATCGGTCGAGAGGTCGGCGTACTTGACCGCGCCGACACCGATCGCCCTGCCCACCTCGAGGCGCGCCGCCTCCGGCAGCTCGGGGTTCTTCTCGGCGACCGCGGCGACACCGCGATCGATCGCTTCGTCGATGACGTCGATGAAGCGCGCGGGCTCCCCTGTCCGACTGCGGAGGCGCCGGCGATCGGTGCCAAGGATCAGACCGAACGACACGTGCTCGGCGTGCACGGGCGGCACGAGCCAGCCCGCCATCTCCGAGACGGCGAAGATCATCTGCAGGTGCTGCGACTGCTCGGCGCCGACGACATAGAGCAGGCGAGTCGCACCGATCCGCTCGACACGGTCGAGCACGCAGGCCAGGTCGCTCGTGGCGTACGTGAAGGCCCCGGCGCGGCTGCGGACGATCAACGGCAATGGCTCACCCTCGCGGTTGGTGAAGCCCGGAGGGAACACGACCAGCGCGCCGTCGGACTCCTGCAGCAAACCGAGCGCATCGAGGCGTTCCAGCACGTCGGGCATCAGCGCCTCGTATCGACTCTCACCCGCCAGGTCGGCGTCAGTGAGGAGCACTCCGAGCTTCTCGTAGATCTCGTTCCAGTGCTCGGCGCTCTGGGCCACGAGCGTGTGCCACAGCTGCATCGTCTCCTCGTCGCGCCGCTGCAGCCGCACGACCCGGGCCCTGGCGCGCTCCTGAAACGCCTCGTCCTGCTCGAACTTGCTCGTCGCCTCCTTGTAGAAGGCGTCGAGGTCGCCGAGCTCCATCGAGCCGGCTCGCTCGGGGCCGATGTCAGCGAGGTGCTCGATGAGCATCCCGAACGGTCGTCCCCAGTCGCCGATGTGGTTCTCCCGCACGATCTCGTGACCGACGGCACTGAACAACCGCACCACAGCGTCCCCGATGACCGTCGAACGCAGATGCCCGATGTGCATCTCCTTGGCCACGTTGGGAGCCGAGTAGTCGACGACGACCCGTTCTGGGCGCGCCGCCTGAGCGATCCCGAGGAGCGGGTCGGTCGCGACCTCGGCCACGAGCGAGCCGACGAACTCGGGCCGCAGCGTCAGGTTGATGAACCCCGGCCCGGCCAATTCGGCATCGGCCACGCCGTCGAGGCCTGCGGCGGCGATGATCTCTGCGGCGACGTCACGCGGGTTGCGGCCCAGCTCCTTCGCGAGCGCCAGCGCACCGTTTGCCTGGCAGTCCGCCCGGTCCGAGGGACGGACCACCGGATCGACGTCGGGGCGACCGGCGACGCGTTCGAACGCTGGTCGCAGGCGATCGGTGACGGCTTCGAGCGGGTCAGTCATGGCGGGTCACATGATGCCGCGCCGAGCACCCAGTTGGTCAGCCGCTTATCGAGCGGCCGGCGAGATCAGCTTGCTTGGCGGCGGGCGACCATCGTGGCGAGGGCGCCGGCGAGAAGGATCAGCACAGCGGCACCGATCACGTTCGTGTTCGGACCACCACCGGTGTGCGGCAGCGTGCTCGTCGGACGCGCTGCGGTCGTCGTGGGCCCGGCGATGGTCGTCGTGGTCACGCCTGCCGCGGTCGTGGTCGTCGCCCGGATGTCGTGGTCGTCGCCCCGGACGTCGTGGTGGTCGCGCCGGACGTCGTCGTCGTCGCCCCGGAGGTCGTGGTCGTCGTACCCGGGTCGGTCGTCGTGGTCGACAGGGATCGTCGTCGTGGTCGTCGGCGCCGTCGTCGTGGTCGTCGTGGTCGTCGGCGCCGTCGTCGTGGTCGTGGTGGTCGTTGGGGTCGTCGGACCGCAAGCCACCCAGCTGTCGATGTTCGGAAGGCGTCCGTCGGCTGTTATCGGAGCGAGCAGGTTGGCCCATGGAGGGCTCGCCAGGAGGCCGCGCTGGCCAGGTTCGTACATCTGCGAGTTGCCGCCGCCGGTCACGACGATCGCAGTGACCGTGAAGCCAGGGTCGACGGACAGGATCGTGAACTCCTGACCAGGAGGTCCAGACGCGAAGAAGAAGTCGATCACCCCCGGCGGGATCTGAGCCGTGCCTGCGGGGCAGCCGGGGCTGCCGACGAGGACAGCACGACCATCACTCACCGTCTGTGCCGACACCAGCGCGCCACCGAGCGCGAACGTGGCGACGGCAACGCTGCCGGCGAGCCCAACGATGAACCGGGAGGTACGCACGGCGAAGCAGAGTAACGCGCGGCACACGTTCACGGCCGACCGCGAATCGTCCCCGAACCGGGGTCAGCCCGACGGCGACAACTCCAGCTCCAACGTACGCTCCAGCTCCTGGCGATCCCCGTCACGCAGATGGGCGTGCTCGATGATGGCTCGCGCTGACGACTCGTGGAACTCGATCGACATCACGCCGTTCGCGAACCACGGGCCTTCGTCGAGCTGCCACGTGATGTCCGGCTCGGCGACGCCGGCCGAGGCGGCGAGGCGGCGGACGGCGGCGGACGGGCGCCGTCGACGGGAGAGCCGGTTGGCGAGCTTGGCGGCCCGTTGGATGTTGTTGCGGAACGGCGACATCGTGAGCTGATGGATCGCCGTTGCTGGGTGCGACGTCTCGCGCAGCGAGGCCTCAGCGGTGTAGCTGCAGTGGACATCGCCCGACAGCAGCAGCACCGTCGCTGGCGGCGATGGGGACCGCACGAGATCGGTGAACAGCTCGACGAGCTCCCGGAACGACTCGCCGAATGACGCCCAGTGCTCGAGGTCGAGGAACTGGCGGAGCCACTCGCCGAACCACTTGCCCGGCCGCCCCCATGCGCCGCCACTCGAGATCGCCTCGTCCCACGCCTCGAGGTGGTGGATGCCGGGGGGCAGCAGGATCGGCAGCGTGGAGGCGAGCACGAGGTGCGTGTACGGCTGCTCCGGCTCCAACACCTGTCGGCGCACCCACGCCCACTCGAGGGCGTCGACCATGCGACGGTCGTCGGGGTCGAGGTGCCGCGAGCATCGTCCGTCGATGGCGACCAGGCGTACCCTGCGGCCCTCGACGCCGAGGTCGCGGCAGAAGCTCCATCGGATCGTGGCGGCGTCGGCGTCTGCGTCCCACGCCATCTGGTCCAGGAGCCGGGTCCGCTCGTCGTCATCGGTGATGGCTCGAACACGGGCGTAGACATCATCGGCGGCGAGCTCGTCGGGGCTCAGGTTTCCGAGGTGCTGGTACACCCAGTACGAGGCGTAGGCACCCTTCACCCGCTCCGGCCACCACGCCTGGGCCGTCGCCCACCGGCGCCACGACAGCGACGTGTTCCAGTCGTCGCGCAGGTCGTGATCGTCGAGCAGCATGCCGCTCGGCACGGTCGACAGCAGCCAACGCACCGCATGGCGTCGTCCACGCCTCGTGGTACAGCCAGGTGTACTCCTCGAAGTTCTGGATCTCGTCGCGCACGTCGGGATCGCGCTGCGTGTTCGAGGAATGCGTCTCACGCAGGCGAGCGACGATCTCGTCGGACGGATCGTCGGCGTAGACCTGGTCACCGAGCAGCAGCAGGAGCTCCGGCCACTCCTCCTCTGGCGTCTTGACCATGCGCTCGGCCAGCGCGACCAGTGCGTCGGCGCCGAGCTCTTCCAGATGCTCGTGATCGAACGGAGCCGAGCGGCGACAGCTTCCGAAGGCGAGCCTGAACGGCGCCTCGGGGTCCGGTGTGCGGATGACGCTGGGCGGGAACTCGGAACCGGCTGGTGGCCAGACATCCTGCCCGTCGAGGCGGACGCGGTACTCGTGGCGCGAGTTGGGCCGCAGCGCGTCGATGCTGGCCAGGGCGTAGTGGTGCCCGTGCACGGTCCAGGTGTCGGTGTGATGGCGCGACCCCTGTTCGCGGTCGCTCCCATCAGCGTCCATGACGACCTCGACCCGGCCGGGTCGATCGGTTTCGAACCAGAGCGTGGCCCGCTGCTCGTCGACGTAGCGAAGCAGCGGTCCGAGCAACAGCCGTCGATCCGCCCCGATGTCGTCCGCTGACACGAAAGAAGGGTCTAGCCAGTCGCCGCGCGCCCGAAACGCGGCCCGCCCGTCGTCACTAGCGTGAGTGCATGGACACCCTGTACACCGCCGTCGCGCACGCCACGGGCGACGGACGCAATGGCCACGTCCACTCGGACGACGGCGTGATGGATCTCGATCTGAAGGTCCCCAAGGAGATGGGCGGGCCGGGCGGTGATTTCGCCAACCCGGAGCTGCTGTTCGCCGCTGGGTACGCCGCCTGCTTCCATTCGGCGCTGAAGTTCATGGCCGCCGCCGACAAGGCCGACGTCTCGGGCTCCGAGGTCTCCGCGACGGTGGGCATCGGGCCGAGCGGCGCCGGGTTCGGCCTCGCAGTCGAGCTCGACGTGCACGTCCCGAACCTCGATGAAGCGACAGCCAAGGCGCTCGTCGACAAGGCGCACCAGGTCTGTCCGTACTCGAACGCCACTCGGGGGAACGTCGACGTGCAGTTGCGCATCGTCTGATGTTCGGGCTCGCCTTGTAGCTGCAACCGAAAGCGCCCTCGGCAGGATTCGAACCTGCGCACACGGCTCCGGAGGCCGATGCTCTATCCCCTGAGCTACGAGGGCAGGGGACCATCGAGGCTAGCGGTCGCCTCTCGCCCCCCGCCTGGAGGATCCCTAATCGTTGCGTGAGAGCCGGTCGCCGGCGAAGCTCTCGATCTGGTCGGCCGCCGCCACGATCAGCTGATGCGACAGGTCGGCCAGCGCACGCGCCGTCGCCAGCTCCTCGCCGACGACCGGCACGTTGGGGTCCTGTGGGTTGCGCCGGGCTCGGCCGCGGCCGGTGAAGTCGCGGTCGCGTAGCCGGATCGTCGCCTCGGCGTCGGTGTGCTCCTCGTCCTCATCGAACGAGATGTCGACCGTCGTAGTCGGCGCCATGTCGACCTCCTTCGTTCCCTCGGAGTGGCTTTTCCGCAGCGAGCAACGCTACTCCTCGCCTCGTCGTACGCTGCGCAGATGGGCGGCGCCGCAGCGATCCGGTGGCTCGGTCACTCGAGCGTTCAGATCGACCTGGACGACACGCGGATCCTGACCGATCCCACGCTGACGGCTCGCCTCGGACACCTCCGCCGGCATCACCGAGTCGACATGAGCACGGTCGCCACGCCCGACGCGATCGTCATCTCCCACGTCCACCTCGACCACCTTCACGTGCCGTCGCTCCGGCGGCTCGGGCGCGAGATCCGCATCGTGGTGCCTGCTGGGGCCGGGCAGCTGTTGCGACGCAAGGGCTTCCCGAACGTCGACGAGACCCGCGTCGGTGACACGTTCGACGTCGGCCGCGTGATGGTCGAGACCGTGCCTGCCGTCCACCCGAACCGACGCGGCCCGCACAGCCGCGTCGTCGCCGAGCCGGTCGGCTACGTACTGCGCACGGACGACGCCGCCGTGTACTTCGCCGGAGACACCGACCTGTTCGACACGATGGCGGACCTGGCTCCCATCGACGTCGCGCTCCTCCCGATCTGGGGCTGGGGCCCGAGCCTCGGCGAGGGCCACCTCAACCCCGCGCGGGCGGCGACGGCCGCGCGGCGCTTGCAGGCCCGCGTGGTGGTCCCGGTGCACTGGGGCACCTACAGCCCGATCAGCGTGAAGCGGCCCGTGTGGCTCGACGCACCCGCCGCTCAGTTCGCGGACGAGCTGCGCGCCGTCGACATGATCGATGCACTACACGTGCTGGCGCCCGGCGAATCAGTTGTCGTCCCGAGCTCGTCAACGGAGGATGAACTCGAACTCGAGCTCGTGGCGGATGGGAATGCCGTCGGCGCCGACGGTCGGGATCGATGGCTTGACGAGTCGGGAAGCATCGACGCCGTTGCGGATCAACCGGCAGAGGTCCAATCCCCAACGCTGGTAGAAGCGGAAGGCGCGCCCGTTGTCGTTCGTCGTGATCAGCCAGATCCGTGACGCGTTGCGCTCCACGGCGAAGGCATGGACGGCGTCCATCAACGCCCATCCGACGCCACGACCGCGAAGGAGGGCCTGGATCGTGACGACCTCGATGGCGTCGTCACGTTCGAGGTAGGTCAGCAGGCCAATGCGCCGCTCGCCTTCGGCAACCACGAAACCCGACAGCGGTGCGGCGTCGATCAGCTCGCCGAGGCGGGCCACGGTCGTCGTGCCCCAGCCGTGCTCGAGCGTGGCGACCATCCAGGCGCGATCGTCGTCGGTCAGCGGTCGGACGACCATTGCGGCGCAGCTAGGAGGCTGACTCGACCCGCGAGGCCGGTCGACTCCGCCGGCCCACGGTGAGCGGGTGGAACTGCCCGGGATGGACGTACCCCACGGGGTGTTGCCCGAGGTGGTAGCTGTGGTCCAGCGTGGCGTCATCGTGTTCTGGTGTGTCGACGGTCGTCAGCTCGAGCGGCCTGACGAAGCGCATGGCGACCGCGACGACAGCCAGACCTCCGCCGGCGATCGCCACGGCGAGCCACACCGACGTCGCATCTGCGATGCCGGCCAGCGCGAAGCCGCCGATCGGCGTGACGACGCTGACCACCGCGGCATAGAGGGCGATGACCTCTCCCTCCATCTCCGCCGAAGCCGACACCTGCACGGTCGCCGACAGGACCGCTTGGGCCATCGCCAGCCCCAGGCCGATGGGCACGAGCAAGGCGAGCACGGCGATCTGCCGGCCGGTTCCTCCGAGTTCGCCACCGAGGATGCCGATGATCACGAGGGAGACGCCGCACGCCAGGACCGCCGGTGAGACGAGCTCGGACTTCGCGCGGTGCTTGGTGACGCGATGCAGGACGGCCGCGACGAGGCTGCCGCCGAGGCTGTAGAAGGCGGTCAAGACGCCGAGGTTGTGCGCCTCGTTGCCGAATTCATCGGCGACCGCCGGCAGCAGCTTGGCGATCGGCACCGCCAGAAGGGTCAGGATGACGACCAGCCGGAGGGACAGGAGAACGGCCGGCTCTTGGCGGGCATAGCGCAGGGCGTCACGCAGCCGTACCCGTTTGACCTGTCTGGCGGTCTTCGGCGCGCCCGCCGGGATGAAGCCGATGACGACCATCAACGGCACGTACGTCAGAGCGTTGAACAGGAACGCCCAGCCGGACCCGGCCCAGGTGATGAGGACGCCGCCTGCGACGGCACCGAAGATCCTGGCGGTCGCCCCGGCGCTCGAGAACAGCGCGTTCGCCTCCTGCAGGCGGTCCGTCGGGACGAGCTGGCGCTCGAGCTCCTGCCATGACGGGAACTGCACCGCACCGGCGAATCCGGCGACGAACGAGGAGACGGTCAGCCACCATGGGTTGAGCAACCCGGCGACATCGAGGCCGGCGACGCCGATCCAGATGCCGATCGACGCCGCTGAAGTGGCGAGGACCACCTTGCGGTGGTCCCGAGTGTCGGCCAGCCGGCCCGACCATCCGCCGACGAACGCCGCCGGAAGGCTGTAGGCGGTCGCCACCATCACCGTGTGGATGAGCGAGTTGGCGTGCTGGAACGACAAGTAGGCGACGGCCAACAACGCCATCGCATTGCCGACGCTCGAGAACAGTTGGGCGCCGACAAGTGGTCGCAACCACGGCAGCCGCAGCAGCGAATCGCTGTCCGCGCGGTGACGGAACAGATGGCGGAGCGGAGAGGTCACGGCGCGTCCAGGGACGTTTGGCGCAGCCACAGCCCGCAACGCTAGGTCGCCCTGTCGAGCAACCGTTCGCTGCCGGCGACCTCGGCGAGACGCTTCAGGTGCAGTGGCGTGCCGATCGCGATGAGCGTCTGCCCCGCCTTCATCACGATGTCTGCGGCTGGGACCGAGACCAGGCCGAGTTCGGGGTCGTGCAGCGCCAACACGAGTGCGCCGGTGCGGTCGCGCACCTTCGCCTGACCGAGGCTCGCACCAAGCAGGTCCGAGTCGGGGGCGAGGCTGATCTCCTCGAGCAGTAGCTCCGTCTCACTGGAGTGCATCACGACGTCGAGGAACTCCGTGACGCGCGGTCGAGCCACGAAAGCAGCGATCCGCGCGCCGCCGATCTCCTGCGGGTTGACGACACGGTCGGCCCCGGCCCGCAGGAGCTTGTTGACGCTCGATTCCTCGCGAGCCCGCGCCACGACGAAGAGATGCGGTTGGAGCGATCGGCACGACAGCGTGATGAACAGGTTGGCGGGATCGGTGGAAACGCCGGCGACGAGCGCCGCCGCGCGGTCGACACCGGCGTGACGAAGGACGTCGTCATCCGAGGCGTCGCCGCAGACGTGGAGATACGGACGCGGAATGGTCGCCACCCGCTCGGCGTCCATGTCGACCACGACGACACGCATGCCGGCCGCGTCGAGCTCGCGGGCGGCTGCGCGGCCGACGCGTCCCCATCCGCAGACGATGACGTGACCGCGCAGCGCAGCGATCTGCTTGTCCATACGTCTCCTCTCCATGGCCGTTCCAAGGTGGCCCTCGACCAGCAGCTCCAGGAGGACCGTCAGTGTGTAGAGCGCCGTGCCGACCCCGGCGAGGATGAGCACGACGGTGAAGATCTGGCCCGCGCCGTCGAGCGGCTCGACCTCGCGGAATCCAACGGTCGTCACGGTGGTGACCGTCTGATACAGCGCGTCCAGGAATCCGAACCCGAGCAGCACATAGCCGACGGTGCCGACGATGATCACACCGGCCAACGCCGTGAACCCGAGCACGACGTGGCGGGACCGTCCGATCATCGGCCGTCCGATCATCGTCGGTGCGGCCGCCGAGCCAACGCGCGCACCCGCATCGGCGCGGATCGTATGCGTTCCGGTGTGCGTCAGCCTGCTGGCACCCTGCGAGGAGCACACGGCACACTGGCGGCGCGCCGACCGACGTCTGGAGACGAGCGATGAGCAACCCGATCGTGCTGATCCACGGCCTGTGGATGACGCCCAGGAGTTGGGAGCAGTTCGCAGAGCGGTACACCACGGCGGGCTACGAGGTGCACGCCCCGGCATGGCCCGGGCTGGAGGGCGACGTCGAGGCCCTGCGGACCGACCCGGCGCCGCTGGCCAGCCTGTCGATCAGGAAGATCGTCGACCACTACGAGCGGTTCATCCGCAAGCTCGACACCGTGCCGATCATCATGGGCCACTCCTTCGGCGGGTTGTTCATGCAGTTGCTCGTGGAGCGCGGTCTCGGAGCAGCGGGCGTCGGCGTCTCCGCTGCACAGCCACGCGGCATCCATCGGCTGCCGCTGAGCACGGTGCGCTCCGGAGCCCGCATCCTGCGCAACCCGCGCAACCGCCGGCGGGCCGTGGAGTACACGCTCCAGGACTTCCACTACACGATGACGAACACGCTGTCGCTCGAGGAGTCCGAGCCGTACTACGAGCGGTACGCCATCCCGGGCGCCGGCCCGATCCTGTTCGAGGGTGCTCTGGCCGACCTCAACCCCCGGACGGCGTCACGTGTCGACTTCCGGCGCGGCGAGCGAGCTCCGATGCTGTTCGTGGGGTTCGGACAAGACCACGTCGTTCCCATCAGCGTGACCCGGGCGATCGTGAAGAAGTACCGCCAGTCGGAAGCCATCACCGAATACGTCGAGTTCGCCGACCGGCCGCACTTCCCCGGGGTACCCGGCTGGGAGCTCGTCGCCGATCGCGCCCTCGACTGGGCGGTCGCCCACGCGACGAGCCGCTCGCCGGCCGGCTGAGAACGGACCATCCACCACCCGGGTGTGGGTGACTCGTACGGTCGCGACCGTGCCTCGTCGGAGGGTGCGGGGACTGGTGACGATCGCCGTGCTCGGCGCAGCCACCGCCTGTGGTGCTGCTCCACCGGAGTCCGAGCTCGTCCAACCGTTGGACACGACCGCGCTGTTCACGGCGGTGCCGACCAAGCCCGCCCTCCCCCGCCGATTCAGCCTGCTCGCCGCCGGCGATGTGCTGTCGCACACCTCGGTGATCCAGCAGGCGAGCGACGACGCCGGCGGTGCGGGCCACCAGTTCGCCCCGATGTTCGACGTCGTCCGGCCCATCATCGAGGGCGTCGACGTGGCGATCTGCCACCTCGAGACCCCGGTGGCGCCGCCGGGCACCGAGCCTGATGGCGTCTACCCCACCTACGGGGTCCCTGCGGACATCGTCGTCGGCCTTCGCGGCGCGGGTTTCGACCGCTGCTCGCTGGCGTCGAACCACACCATGGACAAGGGCGCCGCCGGAATCGACGCCACCCTCGCCGCGTTCGATCTGGCCGGCCTCGGTCACGCCGGCATGGCTCGCACCCCAGCCGAAGCGGCACCGGCGACCTTCGACGTGAACGGGGTGCGCGTTGCTCACATCTCCGCCACCCAGGACTACAACGGGCTCCCCATCCCGAACGGGGAGTCCTGGCGCTCCAACCTGATCGATCCAGCGCGGATCGTCGCCGAAGCTCAACAGGCGCGAGCCGGCGGTGCAGAGGTGGTCATCGTGTCACTGCACTGGGGCGTCGAAGGCGTGACGGCAGTGACGGACGAGCAGCGAGCGGTCGCCGAGGTGGTCACGGCGAGCGGCGCCGTCGACCTCATCGTCGGCCACCACGCGCATGTCGTGCAGCCGATCGAACAGATCAATGGTCGATGGGTCGTCTTCGGCATGGGCAACATGCTGAGCGGGATGGGTGACTCGACGGACTGCTGCGGTCCCCGCGCCCTCGACGGGATCATGGTGCGAGTCGACATCGCCGAACAGCCCGACGGCACGTTCGTCGTCGAGCCACCTCAGGTCAACCCGATCTATCTCGCCCGGATGCCGTACCGCATCGTCGCTGTCTCGGCCGCACTTGCGGACCCGACCGCCGGCTGGAGCTCGCCCGCTGCGCTGTTGGCCTCGCTCGAACGGACGAGCGCCGTCGTCGGTGCGTACCTGGCGCCCGGCTGATCGGCGACCGGCTCCGGCCGGCTACTCGGCCGGCTACTCGGCCGGCGCAGTGTCCGCCCCGGGCGCGCTTTCGCCGAGCCCGTCCTTGAACTCCTTCTGCGCCTTGCCGATGTTGCGGGCCAGCTTCGGCAGCTGCGAGCCACCGAAGATGACGAGCACGACGGCGAGCACGATGAACCACTCGGGTCCTGATGGAACCATGTCAACCTCCGTTTGTCCGGACGTTGTTCGGTGCCGATGAGCCGACGGATCGGCGGTGCGCGAATGTTTGGCCTCGAGTGATGATTATCCCTCATAGACATTGACTTTCAAAACATATGTACGTAGAGTGAACGTATGTACGACACCGGGGTCGTTGCATTGGTCGCCGAGCTGGCGGACGCCGACCCCGCCTGCTGTGATCGCACCGGGCTCGCCGAGCTCGTGGCGACGTCGCAGCAGCTGCGGTCCTGGCTCGACGCCTTCGACGCCCGGATCGCGCTGCATGCTGCTCGTCTCGCCGATCAAGGATCCTGTGAACCGGCCGCGAGCTTGTTGACCGGCGGCGGGCGCCGCTCGGCTACGTGACGCCGAGAGTGCGGCCCGCCGGGCGACGGTGTGCGCCGACCTGCCGGCGGTGCATGACGCCCTGGCGGCAGGGCGGGTGTCAGCCGGGCACGTCGACGCCCTCGCCCGCCTCGTCGCTGAGTTGGATGAGGCTGGGCGGGCCGAGCTCAAGGATTTGGAGTCGGCGGTGGTCGGGTCGGCGGTGGTGATGCCGGTGGAGGCGTTCGAGCGGGAGGTCCGCAACCTCGGTCGGATCCTGTCCCGGGACGACGGGATATCCCAGCTGCACCGGTTGCGACAGCAGCGTTGCGTGCGGCGCTGGGTGGACCGGGTGACCGGGATGTGTCACACCCACCTCCAAGTCGACCCCGAAACCGACGCCCGCATCGCCGCCGCGTTGGACGCCGCCGTCGCCGCCGCCAGATCACAGCTGCAAGGCGACGACGTCGAGTTCGACCATCTGAAAGCGGACGCCTTGGTGGGGTTGATCACCGGGGCCCGCACCACCGGGCGCCGGGTTGCTGACCTGCCCTGCTCGCCGACGCCCGCACCCTGCGCACGGCCGCCACGACGACACGGTGTGCGAAACCGCAGACGGATCCCCGCTCCCGGTGGAGACGATGCGCCGCCACGGCTGCGACGCCGCCATCACCCCCATCGTCCTCGACAACGACGGTGTCCCGCTCAACGTGGGACGAACCCGCCGCCTCGCCACCCCCCAGCAGCGCCGCGCCCTGCGCGTGATGTACCGCACGTGTGGGTTCCCGGGCTGTCAGGTGCGGTTCGAGGACTGCCGCATCCACCACGTCACCTGGTGGGAACACCTCGGCGCCACCAACTTGGACAATCTGCTGCCGATCTGTGAACGCCACCACCACCACGTCCACGAAGGCGGCTGGACCCTCACCCTCAAACCCGACCGCACCATCACCCTGCGCCGACCCGACGGCACCCTCCACCACGAAGCCACCACCACCACCAACACCCACACGAACCACGACCCACGACCACCACCATGAGTACCGGCAACTCCGCCTTGAATGAATGTCCGGCTCCCAGGGGCTCCTCGTCGCCCGCTCAGCGATCGGTCGCCAGCTCGCCCACGATCCGATCGACCACCTCCTGCAGGCGGCGGTGGTGCGACCCCTTCCAGTACACCTGTCCACAGCGGGAACAGCGGGCGAAGTCGTCGTAGTGACGGCGGGTCAGCGGCTCGAGTTGGTCGACGACCGCCTCCTTGCTGACCTCGACAAGCGCACCGCCGCACCGCAGGCAGCACGTGAACGGCGCCAGCCGGTCGCCCAGGTCAAGGCGGCGCAGCACGTCGACGACCTGCTCGAACGGTTCGTCGGCCCGCACGAACAGACCATGGGCGACCTGGCGCCGCTTGAGCAGGCCGCGATCGCGGGTGAGCACGATCCGATGCTCCGCGGCTCCGACGGCGACGACGTCGGCGTCGTCGAGGTGACGGTCGCACGTGGCGTCGAAGCCGACGAGGCGCAGCAGGCGGGCCAGCTGGCCGAGGTTGATGTCGACGACGAATCTCGGGTCGCGCAACGGAGCGGGACGAAGGCGCCCAACCGGGCCGATGTCGAACGACTCGAACACGGGATACACGGCGAGGCGGTCGCCGCTGCGGGGGCGGTGCGAGAACCCGACCGACCTCCCGTCGGCGAGGATGAGATCGACCTCGGTGTGCGGGATGCCGGCCGCTTCGATGACGTCCTTCACCGTCTGGTGGCTGCGGAACGGCCGCCGCATCGTCATCCCACGTGATGCCGGCGGGAGGAAATCGTTCAACTCGGCGTAGGCGCGGACGTCGACGTGACCGGACGGCATCAGCGGTCCCGTTCGAGCACGGCGAACGCCCCGTATCCGACGACGCGATCGGGCCGGCCGGCAGTGTCCGCCGAGTTGCGGAGATCGAGCAGCCGCACGGCGAGGTCGTGGCGGCGGGCGGTGAGGAGCAGACCTGCGATCGCCGCGGCGCCGCACGCGAATTCGTCGGCGGGTGGCTCGAGCTGGCAGATCTGGTCCGCCGTGCGGCGGTCGACCGCGGCGGCGACGTGGGCCGGGTGGTAATGGCTGAGATCGGTGCTGATGACGAAGCGGGTCTCCGGGCCACCCCACAGCCCATCCAGGACGTCGGCGAGCACGCTGGCTCCCGACCGCCCAACGGCGAGCGGAAGCACTGCGACGTCGCCCAGCGCGCAGATGGTGAGCGGCAGTTGAACCTCCAGGCTGTGCTCCTCCGCGTGCGCCGCGTCATCGACCACGACGCCGTCGATGCCGAGCGCGCGCTCACGGGCGTCGTCATCCACCACCACGGCGCCGAGCGGCGTGGCGAATGCGTCGACGCTCGGCACGGCGACGCCGCCGACGGGCCAGGCGTGGGCCGGTCCGGCGACGATCACCCGCCTGACGAGTCCCTTGACGGGCGCCAGCGAGGCGTAGGCGGTCGCGGCGATCGGTCCCGAGTACTGGTAGCCGGCGTGCGGAGCGATGATTGCCTTCGGCGTCGGAAGTCCATCGTCGGAGCCGCGAACGACCGCCGCGCGGTCGAGCAACTCCTGCACGGTCTCCCGCAACCGATCCGGCCGGTCCGGATAGAAGCGTCCGGCCACCGCGGCGGGGCGGACGCGCATCGTCATCCGTCCAGCCACACCGGTAGCCGTCGGGCACCCCACGTCCCGGGTGGACCATCGAAGCGCCCGGGGATCTGGGTGTCGCAGTACGTGCAGCGGCCGTCGGCGGTGAGGTGGTAGTCACCGAGCACGTACCAGTCCCGTTCGATCACCCGCCGCCCGCACCCAGGACAGTTCGTGCTCGAACCGGGCGTGTCGTGGACGTTGCCCGTGTAGACGTGGTGCAGGCCGTGACGCAGGGCGATCCCACGTGCCCGCGCCAGCGTGCTCCGCGGCGTGTGCGGCACGTCGAGCATCTTGAAGTCGGGGTGGAACGCCGTGAAGTGCAGCGGCACGTCGGGGCCGAGGTGCTCGGCGATCCACGCCGCCATCTCGTCGAGCTCGCGGTCGGAGTCGTTCTGCCCCGGGATGACGAGGTTGGTGATCTCGAACCACACGTCGGTCTCGTTCCGTAGGTACTCCAGGGTGTCGAGCACTGGCTGGAGGTGACCGACGGCGACGTGCTTGTAGAAGTCTTCGCTGAACGACTTGAGATCGACGTTGGCGGCGTCCATGTGGCGGTAGAACTCGACGCGCGGCTCGTCGCAGATGTACCCGGCGGTGACTGCGACGGGGTGCAGGCCCCGCTCACGGCAGGCGTCGGCGACGTCGATGGCGTACTCCATGAAGATCACCGGGTCGTTGTACGTGAACGCCACGCTGCGGCAGCCGAGGCGCTCGGCGGTGATGGCGATCTTCTCCGGCGAAGCCGCGTCGGCGAGGGTGTCGACCTCCTTCGACTTGGAGATGTCCCAGTTCTGGCAGAACCGGCAGGCCAGGTTGCACCCCGCCGTGCCGAACGAGAGCACCGGCGTGCCGGGCAGGAAGTGGTTGAGCGGCTTCTTCTCGATCGGGTCGACGCAGAAGCCCGAGGAGCGGCCATAGGTGGTGAGCACCACCTCACCGCCTTCCACGGCCCGGACGAAGCACATCCCGCGCTGGCCTTCGCGCATCTTGCAGGCACGCGGGCACACGTCGCATTGCACCCGACCGTCAGCCAGCGCATGCCAGTAGGTGGTCGGAACGGTGCTCGCGGCCAGATCGATCCCTACCGTGCGCTCACCCTACCGATGATCGTCGAGCAGCAGGTAGAGCTGCTCGCTGGGCCACGGCGTGAAACCGGCCTTGCGGTACGTGGCGCGGGCCGCAGCGTGTCCGCGATCGGCACCCGTGCCGACCACCGCAACCCGCTTCCCCGCGCCGCGGATCTGATCGACGGCCGCCATCGTCAACTGTCCGCCGACCCCGGCACCCTGTGCGTCGGGGTCGACGGCGAGCATGTAGATCATCTCACCTTCGAGGCCCTCGGCGGGCAGGTCAACGGCGGTGAAGCCGATCACGCGACCGTCGACCTCGGCCACCGATGTCTGGTACGCGGTGCACGCTCGTCGCACGTCGCTCGCCTGATGGGCACGCCAGTCGTCTCCGTAGAAGTACGCGAACAGGCGCGGACCAACGGTCTCGTGGATCGACTCGAAGACCGGCTCCCAAGCCCGCAGCGAGAGCGCGACGATGGCATCCACATCGCCCTCGCGGATCGGACGGATGACAACGCCCATCGACACGAACTCCTCCCTCGGCGCTAACCACCGTACCGACGCGTCGATGACCCGACGAGACGTGCTGCTCCTCGCCGACACCCACCTCGGACCGAGCCAGGCCGGCCGGCTGCTGGACAGGATCAGCGCCGACCTTGCGGTCGCCGACGTCGTCGTGCACGCCGGCGACATCACCGACAGTTCCGTGCTGGAGGAGCTGCGAACTCGCGTCCCTGACGTCTTCGCGGTGAAGGGCAACAACGACCGCCAGCTCGACCTTCCCGAACACCTCTGCGTCGACGTCGCTGGGTGCGCGCTGGCGATCGTGCACGACAGCGGGCCGACCGCCGGCCGCGCAACTCGACTGCGTCGGTGGTTCCCGAGCAGCGACGTCGTGGTGTTCGGGCACTCCCACATCCCGTGGCACGAAGTGGACGTGAGAGCAGACGGGCACGTCCAGCACCACGTCAATCCCGGCTCGGCCATGCAGCGCCGCCGTCAGCCGGCCTGCACGGTGGCGCATCTCATCATCGAGCAGGGACAAGTCATTGACGTTCGCCACGTGATCGTCGGTCCCCCGCCCGCGGCTCCGGAGTGACGTCCGGCCGAGGGGCTGACGCAGCGGCGGTTGCGGCGGGGCAGGCGCCGCGGTCGCGCCCGCAGGCAGCCTGATCGCAGAGCCGGCAAACCCATCCGCCAGTCGTCCGCGCCTGCAGCTTGTCGACGACGTGCGCGCTCAGCACCGTCTCGACGAGCGCCTCGAGCGTCGCCCGCTCCCCGGCGGCGAGCGGAGCGAGGATGCGCTCGACGGCCTCGGCACGCGCGGTGAGCGTCGCTCGTGCGACGCGCCGTCCTCGTCGCGTCAAACTGACGAGCACCGTTCGCGCGTCGGTCCCTGCCCGCCGCTCGACGAGCCCGTCCCCGACCAAGCGGTCCACCAGCCGCACGCCGCCGGACGACGTCAGCCCCACAGCGCGACGCAGCTCATCGATCGATCGTCCGTGAGGCGCCGGGAGGAGGATCGTCAACGCCGCCGGCCCGGCGTCCGTGTGGCCCGAAGCCGTCTCTGCGGCGTGGCGGACCGCATCGGTGACGGCCAACGTAAGTGCACCAACCACATTGGTCAGCCGGTCCGCGGCCACGCGAAGAGCATTACCCGGTTTGCCGATTCGTCAACACGGGTATGTGTGAGTCAGTCACACAAATGACGGGAGGCACGGCATGTCCACCCAGATCAAGGCATCGTTCGACGTGACCAACTGGGACGAGCACCAGTTCGACGTGCGAGCCGGCGCCGGCAAGCTGACGAGGGCCAACGTCACCAAGACGTACAGCGGCGACATCGACGGCGAGTCGGTGACGCAGTGGTTGATGGCCTACGCCGAGGACGGCACGGCGACGTTCGTCGGCCTCGAGCGCATCGACGGCACGATCGATGGCCGCGAGGGGACGCTGGTGGTGCAACACGTCGGAGCGTTCGAGGGCGGCGCGGCGAAGGCCGAGCTGACGATCGTCTCGGGTTCCTGCTCCGGTCAGCTGGCCGGAACGACCGGCGGCGGCGACTTCCTCGCCGATCCTGCCGGTCGCGTGTCCCTTGACGTCACGCTCCCGTGATCCTCGACATCACCGGTACCCGGTCACATCTGCCGGTTTGCCGGCGTCCTGCACCTCGGGGACGTACCTCCACGCGTCGGGCTGGCTGCCGTCGAGATCGGTGAAGCCGTAGACGCGGGCCAGCTGTCCGCTCGACAACGACTGCCCGCTCCAGCGGGACCGATCCGAGTCGGCGGCCAGCGCGGCGACGGCCCGCCCGACGAACGCCGGGCTCTCTGAGATGGCGAAGTGCGGGATCCGCTCGGTGGCGTCCAGCCAATTGGATTCCGTGACCCCGAACGCCTCGAGCATTGCCTCCGACCGCAGCCAGCCAGGGGTGAGCGACACGGCCGTCGCGTCGTAGGGCTCCAGCTCGTGGGCGAGCGCGAAGGCCATCCGCCCGACGCCGGCCTTGGCCAGGTCGTAGAAGAACGAGACCCGATAGTTCGTCGCGTTGTACTCGTCGGTCCCGTCGTTCACCTCGACGACCAGCCCGCCCGGCCGCTTGATCAGCAACGGGAGGGCGAAGTGGCTCGTGATGGCATGCGTGTCGACAGCAAGGTGCAGGGAGCGCAGTCCGTACTCGAGATCGGACTGCCACACCGTCTTGTCCCACTCCATCTTGGTGGCGCCCCAGATGTTGTTGACGAGCACGTGGAGCGCGCCCTGTTCCGACTCGATGCGGGCAACGAGATCCCGTACCTCGGCCGGCCTGAGGTGATCGACCTGCACGGCGATCCCCCGCCCGCCCGCCGCGTCGACCAGCGCCGCGGTCTCCTGAATCGTCTCGGGCCGATTCATCTCCGACTGCTCGGCAGCGGTCGTCCGACCGGTGACGTAGACCGTGGCCCCTGCGGCGCCCAGCTCAGTGGCGATGCCGCGGCCGGCACCACGTGTCGCGCCGGCGACGAGTGCGATCTTGCCTTCCAGTGATTTGCCTTCCAGTGATTTGCCTTCCAGTGATGTGTTCATCGTGTGGTTCCTCGCTTCATCGTCACTGATGTAGTCTCTTTAGACAGTCACGACTGTAGGGATCTCATGGCGACTGGTCAAGTGCACTTAGACAGTTATGACGACGCTGGCGTGCTCGCCGCCGTCGAGCTCGTCAACGCGTTCGCGGTCGGGGAAGCGTTCGGCCGACGGCCGCACGTGCAGGATCCGTTGGCGACCATCGCCCGGATCCTCGTCAATGATCCGCCATCAGTGGCGCAGCTCCGCAGCAGCGACACGCCGGGATTCGTTGCGCTCGCCGGTCGCCTACGGGAGGTGTTCGAGGACGTTCGTGGCGGTGACGTCGATGGCGCGGCCTCCAGGTTGAACCTGCTGCTGGCGGAGCATCCGGCGCATCCCCACCTCGCCAAGGAGAACGGGCAGTGGCGGCTGCACCACCACCCCACCGACGCCGCCCTCGTCCCGATGTACACGTCGATCTGCGCCGAAGGACTGGCCCGGATCATCGGCGCCGGCGGCAGTGCCCGGCTCGGCACGTGTGAGGGGCCGGCCTGCGACCGCGTTTACGTCGACGTCTCGAAGAACGCCAGCCGCCGCTTCTGCTCCACGGCCTGCCAGAACCGGGTGAAGGCAGCCGCGTTCCGCCGCCGCCAGGAGCGGGTACACCCGCGGGCGAAGACTGAAAGGAGCACGACATGGCCGACCTGAGCGCCAAGAAGCGAGAGAAGCTGCCAGCCAAGGACTTCGGGCTTCCCGAGAAGGCAAGGACGAAGACGGCGAAGAAGCAGTCGGGCAACTACCCGATGCCGGACAAGAAGCACGCTCGCAACGCCAAGGCCCGGGCGGCCCAGCAGCAGGACGCCGGCAACCTCACCAAGAACGAGCGCGAGCGGATCGATCGCAAGGCCGACAAGGTCTTGGACAAGTGAGCTGACGCGCCTGGCCGCCAGACTGGCGGCCTGTGAGCAGCCAGCCAGTGGAGCTGCCGGAGCGGGCCCGTGTGGTCGTGATCGGCGGAGGCGTCATCGGGACGTCGATCGCCTATCACCTCGGGCACGCCGGGTGGCGCGACGTCGTGCTCGTCGAGCGCGATCAGCTGACCTCGGGCACGACATGGCACGCCGCCGGCCTCATGGTCACGTTCGGCTCCACCTCGCAGACCTCGACAGAGCTACGGCTCTACACCCGTGACCTGTATGCCCGGCTGGAGCAGGAGACCGGTCTGGCGACGGGCTTCAAGCCGGTCGGTTTCATCGAGCTGGCCGCCGACGAAGATCGGCTCGAGGAGTATCGGCGTGTCGCCGCGTTCAACCGTTATTGCGGTGTCGATGTCCATGAGCTGTCGGCGACCGAGGTGGCGGAGATGTTTCCGTTGGCGCGAACCGATGACGTGCTCGCCGGGTTCCACGTACCTGGCGACGGCCGCGTCAATCCCGTCGACGTCACGATGGCGCTGGCCCGTGGTGCCAGACAGCTCGGCGTGGCCATCGCCCAGGGCGTCACCGTCCTCGACGTCGTCTCCGACCACGGCGCTGTGCACCGCGTCGTCACCGATCAGGGCACGATCGAGTGCGAATACGTCGTCAACGCGGCCGGGATGTGGGCCCGGCAGCTCGGCGCCCGGTCCGGTGTGACCATCCCGCTGCAGGCGGCCGAGCACTACTACCTCATCACCGAGGCGATCGAGGGGCTGCAACCGTCCTGGCCCGTGATCGAAGACCCCGCCAGCTTCGGCTACTACCGCGAGGAGGTCGGCGGGTTGATGATCGGGCTCTTCGAGCCGGTCTGCGCGCCGTGGAAGGTCGAGGGCATCCCGCCCGATGCATCGTTCATCATCCTCCAGCCCGACTGGGATCGCATGGCTCCGTACGTGGAGCAGGCGATGGCGCGCGTGCCCTGCGCGTTCGACGCGGGCATCCGAACGTTCTTCTGCGGGCCGGAGAGCTTCACGCCCGACCTCCAGCCGATCGTCGGACCCGTGCCCGAGGTGCGCAACTACTTCGTCGCCGCTGGGCTCAACTCGATCGGCATCCTCACGGGTGGCGGGCTGGGCCGGCTGGTCGCGGATTGGATCGTCGACGGCGACCCTGGTGCCGACGTGACCGGAATCCACCCCGACCGGCTGCACGGCTACCAGGCCAACCCCGAGTACCGCCGCACTCGCACCGTCGAGTCGTTGGGCATGGTCTACCAATGCCACTACCCGAACCGCTCCCTGCAGACGGCTCGTGGTGCGAAGCGATCACCCGTACATGACCGACTCGCCGCGCACGGTGCCTACTTCAGGGACGTCAGTGGTTGGGAGGGCGCCGACTGGTTCGCCGGCGCAGGTGTCGAGCCGGATCCGGGTCCGCTGACGTGGGGCCGGCCCCGATGGTGGCCGCACTGGGAGGCAGAGCACCGCGCCTGCCGCGATGGCGTGATCGTGATGGACATGTCGTTCATGTCGAAGTTCCGCGTACAGGGGCGTGACGCGGGCTGCCTGCTGGACACGTTGTCGACGAACGCTGTGAACGAGGACGCGCAGACGATCACCTACACGCAGTGGCTGAACGAACGCGGCACGCTGGAAGCAGATCTGACGGTCACCAAGCTCGCCGACGACGAGTTCCTCGTCGTCGCCACGGACACCGCACACCGCCACGTCGAGACGATCATGCGCCGCCACTTCGGCGACGCACACGCTTTCGTCACCGACGTCACGTCCGGCTACGGGCAGCTCAACCTGCAGGGCCCACGCTCACGCCACGTCCTGCAGTCGCTCACGTCGACCGACGTCTCCAACGAGGCGTTCCCGTTCCGCGCGGCGCGTGAGATCGACATCGGGTTCGCCCGCGTGCTGTGCATCCGCATCACGTACCTCGGCGAGCTTGGCTACGAGCTCTATGTGCCAGCGGAGCAGGCGGTGCACGTATACGACCGGCTCCTGTCCGCCGGCGTGCCGGCCGGGCTGCGCCACGCCGGCTTGAAGGCGCTGGCGAGCCTGCGCATGGAGAAGGGCTACCGCGACTACGGCCACGACATCGACAACACCGACGACCCCCTCGAAGCGGGGCTCGGCTTCGCGCTCGCGCTCGACAAGCCACACGGGTTCGTGGGTCGCGACGCGATCATCGCCCGCAAGGCCGCCGGTCCGCCGGCCCGTCGACTCGTCCAGGTGCTCGTGTGCGACCCGCAACCGCTGCTGCATCACGGTGAGATCGTGCGGCGGGACGGGATCGCGGTCGGCTACGTGCGTGCCGGCTCCTACGGCCACACGCTCGGTGGCGCAGTAGGGCTGGCGATGGTCGAGCCCGGTGACGGTGCGGGCGCCGCAGCGACGAACGCGGTCACGAAGGAGTGGCTCTCCGGCGGTGAGTGGACCGTCGAGATCGCCGGCTGCCCGTATCCCGCCGCCGTCTCGCTACGTCCTCTGTACGACCCCGGGAACCTGCGGATCAAGGCCTGATCATCCACGGGCGAGCGAACAAGGGTTAGGAATCCTGTGCGGTGGGCAGGGATGCGGCATGAGTGCCACCGTGTTGTGGATCATCGCGGCGATCCTCGTGATCGCCGGGATCGTCCTGATCTTCCAGGGTTCATGGATCCTGGGCATCGTGCTGATCGTCGCCGGCTGCTTGGTCGGTCCCGGCGGTTACAGCATCTTCCATTCCCGCAGAGCGTGATCTCAGCCGGCGGCCTTGCGGGCCATCACGAGGTCGGCGACGAGCGCAGAACGGACCTCCTGAGCTCGATCGTCGGCCCGTAGCACCGCCGATGGGTGGTACGTGACGAAGACCGGGCCCCCGTCCAGATCGTGGGCGACGCCGCGGTAGTCGCCGATCGACACGGTCTTGCCGAAGATCGAGCGGGCGGCAACAGCGCCGAGCGCAACGACGACACGAGGTCGGACGGCTCGGACCTCGGCGGAGAGCCATGGATGGCAGGCCTCGATCTCCCCCGTCGTCGGTCGCTGGTGGATCCGCCGCTTGCCGCGGATCTCGTGCTTGAAGTGCTTCACGGCGTTCGTCGTGTAGACGTCGTCGGGCGAGATGCCGGCCTCCCGTAGGCATCCCCACAGCACTCCCCCGGCTGGGCCGACGAAGGGATGGCCCTTGCGATCCTCGTGATCGCCGGGTTGCTCGCCGACGAGCATCAGCGCTGGGCTCGTCCTGCCTTCACCGAAGACCGTTTGCGTGGCGTCTTGGTACAACGGGCAGCCGGTGCAGCCCTCAGCAGCCTCTGCCAGCACCTCCAGGTCCTCGCTCTCGGGTACGAACGCCGCCGCACTCATCCCCGCAGATCGAGTCGATCGTGTCGCCATGTGTTGTCGGTACCCGCGGGCCGGGATCTCCAACCGGTGCGTGGCAGCCACCCGCTCGGGGTAGGGGGACATCCATGACCACGCCGGACCAAACCCCGGCCGAGCGCGACGAGCGGCCTCGTCGTGACGACCCCGACGCGCCGGGCAACTACGTCGACGACACAGAGCAGGAGGTCGTCCCCGAGCCGAACGAACCGGCATGACGAGTCTCGAGGCGCCCGATTCCGACGAAGAATCGAGTGACACGTCCGACGATCGCGGGCTGCACCAACTCGACGATCGGCTCGATCGGGAAGAGCTACGTCGCCGCTATGCGATTCTCCTCCAGGAGCTGCGTGTCGTGCTCCCAGGGGTGCAGGTCCTGGTGGGCTTCCTGTTGACGGTGCCGTTCGCCAATCGGTTCCCGGAGCTCGACGAAAGCGGGCGTGTGGCATACGGGATCGCCCTCGTTGCCTCGCTGCTCTCGGTCGTCTGCCTGCTGACGCCGACCGTGTACCACCGGGTTGCCGATCGCAGGGAACGGACCGCCCGCCTGCGTTGGGGGATTCGGTTGACGGTGGCGGGCCTCGCCCTGCTGGCGATCGCCTTGGGGGCCGGGCTGTGGTGCGTGTCGCGCCTCGTCTTCGGCGATGAGGCGGCGTGGTGGCTGACGGTGCCGGTGGCGGCCAGCATCGTCGCCCTGTGGGTCGTGCTGCCGACAGCCTCCGGGCGCCACCCCGACCCCGACCCCCGCGGCACCGGCCAGCGCTGACCTCACTGTCAGCACTGACTTCATTGTCAGCACTGACCGGCTCGTCCGCGATCAGCTCGTGGTCTGACCGTCGCGGATCGACCCCTGCCATCCACCGGTTGGCATCGGCCGCGACTCGATGAACTCCTTGAAGCGCTGCAGATCACCCCTCGCCGTGCCTTTGACGACACCCAACTTGTCACCTGCCTGCTCGGCCAGACCCTCCGGCTCGAAGTTGAGGTCGAGCGTGATCTCGGTGCGGTCGACGCCGACCTCACGGAACGTCACGACGCCACTGTTCTCGGCGCCCGACGTCGCCCGCCAGGCGACTTCACGGTTCGGTTCCTGGCGGATGATCTCGGCGTCCCACGTACGGGAGATGCCGCCGATCTTCGCCTCCCACCGCAGGTGCGCGTCGTCGAGCTGCTGGACCGACTCCACCCCGTCCATGAAGTGTGGGAATTCCTCGAACTGGGTCCACTGGTTGTACACGACGGTGATCGGTCGGTCGACCTCCACTGTCTGGGTGGTCGTCGACATGTGATCCTCCTCTCGGGGCCCGCTTCCCCTCGCGCCTACCACGCAGTTCGAGCGGCCAACCCCCGTGGTGCTCGCCATCATCGGACTCTCCATGCCTCGACGATCGGGGCCAGCTCGGCGGGTGCCGCACCGTGGAGGATGACGCCGTCGGCGCCGAGGTCGAACTGGCGCTGCACGACCTCGACGCAGCGTTCGGGCGAGCCCGTCGCAGCCGGCGCCAGCCACTGTTCGGGGATGAGCGTGGCGACGTGCTCGAGCTCAGCGGTGGAGGCAACCTGGTCGATCGCTCCCCGGAAGCCGGCGATGAACGGGTCGGCACGGAACGTGGCGAGTGGCGCCGGATCCCACCGGTTGGTCTCCACCATCAGGTCGCCGTAGGCCTGCAGGTAGGTCGCCATGCGCCCGACCGTCTTCTTCAGCTTCACCGGGTCGGGCAGGTGGTCGCCGATCGTCGCCAGGCACGACCAAACCTTGACGGTGTCCGGATCGCGACCTACTCGGGCGGCCTCATCCTTGACGGTGCGGACGCACCGTTGGAGCGTCTCGTCCTCGAAGAACGTGTGCAGCACGACGTGGTCGAAGACGCGCCCGCCGAGGCGCAGGGTGTTCGGTCCGAATGCCGTGACGCCGAGCGGAATGGCTTCGTCGAAGTCCGGATCGAGACGCAGGAAGGGGTAGCGCCCCGCAGGACCGTCATGACCGATGATCGTCTCGCCGCGCCATAGCCGGCGCATCAGGCCGACGAAGTCCTCCAACTGCGCCGTCGTCACCGGTGGCAGGCCGAGGGCGGCGGTCAGTGGAGCGATGCCACGGCCGAGTCCGAGTGTGAAGCGACCACGCGTCAGGCGATGCATCGTGGTGGCGTACGCGGCCGTCACGATCGGGTGGCGGGTGTGGTGGTTGGTCGCAGCTGTGGCGATCTGCAGCGACGACGAAACTGCGCCGAGCGCACCCGACAGCGTCGCTGCCTCCTTGACGTTGAAGCGCTCGGAGATGAACGCCCAACCGAAACCGAGCTGCTCCCCGTCACGCGCCTCCTGGATCAGCTCGAACGGATCAGGGGCGGCTCCGGCGAGCGTGTAGTAACCGAGGTCGTCGAACGTCCGAGGCATGGGTGCCATCAGACCACCGATCAGAATGGACCCGTGGTCGACGCTCGGATCGCGGCCCTGATCGCCTCGTGCTCGAACGCGGGACGATGGGGACCCGACGATGAGCTCGGAACGCTGAACCTCATCACCCCGGAAGTGCGCCGTCGCGCGGCACGCCTGGTAACGGAAGGGGTCTCGCTCTCCCTGGCATCCGACCTGTCATTGCGCCACGGTCCGCACACGGACAGCCTCACGGCTCATCTCGCGTTCCCGGATCCCGTCGCGCCCATCGCGGTCGCCGACGACATCTCGTTGCACGTGCATGGATGGAGCACCCACCTCGACGCGCTCGGCCACGTGTACATCGACGGTGTCGGCTACAACGAGCGACGACGCGATGACGTCTTCAGCACCGAGGGCTTGCGTGTCAACGCCATCACCGCCATGCGCGACGGGGTGTTCACCAGAGGCGTCCTCCTCGACGTGGCGGGCGCCCGCGGCTCGTCGTGGCTGCCGGCCGATCACGTCATCTCCCCGCAGGAGCTCGAAGCCGCCGAGGAAACGGCCGGGATCCGGGTCGGAGCAGGAGACGCCGTGCTGGTCCACACCGGTCTCCCTGCTCGCCTGGCAGCCGGCGAGGCGGATGACGACTCGGGCCACCGGGCGGGCGTCGGGGTCGAGGCGGTGCTGTGGCTGCGCGAACGAGACGTCGCGCTGTTCGGCGGTGACTGTGTCGACGTCCTCCCTGGTCGCGATGTGCAGTTGCCCCTGCCCCTGCACCAACTCGGGATCGCGGCGATGGGCTTGGTGCTGCTGGACTGGCCGCGCCTCGAGGGTCTTGTCGACGCTTGCGCGCGGTTCGGCCGCCACGACTTCCTGCTGACAGTCGCGCCGCTGCCGATCGTTGGTGGCACCGGTTCGCCGGCGAATCCCATCGCCACCTTCTGAACCAACCCACAGGTTGGCCGGCGCACCAGGTCGCTCGCGTCCTGTACTACAGCTGATCGAGCGCGGCGGCGAGGAAGGCGTCACGTCGCCGCTCCAGCAGCTCGCGGGTGAGGTCGGGGCGACCTTGCGCACTCATCGTTCCCGCGAACCAGCCGACGTCGGGTGGTGTGCTCAACGCCGCGACGACGTCCCAGTAGGCGACGTCGTCGGCGCGACGGCCGGCGCCGGCTTCCCACCCGGCGAGGACGTCGTCGGCGGCGGCGGCTGCTCCGAAGCACATCGCCGCGTCGAGGCGCAGCGAACCGAGGTCCACGCCGGCCGGACCGATTCCGGCACCCTCCCAGTCGATGAGTGCCGTCAACGTGTCCCCGTTCCACATGCTGTTGCCTTGCCACAGGTCGCCGTGGACGAAGCCCTCGACGTTGTCGGGCTGGAACGTGTCTCGCGCCCGTTCGGCGCGCATCAGAAGCTCGCGCGGTGGCGCCTCACGTCGCAGCTGATCGAAGTCGATCGCGCCGATCGCATGTTCACGTCGTGGCAGTCCCAGGTCCGGCGGTACGGCGACCTGATGCAGCACAGCGCTTACGGCGCCGAGCGTGCGCAGCCGCATCGTGGGGATCGTCCTTGGGATCGTGCTGCTGCCGGGCATCGCGGTGACGAGCAGGACGGGCGGGTCGCCGTCGAGGTCGACGGCGATGACCCGGGGAACCACGATCCCGTTCGCTGCCGCCAGCCCCAGCGCGACCGTCTCGACACGCATCCATGACAACTCATCGGCCTTGCCGACCCGCATGACGCCCGAGCGTCCATCTCCCTCGAGCAACCACGGTGAGCCGCCCTTCACGAGCCCCCGCACCGCGACGACCGCCGTGCCGAGGAACGACTCGGCCCACGCGAGCAGGCGAGGCTCGAGATCAGCCACCGTCGCGAGCCTACGAACTCGATCCCCTCGCTGAGCTCCCACACCACGCAGGCGTCGTTGATGTCGCCGCGGAGGGCGACGTCAGGCCCCGAGGCGGGCGAGGAGGTCGTGCAGCGTCGTCAGCTCCGAGATGGACAGCCCGGCGGTGAGAGCCGACGCCGCGGCTCGGCGTCGGGCGCGCAGCTTGTCGAGCAGGCGGACGCCATGCTGGGTGACCACGACCGCCACAGCACGCCGGTCGGCAGGGTCGTCGCGCCGCTCGACGAGGCCGCGCCCAACCAGCTCGTCGACCACCGACGTCGCCGAGCGGCGGGCGATGTCGAGGCGGGCAGCGAGGTCGCTCATGCGCACTGGGCCGTCCGCCCGGGCGAGCGTCCGCAATGCCCGCACCTGGGCCCACGTGACGCCGAGCGGCCCGAGGTCTCGGTTGGCGTCGATGCGGATCCGGCGGGACACCGCAGCCATCAGATCGGCGATCTCCGCACTGATCTCGGCCCGATTCACGACGCTCCCGGGAATACGAAGGGCATGTAATGAGTTTAACTCATCATGAGATGAACTCACTGAACTTCGTCACCGTCGAGAGGCCACCACATGCCCCATCAAATCCGCTCGTTCTCCCAGGACCGCACCGTCGTCGACCATCGCCTGCGCAGCGACACGCTGCGGCGCGTCGCCGCGTTCGCCCGCCCCTACCGCGGCGCCATCGCGCTGTTCCTCCTCCTCATCGTCATCGACACGGTCGCCGGCGCGGCGACCCCACTGATCCTCAAGGCGATCATCGACCAGGGCATCCAGCAGGGCCGCACCGGCGTCGTCATCGGCCTCGCCGGCCTCATCGCCGGCCTCGCCGTGCTGTCCGCCGTCAACGGCCTCGGCCAGCGCTGGTTCTCGTCGCGCATCGGCGAAGGCCTCATCCGCGATCTCCGCACACAGGTCTTCGACCACGTCCAGCGGATGCCGATCGGGTTCTTCAGCCGGGCTCAGACAGGTGCCCTCGTGTCCCGCCTCAACGGTGACGTGCAGGGCGCACAACAGGCGTTCACGTCCACGCTGTCCAGCGTCGTCGGCAACGTGCTCGCCGTCGTCACGACGCTCGCCGCCATGCTCGTGCTCTCGTGGCCGATCACACTGCTGGCCCTCGCCCTGCTGCCGCTGTTCATCCTCCCGGCCCGCTGGACCGGCCGCCGCCTCGCCGCGATCACCCGCGAGCAGTACCGGCTCAACGGCGAGATGGGCCAGATGATGACCGAGCGCTTCAACGTGTCGGGTGCCCTACTCGTCAAGCTGTTCGGCCGCCCAGAGACCGAGTCGGACGCGTTCGCGGGGCGCGCCGACCGCGTCCGCGACATCGGCGTCACGTCGGCCATGTACTCCCGCCTCGTGATGTCGTCGCTCGGTCTGCTGGCCTCGCTCGCTACAGCCCTCGTGTACGGCGTCGGCGGCGTGCTGGCGATCTCCGGCTCGCTCGGCATCGGCACGCTGGTTGCCCTGACCGCCTATCTCGGCCGGCTGTATGGCCCGCTCACGTCGCTGTCCAACGTCCAAGTCGACGTGATGACGACGCTCGTCAGCTTCGAACGGGTCCTCGAGGTGCTCGACCTGGAGCCGGCGATCGTCGACCCGCCGACGCCGACGCCGCTTCCGGCGGGACCGGTCGCCGTCGAGCTCGACGACGTCAAGTTCCGCTACCCGACGGCCGCCGAGGTGTCACTGGCCTCGCTCGAGGGCGTCGCCCGCCTCGAGGAGGCGACCCCCGCCGAGGTCCTGCACGGCGTCTCGCTCCGGGTCGAGCCTGGCCGCACGCTCGCCCTCGTCGGGCCGTCAGGCGCCGGCAAGTCGACGATCGCCGGGCTGGTGTCCCGGCTCTACGACCCGACCAACGGCGCGGTGCGCGTCGGCGGCGTCGACCTGCGCGACACGACGCTCGCCGACGTGCGGGACACCATCGGCGTCGTCGCCCAGGACGTCCATCTGTTCCACGACACCCTGCGGGTCAACCTGACCTACGCCCGCCCCGACGCCACCGACGCCGAGCTCGAGGCAGCCCTGCGGGCGGCCGAGGTCTGGGACGTCGTGGCCCGGATGCCCGAAGGCCTCGACACGGTCGTCGGCGACCGCGGCCACCGCATGTCGGGCGGCGAGAAGCAGCGCATCGCTCTCGCCCGCCTGCTGCTCAAGGACCCCGGCGTCGTGATCCTCGACGAGGCCACCGCCCACCTCGACGCCGGCTCGGAGGCCGCCGTCCAGGCCGCCTTGGCGACCGCCCTCGCCGAGCGCACGTCGATCGTCATCGCCCACCGCCTGGCCACCGTGCGGGCGGCCGACGAGATCGCCGTCATCGACGGCGGCCGGGTTGTCGAACGCGGCACCCACGACGAGCTCGTCGCCGCCGGCGGCCTCTACGCCGACCTCAGCCACACCCAGTTCACCGACGCGCCACTGATGGCGGCCTGACCAATCATCGGTCGGTGTCGTCATCGGTCGGAGTCGTGGTGGACGTGGGCGCGTTGACCATCGCGGTCGAAGATCATGATCATCTCGGCGGGGCCGTCGATGGCGACGAAGGAGTGGGGGGTCATCGTGGTGAACTCGGCAACTTCGCCGGTCTCGACGATGAGCTCGCGCTCGCCGAGCAGCAAGCGCACCCGACCGTCGATGACGAAGAACCAGTCGTGACCGGCGTGGACTCGCGGCTCGGGTGCCCGGGTGGTCGGTTCGAGGCGGATCTTGACCGCGACGGTGTTGCCGGTCGGTCGACTGAGCAGCCAGGTCGTGCGGTCGCCGGCGGTGTTCGGCACGGGCCGGATGATGACGTCGTCGTCGCTGCGTACGTCGAGCAGGGAGTCGAGGTCGACCTGAAGGGCGCTGGCGAGTGGCAGCAACACGTCGAGGCTGATCGTGCGGTGGCCGGTCTCGATTCGGCTGATCGTGGACGGGCTGAGGTTCGTGCGGGCGGCAAGGTCGTTGAGTGACAGACCGAGCGTGTTCCGCAACGTGCGCAACCGGGTCCGCACCGAGCGCTCGATCTCATCGAGGTCCGACATCGACACGTCCTCCTCTCACGCATCCTCCTCTCACGCATCCTCTTGCGAATATCGCAACACGTATTGCGGTATCAGGGCCAGAGCGTATCGTCGGTCGAGATGAGTGAACACGGACCACGCACCGTCGAGCGCCACTGCGACGTCGCCGTCATCGGGGGGTCAGCGGCGGGTCTCGCGGCGGCCTTGCAGCTCGCCCGCCAGCGCCGCTCGGTCATCGTCATCGACGCTGGTGAGCCACGCAACGCCACCGCCGCCCACATGCACAGCTACCTCGGCCATGACGGGCGACCGCCGTCGGAGTTCACCGCCATCGGCCGTGACGAGGTTCGCAGCTACGGCGTCGAGGTCCTCGCCGGTCGCGCCCTCGATGTCGTCCGCGACGGTGACGGCCGCTTCCGGGTCGCGCTCGTGGGCGGACACACGGTGATCGCACGGCGAGTGCTCGCCACCACCGGCTTGGTCGACGAGCTCCCCGAGATCGACGGCGTCGCCGAGCAGTGGGGACGCGGTGTCATCCACTGCCCGTTCTGCCACGGCTTCGAGGTCCGCGACCGGCGCATCGTCCAGATCGTCACCCATCCGATGGGCCTCCACCCCGCGCCGCTGTTCCGCCAGCTCACCGCGCATTTCACGGTGGTGCTGCACGGCGACATCGACGCCGACCACCCCACGCTGACCGCGTTGCGGTCCGCCGGCGTGGACATCCGGACGGGTCGCGTCCGACGCGTCGTGACAGGCGACGATGGTCACGTCTCGGCGGTGGACCTGATCGACGGCGACCGCATCGACGCCGACGCCGTCGTGGTCGGACCCCGGTTCCGGGTCCGGGCCGAGGCCTTCGCCTCGCTCGGCGTCGAGGCAGTGGACCATCCCGGGGGCCTCGGTGACTTCGTCGAGACGGACGACACCGGGGAGACATCGACTCCCGGGCTCTACGCCGCCGGGAACGTGACCGACCCGAGCCAACACGTGCTCCAAGCCGCCGCCAACGGCAGCAGGGTCGGCGCCATGATCAGCTTCAGCCTGGCGGACGACGACTCGACGACGACATCGACGCCGCCCGAACGTCAGCAAACGAGGCCGACTGGGACCACCGCTACGCCGGCGGCCAACTGTGGAGCGGCAACCCCAACGGCACGCTCATCAACGAGATCGCCGGCCTGTCCGCGGGCCGCGCGCTCGACGTCGGAGCCGGCGAGGGCGGCGACGCGGTCTGGCTCGCCGAGCACGGCTGGGATGTCACCGCCAACGACATCTCGCAGCGCGCGCTCGACCGTATCGCCGCGGCCGCCAATGAGCGCGCTGTGACCATCACGTGCCACCACGCCGACGCCAACGCACACAGCGCGTTCGAGATCGAAGCCTTCGACCTCGTCACAGCGCAGTACGCGTCCATCCCGCGCACCCCCGACAACCGCGGCGTCGACAACCTGCTCGCCGCGGTGGCGCCAGGCGGCACGCTGCTCGTCGTCAGCCACGATCTCGAACCGATGCGTGCGCCGATCGACGCCCACGAACACGGTCAGCCCTTCGACCCCGATGCCTACGTACGCGTCGACGACTTCCTCAACACGCTCGCGGACTCGCCGGACTGGCACATCGAGACACACGAGAAGCGACACCGCCCTCCGGGAGCCGCCTCCGCTTCCCACCACGCCCACGACGTCGTCCTGCGGGCACGACGCGCCAGCCGCTGAACCGCCAACCAGACGAGCTCACGGCGGATCGTTCCGACGATGGGCTACTGGCCGATGCGGCCGTCGATCCGCTCGCGCAGCAGATCGGCGTGACCCATGTGGCGGGCGTACTCCTCGATCGTCCCGACCAGCACCTCACGTAGTGACAGCGCCCCGCCACCACTGCCGTGCTCGTTCAAGGGGTCGTTGGCGGTGATGTCGAGACTGGGCGCCTCGGCGACGAACCGGGTGGCGAAGTCCACCTCTTCCCGCCAGGCGTCCCACGCCTGCGCAACCACCGCAGGATCGGGAACGGCGCCATCGAAGTCACCATCACGATCGGTCTCGGAGCAGAACAGCCGGGGCACGTCCTGTCCAGCCATCAGCTGCCGGAACGTCGCCCGTTCCGTTTCGGCCAGGTGTCGCACCAGCCCGAGGAGCGACATCGTCGACGGCTCGACGGATCGCCGCGCCATCGCCTCGGCGTCGAGTCCGGCGCACTTCATCTCCAGGGTGAGGCGTTGGCAGCGCAGGGACTCGACGAGCGTCGTGCGCTCGTCGCCCAACGTGGGTCCGTGCTCACGAGGGTCGTCGTCGGACGGCTTGCCGTCGGCGGTGAACATGTCGGCGCGTCGGGTCGTAGCCATGGCGCGATCATCGGTCGCGTACTCGGCGGTCAACAAAGGGATTCAGCGCTGTTCTGTCAGAGTGGCGATGTGGCCGAGCAGCAGCTCGCTGGCGGAATCGCCAACGCAGGCAAGGTGGTCCGCGTCGGGCCGCACGTTCTTCGGCCATCGAGTCCGCACACGGCTTCGATCCACGCCTTCCTGCGGGCGGTGAGGATCGCCGGGTTCGAGGGCGCACCGACTCCGGTCGGCATCGACGAGGACGGACGCGAGCGCCTCGTGTTCATCGACGGCGAGGTCCCCGTGCCGCCCTATCCGAACTGGAGCCAGACCGACGTCGCGCTGGCGTCCATCGCCAGGCTGCTTCGTGGCCTGCACGACGCCGCCCGCGGGTTCGACCCGCGCGGACTCACCTGGGACGACACACTGTCTGATCCTGCGGGCGGGACCCTGGTGTGCCACAACGACGTGTCGCCCGAGAACGTCGTGTTCCGGAACGGCATCGCCGTCGCACTGCTCGACTTCGAGTTCGCTGCACCTGGCCGGCCCGTCTACGACCTGGCCCATCTCGCCCGCCTCTGCGTACCGGTCGAGGACGACTTCGACCAGGTCCGGCTCGGCTGGCGGCCGGGCGACCGGCCGGCACGGCTACGGGTCGTCGCCGACGCCTACGGACTCGACGGGGATGGCCGGGCGGAGCTGCTTCCCGCGATGGACAATGCCATCGACCGCCTCGAAGCAGCCGTCCGGCGCAGCGTCGAGGCCGGTGACCCGAACGCTGTCGAGATGTGGAACCGGACCGGGGGCAGCGAGCGCTACGACCGTCGGCGCCGCTGGTGGATCGTCCACCACGACGAGTTCGCCGCAGCCCTCGGTCTGACGCGCGGCCCCGTGCGGCACGAACCGCCGGGTCAGGCCGAGGTCAGGCCGGGGTCAGTTCGAGACCTTGCAGATCACCTTTGGCACGCCAGTCCGCCAGCACCTTGAAGAACGCCACGGAGCCCCCGCCGTAGAAGCCGTTCTGGATCGCCCGCTGGCTGGGCTGGCCCTCGTTGTTGTAGTAGCCCGGCGTGCAGGACTCGAGGAAGGCGAGGTTGAACTGCGCCTGCTCGAGGATCGTCGCCACCCAGGCGTCCTCGGCGTCCTGCGACGTCTCGACGATGTCGATGCCGTGGTCGAACGCATGACGCAGGATGTACGCGGTGTGCTTGCTCTGCTCGTCCAAGGCGTGGGGGAAGTTCACGGTGAACCCCGACTGGTGGAGGCTGAAGATGAGCAGGTTGGGGAACCCTCGACTATGGAGGCCATGGAACGTGGCCACCCCGTCGTGCCACTTGTCGCTCAACGTGAGGCCATCCCGCCCGACCACGTCGTACCCGGAGCGTCGCGTGTAGTCGGTGCCGACCTCGAACCCGGTGGCGTAGATGAGGCAGTCCAGCTCGAACTCCGTCTCGCCGACCACGACGCCACGCTCGGTGATCCGGTCGACTCCTCGCCCATCGGTGTCGATCAGCGTGACGTTCGGGAGGTTGAACGCGTCGAGGTACTCGTCGTGGAAGCACGGCCGTTTGCAGAACTGCCGGTAGTACGGCTTGAGCGACTCGGCAACCGCCGGATCGTTGACGATGGTGTCGACGCGCGACCGGATCGACTCCATCTTCTCGAAGTCGGCCATCTCAACGGCTGAGGTCACACCGCCCGGGCTGAGATCGGTGAGGTCGGCGTTGCGCAGTCGCAGCAGCAGCTTGCCGATGATGTCCGTCCACCCGTCGTCGACGAGGTCCTCGGCCTCGAGCACACCGGTCACGAGGTTGTTGAAGTTCTCCATGCGTCGCTGCTGCCAGCCCGGTTGCAGTGACGCCGCCCACGCCGGGTCCGTGGGACGGTTGGCTCGCACGTCGATCGACGACGGAGTGCGCTGGAAGACGTAGAGATGCTCGGCGGCCGCGCCGACGTGGGGTACGCATTGCACCGCCGTCGCTCCCGTGCCGATGATCCCGACACGTTTGCCGCGCAGTCCATCGAGCCCGCCCTCCGGACCGCCGCCGGTGTACTCGTAGTCCCACCGGCTCGTGTGGAACGAGTGGCCGGCGAAGGACTCCACGCCCTCGATCCCCGGCAGCTTCGGCCGGTGCAGCGGCCCGTTGGCCATGCACACGAACCGGGCCCGCAGCTCGTCACCCCGGCTGGTCGACACGAACCAACGTCGGGCGTCATCATCCCAGCGCAGCTCGGTGACCTCGGTCTGGAACAGTGCGCCGTCGTACAACCCGAAGTGCCGGCCGATGGCTCGGCTGTGCTCCAGGATCTCGGCCGCCCTCGCGTACTTCTCCGTGGGGATGTAGCCGATCTCCTCCAGTAGCGGCAGGTAGATGTACGACTCCACATCGCACATCGCACCGGGGTACCGGTTCCAGTACCACGTGCCGCCGAAGTCACCGGCCTTCTCGATGATCCGGACGTCGCTGATCCCGGCCTGCTTCAACCGGGCAGCGGCCAGCTGGCCCCCGAAGCCACCACCGATCACGACGACGTCGACCTCGTCGAGCACAGGATCCCGCTCGATCCGCTCGATGTACGGATCGTCGACGTAGTGAGCCAACGCACCGACGACCTCGCGGTACTGCTCGTTGCCGTCAGGGCGCAGGCGCTTGTCCCGCTCGGCGCGGTACTTGGCCCGCAGGGAGTCTGGATCGAACGTCAGGCTCGAGGATGAGGCCACGACCACCATGGTGGCCGGGAGATCGCGGCCGGGCGTAGTCGGGGCAGCCGCCTGGTGTGGGTCACCCGGACGCCGCGTCGAGGCGCTGCAGCAGGTCGTGGGCGGCCAGCTCGACCGCCTTGTGACGCCACTCGGACGCCCGGTACACGCACGCAATGAGCCCGGTGCGGTGCAGCCGACGGAGGTCGCCGTACACGAACGCGTAGCGGGCCTTGGTCTCGTCGGCGGCGCCGTCGGTCAACCCGAGGTGCCAGCAGGCGTACTCGTCCCACGAGTGGTTCTCGAGGTAACGGTTCTGCGCCTCGGCGTTGGGCTGGACGTCACCCCATTCGCTGTTCAGCACGTACTGGCGGTTGTCGATGAGTCGCTTGGCGTGCTCGACGGCAGCCTTGTTCACGGTGTAGGACGCCATGGCGGCCGTTCTACCAGTCGACCTCGGTGCAGCCGGTGTGGCTGACGGGTTCGACCTGGAACGTGCCGTGGCTGATCCCGTACTCGTCAGCGAGCAGCGACCGCGCGCCATCGAGCACGCCATGGGGATCGACGCCGTCGGCAGTGACGAGGTGTGCCGAGGCGGCGTCCATGTCCGACGTCAGCGTCCAGACGTGGAGGTCGTGCACGTCGACGACGCCGGAGATGGCCGCCAGCTCGCCGCGAAGGCGGACGAGGTCGACCCGTTCGGGCGCCGACTGCATCAGGATGTGGACTGCTTGCCGGCCGAGCCGCCAGGTTCGAGGGAGGATCCACAGACCGATCGCGGCAGCGACAACCGGGTCGATCCAGGCCCATCCGAAGAGCTCCAGGGCGAGCGCGGCGATGATCACGCCGACGGAGCCGACGGCATCGCTGAGCACCTCGAGGAACGCACCCTCGATGTTGAGGGACTCCTTGGACCCCTTGCGCAGCAGCCAGAACGACACGAGGTTGGCCGCCAGGCCGATGGTCGCGACGACGAGCATCGTCCAGCCGTGGACCTCAGGTTCGTCACGCAGCCGTTCGACGGCCTCGATGAGGACGAAGATCGCGACACCGAACAGCAGCACCGCGTTGACGAGGGCGGCCAGGATCTCGAGGCGGTAGAGCCCGAACGTGTGCTGGCTCGGCGTCGTGCGCACCGACCTGGCGTGACGGTCCGCCAGCTGGATCGCCGCCAACGCCATGCCGAGACCGATGACGTCGGTCAGCATGTGCCCGGCGTCGGAGAGCAGGGCGAGGGAGTTCGTGAGGAACCCGGCGACCGCTTCGAGCACCAGCACCGTCAGGCTGAGCACGAACGCAATGAGCAGGCTCGACTTGTGTCGAGCACCTGAGCGCGCCGCGGCGGCGCCGTGGGCGTGGGTGTGACCGCGCTGCTGGCCGTGGCCGTGGTCGCCGGTCACCGCGTCGACTGTACCGCCGCGTACGTTGGCCAGCCGTGGCCTACCAGTCCGATCCGATGTTCCTGACGCTCCACGCCGTGAGGCTGCGCGGCCGCGCCTCGACAGAGGCCGTCGCAGCCGCCGTCGGACCGCGCGTCGACGAGCTGCTGCAAACAGCCGTCGACGCCGGGCACCTGACCCTCAAAGAGGGCCGCGCTGCCGGATGGTCGCTCACACCGGCGGGACGTGAGGCGCATGGAGTGCTCCTCGCCGCCGAACGTGAGTCGAGTGGCGCGCTGGATGTCGTGCGCACGGCCTACGACGAGTTCCTCGCCGTCAACCCTGACCTCATCCAGGTCTGCACCGACTGGCAGCTCCAGCCCGACGGCTCGCTCAACGACCACACCGACGACCGCTACGACGCAGGCGTGATCGAGGCACTGGGCGCGATCGATCGCCGGATCCATCCGGTGTGCGAGCGGCTCGGCGGCCAGGTGGCGCGCTTCGACGCGTACGGACCGCGCCTGTCGGGCGCACTCGCCCGGGTGCGGGCCGGCGACGGGAAGTGGTTCACCAGTCCGGCCGTCGAGTCGTACCACACGGTGTGGTTCGAGCTGCACGAGGACATGCTGCAGACCCTCGGCATCACGCGTGAGCAGGAGGTCCAGTAGCGGTCCATCCGAGTGCCGAGCCTCGATTTTCCCGACGTCCAGCACTCGGATGGTGTCCAACACTCGGATGGATCAACGGTGCGTGTCGAGGGCGTCGAGGGCGCGCCGGATGCGAGTCGCGCTGACCGGTTGGGCGGTGCCGAGGTGTTGCGCGAACACGCTGACGCGCAGCTCTTCGAGCTGCCATCCGATGTCGGCGAGCGCATCGTCGGAGGCGCCACCACCGCTGCGGCGACGCACCTCGTCGTAGTGCCGTTCGAGCGGCGCCAGCTCTCGGAGGCGGCGCAGATCCTTCGTCACGTCGAGGCGGTCCAGCCGGTACTCGACGGCGCGCAGGTAGCGCAGCACGTCGGGCAGCCGAGCGGTGCCGACCGTGACGACGAAACCCGGTGTCAGGAGGCGGCCGAGTTGTGCTTCGACGTCAGCGACGACCGGTCGGGCCGACTCGGCGACCACATCAGTGAGCCGCAGGCGGACGTGCGACTCGGCGGCCAACACGTCGGCCGCCGTCACCAGGGCGGTCGACGCGATGCCTGGAGCCCGGGCCGCCGCTGTCCGTCGCAACTCCTCGAAGGCTTCGGCGTCCCATGGCAGCTGATGGTGCTCATCGAGCACTGTGTCGATCGCGGCGACGGCGCAATCCTCGGCCAGTTCCTCGATGTCCACGCCAGAGGCGGCGACGGCGAGCCGCCGGGGCTGGTCGAGGTGGCGCATGACCGCCGCAGGTGACGGCCCGGCAGTGAGCACGAGCAACCGCCGCACGCCGCCCCGCATCACCCGCTGCTGCAACTCCGGGTTCGTCACCACGCGCAGCGCCACGGTGTCGCCCTCGTCGATCAGCGCTGGATACGCACGGACGGAGTGGTTGGCCTGCCGCGCCTCGACCACGCGTGGCAGCGAGCCGACGTCCCACTCCGTGATCCCCCGCCGCTCCCCCACCGACGTGACGCTGGCGATCGCCGCCCGTGCCGGTGCAGCGAGGCGAGCACGGATCGCGGCGACGTCGATGTCGGCGTCGAGGACCGAACCGTCATCGTCGACGACGATGTTGAACCGGAGGTGGGCGGGCACGGCCAACGGCCGGAAGTCACGTGCCCGCACGGGCACGCCGGCGACGTCGCTCAGCGCGGCGGCAAGGGCCTCGACGAGCCGACCCCGCGGTGGCCCGAGGCGCTCGAACGCGGCCGCCGCCGTCTCGGCTGCTGGGATGAGGCTGCGCCGCACGTCCTTCGGCAACGTGCGGAGCAGCGCGCCGACGAGCTCGCGGCGGTAGCCCGGCACCTGCCAATCCAGCAGATCGCCGCTGAACCGGTTCAGCGTCGTGAGCGGCACGTGCACCGTCACACCGTCGAGCGGCTCCCCCGGCGCGAAGCGGTACGTCAACGGGAGGACGAGATCACCGTCGCGCCAGGTGTCGGGGTAGTCGTCGAGGTGCAGCGGCCCGCCGGCGACGAGGTCCTCGGTGAGATCGAGGCGATGAGGATCGGCGGCCGCGGCGTCACGCCACCATCGATCGAAGCGGTGGCCGGAGGTCACGGCGTCGCCGACCCGTTCGTCGTAGAACTGCTCGATGAGGTCGTCGTCGAGGAGCGCGGCGCGACGGATCCGCGCCTCCATCGCCCGCACCCGCTCGACGAACGCGGCATTGCGCCGTAGGAACGCATGGTGCGCCGTCCAATCACCGTCGACGAGCGCGTGGCGGACGAACATGGCGCGTGCCGTCACCCGGTCGACACGGTCGTAGGCCACGATGCGGCCGGTCACGATCGGCAACCCGTACAGCGTCACGGTCTCGCTCGTCACAGCGGCACCGCGACGGGCATCCCACCGGGGCTCGCCATAGCTGCGCTTGATGAGGTGGGCACCGAGGCGTTCGGCCCATTCGGGACTGATCGTGGCGACGCGGCGTGCCCGCAGCCGGTCGGTCTCGACCAGCTCGGCCGCCATCACCCAGCGCGGAGGGCGCTTGGAGAGCACCGATCCCGGAGCGATCACGAATGACGCGCCGCGGGCGCCGCGGAACTGTCGGTCGTCCCTGTCGCGCATCCCCACGTGCGACAGCAGTCCGCTGAGCACGGCCCGATGCACGGCCTCCGGCGGCGCCGGCTCGCCACTGGCGCGCAGCCCGAGCTCGCCGGCGACCTGGCGCAGCTGGCTGTAGAGGTCCTGCCACTCGCGCACGCGGAGATAGTTGAGGAACTCGGCGCGGCACAGCTTGCGGAACTGGTTGGTCGACATCTGCCGCTGCTGCTCGCGGAGGTGGTCCCAGAGACGGACGATCGAGACCAGGTCGCTGCCTGACACCTCGAAGCGACGGTGCGATGCATCGGCGGCGTCGCGGTGCTCGAGCGGCCGTTCGCGCGGATCCTGGATCGAGAGCGCCGCGGCGATCACGAGGAGCTCGCGAACGCAGCCTTCCCGCCCCGCCTCCAGGATCATCCGCCCGAGGCGGGGATCGACAGGGAGTCGTGCCAGCCGTCGACCAATCGACGTCAGGCGGCGGGGTAGACCGTCGGTGATCGCACCGAGCTCCTCGAGCAGGAGGTAGCCATCGCGGACGGCGGCGGTGTCGGGCGGCTCGACGAACGGGAACGAGGCGACGTCGCCGAGGTCGATCGCCGTCATCTGGAGGATGACGGCCGCCAGGTTGGTGCGGAGGATCTCCGGATCCGTGAACTCCGGGCGGGCGATGAAGTCCTCCTCCGGATAGAGGCGGATGCAGGTGCCTGGTGCCACGCGGCCGCAGCGCCCGGCCCGCTGGTTGGCGGAGGCCTGTGAGATCGGCTCGATCGGCAAGCGCTGGACCTTGAGGCGCCGGCTGTAGCGGGAGATCCGCGCGACGCCGGTGTCGATCACGGCGCGCACGCCGGGCACGGTGATCGAGGTCTCGGCGACGTTCGTGCTGAGCACGATGCGCCGCCCGCGGTGCGGCTGGAAGATGCGGTGCTGCTCGGCGGCGGACAGCCGGGCGTACATCGGCAGCACCTCGGTGCCGGGCTCGACGACGCGTCGGAGTGCGTCCGCCGTGTCGTGGATCTCTCGTTCGCCGCTCAGGAACACGAGCACATCGCCCGGGCTCTGACGTCCGAGCTCCTCGACGGCGTCGCAGATCGCCTGGACCTGATCGCGGTCGTCGTCGCGCGTCGTCCCGAAGGGCCGGTAGCGCAACTCGACCGGGTACATACGCCCGGTCACCTCGACGATCGGCGCATCGTCACCGTTCTGCGCGAAATGGCGGGCGAAGCGCGCTGTGTCGATGGTCGCCGACGTGACGATCACCTTGAGGTCCGGTCGCTCGGGCAGGAGTCGCCTGAGGTACCCGAGGATGAAGTCGATGTTGAGGCTGCGCTCGTGCGCCTCGTCGATGATCAACGTGTCGTAGCGGCGCAGCTGCCGGTCCCGCTGCAGCTCGGCGAGCAGGATGCCGTCGGTCATGACGCGCAGCAGCGTGCCGGCGGCGACCCGATCGGTGAAGCGGACGGTGTACCCGACGCCCCCGCCGAGTGGCGTGCCGAGCTCCTCGGCGACCCGTTCGGCGATCGTTCGGGCGGCGACCCGCCGTGGCTGCGTGTGGCCGACGAGACCCTGCACGCCGCGCCCGAGCTCCAGGCACATCTTCGGGAGCTGGGTGCTCTTCCCCGAGCCGGTCTCCCCAGCGACGATGACCACCTGGTGGTCCCGGATGGTCGCCAGGAGCTCTTCACGGCGGGCCGTGATCGGCAGCGCCTCGGGATAGCGCAGGCGCCCTCCCCCGACGATCGCCGCCCACGTCGCCTGGCGGGCATCGACACCGCCGGCCGGACGCTTCACGCCGCCAGACCGTACCGACGGCACCGAATCTGGGCGCGCAGGTTCTCGAATTCGGGAACGTCCGCGCCCAGATCGTCGATTGAGAACGTCCGCGCCCAGATGTGCGGGTCAGATCGGGCGGATGGCGTCGGCAGGGTCGAGTCGGGCCGCCCGGATCGCCGGCGACACACCCGCCAGCAGACCGACGGCGAGCGCCAGACCGACGCCGGCGGTCAGCGCACCAACCGGAACAGCGATCAGCCAGCCCTGGGCGCGGGCGTACACGGCCGTCACGACAGAGCCGAGGAGCACACCGGCCAGCCCGCCGAGGAGGGCCAGGACGCCGGCTTCCACGAGGAACTGCCCGGCGACGTGACGGCGCCGAGCACCGAGCGCCCGCCGCACGCCGATCTCACCCCGGCGCTCGAGCACGGAGATCACGAGCACGTTCGTGATCCCGACGCCGCCAACGACGAGGGCGACGGCGCCGAGCCCGACCAGCAGGTTGCGCAGCGCGGCGTCGGTCGTCGCGCGGGCAGCCAGGGCATCGGAGGGTCGCGACACATCGACTTCGTTCGGCGACTCGGGGTCCACGCTCCTCGCCAGCACGGCCCGCACCTGCTCGACCTGGTCGGGCACCGTGCGGACGTACAGCGTCGACGGCGAGCGGGTCGTCTCGAACAGCTCGTCGGCCACCTCGTAGCCGATCAGTGCGGCGGCGTCCAGGTCGGGGGCGAGCGGTGCGGGTTCCATGATGCCGATCACCGCGAACCACTGCCCACCCAGCCAGACCCTGACTCCGTCGCCGACGTGATCGATGCCCAACCGGCGCGCCGCATCTGCCCCAAGGACCACGGTCGGCAGCCGCGAGGACGCGGCGTCGAGGAAGCGGCCGTCGGCCAGTTCGGCCGAGACGACCTCGAGCACCGACGGGTCGGCGGCTGCGACAAGGATGCCGCCGGTGACGGACTCGTCGACGAGGTGGTTGCGGCGGACCGTCGCTTCGACCGCCGTGATGCCAGCGGCATCGGTGACCGGGCCGACGCGGGCAGCCGTGTCGCGGGCCGACTCGGGAAGTGTCGTTGACTCGCCGAACGCGGTGCGGCCTGGCGCCACTCTCAGCAGGTCGGTGCCGAGGGCGTCGAGCTGGGCCAGGACGTCGGCGCGGCTCGATGCGGAGATGCCCACCACGGCGACCATCGCGGCGATGCCGATGGCGATCCCGAGCGCCGTGAGCATCGTTCGTGACCGCCGGGCGCGCAGCCCGATGGTGCCCACGCGCAAGAGATCGGCGGCGCGCAGCCGGCTGCGCGAGATGTCGCGCAGCCGGCTCACGCGGCGACCGCCGTCTCGTCGTCGACCACCCGACCGTCGAGCAACGTCACCCGCCGGGGGGCGCGGGCGGCGATCTCACGTTCATGGGTGATCAGCACGATCGTGCGGCCGCGGTCGTGCAACTCGGCCAGCAGCTCGACGATGGCGCCGCCGGTGCGGCTGTCGAGGTTCCCCGTCGGCTCATCGGCGAGGACGATGGCGGGGTCACCGACGAGAGCGCGCGCGATGGCGACCCGCTGGCGCTCGCCGCCCGACAGCTCCGCGGAACGGTGGCCGGCTCGGGCGGCGAGCCCGACCAGCTCGAGCGCCTCGGCGGCCTGCTGCAGCCGGTGCCGTCGAGCGACCCCGGCGTACAGCAGGCCGTCGGCCACGTTCTCGAGGGCCGTCAGGCGCTCGATGAGGTGGAACTGCTGGAACACGAACCCGATGCGGCGCCCGCGCACGGCGGCCAGCCGGGCGTCGCGCAGCGTGCTCACATCGACGCCATCGATGCGCACCGTTCCCGTCGACGGTCGCTGCAGTGCGCCGACGATGTTGAGCAGCGTCGACTTGCCGGAGCCCGACGGACCGACGATGACGGTGAACTCACCGGCGAGCACGGTGAGGTCGACGCCGTCGAGGGCCCGCACCGGCGGCGTCCCTCCGTAGTGCTTCGTGACGCCGGCCAACTCGAGGACTGGGGTCACGGCACGACCACCTGGTCGCCGGCGGCCAACTCGCCGCGCACCTCGACCATGCCGTCGGCGAACACACCGAGCTCCACGGCGACCAGGCGCGGGGTACCGCTGCCGTCGTCGACCTCGACTGCGTAGCCGCCCTCGGCCAGCGCCAACACGGCTTCAACCGGGACGGCGAGGACTCCTTCGGCGGCGACGACGTCGACATGGACCTCGACGGGTGTCCCGTCCGCCAACGTGTCGTCGTCGGCGTCGAGCACGATCGTCACCGGCAGCGTCGCCGAGGCGCCCGACTCGGCATCGCCCGGTTCCGCCGCACCGATCCCAGTGACCCGGCCCGGACGCATCTCGCCGGTCGGGAGCTCGACGTCGACCTCGTCGCCGACAGCGAGGAGATCAGCATCCTCGACGGGCAGGTCGACGCTGACGGAGCGCTCGGGAGCCGTGACGGTGATGCCCGCTTCGCCCGCACCTTGCCCGACAACGCCGGTCACGGCGTCGACGCGCGCGGGTCCAGGGATCACGACCAGCTCGCCGAGGTCGATGGTGCCGTCGTCATCCTGGCCGTGGTCGCTCTGGAACGCTTCGACCGCATCCGTGGTCGCCGACGTCCACTCGTCGTCGACGGTCACGTCGTGCTCCTCGGCGTAGCCCAGCACTGCCAGCACGTACTCGATCTGCAGGACGTCCTTGCCGTCGTCGACGCCTGGGCCGAGCGTGCGCCAGAACGGGAAGGGAGCCTCGATGGCGACCACCGGCGCGCCGTCGACCTCGACGACGGTCGCACCTTGGGAGAGCACCGTCCCGGCAGCCGGGAGCGCCGTCAGCGTGCCGGTGACAGCCAGGACCAGCGCAGACGAGTCGCCGTGACCGATCGTCCCGTCGAGCTCCTCCGTGCGGGCGAGATCTCGCTGCACCACCTCGACGAGCTGAATGTCAGGCGCAGTCGGTACCGTTGATGTCGCCGGCGGCTCCTCCTCGCTGCCCGCGACGACGAGCCCGGTCGCGGCGGTCGCACCGACCACGCCGACGATCGCGCCGGCGGCCACCCAGGACTTCATTCGGAGACCGCCGTCTCGGTCGTGATCATGAAGCCGTCGTCACCGCCACAGGCCTCTTGGGCCGCCTGGAACTCCTCGCTGTCGGGTCCATCGCCTGGCATCGCTTGGCCACCTTCGCCAGCCGAGATCTCGACACGCCCGCCCTCACCGAACACCGGGTCGGGCATGTCGATGCCGTGCTCGCGCATGCATTCGGTGAACGCGAGCATCTGCTCTCGCATCTCCGCCTCGCGCTCGGGGTCGATCTCCATCTCCCCGAAGGCATCCTCCATGATCGGTTCGCAGGCGGCCTGTGCTGCCTCGAAGTCCTCGCTGGACGGGTCGACCTGGAGCGCGATGGCGCCACGCTCGCCGCCGGGGCCGGCCGGCTGTGGATCGGGCATGTCGATGCCGTGCTCACGCATGCACTCGGTGTAGGCCAGCATCGCCTCGTCGGGGTCGAGCGGCTCGGTCGTCGTCGCAGTGGCATCCGGATCGGTGCCGGCGGTCGTTGCCGAGTCGAGGCTGGCCACCTCAGGCGTGTCGCCATCGCCCCCGCCTCCGCAGGCCGCGATCAGCCCGAGGCTGCTGCCGAGGATCAACGCGGAGAGCCGTTGCGCAGTCGTCATGGGCCGGCACGGTCGCAGAGCGGCGCTGAGAGAAAGGTGAGAACTCCTGAGGAACTGCTGAGAGCGCGGCGACGAAGCTGACCTGCTTCGGCAGACTCCGTCCGTGCGCCTCCTCCTCGTCGAGGACGAGACCCGGCTGGCGACGGCGATCGCCCGTGGCCTTCGCGCCGAGGGCTTCGACGTCGACGTCGCCAACACCGGCCCCGACGGGCTGTGGCGCGCCCGCGAAGGCAGCTACTCGGCCATCGTGCTCGACGTGTTGTTGCCGGGGCTCAACGGCTTCGCCCTGTGCCGGGAGCTGCGGGCGGGTGGCATCGACACGCCGGTCCTGCTGCTCACGGCCAAGCAGGGCGAGCACGACGAGGCGGAGGGCTTGGAGCTCGGCGCCGATGACTTCCTCCGCAAGCCGTTCAGCTTCGTGGTGCTCGTGGCTCGGCTGCGTGCGCTGATCCGGCGGGCCACGGGTGCGCCCGACGGCGTGCTCGCCATCGGAGATCTGCGAGTCGACCCGGCCAAGCGGCGGTGTTGGCGGGGCCCGAGCGAGATCGTGCTGACGGCGCGTGAGCTCGAGCTGCTCGTGGCACTGGCGCGACGAGGCGGCGGGACGGCGACGAAGCCGGAGCTGCTGAGTGAGGTGTGGGGGTTCGAGTTCGAAGGTGACGAGAACATCGTCGAGGTGTACGTCGGGTACCTGCGGTCGAAGATCGATCGGCCGTTCGCCCGCACGAGCCTGCAGACGGTCCGCACGATCGGATATCGGCTGGTCGACGATGCAGCGTGACCCTGCTCACCGTGCGATCGACCGCCCTGGATGGTGGCGACGGGCTCGCGGCTCGGTTCGGCTGCGCATCACGGTGATCGCCGCGGGCGTGTTTGCCGTGACGCTGCTGATCGCCGCGTTCGCGCTCCTGCGGGCGCTGGAGGGGGCGCTCGTCGACGACGTCCGGGCCTCCGACCGGGCGGCCCTGCTGGCGCAAGCGCGGGCGGTCATGATCGAAGGGCTGCCTGCGGACATGCTGCGCGTGGAGGGGACGAGCGGGTCGGCGGTCGCACTGCCGTACCCGGGCACCCGGCGCGTCGTGGCGTATGCGCCCAGCCCGGCCGAGCTGGCGCGGCCCGGGACGTTCACCCAGGAGGTCTACGAGTCCCAGCTCGTTCCCGACGAGGGGGCGCGCCTGCTCGGCATCCAAGGCGACGCCGCCGAGTTCACGGTCAGCACCCTGCCCGTCGGCGGCGTGGTCCTCGCCACGGCGTCTCCGCTCGACGCGGTGCGCGACACCCTTGCCTCGACACGGCAGCTGCTGTGGCTGATCGGGCCGGCCCTGGTCGCGCTGGTTGCCGGCCTGGCGTGGATCCTGGCCGGCCGCGCCTTGCGGCCCGTCCAGGCGGTGACGTCACGGGTCGCGGAGATCACCTCCCACTCACTGCACGAGCGGGTGCCGGAGCCAGCGTCCGCCGACGAGATCGCCGAGCTGGCGCGCACGATGAACGGCATGCTCGGACGGCTCGAGTCGGCGACGACGTCGAGCCGTCAGCTCGTGTCCGACGCCTCCCACGAGTTGCGCACGCCGATCACGGTGATGCGGGCCGAGCTCGATGTCGCTCGGCGCATGCCTGATCCGGACTGGGAGGGAACGGCGACGGTGCTGACGCTCGAGCTGGACCGGCTGCAAGGCCTGGTCGACGACCTACTGCTGCTCGCCCGCGCCGACGAGCAGCGTGCGCGAACGGGACGCGCGGGCGGCGACGTGTCACTCGTCGACGTGGTGCACGATGCGGCGTCGCGGTCGCGGCGGGTGCCGGTGGACGTCGTGGTCGGTCCGGCGGGCGTGCCGCCGGTCGCCGGGGACGAGTCGGCGGTCCGTCGAGCGGTCGATCATGTCGTGTCCAACGCGGCGCGGCACGCGACCGGAACGGTCCGGATCACGGTGGGGGCTGTTGACGGCACCGTTCGGGTGGACGTCGACGACGACGGGCCGGGCATTCCGGAGAGCCAGCGGGCCGACGTCGTGCGCCGCTTCGTGCGACTCGACGAAGGACGGGACCGGGACGCCGGCGGCGCTGGCCTCGGTCTCGCCGTGTCGTCCGATGTCGCCCGCGCGCACGGCGGTCACCTGCAGATCGCCGACTCGCCGCTCGGCGGCGCCCGCGTGACACTCACACTCCCGAGCAGCCCCTGAGTTTGTGTCACCGTTTTCGCGATCGACCACGGAAATCGTGACGCAGAGTCAGAGCGGTCTCGACACGGGATTCCCGTCCCACTGACGCCGCTGATCGGGCGGGCCCGCGAGACCAGCGAGCTGGTGACCTTGCTCGATCACGAGCGAGTCGTGACCCTGACGGGATCCGGAGGCGTCGGCAAGTCTCGCCTCGCCCAGGCGGTCGCGAGCGAGCACGCAAGACGCCGTGCTGTCCGCTGGGTCGAGCTTGCCCCGGTCGCCGACGGAGGTGCGGTCGCAACGACTGCGCTGGCCGCCCTGCGGGTCGGTCAGGCGCCGGATGCAGATCCGGCTGTACAAGTCGCACGCGCGTTGAGGGATGGGTCGCTGCTCGTCCTCGACAACTGTGAGCACCTGATCGACGATTGCGCGGCGTTTGTCGCCATCCTCCTTGGCGCCAACCCGCACTTGTCGGTGCTCACGACAAGTCGCGAGCCGCTGGCGGTGCCGGGAGAGGTGACGTGGCGGGTTCCGTCTCTCGACGAGACCGACGCGGTTCGACTGTTCGATGACCGAGCGCGCAGAGCGAATCGCTCGCTGGTCATGACGGAGGACAACGCTCCAGCCGTGGCAGAGATCTGCCGCAGGCTCGACGGCATTCCGCTGGCGATTGAACTGGCGGCCGCACGTTGCAGGCAGCTCACGATCGAACACATCCGACTCGAACTGCGCAACCGGTTCCGGCTGCTGTCGGGTGGAGCGCGCACGGTTCCCGCCCGTCAGCAGACGCTCGCCGCTTCTATCGCCTGGAGTCACGACCGTCTCGGTGACGTCGAGCGGCGGGCGTTCCGCCGCCTTGGCGTCTTTGCCGGCCCGTTCCCGCTGGGGGCTGCCGAGGCCCTCATCGGGGCAGCGGCCGACATCCAGCCGGACGACATGCTCGACCTCATGGGCCGGCTCGTCGACCGCAGCCTCGTCGTGGCGGACGATGGCGCTCACGGGGAGCTGCGCTACCGCCTGTTGGAGACGTTGCGGGCGTACGCCGTCGAACGAGCCAGCGAGGCCGGAGAGCTGCCAGCACTACGTGAGGCTCACGCCAACTGGTGGGCCGGCTGGCTGGCCGAACGCGACGCGACCCTGCACACCGATGCGGTGCTCGAGTCCGTCGAGGAGTTCCACGACAACCTCAAGGCGGCCCTCGATTGGGCCACCGAGGAGGATCCTGCGCTCGGGCTGCGCCTCCTCGAGCGGTTGGCGCGCAGCTGGGAGAACCTCGGCCGCGATCTCGATGCGGTGAGCGCGATCGAACGCTTGCTGACGCCCGGGAACGCCGACCGCTATGGGCACGAGTGGATCGCCGCGGCCAACGCCGCTTCGCACATCGTCGCCACCACACGCGGTGACACCGAATGGATTCCGTTTACCGAGACTGTCGAAGGAACGGCTGCGCAGCTCGGCGACCGCTATCACGAACTGCGAGCAAGTCTCTCTTCCGATCCGACAAGCCAGGAGGAGGTCCTCGCGCTTGCCCGTGTCCGCGGCGACCACTACGTGGCGGGCCGACTCGCAATCGAGCGCGCGAAGGAGGTGGCGATCGGTGATCCGAGGGAGCAGCTCGTTGACATCGAGCAGCTGCCGACCGCAACCGAAAGCCCAGTCCTCCGTGACCTCGCGATTCGCAGCCGAGCGTTCGTCGCGCGCGATGTCGGTGACCTACGCCACTGTCTGACCCTCGCCACCGAACTCTCCGGCAGCCGGTCGACGCAGATGGTCCAGAGCGCAGTAGGCCTGCTCGGTGTGGTCGGCAGGTTGGCCGTCGACGTCGATGCGCTGGAGCTGGCGTCTCAGGTGGCCCGCGGATCTTGGGCCCGATGACAGGACTCGCGTCGGACGTCAGCATGGCGGAGCGCCGACGGCGGTGCGTCACCGAGGGTCTCCCGAGCGTCGTGGATCCGCAGCTGTCCATCGGGTTCCTCACCCCGGGAGCCTTGTGGCTCGCCTGCCGGGAGGCGATCGATGCGGGTGAGGCCGGCCTGGCGCTCACCGCCGTGCGAGAGCAAGCGGGAAACTCACCACATGGTCGCGCCGCGTTGGCCGCCGTCGAGGGAGCAACGAGCGGCAGCGAGGACCGCTGGCACGAAGCGCTCCGACTCGCCGCCGCACACGAGCTGCGGCTGATCGCGACGGACGCCCTCGAGGCACTCGCCGTGTCTGCGTCGCGCGCCGAGAGCTGGACCGAGTGCCTTCACCTTCTCGCCGCCGCTGAGCGGTTGCGGGACGAGACCGGCTACCGCTGGCGCTTCCGGTTCGAGCGGGCCGGCGTGGACGCCGCCCGGGCCGCGGCGCTCGAGGGCCTCGGCACGGCTGCCGACCGGATCCTCTCCAGCGACGGGCTGGAATGGCGGGCTGCCGCGGCGTACGCCGGCCGGGCCCGGGGCGAGCGGAAGCGACCGCGTCACGGGTGGGCCAGCCTGACTCCGACCGAACGCGACGTTGTGGCGCTCGTCGCACAGGGCTACACGAACCCGGAGGTCGCCGAGCGGTTGCTGATGGGGCGGGCCACCGTCAAGAGCCACCTCGAGCACGTCTTCGCCAAGGTGGGAGTGCGCAGCCGCGCGGAGCTCGCGGCTCAAGCCGCGCAACACACCGACGACTGACACGAAGAGACACGGCGCCATCCGCCACTTGCCGGATGTTGTGACGACGCCGACAGCTCATCGTGCAGACATGACGGCGTCGCCGCTCACCGCCTTCGCGACCTGACGAACTGAACTCCGCCTGCCGTATCGACGCCGTCGGGCACCGCCATGTCCCTACGCGCTCATCCTGCTCTCGTCGCGCGCGCCAGCGTCGCAGCGACCGTGCTGCTCGGCGCGGCGTTCTGCGCCGCGGACGGCCCGAGCGAAGGTCGCCGACAGGATACCCGAGGTCGTCGTGCTCAACGACAACGGCGCGTGGTCCTGGTTCGAGGACGAAAGGGCCGTCGTCGACCCGGTCACCGGGACGCTCGTCGTGAGCTCTGTCGCCGACGCCAGCGGTACGGGCGGCATGACGCGCGACGGGAACGTCGAGGTCGCCGTTCATGACATCGCGGCCGGCACGACCCGCCGAGAGGTCCTGCACGCTCACCTCCAGGACGATGATCACGACTCTGCGGCGTTGTACCTCCGTCGCGACGGTCGGTATGTGGCGATGTACTCGACGCACGCCGCCGACACGCGTCAGCCGGTGGCGGGTGTCGCGATCCGGCGGACCGAGCCGGCGTGGAGCCCGGAGCGCACGCTGGATCACGGCTCGGAGGCGACGTACTCCAACGTGTATCCCGTCGGCGATGGCGGCGCCTCTACGCGTTCGTCCGCGCCGGCTGGTCGACCCCCACGTTCTCGTGTCGGATGACGAAGGCGCCACCTGGCGAGCCGGGGGCGCGCTCCTGGACGGACCCGGACGGCCCGTACGTCCGTTACGCCGTCGACCACTCGGACGGATCCACATCCTGCGACCGAGCAACATCCACGCTCGCGCCGACGAGCGTCTACCACGGCATGATCGTCGACGGCCGGCTGCTCCGATCCGACGGCACAGTCGTCGACGCAGACCTGTCCGACAACGTCGCCGTCAGGACCGGAGCGACTGACCAGCGTGTTCGGGGCCGGAAGGCGGGGACCGGGCATGGACCGTCGACCTACATGTGGACGCGAGACGGGTGGCCGTACGCCGCATTCTCGGTTCATGGACGGGAGGCTGCCAACGAGTACTGGTATGCCCGCTTCGACGGTGCGAGCCTGGCGCACCCACTTCCTCGCTCACGCCGGCAGTGCGTTGTACGGCGGCGAGGCGTACTACACCGGCCTCGTCGCGCTCGACCCCGGTGATCGCGGGGCGCGTCGTCGTCTCGACCGACGTTCATCCGAAGACCGGCGTGCCGCTGATCAGCGCCGCCGACGGCCAGCAGCACCACGAGCTGTTCGAAGGAATCACCACGGACGGCGGAGCGACCTGGCACTGGACGACGATCACTGCCGACTCGACAGCCGACAACCTGCGCCCGATCATCCCGATCTGGGACAGCGATCAGAGGGCGCTGCTGTGGCTGCGCGGCGTCTACACCAAGTACACGGAGTACGACCTTGACGTAGTGGCGATCATCACCGAATCGCCGCGCCCGATCACGGCCTCAGCAGACGTGGCCGCCACCGTGGCGGCCGCCGGTGCCGCGCATCCGGTTGCGGCCTCAGTACCCGCCGTACGACGTCGGTGGCGTCGACGGTGTTGACGTGAACGTCGAGCGTGTACGTGGTCATCGACTGACATGAGACGCCAAGGGCCCGTCGAATACATCCGGCAGATGGCGGAGGGTCACGGCTGGCGCTCGCTCACCACCCTGGCTGCCAGCTCGGCCCGGGACCTGACGCCGAGCTTGGTGAAGACGTGCTCGAGGTGGGTCTTCACGGTGGCCCGGCCCATGAGCAGGCGCTGGGCGATCTGCGGGTTGGTCTGCCCCTCAGCGACGAGCTCGGCGACCTGCAGCTCGGTTGGGGTGAGGCTCTCCCAGCCGTGGCGCGGACGTTGGCGGCGTCCGCGGGTGCGAGCGGCGTAGGCCGCCGCCTCGTGCCACTCGAGGGGATCCTCCTGCAATGGCGCGCCGAGCGCGGCGAGGGCAGCTGCCCGAGCCGGCTCGACGACCTCCCGCTCGAAGCAGAAGCGCCACCGGTATCCGGTCTCGTCGCGCAGTCGGTCAGCGGCAGCGAACAGTCGTAGGCAGTCCGTCCAGTTCTCGCGGCGCGCCGCACCCACGGCGAGGCCCTCAAGAGCGTCGACGGCGATCGGCCGCAGGCCCTTCTCGGCGGCGAGCCGGAGCGCCTCGTGCCAGCGATCGTCGTCGCCACTGACGGCGCCCTCGATGACGGCGAGGACCGCTTGGCCGAAGGGTGTCGGCGGCGCCTGGGCGCGCACGACGGCGAGTGCTCGGTCCGGCTCACCGGCGTCGATCGCTTCACGGCAGACGAACCACATTGAGCCATTCATCCACGAGATGGTCTCGAAGTCAGGTGTGACTGACGCCCGTCGTCCTTCCGTCAATGCACCGAAGCCGCGTGCGCGCCTGCTCCAGCTCGGCGTTCGAACCCGGGAGGTTGGGCAGCCGTCCGCTCCGCCACGCGGACAGCCAGCCGGAGTGCGTCCTCATCCATCGCCAACAGGCCGATCGAAGCCAGCAGCCACACGCCGCTGCTGACAGTCAGCGTCGATCGGCTGTCGGCCAGCTCGGTCGCCAGGGCGACCCTCGGTGCCAGCTCCCCGACATCACGAGCCGCCTGCGCCTCGTTGTTGTACACCTCGTGCAGCAAGTAGCTGCTCCGTTCGGCGTGGGCAACAGCGTGGGCTTCCGCGAGGTGAACGACGGCGTGCTGCGGATCGTCGTTGATGAGACAGTCTGCTCTGCTGGATGACGGCCAAAGCCTCGACGAAGCGATCGCCTTGCTCATGCGCGAGCTCCCTTAGTCGGTCGAGAAGATGGATGCCGCCGTTCAGACCAGCGCACCAACGTGAGCCTGGTACTCATCGTCGATGGTTGCAGCCGTTTGCTCCAGCAGGTCGGCCAGCGCGTCACCCTCGTCTTGACTCCGGAACGTCAAGATGAACTGGCTCGCGAAGCTGGCGGCGTCGACCCACGCACGCGGGTGGGCCTCGGCGTTCTCTGGAGTCAGAAGCCGATCGATCGCATCGATCCCATCGCCGGCTCGCCCGACCGAACCACCACGCGCGGGCGAGGCGGGCGAGCAGGAACAGGCCGAGCTCGGGATCCCGCACGCTCCAGTCGAGCGCGGCGACGAGGTTGTCGTGGACTTCGTCGACCCGATCGAGCATGTCGTCGGTGTGCAGTTCGTTGTAGTGGTGATCAAGCCACGTCGCCCACCAGCGAGCGTTGAGGTCGCGCAGCTCCTCCAGCTCGCCCGCGTCCGCGGCTCGTTCAAGCGCGTATGCCCTCAGCGTCTCCAGCAGGCGGTACCGCGGCTCACCGTGCACCCCGACTTCGGAGACGACCATGTTCTTGTCGACCAGCCGTGTCATCACCTCGAACACGTCATCGGCGTCGACGTCCCCGGGGCCTGCGACCACTGCCTGCGCCGCTTCGAGCGGGAAGGGCCCAGCGAACACGCCGAGCCGGCGGAACGTCCGCTGCTCCACGGCCTCGAGGCGGTCGTGGCTCCACCGGATCGAGGCAGCCATCGTCTGCTGGCGTGCCACGGTCGTGCGCGAACCGCCCGTGAGCAGCCGGAAGCGGTCGTCGAGCTCGCGGCTGATCTGGGCTCGGATGGAGGTGACGACAACGTGCCGCGGCCAGCTCGATGGCGAGCGGGATGCCGTCGAGACGGTGGCAGATCTGGGCGATGGCGCGTGTGCCGTCGGCGTCGAGGAACAGCGTCGGCTGCTGCCCGCAGCGCCCGGTCGACGAAGAGCCGGGACGCCGCGGACCGGTAGAGCGCCGCGCCGTCCAGTTCGTCGAGCCGTGGCGGCACGGCGAGCGACGGCAGCGCGCCACGTCACCTCGCCCGGGACCCCGAGCGGCTCCCGGCTCGTCGCCAGCACCGTCACCGAAGGGTTCGCGGCGAGCAGCTCCGGCGACAAGCTCGGCGCAGTCTTCGACGAGGTGCTCGCAGTTGTCCAGCGCGAGCAGCGACGCCTCGTCGCCCAACGCGGCGGCCAGTTGCACGGCGCCGGGAACCCCAGGTGCTTCTGCCGCGTCCAGGCACCGCCAGCGCAGCCCGCGCCGCACCACCGCCGGTCGTCACCGCTGCCAGCTCGACCCACCACACGCCTCCGGGAAAGCGCTCCATCGATGCGGCGGCGACGGCGAGGGCGACCCGCGTCTTGCCGACTCCGCCGGCTCCAGTGATCGTGACGAGCCGCTCCGCGCCGACGAGCCGCCCGATCTCGCCGATGTCGGCACGACGACCGATCAACGGTGTCAGCTGCGTGGGCAGGTTGTGACGGAACGTGGTCAGGGAGCGCAGGTCCCCGGCCTCGGCGGGAAGCCCGTCCGAGCTCAGCTGCCAGACGTGTTCCGGGCGCCCGAGATCGTGGAGGCGATGGATCCCCCGGTCCACGAGCCTCGTGCCGACAGGCAGCCGGTTCTCGACACGCGCGGCAGTGGATGCCGAGACGAGGATCTGACCATTGCCTCCGATCGCCAGCAGCGCCAAGCCTCGGTCGAGCGTGGGCCCGATGGTGGGTGCAGTCTCGATGACCTCACCGGTGTGCACCGCCCAACGGCCGTCGCCCCCACGCTGGGACTCGAATGCGGCGACGAGGGCCTCTCCTGCATCGGTGAACGAACTGAGGGCAACTTCTGATGCAACGTCCGGGTGGGTGAGCAATGCCTCACCGTTTGCCGGTCGCTCACCAGTCACCAACAGGAAGGTGACCGTCGCCGTCGGCAGGCCGAGCGCACGCGCCTCCGCCTCGATCACAACGGCCTCCAGGAGCGGTCACGCTCCGCTCGCATGGTGCACATCTTCGTCTGCCGAACAGCAGTGCAGCGCCATCTGGGCGCCGGAAGGAAATGCACCAGACCGGCCGCGTAGCTTGACCGGGTGACCGAGGGACCGAGGTTGGCGGTCGAGGTGCTCGGGCCGCTCAGGGTGCTCGCGACGGACGGGCGGGACGTCACGCCCGACGGCGAGCTCCCCCGCCGCCTGCTCGCGCTCCTCGTGCTGCGGCGCGGCGAGACTGTCAGCACCGACACGGCGATCGACGCACTGTGGCCGAGCCGCCGCCCACGCGACCCGCTTGCCGCCCTGCAGACCCACGTCTTCCGTGTCCGCCGTGCGCTCTCCGATGGCATCGTGGCGTCATCGCGCTCCGGGTACCAGCTGGATGCCGCACGCGTCGACGTCGACGCCGACGCGGTCGTGTCCGCCGTCGTCGAGGCGCAGTCCGTGCGGCCGACCGATCCTGCGACGGCGGTGGCGCTGCTCGACGACGCGCTGGCCCGTTGGCGCAACGGTCCGCCGTACGCCGAGCTCGCCGACGTGGACGCAGCTCGACCCGAGCTCGAGCGGCTCAAGGAGTGGCGGGTGCGGGCGATCGAGGAGCGGGCCGCAGCGATGATCGACAGCGGCCGGGCCGTCGACGCGCTGGCTGACCTTTCGACGCTCGCCGACGAGCACACGCTGCGGGAGCGCCCGCACGAGCTGCTGATGGTCGCGCTCGCCGCCGCCGGGCGAACTCCGGAGGCGCTGCGCACCTACGACGACTTCCGCCGCCGTCTCGGCGACGAGCTGGGCATCGAGCCGTCGCCCGCCCTGGCGGGACGTCACGGCGAGCTGCTGCGAACCGTCGCGGCCGACGTCGCGCCATCCGCGCCGCACTTGCCCGTCCCGTTGACGTCACTGATCGGACGCGACGCTCTGCTGTCGACGGCGGTCGACCTAGCGACTGAGCACCGCCTCATCACGATGATCGGTCCAGGCGGTGTCGGCAAGACGCGCCTGATGATCGAAGTCGGCCACCGGCTGGCGGATCTGCAGCCGGACCGCCCAGTCGTGTTGTGCGAGCTGGGCATGGCGAATGCCGACGGGGCGATCGACGCCGTCGCGGCGGCGCTCGGGATCGACCGCCGACCCGGAGCATCGACGATCGATCGCCTCGCCGTCGTGATCGGCGCGGCGCCCCTGGCCCTCCTGCTCGACAACTGCGAGCACGTGCTGGAGCCTGTCGCCGACCTCCTCGGGAGGCTGCTCCCGTGCTGCGCCAACCTCCTCGCAGTTGTGACCAGCCGAGAGCGCCTTCGCCTGCCGGGCGAGCAGCTGTGTCCGATCCCGCCACTACCGCTGACGGAAGCCGGCCCCGCCGAGGAGCTGTTCCTGGAGCGGGCACGGGCGGTCCGGCCCGGGTACGACCCTGACGACAGCGATCGAGCACGGATCAGCGAGATCGTCCGCCGCCTGGACGGACTGCCACTGGCCATCGAGCTGGCTGCGGCGCGACTGCATACGCTCGACGTCTCGGCCGTCGCGGAAGGGCTCGATCGTCGCTTCCGGCTCCTCGCTCACGGCCCACGCACGTCGTCGCGCCACCGGTCGTTGGGTGCTGCCGTGTCGTGGTCGGTCGACCTGTTGGAGGATGACCTGCAGGGCGTGTTCGCCGACCTCTCGGTGTTCGTGGGGTCGTTCGATGCCGCGGCGGTCGCCGCCGTCGCCACCCTCGACGTCGCCGCGGCCGCCGACGCTCTGGACGCGCTGGCGGAGCGCTCACTCGTCAACCGAACCTCGGACGGTCGGTACTCCCTGCTCGAGACGCTGCGCGCCTTCGGCGCCGAACGCCTCGACGCCGACGGCCGACGCGACGAGGTCGCCCGTCGCCATGCGGTGCATGCCCTGGACTGGGTGCAGGCGGCCAACGCCCGCCTGCTCGAGTCGGGATCGCGGGCGCTCCATGAGATCGATACCGCCATCCCCGATCTGTCCGTGGCGTTCTCCTGGTTCATCGCCGCAGGAGAGGTCGAGGCGGCCGGAAGGGTCGTGATCGCCCTTCAGGACTTCGGGTTCTTGCGCTTGCGTCCCGACGTGCTGACGTGGGCCGACCAGGCCATCGCCGCCGACCCGGCCAGTAACAGCCCACTCGCCGACGTGATCTGGACCGCGGGCGCGGTTGCCTCATGGTTGCTGGGCGACCTTGCAGAGGCCGGCCGGCGAGCCGGCAAGGCCCGCGAGACGAGCCGACGGCGCGGCGTCGATCCGCCGGCGTCGGTCTTCGAGTCGCTCGGCAACCAGGCCCTCTTCGAGGGCCGGCTGGCGGAGGCCATCGAGCTCTACCGTCAGGGGCGAGCGGTCGCCGGCCCGACCGGCAAGGCGATCACGATGCAGGGCACAGAAGTGCTCGCGTTGGCGTACGCCAGCGACCCGGCCAGCGAGGACGGCGGCGGAAGCGCTGCTCGCGCAGCACGGCCACGTCGAGACACCCTTCGCCGCGTTCGCCTGGTACTGCGCCGGCGAAGCCGAGCTGAACGGCGACATCCAGCTCGCGCGGCACCGCTTCGCTCGAGCGATCGACCTGGCCGAGCGAACCGGCACGTCGTTCGTGGTCGGCATCGCCGGCACGTCGAGCGCATCCATCGAGGCGCGGGTGGGTGACCCACTCGTCGCCGCCGAGCAGTTCCGGCGCCTGCTCGACCACTGGCGGAGGGCGGGGGTGTGGTCGACGCAGTGGACGACGCTGCGGGCGATCGCCGCGCTGCTGGCTCGACTCGGGAGAGCGGAGGCGGCCGCGGTGCTCGTCGGGGCGATCCTCACGACGGAGTCCGGGCATCGCCTCTTCGGCGACGACGCGCTCGCCATCGCCGCGCTCGGCGAGGAGTTCCGCGATCACCTCGGGGCCGACCGCTACGACGCCGCGCTCCGCGTCGGCGCCTCCCTCGATGGCGACGCCGCCGTCGAGCACGCGCTCCGGTCGTTGTGACGCGATTAGGGTCACGCCGGCGTGAGGAGGTGGGGTCCGTGAGCAAGCTCCGTTGGTCTCGTTGGTCAAGCGTCGCGTTGGTCGTGGCGATCGCCGTCCCGGTCGCAGTCGTCGGCAGCGTCAGCACGTCCGCTGCGCCGCCCGCGGTACCTGAGCTCGACTGGCAACCATGCGGCGACGACTTCCCCGGGGCGGAGTGCGCGGATCGCGACCGTGCCACTCGACTACGACGACCCCGGCGCCGGCACGACCGAGATCGCGCTCGCCCGGTATGCGGCGACGGACGCCGCGAACAGGATCGGCAGCGTCTTCGTCAATCCGGGCGGACCCGGCGGGTCCGGCGTCGGGCTCGTGCTGTTGGGCTTCGGCGAGTTCCTGTCGACAGCGCTCGACGGACGGTTCGACATCGTCGGCTTCGATCCCCGCGGCATCGGGTTCTCGGATCCGCTCCACTGCTTCGACAGCGTCGAGGCGCTCGAGGCGTTCTTCGCCACCGTGCCGGTGGCCTTCCCGTACGAAGCGGACCAGTACCGCCCGTTCTACGACGCCTCGCGGCCCTCGGTCCGGAGTGCCGCGACGACGAGCCGATCACCGAGCACATGAACACCGCCGACGTGGCGCGAGACATGGACCTGCTGCGCCAGGCGGTCGGCGATGCCCGGCTGTCGTACCTCGGCTTCTCGTACGGCTCGTACCTCGGCAACACGTACGCCAACCTGTTCCCGCGCAACATCCGCGCCCTGGTGATCGACGGCGTGCTGGACCCGCGCCTGTGGTCCAGCGGGTGGCAGATCCGTTCCGACCGCGTCGCCACCAAGGAGGAGTTCGACGAGTTCCTCCGCCTGTGCGACGAGGCCGGCGACGAGTGCGCGTTCAGCGCACCCGAGGGATCGGCGGCGCGGTGGGCGGCACTGCGCGACGCCCTGCGGCGAGGAGCCGCTGGTGTTCCCGGACGGCTTCGTGTACGGCTACGACGCGCTGATCGGCGACGTGATCGGGGCAATGTACGCCCCGGAGGTGTGGGGCGGTCCGGAGGGTGCGGGCGCCTTGCTCGACCTCCTCGCCGACGCCGTGCTCGGTGACCAGGCCGCGCTGGAGAGCGCCGCCGCCGTGCGGGCGACGATCCGCGAACGGCTCACGCCGCCAGGCTTCGAGGCCGACTACGACAACGGGTTCGACGGCTACTACGGCAACCAGTGCGCCGACACGCAGTACCCCTCGCACGTTCGGGGGCTTCTCGCGATCGACCGGTACGCCGAGGCCGGCTCGGAGTTCGGTCCGTACTGGTGGTGGTTCAACAACGGCTGCACCGACTGGCCGGTCAACGAGGACCGGTACGCCGGTCCGTGGACGACCAGCACCTCGGCGCCGGTGCTCGTGGTCGGCAACTACTTCGACGGCGTGACCGACTTCCGCGGAGCGCAGATGAGCGCCCGCTTCCTGCGCAACAGCCGGCTCCTCAGCTACGCCGGGTGGGGGCACACCGCCTACGGACGCAGCGCCTGCACCACCGAGCACGTCAACGCCTACCTGCTCGACGGCACCCTGCCGCCCGTCGGGACGGTGTGCCCGGCCAACCCGAACCCGTTCATCACCTCCACGCTGCGCACGGCTGCGGCGACGGTGCCACTCGTCGGCCTGCCGGCGCCCTGGCTCACGCGGGGCTGATCGCGATCACCAGCGCGGCAGCTCACCCGCGATGCCGAGCGTGATCTTGCCGACCATCTCGTGGGTCAGGGCGTCGTTGCCCGGGTGGAACCCACCGCAGCGGACGTCCCGGTAGAGCCGCTCGAGCTCGCTGCCGCGGAACATCCCGCCGCCACCGGTGACGTCGAGCGCGATGTCGACGACGCGCTTGGCCGCCTCGACCGCCCGCCACTTCATCGAGAACACCTTCGCTCCCCAGCGCTCACCGTGGTCGGTACCCGCCAGCCAGTCATCGACGAACCGGTCGACCGTCGCCTGAGCGGCATCCAGCTCGAGGTACATCTCCGCCACCTGGTGCTGCACCATCGGGTTGTAGGCGTAAGCGCCGCGATCGATGCCCACCGACGACTTGCGCCGTGCAGAGTCGACGGCCAGCTCCAACGCACGCTCGGCGATCCCGACGTAGACGTTGGCGATCAACGACAGCGCCCACATGTTCATGGCGGCGAGGAACAGCGTCGTCGTCCGAGCCCGCGGGGACGACGCGCCCGACCTTCTCATCGGGGACGAAGGCGCCGTCGAGCACCGTGTCGTGGCTCTGCGTCGGCCGCATGCCGAGCGTGTCCCACGTCTCGACCACCGTCACGCCGGGCGTGGACCGCTCGACGAAGGCGTGGACGATCTGCGGGCCGCCGGGCGCATCGGGGTCGATGGCGTGCGCACCCAGCCATTTCCAGGCCGGGCCGTTGGAACCGAACTGCTTGCGGCCCGTCAGGCGATAGCCACCGGGCACACGCTCGGCGCGACATGTCGACAGCAGGACCGGGACGTCGTTGCCGGACTCGGCATGACCGGCCGCGAACACCTCGCCACGGGCCGCCGCCTCGAGGATCCACGTCAGCGACGTGTCGCCGAAGCGTTCGAGCTCCGCGGCGACGCCGGTCCAGTAGAAGTGCATCGTCGTCGCCAGCGCGGTGGCCGGCGCGAAGCGGGCCATTCGGCGCTGCGATTGCGCCAGCTCGGCCAGGTCGAGACCGCCGCCGCCGTGGTGCACCGGCACCGCGGCCGCGAGGTAGCCGAGCTCGCAAAGCTCCTCGAGGTCCTCGTAGAAGTAGGAGTTCGTGCGGTCGAGCTCGCCGGCCCTGGCGCGGAACCGTTCGAGCAGGTCGGTGTCGAGCGCCATGGCGCGCGGGAGGGTGGTGCTGTGGTTCATGCCGCCACCGTGTCGACCGGCGCTCGCGACCGGCTCACAGCGGCTCACAGCCGCTCCGTGACGAACGCCACGCAGCGCCACCGCAGAAGTGGTCATCCGGTGACCACATGAATCATCGATGATGATCCTCCCGCCCGCGACTGAATGGAGAAGCACGTGGATTGGAAGTTGGAGTTGGTCTTCGTCCCGGTGTCGGACGTCGATCGGGCCAAGGCGTTCTACGCCGACCAGGTCGGCTTCGTCGTCGACCACGACCACACCGTGAGTGACGAGATGCGCTTCGTCCAGCTGACACCGCCCGGCTCGGCCTGCTCGATCGCCATCGGTAAAGGCCTGGTCGACGGCGAACCCGGATCCGTCAAGGGGCTGCAGATCGTCGTCGCCGACGCCCGGGCGGCCCGCCAGCACCTCGTCGAGCACGGCGTCGAGGCGGGCGAGATCCAGGAGCTCGCCTGGGGGACGTTCACCGGCTTCCGCGACCCAGACGGCAACGAATGGGCGGTTCAGGAGCTCCCTGCCCGCACCTAGCGGGCGCGAACGCTCAGCCCGCAAGCAGCTCGCGGGCCGCCCGGTAGTCCGCCTTGCCGTTGGGCGAGCGCGGGACGGCATCGACGACGACGAGCTGCTTCGGCACCTTGTACCCCGCCAGCTTCGACTTGGCGTGGGCGATCACATCGTCTCCGCTCGGGATCGCACTCCCGCTGATCGCCGAGAACACTCCCACGATCCGCTGGCCGAAGCGCTCGTCGTCGACGCCGAACACGAGGCAGTCGGCGACGGCGGGGTGCGTCTTGACGACCTCCTCGACCTCCTCCGGGAACACCTTCTCGCCGGCCGAGTTGATGCAGTTGGATCCGCGGCCGAGGAGGGTGATGGACCCGTCGATCTCGACCGTCGCCATGTCTCCGGGGAAGCTGTAGCGCACGCCATCGACGACGCGGAACGTGCGCGCCGTCTTGTCCTCGTCCTTGTAGTAACCGAGCGGGATGCTCGGGCCGGTCACGCCGACGATCCCGATCTCCCCCGACCCGGGCACCACCTCGCGGTCGTCAGGTCCGAACACCTTGGTCGAGGGCATCGCGGCGAATGACGCCGTGGCGCCGATCGCACCCTTCACCGACAGCTTCTGGGCCATCCCGCCTTCGGTCGAACCCAGCGCGTCGACCACCAGCGCGCCCGGCGTGAACTCGAGCAGCCCGTCGATGACCTCACTCGAGAGCATCGCGCCGGAGGAGATGTAGACGTTGACCGAGCTGACGTCGAAGCCGCCACCTTCGGCGGCGCGGTCCCGTAAGGCCTGCAGCATCGGACGGCCGAACGCGTCGCCGACGATCACCAGGGAGTTGACGCCGCGCCGCTCGACGACCTGCCACAGCTCGTGCGCGTCGAACGAATGGCCCTCCAGCAGCGCGACCTCGCTCCCCGACAGCTGTGGCATCAGCGAACCCAGCCACATGCCGGTTCCATGCATCAGCGGGCACGCCGGAATGGCCTTCGGTTGCGCTCCGGACGCGACCAACCCGGCGACCACCTCGGCCACCTCGGCCTCCGACGTGAACGGAGCCCGACCCATGCCGGTGGCGACGAAGCCGAGGAAGTTCTCGGTGAACGGGCCCATCTCGTACATCACGCCCTTGGGCATCCCGGTCGTTCCACCGGTGTAGAGCATGTAGATGTCGTCAGCGGCGCGGCCTCGGCGTGCAGCTGGCGCACGTTCGGAGACGACGGTGGAGAACTCCTCGGCACCATCCAGCTCGGCTCCGCCCGGCGCTGGGCCGTCGTCGACGACGACGTACCACCGCAGCCGCGGCAGCCGAGCCCTGATGCGGGCGAGGCGGTCACTGAAGCTGCGGTGGTAGACGACCGCTTCGCAGTCGGCGTTGTCGAGGAGGTACGTCAGCTCATCGTCGAGGTAGCGGTAGTTGACGTTGATCGGCGTCATCCGCTCCTTGAACGCGGCGTACTGCGTGACGAGGTACTCGGGCGAGTTGTACAGGAACATGCCGACCTTCGACCCGTGGCCCAGCCCGTGGTCGGCGAGCGCCCCCGCAAGGCGGGCGGCGTCATCGTCGTACGCACCCCAGCGCACGACGCGCCGACCCTGGCTGATCGCCGGCGCATCGGGCACGGCGTCAGCGATCGCTTCGAAGATGTCGGCGAAGTGCAGCATGCCCGTCCGTAGGGTACGAGCCGTGACGCACCAGACCCGGATCGGACTGTGCCTGCCGCAGCTCGGTACAGGCCTCGACGTCGAGCTGCTGCGTCGCTTCTGCCAGCAAGCCGAGGAGCTCGGATACGGCAGCCTGTGGGTGCGCGATCACTTCCTCTGGCCTCTCGCGCCGCAGCGTGGCTACAACGGGCGTCCGGGCGCGGCGATACCGGCGCAGTTCCAGAGTGCGCTCGCTCCGCTCGAGTTGCTCGCGGCCGTGGCGACGTGGACCAGCACCGTGCGCATCGGGACATCGATCCTCGTCGCCGGCCATCACTGGCCGGCTCAGCTGGCCGGTCGCCTGGCCACGATCGATGTCCTCTCGGGCGGGCGACTCGACGTCGGACTCGGCATCGGATGGTCGGCAGAACAACATGACGCGTCCGGCACCGACATCACGACGAGAGGTCGCCGCCTCGACGACTTCATTCCCGCGCTCCTCGCCTGCTGGGGCGACGACCCGGTCGAGCACGACGGGCCGTTCTTCTCGATCCCTCCATCGGTCATGCTGCCCAAGCCGCAGCAGCGGCCGCGACCGCCGTTGCTGTCGGGCCTGTGGAGTGAACCCGGGCTGGAACGCACGCGAACGCACTTCGACGGGTGGCTCCCGGCCGGCATGCCCGTCGCCGGCTCGAAGGCGATCCTCGACGACCTCAACGCGCGACGCCCGCTCGGGATGGCGCCGCTGACAATGCACCATCTGGCGTTCGTGCAGCACCCCAATGCCAGGGCGTTGCCCGGTGACCCGGTCGATCGCCTGGCCGCTGAGGCGAGCGCGGCCGCTGCCCACCGGTTCGATGACTTCATCATCGACCACGCCTTTTGGGAGGGTGTCGCCGATCCAGCGGCGTGGCTCGACGTCCCGCAGCGCTTCGCGCCGATCGTCGAGGCAGTCGCCGCGGGTGTCAGCTCACCGCACCACTGAGGTGGGATCGAGCGCGACGGTGACGATGCAGTAGTCGTCGTCGTGAGGGTCGAGAGCGACGCCGTCGATGAGCTCCCGGCACAGCGCCGTGGGCTGATGCCAGAATCGCGAGGTCTCGACCCGCTTGACGAGTTCGGCGAACGCTGTGTCCAGTGAGCGGTCACGACGTTCGATCAGACCATCGGTGTACAGCAGCACCGTCGACGGCTCGCTGACGGTTCGGCGAGCGTCCTCGTACGGGCGGTCGCTAGGGACGCCGAGAGGCAGCCCCGCCGACAGCTCCCACAGCTCGGCTGCGTCGGCGGTGGCCACGAGCGGAGGCAGATGGCCGGCCCGACATGCCGTCAGCCTCGCCGTCGCCGGCTCGTACTCGACGACCAGGCACGTCGCCATCAGCCCGGGATCGCTCCCCAAGCTGGCAGCTGTCGCGGTGAGCACCGCGGCAGGCGATGCGAGCGTGCTGGCGAAGGCGTTGGTGATGTTGCGTAGACGGATCATCGTCGTCGCCGCAGCCCTGCCATGGCCGGCGACATCGCCGACAATGAGCACCAGCCGACCATCGGCCGTCGTGATCGCGTCGTACCAGTCACCGCCGAGCGGGACCTCCTGGTCGGCCGCCTCGTAGTGGGCAGCGAGGGTCACGCCGCGCAGCGACGGCAGCTCGGTCGGCAGCGAGAGCCGCTGCAGCAGCCGCATCGTCTCTCGCTCGGCCTCGCGCCCCCGGCGGGCCGCCGCCAGCTCCTGGTCGGCCGCTAGCTGCTCGGTGATGTCTCGGCTCGTCGACAAGAAGCCGTCACCGAGGCGGACCACCTGCACGCGCCAGCTGCCGCTGGTCACCCGCCCGTGTTCATCGCGTTCCTCGTAGTCGAGTCGGTCGTCGAGGATCGGTTCGCCCGTGTCGACGACGCGGCGGAAGCGGTCGAAGATGCCGCTTTCCTTCCAACTCGGATAGGTCTCGAGGACGCGCCGGCCGAGCACGTCCCCTGCCGTCCGCCCGAAGCGATCCTTGAAGTCATCCTTGACGAACTCGACGCGGAAATCGACGATCTCACCGGTCTCGCCCCGCACGCTCGAGCAGATCGTGACCGAGTCGATCATCGCGTTGAGCGCGCCACGGAAGCGGTCGAGCTGCAGTTGCTCGGTCAAGCGCACGCGCTTCAGCGCCAGGCGGGCGATCGTCGCCAGCGTGGTCGTCGTCTCCACGGCATGCGATCCCATGCGCCGTGATCCGCTCCACGTGACGTGGAGTGCCGCCACGACCACACCACCGATCGTGATCGGCGCAGTGATCGTCGCTTCGTCGCCGGCCCGATGCCGAAGCTCTGCCAAGCGGGGATAGCGCTCGTCGAACACCTCCTTCGCCGAGATGACGACCGGCTGGCCCGTGCGCAGGCACTCGGTCAGCGGGTTGTCCTCGACGAGCGGCACCAGTCGACCCTTCCACTCGGCGACCAGATCGTCGGGGTAGCCGCCCATGTCGATGATCCGCGCGCCACCGTCGTCGACCGTCACGAAGGCGACCCGGTCGACGAAGCTCCGCGTCACGGTCGACGTGATGGCGAGGCCGACCTCCTCCAACGTGAGGGCCGCCGTCAGCGCCTGCGCGGCCGCGGCGAGCACTTCGAGGCGCTGCAGTGCGTCGACGGCGTCGGTCACTTCTTGGACCAGCGCCACGATCACTCGCTCGCGACCAGGCTCGTCGACCGGCCAGAACGTCCCCTCGAAGGCACGGTGACTCGCGCCCGGCAGGGCCACCACGCGCACGGGACCGACCACGACTCCGTCCTCGAGCGCGGTGCGCACGTACCCGAGCCAGGCGTCACTGTTCGGTCCGAGGGCCTCCCGAGGGGTTTGGCCGACGTGTTCGGCGACCGGACGGCCGTTGATGGCCGCCAGCGCCTCGTTCACGTACAGGAACTCGAGGCTGCTCGACAGGACCGCCACACCGACGGGTGCCTGCCCCATGCCGGAAGTCAGCGTCGTGGGCAGAACACGTCGATCCCCAGCAGCGCCCGCAACCACTGTGTCGAACCGTACCTGGCCGGGTCACGCCGTGCGGAGGCGGTCGGCCCAAAGGACGGCAATGATCGTCATCGAGTCGACGATCTCCCCTGACAGGACCATCTCCAGGGCGTCGGTGAACCGCACCGTGCTGACCACCAGATGCTCGGTCTCGTCGGCCCGCGCGGTTGCGGGGACGAGTTCGTGGGCGAGGAAGATGTGCGCGGTCTCCTCGATCACGCTCTTCGACGTGGCGAGCTGGTCAGGGGGATCAGACGGCCGGCGTGCATGCCGACCTCCTCGGCCAGCTCCCGCTGGGCCGCCTCTTCGATCGGCTCGCCCTCGTGCACGCCGCCGGTCGGCATCTCCCAGGTCGCCCGGCCCGTGATGTACCTGAACTGCTGGACGAGCAGGACGTGGTCGTCGTCGACGAACGGGAGCATCCCGACGCACGAGCCGAGGCGGACGACCCCGTACAGCGCTCGTCGCCCCCGACGGAAGTTCGACGATGTCTTCGTCGACCGCGATCCACGGGTTCTCGTAGACCCTCTGCCGGCTGAGTCGCCGCCATGTCGTGTGATCGCCGGCGCTCCGCACGTCGACAAGTTTCGCCTCAGTCGCGAGTGTGTCGCGCTCAGCGCCGGGCGAGGAAGCGAAGGCGGGCGGCGCGGGCGTCCCAGGCGTAGACGACGGCCGAGCCGGCGATGAGATCGTGCAGCGCCCGCCGGTCGCCACGCAGGACGATGAGCAGGAACCCGAAGCACAGCAGCAGGAAGCTGAGCGGCAGGGCAAGCACTCGCACGATGGCGCGGCGTGTGCCGAGCTCGCTTCCGTCGGTCCGGACGACGCGAATCCCGACCACCGCCATGCCGAACGTCCGGCCGGACGCGGCAAGCGGGTGGGCGAAGTACACGAAGGCCCAGAGGCCGAGGGCGATGTACTGCGCGACCGACGCCTCGCGCAGCTCGACGGAGTGGCGCAGCATCACGCTGAGCAGGTACTCGATGACCTGCCCGCCGATCGCGAAGATCACGGCGATGGTGATGATGTCGATGACGAAGGCGACCAAGCGCGTGACGATCCCGGCGTAGTGGCCCTCCAACCCGGTGTCGGGCCCGTGCTGGATGGTCATCGGTTCACACCGCTGCCTGCGGCGGCACCAGCAGCGGCGGGCCGCCCGGACGGCGCGATGGGTCGCGCCGCATGATGCGGTCGACCCAGCGGTGGACGAACGAGTCCATGCCGACGCCCTGGCTGCGCGCCATGTCAACGACCTGCCCCATCACCGCCGATCCCGAGCGGGCGATCAGCGATCCGAGCTCCGTGTGCTCGAGCAGGCCGTCGATGTCCACTCGCTGGAGGACGGCGTCGATGTCGACCTTGGCGACGATCTGGTCGATGTCGATCCGATTGATGATCGCCTCGACGTCGACGCGGGCGATCAGTTCGTCGAGGTCGGCCCGGGCGAGCAGGTCATCGATGTCCAGGCGCGCCAGGACACGATTGACGTCGAGGTGTTCGAGGAGCAGGTTCAGGTCGAGCTTGTCCACGAGCAGGTTGAGATCGACGCGCGTCAACAGCTCCTGCAGGTCGACCCGCGACATGACGGCCTGCACGTCGACGTCGTCGACGATCGCCTGGACGTTGATCTTGTCGACGAGCCGTTGGACGTCCACCCTGTCGACGACCGCCTCCACGTCGATCCGATCGACGACGGCCTCGATGTCGACGTCATCGATGATCGCTTGCACGTCGATCTTGTCGACGATGCCCTGGACGTCGACCCGCTTGGCGACCTCGTCGATGTCGATCGCGTCGACGACTCCGGGGGCGACCTCGTTGGCGACGGACTGGACGATCTCCGTGGCTCCGCCGATGACCGAGTTCAGCAGCCCCTCTCGCCGACGACGGCCGCGCTGGCGTCGTGCCACCTTCTGCTCACTCCGATTCGGTCGGCGCGCCGTTGCCCGCCGCGGCGACGTACCCGGCAAATGCGTCCGTCAGGCATGCGACGAGGACGTCAGGTTCGGCGAATGCCGACGGGTCGAGGGCGACGCCCACATCGAGGCGGTCGCCGTTCGCAAACGCCGTGATGTTCATCGGACAACCGAGCCGCGGGCCGAGGGGGTATCCGGCCTCGATCAGCGACCCGCAGATGTGCCGCTCGCCCCGGAGCCCAGGGATGGCGGTGGCCGCGAAGTCGACCGATTCGGCTTGGGCCTGCAGCGCCGGCACGAGAACCTGCAGCGGCAGCCGTCCGAGCGTCGCGGCCACCGTCGATGCCACCCGCAGCGCCGGCTCTCGGCGCGCCTGGGCCAGTCGCTCGGCGACGATGCCGAACTGCGGTCCCGGTCGACCCACGGCGGTCGGGACCTCGAGCCGGGCGGGCGCGAACCAATTGCCGCCGATCTCGTCGCCGTGACCCTGCCCGGTGGGCGTCGCCAGCCGCAGCTCGGTGGTCGGTGTCCCGAGCCGCTCGTGGTAGCGGCCGAGGCCGGCGGCGGCAGCGGCGACGAGGAGGTCGTTGCGGCTGCCACCAAACGCCAACGCGGCGGCCCGCGCGCCGTCCACCGAGATGACCTCGAAGTGGCTGAGAAGCGACCGATTCGCCGGCCGCGCCGCCAATGGGCCGCCGGTCACCATCAGCTGGCGCGAGACGGAGTTGGCGAGGTCGAGCCCTCGCTGCACACCGCGCACCGCCGATTCGACGGGCGCCACATCACGCGCCGCATTGACGCGGTCGAGCAACCGGCGCACCGATTTCCCGACGTCGATGGTGATGGTGATGGTCCCCCGGGGCCGCTCTCCGTCGGTTGTCGACACCACGGCGCGAGGTGCGGCGCGCTTCGGGCGAGCCTTCTCCTTCTCCTCGACACGCGGCCACGACGGCTCGTCGAGCAGCAGACCGACGAGACGGAGCCCGGCGACCCCGTCCGTGAGCGCATGGTGCGAGCGCAAGTACAACGCGGCGCGTCCGCCCTCGAGCCCCTCGATCAGCGTGACGTCCCAGGGCGACCGTTGAGGATCGAACGGGATCGCCTCGAGCAGGCCCACGAGATCGAGCACCTGGCGCGTCGACCCGGGTGCAGCGACCGAGAGGCACCGCAGGTGCGCGTCGACGGCCGGATCTTCGTCGTCGACCCAGGCCGGTCGGCCCCGCACCGCGGTCGGGTCGTCGGGTCGCTGCCGCAACCGAGGCGCCCGAGCGGCGGCAAACTCCAATCGCTCGAGCAACGCGTCCTGGCGTGGGTGGTCGGTCGACGATCAGGAGCGCACCGAGGGTCATCCTCAGCGTCGCGTCCTGCCCGACCCGCCACATGATCGCCTCCATCGGCGTCAGCTGAACTGGCACGGTGTGCAGTCTCTCACTCCGGCGTGACGAAGCGCGAGCCGACGGCGTAGGGTCGGTGTCATTGTCGATCTGGGGGATCGGCCAAGACGGACGGAGGTCAACGATGGCGGATCGCGTCTCTCGACGGGCGTTGCTGCGCGGCGGGGTTGGGGCAGCGGCGGGGGCTGCGGTCCTCGCCGGGCCGTTCAGGGGCTTCGTGGCATTGGCCAACGGGGCACCTCGCCAAGCACTGAACTGGCGGGATCTGAGACCCGTCGCGGATATGCGCGACGGCAAGGTTCGCCTCTGGCTGCCAGACGGATTCCAGTACCGGTCGTTCCACGACACCGAGTTCACGACCGTCCTCGATGACGGCACGATGCTGCCGGGTCGTCACGACGGCATGGGTGCGTTCCCCGGGCCGAATGGGAGCGTCGTGCTGGTCCGCAACCACGAGATCAACGGCCCCGGAACGCCGTTCGGCGACCCGGCTGCGGCCTACGACGCGCAGGGGCGCAGCGGCACGACAACCGTCGAGGTGACGCTCGATGGGGAGGTCCTCGGCGCGTTCACCAGCCTCAACGGCACGCAGATGAACTGCTCCGGCGGCGTGATGCCGTGGGGAAGCTGGATCACGTGCGAGGAGACGGTCAACGGGCCCGACGTCGGTCCTGACTTCACCAACGTCTCCAACATCCCGCTGAAGCAGCGCCACGGCTTCATCTTCGAGGTGCCCGGCGGACGGCCAGTCCGACCGTCAGCCGATCCTGAGTGCCGGTCGCTTCGCCCATGAGGCGGCGGCGTTCGACCCGAGGAACGGCCACCTGTACCTCACCGAGGACAACTTCGGGTTCCGCTCGGGGCTCTACCGCTATCGGCCGCCGCGCAACCCGATGGAGACGGGCGAGCTCGAGGACGGTGGCCTGTTGCAGATGCTGGCCATCGAGGGCATGCCCAACGCCGACCTGGCCGCCAGTCAGCCGGCCGATGCTCGCGTATCGCGTGACGTGGGTCGACATCGACGACCCCGCCCCGACGTTCCCGCACACGCCGGGCCAGACGGCCCCGACGGCCAACAACGACGCCCTCCAGCACGTGGGGCGGCAGGGTTTCGCCCAGGGTGCAGCCGGCTTCTCTCGCCTCGAGGGCGCGGTGTTCGAGCGCGACGTGGTGTATTTCTGCTCCACGCAGGGCGGTGGCCTCGCCGAGACAGGGACGAGCGACACGGTCCAGGGCTGGGGCAACGGGTGGGGGCAGATCTGGGCGTACTCCACGCGCAGTGGCCAGCTCAGCCTCGTCTACGAGTCGCCCGGCCCCGAGACGCTGGACTTCCCGGACAACGTGACGACGCAGGGGCGGGCGCTCGTGCTGTGCGAGGACAACGTCAACGACAACTACCTGCGCGCGCTGAACTCGGGCGGCCGCCTGTCGAGCATCGCCCTCAACCGACTCGTCGGCAGGACCGGCGCCATCCGGTTCAACGACGAGTTCGCCGGCGCCACGTTCAGCCCGGGTGGAGAGACGCTCTACGTCAACATCCAGGCGGCGGCCGGCATGTCGTTCGCCATCTGGGGACCCTGGCAACGCCTCGGGATCTGAACCACCCCAACTGTCCGTAGGGATCGCATCACAACGCACGATTCCTACGGACAGAACGATGGATTACGTGACGTCCTGGCCGACGGTCCATCCGATCGCCGCTGCTGCGAGCCCGAGCGCGAGCGAGAGGAACACGTAGACGAACGCCGTCGTCGCCCGACCGTCGCGCAGCAGGTCCATCGTCTCGTTGGTGAACGTCGAGAACGTCGTGAAGGCGCCGAGGAACCCGACGCCGACGACGAGGGTCGTCGTCTCTGACCACCGCGAGACAGCGGGTCCGCCCAGCACGAAGCCGAGCAGGAACGAGCCGATCACGTTGATCGCCAACGTGCCGTACGGGTACAGCCGCCCGCCCAGCGCGACGCCGATCGCGTAGCGCGACAACGCACCCGCCGCGCCGGCGATCCCGATCAGCCCGATCCGAGCCACAGCTGCGCCTCCATGAGCGGACCGTATCTGATGCGGCCGCCGAAGCGCCTGGAGGCGCCGGCGTGCCGAACCGGGTCTTCACCTCACAACGACGCGGCTGATCTCGCCGAAGCGCCTGGAGCGGCGTGCCGCCGGGCATCAACGAGGCGTCGAGTGCCGCGCGCTGCCCCGTCGCTGCGAAGTCGACGCCGATGGCCTCGAGCACATCGACGCGCGCGGCCCGCCGAGCCGGGATCGTCGCGGCGAGCACGCCGACGGCAACGGCGCCGGCGACGACGAGCGCAAGCAGCTGAACGGGAACGGCGAAGGTGTCGAAGCCCTGGCCCCGCCAGGTCCGCCCGAACACGAAGGCGAGGAGGAGCCCGAGACCGATGCCGGCGAGCGCGCCGAGCGCGGCGAGGATCGCTCCCTCGGCCTGCACCATCGTGCGCACCTGGCGGCGGCTCATCCCGACGGCCCGCAGCAGGCCGATCTCTCGCGTCCGCTCGAGCACCCCGAGCAGCAGCGTGTTGGCGATGCCGAGCACGGCGATGACGACCGACAAGCCGACGAGACCGGCCACGACGCCCAAGAACTGCTCGATCTGCCCGATCTCGCGGGCGATGTAGCCGGCGCGGTCGTTCCACTCGACGCCGGGGTAGCTGGTGAGGGCTTCGTCGAGCACCCGCGCGACGTCGTCGTCTCCGGCCCCGTCGGCCGGGCTCAGCCACAGCAGGCGGTCGCCGCGCTCGATTCCGAGGTCGGCGACGACGTGGTCCGCCACGAGCAGATTGATCGGGGCACTGCCGGGACCGGAGACCGGCTCGTCGAGCACCGCACCGATCCGCATGCGCACGAGCCCCGCCGTCGGGAAGACGACCGGCAACTCCTGCCCGAAACGCCAGCCTCGCTGGCTCATCTCACACGCTCCGACCAGCAGCTCGCCTGATCGCACCGCGTCGAGGTCACCCTCGCGGAAGCGCAGGTCGATCATCCGCGCCAAGCCGTCCGGATCGGTGACGGTCAGCGGTTCGGAGTCGTCGTCGATGCTCACATCGAGCCGGCCCGCGCTGACCACATCACCGACCTCGGCGCGTGCCCGTAGCTCCGCGGCGAGGTCGACACTCACGTCGCGATCACCGATCGGTTCCACGACGTAGTCGGCGAGGAGGTTGCGCTGGAGGACCGCACTGAACGACGCCTCCGCCGAGGAACTGATGACGGCGGCCACGGTCACCAGCGCGATGCCCGCCATCAATGCAGCTGCCGTCGCCGCGCTCCTGCGGCGGTGCCGGTCGGCGTTCGACCGGGCGAGGCGCCCGGGTCCCCCGAGCACAGCGATGAACGGCCGCGCCAGGACCGTCGCCAACGGGCCGACGACGAGGGGTCCGAGTGCGATGACGGCCGCGAACAGCACCAGCGCACCGGCACCGGCGACCTGGAACCCGCGCTCGTACGGCCGGATGGTTCCGAAGGCGGCCCAGCCGAGCAGCCAGGCTGCGATGGCGGCCAGGCCTGCGGCGATGACGCCGCGGACCGCTCCCGCCACGGCAGGCGGACGCGGATCCTCCCGCATGGCATCGACGGGAGCCACCCGGCTGGCTCGCAGTGCCGGAACGACGGCCGCACCGCACGTGACGACGAGCCCGAGGACGATGCCGAACACGATGCGCCCACCGCTGACGACCACCGGACCTTCTGGCGGCTCGAAGCCCACGCCCTCGGCGATGCGCAGCATCGCCCAGCCGATGCCGGCGCCGGCGAGGGCGCCGATGACCGCGCTGACGAACCCGAGCACGACCGCCTCACCGAGCACGAGGCGGCGCACCTGCCGCACCGATGCACCGAGGGCGCGAAGGAGACCGAGCTCGCGGACGCGCTGAGCGATCAGCATCGAGAACGTGTTGACGACGACGAACCCGCCGACGACCACACCGAGGCCGGCGAAGAGCGTGACCAGTTGCGGGAGGAACCCGATGCGCGGCGCCCGCGTGGCGTCGTCCGCCCGGATCACCTCCGCCCTCCCGCCGAGCGCGCGATCGAGGGCGGCGATCGTGGGGTCCAGTTCGCGCTCCGGGTCGAGGGCGACGAGCAGCGAGTCGAAGCCGGATGTACCGGGGAGCAGACGGGTCGCGTCGCGTCGGGTGGAAGAGGGTCAGGCTTCCGAGGCCCAGCGCCTCGCCGTCCGGCGCCTCGCCCACGCCCGCCACGGCGAAGTGCTCGACCGGCCCGTCAGCGACGATCCCGACGGTGCTCCCGACGTCGACGCCGGTCCGTTCGGCGGTGCGTCGGTCGAGCACGACCTGACCAGGCGCAGGTGCCGTGCCCTCCCGCAGCTCCACCGGCGCGACACGCGGATCGTCGATCCAGGCCACGCCGACGGGCGCGCCGAACCGGCCGAGCGATGGCGTGCCGTCCGGTGCGATGACGATGGCCTGTCCGGCCACGGTCCCAGCCGCGGCGGCGACGCCGTCGAAGGCTCGGACCTCGTCGAGGATCTCAGTCGGGATGCGTGCTCGGCTGCGGGCGCCGTCGAACGTTGCCGGGGCCCGGACCACGACGTCTGCAGCGCCCGCGGTCGACACCGTGCGCAGGAGCGCCCGAAGGGTGTCGGTGAGCACGAGGCTGCCGACGGCGAGCGCCACACCGAGCACGACCGCAAGGCCTGTGGCGAGATAGCGCCCGAGTCGGTCACGCAGCCCACGACGCACCAGCAGCTGCATCGCTGACTCGGCCACGTCGGAACGGTACGGCCGTGAACCGGTAGCGTTGACGCGCCATGTCGGCCCACACGTTGACCTTCGCCGACGGGGGACGACCGGTCGACGACGTCCACCGTGCCCTCGGCGCGGCCGGCTTCGAGTTGGGGCCGGCTCGGCCCGAACGCCGCATCTTGCTCGACACGTTCGACGGCCGCATGGCCAGCGCAGGCCTCCGGCTGGAGCACCGCGATGACCAGCTGCTCGTCCTGTCCGATAGCCGGTCGGCCGTCCAGCTCGCCGCGGCAGAACCACCGCGGTTCGCCACCGAGCTCGCCGGCGGACCGTTCCGCACCCGCGTCGCTGCCGCCGCGGACATACGGGCGCTGCTGCCGCTGCGCCAGCTGACAGCGCGGGCGACACCCGTCAGCCGCCGCAACCGCGACGACAAGGTCGTCGCCAGCGCAACGATCTACGAGCGCCTGGCCGACGACGGCCATCCACTGGCCACGACCTGGGTCGTCGAAGTCGACGCGCTGACCGGCTACGACAAAGCGGCCGATCAGCTCGTCGCCGTGCTCGACGGGTTGGGGCTGACGTCACGCGACGGCGACGTGTTCGATCTGACCGGTCCGGTCGAAGCCCCTGGGCGCCGCTTCTCCTCGCCGACGATCGCCCTCGACCCACAGGCGCCGGCCGGCGACGGGTACCGGGCGGTCCTCGCCCACCTCGCCGCGGCGATCGAGCTCAACGTTCCCGGCACGATCGACGACATCGACTCGGAGTTCCTGCACGACCTGCGTGTCGCTGTACGCCGCACGCGATCGGTCCTCTCGAACGCCCGCCGCGTCCTGCCCACCGACGTGCGGTCGCGGGCCCGGGAATCGTTCGGCTGGCTCGCCGCTTCGACGGGTGACGCTCGCGACCTCGACGTCTACGAGCTGGAGTGGTCGGACTACACCCACCAGCTGCCTCAAGACGCGCTCGAGCCCGTGCGCGCCCATCTCGGTCAACTCCGCCAGGACGCTCACGAACGACTGGCGACCGTGCTGCGCAGCGAGCAGACCACGGAGCTGCTGGCGTGGTGGAGCGGCTGGCTGTCGGCTGAGGCCAACGGTGATGAGCCGCCGAAGCTTGCCACGGCGCCGATGCGCGATGTGGTGGAGGATCGCATCATCGCCGCGCAGCGCCAGCTGCTGTCGGCCGGCCGGGCGATCGACGCCACCACGCCGGCGCCGCTCGTCCACGAGCTGCGCAAGGACGCCAAGCGCCTTCGCTACCTCCTCGAGTGCTTCGGCGGGCTGTACGCGCCGGCGGCACGCAAGGCGTTCGTCTCGCGGCTGAAGGCACTGCAGGACAACCTCGGCATGCACCAGGACGCCGACGTCCACGTCACGCACTTGCGCCGCATCGTGGCCGAGCTGGCCGATGGCCTGCCGGTCGACTCCTTCCTCGCCGCAGGCCAGCTCGTCGAGCAGCTCGAGCAGCGCCGGGCGGCGACACGAGCGGAGTTCGCCGCCCGCTTCTCCGACTACGACAGCAAGGCGACGCGTCGTGCCCTGCGCGAGCTGTTGGCAACCACCGCCGGACGCAAGTCCGCCATCGGCGCGGCATGAAGGTCGTCGCGACCTACAGCATCAAGGGCGGCGTCGGGAAGACGACTTCGGCCGTCAACCTGTCGTACGAGGCGGCGCGGACGGGCAGCCGCGTGCTCATCTGGGACCTCGACCCGCAGGGGGCGGCGACGTTCTTCCTCCGCATCAAGCCGAAGCTGAAGGGCGGCGCGTCGAAGCTGATCGGCGCGGAGGGTGAGCTGGAGCCGCACCTGCGCGCCACGGACGTGACGGGTGTGGACCTGCTGCCCGCCGACTTCTCCTTGCGCCACCTCGACCTGCATCTGGACTCAGGCGCCGCGTCAGGCCGCCGGCTCGCCGAGCTGCTGGCTCCCGTCGCCGGCCACTACGACGTCGCGGTGCTCGATTGCCCACCCGGCATGACGTTGACGAGCGAGAACGTGTTCGGCGCGGTCGACGCGCTGCTCGTGCCGACGGTGCCGAGCACATTGTCGGCGCGCACCCTCGACCAGCTGGCGACGTTCCTGGCCACCGTGCCGACGGCGCCCCTGGTGCTGCCGTTCTGCGCGATGGTCGATCGCCGCAAGCGTCTCCACCGTGACCTCGTCGAACGCCTGACGAAGGACTGGCCCGACCTGCTACCCGTCGCCATCCCGAGCTCGGCGATGGTGGAACGCATGGGAGTTGAACGGGCCCCGGTTGCCGTCTTCGCTCCGCGCAGCACGGCGGCCGTCGCCTACCGAGAGCTCTGGGAGGAGGTGGCGGCACGGCTATGGCTGGGGTGACCGAGCGCAGCCGCTGGCAGCGGATCCGCTACTCGTTCGAGAGCCTTGGTTGGCGTCGCGCCACGCATGAGCTGCTGACGCACCGTAGGCCGTACGAGCCAGCGGATGACCTGCACTTCGACGCCCGGCACGGCACCGATACCGCCGGTTCGGTCGACCGGGAGCGTCTCGGCATCGAGGACGCCGACGTGCGGGACAACGCCATCCGCTACCTGCCGTCACCGGTGTCGGTGACGGAGTGGATGCTCGATCGGGTCGATGTCGATCCAGCCGCGGTCACGTTCGTCGACCTGGGATGCGGCAAGGGCCGCGTGCTGCTCGTGGCGGCGCAACGGCCGTTCCGGCGAGTCGTCGGTGTGGAGATCTCGAGTGAGCTCGCCGCGATCGCCCGCCGCAACGTCGAGCGCTACCGCCCGCCGCCGCCGGTCCGCAGCGACGTCGAGGTGATCAACGCCGACGTGACGACTGTCGACCTCCCCGAGACCGACCTGCTGGTGCACCTCTACCACCCGTTCGAGACGACGATCTTCGCCGAGGTGCTGCGCCGGTTGGAGGACTCGCTGGCTCACACGCCGCGCCGGGTCACGATCGCCTACCTCGCCTATGCGGGCGCGGTCGGGTCGGTCGTCGAGACGCTGGATCGTTTTTCGTGGATGCACCAGGTCCGATACGAGCAGTCGATCCGCGGCCACTACGACTGGCTGATCTGGTCGAACGGCTGACCCGATGCAGCGGGCGCATCCAGCGCGTCGGCCGCGTCGTTCAGAAGTGGAGAACCGGTTCGGCACGCCGGCGCCTCCAGGCGCTTCGGCGGCCGCATCCAGCGCGTCGGCCGCGTCGTTCAGAAGTGGAGAACCGGTTCGGCACGCCGGCGCCTCCAGGCGCTTCGGCGGCCGCATCCGCGCGGATGGCGCCATGGCGCAGCTCGCGAGCATGGGTGGCGACACCTCGGCTGACAACGAGTCGGTCGGCGGGGGCGAGACGGTCGCTCCGCGGCCCTACGTCCTCGGCGATGCCCCCGGACCGCTGACCGCAGACGAGCTGCGCCTGATCGATGCGTGGTGGCGAGCGGCCAACTACCTGTCGGTCGGCCAGATCTACCTGCGGACGAACCCACTACTGCGGCGCCCGCTCGAGGCCGACGACGTCAAGCCGCGATTGCTCGGGCACTTCGGCACGGTGCCCGGGCTGAACCTCGTCTACGCCCATGCCAACCGAGTCATCAAGGCCCGCGACCTCGACATGGTGTTCATCGCCGGGCCGGGCCACGGAGGCCCAGGACCCAATGCCTGCGCCTGGCTCGAGGGCACGTATTCCGAGGTGTGGAGCCACATCGGTCAGGACGAGCGGGGTATGGCCGAGCTGTTCCGCCAGTTCTCAGCGCCCGGCGGCGTGCCCAGCCACTGCGCGCCGGAGACGCCGGGCTCGTTCCACGAGGGCGGTGAGCTCGGCTACTCGCTGCTGCACGCCTACGGCGCGGCGTTCGACCACCCGGATCTCGTCGTCGTGTGCGTCGTCGGTGACGGTGAGGCGGAGACCGGTGCGCTCGCCACGAGTTGGCACTGCAACAAGTTCCTCAACCCGACACGCGACGGGGTCGTGCTCCCGATCCTCCACCTCAACCAGTACAAGATCGCCAATCCGACGTTGCTGGCGCGGATTCCCGACGACGAGTTGATGTCGCTGCTGCGCGGCTATGGGCACGACCCGCACCTCGTCAGCGGCGCCGATCCCGCCGAGGTGCACCAGGCCTTGGCCGCGACCTTCGACATGTGCCTCGATCGGGCCGCCGAGATCAGGTCGGCGTCGCGAGACAGCGCCGACAGTCCCCGCGCGGCCTGGCCGATGATCGTGCTGCGGACCCCGAAGGGCTGGACGTGCCCGCCGGTCGTCGACGGCCAGCCGGTCGAGGGCACGTTCCGTGCCCACCAGGTGCCGCTGCCGGCGGCCCGCGAGGACGCCGAGCACCGTTCCGTGCTCGAGGCGTGGCTGCGCTCGTACCGCCCGGAGGACCTGTTCGACGAGGGTGGTCGACCGGTCGCCGAGCTGCTGGCGCAGGGCCCGACGGGATCCCGCCGGATGAGCGCCAACCCGGTCGCCAACGGCGGCTCGCTGCTGCGCGACCTCGACCTGCCGGACTGGCGCGACTACGGCGTCCCGGTCGAGCGCCCCGGCGTCACGGACCACGAAGCGACCAGGGTCCTCGGCGCTTGGCTGCGCGACGTCACGCAGGCGAACCCGGACAACTTCCTGACCTTCGCCCCCGATGAGCTGGCCAGCAACCGGCTGCAGGACATCCTCGACGTGACGGGCCGGGACTGGCAGGCCGAGATCGCCCCGTTCGACGAGCGGCTCGACCGCCAGGGTCGGGTCATCGAGGTGCTCTCGGAGCACATCTGTCAGGGCCTGCTCGAGGGTTATCTCCTCACAGGCCGGCACGGCGTCTTCACGTGCTACGAGGCGTTCATCCACATCGTCGACGCGATGTTCAACCAGCACGCCAAGTGGCTGTCGGCCAGCGCCGCCGTGCCGTGGCGGCGCAAGATCGCCAGCCTCAACTACCTGCTGTCCTCGCACGTGTGGCGCCAGGACCACAACGGCTTCACCCATCAGGATCCCGGGTTCCTCAACGTGGTGCTGAACAAGAAGCCGGAGATCGTGCGGGTGTACCTGCCGCCCGACGCCAACACGCTGCTGTCGACGTACGACCACTGCCTCCGCTCGCGCCACTACGTCAACGTCGTCGTCGCCGGAAAGCAGCCGCAGGCGGACTGGCTCGACGTCGACGAGGCCGATCGCCACTGCTCCCGAGGTGTCGGCATCTGGGAGTGGGCGGGCACCTGCGGAGATCGGATGCCCGACGTCGTGCTCGCCTGCGCCGGCGACGTGCCGACGGTGGAGACTCTCGCCGCAGCGGCGATCCTGCGGGCGGAGCTGCCCGACGTCAAGGTGCGCGTCGTCAACGTCGTCGACCTGATGCGCTTACTGCCGGCCGACCAGCATCCGCACGGGCTGTCCGACCGCGAGTTCGACACGCTGTTCACGGTCGACCGGCCGATCATCTTCGCCTTCCACGGATACCCGCTCTTGATCCACCAGCTGACATACAAGCGGCGCAACCACGAGGGGATGCACGTGCACGGCTATGAGGAGAACGGCACCACGACGACGCCGTTCGACATGGTGATGATGAACGACCTCGACCGATACCGGCTGGTCATCGACGTGATCGATTACGTGCCGTCGCTCGGCGGCCACGCTGCCATGCTGCGCCAGCGCATGGTCGACGCCCGACACGAGGCGCGGGCGTGGACACGCTCGCACGGGGAGGACATCCCAGAGGTCGCCAACTGGCGCTGGCCCGCAGGAGCAGCGACGACCGTGGGCATGCGCGGCGAGGGAAGCGCCAGCGACGAGCCGCACGCCGAGTGAGCGAGTTTCGAGCGAGCGAGGCCATCAGAGTGGTCAGCACGTGACCACGTCGTGACGGCACGATGAACACCGGATGCGTCGGGACCAAT
>CAVZFS010000025.1:0-206778 GCA_963774635.1 uncultured Acidimicrobiia bacterium
TGAAGCCGCCGCCTCGGTCCTGCCAGCCCGACCAGTGGCTGCCGGCCCAGTGCTGCGACCACATCGCGCGGTCCTGTCCGACGACGAACACGTCGATACGGCCGTCGTCATGGGCGACCGCGGCAGGAGCCGACTCGACGAGGCCGCCGAGCCCGTACCAGCCACTCCACGTGCCGCCGGAGACTCCCTGGTACCACACCGCCCCATCACCGCCGACGACGAACAGATAGCCGGTGCCTGCGGCAAACGTTGTCGCCGGATCATTGACGACCTGGCCACCGAGGCTCTCCCACGGATGCCACGTCGAGGCCGTCAAGCGGCGGGCCCACATCGCCTCATCGACGCCGACGCCCGTCACGTACAGGCTGGTGCCGTCGGTCGTCACGCCGAGATCGGAGACGACGTGCCCACCGAGGCTGGCCCAGTCGGTGTGCGGCGTCCGGTACCACACGGCCTCGTCGAGGCCGACACCGAACACGTAGGTCTGGCCGTCGAAGATCACCGCCGTCGGGTCGCTCAGCAATGCCCCACCGAGCGACTCCCACCCACTCTGGTGGGTGCGGTACCACACGGCGCCGTCGACTCCGTTTCCGAAGATCTCGAAGTTGGGGTCCTGCTCCCCTACCAACTGCTCGGCCGGCGCGACCACCGAATCGAGCTGCCCGCCGAGCGGGATCGCCGCGCTCCACTGGCCGCCGATGCGTTGGTGGTAGTAGGGGACTCCCGCGTCGTCGACGGCGAACACGACGTTGCACTTCGTGAGCACCGATGGATCGGACCGGTACGGCCCGCCGAGCGGGGTCCACTCGACGTCCGCAGCCGCTGCATCTGCTGACGCGCAATCCGGGGGCGGTTCACCTTCGACGTAGGTGAACTGCGGGCCGGCCACAGTGCCGCCCACCAGGGTCAGTACGGACACCGTCACGGTGCCAGTCCCGGGAGGTGCGATGGCCGTGCACTGGGACTTGGAGCTGCATCCGACCGGCGTGGCGACCCGAGACGGGTCGTCCGTCGCGCCGAAGAGGAACAGCGTCTGGTTCGTCTCCATCTCGAAGTCGTTGCCGGTGAACGTGACGAGCGTGCCGCCCACGGCCGGACCACGATTCGGACTGATCTCCGTCAGCTCGAGATCGGGTTCGTACGTCCACAGCCACTCCTCGCTCTTGAGATCCGGTGGCGTGCTCACGGTCAGGCCCACGAACTCGAACGTGTTCGGCCCGTTGGGTGGGGCGACGGCAGTGCATTGCGTGGTGCTCGAACAATGGACCTGGGTGGCCCGGTACGAACCGAAGTCGACGACGGTTGCTCCCGGAGTCGTGTCAAAGCGGACGCCGGTGATCGTGACCAACGTGCCCACCGGTCCCTGCCCTGGACTCGGGGCCTGGGTGATGAGCGGTGGCGCGAGATAGACGTAGTCATCGGCCGGACGTGTCGGCGCTCTGCTGACCGCCGACACTGACGCGCACGCTGACCGTGCCGGCCGTGTCAGGCGGGCTCGTCGCGGTGCACGTCGTGGAGGAGGTGCAGCTCACGGCGGTGGCGGGCGTTCCGCCGAACGTCACGATGGTGAACCCAGGAATGAAGGTCGTGCCAGTGATCGTCACCACCGTGCCACCGTCGGCGGTACCCCTGGATGGGGAGATGTGCGTGACGGTCGGTGGCGGAATGGTCAGCGTGACGAGGATGCGGCCGTGGGCGTGGTTCACGCCGTTGGCCAAGAGCGTTCCCGGAGGACCGAACCCGCTGCCGCCGCCGCCCCCGAAGGGCCCATTGCCTCCCTGGCCGCCGTAGTAACCGCCGCCACCTCCGCCACCGCCTGCCAACGTGTCGGACCCAGGCCCGCCTTCGCTGCCGAACCCGGGCGCCCCGCTGCCGGTCGTGCCGTCCTGGTTGCCGCCTTGACCACCGTCGGCGTCGTCGCCGCCTTCGATGCTTCCACCGGTCAGCCCGCCGCCGGAGCCGGCCTGGGGGGCGGACAGGTTGCCGGATGCGCCGCCACCGCCGCCCGCCACCAGGATGCGCTGAGCAAGACCGCTTCCCCCGAGCCTGACGTCCGATGCACCACCCCCTCCTGATCCAGGGCAGCCTCCTCCGTCGTCGCCACCGGCGCCTCCACCGTTGAACCCACCAGCATTCGAGCGGCAAGGGGAGAAGCCGTCCCCGCCTGGACCGCCCTGACCGCCGACGAGGAGCTCGAACGTCATCCCGGCCGAGATCGGGAACGTCGCCATCGCTCGTCCACCAAGTCCGCCGGGGAACGTGCGGCTCCCGCCCTGCGCACCGTAGACGTCGAACGTCGCATCACCAGTGACGCCTTCGGGAATGGTCAAGGTCTGCGGTCCACCGGTGAACTCGAACGTCAGTGTGACCGGCGTCGCCTGCGCCTGCACCGTGGGCGGCGATCCGGCCGCGGAGACCGGCAACAACGCCGCCAGCGCGACCGGCACTGCCCACCATCGATGCCCGTGTCCCGCCAGTCGGTTCATCACAGCCCCCTCGGGACGAGGTCAGGCCCAAACGACCTGGTCCGCCGGCTGAGATGATGGCACACCAACGACACCACGATGAGGGTCAGCCGAGAGCTCAGCGCAGGTCGAGCCGCATCACCACGCGCGGAAATCCGTCCAGCACGGAGTCGGTGTCCGATGCCTTCGTGAACCCGGCCCGTTGGAACAAGCTCACCGTGCCGACGTACGCCATGGTGAGGTCGACACGCGCGCCTTTGTTGTCGACCGGGTAGCCCTCGATCGCGGGCGCGCCGTTGGCGCGGGCGAACTCGACGGCACCGGCCAGCAGGTCGTGCGAGATGCCGGCGCCGCGGTGGCCCGGCCGGACGCGAATGCACCACACCGACCACACGTCGAGGTCGTCGACGTGTGGGATCTTGCGGTTGTGGGCGAAGCTCGTGTCGGCACGCGGGTGCACGGCGGCCCACCCGACGACCTCGTCACCGTCGTAGGCGAGCACGCCGGGAGGGGTGCTCTGCCGCACCAGCTTCCGCACGCGCTCGCCCCTCGCCTTGCCGACGAGGTCGCGGTTCTCCTTCGAGGACGGCAACCGATAGCTCAGGCACCAGCACACGTTCGCATCGGCCCGTTTCGGTCCGAGCATCACCTTCACGTCCCCGAACTTCGTGGCCGGACGAATCTCGATCGCCATCCCCCAACCCTGTCACGAGATCTGACGCCAGAGATCAGCCGTGTCCTGGTTGGACGGCACGAAGGATTCGAGGCGTAGCTCCTGCGCGGTGATGTCGATCGGCGTGCCGATCGTCGAGATGATCGAGAACCAACGGAGGGTGCGGCCAGCGAAGTCGAACTCGATGTCGACGACGGGCACGATCGGCGCGATCGAGCGCGGTGCGGTCAGCACCGCGGCGTCGGCGCCAGTGCGCAGGTCGTCCACCAGCTCGGCTGTTGCCAGATCCATCACGCCGCCTACCGCTTCCCGACGGGCGCGCTCGAGCAGCGAGGGCGCCACATCGTCCCAGTTGCGCACGGCGGCCCGCACGGGTCCGGGCTGGAGCATCAGCCGCAGGACATTGGCCGGGTCAGGTACGGGATCCGGTGCGCACAGACCGCTGAACAGCCGGGCAGCGCCATCGTTGACGCGCACCACGTCCCAACGGCGGTCCATGACGACCGCCGGGTACGGCTCGTGCAAGCGCAACATCCGCTGCAGCGCACCCATGACCTGTTCGATCGCCGGGTGGTCGACGTCGTGTTCCGGGTACAACGGGGCGAAGCCGGCGGCCATCAGGAGCCCGTTGCGGTCGCGCAGCGGGACGTCCATCGCGGTCGCCAGCCGCTGCACCATCTCGCGGCTCGGTTGGGAGCGACCCGTCTCGACGAAGCTCATGTACCGCGGCGTGGTCGCCGCCGCAGCCGCGAGGTCGAGCTGGCTCATCGCCCGAACCCGCCGCCAGTAACGGACGAGCTCGCCGAAGGCCGTGACGTTCCGGGCCGCTGATGGCGACACGCGAGCGACGCTACGCCGGTGATGGCACGGGGTCGCTTCCCTCGCTGGGAATGGCCGTACGACACGTAGATGCGGATGATCGGCCCATGAACCTCGACGTGCTCACTACCGACACCGCGCCGGCGCCCTCCCGGGTGCTCCTCGATGGCATCGCCAAGGACCTCGGCTTCGTACCCAACCTGGCCGCCGTCACCGCCGCCAGCCCCACCCTGCTGGCGGCATTCGACGGCCTGCGCCGCGTCGTCGCAGATCCGACGCTCCCAGCGGTGCGTCGCGAGATCGCGGGGCTGGCAGTCGGCGTTGCCGTCGACAACGCCTACGGCGTGGCGTTCCACTCCACCGTGCTCGCGTCACTCGGCGTCGACGAACGCGACATCGACGAGATCCGCGCCGGCGGCGAGCCGGCCGATCCCGTCAGCGCCGCGGTGTGCCGGTTCGCCCGCAGCGTTGCTGTCGGGCGCGGCAAGGTCGACGACGACGTCCTCGACGAGGCCTACGCGGTCGGGCTCAGCGACGGGGACCTCCTCGCGCTCGTCGCCGAGTGCGCGTTCGCTGGTCTCGTCGGCACCATCGACAACCTCGCCGGTCGCGTCCCGCTCGACGAGTTCCTCCTGCCGCGCCAGTGGAAGGCGGGGTGAGCCGCCGATGAGTTCGGCGCTCGTCCACGGTCAAATGACGACCGCTTCAACCAGAGGAGCATCACATGGCCAAGGTCGTGACCGGCGCGAGCGTCTCGCTGGACGGGTACATCGCCGGACCGCAGGAGTCCGGCTTCGAGCACTTGTTCGTCTGGTACGGCGCCGGCGACGTCGACTTCCCGAGCACCCACCCGGAGATCCCGTTCTCGTTGACCGAACCGGATTTCGCGTACCTCAAGAACTTTGTCGACAGCGTCGGCGTGCTCGTGGTCGGTCGGCACCTGTTCGACATCACGAACGGCTGGGACGGCATCCATCCGCTGGACCGTCCGGTGGTCGTCGTGACCCACAACGTGCCCGAGGACTGGGTGCAGGCGCACCCGGATGCGCCGTTCACGTTCGTGACCGACGGCGTGGCGGCCGCCGTCGAGCGCGCCCGGGAGATCGCGGGGGACAAGGACGTCGGCGTCAATGGCGGCACCATCGCCACGCAATGCCTCGAGCTCGGGCTGCTCGATGAGATCACCCTCGACCTCGTCCCCGTGCTCCTCGGTGGCGGTGTCCCGTACCTCGATGTGAAGACCGCCCCGGTCCTCCTCGATGGCCCGACCATCACGGAGGGGAGCCGGGTCACGCACCTGCACTACGTGGTGCGCAAATCCTGATCCTGCCTACGCCCCCGACATCATCACGTCGCGGATCACGAGGCTCACCCCGGCCGCACGCATCGGCAGCCAGTCGACGTCGTTGCCGATCTCGACGACGTCGAGCAACATCCGCTGCAGCGTGGACGCGATCGTCAGCTCGCGAACGGGTGCGCCGACCTGACCGTCGTGGATCAGCATGCCCGAGGCGCCCGTCGAGAAGTCTCCGCTGATCGGGTTGACGCCTGAGTGCAGTCCGGACACCTCCTGCACGAGGAGCCCGTCTTCGACGTCCGCCAGCAGCTCGGCCTGCGATCGCGTTCCGGGCAGCAGCTGGATGGCGAGGCAACCCACGCCAGGCGTGCCGGCGAAGCCGCCGCGCGTGGCGTTGCCGGTCGAGCGGGCACCGGCGCGGCGGGCCGAGTAGCTGTTGTGGACGAACTGGCGCAGCGTGCCGGACTCGATCAGGACGTTGCGCCGGGCCGCCAGCCCTTCGCCGTCGACCTCCGTGGCCGTGTAGGCGTCCGGGTTGGTGGGATCGTCCACGAGGGTGACCAGCTCGGACGCCACGGGCTCGCCGAGCCGGTCGCGGAACAGGCTGCGTCCCTTGACCACGCTCTCGCCGTCCAACGTCGAGGACATGACGCCGAGGAACTGAGCCGTGACGAATGGATCGAGGACGATCGTCAGACGCTTGCTCGCCGGCTTCGTCGCGCCGAGTAGCCGCGTCGCCCGATCGGCCGCATCGCGGGCGGCCTTGTCGAGATCGAAGCCGGACGGCTCGCGGGCGACGCTGAAGCCGAACCCCGTCTGAGTCTCGTCACCGTCGTCCGCAAGGCTGCTGACGCTCACGTAGCAGCCGTTCTCCCGGCCGGTCTCGCGGACGCCAGTCGTCGTCGCCACGGCGACCTCACCCCACACGTCGGCGTAGTTCGAGTCGTCGACACGTATCCGCGCGTCGGCGCCAAGCGTCAGCTGTTCCAACTCCTTCGCCAGCTCGATCTTGTCCTCGGTCGGGAACGCCGCGAGGGCGTCGTTCCAGAGCGGCTGCGGCGTCCGAGCGGCGCCGTCGGGCTCGGCCAGCCCTGCCCATTCATCGACGGTCCCGAAGGCGACGTTGTCGCGGGCTTCGGCGAGCACCTCGTCGACGGCCGACGGATCGAGGGTGCCGGCGTAGGCGAAGCCGGTGCGACCATCGCGGATGACCCGCACGCCGATGCCTTCGCTCTGCGCCGACACGAAGTGCTCGATGTCGCCCTCGTAGACGCGGACGGCGGTCTCCCCGCCGCGTGAGACGTAGGCCTCGATCTGTTCGCCGCCAGCGGCCTGCGCGACGACCTTGTCAGCGAGCGTGAGCAGGTCGTCGACGCTCATGCGGCCGTGCCGCCGATCGTCAGCGCGGCGACGCGGAGCGTCGGCTGGCCGGTGCCGACCGGGACGCCCTGGCCGTCCTTGCCGCACGTGCCGGGACCGCCCATCGCGAAGTCGTCGCCGATGACGTCGATGTCGCGCAGCGCCTGCGGCCCGTTGCCGATCAGGTTGGCCTCACGTAGCGGCTCGGTGATCTCACCCTTCTCGATGAGGTATGCCTCGGTCATCCCGAACACGAAGTCGCCGCTCGCCGTGTTGACCTGCCCGCCGCCGAGCCGTGCGATGTAGACGCCGTGGTCGGTCGAGCGGATGATCTCGTCGGGTGCCGTGTCACCTTCGGTGACGAACGTGTTGGTCATGCGAACCATCGGCAGGTGCATGTAGCTCTGCCGCCGCCCGTTGCCGCTCGGCACGCGGGCCTCCTTGCGGGAGCGCAGGAAGTCGTACATGTAGTCGGTCAGCACCCCGTCTTGGATCAGGACGTTGCGCTGCGTGCCGTGGCCCTCGTCGTCGATCGAGAGGGTGCCCCACTCGCCGGCCATCGTGCCGTCGTCGACGACGGTGACGAGCGGCGAGGCAACGAGCTCCCCCGTCTTGCCGCGGTACACGCTGGCGCCCTTGCCGACGAGGTCGGCCTCGAGGCCGTGGCCGCACGCCTCGTGGAACAGCACGCCTCCCGTGCCTTGCTTGATCACGACCGGCATCGAGCCCGAGGGTGCCGGACGGGCGTTCAGCTTGGTCAAGGCCTGGCGGGCGGCGTCGCGGGCCAGCTCCTCGACGTCAACGGTGTCGAAGATCTCGAACCCGACGGTGTGGCCCATCGACTGGAAACCGGTCTGCATCCCCGTGTCGCCGTCGGCGACGACGCTGATTCGCATCAGGCAGCGCACGATCTCGTCATCGGCCAGCAGGCCGTCGCTGTTGGCGACGAGGATCCGCTTGCGACTGTCGCCATAGCCGGCGGACACCTGCACGATCGCCGGACCGGCAGACCGGGCGGCGTCATCGACGCGCCGCAGCAGCGCGACCTTGTCGACTTTGGCGACCTCGTCCGGGTAGACGTCGACGCTGTTGCGGCGGGTCACGTCGTTCCGGGTCAGGGCAACCGTGTGGGTCCCACCGTCGCCTCGACGCGCAGCGGCCGCGGCGGCCTCGGCGGCGCTGCGCAGACCCGACTCCGTCAAGTCGCTCGTGTGGGCGAAGCCGGTCGTCTCACCGGCGACGACACGGATCCCCGCGCCGCGGTCGCGCCCGCTCGTCACCTGCTCGACACGGCCGTCATCGAGGGCGGCCGATGTCGAGCGCTTGTCCTCGGCGTACACCTCGGCGAACTCGCCGCCGGAACGCAGCGCCGCCGTCAACACACGTTGGAGGACGTCCTGATCGATCACCTCGGCCACGCTACCGGTGAGGCTCGTTGGCGGCCGCCGGGCGTTAGCGTTGACGGCGTGGCGGTGGCGACGGGCCTGCGGGGCGAAGCAAAGTTGACGGTTGGCGAAGCGGACACGGCGCGCGCCCTTGGTACGGGCACGGTGGAGGTGCTCGGGACGCCGAGGATCGTGGCGCTGTGCGAGGAGGCGAGTTGCCGCGCTGTGGCGTCGTCGCTCGCCGCCGGCACGACGACGGTCGACATGAAGGTCCGCATCGATCACCTGCAGCCTTCGCCCATCGGCGCGACGGTGGTGGCAGAAGCGCTCCTGCAGAAGATCGAGGGGCGCCGGCTGATGTTCACCGTGTCCGCATCGGATGACCGGGGACTCGTCGCCGTCGGCCAACTCGTCCGCGTGGTGGTCGACATCGAACACTTCCTCGGCAAGTGCGGCGCCTAATCCTTCGACCGGCAGGCAGAGCCTTCCGGTCGAGCTGATGGAGCCGGCCTTCGGCCGGCACGAAGAGCTGCAGTCGATCGACCGGCCAAGCCGGATCGATCGACGATCAGCGGCTCCGGCAATAGCTCCGCCCCGACCGCCGTCGCTTCAGCTACTGCAAGCAGAACTCGTTGCCTTCGACGTCCTGCATGACGTAGTGCCGCTCGCCGCGCTCCTCGACAAGGCGCACCTTCGTCGCCCCCAGGGCGATGGCTCGCTCCACCGCGGCGTCCACCGCCTCACGGCGCTCGTCGTCCGGCGTGCCCCGCGGGCCGCCGGCGTTGACGTCGAGGTGAACGCGGTTCTTGACCTCCTTCGGTTCTGAGACGCGCTGGAAGAAGATGCGCGGGCCGGGCCCATCGGGATCGCTGACGGCGCTGGCCATGTTCCAGTCGCTCTCGGGAATGCCTTGCTCGGTCAGCCACGCCTCCCACGAGTCGTAGCCAGGGGGCGGTGGGTCGAGCTGGTAGCCGAGCAGGTCTGCCCAGAAGTGGGCGAGGCGGTCTGGGTCGGCACAGTCGAAGGTGACTTGGACAGAGAGAGCCATCGGGTCGTCCTAACTTCCGAAGTGGTGGGTGTGCAGGTCGAGCAGCAGCGCGATCTCGGCGCCATGGTGCAGCGCCTCGCGATTGATGTGCAGCACGAGGGTGGCAAGCGGCGACTCGGCGTACGGACCCTCGGCCGGACCACACGGTCGATGCAGCCCCGTGGAATCGAGACCGCGCACACCACTGATCCACGCGTCGTGATGGCGGTCGAGCAGCTCGAGACCGCCGGCCGCCGTGAGCGGGTAGTCGGTCGTCTCGTAACCGACATCTCCTGCGCCGAAGTGATTGGCGGCGCGCATGCCGAAGACTCCGATGGCGATGTGGGCCATGCGCCACGCGATCGTGGTGATCGGCGGTGGCGAGGGCTCCGGCATCGCGAAGTCGATGACCGCCTCGCCGATCCCGACGGCCATCGGCGTCGTCGCCTCCGCCCGAGGTCGGATGCTCCAGCACCCCGGCACCGGTTCCCACAAGTACTGCTCGTCGGTCAGCGAGTCGAGCCGCGGCCGCAGCACGTTGCCCCAGTGGAACTCGAGCTGGTCGACGAGCTCGTGTGTCCAGTCGATCGTCATGGTTCGGACCGTACCCACGATTGAGGACCGTTTTGGTCCTCAATCAGGAAGAATCTTCTCTTGTGGTCGAAGACCCGGCCGACCTGACGACGACCGCTCGCCTGCTCGAGCTGCTCGGCCTGCTGCAGTCGCGACTTGAGTGGTCGGGTCCCCAGCTGGCCGCCCGCCTCGGGATCACGGTCCGCACCGTGCGTCGTGATGTCGAACGCCTCCGCCAGCTCGGGTATCCGGTCGTCGCCCGTCCCGGCGCGGCCGGCGGCTATCACCTCGGGCCGGGCGGGCGGACCATGCCGCCACTGATGCTCGACCGGGAAGAGGCCCTCGCCGTGGCCATCTGCCTGCGCTCCGCCGCCACCGAGTCGATCGAAGGCGGCGGCGAGGCAGCGATCCGAGCGCTCGGCAAGCTCGAGCAGCTGCTGCCACCGACGGTCCGCCGCCAGGTCGGAACGATCGGCTCGATGACGACACGACTCGACGGCGTGGCCGATCCGGTCGATCCGGACGTGTTGATCACGCTCACCAGGGCGTGCCGCGATGGCGAGCGACTGCGCGCCGGCTATCGCGATCGGCACGACCGCGAGTCCGAACGACTGCTCGAGCCGTACCGGGTCGTCACGACGGCCCGCCGCTGGTATCTCGTCGCCCGCGACGTTGAGCGCGACGAGTGGCGGACGCTGCGCGTCGACCGGCTGCAGTGGGTCGAGCCAACCGGCCACCGGGTGCAGATCACCGACGCACCCGATCCCGTGGCCCTCGTGCAGGAGGCGATCACGACAGCGCCCTATCGGTACCAGGCCGAGATCGAGCTTCGTGCCCCGCTGGCCGACGTCGCGGGCGCGGTCCCACCGACAGTGGCGACGCTCGAAGCGATCGACGGTGCGACGACGCTGCTGACGACTGGCGGCGACCGCTTGGACTGGCTGGCGTTGCACCTGCTGGCGCTCGACGTCGACTTCACCGTGCGGCGGCCACCCGAGCTGGTGACGCAATTGCGCCAGCTGCACGAGCGGTTGACCCGATTGGTGCGGGAATGAGCGCAAGGTCGCGGCGGGTAGGTTGCGGACATGAACGCCTCCAACGAGGACGTCACCCAGTCGACCGCTCACACCGAGGCCGCGATGGAGCCCCAGAGCGTGCCGGTCAACGTGTACGAGGCCAAGGAGGCGGTCGTGATCGTCGCCCCGATGCCCGCAGTGACGCCAGGCGACGTTCACGTCGAGGTGCACCCCGGCGAGCCGGCGTCACTGCGCTTCTGGGCCCACGTTCGCAGTTCGGGACCGCGGGAGTACCTGGTCCGCGAGTGGGAGTACGGCGGCTACGAGCGCCAACTCGACCTACCTGCCGGCTACGGCGGCGGCCTCGAGGCCACGCTTCACAACGGGCAGCTGGCGATCCGCGTCCTGCGCGGCTCGCCGAACGAGCGGATCCAGATCACGTTGACGTAATGCTGGCCTCGCTCGCTGTGCTCGCTCGGCGTGCCGGCCTGGCCCTGGCGGGCCGACGGCCGGCCTGACCCTCACGCTCGCTGCGGCACCGGCCGAAGCCGTCACGAGCTCGGCTGACGTTTTAGGCCAGGTTGCTGGAGCGTGGGTAGACGTCGCTCGGGTCGGTGAGCACGTTGACCAGGTACGGGACGCCGCTGGCGAAGGCACGGTCGAGGGCGGGACCGATCTGCTCCGGGTCGCTGACCGTCTCGCCGGCGCCGCCGAGCGCCCGCACGACCTCGTCGTAGCGGCAGCCTGGCTGCAAGTCGCACGCCACGTCCCAGCCGTAGATCGCCTGCATCGGGTGCTTCTCGAGTCCCCACATGCCGTTGTTGCCGACGACCATCACCACCGGCAGTCCGTGACGGACCAGTGAGTCCGCGTCCATCAGGCTGAACCCCGCCGCGCCGTCGCCGAGCAGAACGACGATCTGGGCGTCGGGTCTGGCCACCCTCGCCGCGATGGCGTACCCCAGTCCGTTCCCGAGGCATCCGTACGGGCCGGTGTCGAGCCAGCAGCCGGGCTCGTACACCTCCACGTACTTGCCGGCGTAGGACGCGAAGTCACCGCCGTCGCAGATGACGACGGCGTCGCGCTCCAGCCGTCGGCGCAGCTCGCCGTACACGCGAGTCGGCTTGACCGGGTCCTGGCCGGCGGCCAGCTGCGGCTGCTCGGCCTCGCGTGCAGCTTCCTCGGCGGCTCGCAGCTCGGCGATCCACGGCTCGTGATCGGCACGCTCGCCATGCGCCGCGGAGTCAGCCAGCGCACGCAATGTCGCCGCCAGGTCGCCGACCACCGTCAAGGCATCGGCGTGTCCGGCCCGCTGCGATTCGGCGTCGACGACGTGGGCCACCGTCGCTTCGCCGAAGCGCCCGAAGCCGAGCCGGAAGTCGAGTGGCGTCCCGAGCACGACGACCACATCGGCTCGCTGCTTGAGCTGTCCTCGTGTCCGCAAGAACGCCAGCTCGTGATCAGCCGGCAACGTCCCGCGACCGAGCCCGTTGGTGAACACCGGGATGCGCAGGTGCTCGACGGCGGCGGCCAGCTCCTCCCAGGCGCCGGCCCAGTAGACGTCGCTGCCGACGATGAACGCCGGACGCTCTGCGCCCGCGATCAAGCCGGCCAGTCGCGCGACGTCGTCTGGGTCAGGGACCATCACGTCGGGCGCGGCAACCGCCGGCACCTCTCCCGAGGCCGGCCCGAAGACGTCGAGCGGGAAGTCGACGAACACCGGCCCGCGGTGTGGCCGCAGCGCCAGCGTGGCGGCTTCATGCACCACGACGCCGGCCTTGGTCGGATCCGTGAGCGTCGTCGACCACTTCGTGATCGAGCTGAGGATCGGCACATGGTCCAGCTCCTGCAGCGATCCCGCTCCCCAGCGGCGCTGCGGTGCTCGCCCACCGAGCACGACGAGCGGCGAGCCGTTGAACCACGCCGACGTGACCGCCGAGATGCCGTTGGTGATGCCCGGTCCGGCGGTCAGCCCGGCGACGCCGGGACGGCGGGTCAGCTTGGCCCAGGCCTCTGCGGCAAACGTCGCGGACTGTTCGTGGCGGGTGTCGATCACCCGCATTCCCTGGTTGCGGGCAGCCTCGTAGAAGGGCCAGATGTGCCCGCCGTTCAGGGTGAACATCACGTCGACCCCGAACTGGGCCAGTGCTGCCACCGTCTGCTCGCCAGCGTGGCCCTCGACAACACCCATGGGCGCACGGTACGCCACACCAAGCGAGTGCCAGCGAGCGGGGGTGTCAACTCAGATAGCGTCAAGGAACGTGTGGCTCGAAGGCATCCGTGAGCCGGCCGACCTTCGAGGCCTGACCGATGCTGACCTCGCCGAACTGTGCGGGGAGATCAGGGACTTCATCGTCGCCGCCGTCGCCGAGACGGGCGGTCACCTCGGCTCCAACCTCGGTGCCGTCGAGCTGACGCTCGCGCTGCACCGCGTCTTCGACTCACCGACCGACGCCATCCTGTGGGACACCGGCCACCAGGCCTACGTGCACAAGCTGGTCACCGGCCGCCAGAAGGGGTTCATCGAGCTGCGCCAGGCCGGCGGGCTCTCTGGATATCCGTCACGCGAAGAGAGCCGCCACGACTACGTGGAGAACAGCCACGCGTCGACGATCCTCTCCTACGCCTACGGGTTGGCCGTCGCCCGCGACGCCGGCCGCGACCCGCACCGGCACATCGTCGCTGTCATCGGGGACGGATCGATGACCGGAGGCATGGCGTACGAGGCGCTGAACAACCTCGGCCACAGCCATCGGCGGGTCATCATCGTCCTCAACGACAACGGTCGCAGCTATGCGCCGACCGTGTCGAACCTCACGACCTCACGCGACGAAGGCGAGCCACTGCCGGAGGTCGAGCAGGAATCTCTGACCTCGCGCATCGGCGAACGCCTGTCACAGGTGCTGACGAACATCCGGCTCAATCCCGTCTACGTCCGCCGCCAGCGCAAGCTCGAGGGCTTCCTGCGCGACGTGCCAGTCGTCGGAACGCCGGCCGAGCGCGCCGTCGAGGCGTTCAAGGCGGCGGTTCGCGAGTTCCTCCAGCCGCCCTCGTTCTTCGAGTCGCTCGGCGTGCGCTACGTCGGACCTGTCGACGGGCACGACATCCCCGAGCTCGAGCAGGCGTTCCGCAACGCCGTCGAGCTGTCGGCGTACGGGCCGATCGTCGTCCACGTCCTCACCCAGAAGGGTCGCGGCTACCCGCCCGCCGAGGACGACGACGAGAAGCACCTGCACGACGCCCCTGTATTCGATCCGATGACGGGACCGCCGAAGGCAGTACCAACCGGCTACACGCAGGCGTTCGCCGATGCCATCGTCAAGGAGGGCGAGGCCGATCCGCGCATCGTCGCGATCACGGCCGCGATGCCTGGCCCCACCGGCCTGCTGCCGTTCCAGGCGCGGTTCCCGGATCGCTTCTTCGACGTCGGCATCGCCGAGCAGCATGCCGTGACCGGAGCCGCCGGCATGGCCATGGGAGGACTGCGGCCCGTCGTCGCGATCTACTCGACGTTCCTCAACCGAGCGTGGGACCAGATCGTCTACGACGTCGGGATGCACCGCCTCCCGGTGGTGTTCTGCGTCGATCGGGCCGGCATCACAGGGCCGGACGGGCCGAGCCATCACGGCGTGCACGACATGGCGCTGCTGACACGCGTGCCGGGAATGCGGGTTCTCGCGCCGTCCAGTGCGCAGGAACTGCACCAGATGCTGCACGACGCGATGTCGCTCGCCGACGAGGGACCTGTCGCCATCCGGTATCCGCGGGCAGGCGCGACAGGTGGGAGAGCACGATGTCGGTGTCGGCCTCCGGGCTCGCCGGGTCCGCAGCGCGCCTACCGCTGAGCACGGTGTGTGCGTGCTGGCCATCGGCAAACTCGTCGCCACCGCCGAGAAGGCGGCCGGGCTGCTCGCCGACGCCGGTCACGAGCCAACCGTGTGGGACGTGCGCTGCTGCAAGCCGCTCGACGACGAGATGATCGCCGACGCGGCACGCCATCGCGCCGTCGTGACAATCGAGGACGGCATCCGCGACGGCGGCATCGGGATGGCGATCGCCGACCGCATCGGTGCGATCGCGCCGCAGGTACCGGTCGAAGCGTTGGGTCTGCCGACGCGCTTCTTCCCGCACGCCGACCGCCCCGAGGAGATCCTCACCCGGGTCGGGCTCGACGCCACCGGCGTCGTCGAGGCCGTGCGCCGGTTCCTCTAGAGCGATCGTGGTCAAGCGCTCGGTCCTCGATCTGGCCGTCGTCAGCGACGGTGAAACATCGGCGGACGCACTGGCGGCGACGACGCAGCTGGCGCAGCGGGCAGAAGAGCTCGGCTACCACCGTTTCTGGGTCGCCGAACACCACAACATGGCGCTCGTCGCCAGCACGTCGCCGGCCGTGTTGATCGCCCACGTCGCGGCGTCGACGACGCGCATCAAGGTCGGCTCCGGCGGTGTCATGTTGCCGAACCACCCGCCGCTCGTGGTCGCCGAGCAGTTCGCCATGCTGGAGGCGCTGCATCCGGGGCGCATCGACCTCGGGATCGGCCGAGCACCCGGGACGGACCCGGCGACGGCCGCCGCGTTGCGCCGCTCCCCCGATGCACTGGGTGCCGAGGACTTCCCCCGCGACCTGCTCGACTTGATGGGCCTGCTCGGCGACCAGCGCATCGAGCACGGCACGTGGACACGGTTCCGTGCCACGCCGGTGGCGACGTCACACCCGGAGATCGTGCTGCTGGGCTCGAGTGGCTACTCGGCGCAGGTCGCCGGTCAGCTCGGGTTGGCGTTCGCCTTCGCTCACCACTTCGACGTTCCAGGCACGATGGAGGCGATCTCGTGGTACCGGGACAGCTTCCGACCGTCCTCGGTCCTCACCGAGCCGTACACCATCGTCACGGCGTCGGTGCTGGCCGCGGACGACGCCGAGACCGCTGATCACCTGGCGGGACCGGCCCGCCTCGCCGTGCTCGCCATCCGCACGGGCCGCCCGGCCGCGCTGCTGAGTCCGGACGAGGCCGCGGTCCACCCTGACCTCCCGGTCGCTCGAGCGATGCCGTCGAACCGCATCATCGGGACAGGCGACGAGGTCGTGGACGCATTGCGCGAGCTCGCCATCCGCACGGAGGCCGACGAGCTCATGCTGTCGACCATGGCGTACGGCGTGGACGAGCGGACGAGGACGCTCGAGCTGGTCAGCACCGGCTGGTAGCCCGGCGTGGACGCCGACCTCGAGCTCGCCCTGGCCTTGGCCGACGACGCTGATGCGATCACGCTCGCACCGTTCGAGGATCGGCGCTTCACGGTCGACCGCAAGGTCGACCGCACGGAGGTGACCGAGATCGACCGAGCAACAGAGGCCGCCATCGTCGCCCGGCTACGCATCGAGCGCGGCGAGCACGGGATCATCGGGGAGGAGCTCGGGGTCAGCGCGGCGAGTTCCGCGTGGCAGTGGTTGATCGATCCGATCGACGGCACGTCGGGATATGTCCGCGGGATCCCCGTCTGGGCGACGCTGATCGCCCTGATCCACGAGGGCGATGTCGTCGTCGGCGTCGTCTCGGCGCCGGCCCTGGGTCGGCGCTGGTGGGCCAGCCGCGGCGACGGCGTGTTCGTGAACGGCCGCCCATGCCGGGTGTCGGGCGTCACCGACCTGGCTGACGCGCAGGTCAGCGTGACGTTCAGCGACGGCTGGGACGAGCTCGGTCTCACGTCGGCGCTCGTCGACCTTGCCACCGGTGCCCGGCGGGCGCGTGGGTTCGGTGACTTCTGGCAGCACGCGCTCGTCGCCGAGGGCGCGTTGGATGTCGCGATCGACGCCGTCGGCGTGGCGCCCTACGACATCGCCGCCGTGCGCCTGCTCGTCGAGGAGGCGGGCGGCAGGTTCACCGACCGTCACGGCACCGCGACGCACGAGACGGGGACCGCGATCAGCACCAACGGCGTGTTGCACGACGAGGTACTGCGGCGCCTGGGGGCGCCTGGTACGTTCCCGATCGCGGGAAACGGGCAGAAGGGGGTCCCATGACCAGGTTTCGTCGCGCCGTCCGGCTCGGTGGGTGCGTCACCGTCGTTGTGTTGGCCGGGACAACGGTCCCGATGGCGGCACAGGCCCAGGAAGGTCCGTGGGAGGTGGTGGCATCGGGCCTCGACAGCCCGCGCCATTTGACGTTCGCGCCGGGCGGCGACCTCTTCGTCGCCGAGGCGGGTCGTGGCGGCGACGTCAGCTGCTCCGAGCACCCCGACCTCGGCGAGTTCTGTCTCGGGTTCAGCGGTGCGGTGACGAGAGTCTCCGATACCGGCGCAGATGTTCGGGTGCTCACAGGGCTGCCGTCGATCGCGAGCGCGACCGAGGCCCTCGGTCCCTCGGACATCGTGTTCACCGGGAGCAAGAACTTCGCCGTGTCCGTCGGCCTCGGCGGGAGCGACGAGTTCCGAGCGGGTTTCGGGTCGGAGGGTGCGCTGCTCGCCACGCTCGTCACGGCACGGCTCGGCGTCGACAGCTACTCACTGTTCGCTGACGTGATGGCGAACGAGGTCGCCGCCAACCCCGATGGCACGGACATCGACAGCAACCCGGTCGGCTTCGTGCGACAAGGGAGTCGCTACGTGCTCGCCGACGCCGGCGGCAACGCCGTCGTGGAGGTGACGAAGAGGCGCAGCACCGAGTTCTCGACGCTTGCTGCCTTTGCGCCGACGGCCATCGGGGCCGACGCGGTCCCGACGGCGGTCGTGCGGGGGCCCGACGGCGCGTACTACGTCAGCCAGCTCACCGGCTTCCCGTTCCAACCGGGTGCCGCGAACATCTGGCGGGTCGTGCCAGGCGAGGATCCGACGGTGTTCGCCTCAGGCCTGACCAACGTGACCGATCTGGCCTTCGCCCGTGACGGAACGCTGTACGTCGTCGAGATCTCGTCCATCGGCCTGCTGAACGGTCCGATCGGCTCGCTCAAGAAGATCACCCCCGGCGGGAGCCAGCACGAGACCATCGCAGGCAATCTGTTCGCCCCCTACGGCGTGGCGCTGGCCAAGCACGACGCCTACGTCTCGACGTGCACGGTGTGCGAGGGCGGAGGCGAGGTCATCCGCATCCCGCTCGACTGACTCCGGCCTCATCCCGCCGGCACGGGTCGGCGCCTCTCGCACGCCGTTAGCGTCGTCACGGTGATCATCACCGACCGGACGCCGCTGCCATTGCTGCGCCCGGCCTTCGCCGAGCTGGAGGGGTTGTACGAGCCGTGGGACGCGGCGGCGGTTCCCGAATCGCGCCTCGTGGTGCTCAACGAGTCGTTGGCTGCGGAGCTGGGCCTCGATGTCGAGGAGCTGCGCAGCCCACGCGGCGTCGCCGCCCTCGTCGGTGAGGGACTGTCCGAAGGGACGACAACACTCGCCCAGGCCTACGCCGGCCATCAGTTCGGCGCCTATTCGCCGAGACTCGGCGACGGCCGTGCGCTGTTGCTCGGCGAGCTCCTGGACCGTCAGGGCCGGCGCCGTGAGCTGCACCTGAAGGGCTCCGGGCCGACGCCGTTCGCCCGTGGCGGCGATGGCCGGGCGGCGCTGGGACCGATGCTGCGCGAGCACCTCATCGGTGAGGCGATGCATGCCCTCGGGATCCCGACCACGCGTGCGCTCGCGGTCATCGCGACCGGCGATCCTGTGGCCCGCGAGGTGCTGCTGCCGGGCGCCGTGCTGGCCCGCGTGGCGAGCAGCCACCTGCGCGTCGGGACGTTCCAGTACGTCGCCGCGCAGGGCGATGTGTCGCTGCTGCAACGGCTCGCCGACCACGCCATCGCCCGTCACTACCCCGCGGCCGCCGATGCAGCCCAGCCCTACGTCGCACTGTTCGAGGCCGTCGTCGAGGCGCAGGCGGCACTCGTCGCGCGATGGATGCTCGTCGGGTTCGTACATGGCGTGATGAACACCGACAACACGTCGATCTCCGGCGAAACGCTCGACTACGGACCGTGCGCGTTCATGGACGCCTACGACCCGGCAACGGTCTTCAGCTCGATCGACTACGGCGGTCGCTACGCCTTCGGCAACCAGCCAAGCATCGTGCACTGGAATCTCGCCCGTCTGGGCGAGGCCATGCTGGCGCTGTTCGCCGATGAGCTCGATCCGGCGGTGGAGGCGGCCAACGGCGTGCTGCGAACCCTTGCCGACCGCTATGACCGGCACTGGCTCGAGGGAATGCGGGCCAAGCTCGGGCTGACCTCATCGGCATCCCGCCGATGCCGACCTCGCCCGCGAGCTGCTCGACGTGCTCCATGCGCAGCAGGTCGACTTCACGTCGTGCTTCCGCGCGCTGTCCGCCGTCTCCACAGGCGATGCCGATGTGGCGCACCAGCTCTTCGTCGCGCCCGCGGCGTTCGATGCATGGGCCGCCCGGTGGCGAGTCCGGCTGGCCGCCGAGCAGCGGCCCGTCGCCGCCGTCGCCGCAGCGATGGATCGCACCAACCCCGTGTACATCCCGCGCAACCACCTCGTGGAGGAAGCCCTCAATGCGGCAACCGACGGTGACCTCGGTCCGTACGAGCGGCTGCTCGAAGTGGTGACCCACCCATTCGACGCCCGATCCGAGTGGGACCGCTACGCCGAGCCGGCTCCCGTCAGCGCCGAGCGTTACCGCACGTTCTGCGGCACCTGACCGTCGAGCGGAACGTCCGCCGATCGCGGGCGCGATGAGTTCCCAGCAGCCCTTCGGTCTGCATGCCACTGACAACGCGGCAAAGGAGATGCGATGAGCGTGCTCGCGACCATGACGGTGTCGCTCGATGGCTACATCACCGGACCCGACGACGGGCCGGGATGCGGGCTCGGGGTCGGCGGGGAGCGGCTCCACTACTGGGTGATGGGCGGGCCGTGGACCTATGAGACCGACCATGAGATCGGTTCGATGGATGCATCGGACAAGCAGTTCTTCGACAGCCTCGTCGAGACGATGGGCGCTGCGGTGTGTGGGCGCGGCATGTACGAGGCCGCTGGACGCTGGGGCGGCACGAACCCGTTCGGCGGAACGCTGTTCGTGCTCACCCATCGCACGGAGGACGCACCTGACCCGTCCACCGGCTTCGTGTTCGTCGACGACCTCGACAGCGCGATGCGCCAGGCGTCCGACGCAGCGGCAGGGCGGGATGTCGGCATCGGCGGCGGTGCCGACGTGATCCGCCAGGCACTCGCCGCCGACTACGTCGACGAGCTGGTGATCTCGACCGCGCCGGTCATCCTGGGTGGCGGTAAGCGCCTCTTCGAGGGCTTCGATCGCGACGTGGACCTGGAGATCCGGCGCGTGTACGAGTCGAAGTACGCGACCCACGTCCGCTACGGCATCAAGCGCTGACCTCAGCGCGTCGCCCGTTTGCCACGGGCGATCTCCGTGCCGAGGGCGTCGAGGCGCTGCTCCCAGAACTGCCGGAAGGGCATCAGCCACGCGTCCACGCCTCGCAGCGGCGTGGGGTCGAGGGCGTAGTGACGCCGTGGGCCGTCGACGCGCACGAACACGAACCCGGAGTCACGAAGCACTCGCAAGTGCTGCGACACCGCGGGTTGAGAGATCCCGAACTCGCCTTGCACGATCGTGGTGATCGCACCGGACGTCATCTCGGTCGTCGACGAGGAGCTCGAGGATGCGCCGGCGCACCGGGTCCCCGAGGACGTCGAAGGCGTGCATCACCCACCGGTGTAGGCAGCGAGCGTGCGAGCGGCCGCTGCCTCGGCCTGCGGGCGTGGCGTGCCATAGGCGATCGAGGCCCGGCACCAGTCATCGCTGCTGCGACGCATGAACTCGAGTCCTGCCGGATCGGTGAGGTCCGGTTCGACGGCGGCACGGGTCGCGACGTGCTCGTCGAGACCGAGCAGAGCGAGGTCCCAACCAAGGCCGACCGCGCCCGGGCCGAACTCGTCCCACTTGTCGTCGAGGTCCTCGACGAGGGCGAGGTGTTCGAGGCGCAACGTCGTCTCGGCATCAGACGGGGTGAGGTACACGTCGACCCAGCTGACAGCACCGTCGTACTCCCAGGTGACGGCGAGGTGCTCGGGCGGCTCGCAGGTCGTGATCGTGCCGCCGGCGTTGCCCTCGAGCTGATAGTGCCCACCGAGCCGGAGGTCGCCGGAGATCGGCATGAGCCAGCGGGGGATGCGATCCGGGTTGGTGAGCGCATCCCAGACGTCGTCGGCCGACGTCGGGTAGCGACGCTCGGCGACGACCGTGCGGGCCGGCTTGCCGTCACGGGTGGCGTCCTGGAGCTCACGACGGACGGAATCGACAGCGGCAAAATCCATGGCCGTATCCTATCGACAACTACTTATATAAGTCAAACGCGGTATTACGGTGCGGTGAGAGATCGGGGCGGTATCCGCCCTCACCGCTACGGCTGCCGCTGGTCGACGACTTCGGCTCGTTGTCGAGTGAGGAAGCGGCGTTCGGCCGGGTTGGTGGTCACCTCGAGCGCCCGCTCGTAGGCCGCGATCGCGTCGTCGACGCGTCCTGCTCGGGCGAGCAGATCAGCTCGGGCGGCGTGGTACGGCTGGTAGTCGTCGAGGGGCTCGGTGTCGAGCGCGTCGAGCGCGGCGAGACCCTCAATCGGTCCATGGAGCTCGCCGACGGCGATCGCCCTGTTCAGGGCGACCACCGCGTTCGGGCGGCACGCGTACAGCTGGTCGTAGAGCGCGACGATCTGCGACCAGTCGGTGGCCTCGGCGGTCGGGGCGTCGGCGTGCACCGCGGCGATGGCTGCTTGGATCTGGAACGCCCCTGGCTGGTTGCGCCGCAGGCAGGCTCGCACGAGCTCGTGACCCTCATCGATCAGCGCACGGTCCCATCGCGAGCGATCCTGTTCGGCGAGGCGCACCATCGATCCGTCGGAGGCGATCCTCGCAGGTCGCCTGGCGTCGGTGAGCAGCATCAGAGCGAGCAGCCCGACCGCTTCGGGTTCGTCCGGCATCAGCTCCACGAGCACGCGGCCGAGGCGGATCGCCTCACGGGACAGGTCGGTGCGCACGAGCTCGTCTCCGGACGTCGCGGTGTGGCCTTCCGTGAAGATCAATGCGATCGCGGCGAGCACGGCGTGGAGGCGATCGGGCAGCTCCGCCGCTGGCGGGATCCGGTAGGCCGCATGGTTGTCGCGCAGCTTGCGCTTGGCCCGCACGATCCGTTGGGCCATCGTCGCCTCGGGAACCAGGAAGGCACGGGCCAGCTCAGGCGTGTCCAGGCCTCCGAGCAGCCGCAGGGTGAGGGCGACCTGCACATCCACGCCGAGCGCGGGGTGGCAGCAGAGGAACATCAGACGCAACTGGTCGTCGGCGACCACATCGACGAACGCATCGAGGTCGTCGAGGCCGTCGAGGCCGTCGTGGCCGGGTTGGTCGTCGGAACCCATGTCGTCGGTGTCGTGGAGTCGGTGGGCGGCGAGGTGACGGTCGTTGCGCGTCGATTCACGGCGCAGCCGGTCGATGGCCCGGTTCCGCGCGGTCGTGGTGAGCCACCCGCCCGGATTGGGCGGTACGCCGGTGACGGGCCACCGTTCGGCGGCAATCGTGAAGGCCTCGGCGACCGAGTCCTCGGCGAGATCGATGTCGCCGAGGACGCGGATCAACGTGGCGGTGCAGCGGCCGGCCTCTCGCCGGTAGATCTCCTCGAGATCGTCAGGCACCCTGGAAGGGTCGCACCTCAACCGGACCTTCGCACGCGGCCGCACCCTTGCGGGCCCAGTCGAGTGCGGCGTCGAGGTCCGGCGCCTCGATGACCCAGAAGCCGCCCATCTGCTCCTTCGACTCGGCATAGGGCCCGTCGGTCATCGACACGTCACCGCTGGTGTTGCGCACCACAGTGGCCGAGCTCGCCGGCCGCAGGCCGCCGCCGAACACCCACGCGCCGGCGCCCTGCACTTCGGCGTTGAACGCGTCGACCTGGGAGAAGAGACGCTGGATCTCAGGGCTGTTGACGTCCATGTCGTAGGTGGCCTCGTCGTCGTGCCACACCGAGAGCATGTACTGGGTCATGTCGGGTACCTCCGTGCCGGGGGCGGTCGTCGTGCCGGCAGGGGCGCCGGGCACCTCGTCAACGAACGAGCCGAGCCGAATCGACACGTCTCGACGAGATTTCTATCCCGGAGGTCACCCGAAGCGGCTGAGCAGCTCGGAGAGCACCTCGGCAGGCGCCGGATGGGCGGCGATCTCGCCCCGTGCGGCGTCCACCGCAGGCCGCTGCTCGACCATCGCGTGACTCGCCGCTGCGGCGACGCTCTCCGCGGTCACGGCCGACGGCTCGAGCACTGACGCCAGCCCGGCGGCCCCCATCAGGTCGGCATTGATGAACTGATCGGCGCCCTTCGGCAGCAACAGCTGGGGCGTTGCGCTGATCAGTGCGCCGAGCAACGTGCCGCTGCCTCCGTGGTGCACCACGAGATCGGCGTGCTCGAGCACGGCGCTCTGGTCGACGAACGCCTCGACGTGGACGTTGGCGGGCAGTGGTCCGAGGTCCGTGCCGGCAGCCGAACCGAGCGCCAGCAGCACGTCCACGTCGAGGGTGCCGAGTCCGGCGATGGCGGGGCGCAAGACGTCGTCGGTCGACACGATGGTTCCCAACGTGAGGTAGACGAGCGGGCGGGTGGTCGAAGTGATCCACCGCGGCACCAGCGCACCCGGCTCGGCGTACGGGATCGGTCGGATCGGCATCCGGCTGGGATGGGCGAGGAACGAGGGCTCCTGGAGCATCGCCGGAAAGATGTCGAGGTAGGCGTCGCCGGTGAAGACATCGAATGAGGACGGCTTGCTGCCATCGTCGGCCCACACCCGTTCGAGGCGCGAGCCGAGCGCCTCGAGCAGCTCGTCCGGGAAGCGCGGAGACAGAGCGTGGCAAACGGCGGGGATCCCCGCCCCATGGGCGGCGACCGCGGCCCCGAACTCGTACTGCTCGTAGACGACGAGATCCGGGCGCAGCCACTGCAGCACTGGTGCCAGGTCGGTCGCGGTCCGATGGGCGAGCACGTCGACGAACATCCGAGCGCCCATGTCAACGTCTGGGCGACCGTCGTCACCACGCGGCATCTCACCGTGCTGCGCCGCAGACAGCACCATCGACTGCGCCATGGTCGATCGTGAGGCCGACGTTGTGCACGGCGAACCCGAGCGCACCCAGCTTGGACAGGAACTCGCCGGTCGTGGCGAACTCCACGTCGTGGCCGCCGGCGCGCGCGGCAAGGGCGAGGGGCATCATCGGGTAGACGTGGCCGTACGCCGGGTGGGTGCTGAACAAGAGCTTCAAGCCAGCGATGATGGGCACGAAGTTGCGCCGCCCGCTTGGAGGACTCCTGATGGTCTCGTGGAGTCGCCAGACGTGCGCCGATCCAGCGAGAGAGTGGAGCACCATGCACATCGAGGACATCGAGTACCTCTGCGACGAACAGCGCTTCGTCGGGCAGCTGGCCTTCGACGACACGCGCGACGGCGCGCGCCCGGCCGTCCTGGTGTCGCACGAGGGCGGAGGCCTCGACGATCACGCCAAGAACATCGCCCGGCGGCTCGCCGAGCTCGGCTACACGGCGTTCGCCCTCGACTACTTCGGCGACGGCAAGCCACCACCGCCCGAGGAGCGGATGGACCGGTTCAGCCGGCTGGCCGGCGATCCGGCGTTGATCCGCCGCATCGGTGGAGCCGGTCTCGAGGTCCTGCTCGCCAGCGACTACGCGGATGCGAGCAGGGTCGCGGCCATCGGATTCTGCTTCGGCGGGACGATGTCGCTCGAGCTGGCCCGCTCCGGCGCCGATCTGAAGGCCGTTGTCGGCTTCCACTCCGGCCTGTCGACGTCACAGCCGGCCGGGCCGTCGGCCATCACGGGCAGTGTTCTCGTCTGCATCGGAGCCGATGATCCGTGGATCCCGCCGGAGCAACGCGTCACGTTCGAAGAGGAGATGCGCGCGGCGGGCGCCGACTGGCGCATGAACGTCTACGGCGGCGCGGTGCACAGCTTCACCAACCCGAACGCCGACAGCAGCAACCCAGCGCTGGCGTATGACGCCCGCGCCGACGCCCGGTCGTGGCGGGCCATGCTCGACCTGTTCTCCGAGACGTTGGACTGAGTCTTCGGTTCTGTCCGTAGGAATCGATCAGATCCGTGAGGCGATTTGTACGGACAGAACGGCCCGTTCCACGTCGCAGCAGCCCGGCTGACGGTCAGGGACGGCGACCGGACACGCGGCGCACCACGTCGGTCGCCAGGCGGGTTGGGTCACTCCCCTGCTCGACGGCGTCGAGGACGAGTCCGACCTCGTGCTCGACCCGATCGGCGCGGCCGCGGCCCCTGGCCGCAACACCCACTCCGGCAAGAGCGACGACAGGTGCCACGACGAGCACCACCGGTCCTGCGAGCAGGCCGCCGACGAGCAGCCCGAGCGCGCCAACGGCGGTGACGGCCGCCCCTTCGCCGGCCATCGTGCGACGCTCGCCGGACCGATCGGCCTCGATGCGCACGACGCATGTGCCAGCGCCGGTGTCTTCGGCGCTGGCAACGACCCGGTGCAGTCGCCCGAGCTGTCCTTCACCGGTGGCCGAGCGCACGGTGCGCACCGTGCGGCCGACGAGCCCCTTGCGGCGGGCGAACTCCGCTCGGCGATCACGGCGCCGTTCCCGCCGCAGGTGATGCCCGGCGACCAGCCAGGCGTCGACGCGCGACAGCGCATCTGCGGCGTGTCCCGGCACCTCGGCGTCGACGACGACGACCGGCGGACCGAGGACGAGGTCGCCGACGTGCCCCGCCGGGGGCGGCCCGAGTCGCTCGATGGCGATCGCTCGACGCACGGCGACGACCGGGATCCCTGCCTCGTCAGCCGCTTCGACGAGCGCCTCCGGGTCGATGCCGTCGGGTTCGGCCTCGTCGGCCTCGTCGGCCGAGAGCTCGGTCGCCCGTCGCAGCACGCGGGCGACCGCGTCCGGATCGAGCCGTTCTGTCCGTAGAGATCGCATCACAACGACCGATTCCTACGGACAGTTGCGGTCAGGCGTCGCCGACGATCGACACGAAGCTGACGCAGGCACCGGGTCCTCCGCCGAGGTTGTGCGTCAGTGCAAGGTGTCGATCGGTCGTGATCTGGCGCGGTCCGGCTTCGCCGCGCAGCTGCGTCCAACACTCGAACAGCATGCGCAGTCCGGATGCGCCGATCGGGTGGCCGAACGACTTCAGCCCACCATCGGGGTTGACGGGCAGCTCGCCGTCGAGATCGAACGTGCCGGCGAGCACTTCCTTCCAGGCGAAGCCGCGCTCGGCGAACCCCAGATCCTCCATCAGCACGAGCTCGGTCGGCGTGAAGCAGTCGTGGACCTCCGCCATCGCCAGCTCCGCCCGCGGGTTCGTGAGGCCGGCCTGGGCGTAGGCGTCCTCGGCACTGCGCACCACCTCGGTGAACGTCGTGTAGTCGTAGCTCGGGTCGATCGGACCGGCCGCCGGGCCGGCGATGAACGACAGCGCCTTCACGTACAGCGGATGATCGGTGTAGCGGTGGGCGTCCTCGGCTCGCACGATGATCGCCGCCGCCGAGCCGTCGCTCACGCCCGAGCAGTCGAAGATGCCGAGCGGCCCGGCGACGAGCGGACTGCAGGCGATCGTGTCCTTCGCCACTTCCTTGCGGAACTGCGCCCGCGGGTTCAGCGCGCCGTTGCGATGGTTCTTCCAGGCGATGCGGGTCAGCACGTCCTTGATCTCCGCGTCGTCCACGCCGTACTTCTTGGCGTAGGCCGGAGCGAGCAGGCTGAACGAGGCCGGTGCCGTCGTCGTCGCCTTGGTGCCGTCGTCGGCCGGACTCGACACGACGAGACCCGAGTAGCCGGAGTCCTTCAGCTTCTCGACGCCGATCGCCATCGCGACGTCGTAGGCGCCGGACGCGACGGCGTAGCAGGCGTTGCGGAAGGCCTCGGACCCGGTGGCGCAGAAGTTCTCGACGTGCGTCACGGGCTTGTGGTCGATCTTCAGGGGCCGGCTCAGCGTGAGGCCGGACAGGCCCGAACCCATCGTGCCGAGCCAGAAGGCGTCGACGTCGTCGAGCGCGACGCCGGCTGAAGCCAGCGCGTCGGAGGACGCGTCGATGAGCAGGTCGTCGGTCGAGCGGTCCCAGTGCTCACCGAATGTCGTGCATCCCATGCCGACGATGGCGACGCGGTCGCGGATGCCGTGTGAGGCCATGGCTCAGTCCTCCAGTGGCTTTGCCGAATCGATGGGCTCGGCCGCGAGCGGCCTCGCCTTCCAGAAGTAGTTGTGCACCCCGCCGGTCGTGTAGAGGCGGCGGAACGTCATGCGGACGCGGTCACCGATCGCCACGCTCGCCGGATCGACATCGGTCAGCTCGCACTGGAAGCGGCCACCGCCATCAAAGTCGATGACCGCTGAGACAACCGGCGGGCTGAGGCTGTAGGCGAGACGGTCGACGGTGAACGTGACGATGGTCCCCGGAACGTCGGCCATGCGCACGGGCTCCATCCGGTCGATCTCGCCGGACCCCATGCTGACGCGCGACGGCGGCAGGTGGACGAAACCGCGCTCGTCCCGGCTGCCGACGAAGGCGAACTTCCAATCGTCAGTGCGGACCGACGGTGGTGATGCGGGACGTTCGGGCTCGGGGCGTCGGGGCGGCTCGCGCTGGAGGAACCCGCGCCACGTCAAGAACTGGGCGTAGGGAAGGTCGTCCCGAGTGGCGGCGAGGCGGTCGCGGACCGACGTCGCCGGCCGCCGGGCCGGCAGCGCGTCGGTCGTCCGCAGCAGCCAGACGTCACAGCCATCGGCCAGGGAGATGACGGCGATCAGCTGATCGGGCGCCGCCCGGTCCAGCACGTCGGCGAGCACCAGCGCCCAATGGGCCGTGCCGGTGTTACCGACGTCGGCGAGCAGGTCGTCGGCCAGCGCCTCCGGACGGGCTCCGAGCGTGCGGGCGGCGGCCTTGATGGCGCGGGCGTGGAGCCCGGTCAGGACGACGTGATCGAGATCGTCGACGGCGACGCCGCTCGACTTGAGCGCAGCGGTCATCGCCTGCTCGACGAGCGGGACCTCGACGTGCTCGCCGAAGCGCTCCTCCCACAGCTCTGAGTAGGGCTCACCGGGCGTGCGCCACCGATCTGTGAACTCGGCGGTGACCGATGCCGCGCCCACGACTTCGGCGAGAACGTCCTCGACGCCGAACGCCAGCGCCACCGCGGCGTCGCCGCCGGTCGCCTCGTCGGCCGAGCCCGGGCGGCCGGTGCGGATGTCCGCCAGCACCGCGAGGCCGCCGGCAGCTTGCGCCATCCAGGTCACCCCCACGCCGGAGCGAACCGCGCCGACGGCGTCGAACGCGGCCAGGTCGTCGGGCAGGGCGAGCGCGGCGTGGATGGCCGTGGCGTTGGTCTTGTCGGTGTACGCCGGCGCCGTGGTGGCGAAGGCGACGAGCCCCGGCTGGTAGCCGTCGGGTGCGGCGGCCAGCGCGAGCCGGCCAGCCTCGACGGCCATCGACGTCGTGTCCTCGTCGTAGCTCGCGACACAGCGGGTGCCCGCGCCGCCGCCGGTCCCCAACGTCGCCTTGATGTCCCGGCGCTGCAGACGCCAGTAGGGCAGATACGCGCCGTAGCTGACGATTCCTGGCCTGTTCGCCATGCCAGGCAGGCTACGGCCCGATCACGAGTGACTGGGACCCGGAGGCAGGTCGAGCTCGAAGGCGACCTCGTCGGCGTAGCACCAGAACCAGTCCTCGCCGGGCTCGAACGAGCGGATGATGGGGTGGCCGGAGGCGTGGAAGTGGGCGGTGGCGTGACGGTTGGGCGAGTTGTCGCAACACCCGACGTGTCCGCACTGCTGGCACAGTCGCAGATGGACCCAGCGACCGCCCATGGCCAGGCAGTCGGTGCAGCCGTCGTCGCTCGGAGTGACGGCGGTGATGGTGTCGAGATGCGCGCAGTCGGCCATCAGCCGAGTCTCGCAGACCCGATCTGCGTCGAGTCAGGGTGCCGACGTGGTGTCCGTCATCTCCTCATCCATCATCGTGTCCTCGGTCATCATCGTGTCCTCCGACATCGTCGTGTCGTCCGTCATCATCGTGTCCTCGGTCATGTTGGTGCCGGCAGGCTCGGTGGCCGGTGCCGGCTCCTCGTCGTCACCGCAAGCGGCGAGGAAGAGCAGGCCGCCGACCATGGCGGTGGCGACGATTCGGCGGGGCGGGCGGAGATGGTTCGTCACCCGATCACTGTGCGCTCGCGCCGCTGACACGGCGCGAACGACACTCGAACAACTCCCGAAACTCTTTGCTCCTACGATCGCTGCCATGGCCAAGCCGACACGTGGGTTCTTCGGGCGCGGGCAGGCGAGGCGCGACCCGCGGCTTCCGCCCGGCCAGTACGACGCCGGTGCCGAGTGGCCGGTGCTCAGCGCCGAGGTCACGCCGCGCCTGTCGACCGACACCTGGACGTTCGGCGTCGAAGGTCTCGTCGACTCGCCGACGACATGGACGTGGGACGAGCTCCACGCCTTGCCCGACGACACCTACGACGGCGCCATCCACTGCGTCACGACGTGGTCGAAGTTCGACATGGTCTGGGAGGGCGTCTCGGTGGACACGCTGCTCGCCATCGCTCGACCGCGCCCCGAGGCGACCCACGTCATGGCGTTCAGCCACACCGGGTACACGACGAACCTCCCCCTGGAGGACGTGACCGGCGGCAAGGCGTGGGTGGCGTGGACCGTCGACGGCGGGCCCCTGTCGCCCGATCATGGCGGTCCGGCGAGGCTCCTCGTGCCGCACCTGTACTTCTGGAAGAGCGCCAAGTGGGTGGCTGGCTTGCGCCTGATGGACCACGACGAACCCGGCTTCTGGGAACGCAACGGGTACCACGACCGCGGCGATCCGTGGCTCGAGCAGCGCTACCACGGCGATTAGCCGTGGCCAACTCGGGACCGTGGCGGGTGGCCACAGTGGTGGACCGGCGTCCCGAGACGAGCCGCGCCACCACGTTCCGGCTGCGTCTCGACGCGCCGCTCGGTCAGCGCGCCGGCCAGCACGTCGTCGTGCGTCTCACCGCCCCCGACGGCTACACCGCGCAACGCTCGTACTCCGTCGCCTCGGCTCCCGATGATGGCATCGAGTTCGAGCTCACCATCGAGCGGCTCGAGGGCGGCGAGGTGTCGATGTTCCTCCACGACGTCGTCGAGCCCGGTGACGAGCTCGACGTCCGCGGGCCGATCGGCGGCTGGTTCGCGTGGGACGGCGCAACGCCTGCGCTGCTCGTCGGAGGCGGCTCGGGTGTGGTGCCGCTGATGGCCATGCTGCGTCTCGCCCGTCGCACGAGCCGCGCCGAACTCCTCCGACTCGTCGTCTCCGCCCGCTCCCCCGACCTCCTGTACTACGCCGACGAGCTACCCGGTCCGGAGACGACCGTGGTGTTCACCCGCTCCGTCCCGCCAGGTCACGAGCGCGCTCCCGGCCGGCTGGTCATGGATGACGTCCCGCTGCCGATCGCCGACGACGTCACGGCGTACATCTGCGGATCCGCCGGCTTCGCCGAGGCCGCCAGCACCGTGCTCCTCGATGCAGGTGTGCCGGCCGAACGCATCCGCGTCGAGCGGTTCGGCCCAACGGGCTGACGGCTGCCGCCTACGATCCCGGCGATGGGGCGACTCGACGAGCTCGAGATGGATCAGCGGCTGGCCAACAAGCAGTACTTGAGCCGCCTCGAGGTCGGGCAGCGGCGGTTGCTGCAGTTGCGGTTGCACCTCGGCGGCCAGATGAGCACCGGAGAGCTCGGCCCCGGGCTGCTCGTGGTCATGGAGGGACCCGACGCCGGCGGCAAGGGCGGTGCCATCAAGCGCGTCGTGCAGCCGCTCGATCCCCGCCACTACCGCGTCTCGACCTACGCCAAGCCGACCTACGACGAGAAGCGTCACCACTTCCTGCGCCGGTTCTACCGCGAGCTGCCCGGACTCGGCGGGATGGCCGTGTTCGATCGCAGCTGGTACGGCCGCGTGCTCGTCGAGCGGATCGAAGGGTTCGCCACCACCGAGCAGTGGGGCCGGGCGTACGAGGAGATCGTCAGCTTCGAGCGCACCCTCGTGCTGGAAGGTCTGATCCTCGTCAAGTTCTGGCTGCACATCACTGACGACGAGCAGCTGCGGCGGTTCGAGCGCCGGGCCGAGGACCCGCTGCGGCGCTGGAAGATCACGGACGAGGACTGGCGCAACCGCAAGCGCAACAGCGACTACGCCGTGGCCGCGGAGGAGATGTTCGAGCGCACCGACCACCGCCTGGCGCCGTGGGACCTCATCCCGGCGAACCAGAAGAAGTTCGCCAGGGTGCAGGTGCTCGAGACCCTCATCGACCGCATCGAGGCCGGCATGCGGCGATGGGGCACGCCGGTCCCGTCGGCCACGGAGCTCACCGGCTTCGACGAGGAATGACCCCAACTGTCCGTAAGAACCGCATCACAACGATCGATTTCTACGGACAGAAGGCCCGGATCATCCGTAGTACGGGTTCTCCCCCGTCGAGTGATCCGTCAGATCGCGGACGCGATGGATCGCCGGGATCGCCTCGACCATCATCGTCTGCACGCCGTCGAGCATCGTGAGGCGGCTCATCGAGCATCCGTGGCACCCGCCACCCATCGTCAGGTAGGCCGTGCCCTCGCCGTCGTGGCCGACGTAGGTGACGAAGCCTCCGTGCTGCGCGAGCGCCGGGTTGACCTCGCCCGCCACGAGCGCGTCGATCTCGGCTGACAGCTCGTCGTCGGCGGTCAATCCCTCGATGACCGGTGCGGCCGGCCGGTTCGGGTTGCGGATCACCAAACCCTGCGTCTCGGTGTGGTCGAGCGTCGCCCCCTGCAGCGACTCGAGGTCGCGCTGGGGGATGATCACCTTCAGACCCTCGTGCGTGCGCACCTCGTCGGTGAACGCCGCCGTGAGGTACTCGTCGAAGCTGAGGTCGTAGCGCAAGTCCTCGCCAGGGCTCGATGCGATCTCGAGGCGCAGACCGAGCTGCTCGCCGTCGGGCTCGGAATCGCGTAGCTCGAGGAGCTTCGCCAAGGCAGCCGGCGTGATCTCGATGATCGGCTCACGCTCGGTCGAGGCCGCTCCGGCGAGGGGGGAGGCGGGGGCCAGACCTTCGAGGGGACTCATCGACGTCCAGGCTACCGGTGGGTCGATCGCGTCGTTCGGAGGCGCAGACCGTTCGCGCCGCCCTTCGCCGGCCGCGTCACCGACGGGGTGCCAGGGGCCCGCCGCCGTCGACCTGGATCCGCTGACCGGTCACGTAACCAGCGCCATCGCTGCACAGCCACACCACAGCAGCCGCCACGTCAGCCGGCTGGCAGACCCGCCCGAACGGCGCGCTGGCGTCCAACGAGCGCAGATCCTGCAGCGACCGGTCACCGGTGTACGCCCGCGCCAGCCGGAGACCCATGTCGGTCTCGACGAGCCCCGGTGCCACGACGTTGACGTGGATCCCGTGCTCGCGCTCCTCCTTGGCCAGCGTGGCGGCGAGCGCTTCGAGTGCTGCCTTCGCCATGTTGTACGGCGCACCGTTGGCCCCAAGCGTGACCGTCGCAACCGAGGAGATCATGACGATGTCCCCTCGGGGGCGCTGACGCATCGACGGCAACACGAGGCGGGCGAGGTGGTGCGCGCTCACGGCGTGCGTGGCGAGCAGCCGCTCGACCTCGCGAGGCTCGGTGTCGGCGACGGTGTTCCCCCGCGAGGCGACGCCGGCATTGGCCACGAGGAGATCGACGAACCCGAAGTCGTCGAGCACCTGCGCGACCATCGTTTCGTCGGCCTCGGCGTCGTCGACCGACGCGGCGTACGCCTTGGCGACACCACCCGACGCCGTGATCGTCTCCACCGTGTCCAGCGCAGCCTCCTGGTCGCGCCGGTAGTTGACCGCCACGGCGGCCCCCTCCGCGGCGAGCGCTTCGGAGATCCCCCTTCCGATCCCCCGGCCGCCGCCACTGACCAACGCGACCCGACCGTCGAGCAGCCCCATGTGCCAACCTTGCCGCGTGACCGACGGCAGCCGCAAAGCGGTCTTCGCCGCCCTCTTCGCCAACCTCGGCATCGCCATCGCCAAGTTCGTCGGGTTCGTCATCACCGGCTCAGCCGGCCTGCTCGCCGAGGCAGCCCACTCGGTGGCCGACACAGGTAACCAAGCGCTGCTGCTGCTCGGCGGGCGGCGGGCCCGTCGCGAGGCCGATGCCGAGCACCCGTTCGGATACGGCCGGGAGCGCTACTTCTGGGCCTTCGTCGTCGCCCTCGTCCTGTTCTCGATGGGCGGGCTCTTCGCCCTCTACGAGGGCATCTCCAAGCTGCGCGACCCCCATGAGATCGAGAGCCTGGGCGTCGCCGTCGGCATCCTCGTGTTCGCCATCCTCCTCGAGTCGTACTCCCTGCGCACCGCGTACAAGGAGGCGCTCCACCACAAGGCCAAGGGCACGTCATGGTGGACGTACATCCGCACCGCCAAGCAACCCGAGCTGCCGGTGGTGCTGCTCGAGGACGTCGGTGCCGAGCTCGGCCTGTTCTTCGCCCTGGGCGGCGTGCTGCTCGCCCACTTCACCGGTGAGCCTCGCTGGGACGCCGTCGGCTCGATCGCCATCGGCATCCTGCTCGTCGTCATCGCCATCCTGCTGGCCATCGAGATGAAGGGCCTGCTGATCGGCGAGGCCGCCACCGCGACCGACGTCCGGAAGATCGAGTCGGGCCTCGCCACCGCCCCGCACGTGCAGCGCCTGATCAGCCTCCGCACCGAGCACCTCGGCCCGGACGAGCTGCTGGTGGCGGCCAAGGTCGAGTTCGCATCGGAGCTGTCGATGGAGCAGCTCGCCGGCGCCATCAACGACGCCGAGGAGGCGGTGCGCGCCGCCGTGCCCTCAGCACGCCTCGTGTACATCGAGCCGGACATCTTCCGCGCCACGACGACGTGAGGAGGGTGCCACTCGGCATCCTGCTCGTGCTCGCCGCGGTGCTGACGTTCTCCAGCAGCTCGTCCATCGTCAAGTGGGCCGACACGCCAGGCTCGGTGCTGGCCTTCTGGCGGATGATCGGCGCCATCATCCTGTGGTGGGTCGTCATCGGTGCGCGCCGCGCGCTGACCGGGCGGCGTGCGCCGAGCGCCGCGACGTGGCGGGCCGTGCTCCCGGCCGGCTTGTTCTTCGGGTTCAACATCGCGCTCGATGTTCACCGCCATCACCATGACGAGCATCGCCCACGCCGAGTTCATCACCGCCCTCAGCCCGCTGTTCCTCGTTCCGGCTGGAGCGATCTTCTTCGGCGAGCAGCCGAACCCGCGGGCCCTGGCGTGGGGTGGCTTGTCGATCGTCGGCTTGGCGATGGTGCTGTTCCTCGGCGGTGCCCAGGGCGGGGCGACGTTCGGTGGCGACGCGCTCGTCCTCGTCGTGGTCGTGACGTGGGTCTGTTACCTGCTCACGTCGCGACGGGCCAGGGCCACTGTCGACCTCGTCGACTTCATGACCACAATGATGTGCATCGGCCTGATCACAACGGCTCCGATCGCGCTGATCCTCGCCGGCGACGAGATCTGGCCGCTGTCGGGCAAGGGCTGGGCCGCTGTTGCGTTGCTCTCCGTGCTCACCGGAATGGTCGCCCACGGGCTGCTGGCCGCGTCGCAGCGCGAGGTCGACGTTGCGACGATCGGCATGCTGCAGGTTGCCCAGCCGGCGCTCGCCGTGGTGTGGAGCTACTTCCTGCTCAGCGAGGAGATCCGCCCAGCGCAGATCCCCGGCATGGTGCTCGTCATCCTCGGCCTCGCTGCGTTCAGTCTCGTCAGCTACCGCCGCCCAGCCGTCCGTCCCGGTACAGTGCAGTCCGAACAACACGGGGAGCTCACGGGACCAGTGGGCTGAGAGGGTGGCTGCCGCCGCCGACCCGAGAACCTGAACCGGGTAATGCCGGCGGAGGGATCGGATGAGCAGCACGGTCGTCGTCATCACAGGAGCCGCAGAGCTCGACCCGCGCGCCATCGCCGCCGTACCCGACGATGCCGTCCTCATCGCCGCCGACGGTGGGCTCGACCACGCTCGCGCTGCCGGGCTGGAGCCGTCGGTCCTCGTCGGAGATCTCGACTCGGTATCGGCGAGCGGGCTGGCGTGGGCGTCGGAGCACACGACAGTCGTGCGTCACTCCGTCGACAAGGCGGCCACCGACACCGAGTTGGCCGTCGCCCACGCCGCGTCGTTGACACCGGAGCGCATCCTGCTCGTGGCGGGTGCCGGGGACCGGCTCGACCACGCCGTGGCCGCGCTCGGCGCACTCGGTGCCGCCGCCGTCGGCGGCGTTGCCCACCTCGAGGCCTGGTGGGGCCCGGACCAGTTCGTCGTCGTTCACGGTCCCGGGACCGCCACGCTCCAGCTCCCGGCCGGCACGACGTTCTCCGTGCTCGCGACGCACGGCGTCGCCGAACGCGTCACGGTGCGTGGAGCCCGCTGGCCGTTGCAGGACCATCGCCTCGAGCCACTCGTCGGCCTCGGTGTGAGCAACCAGGTGAGCGAGCCACCCGTGACGGTCTCGGTCGAGTCGGGTGTCGTCACGATCATCATTCCTGGGGAGGTTTCGTGACTCGTCGGCTGCGACTGGTCGGCGCGCTGCTGTTGTCCGTCGGCGCAGTCGCGTCGTGCAGTGACGACGGCGGTGCGGACACCGTCACGCTCGTGACCTACGACTCGTTCCCGGTCGAGGGCACGCCGCTCAATGACGCGCTGGCCGCGTTCACCGAGGACACCGGAATCGCCGTCGAGCTGCTGGCTGCCGGAGACACAGGCACGATGGTCTCCAAGGCGGTGTTGACGGCCGGCAACCCCGAGGGCGACGTGATGTTCGGCATCGACAACACGTTCCTGTCCCGGGTCGTCGACGAGGACGTGATCGAGCCGTACGAGGCCGACGGCCTGGACGCCGTGCCCGCCGAGCTGCGCGAGCTCGTGCCTGAGGGTGAGGCCACGCCGGTCGACTTCGGCGACGTCTGCGTGAACTACGACGCCGCCTGGTTCAGCGAGAACGGGCTCGAGCCTCCCGCCGATCTGGCAGCACTGACCGACCCGGCATACCGCGATCTCCTGGTCGTTGAGAACCCTGCGACGTCGTCGCCGGGGCTGGCCTTCCTGATGGCCACCGTGGCCGAGTTCGGGGACGACGGTTGGATCGACTACTGGGCCGCGCTGCGCGGGAACGGCGTCGAGGTCGTCGACGGCTGGGAGCAGGCGTACTACGAGCGGTTCTCGGGTGCCAGTGACGGTGATCGGCCGCTCGTGGCCAGCTACGGGACGAGCCCGCCCGCCCAGGTGGTGTTCGCCGACCCGCCGATCGACGAGCCGACGACCGGCGTCGTCGAGTCGACGTGCTTCCGCCAAGTCGAGTTCGCCGCCGTCCTGCGCGGCACCGACGCCCCCGATGAGGCACGCGAGCTGATCGACTTCCTCCTCTCGCCGGCCTTCCAGGAGCAGGTCGCACTCAACCTGTTCGTGTATCCGACCAACGCCGACGTCACGTTGCCCGAGGTGATGACTGACTTCGCCGTCGTGCCGAGCGAGCCGCTGACGCTCGACCCGGCAACGATCGACGCCAATCGCGAGGCCTGGATCGACGAGTGGACCGACGCCGTCCTGCGGTAGCGCCCAACGGCGTGCCGAGGTGGCTGATCGCCGCGCTGCTCGCCCTCCCGATCGTCTTCCTGCTCGTCTTCTACGCCTGGCCGTTCCTCACGCTGCTCGCGCGAGGGCTGACGCCAGCAACCGTCGAGGCGACGTTCACCCGCTCCTCGACGTGGCACGTCTTGTGGTTCACGCTGTGGCAGGCCGTGGTGAGCACGGTGCTGACGGTTCTCGCCGGCCTCCTCCCCGCATACGTGCTCTCGCGCTTCCGCTTCGTCGGCCGTCGGCTGCTCGCTGGGCTGCTCACCGCGGCCTTCGTCCTGCCGACCGTCGTCATGGGTGCCGCTGTCCTCGCCCTCCTTCCTGCGGGGTGGGAGCGCGGCGTTCCGGCCATCCTCGTCGCCCACGTGATGTTCAACCTCGCCGTCGTCGTCCGCACCGTGGGCGCGGTGTGGCAGCACCTGTCGCCCGACCTCGAGGCGGCGGCAGCCACGCTCGGCGCATCTCCCTGGAGGGCGTTCCGCGAGGTCACCCTGCCGCTCCTGTGGCCGGCCATCCTGGCCGGCGCGGCGGTCGTGTTCGTCTTCACGTTCACGTCGTTCGGGGTGATCCGCGTGCTCGGCGACGCCGGCACGTCGACCGTCGAGGTCGAGATCTGGCGGCGTGCGACGCAGCTCGGGGACATCGGCACGGCGGCGACGCTGGCCGTCGTGCAGCTCGTGCTGATCGGTGCTGTGGTCTCTTGGTCGCTGTGGCAGCAGCGCCGCCACAGCAGGGCGCTCGCACTGCGGCCGTTGGCGGCGCGCCTCCGTCCTCGCTCCCGGCGCCAGCGCTGGCTCGTCGCCGCGACAGCGACCGCAACTGCGATCGTGGCCGGCGCTCCACTCGTGGCGCTCGTCGTACGATCGCTGCGCGGCTCCAACGGGTGGTCGTTGACGGCGTGGAGCACGCTCGGCGATCCAGAGCTCCGTCCAGGTATCAACCTCGGCGTCGACCCGCTCGGCGCCGTCGCCACGTCGCTGCGCGCCGCCGCGCTTGCAACCGTCCTGGCCGTCGTCATCGGGACGCTCGCCGCCCTCGGCATCGCCGCCTCGGCCCGACTCGGACGGCTCCTCGACGCCGGACTGATGCTGCCGATCGCGACCTCGGCGGTGACGATCGGCTTCGGCATCCTCATCACGTTCGACCAGCCGCCCGTCGACTGGCGGGCCTCGCCGCTCCTCGTGCCGATCGGGCAGGCGTTGGTGGCGGTGCCCTTCGTCGTGCGCATCGTGCTCCCGGTGACCCGCGGCATCGATCGGCACCTCCACGAGGCCGCCGCGACGCTTGGCGCCTCCCCCGTCGCAGCGTGGCGAGAGATCACCCTCCCCCACATCCGCCGGCCGATGGTGCTGGCGGCCGGCCTCGCCGCGGCGATCTCGCTCGGCGAGTTCGGCGCCACCAGCTTCCTCTCCCGTCGTGGTCACGAGACGATGCCGATCGTCATCGAGCGACTGCTCGGGCGTACGGGTGCGGTCCTGCAGGCCCAGGCCTACGCCCTGGCGACGATCCTCGCCGCCGCCACCATCCTCGTCGTCGTCGTCCTCGACCTCGCCGGCGATCAGCCGCGTTCGGCCGGCATGCCCACGATGATGGAGGCCAGTGCTCGACGTCCATGACGTGACGGTTGCCTTCGATGGTCCTCCCGTGCTCGACGCGGTGTCGCTGACCGTCGCCGATGGCGAGGTGGTCGCCCTGCTCGGACCGTCGGGCAGCGGCAAGAGCACGCTCCTGCGGGTCGTTGCCGGGCTCGTCACGCCGGATGCGGGACGAGTGCGGCTCGACGGCAAGGACATCACGACGCGACCCACCCACCGCCGCGGTGTGGGGATGGTGTTCCAGGACGAGCAGCTGTTCCCGCACCGCGACGTCGCCGCCAACGTGGAGTTCGGCTTGCGCATGCTGCCGAACCGTCCGAGTGCTGATGCCCGAGCGAGTCGCGTGGCCGAGCTGCTCGCCGTCGTCGGGCTCGGCGGGTTCGAGCACCGGCGCGTCACCGAGCTCAGTGGCGGAGAGGCGAAGCGGGTCGCGCTGGCCCGCTCACTCGCGCCGGCACCGCGGGTGCTGCTGCTCGACGAGCCGCTGACCGGGCTCGACCGGGAGTTGCACGACCACCTCGCCGGCGAGCTCTCTCGGATCCTGCGGGCGACTGCTACGACTTCACTGCTGGTGACGCACGACCGGGATGAGGCCGCCGCGGTCGCGGACCGTGTGGTGCGGATGTCCGCGCTGTCCGTGGAGATCGTCGAGCTGACGGCTGAGCAGACGCATCCACTACGCGCCGCTGTGCTGCGCAATGGCACGCCGTCGAGCGAGCTGAGCTGGGCTGCCGACGACGATGCCGCCACCTCCCACCTCGGAGCGCGCCGCAGTGGCGCCTTGGTCGCCATCGCGACGTGGGCGTCGAAGCCGTTCCCGGACGGCGATGGAGGTGCGGCGGTGCAGCTGCGCGGGATGGCGGTCGACCCTGCGCACCAGGCACACGGCGTCGGCGGGCAGTTGCTGGCGGCAGGTGTGGCGAGGGCCTTCGCCGGCGGCGCGACGTGCGTGTGGGCCAATGCCCGTGACTCGGCGCTCGAGTTCTATCGACGTCACGGGTTCGAGGTCGTCGGCGAGGGGTTCGTCACGCCGGACACCGGCCTGCCGCACCACCGCATCCGGCGCCTGCCGTTCCGGTCCGTCAGCCCACGCTGACCGCGGGCCCTCCGCGACGTCCGTCCAGGAGACGGCGCACGCCCCATGCCAGCGCCACTGCGGAGACCGTCAGCGCGATCGAGCGGATGAGGTTGGCGGTCAGGAGGCTGTCGACGGTTGACTCGGACAAGCCGTTGCGGTCGAGCTCGTCGTGCTTCGGAATCGCCCACAACACGGTTGCGCCGAGCGCGATCGCGCCGGCGGCGCTGACGACGACGCCCAGCGCCCGAGGCAGCTCTTTGGGCTTGGTCCAGTAGAACGCGACACCGGCGATGAACGTGAGGAATCCGGGCACGATCACCACGAGGGGGATCGCCCGGTTGTACGCCTCGTGATAGGCGGCGAAGGCATCCGGTGGCACGTCTCGGTACAGGGGATAGGAGACGAACTGGGCTTGCCAGCCGATCGCCGTGCTGTACGCCGAGAGGGCGCCGAGGATGACCACGTTCCATATCCGCCAGTCATGGCGCCTACGGATTGGCGCGAGCCGCATGGGGTGCGGTGCGTCGACGATGCTCATGGGATGCTCCTTTGCGGCCCTCGTTGAGTTATCTTGGGTCCGCATCTATTGATAAGAGTCTGAGTAAAACAAAATGCGGACACCGACGCAACCAGATTCACCACGGCATTCACCGCGGCGCTACGACTCGACCGGGCGCCGGGCGCGCGCGGCAGCGACCCAGGTCGAGGTCGTCGTCGCCGCGCACGACCTGTTCATCGCCAAGGGCTATGCGGCGACGACGATCGGTGACATCGCCACCGCAGCGGGGGTGTCAGCGCCGACGATCTTCGCCGCGTTCGGCACGAAGGCGGGGGTCCTCAAGCGCTGCATCGATGTCGCGCTCGCCGGCGACCCGGCCGACGTGGCCGTCGCCGATCGCCCGCTCTCCCAGTGGGTGTACGAATCCGACGACGCCATCGATCTGCTCGGTCGCTACGCCACGATGATGGGCGTGCTCGCGAAGCGAGCGGCCCCGATCTACGACGTCCTCGTTCGTGCGGCCGACTCCGACCTCGACCTGCAAGAGCTCCTCGGCGACCTCGAGCGACAACGGCACCGCGCCGCCGGGATGGTCGCCGACGCCGTCGTGAAACGTGGCGCCCTGGCTCCGGGACGGACGGCAAAGTACGCGCGCGACACGATCTGGCTGCTCAACGACCCCACGACCTACACGAAGCTGACCGGCCAGCGAGGCTGGTCGCATTCGCAGTACGTGTCCTGGGCACGAGACAGCCTGATCAAGATGGTGCTCGAGGCACCGACGTCAGGCGTTCCACCCCGGCCCTGACGCGAGAATCTGGCGGTGACCGCAACGTCCGCGAACGAGCGGCGCCTCACGCACGACCCGCGACTGTGGCGCCTGATCGTCGCCGCCGCCCTCGGTGTGTTCCTGATCGAGCTCGACTTCTTCGCCGTGCAGGCCGCGATCCCGGAGATGGCACGGGATCTCGACACGTCGGTCACCGACCTGCAGTGGGTCATCAGCGGGTACATGCTCGCCAACGGCGCGACGCATGATCGTCGGCGGCCGGATCGGCGATCTGCGCGGCCGGCGGCGGTGGTTGGTCATCGGCACCGTCGCGTTCGGACTGTCGTCGCTCGCCGGCGGCCTGGCCCCGAACGCCGAGACCCTGATCGCCATGCGGCTGGTGCAGGGCGTGGCGGCTGGATTCTCGTTCCCGCTCAGTCTGGCCGTCGTGACGAATGCCTTCCCGCAGAGCCAAGGCGCGAGCGGGCGGTCGGGATGGTGTTCGGCATCGCGGCAGTCGGGCAGGCCTTCGGGCCACTCATCGGCGGGGGTCTGACGTTGATCAGCTGGCGCGCCGTGCTGCTCGTCAACGTTCCCATCGCCGCAGCGCTGGTCGTGCTCGCCTACAGCTCGATCCGCGAGAGTCGCGACGAGTCGATGCCTCGAGACATCGACTGGGTCGGGCTCGGCCTCGTCGTGGTCTCGATCGGTGCGTTCACGTACGCGGTGGATCGAGCGTCCGAATGGGGGTGGACCTCGCTGCTCACACTCGGGCTCATGCTGGCGGGAATCCTGGGGATCGCGACGTTCGTGGTCGTCGAGCACCACGTTCGCCACCCGCTGATGGACCTGAGCCTCTTCCGGATCCGCGAGTTCGACCTCATGACCGCGGCAGGGACGATCGGGAACATGGGCACGTCGACGGCGATCTTCACATCGATGATCCTGTTGCAGACCGTCGATGGCCTCTCGCCATTGGAGGCTGGGCTCGCCTTCCTCGGGTTCTCGCTCGGGGTCGCCGTCTCCTCGCAGCTCTCGGGACGTGTCGAGCGGTTCCCGTCTTGGGTCGTGATGTCCGTCGCCCTGTTGTGCGGCGGTCTCGGCGCGATCGCCATGGGGCTGTTCGATGAGCTCGCCGTGTTCGCCTTCGTCGCCGTGTTCGCCGGTCTCGGATTCGGCATGAGCTGGGCGTTCACGAGCGTCTCGACGCAAGCGGTCGTCCCGCCCGAGAAGGCCGGCCTCGCGTCGGGTGTCGTGCTGACCGTCGTCGTGACGATGGGTGGGGTCGCCATCGCGATCGCATCGACCGCCATCGAGTCGGCGGGGACAGCGGTGACCAGCCTCGAGGACGCGCTGCGGCGTGTGCTGATCGGCGCCGGCGCGCTTGCCGTCGTCATGTCGGCGATCCTCGTCGTGCTGGGGCACGGTGCTCGGGTCAGCCCGCCGGTCAGGGCGTCGTTTGGTCCAGCGAGGTGATGACTTCCAGCGCCATGCACGATGCCGAAACCGCCTCGGCGATCGCATCGAGCCCGACGCCGAGCGCGCCGTGCGGCGCGGAGATCGTCACGACCGTCGTGCCCAGCTCCTCGTCTCCGCACACCTGCGCTTCGACCGCTGGACCGCCATCGGGGACCTCGTGGAGCAAGGCCTCAACGCTTCCCGCTGGCAGCAACGTGGCGATGCGCCGAGCAGAGACCGCCGCGTCGGAGGCGTCGTAGACGCCGCCACCGATGTCGAGGATGCCGAACGTGAACCGGAGCGACGTGACCGGCTGAAGGCCGACGCGGCAGCCGCGAGCGGTGGCGAGCACGAGTTGCCGGAACCCGCAGGGATCGACGGTCGCACACGGACGCCGGTAGCTGACGATCCAGCGTCGACCCGCCCCGAGGAGTTCCACGTCGACGTCGGGAGCGGCATGGGCCAGCGCCGCAGCGAGCCGTAGCTGTTCGACACCGATCGGGGCAGAGTCGGACGAACCGGCCACCGCTGCACCGTACTGTTAGGTAGACCTAACTGTCAATGTTGTGTAGGCTGACCGAGCTACCTGGACTGCCACGCATACCGACCAGCAGCCGCGGACCAACCGCCGCGCGATCCTGACCTCGGGGTTGACGCTCGGCCTCGGCGGTGAAGCGGAGGCGGCGGGCCATACCGGGTTCCCGCTGACGATGCAGCACAAGTCCGGCGACACCACGATTCCCAGCCGGCCGGAGCGGGTCGTGACTGCCAGCTTCAACGATGCCGACTTCGCGCTCGCGCTCGGTGTCGTCCCAGTCGGCGTGGCCGGCTTCATCGGGTCGTTTCCCACCGTCCCAGAGCCGGCAGTGGGGACGCTCTGGTCGCAGCAGGCGCCGCACTCCTCTTCGGCCTCGCCGAAGAGACGAACTACTTCCTGCTCGAGCCGATCGATCCGCGCGTTGGTTTGTTCGTGTCATTGGGCTTCGACATGCCGGCCACGACGGGAGATCAGCGGCGAGCAGGCCGACCTGCTCGACCAGGACGTCATCGTCGTGATCGGAACAGAGCAAGAGCTGATGGACGCCGACCCGGTCTTCTCGAGCCTCGATGCCGTCCGTGAGGGCCGCGTCGTATACCTCGGCGGGTTCGAGACCGAGTTCGCCAGCGTGCTCGAGTCGCGCTGACACGAGAGCGGAGCCGAAGGGTGCCGGCATCGGCATCGGCATGGGGTCAGGCGGCGTTCCGTTTGCGGGGTGGTGGGTGGGTGTGGATGGTGCCGTTGGGGAGGGTGATGGTGAGGGTTCGGGTGGCGGGGTCGACGTGGAGTTGCCAGTGGCCTTCGTGGGCGGCGTGGTGGTGGCGGCTGCACAATGGGCTGAGTTGGTCGAGGTTGGTGTCGCCGGTGCCGGTTGGGCCACCAAAGGGGTTGAGGTGGTGGATCTCGCAGTGGTCGAAGGGGACGCTGCAGTCGGTGATCGCGCAGGTGGGGTACATGGCGCGTAGGGCGCGGCGTTGGTTGGCGGTGGCGAGGCGTTTGGCTCGTCCGACGTCGAGGGTGACGCCGTGGCCGTCCAACACGATCGGGAGGAGGTCGGCGTGGCAGGCGAGGCGGCGCAACGTGTCGACGGGGAGGGTGACGCCGCCGGGGTCGACTTCGATGATCGAGTGGGCGTGCAACCCGCCGACGAGGGTTGGCAGGTCGACGATCACCCCGAACTCGCCACGCGGTGGGCGACGGATCGGGCCGGGCCGGGCACCGTCGGTGTCGTCGGTGTCGTCGGCTTCGTCAGTGAAGGCGGCGGTGACGATGTCGGTGAGGGCGAGGGCGGCGAGGTGGTCGGCGGCGTCCGGGCCGTCGGGGGTGCTGTCGGGGTGCTGGTCGGGCGGATAGTTGACCTGCACGGTGTGGTCGATGGCCCGCCAGATCCGGGTGCCCAGTTCGGGGTCGAACTGGCCGTGGAGGTTGAACATCCCGGTGGCGTCGTCGATGAAACGGCGCAGCCGGGTCGCCCGGCGCTGCCGTTGGAACTCGCTGAGCCCCCCGTCGTCGTCGGCCAGCACGGTGATCCGCCGGCAGGTGTGGGCGAACTCCTCAGGCGACTGGGTGGCGGCCAGCCCCGCCAACGCGTCTTGACGCTCGACGAGCGCGGCGCGTCCGGTGGTGCTGGCCCGCCGGGTCGCCTCACCGAACACGTCAACGTGTCCGGCCGACACGGCACCAGCCGCCAACGCATCACCCAGCGCCGGCGCCTCCGTGAGAACGGCGGCCCGCCGAACGGTGCGCCGCGCCAGCTGGGAACTGACCCGCCCGTTGCGGATCAGCAGCGACTCGCCGCCACGACCCTGCCCGGCCCGACCCAGCTCGTCACTGCGCGCCACGAGCTGCGCTTCGAAGGCGTCCAACCAGCCCCGCACCCGCCGCAACCGGCGCATCGCCGCACCCAACTCGACCTCACCCGCCCCACCGACATCGACCGCGACGAGCGTGGCGAGCACTCCCACCACGTCCTCGTCGACCCGGTCGTCGTACATACGTTCAGCGTACAGGTGTTTCACTCATGGGTCAAGTACTGGGGTGATGAGATTGATCATATGGCGGCACCACGAGGCGAACGACCCATCCTTCGTCCGTGGCGCCGATGGCGACCACCCCACCCTGGTGGAACCCGATGAGTGGATGGTTCAGGTCACCTGTCAGCAGCAGCCCCGCCAGCTTGGCGAGGTGAGGCAAGTGACCGACGAGCATCACCTCACGAGTCTCCGCGGCGAGGCGTGCTGTCCACGTTCCCGGATCATCGGTCGGCGCCAGCCCGTCGCTCTCCTCGACATCGATCTCGAGCATTCGGCCCCAGATCTCGGCGGTCTGGCGGGCTCTGGTCTTGCCCGAGTGGACAATGCACTGGGGCCGCACGCCGAACGAGTCGATCGCCCAATGGGCGACGCCCGTGACCTCCTCGACGCCGCGGTCGGTCAGCGGCCGCTCCGGGTCTTCGTCCTCGGGCTTCGCCTGCCCGTGCTGGACCAGGTACACCGCGACCGCCGTCATTGCGCGGGCGATTCTGCCGGCGGCCACGTGCGCCGCGTCTCGTCGATCGGACTCATCAGGCCGACGTCGTTGCCGTCGGGATCGGCGACGATGGCGTAGCGGGCGCCCCAGAACGCATCGAACGGCGGCTGTCGGCCCACGTAGCCGGCGGCGGTCAGGTCGGCGTAACGCTCGTCGACTGCCTCCCTGCTGCTGAGCGAGAACCCGATCACGATGCGCACGCTGGCTGGATCGGCGCGCCAGCCGGCATGCCAGACCCGCGCCGAATCCGCCGTGTCGAGCTCGAGGCTGAAACCCCCCGGCATGCGCAGCTGCACGTGCACACCGGCAGTGTCCACATCGTCGGTCACGGCGACGCCGAGCCGGCGGTAGAAGTCAATGCTCGCCGGCATATCGGCGACGATGACGTTGAGCATGTGCAGATCCGGCGTGGCGTCACTCACGACGTCATGATGCGCACATGAGCGGTGCACCGAAAGCCGAGATCGCGGTCCGACCAGCCGGCGATGCCGAGGTGGCGGCCATCCTGGCGATCTGGGCGGCCAACGGCGACGGCATTCCCGAGGGCGGCGTCGACCTCCTCACGCCATACCTCACCCACTTGATGTCGACCGGTCGAGTGTTGGTCGCTGCCGCCGACGACCACGACGACGAGCTCGTCGGGTTCGGCGCCGTCGTCGAGCGGGCGGGCGTCACACACCTGGCCGACCTCTTCGTGCTCCCCGACCGTTTCGGTCAGGGCATCGGCGGTCGTCTGCTGGACAGCTTGTTCGCCGAGGCGGCCGGGCGTACGACGTTCGCCTCGTCGGACCCTCGCGCCCTGCCGCTCTACGTCCGCAGCGGGATGACGCCGTGCTGGCCGAACCTCTACCTCGAGATCGACTCGACATGTTTGCCGCCGGCCTCATCACGCTTCGTGTGCGAGCCAGCCGGACCCGACACGATGGCCGAGCTCGAGGAGCGCTGGCTTGGCGCCGCCCACTTCGAGGACCATCAGTTCTGGGCCGCGCTCCCTGAAGCCCGCCCATTCGTCGTCGTCGAGGCGGGGAGACCCGTTGCCGCCGTCCACGCTCGGATCCGTAGAACGGGCAGCAATCGCTGGATCAACCGGGTCGCGCTGGCTCCACGCGTGGATCCCTCCGCGGTGCTCGTGGCCGCCTATCGCCACGCCGCTGAGGGCGGCCGGATCGGCAGCTGCCTTCCCGGTCCAAGCCCGGCACTCCGGCCGTTGCTCGAGTCGGGCGTGCGGATCATCGACCAGGACACGTTCATGGCATCAGATCCCTCGGTGTTCGATGCGACGCGACGCATCAGCGATGGCGGGATCCTCTGACGGCCGTGATGATCAGAGGGTGATCACATGCCCGGGCAGCGAGCGATGTCCGGGGCGGCGTCGGCCGGACCCGGGCACAGTCGTGGGTGCAGCGTTGCGAACGGACCCCATTGGTTGTCGTAGCCGGGCACCACCCAGGCATGCAGCATCCACAAGTCGGATCCGGCCAGGAAGTGACCGGCGCAGTCGGCCGGCGTTGCGACCCGCTCCCGATCGACCCACCCGTTGACGATGCACAGGTTGGTGTGCTGGTGCCAGACGTCGTTCGGACCGGCGAACCCCTCCGGCACGGCGTCGCGCAGCCAGTAGGAGAACCCCACGAGGTCCTCGCGCCCGTCGCGCTCGTCGAACAGCAGCATCGACGGCCGGGCCGGGTCGAACGGCGCGTCGATCAACTCCCAGTTCACCCAATGCACACCGACGCCGGAGCCCTGCACGGCAGCACGCGTGTAGCCGGCCGCGCTTGCCTCTGCTGGCGTGTCGACGGTGGATACGGCGTCCACGGCGACCGACCATTCGGCGTCGAACGTCGCCCGATCATCGGACGACAACGGCACGCTCGACGCCGGCCCGCCGACGGAATGGCCGTCGTGGCCGGCGTGCTCGCCGGGCGACTCCGGGGACGCAGCCGCGGCAAGTGCGGCGATCGCCGCCTGCTGGTCCGACGAGATGCGATCCGGGTCGCGGGGCGTGAGCGGACCCACTCGCCGCGCCGTGTTCGCGGTGGTCGCGGTGTTCGCGGTCGACGCCTCTTCCGCGCACGCCGAGGCCGCGACCATCGCCACCGCGAACAACGCGGCGAGAGCTCGCGAGCTGCGTCGACCCACCGCCCTCAACGCTAGGCGTTGTCTCGACGCCGGGGGCCGCTACTTGTAGAAGCCCTCGCGCAGGTTGATGTCGTGTTCGAGCCAGACCTTCATCGCGCACAGCATCCCGGCCCAGCCCTCGCAGTTGTCGTATGACGCCTTGCGGCCAGCGTCGGTCTCCCGCCAGCCTTCCTCGGCGATCGTGACGAGGGTTCGCCCGTCGTCGAGTGGCTCGAACTCCATCGTCACGGTCGTCTCGTACGGATCCTCGGGCTCGTCGGCGGCCTCCCAGCGCAGCACGATGCGACGGTCTGCTTCGACTTCGACGACGTGGACCGGGAAGGCACCTGGGAAGTCAGCGAAATCCCAGACCACAGTGGCACCGGTCTCGAGGCGGCCCTTGGCGCCGTTCGTCGTGAAGTAGCTGGAGAGCTGGTCGGGGTCGGCGACGGCCTCGAACACGTCGTGCACCGGACGGGCGATGCGCCCGGCCACCTTGAATGTCAACGTCATGACATCTCCTCTCGTGAGCCCATCATGTTATATACTTATAACATGTCTGGCAACATGGAGTCCGACAACATGGAGTCCGAGACCGACTCGACGTCCGATGCAACGTTCGACAGCGTGTTCAAGGCGCTGTCGACCGGCACTCGCCGGCGCATCCTCGACCTGCTGAAGGACCATCCGCGGACCACCGGCGAGTTGTGCGCCAGCTTCCCCGAGCTCGATCGGTGCACCACGATGCAGCACCTCGACGTCCTCGAACACGCTGGCCTCGTCATCGCTCAGCGCAAGGGTCGCGTGCGCTGGAACCACCTCGACGCACTCCCGATCAAGCTGATCCACGATCGCTGGATCGGCGACTACGCGCGTTCAGCCGTCGAGCTGCTCGCCAGCCTGAAGTCTGACCTGGAGCTGACGTCGACCTGAGTCGGGGCGTTCAGGCCGGTGGAGTCGCGGCAGCGGCCAACGCCTCGGCCGCCGTCGCGCCGGGGAGGATCTCCGGCATGCACCAGGTGGCGCCGACACCGGCAAGCGCATCCGGGTCGGGATGCGTGCCTCCAACGAGGACCACGTCGACCGAACCGCCGGTCAACGAACCCGCATGCAGGGCGTCGGTCACGTGCTCTGGTGTCCAGTCCTCGACCCCGACCAGTGCAAGGCCTTCCACGCCGTGGCGGACGACACGCCTCGGACCAGCGCTGAGGCCAGCTCGTCCGGCGACCCAGATCGGCACACGCGCCTGCACACCCGCCGCCGTCGTCACGCGGCCGCCAGCGCTCGGCACGGCGTCGCCACCCAGCATCGGAAGGAGCGACTCGATCGCGGCGTCGACCGCGACGCCCCGCGCCCGGTCGTCCGTCGCCGGCTCATCGAACGCCGAGTACTCGCCGTAGCTGTCGACTCCGAGGCCGACGCCGAGCACCATCCGACCCGCCGACAGTCGATCGAGCGACGTCGCCGCCTGAGCCACGAGCTGCGTCCGCCGCCTGGGCAGGGCCGCGACCATCGTCCCGATCCGCATCCGCTCAGTGGCCATGGCGACCGCCGCCAGCGTGACGAACGGATCGGCGAACGGGGCGAACGTCCAGTTCCACAGGTGGTCCCAGACGAAGAACCCGTCCCAGCCGGCACCCTCCGCGGCGACCGCCACCTCGGCGATCACTGCCGGATCTGCGAGCGCTTCAGAGAGCGAAACTGACAGGCCCCACTGCACGCCGGGACCGTAATCGTCGCCGGCGCCGTTTTCCCTTCCGGGCGCCTGCCGACACCCATGAGGGATGAGGAACGCTGCCATGGCGGCGCGTCCACGAGACGGAGGTGCACCGTGCCGAGCGACAGCACAGCGGACGAGTACCGGCAACGCGCCGCCCACCTGCGGCGGCTCGCGGCGCGGCTGGATGACGTCCCATTGGCAGACGTGGAGAGCTGGGCGGGACCGGACACCTGGCGAAGCCCCGGCGCCGACGACTGCCGGCAGCAGCTGGCGACGGACCGCCAGCGCATCGCCCACGCCGCCGACGACTTGCGCCAGCGGGCCTGGATGTTCGAGCGCCAGGCGGATGCCGTCGACGCGGCCGCTGCGACGCTGCTCGCCTTCCAGGCTCGCTGAGAGAACGTGTCTGCAGGATTCATCGGCTACGACCCGGTACGGGTCCTCCAGCTCCGCACCCGCGTGATCACGGCGATCGAAGCGCTGCGGGGAGTGACGAGCACCGACGATGCCGCTGCAGACGCGTCGACCACCGCTCGCGGCGTACGCGCAAACCTCGAGGGTCCGTGCCTGGCGCTGCTCGACCGCATCATCGCCAGCGATGCGCTCCTCACCTGGCTCAGCTCGTTCGGCGGGTTCGACACGCTCGCGCCGGCGCTCACCCCCGCCCAGGCCACCGACGCGCATCGGCTGGCCGCGCTGGCGCGCGCCGTGATCGGCGATGACGGGCACGACCCAGATGAACTTGCCGCGCTGCACCAAGCTCTCGGCGCGGCGAGCCTGACACCGCGAGTGCTGGTTGGCATGTTCATCGCCCTCGGCGGCGAGAACACGGCGGCGCTCCTCGTGCGCCTCGGTGAGCCGTCCGACGACGAGGACGAGCAGATCGCGGTCGCCACCAGCGTGCGCTCGGCACTGGCCACGGCGTCCCGCCAGCACAGGTTCCCGGGTGATTTCGGCGCAGTGCTCGTCGACGGCTTCATCGACCGGCTCGACGACGAGTTCGCCAACCCCGCTGCGGCGATGTCGTTCCTGTTCACGAACGAAGCCTTCGGCGCGGAGCTCCTCGCCGTCACCACCCGTCGGGTCATCGAGCACGAGCGCGCCGCGTACCCCGACGGTGCCGGTCAGGTGCTGTGGCTGCCTGCCTACGGCTCGGTGCTGAACCGAACGTTCGGCGACGGCGACGAGCACACCGCACCCGGATGGATGCTCAGTGAGGACCCGATGTACGCCGTCCTCGACGCGCTGTCGCGCAACGGCGAGGCGGGACGGGCGGTGTTCACCGACGACGTCCACGCCCGATACCTGCTCACCGAGCGCCTCTATCACTACGACGGCCTGCACGCAGTCACGGCGGCCGCGGCGACGGCGGCTGCTGGGCCCGACGTCGTGCCCGGTGCGGCGGAGGCAGTCCTCGTCGACGCTTCCAAGGTGGCCTCGGCCTTCGTCAACTTCCTCGGGGTACGGCCGTACCTCTTCGATCAGCCGCTCCACCCCGATGCTTCGACCGCGGCCGCAACGATCCTCGGCGTCCACCTCTTCTCGGTTCACAACGCTGTCTTGAGCCCCGAGCCGATGGATGCGCCAGCGGGCAAGACGATCGCCATCCCCGACAAGTTCCGCACGGGCCCCGCACCACACGGCGCCTTCTTCGACGAAGCAGCGCTCGACACGGTGAGCAACCTCGCCGTCCGCCGCGACGACGGGCTGGCGACCGTGCGCGCCGCCCTCGACGTGTTCCAGCAGCAACGAGCGGCGGTCGTGGCCGCCCTGCTCGCGGAAGGAGCCGTCGTCAGGGACTCGGACGTCAACGAGGCGATGGTCAATGCGGCTCGACTGGAGGCGTACTTCATCGAACGCGCCGGACATCAAGCCGAAGCGATCGGCCGCGACAAGGACGAGGTCATCTCCTTCTTCGTTGACACGGCGACGTTCGGGCTCGGTCAGATCAACCGCAAGGTCGGGGGCGTGCCCGTACTGAGCAACGTCCTGAGTGGCGCGGCCGGCGCCGCCAAGGAGCAGCTGGCCGGGTACGAAGCCGACGCCGCTCGCGAGGCCGAGCAGTACGCCCGCGCCGCGGCCGACCAGCTGCTGTACGTCTGGTACCGCGAGTTGCACGCCGCCGGGATCATCGATCCCGACCTCCCGGCATCCGCGCTCGCCGGCGGCCTGCTCGTCGACTGGGAGCGCTATCGACAGCTGCCCGACGACGTGCGCCAGACCGTCGAGGCCACATTGCGTGAGAGCCACGGCCTGCCGATCAGCACAGGAGCCGTGATCGACGCGATCAAGGTCGCCCAGCTGCCGACGTACCAGGACCTGGAATGAACGCTCGGCCTTCTTCGACAGGTCACATCACGCCGGCGGGCTCCAGACCCTCGATGTCCTGGCGTCCGAGGAGCCAGGCCAGCCGCACGTGCGGCGGCACCGCCAGTGCTTCGGCCGGCAGCCCGGTCAGGCCCATCGGTCGGCGGGCGGCCCATCGCATCTCGAGCTCACGCAGCTCCAGACGCACGTACTCGGCCGGCCAGTCGACCGGCTCGTAACCGAGCCCGAGATCGACGCGGTGGACCTCGACCTCGCGGCGCCGCTGGTGAGGCAGCTGGCGAATCGCCATGTCGCGACCACCCACCTCGAGGCTGCGTCCGTCCCAGTTGACATCCCCCGACCACGTCTGCTCGAGCCTCCAGATCGTGCTTCGTACATCGTCGACCTGCGCTGCGGCCGGACGCGACGCACCGGCCTCGATGCCGGCGGCGCGACCGGCGTGCCCGCCGACGTAGCGCTCGACGGTCTCTCCTCGGGCGCTGCCTTCGAGCACACGCACGATGCTGTCGGCGTTGCGGGCGAGATGGGTCAGGACGTGGCCGACGGTCCAGTCCGGCAAGCGGCTCGGCGCCGTGACATCGATGCGGCCGTCGGCCAGCGCCTCATCGAGCATCGCGAGAAGGGCCTGATGAGCGGCGGCCGCGCCCGCAACGTCACGGTCGAGCGCCCGCGCCGCGGCCTCTCCCGGCGCCTCCGATGTCACGGGGACACGGTAGGCAAGCGCGTGCCAATGTGTGCGCCATGCAGCTCGGGATGATCGGCCTCGGCCGCATGGGATCCAACATGGTGCGCCGCCTCGAAGCGGCCGGTCACGAGTGCGTGGGCTACGACGTCAATACCGCCGCGGTCGCCGCCCTCACCGACGAGGGAGTGACCGGTGCGCAGTCCCTGGAGGAGTTCGTCGGCAAGCTCAGCACGCCCCGCCACATCTGGATCATGGTGCCCGCCGCGTTCGTCGACTCGACGATCGCCGCCGTGGTGCCGTTGATCGACCGCGGCGACACGCTGATCGACGGTGGCAACTCCTGGTACCGCGACGACATCCGGCGGTCCGGCCCGCTCGAGGCCGATCACGGCATCCAGTACGTCGACGTCGGCACGAGCGGGGGGACGCACGGCCTCGAGCGCGGGTACTGCCTGATGGTCGGCGGTCCGGACGACGCTGTCGAGCGGTTGACGCCGATCTTCGACGCCCTTGCCCCGGGCGTCGAGGCCGCCGAGCGGACGCCAGAGCGAGAAGCCGACGGGGCTGCTCCGACTCCGGCGGAGCTTGGCTGGTTGCACTGCGGTCCGAGCGGGGCCGGCCATTTCGTGAAGATGGTGCACAACGGGATCGAATACGGCGTCATGGCGGCGTACGCAGAGGGGTTCAACGTCCTCGCCACGGCCAACATCGGGTCCGAGGACCATCCCGTCGACGCGGAGACAGCGCCGCTCGCCGAGCCGCAGTTCTATCGCTACGACCTGAACCTGGCCGATATCGCGGAGGTGTGGCGGCGCGGCTCGGTGATCTCCAGCTGGTTGCTCGACCTCACCGCCCAGGCTCTCGCCGTCGATCCACACCTGTCCACGTTCGAGGGCAACGTCAGCGACTCGGGCGAGGGTCGCTGGACGATCGCCGCGGCTGTCGATGAGGGCGTGCCGGTGCCGGTCCTCACGTCAGCGCTGTTCGCTCGGTTCAGTTCCCGCGGTCGGGCGCTGGTTGCTGACAAGATCCTCTCCGCCATGCGGGCGGGGTTCGGCGGGCACGTCGAGCGGAAGGAGACAACGCGATGACGATCGTCGAGCCGGGCTGCCAGCCAACCGCCGATGCGCTCGTCCTGTTCGGAGCGACGGGCGACCTGGCGAAGCGGAAGCTCTTTCCGGCGCTCTACTACCTGACGAAGCGGGGCCGGCTCGACGTTCCGGTGATCGGTGTGGCGCGTAGCGACTGGACCGACGACGACTTCCGTGCGCACGCCGCCGAGTCGATCGAGGCGCACGTGACGGATGCCGACAAGTCGGTGATCGAAGAGCTGCAGGCCCGGCTCGACCTGGTTCAAGGCGACTACGCCGCACCGACGACGTGGCAGGAGCTGGCCGCCCGACTGGACGCCAGCGGGTCGAAGATGGCCGTGTACTACATGGCGATCCCACCGACGATGTTCCCGACGGTCGCGGAGTCGCTGGCCTCGGTCGCGTTGCACGAGCGCGGACGGATCGTCGTCGAGAAGCCGTTCGGCCGTGACCTGGAGTCCGCCCGCGAGCTCAACGACGTGCTGCACAGCGTGTTCCCCGAGACGCGCATCTTCCGCATCGACCACTACCTCGGCAAGGAGGCTGTCGAGGACCTGCTCGTCTTCCGCTTCTCCAACATGCTGCTGGAGCCGATCTGGAACCGGAACTACGTGCGCAGCGTGCAGGTCACGATGGCCGAGACGATCGGGGTCGAGGGCCGAGGCAGCTTCTACGAGACCGTCGGCGCGATCCGCGACGTGCTCCAGAACCACGCCCTGCAGGTGGTCACGCTGCTGGCGATGGAACCGCCCGTCGGTCCCGAGTCGTCGTTCCTCCAGGACGAGAAGTCCAAGGTCTTGGCGGCGATGGAGCCGATCGACCCATCACGGCTGGTGCGCGGCCAGTACATCGGCTATCGGGACGAGCCCGGCGTCGATCCCCATTCGGACGTCGAGACGTTCGTCGCCGTGCGGTTGACCATCGACTCGTGGCGTTGGGCAGGGGTGCCGTGGTACGTCCGGGTCGGCAAAGCCCTGACGGGCGACGCGACGGAGGCGGTGATCGAGCTGCGCGAACCGCCGCAGCTGCTGTTCGACGAGGCCGGCGGACCACCGCCGCAGCGCAACCGCGTGCGCTTCCGCCTCGGCAAGCGAGACGGGGTTTCGTTCGCCCTGCAGGCGAAGACGCCCGGGCCGCACCTCGACAGCCAGGAGGTCGACATCAGCGTCGACTTCGCCGCCGCACTCGGCGAGCGCTCGGATGCCTACGAACGCCTGATTGCCGACGCCCTCGAGGGGTCACCGCGCCGGTTCGCCCGTGAGGACATCGCGCTGCGCACCTGGCGCATCGTGCAGCCGGCCCTCGACAACCCGGGACCGATCTACCCGTACTTCAAGGGCACGATGGGCCCGGCCGAGGCCGACCGCCTCCTCGACAGCGACCGGTGGTTCCCGCCGGACTGAGAGCTCGGCGCGCGTCGGCGGCGGCCGCCGACACCCTCCGGCAGGTCATAGGTTGATCAGTCGAGATGGACTCGATCGACGTCGATGGGTTGCGGATCGGGTTCGAACGCGTCGGGACGGGCCCACCGGTGGTGCTGCTGCACGGGTACATCGGCGATGGACCAGCAACGTGGCGAGACCAACTCGACGGTCTGGCGGACGCGTTCACGGTCATCGCCTGGGACGCACCGGGAGCGGGCAGCTCGTCTGATCCGCCCGAATCGTTCGGGATGGCCGGCTACGCCGACTGCCTCGCCGGTTTCATCGCTGCAGTCGGTCTCGTTGGCCCTCATCTCGTCGGTCTGTCGTTCGGCGGCGCGCTCGCCCTTGCGGTCGCCTCCCGTCACCCGACAATCGCCAGCTCACTTGTCGTGGTGTCCGGGTATGCCGGCTGGGCGGGCTCGCTGCCCCCTGAGATCGCCGAGCAGCGCCTCGATCAGGCACTCGCCTTGTCCGAGCTCTCGACGGCCGAGTTCGTCGACACGTTGCTGCCAACGATGTTCGCCACCGCCCCGAGCTCGCAGACCGTTCGTCGCTTCACGGCGAGCATTCGAGCGTTCCACCCGGTCGGGTTTCGGGCGATGGCCCGCGCGTCGGCGGAGGATCTGCGCGATGCGTTGCCGCGCATCGACATCCCGACGCTGCTGATGTACGGCGACCGTGATGTTCGTGCTCCCCTCCCGGTCGCCGAGCACCTTCACTCCGCCATCACCGGATCCTCGCTGACGCTGCTCCCCGGCCTCGGTCACGTGTGCAACCTCGAAGCGCCCGAGGAGTTCAACCGGATCCTGCGGAGCTGGCTCCATCAGCACCGCGACCGTGACGGCCGACCGGTGGGGTCAGTCATGACCTCACGAGGCGTCACATTCGGCACGAGCCCGGCGTGCGACGCTCAGGTCGGCAGGCCCCTGTCGCGGCGGAACGCGAGGACCAGGATGTGGGCACTGATCACGAACACCCACGCCGGGAAGACGAGATCGAGCCACGGCACGAGACCCGCCCCGAGGAGCAGGACGAGCGCAGTCGCGTAGCCGAGCACGGCGAGCCACCGGGGCACGAGCCGCAGTCGCGAGGCGAGCGTCGTCGCCGAGATCGCGAAGACGGCCGCCATCCGCAAGCCGTACACCGTCATCAGCGTGTGCCCGATCTCCCGCCCGACCGGCCACACCGTCGCACCTCCGTCGCCACCTCCGGTCTCCGCTGCCGTGTCGACCAGCCCCGCGGCGACCGCACCCGCGGCGAAGAACATGGCGACGAAGATCAGCCCGCTGCCCAGGAAGACGGTGGCGAAGAACCGGTCTTCCCCAGGGCCGATGCGGTCGCGGAGCACGCCGATGAACCACAGGAAGGCAATGCCCGCGAACGGGAGCAGCTGCAACCCGAACAACACCGCACTGCGCTTGCCATCCTCGATGACCCAGGAGCCGGCGTCCTCGGAGTCAGGCGGTATCGCGAGCTGGGCGAGGACGAGCGACGTCGAGAACAGGATCGAGAAGACGATCCCCGCGACCGCAGCCGCACGTGGAGTCCTGAGCGCACGCGCTGTTACCTCTGCGCGCTGTCGTTTCATGCGTCCTCGACGCGCAGCACGACGGTCGCGATGTCGTCGCGGAAGCCGCCGGGACGGCGGCGGGCCAGTTCGTCGCGCAGCGCTCGGCCGATCTGTTCGGTCGGGCGGTCTCGTTGGTCGCACAGCCACGTCGACAGGTCGTCAGCCGCCATCGCCTCCGCACCTGGGGAGTCCGTGACCCCATCGGTGTAGAAGAGGGCGAGGTCGCCCGGGCCGAGCCGATGGCTCGTCGTCGTCACCGACGGCGGCAGCATTCCGAGCAGCGTTCCCGGCTCGCCAAGCGATTCGACCGAGCCGTCGGGATGGCACAGCAGGCCAGGCGGATGCCCACCCAGACAGACGTCGAGTCGGTACCCGTTCCCGTCCACCGCGAGTGCGGCGAACGCGACGGTGCAGAACGTGTCGAGCGGATTGGCCTCCACCGCCTCGTGCACCCACTGCAGTACGGCGTGAGGTTCCCGCATGTGCATCGCTGCCGCCCGTGCCGTGTGCCGAGCCGTCGCCGTGACCGCGGCCGCCTCGACGCCCTTGCCACACACGTCCCCGATCAGGACCCCCCACCGACCGTCGGCGATCTCGAACACGTCGTAGAAGTCGCCCCCGGCCCGCAACCCGATGCTCTCGGACCAGTAGTCGGCGTGCAGCTGGAGCCCTTTGATGTCGGGCAGTGTTGCCGGCAGCAGGCTGCGCTGGAGGACGTCGGAGATGCGGCGCTGTTCGGCGAGCAGCTCGCGCAGGCGCTCGTTGGCCCGCTCGACCGCCACCTCGGCCTCGCGTTCAGCGCCGAGGTCGACGACGAAGACGATCCACTGGAACGGGTCGGCGCTCAGCGCTGCGCCACCGATCATGACGGGGACGCGGGACCCGTCGGCGTGCAGGTACTCCTTCTGATATGGCTCGAGGCGGCCCTTCTCGCGCATCTCCGCCGCCTTGGCGGCGTCCAACGGGTGCCATTCGGGGGGCGTCAGGTCGAGGTAACTCAGGTCGCCGCGCACGACGGCGCTGTCGGGGAGCCCCAGCATGTCGAGGAACGTGCGATTGGCCTCCGTGACGCGATCGTCACGGCCGGCGATCGTGCCGATCACGTTCGCCCCGGCGAGGGCGTCGAGTCGAGCCCGGCTGGCGCTCAGCTCCTGGCCCTTCGACGTCAAGCGTGCCGCGAAGTCGGACTCCGACTGCCGGGCCCGCACCCGCACGATCGCCGCGGCGCCCAGTTGGGCGACGAGCTCGATGAAGTCGAGGTCGTCCTGTGACAGGTGCTTCGGCCGGTCGAACGACCAGTAGGCCGCGCCGAGCACCCGACCACCCACGCTCAGCGGCATGGTCACCAGCGCCTGCTCGTCGAACCCCGGGAGGTCGGCAGCGCCGGGGTAGCGGGCGAAGATCTCCTCGGTCGTCTCGCAGATCACTGATTGGCCGGAACGGCAGGCATCTGAGACGGCTGTCCTCGTGTCGAGCGACATCGTGCGCCAGCCTTCGAGCTGCTCGCCGCCGTACCCGCTCGTCGCAATGAGGTGCAGCTCTTCGCCGACGGCGACGTACAGGACGCCGGACGTTGCCGCCAGCTCTGACTTGGCGACGTCGACGATGGCCAGCCCGATCTGGGCGAGGTCGTCGGCGGCGTTCAGTGAGGCGGCGACTCGGCCGGCCCGCCGCAGTCCCTCCGTCTCCCGGCGCTGCCGATCGAGCACCTCGAGGTTGTCCACCGCCAGTCCTGCCAGACGGGCGATCGTCTCGACCAGCTCGACGTCGTCGTTGCGGAACGCTCGGCCGCTGTCGACCATGGCGACTGCCAGCACGCCGCGGTTCTTCGTGCGTCCCATCAGTGGCGCCAGGACGGCAGATCGCAGTCCGAGCGAGCGGGCGCTGAGGGGATCCTCGAGCGGCCCGAACAGCTCGACGTGCTCCGGATTGTCGACATCGAGCACGAGTGATCGGTTCGTTGCCATCACCTGGCGCACGGGATGGTCGGCCAGCTCCGGCACGGGCACCCGCTCCCGCGCGGACACGGCGCCAGGACCTGCGGCGACTCGGCGCAGCGTGCCATCGTCGTCGGGCAACACGACTTCACAGCCGTCGCAGAGCGCTGGCGACAAGCAGCCGACCAGCGCCCGCATCGCATCACGCACCGTGGTGGCGGCGGCCAACGCCGCTCCTACCTCACCTACCAGGACGGTCCGCGCGTCCAGCCCGCTCACAAAGGAATCAGAGCAGGCCGGGCGGCCAGCCGACGACCTCGAGCACTCGTCGCACGGCGGCGCTCGGAGTGCGCAGGATGATCTCGTGGCCCGATTCCTCGCAGGTCCGGCCCAGCTCGCAGAGCAGCTCGTAGCCACCCAAGTCCATCAGCGTCACGCCAGCCAGGTCGAGCACGATCGGGCGGCAGCCGCACGCCCGCAACCACGTCAGGTGGTCCTGCAACGGCGAGGCACCGGCTCGGTCGAGCACGCCGGTGATGCGCACGGCGGCAGGCTGCTCGGCATCCTCGAACCAGGTCTCCCAGCTCAGCGGGAACGCCGGCGAGAGCTGCTGCTGCACGGGACCTCCAGTCGTCGGGCGGTGACGATGCCCCCTCGCTGCTGAAGGGAGCTTGAACCTAGACGCTGGCGGCGTCGGCAGTGGTCTAGGGGGGACCAAATCACCCTAGCGGGGGACGGGCCGCACCAACACGGGCTTGAGAGGCCCCGCGGATAGGCAGGCTTGGGCGGGGGGTTCGGGGGCGGAGGCTCCGCGGATAGGCAGGTGGGCGAGCCGTCGCGTCGCGGTGACGTCATGAGCCCGGAGTCGCCCGTTACAGCGACGGCGAGCTCGAGGCGAGCAATTGCTTGCGGCCGAGCCCGGACTTGGAGGTTGCGCCGATCGGCCAGGTCGGCGAGCGCGGCTGCGGAGCGGCCGCGGCGAGCTCGGAGGTGAGTCGAGCAGCTTGCCTGCGAGACGAACCGGGTCATTCATAGTTGCGTCGTGGGATCACCACCACGGTGCCGTCGGGCTCGTGATGGACGCTGACCCGCACGCCGTAGAACTCGGCCAGCCGGTCGGCGTTCAGCACCTCGGCGGCCGGCCCACGCGCCACGGACTGGCCCTCGTACAGCAGGTTCAACCGGTCGCTGTACATCCCCGCCAACGTCAGGTCGTGCATCGCGGCGACCACCGTCAACCCGTGATCGGCGCGCAGCCTGGCAACGAGCTCCAAGGCCTGCTGCTGGTGGCCGATGTCGAGCGCCGCGGTCGGCTCGTCGAGCAGCAGGATCGGCGCCTCCTGGGCGAGCGCCCTGGCGATCACGAGGCGTTGGCGCTCTCCGCCGCTCAGCGTGCCGAGGCGCCGCGAGGCGAACTCCTGCAAGTCGAGCCGTTCGAGGACGTCGACGGCCATCGCCTTGTCGTGGCGGCTCTCCGAGCCGAAGTACCCGACGTACGGCGCCCTTCCGAGCAGGACGTATTCGAACCCGGTCATGTCGTCGGGCAGGACCGGAGCCTGCGGCACGTAGGCGACGAGCGAGGCCCGTCGCCGCCGGGACCGCAGCGCCAGCGGTGCACCGTCGACGAGCACCTCGCCGGTCGACTCCACCAGACCGACGAGGGCCCGCAGCAACGACGACTTGCCGGCGCCGTTGGGGCCGATCAGGCCGCACCACTCCCCAGAGTGCACGACGTCGCTGAACGGAGCCAACGCCACCCGGCGCCCGTAGGACACGCTGACGTCGCGCAGTTCGAGCGAGCTCACGAGGTCACGCTGCCGCCTGAGGTCGCCTTCGCCCGGAGGATGACGAGGAAGAAGGGGGCCCCGAGAAAGGCCGTGACGATGCCGATCGGCGTCTCGGCGGGATTGGTGAGCACACGCCCGGGGATGTCGGCGAGGATGAGGAACGCCGCACCGAACATCAGTGTCAACGGGAGCAGACTCCGGTACGCCGACCCAGCGAGGAGGCGCACGGCGTGCGGCACGATGATCCCCACGAATCCGATGAGACCGCTGACCGACACGACGGCGGCGGTCGCAAGGGTGGCAGCCGCGACGACGACGATGCGCACGTGAGCAACGGGGGCGCCGAGCGTGGCGGCCTCGTCTTCCCCGACCCGCAGCAGGTCAAGATGCCGGCGGTGCAGCAGCAGCACGACGACGGCGATCACGACGTAGGGCAGGACGAGACGGACGTCGGCCCAATCGGCCAATGAGAGCCGCCCCAGGATCCACGAGTACACCTCGCGCACGACGGCCACGTTGCGCTGCAGCAGGAACGCCTGGACCGCGGTCGCCAGCGATGTCACCGCGACGCCGGCCAGCACGAGCATGAGGCCGGTGCGCGCGCCGCCGAAGGCTGCACCGACGGCGTACGTGAGGAAGACGGTCGCGATCGCCGCGACGAAGGCCATCGCCGGCGCTGGATCGACTGGCCAGCCGGCGGTCGCCGAGCGCAGCACGGTGAACACCAGCGTGGCCCCGAGCCCCGCGCCGGCGGCGGCGCCGAGGAGGTACGGGTCGACGAGGGGGTTGCGGAACACGCCCTGGTAGCTGGCTCCGGCCAGCGAGAGCGTCGCCCCGACGATGCCCCCGAGCACCACCCGGGGGAAGCGGATGTCCCACACGATCGTCCACTCGTTGTCCGTCATCCCGCTGTCGATCGAGACGAACGGCAGGCGGTCGAGGAGCTCGAGCGGCACCTGCCACCACTCAGGCCCCGCCGGGCCGATCACCGCACCGAGAAGCACGGCGACGACGACGGATGCCGCGCCGATCGCCATCCATGGCGCCCGCCGCTTCGATTGCGGCAGCGTCGCCTCAGCCACCGCTCGGCACGAGGGCGTTCGTCATGGCGTCGGCCACCGATTGGGCGTAGTCGACGACGCGCGGTCCCCAGCGCGAAGCGATGTCGTCGTCCATCGTGATCACGTTGCCGTTGACGACGGCCTTCAGTCCATCCCACCCCGGGCGTGCGGCGACCGTCTCACCATTCTCACCGCAGCACTTCGAGTCGGCGAGGAAGATCAGATCCGGATCGGCGGAGATGATGAACTCGGCGCTCAACTGCGGGTAGCCGCCCGTCTCTCCCTCCGCGCCGTCGGCGATGTTGCGCAATCCGAACAGCGAGTACACGGCACCGATGAACGTCGTCGAGTCGGCGCTGAAGAACGTCGGATCGAGTTCGTGGTACAGCGTCAGCGGCACCTCGCTCGTCGGCACGGAGCTGGCGATGTTCTCCAGGTCCGACTGCATCGATGAGACGAGCTCGGCGGCTTCGGCGACATGGCCCGTGAGGGCGCCGAGCTGCTCGATCTGGGCGTAGGTGTCGTCCAACGTGATCGCCGCCGGGCCCTCCCACACCTCCAGCCCGACGGACTCGAGCTGGGTCGTGAGGTCCGGCGGTCCCGAGGTCACGACGAGATCGGGCTCGTAGCCGGCGATCGCCTCGACGTTCGGGGTGAACCCGGAGAGGTCGGTCCGTACGGCCTCGGCCTCGGCCGGGTAGTTGGACTGGTCGTCGGCGGCGATGACCTGGTCGCCGGCACCGATGGCGAACAGCATCTCGGTGGCCGTCGGCGAGAGCGACACGATGCGCTGCGGGACGTCGCCCCCCGGCTCGGAGTCCATCGAGGCGGTCGATGGCGCATGCGGACGTAGATGCGGTCGACGGCGCCGTCGGTTCGGCGCTGCGACGCCGGTCCCGTCGCAGCGGACGTCGTGGCAGCGGCGTCGCCGTCGTCGTCGTCGCCTCCACAGCCGGCGCTCAACAACAGCAGGCCGGCGACGACGCCGGCGGTGATGGTCCTGGTGGACACGGTTCCTCCATCGAAGTTGGAGGACAAGTGCTCGGCAGCGTCTCCGCGAACCGCCCCTTGCCTCGAGGGTCAGGTTGTCGCCCGCAGGGCCAGGCGACCGGACTCGTCCCCACCGCTCGCTCGAGCAGTCGGGGCTTCACCGTTGCGGGTCAGTGCCGGGTTCTCACCGGACTTCGCTGGGTCCTGCGACCGGCGGCACGCTACCCGAAGATCAGCGCTCCTACCCGCTCGTACACTGCCGTGCGTGACCGCGGAAGCGCCGACCGAGGATCCCCGACCGGACAGGTTGCGCCGGGCTCCATCGCTGGTGGTGCTCAACACCGGTGACGGCAAGGGCAAGAGCTCGGCCGCGTTCGGCGTCATGCTGCGGGCGCTGGCGCGGGACTGGAAGGTCGCCGTCGTCCAGTTCGTGAAGAGCGGCAAGTGGCACGTCGGCGAGGAGACGATGGGCCGTCGGCTCGGTGTCGACTGGCTCTCGGTCGGTGACGGCTTCACGTGGGACTCGAACAACCTCGAACACGACAAGGCGCTCGCGCGGACTGGCTGGCAACAGGCGGCCGACCTGATCGCGGCGGGCAGCCATCGCCTCGTGATCCTCGATGAGTTGACGTACCTCTGCACCTGGGGCTGGCTGGAGGTCGACGACGTGGTCGCCGCGATCCGTGATCGTCCGCCCGACGTCAACGTCGTGATCACCGGACGGGACGCGCCGCCGCAGCTCGTCGAGCTCGCTGACACGGTGACGGAGATGCGCGAGGTCAAGCACGCCTACCGGCAAGGGATCACGGCACTCCGCGGCATTGATTACTGAATGGCCTCGCTCGCTGCGCTGACGTTTCTGATCGGTGGGGCGCGCAGCGGCAAGAGCTCGATGGCCGTCGAGCTCGGCCGGCGCCACGACGGGCCGGTGACAGTGATCGCCACGCTCGTGCCGGCCGACGATGCGCTGGTGGCGCGAGTGACACGGCATCGCGCCGAGCGGCCGGAGTGGCCGACGATCGAGGAACCGCACGATCTGGTTGGCGCGCTCGGTCGCGCCGACGGTCTGGCGATCGTCGACTGCCTGACACTGTGGGTGAGCAACCTGATGCTGCGCGGTGACGGGGACGATGCCATCGACGATGCCGCGTCGGTCGCCGCAGACGCGGCCGGGCAGCGTGGCGGGCCGACCGTCGTCGTCAGCAACGAGGTCGGACTCGGCGTACACCCGGAGACCGAGCTCGGCATTCGGTACCGAGACGTCCTGGGCCGCGTGAACCAGCGCTTCGCGGCGCGCGCCGACACCTCGTTGCTGCTCGTCGCCGGGCGGGCGGTCGCGCTGGCGGACCCGTGGACGTTGCTGACGTGACGACGTTGCACGGCATGCTGCACCGCTTGCCGGAGGCGGACGCAGCAGCCACCGCGGCGGTGCACGAGCGGGCGGCGCACATCCTGCGTCCCAGTGGCGCGCTGGCGTGGCTCGACGAGCTGGCCGAATGGGTGGCCGGTTGGCAACGTACGGACCGTCCGCGGGTCGAGCACCCGGTGGGGCTGATCTTCGCCGGCGACCACGGGGTCGCGGAGGCCGAGGCCGTGAGCGCCTACCCGACGACGGTCACGGAGGCGATGTTCGAGGCCTATCGGCAGGGCCGGTCGACGATCAGCGCCTTCGCCCGTCATGCCGGGGCGCGCGTGGACGCCGTCGACGTCGGCATCGGCCGCCCGACGGGCGACATCCGATACGAGGCGGCGCTGCCGGTGGAGCGGTTCGAGGAGATCGTGGAGATCGCCGTCGCGGCGGTCGATCGTCTCGATGCGGATCTGTTGGTGCTCGGCGAGATGGGGATCGGCAACACGACGCCGGCGGCGGCCGTGGCAGCCGCGCTGGCCGGTGGTGAGACGGCCGCCTGGGTCGGTCGCGGCACGGGCATCGACGACACCGGCCTGGCCCGCAAGCAGGCGGCGGTGCAGCAATCGGTGCGACGGATCGCCGGGATCACGGACCCCATCGAGGTCCTGCGCGAAGTCGGCGGCGCCGAGCTGGCGGCGATCGCCGCAGCGACCATGGCGGCCCGCCAGCGCTCGCTGCCCGTCGTGCTCGATGGCTACGTCGTCACGTCCTCCGTGCTCCCGCTCGTGATGGTCGAGCCCACGGCGCTCGACCATTGCATCGTCGGTCACTGCTCGGCGGAGGCTGGCCACCGGCGGCTGCTCGAGAGGCTCGGCAAGCGACCGCTGCTGGACCTGGACATGCGACTCGGCGAGGGCACCGGAGCGATGGCCGCGGTCCCGCTGGTGGCGATGGCCTGCGCCGGCATCACGGAGGTGCCGACGTTCGCTGAATGGTTCGGATGAGACTCGAGCCCCGCCTAGCGGTCGCCCTCCAGGAGATCAGCGAGCTTGCCCAACGAGATGGTCCAGCCGAGCTCGTTGTCCTCGGGCGCCACGCCTGGGGGCAGGTTCTCGTGGATCCCGATCACCTCCGTCCCGTCGTCGGTCTCCTCGAGCCGGTAGGTGATCCGCATCTCACCGCCCAGCGACGGATCGTCGGCTTCGAACTCCACGACCTGCACCACCTCGGTGTCCGGCACCAGTCGTTCGAAGTGGCCGTGGAACGAATCGGTCTGCGCATCGGTCTTGCCCGTGGCGGTCGGTGCGTCGTAGGTCAGCGAGATCCGGAACTCACCGCCCTCGCGGGCGTCGAAGGTGTGCACCTCGCTCGTCATGCCGTCGGGCACCATCCAGCGCTGCACCGCGTCGGCGTCGAGCAGGGCGCGATAGACGCGTGCTCGCGGGGCTCGCATGTGTCGGGTCACCCGAGTCGTGGCCACCGCGCACACGGTACCGACCCGCTCAGGACGTGCAGCCGGGATCGGTCGGTTCGCCGCGCAACCGGGCCAGCAGCCAGTCGCGCACCATCGGTGCGGCCACCGTGCGCACCGCGAAGTGGCCGGTGTTCGGGTACGTCGTGTACTGGATCGACGCGCCGGCGGCGCACTGCGCGTCTACGTATTCGGTCGTCACCTCGGGTCGCACCAGCGTGTCGCTGAGGCCCTGGGCGACGAGCAGCGGGATCGTCGTCGAGACGTCGCCGGGTGCGTTCTCGCGCAGGCGGTCGGACCAGCCAGGCGCTGTGGCCGGGTCCTGCGAGAGGAACGTGACCGCGAGCGCGGCGACGTCGGGGATGTCGGTGAGACCCTGCGCCGCCGTAGCGATGCACTTCCCGCCGAGGTCGTCGACGAACGGCCTCGCCGCGGGCTCGACGATCGCCGCCTCGTCGGCGTCGGGGTAGTACTCCGCCCACGACGAGATCGCCAGCCCGGCCAGCACGATGCCATCTGCCTCCTTGACGTCGTCGTCGAGGAGCGTCGCGAGGTCGGTCGGTGGAGCCATCGCGGCGACACCGGCGATGTGCAGGTCGGGTGCGTAGCCGGCGGCGATCTGGTCGGCCCACACCGAGGCGTGGCCGCCCTGCGAGTGCCCGTAGACCGCCGCCGTCGACGCGACGGCCTCGGCGCCGAGCAGCGATCGGGCGGCGCGGATGCTGTCGAGCACGGCCCGGCCTTCGCTTTCTCCGACGAGGTACGGGTGCGGACCCGGGGTTCCGAGGCCCGGATAGTCGGTGATCGCGACCACGTTGCCGGCGGCGACGAGCTCGTCGAGCTCGGGAACCCTCTCCAGGCCGCCCTCGGGATAGTCGATCGAAGGCGCGCATCGTCGATCGACGCCCGTCGTGCCGTGCGCCCACGCGACGACCGGCCAACCTCCGTCAGGCGGGTCGGCATCCGGCGCGACAACCACCCCGGAGACGGCGATCGGCGCGCCCGCCGGGTCGGTGGACGTGTAGAGCACGCGCCAGGCCCGCTGCCCGTCACCGACGTCATCGATCCCGTCGTCCCGGATGATCGTGCCGGGCGACCCGGCCGGCAGCGGGTCAGGTGGTGTGTAGAAGGCCGACGGTTCGGGGGGCTGCGCCCACCACACGAACAGGAACCACGCGACGAGGACCGGGAGAATGATGCGCCGACGGTACTGATCGGCATCGAACTTCGTGAGACCGTCACAGGTTCTCCATGCGGACGCCCGAGGCGATGCTCAGGATCGCCCGATGCGTTCTCGTGTGCGTCTCACATTCGCCTGCGCCGTGTTGGCTGCGCTGGCTGGCCTCGTCGGTAGTGCATCCGCCAAGGGGTCGGTTCCGCTGCCGACCGCCGTCGTCGCCAAGGACGTCCTGCTGCAGAGCGACGGTCGGATCGTCGTGTCGGTCGAAACTCCGGCGACGGACCGCTTCACCGTCGTGCGCCTGCGACCGGACGGGTCACTCGACCCCTCGTTCGGAGGTGGCGACGGCGTTGCGGAGATCATCATCGAGCCGACGAGGACGGCCGTCGTCAAGGACCTGGCCCTGCAGCCCGATGGCCGCATCATCGCCTCCGGCCACGTGATGAAGGACCAAACCGACAGCAAGTTCGTCCTCGTGCGCTTGCGGAGCGACGGATCCCCCGACCCGACGTTCAGCGGGGACGGCAAGGTGATCACCGACTTCGTCACGAGGAACGGATGGAACCCGTCCGTGGCGCTGACCAAGGACGGTTCGATCGTCGCCGCCGGCTCCGACTTCACCGGTGCCGGCATCCTGGTGGCGCGCTACCGCTCGGACGGGACGCCGGAACCGACGTTCGACGTCGATGGCATGGCGATCATCGACCTCCCCGGGCCGTCCGAGGAGGCCTACGACGCGGCCGTTGACCAGGCAGGCAACGCTGTCGTCGCCGGCCGGAACTACGTCCAATCCGTCGGCCCGGACAACTTCCTCGCCCGGGTGCGCCCGGACGGGCACCTCGATCCCAGCTTCGGTCTGGGCGGCGTGGTCGTCTGGAACGCCGGCGAGCACCATGAAGCGGCCAGGAGTGTCGCCGTCCAGGGCGACGGGCGGATCGTGGTGGCGGGCACGACGGACGACTGGTCGTCCGTGACGCTCGCCCGCTACCTCCCATCGGGACAACCCGACCAGTCGTTCGGCGAGGAGGGCTACGTCGTCAGCGCCCTCGACCCGGCACCGTCACTGTTCCCAGGTGTCGTCGACCTTGCCCTGCTCCGGGATGGGCGGATCGCGGTGTCGTCCACGTACTCCATCCCGTCCGCTGGTCGAGTGCAGGTCGTCACCTCGAGTGGTGCACCAGATCACTCCTTCGACGGCGACGACGGTGTGGTCGAGCTGAAGCTCGGTGGGCCCGACCGGTGGGACGACGGTGGGTTCCTCGCCGTCACCCGTGACGGCAAGCTCGTGGTGGCCGGCACGCACAGGGATCAGAACCTGGCACCGGGAATCCTCGAGGTGGTCGCCGTCCCGAGCATCGCGCCGGTCGCCGACGTGGCGCCGACCATCGAGGCGGCCCCGAACCCCGCTTCGGCCGGCCCCGTCGAGTTCCTGGTGCACGTGCGCAACAACGGCCCGGGCGGCGCGAGCGGCGTGGCGCTGAGGTTCGAGGCCACGCAAGCGACTGGAGAGGTGCGGACCAGCCAGGGCGAGTGCAGCTCGCCGCTGTCGTACGTCACGACCTGCGCCCTTGGCTCGATCCCGGTTGGCGAGGAGGCGATCGTGTCGGTCACGACGACGGTCACCGGATTCGAGGAAGGCCTGTTCGGCACGGCGACCGTGACGTCCAGCTCGATCGATCTCGACACGGGCAATGACACCGCAACCGCCGAAGTGGTGATCAACCCCACCTAATCTGCGGGTGTGGGCATCATCCCAAGCGCCTCGTATTCGATCACCGTCCGCCTGGAGGTCCCAGGTGAAGGGCTTCCGCCCAGCCAGCTGACGTCGGCCGTCGAGTCGGCCGGCGGGATGGTGACGGCATTCGACGTGAATGCGGCGCGGGGCGACCGGCTGCAGATCGACTTGACGATCGCCGCCCCCGACGCCGATCACGAGGAGCGGATCACCGACGCTCTCGCCGCCGTCGAAGGCGTGCAGGTCGGCAAGGTCTCGGACCGCACGTTCCTCCTGCACATCGGCGGCAAGATCGAAATCACGAGCAAGGTTCCCCTGCGCAACCGCGACGACCTCTCGATGGCGTACACACCGGGAGTGGCGAGAGTCTGCCGAGCCATCGCCAAGCGCCCCGAGGACGTGCGGCGCCTGACGATCAAGCGCAACACGATCGCTGTGGTCACGGACGGTTCGGCGGTGCTCGGGCTCGGCAACATCGGGCCCGCCGCCGCTCTACCGGTGATGGAGGGCAAGGCGGCGCTGTTCAAGCGCTTCGCCGGGATCGACGCGTTCCCGATCTGCCTCGACACCCAGGACACCGAGGAGATCATCCGCACCGTCCAGGTCCTCTCACCCGTGTTCGGCGGCATCAACTTGGAGGACATCGCCGCGCCGCGATGCTTCGAGATCGAGCGACGCCTCCGCGAACTGCTCGACATCCCCGTCTTCCACGACGACCAGCACGGCACGGCGATCGTCGTCCTCGGGGCCCTCACCAACGCGCTGCGCGTCGTCGACAAGAAGCTCGAGGACGTGCGCATCGTCCTGTCGGGCGCCGGTGCGGCTGGCAACGCCATCCTCCACTTGCTGTTGGAAGCCGGCGCCACGGACGTCGTGGTCGGCGATGTCCACGGCATCGTGCACGCCGATCGCGGCGACCTCGACGACTCGCTGGCCTGGATCGCCTCCCATACGAACCGCCGCGGGCTGAGCGGCCCGCTCGGCGCGGCGTGCAAGGACGCCGACGTGTTCATCGGGGTCTCGGTGGCCAACATCCTGACCGAGGAGGATGTGGCGTCCATGGCGCCGCGATCGATCGTGTTCGCGCTGGCCAACCCCGATCCGGAGATCGATCCCACGATCGCCCGGCGCCATGCCGCCATCGTGGCCACCGGGCGCAGCGACTACCCCAACCAGATCAACAACGTGCTGGCTTTCCCCGGCGTGTTCCGCGGCCTCCTCGATGCCCAGAGCCACGCCATCCCGGTCTCGGCCCTGATCGCCGCGGCATATGCCCTGGCGGACGTCGTCGGCGAGGACGAGCGGCAGGCCAACTACATCGTGCCGAGCGTGTTCCACCCCGACCTGGCGACGACCGTTGCGGCGGCCGTCAGCAAGGCGGTGGCGGACGCCGGCGCCGATGGCTGACCGCTTCGCCGAGGGATTCGTTGCGGCCGTCCAGTTCCTGACGCGCGTCCCGGTTCGCACGCCGCGCCCGCCCGATCTCAGCGCCGCCGTCGCCTGGTTCCCCGTCGTCGGCGCCCTGGTTGGCGCGGCAGTCGGACTCGTCGCCGCCGCGCTCGGCGAGGTCGTCCCGATGACCGTCGCGGCGACCGTCGCCGTGTTGGTGGGCGTGCTGCTCACGGGAGCGTTCCACGAGGACGGGCTGGCGGACACGGCAGACGCCCTCTGGGGTGGATGGACGCGTGAGCGGCGCCTCGAGATCCTCAAGGATCCGCGGCACGGCACCTACGGCGTGGCGGCACTCGCTGGCTCGATCGTGCTGCGCGTCCTCGCCGTCGGCGCGCTCGGAGGCGGTGCGGCGATCGCTGGGCTCGTGTCAGCGCACACGCTCGGGCGAGGTGCTGCGGTCGTGACGATGGGGTGGGCGCCGCTCGCCCGGCCCGACGGGCTGGGCGCCGATTACACCTCGGCGGTCAGCCGCGCTCGCGCCGGCGCTGGCGGCGCGGTCGCCGTCGCCATCGCTGCGGTCGCCACGGGCTGGTGGGTGGGGCCGCTCGCCGTCGCCGCAGTCGTTCCGGCGGTCATCGTCGTCGCGCTCGCCATCCGTGCGCTCGGCGGCATCACCGGCGATGTCCTCGGTGCCATCGAGCAGTGCGTCGAGTGCGCCGTGCTCGTCGCCGTCACGGCCCTGGCCGCCCGCGACACGGTCTGGTGGCGCTGATGCTGGTTACGACGTCGCCAGCGCGGCGACGCGCTCGAGGCCTTCGACGAGCGCAGCATCGCTGAGCGCGAACGAGAAGCGGCCGTACCCCGGCGCTCCGAACGCCTCGCCTGGGACGAACGCCACCTTGGCCACCGACAGCATGTGGTCGGCCAGCTCCAGCGTGGTGGTGCATGCCCGTCCGGCCAGCTCCCGACCGAGCATGCCCTGCAGGTTGGGGAAGCAGTAGAACGCACCTTCGGGCTCGAGGCACGTCACGCCGTCGATCGCCGACAGCATCGAGTGCATGGTCCGTCCCCGCCGCTCGAACGCCTCGCGCATCTCCGCCACCGCCTCCAGGTCGCCACTCACCGCAGCCAGCGCCGCCCGCTGGGCGATGTTGCCGACGTTCGAGGTGGCATGGCTCTGGAAGTTCGTCGCCGCCTTGGCGACATCGGGCGGTCCGATCAGCCACCCAACCCGCCATCCGGTCATGGCGTAGGTCTTGGCGACGCCGTTCACGATCACACACTGCTCGGCGACGTCTGGCACCAGCGTCGGCATCGAACTGAACTCGTGCGGCCCGTACGTCAGGTGCTCGTAGATCTCGTCCGTGACGACCCACACGCCGCGCTCGACGGCCCATCGGCCGATCGCCGCCACGTGGTCCGGCGGGTACACCGTGCCCGAGGGGTTGTCCGGGCTGACGAAGAGCAGCACCTTGGTGCGCGGCGTCCAAGCCGCTTCGAGCTGATCGACGGTGACCCGGAAGCCGGTCTCCTCCGTGGTGTCGACGATCTTCGGCACCCCGCCGGCGAGGGCGATCGCCTCCGGATACGTCGTCCAATACGGCGCCGGGCAGATCACTTCGTCGCCGGGATCGCACAGCACGGCAAACGCCGTGAACACCGCGTGCTTGCCGCCGTTGGTCACCAGGACCTGGCTGGCCGCGCAATCGAACCCGCTGTCACGCTTTGTCTTGACGGCGATCGCCTCCCGGAGCTCGGGGAGCCCAGCAGCCGGGGTGTAGCGGTGGTTGCGCGGATCCGTGCAGGCCTCGACCGCGGCCTCGACGATGTGCGCCGGCGTGGCGAAGTCCGGTTCGCCGGCCCCGAATCCGATCACGGCCTCGCCCTGGGCCTGCAAGGCCTTGGCCTTGGCGTCGACGGCGAGCGTGGCCGACTCGGCGATGGCGGCGAGACGGTGGGAGACGCGCCGGTCAGATGACGTCGCGAGTGTCACTGGCGAACCCTTTCGGCAGGTTGGAGATCCGGTGACATGCTGTCACAGTGACCTCGACCCCCCTCGATGAGTTGCGTCTGCCGCGGCACCTGCTCCCGGCCGACGGCCGATTCGGGAGCGGGCCGTCCAAGGTGCGACCCGAGCAGGTCGAGGCGATCGTCGCCGCCAGCCGGACCGTGCTCGGCACCTCGCACCGCCAGGCGCCGGTGAAGGCGCTGGTGGCGGACATCCGGTCGGGTTTGACCGACCTCTTCGAACTGCCGGATGGATGGGAGATCGTGTGCGGCAACGGCGGCACGACGATCTTCTGGGACGCCGCCACGTTCGGGCTGATCGGGGAGCGCAGCGAACACCTCGTGTTCGGCGAGTTCTCCACGAAGTTCGCCGATGCCAGTGGTGCCGCACCGCACCTCGCGACACCGCGCATCGTGCCGGCGGATCCCGGCGACCACCCCGAGCCGGTGGCCGACGAGTCGGTCGATGTGTACGCGCTGACGCACAACGAGACTTCTACCGGCGTCGCCATGGAGTTGCGCCGCCCGCCGGGTACAAACGGAGCGCTGGTTGCCGTCGATGCCACGTCTGCGGCCGGCGGCCTGCCGTGGGATCCGGACGAGGTGGACGTCTACTACTTCGCCCCGCAGAAGTGCTTCGCCGCTGACGGCGGGCTGTGGGTGGCGGCATGTTCACCAGCGGCAGTCGAGCGGATCGAACGGATCACCGCCGGCGATCGGTGGATCCCCGCCTCGCTCGATCTCGGCATCGCGCTGACGAACAGCCGGCTCGACCAGACGTACAACACGCCGGCCGTCGCCACGCTCATCTTGTTCGCCGACCAGTTGCGCTGGATGCTCGGCCATGGCGGCCTGGACTGGTGCACCAAGCGGTCGCGGGCGTCGGCGGATCACCTGTACGGCTGGGCGGAGGAACGATCGTGGGCGACGCCGTTCGTCGCCGACCCGGCCAAGCGGTCGGCCGTCGTCGGAACGATCGACCTCGCGCCCGAGCTCGAGGTCGCCAAACTGAACGCCGTGCTCCGGGCGAATGGGATCGTCGACACCGACGGCTATCGGAAGCTCGGCCGCAACCAGGTGCGGATCGGGATGTACCCGGCTGTCGACCCGTCCGACGTCGAGGCCCTGACGGCCTGCATCGACCACCTCGTCGAGCACCACGCTGACCTCCTCCGGCCAGGCTGATGGCGAAGCACCCCACCGTTGACAACGTTCTCACCTTTGATGTCAGCGACATTGCGCCAGTCGACCATCCGGTGATGCTCGTCGGGTTGACGGGCTGGTTCGACGCCGCCGGCGCGGCCACGAGCGCACTCGCCCAGATCGCGCCGTGGACCACGGCCGTCACGATCGGCGAGATCGACCCCGATCCGTTCTACGACTTCACGCAGGAACGGCCGATGGTCGAGCTGGTCGACGGCGATCTCAGACAGGTGACCTGGCCGACGAACGCCTTCCAACTCGTGCGCGCACCGGGAGGTCGCGACGGGCACGACCTGATCGTGCTGAGCGGCGTCGAGCCGCACCTGGCGTGGCGGACGTACGCCGAATGCGTCGTCCACGTCGTCGAGCAGCTGCGTTGCGCGGCCGTCGTGACCGTCGGCGCGATCGCCGACGCTGTGCCGCACACACGGCTGCCGCTCGTCGTCGGTAGCACGGCGTCCACTGAGCTGGCCGGCCGGCTGGGGCTCACGGCGCCCACGTACCAGGGGATCACCGGGCTCGTCGGCGTGCTTCACGCCGAGCTGGAAGCCCGCGGGATCCCCACCATCTCGCTGCGCGTCGGCGTACCGCACTACCTCATCCACACCGAGCATCCGCGGGCCGTCGCCGCCCTGCTGGGACATCTGTCGCACGTGTTGGCGATCCCCATCGACGCCGACCTCGACGAGATGATCGAGCGTTGGGAGACGATCCACGACGAAGCGGTCGCCGACGACGAGCAGCTACAGGCCTACGTCCGCATGCTGGAGACCGACTACGACCGCCGCGCGGAGGCGACGCTGCGCGAAGCAGACGATCTGGCGGCGCGGTTCGAGGAGTTCCTTCGCGAGCAGGGGGACGATCCGACGGACTGACGAGTCGCGTTCAGCCGCCGGAGGCGTCAGCGACCTTGGTCCTGCCGGCGGCGATCCACGGCATCATCGCCCGGAGGCGGGAGCCGACGAGCTCGATCGGGTGGTCCTTGCCCTCCTGGCGGAGGCGGTGGAAGTTGTCCCGGCCTGCCTCGCTCTCGGCGACCCACTCCTCGGCGAACTTGCCTGACGTGATCTCCTCGAGGATGACGCGCATCTCCTCCTTCGTCGCCTCGTTGACGATGCGCGAGCCGCGCGTGAGGTCGCCGTACTCAGCCGTGTCGGAGATCGAGTAGCGCATGCCGGCGATCCCCTCCTCGTACATCAGGTCGACGATCAGCTTGACCTCGTGGAGGCACTCGAAGTACGCCATCTCGGGCGCGTAGCCAGCTTCGACGAGCGTCTCGAACCCGGCCTGGACGAGCGCCGTCAGCCCGCCGCACAACACGACCTGCTCACCGAAGAGATCGGTCTCGGTCTCCTCCGGGAACGTCGTCTCGATCACGCCGGCCCGCGTGCCGCCGATCGCATCGGCGTACGACAGTGCCAGCGCCTTGGCCTGGCCCGTCGCGTCCTGCTCGACGGCGATCAGCGCGGGTACTCCCCCGCCCTCGACGTATGTGCGTCGCACGAGATGACCGGGGCCCTTCGGGGCGACCATGATCACATCGACGCCCTCGGGCGCCACGATGCGCCCGAACCGGATGTTGAAGCCGTGGGCGAAGGCCAGCGCCTTGCCCGGAGACATGTGAGGCGCGATGTGCTCGTCATAGATCGCCTTCTGCTCCGTGTCGGGAGCGAGGACCATCACGACATCGGCGGCCGCCGCCGCTTCGGCGATCGGCAGGACCTTGAGCCCCTGCTCTTGCGCCTTGGCGATCGACGACGAGCCCTCGCGCAACCCCACGATGACGTCGACACCGGAGTCACGCAGGTTGAGGGCGTGGCCGTGGCCCTGTGAGCCATAGCCGATCACGGCGACGGTCTTGTCGCGGATGATCGATGGGTCGGCGTCGTCGGCGTAATAGATGTTGGCGGTCACTTTGGCAGTCTCCAATCGTCAGCACGGGTCGGGTCGGGTCGCGTCGTTCAAAGGTAAAGACCCGGTTCGGCACGCCGGCGCCTCCAGGCGCTTCGGCGGCCGCATCGTTGACGTCACGCCGGCCGGCCCTTCACGGCCCGAGGCGCTGTTGGCGGTCGAGTTTGGGGAGGGCGACGCGGCCGGTGCGTTGCAGCTCCACCAACCCGTACGTCGCGAGCAGCTCTTCGAAGTCGTCGAGCTTGTCCGGGCTGCCCTCGAGGCTGAGCGTCAGGGCCTCGACCCCGACGGCGAGGATCTTTGCCTCGAAGATCGTCGCCAGCTCGACGATCTGGCCACGCAGCTCGGGCGTGGCGCGCACCGTGGCGAGCAGCAGCTCTCGTTCGACGGACCGGCGCGGGTCGAGCTCGGAGATCTTGATCACCTCGACGAGCTTGAACAGCTGCTTGGTGATCTGCTCGAGCGGCGTCGACTCGACGTCCACGACGATCGTGATGCGGCTCATGCCCTCGTCCTCGGCGGGTGCGACGGCCAGCGAGAAGATGTTGAAGCCGCGCCTGGCGAACAGCCCGGAGACTCGGGCGAGCACGCCCGAGCGGTTCTGCACGAGCACGGAGAGGATGTGGTGATTGACGGCTTTCATCGCAGCGCCGCCCTGTTCGGTGTCTGGATGGCCGGCAGCACGAGGTCGTCGTTGCTGTGGCCGGCCGGCACCATCGGGAACACCTTCTCCGCCGAGTCGACCCGGAACTCGATGACGACCGGACGGTCGTTGATCGAGTTGGCCTTCTCGATCGCCGGCTCGACCTCCTCCGGCTCCTCGACGCGGATTCCCACACAGCCCATCGCTTCGGACCAGCGCACGTAGTCGGGCGTGTCCGGAGAGAGGTACACCTCGCTGTAGCGCTCGTCGTAGAACATCTCCTGCCACTGGCGAACCATGCCCAGGTAGCTGTTGTTGAGCAGAGCGATCTTGATCGGGATGCGCTCGACGGACGCCGTCACCAGCTCCTGCGCGGTCATCTGGAAGCAGCCATCGCCGTCGACTGCCCACACCGTCCGGTCGGGCCGGCCGACCTTGGCGCCGATCGCCGCCGGCACGGCGAAGCCCATCGTCCCGAGACCGCCGGAGTTGACCCATGTGTAGGGCTCCGTGAACTTCCAGTACTGCGACGCCCACATCTGGTGCTGGCCGACGCCCGAAGCGACGATCGTCCCGTCCGGCGCGGCGTCGCGCAGCCGCTCCAGGCAGAACTGTGGCTTCAGTGCCTGCCCGGGCTCGCTCTGCTCGTACGTCAGCGGGAATTGCTCTCGCCATCCGGAGACACGGCTGCGCCACGGCGACGTGTCGGCCTGGGTCGCGCCGCCGGCGAGCAGATCACGGATCGCCTTGATCAGCTCGCTGATCACGTGGCGGCAGTCGCCGACGATCGGCACGTCCGGTCGGCGAACCTTGCCCTGCTCGGCCGGATCGATGTCGACGTGGATCACCTTCGCCTCGGGGGCGAAGCTGTCGACCTTGCCCGTGATGCGGTCGTCAAAACGGGCCCCGAGGGCGATCAGGAGGTCGCTGCGCTGCATCGAGGTCACGGCGGTCGCGCTGCCGTGCATTCCCGGCATGCCGAGCGCCAACGGATGGTCGTCGGGGAAGGCGCCACGCGCCATCAGCGTGGTCACGACGTGGATCCCGGTGAGCTCGGCCAGCTCGCGCACCTCGTCAGCAGCACGCGCCTTCAGCACGCCACCGCCGACGTACAGCACCGGTCGCTCGGCGGCGAGGATCAGCCGGGCCGCCTCCTTGATCATCCGCGGGTGACCCTTGATCGTCGGCCGGTAACCCGGGAGCGAGGCGATGACGTCCTCGTCGCTCGGCCAGTGCCACTCCATCGGCTTCTGCAGGACGTCCTTCGGCACGTCGACGAGCACAGGGCCCGGTCGGCCGGTCGAGGCGATGTGGAACGCCTGGCGCACTGCCAGCGGGATGTCCTCAGGCGTCATGACGAGCTCGTTGTGCTTCGTCGCCGAGCGGGTGATGCCGACCGTGTCGCATTCCTGGAAAGCGTCGCTGCCGATGGCTTGCGTCGGGACCTGACCGGTGATGGCGACCATGGGGATGGAGTCCATGAAGGCGTCCATCAGCGGCGTGACGAGGTTCGTCGCCGCCGGTCCGGACGTCACCATCGCCACGCCGGGACGGCCCGTGACGTGGGCGTATCCCTCCGCCATGTGCCCGGCGCCCTGCTCATGGCGCACGAGGATGTGGCGGATCGTCGACTCCAGCAACGGGTCGTAGGCAGGCAGGATGCAGCCGCCCGGCAGCCCGAAGACCACCTCGACGGACTCCTCCTCGAGGCTCTTGATGAGTGCTTGGGCTCCGGTGAGCTGCATTGAGGTTCTCCAGTGATGCGGGCCGAAAAATGGAACGACCTCCCGGCTGGGAGGTCGAGGGCACACGCGGCGAACAACGCCGGTGTGCTACCGGATGAGTACGAGCAGAGTGAGACCGCGGCGCATCAAGGGGAGAGTCTGCCAGACCGCGGCGTCGTGCACAACCGACGACCTGCGCTGATGCGGCACGAGACGTCGCCAGTCTGCGGCGGGCCAGAACTGGCCCGGCGCTACGTGGGTCTCGGCGCGCAGGTCGGCCGACTTGCTCGGCCGACCGAAGCTCAACGGGGATGGGGGGAGCGCAAGGGGGGAAGGTCTCCTTCCCCCCTCGCCCGAAGCCCCACCGGCCGGCGCCAGTAAGCGGGTACAACGTGATGCGGCGTCACGCGACCAGCGCTTCCGGCGCCGGCGCGGGGGCCGGGCGGTGGCGGTTGACGAGTGGTCGCAACAGGACCTGGTCGATCGTCCCGAGCAGGATGATCATGTCCAGGGCCAGCGACCAGTTCTCGACATAGAACAGGTCGAGGCGTTGATAGGCCTCGAACGAGGGATTGTCACGGGCTTCGACCTGCCACAAGCCGGTGATGCCGGGGCGCACCTGGTGGCGGGCGTTCAGCTCGGCCGGGAACTCGGCGACCTCGGAAGCCAGCGCCGGCCGCGGGCCGACCAGGCTCATGTCGCCGCACAGCACGTTGATCAGCTGCGGCAGCTCGTCGAGGCTCGTCGCCCGCAGGAAGCGGCCGATACGGGTGACCCGCGGGTCACTGCCGTCCATCTTGAACAGCGGGCCGTTGCGCTCGTTGGTCGCACGCAGCGCGGCGAGTCGGGCCTCGGCGTCGACGCACATCGAGCGGAACTTGATCATCCCGAACTCCGTGCCGCCCTTGCCGACGCGCTGCTGCTTGAAGAACACGGGCCCACGGTCCTCGACCTTGATGAGCAGCGCGATGAACAACATCACGGGTGCGAGGACGATCAGCATCGCCGCCGCGACGAGTGCATCGAAGCCGCGCTTGAGCTCGACCTGCAGCCGTGACAGTGACGGCGGCTCGACGTACAGCAGCGGCTGGTGCGAGACCGGAAGGGTCTGCACCCGACGGAAGTCGATGCCGGACAGACCGGGATCGACGTAGAGGTCACGCGTTCGCGACCGCTCGGACATGACCAGCAGCTCGAGCATCGCCGGGCTGATGTCGCTGGAGCACAGCACGACACCTTCGACGTCAGCCTGGTCGAGGAGCTCGGGAGCGTCGGCGTAGTTGGCCATCCACAGGTCGGCCAGCCCTGCCTCGCGGGCGTGGCGGGCGGAGCCGACGAGCCCGACGACGCGGATGCCGACCTCAGGATGCGTGCGGAACAAGCTCGTCAGCTGCACGGCTCGCCGGTCGGTGCCGACGATGATGACACGACGCTGGAAGTTGCCTTCCTTGCGCTGGCTGGCCAGCCAGGTGCGGTAGACCGATCGCCAGGCGACCAGCGCGACGAACCCGATGGCGCACCCGAGGAAGATCTCCTCGACGTGGAAGTACAGCCTGATGGCGCGGTCGAGCACGATCGTCCCGAGACCGAGCAGGACGATGGCGCGCGCCAGCCGGGACAGCTCGATCGCCCGGACGGAGATCATGCGGTCGACCCAGAGGCCCTGACTGCGGATCGCCAGCAGGCCCACGGACGTCACGGCGACCATCTGCACGACCAGCTCGAGCCACGAGCTGAGCCGAACCGGCGAGACCCAGAGGATCACGAGGTAGTAGCCGACGAGCACGGCGATCGCATCGCCGATGCCGAGGACGACCCGCAGGTGCCCGTCGCGCAGCCATCCACGGAAGCGACTCGTCGACTTCGCCGTCGCCGCCTGCACGAGCGGCTGGACGTTGTCCGGCAGCTGCAGGACGGAGGACCCGTCCTGTCGCGCGAGGCGCGGCGCTGGGATCCGCGTCGTTCTGACTGTTCTTCTGATGGCCCCGCCAGGGACCGCTCCGACCGCCCACGTTGCGCGCGGGCGCGCGGAGACATCCGCTTGCCGCATGGTGATTTTCCGCCCGTTTCCGCCGTCAGCTGCCCGCCATCGGCCTGTCCGCTATGTCCGCTGAGGAGTCGCCGGGCCTTGTCCGCGCCCAACGACGTCGTCGATTAGAGAGGTGACGTGTTGCCGCAGTCACCGCCCGCCTACCCAGATCCGTACCAAATTGATCCGCATGGCACGGCCGAGTGGAACCAAAGGTTACCCAGTGGTAACCCCCTGACGCAAGGGCTTTTCGGCGGTTTTTCTGTGACGGTTCGATTTCAATCGAGCGCGGTCAGACGGCCACACCCTGCAGGCGCGCTGCGACGATCGTGTTTTCCAACAGACAAGCGATCGTCATCGGTCCGGTGCCGCCGGGCATGGGCGTCAACCAACCGGCAACTTCGGCGACCGACGCCTGATCGACGTCGCCGACGACACCATCCTCCGTCCGCGACACGCCCACGTCGACGACGGCTGCACCGGGCTTGACGTAGTCGGCGGTCAACATCCGGGCCTGCCCGGCAGCACCGATCAGGATGTCCGCCTGGCGACAGATCTCGGCCAGGTCCGGCGTGCGTGAGTGGGCGACGGTGACAGTTGCGTCGACACCCTTGCGCGCCAACAGCAGGGCGAGCGGCAGGCCGACGAGCGTCGACCGTCCGACGATCACCGCGCTGCGGCCACTCGTCTCCACGCCGTAGCGCTGGAGGAGCCGCATGACGCCGAGTGGCGTGCACGGAACGAGGCCGGCGGCACCGCGCACGAGCCGGCCGAGCGACTGCTCGGTGAGGCCGTCGACGTCCTTGTCGGCAGGCACGACTTCGAGCACGGCGTTGGCGTCGAGCCCGTCCGGCAACGGCAGCTGGACGAGGATGCCATGCACCTCCGGGTCGGCGGCCAGCTCGGCGACGGCCGCCTCGACCTGGCCCTGCGTGACATCGCCGGGCAGGTCGACGTGCTTGGAGCGCAGTCCGGCGCGCTCGGCGGCTTGGTGCTTCATCCGGACGTAGACCTCGCTCGGCCGGTCGTCTCCCGCGAGCACCGTCGCCAGGCACACCGGAGGCGAGCCAGCCGCGTCGACCTCCTTGCGCAACGCCTCGATGATCTCGTCACGCAGGATCTTGCCGTCCATCACGATCGCACCCATCAGCAGCAGGTTAAGGGGGCATCGACGACGGCCAGGTCGCGTCGTTCAGAGGTGAAGTCCCGGTTCGGCACGCCGCGTTGACGGCCTCGCTATCGCTCGGCTCCGGCTCGTCGCTGGTGCTTCCCTCGCCGGCCGGCGCATCGGCGGCCGCTTCGAGCGCGTCGTAGATTCGAAGGTTGTGAATCCACCTCCTTCTCCGACGGTGGCGCCTGCCGAAGGACGCCTCGGCGTGCTGACGGTCGGTCTCGGCGCCGTGTCGTCGACGCTCATCGCCGGCGTCGAACTGGTCAAGCGCGGGATGGCGACGCCGATCGGGTCGCTCGCCCTGATGGGCACGATCCGCCTGGGCAAGCGCACCGATGACCGCTCGCCGCTGATCCGCGAGTTCGTCCCGATCGCTGCGTTGGACGACGTCGTGTTCGGCGCGTGGGACCCCTTCCCGGACGACGCCTACGTCGCCGCGCAGCGGGCCGGCGTGCTCGACGCGGGCAAGCACGTCGAGCAGATCTCCGACGCCCTGCGCGAGGTCCGGCCGATGCCGGCCGCCTTCGACCGGCGGTACGTCAAGAACATCGATGCCGACAACGTCCTCGGCTCGGTCAGCAAGCGGGCGATGCTCCAGGCGATCCGTGAGGACATCAACCGCTTCCGCGACGAGAAGCAGGTGGATCGCGTCGTGATGATCTGGTGCGCCTCGACGGAGGTGTACATCGAACTTGGGCCGGCGCACCAGGACCTGGAGGCCTTCGAGGCGGCGATCGCCGCCGACGACCCGACGATCGCCCCGTCCATGCTCTACGCGTACGCCGCCTTGCTGGAGGGCGTGCCGTTCTGCAACGGAGCCCCGAACCTGACCGTCGACGTGCCCGCGCTGCGCGACTACGCCACGGCACACGGTCTGGCGATCTCGGGCAAGGACTTCAAGACCGGCCAGACGCTGATCAAGACGGTGCTCGCGCCGATGCTCAAGGCGCGGATGCTCGGCCTGTCTGGGTGGTACTCGACGAACATCCTCGGCAACCGTGACGGCGAGGTGCTCGACGACCCGGAGAGCTTCAAGACGAAGGAGGAGTCGAAGCTCGGCGTGCTCGAGCACATCCTGCAGCCGGAGCTCTACCCCGAGCTCTACGGAGACGTGTTCCACAAGGTGCGGATCAACTACTACCCGCCCCGCGGCGACAACAAGGAGGGGTGGGACAACATCGACATCTTTGGGTGGCTCGGCTACCCGATGCAGATCAAGGTCGACTTCCTGTGCCGGGACTCGATCCTCGCCGCGCCGTTGGCGCTCGACCTCGTGCTGTTCACGGACCTCGCCCAGCGGGCAGGCTTGGGTGGCATCCAGGAATGGCTGAGCTTCTACTACAAGAGCCCGATGGCTGCGCCAGGTCTGTTGGCGGAGGACGATCTGTTCATCCAGCAGACGAAGCTGAAGAACACGCTGCGCTGGATCATGGGCGAGGACCAGATCACCCACCTGGGCCGGGAGTACTACGCCTGAGGATCTGAGCTGGCGTCCGTGGCGACGTGGTCGACCGTCGTGTCGTGGGGTTCGGTGGGCAGGTCGTCGATGAGCTGCTCGACGAAGCAGGCGCCGATGACGACGGAGTCGGGACGAAGGCGGGTGAGGAAGCGGTCGTAGTGCCCGCCGCCCTGGCCGAGCCGACGTCCGTCTGGCGTGAACGCCAGTCCGGGCACCACGACGATGTCCAGCTCCGCCGGGTCGACGTCTCCGGGCATCACCCGGAGCTCCGGGCCATCCACCTCAGGTGCGTACACGGGGATCGTGTGGTCTCGGCACCACTGGAACCACCCGCTGGTGTCCGGTTCCGTGGCAAGTCCTTCGAACAGCATCACCGCTTTGATCTGGGCGCGGACAGTCCCAGATTCGAGACTGTGCGCGCCCAGATCGGCGATTGAGACGATCCGCGCCCAGATGCGGCGGGAGCGGGCGAGGCGGTCGGCCGGGTCAGCGGTGATCTCGCGGCGGATCCGGCGCAGCTCGGCCCGCAGGGCGCGCTTGGCCACCGGGATCTCGGCGTCCTGCATCGCCGGAGAAGTGTCGCGCGCCGGGCGCCTGCCTACGATCGGACGGGATGACTGCGGCCCACCGCTCCGACGACACGCCGTTCGACTCTGTCCAGTTCCGCAAGGTGCTCGGCCACTTCCCGACCGGCGTGACGATCGTGACCGGGATGGCGGGAGACGAGCCAGCGGGCTTCACCATCGGGTCGTTCACCTCGGTGTCGTTGGACCCACCGCTCGTCGGCTTCCTGCCCCAGGTCAGCAGCGACACCTGGCAGGCAATGGCGCCGGCCGGGCGGTTCTGCGTCAACGTGCTGCGTGACGACCAGGCGGCGCTGTGCTGGCGCTTCGCCAAGAGCGGCGTCGGCGACGACAGGTTCGACTACGTGACGTGGACCCACTCGCCGACGGGCTGCCCGATCATCGAAGGCGTCGGTGCGTGGATCGACTGCACGATCGAGCACAGCTTCGAGCTCGGCGACCACTACTTCGTGGTGGGCCGGGTGATCGACCTCGCCCACCACACCGATCCGCACGTGCCGCTCGTCTTCTACAAGGGCGCTCTCGGCGGCTTCCTCGCCGCCGAGTAGGAGCTGCACGCATACTCGGTCGGCGAATCGAGCCGGCGGGCTGCTCGCCCGGTCCCTACGATTCACTCCGACCAACACGATCGGAGGCGCCAGCGGACGTGGTGCAGCGGCGAGAGGGAGTCGAGTGGCCACCGCTTCTGACGCGGCCATTCGTCGGGCGGTCGATGTCACTCGGGCGACTCGATCGTGCCCTGGACGAGGCGTTGACCGGCCGTCCGCGCGCTGTGTTCGTCGAAGGTCCGGCTGGCATCGGGAAGAGCCGCCTCGTGGGCGAGCTGCTGGCGAAGGCACGTCGCCGAGGCGCAATCGTCCTCGTCGGGCGGTGCTCCGAGGACCTGGCTGTCCCGTACCTGCCGTTGGCTCACGCGCTGGAGCCGCTCGGCGAGGACCTGGGCGTCGCCCGGCAGCTGCTCGACCCAGCATCGGCCACTCCCGACGATCCACTCGCTGCGCTCGACGAGCGCACGGCTCCATCTCTCGTGGCACTCTGCCGCGCAGCCGTGCTGGCCGCTCGCCGACGCCCGGTCGTCCTGTTGCTGGAGGACCTGCACTGGGCCGACCGGCACACCGCCGAGCTCTTCGAGCAGCTCGTCACGACGGCGATCCATTCGGGTACGACGTCGTCGACGGCGATCCTCCTCATCGCGACGCTGCGACCGTCGGAGGGCCACGTCACGCGCATCACCGAGCGTCTCGGACGGGAATCCGCGGTTCGCTCGATCCCGCTCAGTGGGATGTCGGAGTTCGAGCTCAACGACCTGCTGACATCGATCGCCCCGGCGCGGCCGTCACGGGCCCTGCTGTCCATGATGATGGAGGCCACTGACGGCAACCCACTGCTGGCATCCACGGTGCTGGCCCGGTTGGTCGTGAGTGGCAACGTCGAGGTTCGACGTGGCGAGCTCGTGGCGAACACCACCGATGTCCTGACAGGCGAAGGCGGGCTGGATGACGAGCTACGCCGTCGCCTCGCGCGCGTCGGCCGTCCGTGCCGTGAACTCCTCACGAGGCTGGCATTCCTCGGCGACGGTGGGCTGCTCGACGATGTGGAAGCGGTCTCGTCGCCCGAGATCGAACAACTTCTCGATGAGGCGGAATCCGCCGGTCTGTTGCGCGACGATGGCCATCGCTACTACTTCGACCACCCACAGCTGCGTCAGCTCCTCTATCACGAGCCGGGCGGGCGACATCGCCAGCGTCTCCACCTCGCGCTGGCGGATCATCTCGAGCACCTCCACAGAGACGATCCACGGCGAGCGATTGAGATCGCCAGCCATCTACGGCGCAGCGGGTCGCGAGCTGAGCCCGAACGGCTCGCCCGTTTCTGCATGGTGGCTGGCGACCAGGCCTTCGCGCTCGCGGCATGGGGTACGGCAGCTCGCTTCCTGGATGTGGCGCTTGTGGCGAATGCTCCCGCTGACGTTGAAACACGGGCGCGGCTCGAGTTGCAGGCTGGAATCGGCCACTTCCGCGATCACGACCTCGGCCCTGCTGAGGAGCGCTTGCTCGAAGCGGTGTCGGACGCAAGAGCAGCAGGCGACATCGACACCTGGGCTGCTGCGGCAATGGTGCTGACGCGGGCGCGCATGACGATCGGGACGGCGTCGCTGGGAGTCGGTGTCGAGCTGGGCGAGCTCGAGGAGCTTCTCGCGACGGGCGATCTTCCGGCGCGCTTACAGGCACAGATCACGGGACTCATGGCCGAAGTCCACTTTCATGCGTTTGACGTCAACCGCGGCCTCGCACTCGCCGACGAAGCTCGACGACTTGTCGGTGGCAACGACGATGCAGTGCTGACACACGTCGAGCTCGCCGCGGGACTCCAGCACCTCGGGCGCCTCGAACTGGACGCCGCTGTCGAGTCTTTCGATGCTTGCGCGACGCATGCGCTGGCACTCCCCGATCCATGGCAGCGCGTCTGGGGCCTCGGGCGGCTGCCCCTGGCCGAAGTCATGAACGGTGACCTCGAGCGAGCGGCCGACCACGCCGCCGAGGCAGCCGGCATCGCATCCGCCAACCACGACTGGGCCGAGCATGCGTTGGCGTCGGCCTGCCTGATGCAGGTCATGACGTGCCGCGGGGAGTTCACAGACTCGGAAACGGCGGGCGCGCTTGCCTTGCAGATGTATCACCGCAGCGACTACGCCTTCGTCCCACCGCTGATCTACCCGGCCATGGCCGCGGTGCGCGCCCTGCGTGGCGATGTTGACGGTGCCTACGAGGCGCTCGGCGAGTGGACCTCCACCGGGGCCCGAGGGCTGGCGCCGTATCGACTGCTCATCATCGCGGCGACGCAAGACCGCGATCGGCTGGCGAGCGTTGCGCCGTTCCGACCCGTCGGCGCTGGTTCGATCGACCTGTTCTCGATGCCGATCCTGTGCGCGCAAGCTGAGGTCGCGACCGTGCTCGGGGACGTCGCGTTGCTGCAGGATGCCCTGGACCCGCTGCGGACGCAGCACCAAGCAGGGGTTCGATGGTGTCTGGGATGGCCACTGCTCGTCGCACGGCTGATCGCAGCCGCGCAACGAGTACTCGGTCGGGTGGACGAAGCGGAGCAGTGGTGCGACATCGCGGCAACCGAGGCCGCCCGAAACGGGGCGAGCGCGGAAGCCGCCCGAATCTCGCTCGAGCGCGCCAGGCTGGCGGATGTCAGCGGCGACCGCGAGACGGCTTGCGCGATGGCGCTGGACGCCGCTCGTACGTTCGACGGGCTCGGGATGTTGCCCCTGCACCAAGAGGCGCTGCGCATCATCGGTGATCGCGCCGTGCACGAGCGCGTCGTGCGCACCGTCCTGTTCACCGACCTGGTGGACTCAACGGCGACCAACGTTCGGCGCGGGGACGATGCCTACGTCGAGCTGCTGGACCTCCACAACGCGATCCTGCGTCGCCGCATTCGTCAGTTCGACGGTGTCGAGATCAAGCACACCGGCGATGGTCTCAGCTCGTGGTTCACGTCGGCGACGGCGGCGTGCGAATGCGCTCTCGCCACGCGCGACGACCTCGCCGAGCACAACGACGCCCATCCCGACGGTCAACTGCACGTGCGCTTCGGGCTGGCCTCCGGAGCACCGATCTCGCGCGAGGGTGACCTGTTCGGAGTCTCGGTGACGCTTGCCGCGCGGCTGTGCGACCAGGCCTCTCCTGGGCAGATCCTCGTCTCCGAGGACGTCGCCGCGGCGACAGAGGGAACACGATTGTCGTTCCGCGCTCTTCCACCCGTCCATCTCAAGGGGTTTCCGGAAGCTGTGGCGCTGTTCGCGGTCGGTGTGCACGGCGGATAACCGCTTCACAACGGTCCCCGCGGGTGGTTGGATGGGATCCAGTCCGCATCCGACGCGAGCAGGAGGGAGCATGCCGTGGGAGGGATGCCGTACCACCTCGAGAAGGGGCCGATGTTCGCCACCATCGAGGCGATGTACCGAGATCGAGCACGACTACGCCAGTTCCTCCACGACCTGTGGCATGGCACCGCGCTGGGATCCCATGGGGTGCTCAGCTCAACGTCAGCCGATGGTGGAAACGGTGTCAACTCGACTGGCGCCCGATGCGTCTCCAATCGATGCGCGAGAAATGGTTCGGTGATGTACTCAGCGGCGGGCCGCAGCCGGCATGGGGCACGCCGCACCCGGACAGGCCAGGCAAGACTTTCTCGACCGGGTACTGGTCGCACTACTACGGAGACGTCCGCTCCATCATGACGGAGACGATGACGCGTGCGGCGGAGGTCTCTCTCGGCGTTGGACGGCCTGCAGATCCGGCGACAGCGCCGATGCCGGCCGACACACGCCACTGGCCCGTCGAGTTCTTCTGGAAGTGCGGTCAACCACGATTCGAAGGTTGGGTCACGTGGCGTGACGAGGCCGAGGGGGGAACCGGTCAGGTGACGGTGATCGTCGCCACACCGGCGACACCCGACACCGTAAATCCCAAGCCCGCAACCGATGCCGTCGCCGTCGATGGGACTGTCGCCGCAGGCTTCCAGGGGATGTGGGTCTGCGCGCATTCCGATCATTCTCAGTGGGTCATCATCGGGAGCATCCCGACGCCGGCAGCGGCGTGGCTCGTGCCACCGACCGGCGTGCTGTTCACTCGCGGCGATGGGCCGATCGGGACATGGGCGCCGAAGTACGGGATGGGCGGTCCTCCGGACCACCCGATCGAATTCGTCCAAGGTCCAATCTGAGGAGATCGAGATGCCCACCGAATGGCCGAACGACGACGGCGGCCCGTTCACCCTCGTTGACATCGACCTGGCGCCGCTGCGCGAGCAGTATCCGGGCGGCGAACTCTTCCTGCCTGATGGGCTCGATGACCTCCTCGAGGCACCCGCGTCGAACGGGTTCACGACCGCCGTGCCGTGGCAGTACACGGCGCCCGCGAAGGTCTCACAGCGCGGGGTTGAGATACCGAAGCTGCAAACCATCACGATCCGCGGGGTGACACTCGTGCAGGGCGAGGGCGACCAGGCGCAGTTCCGGCGCTACATCAACTGGGCCGAGGTCTGGGCCCAGCTCGGGACGTCAGGTGGTGTCCGCGGCGAGTTCGACGAGGACGAGCCCCAACGGTTCCTGGATCCAGATGGCCGGGAGATCGATCCACCGCCCTGACGTGCCGACAAGCGCGAAGTGTGAGCTGAGCGAGCGGATATCCGCCGCCTGGACTCACAGATCGTCCTCGGTCTTCAGTCGACCGTCTCGTCCTCGTCCTTTGGCACGTTCTGGACGTGCTGGAAGCCGAAGCGGCCCTTGACGCAGAGGTTCCCGTGGGTCACGCCGCTGTCGGACGGCGACGTCACCTTGACGATCTGGCCGTCCTGGACGTGCAGCGTCAAGCGTGCACCCAACGCCGCAGTACGGGCAGATCGTGTCCGTGCGTGACTGACGCTCCTCGTCCCACGTGTCCTCGGCGCGCATCTCGTGCTCCGACGTGAACATCAGCGCACCGGTCGGGCACACCTGGATGCAGTTCCCGCAGTACACGCACGCCGAGTCAGGCAGATCAACGGCGTACTCGGTGGAGATGCGGGCATCGAAGCCGCGCCCGGCCACACCGATCGCCCACGTCTGTTGCCATTGCTCTCCGCAGGCGTCGACGCACTGGTAGCAGAGGATGCACTTGGCGTAGTCGCGCACGTACAGCGGGTTGTCGACCTTGACCGGCTGATCGACGGTCTCGGCCACCTCACCCGTTGGTTCGTGGTGATGACCCGTGGTCCGACTGTCGCGGTCCTCGACCGGCGGCGAGAGCGGCCCGAACCGCGCCGGATCGGCGCCGTAGGACTCGTTCCAGCGCGCCACGCCGGCGGTGAGTGAGAGGTCGACCGACGACCCCAACAGCTCGAGCACGAGGCGCCGGCTGTGCCGCGTGCGTTCCGTGTCGGTGCGCACGACCATTCCCGGCTCGACGCGGCGCGAGCACGACGGCACGAGCACGCGAGAGCCCTCCACCTCGACCATGCACACGCGGCAGGCGTTCTTCGGCGTGATCGTGTCCCCGTAGCACAGCGTCGGGACCTCGGTGCCCTCGCTACGCGCGGCGGTGAGGATCGTCGTCCCCTCGGGAACCGTCACCTCGCGCCCGTCCAGCATGAAAGTCAGCTCGCGCTGGCTCACCGGAGGACTCCGAACTTCTCGATGGCCGACATGATGGCGTTCGGTGCGGTCTGGCCGAGGCCACAGATGCTGGCATCGCGCATCACCTGGGCCAACTCGCCGAGCAGCGCCACGTCACCGTTGCCCCCTCCGGCGGCGAGACGAGCCAGCGCCTCTTCCTGGCGCACCGTCCCGACCCGGCACGGCACGCACTGCCCGCACGACTCATCACGGAAGAAGGCGGCAATGCGCATCAGCTGGTCGACGAGACTCACCGTGTCGTCGAGCACCAGCACGACGCCCGAGCCGAGCGTCGCACCACGCGCCCTCGTGCCCTCGATCGTCAGCGGAATGTCGAGCTCGTCGGGACCGACGAAGCTTCCCGCCGCGCCGCCGAGCAGCACGGCCTGCAGCTGACGACCCTCCGTCACGCCACCGGCCAGCTCGAGCAGCTCGCCGAGCGTGACCCCGAACACCACTTCGTAGACGCCAGGCCTGGCGACGGCGCCGGACACGCAGAACAACTTGCGTGCCGCACCGCCCCCGCGCAGGATCGGCAGCACGTTGACCAGCGTCTCGACGTTGTTGACAACCGTCGGCTTGCCGAACAGCCCGACCTCGACCGGGAACGGGGGCTTGTTGCGCGGTTCGCCGCGGTGCCCTTCGATCGAGTTGAAGATCGCCGTCTCCTCACCGCAGATGTAGGCGCCGGCGCCCCGCTCGATCGTGACGTCAAAGGCGAAACCGGACCCGAGGATGTCCTGTCCGAGGAAGCCGCGGCGGCGCGCCTCGTCGATCGCCGTTTGCAGCGTGCGCATCGCTCGCGGGTACTCGCCACGCAGGTACAGCCAGCCGTGCGCGCAGCCGGTTGCGAAGGCGGCGATCGTCATCGCCTCGATGACGGCGAAGGGATCACCCTCCATCAACACGCGGTCCTTGAACGTGCCGGGCTCGGACTCGTCGGCGTTGCACACGAGGTGATGCGGCTGCACGGGCTGCCGGGCCACGGCATCCCACTTGCGGCCCGTGGGGAACGCCGCGCCGCCGCGGCCGACGAGGCCTGAGTCGGTGACCTCCTGGATGACCGCCTCCGGTCCGATCGTCAACGCCCGCCGCAGCGCCTCGTAACCACCGGCCGCCCGGTAGTCGTCGATGCTCTCCGGATCGACGACGCCGACTCGCGCCAGCAGCTCGAGCGACGGGTCGCCGTGCTGCGGCACGGCAGTGACCACGGGCGCCTCGCCTCCCGGCCACGATCCGGCGACCAGACGTCCCAGGTCCTCTGCCGTCGACGGCGCCAGCACCTCGTGACGGGCCGGGTCACCGGACTCGATGACGAGCGCGGCCGGAGCCCGCTCGCACACGCCGAGACAGGGCGACGGGTGGGCACCCGCCGGCAGCTGGTCGTCCGCAGGGCCGCCTGTCGCCCGACAGACGAGGTCCACGCACACATGGACCTGGCGGGGAGGCCGTTCGACCGTCGAGAACAGCGCGTAGAACGTCGCCACGCCGTAGATGTCGGCCGGCGCCACGTCCAGGCGGGAGGCGATGTAGTTGATCGCCCCCCGGCTGATCCAGCCGACCCTGTCGTTGACGGCGTGCAGCGTCCGCAGCAACAGCGGCCGCTGAGCACGAAGATCGTGCCCGCCGCGACCGACGTGACCGAGCTCCTGATCCACCGGGGGCGACCCCAAGACGACGTCGACGGCAGCGCGCTCGGTCGCACTGGCACTGGCGCTGGCGATCTTCAGGTCCATCCGAGTAGTTAGTCGCCTGCCACTGCGGAGACGCGCCGCGTCGCCACCTTGTCCACCCGCACCGCCGTCGCCTTGAACTCCGCCGTCCCGGACTTCGGATCCACTGCCTCGATCGTCAGCAGGTTCGTGTCGACCTGGTCGGGAAAGTGCATGGTCATGAACGTCAAGCCGGGCCGCAGACCGGGATCGATGCGGGCCGGAGTGGTGACGCTGCCGCGTCGCGACGTCACGCGCACGACCTCGCCATCAGCGATGCCGAGGCGAGCCGCGTCCTGCGGTGAGAGGTCGAGGGTTTCGCCCTGCCGGTTCGGGCTCTGGTACCCACCCGACTGCACCCCGGTGTTGTAGGAGTCGAGTCGGCGCCCGGTCGTCAAGCGCAGCGGGAACTCGTCGTCCAGCTCGTCGACGGGCGGATCGTCGACGACGACGCTGAACGGCGCCAGCCGACCCCGTGCGGCGGGATCGTCGGCCCACAGCCGGCCGTGGAGGTACGACGGCTCCAAGCGGTCCTCGTGGTAGCAGGGCCACTGGATGCCGCCGAGCTCTTCGAGCCGGGCGTACGTCATCCCGGCGTGCATCGGCGAGAGGCTGCGCAGCTCGGTCCACACCTGCTCGGCGCGTTCGTCGTCGTCGCCGTAGTCCCAGTGGTGCCCGAGACGACCGGCGACGTCGAGCAGGATCGCCACGTCGTCGCGCGCTTCACCAGGCGGATCGAGCGCCTTGCGAACGAGCTGGACGCGCCGCTCGGAGTTGGTGACCGTCCCATTGCTCTCGCACCACGACGCAGAACCGGGCAGCACGACATCGGCGAGCTGCGCCGTCTTGGTCAGGAAGATGTCCTGGACGACGAGGTGGTCGAGCCGCTCGAGCAGCCCCGTCGAGTGATGGCCGTCGGCCTCCGACTGGGCCGGGTTCTCGCCGATCACGTACAACGCTCGCAGGTCGCCGCGTTCCATCGCGGCGAACATCTCGGTGAGGTGCCAGCCGTCGCGCGGCGGGGTGCTGACGCCCCAGGCGGCGTCGAACTTGGCCCGGGCGACGTCGTCCTCGACGTCCTGGAAGCCGGGCAGCTTGTTCGGCAACGCCCCCATGTCGCCGCCGCCTTGCACGTTGTTCTGGCCGCGCAGCGGGCTGAGGCCGGACCCCCAACGACCGACGTGGCCGCAGAGCAGGGCCAGGTTGATGAGCGCGAGGACGTTGTCGACGCCGTTGTGGTGCTCCGTGATGCCGAGCGTCCAGCACAGTTGCGCCCGATCGGCGCGGGCATAGGCGTGCGCGACCTCGCGGATCGCCTCCGCCGGGATCCCGGTGATCTCGGCGCCGCGCTCCAACGTCCACTCCTCGACCGACGCGGCGTACTCGGCGAAGCCGGTTGTTCCCCGCTCGATGAAGCTCTCGTTGACCAAGCCGGCGGCGATGATCTCCCTTGCCATCGTGTTCGACAGCGCGATGTCCGTGCCGACGTTGGTTCCGAGCCAGAGGTCGGCGAACTCGGCGGTCGACGTGCGGCGCGGGTCGACGACGTAGAGGCGAGCGCCATTGCGGATCCCGGCCAGCACGTGGTGGAAGAAGATCGGGTGGGCCTCACGCGCGTTCGACCCCCATATCAGGATCACATCCGCCGCCTCGACCTCGAGATAGGACGACGTGCCACCACCCGCTCCGAAGACAGTGGCCAGACCGACCACCGAAGGAGCGTGTCAAGTGCGGTTGCAAGAGTCGATGTTGTTGGTGCCGACCGCCGCCCGGGCCAGCTTCTGGGCGACGAAGTTCATCTCGTTGGTCGACTTCGAGCAGGAGAAGAACCCGACCGCCGACGGACCCACCGCGTCGCGGGCGCTGCGCAGCCCGTCGGCGGCGCGAGTCAGCGCCTCATCCCAGGTCGCGGGGCGCAAGGAGTCGCCCTCGCGGACGAGTGGGCGGGTCAAGCGATCGTACGGCGCGTGACGGTGAGCCATGACGATCGAGTGTAAGAGGCAAGATGCGTTGAAGGTGGGTGAGACGCCGAAGCGCAGCGGCGGCGGCGAACTCGCTGTGTGAGCGAGTACGAAGTACGAGCGAACGATCGTGACAGGCGAGGCGAGCAACTTGCTTGCGAGCCGAGCCCGGGTGAAGTGTGGGTCGGTGCAAGTCGTAAGGCAGCAGCGAAGCGAAGTGCGTGTCGTCGTCACGGCGATGGCGCTCGACGCGATTGCAATCCTGCTGTTCGCCGCCCTCGGACGGCGGTCCCACGACGAGGGCGGCGGAGTGCTCAGCGTGCTCGAGACGGCCGCCCCATTCCTCGTCGCATTGGCCGCTGGATGGATCGTCGTTCTCGTCGCGCGACTGGCTCCAACGTCGGTCGCAGCAGGCGTCGTCTTGTGGGTCGTGACCGTGACCGGCGGGCTCGTGCTGCGGCGGACCGTGTGGGATCGAGGCACCCGGCCGTCGTTCATCGTCGTCGCTGCGCTGGTGCTTGGTCTGCTCCTCGTGGTCTGGCGAGTGGGTGTCTCGGTCGCGCGCCGCCGCAGCGAGATACGCTCTCCATCGCCGCCGCCCGGGGCGGGCCGTTAGACGGAGGAAACTGTCATCGCTACGAACCTGTACGTGGGCAATCTGCCCTTCTCGACCACGTCCGAAGAGCTGGCGAACCTCTTCGGTACCGTCGGCGTCGTCACCTCCGCCCAGGTCATCACCGACCGAGAGACCGGCCGCTCGCGGGGCTTCGGCTTCGTCGAGATGAGCGAGGAAGACGCCCGCAAGGCCATCGACGAGCTGACCGGCTCGAACTTGGGCGGCCGCTCAATCACGGTCAACGAGGCTCGCCCCCGCGCTCCGCGCAGTGGTGGTGGCGGCGCGCCACGCCGCGACCGCTACTGAGCTCGCCTAACAGCCTCGCGAGAGGCAGTACAGGTTCGTGACGGCGCCGGTCTCGGCGCCTTGCACCAACCGCGCGTACTTGCCGAGGACGCCGCGCGTGTATCGGGCCGGGTTGGGCGTCCATCCCTCACGCCGCGTCGCCAGTTCGGCGTCGTCGACGAGCAGGTCCAGCGACTTCGTCGGCACGTCGATGCGGATGCGGTCGCCGTCACGGACGAACGCGATCGGGCCGCCGTCGACGGCCTCAGGTGCGATGTGGCCGATGCAGAAGCCCCACGTCCCGCCGGAGAACCGGCCGTCGGTGATCAGCGCGCAGTCGGCACCACGGCCGGCTCCCTTGAGGGCCCCAGTGATGGCGAGCATCTCGCGCATGCCCGGTCCGCCCTTCGGACCCTCGTAGCGGATGACGAGGACCGTGCCGGGAACGATCCGGCCGGCGAGGATCTCGGTCATCGCCGCCTCCTCGCCGTCGAAGACGAGGGCCGGTCCTTCGAAGCGCAGCTGGTCCTCGTTGAGTCCGGCCACCTTGACGACCGCGCCAAGCGGCGCCAGCGAGCCCTTCAACACGTTGATCCCGCCTTCGGGATGGATCGGCGCCTCGATCGGGTGGACGACGACACCGTCGGGCCGCGGGGGATCGAGCGCCTCCAGGTTCTCGGCCATGGTGCGGCCGGTCACCGTCATGACGTCACCGTGGAGGAGCCCGGCGTCGAGCAGGTGGCGCAACACGACCGTCACGCCACCGACGCGGTCGAGGTCGCTCATGTGGAACTTGCCGCCGGGCTTCATGTCCGCGATGTGGGGGACGCGGGCGGCGATCCGGTTGAAGTCCTCGAGGTGCAACTCGACGCCCGCCTCGTAGGCGATCGCCAGCAGGTGCAGCACAGCGTTCGTCGACCCGCCGAGCGCCGAGGTGAGTGCGATGGCGTTCTCGAATGCCGGCTTGGTCATGATCATGCGCGGGGTGATGCCTTGCTCGAGCATGTGGACGACCGCCGCGCCGGCCGCCTTCGCATCGTCGTGGCGGCGGGGATCGATGGCGGGCGGTGACGCCGATCCGGGCAGGCTCATCCCGAGCGCCTCGCCGATCGAGCTCATCGTGTTGGCGGTGAACATGCCTCCGCAGGCGCCTTCTCCCGGGCAGGCCTTGCGCTCGATCTCACCGAGCTCCTCCTCGGTGATGGTGCCGGCTGCCGCGGCTCCGACCGCCTCGAACACGCTCGTGATGTCGATCGATCGGCCGGCATGCTCACCCGGGAGGATCGACCCGTTGTAGACGAGGATGCTGGCCAGGTCGAGACGCGCCGACGCCATCAGCATCGCCGGCATGCTCTTGTCGCAGCCGGCCATCCCGACGAACCCGTCGAGGCTCTCGGCGAAGACGACGGCTTCGACGGAGTCACACGACAGGTCGCGGCTGACGAGCGAGGCACGCATGCCTTCGTGGCCCATGGAGATGGCATCCGACACGGTGATCGTGCCGAACTCCATCGCCACGCCGCCCGCCTCGCGGATGCCGACCCGCACGTCTTCGGCGAGCGCCCGCAGCGTCATGTTGCACGGCGTGATCTCGTTCCACGAGTTCGCAATCCCGACCTGCGGTTTGGCCCAGTCATCGTCGGTCAGCCCGATTGCCCGCAGCATCGCCCGGGCCGGCGCCTTCGTCATGCCGTCGGTGACTTGGCGAGACCGCGGCTTGATGTCAACGGGACGATCGATCGTCATGCTGGCGAACCTACTTCCGCCGCCGGACCGGTCACAGGTGCTCCCGCTTCCTGCATGGGATCGGCCGAGCCTCACCCGGTTCTCACCCTGCTCCCGTCCTCGTCTTGCTGCCGCCACCCACCCTGGAGCCATGTTCGACCCCCTGCTGCCTGGCGCCCAGCCGCGACAGCCGCTGGCGCCTCCGACGTCGCCGCCAACCCGGCCCCCTGGCACGCCGGCTCGTCCGACCGCCCAGGAAACGGCGCCCCCCACCTCCCCCCGCGCCAGTTCCCGGGTCCGTCGGCGCACCCCACCGCGCCGACGGACCCGACCGGCAGCGACTCAGAGCTCGTCGCTCGCCGCCGCCGACGGACGACTCGGACGGCGGCGGCGGCGGCCGGGCTCGTCCTGGTCGCCGTCGCCGCCGGAGGGGCGGGCGGCTACCTGGCCGGCGAGGCCGCCAGCGATGACGTCACCGCGTCGCCGGCATCGACCGCGCCGAGCGTCGACCCGGTCGACCCGGTGGAGCCCGTCGACCTCGAGTCGACGGGCCCGATCGATGTCGCGTCGGTGGTCGCGAAGATGCAGCCATCGACGGTGGCCATCACGTCGACGGTCATCCAGCAGCAGGGACCGTTCCAGGTGCAGGGTGAGGGTGCCGGAACCGGGATCATCCTCGACGCCGAGGGCCACATCCTCACGAACGCCCACGTCGTCGCGGATGCCCAGGACGTCACCGTCTCCATCAACGGCGAGCCTCGCTCGGCGACGGTGCTCGGCGGTGATCTCAGCGAGGACGTGGCGGTGCTCAAGCTCGACGATCCGACCGGGATCACGCCGGCGACGCTGGCCACCGATCCCGTCGCCGTCGGCGACGCGGTCGTCGCCATCGGCAACGCGCTCGCCCTCGAAGGCAGCCCGACCGTGACCCAGGGCATCATCTCCGCCCTCGACCGCACGATCGAGACGGAGACCGGTGCGCTGACCGGGCTGATCCAGACCGACGCCGCCATCAGCAGCGGCAACTCCGGCGGGCCGCTGGTCAACGCCGACGGTGAGGTCGTCGGCGTCAACACGGCGGTCGCCCGCAGCGGTGACACCGTCGCCGCCTCGAACATCGGGTTCGTCATCCCGATCGATCAGGCGATGGCCACCGCCCAGCAGGTCATCGACGCCGACTAGCTCTCAGGCTCGGCTCGCAAACAAGTTGCTCGCCTCGCCTCCCGAGCTCGCCGCCTCCGCTGCGCTTCGGCGTCTCACCTGCCTGGCTATCCGTGTACCTCTAGGCAATCAGCTCAGTTCGGCGCTGGTCGTCGACCGATTGATCCAGCCCGGATCGGCGGCACGGGTACCGGTGGCGCGAGCTGACAGGCCGTTCAGGCGATCCAGGTCCTGCGACGACAACTCGATCCTGACGGATGCGGCGTTCTCCTCGACGTAGGGGATCCGCTTGGTGCCCGGGATCGGGATCATGTCCTCACCCTGCGCGAGAACCCAGGCCAACGCGACCTGGCCGGGCGTCGCGCCCTGGGCTCCTGCGACCGCGACCACCTCGTCGACGAGCGCTCGGTTGGCGGCCAAGGCCTCGTCGGCGAAGCGCGGGTTCCCGCGCCGGAAGTCGTTCGTCGGCAAGTCGTCGCGAGCATTGATCGTGCCGGTCAGCATCCCCCGTCCGAGCGGGCTGTAGGGCACGATCCCGACGCCGAGCTCCCGGCACGTGTCGAGGATGTCGCCTTCGATATCTCGGCTGAACAGCGAGTACTCGGTCTGCAGCGCCCCGATCGGGTGCACGCTCACGGCACGTCGAATGGTGTCGGCCGCCGCCTCCGACAGGCCGAGATGGCGCACCTTGCCGGCCGCGACGAGCTCGGCCATCGCCCCGACGGTCTCCTCGATGGGAACCTCGGGATCCGGTCGGTGCAGGTAGTACAGGTCGACGTGGTCCACGTTGAGGCGCTGCAATGAGCCCTCGATCGAACGGCGCACGTGCTCGGGCCGGCCGTCGACTTGCCGGACTCCCGGTTCGACAGGCCCGGCGCGCAGGATGCCGAACTTCGTCGCCAGCGTCACCTCGTCTCGGCGCGAGGCGATGGCCTGGCCGACGACCTGCTCGCTGACGTGGGGCCCGTACACGTCGGCCGTGTCGAGCATGGTGACACCGAGGTCGAGCGCTCGGTTGATCGTCGCCGTCGGGTCGTAACCCTCGAACCCGCCGTACGCCGGGCTGAAGCTCATGCAACCGAGACCGATCGCTCCGGCGGTGAGGTCACTTCCTCCAAGCGTGCGAGTGGGGATGCGGTCGTTCATACCGACCAGGCTCGCGGGCAGCCGCATCGAGCGACTTGGCTTCCGTGACACCCGATGCCCCTGACCGGGGTGTGAGACGATCCAGAGGCACCATGGCCAAGCTGACCTACACGGCGATCACCTCCCTCGACGGCTTCATCGAGGACACGAACGGCAAGTTCGACTGGGCGATGCCCGACGCGGAGGTTCATGCGTTCCTCAACGATCTCGAGGGGCCCATCCGGACCGAGCTCTACGGCCGGCGGATGTACGAGACGATGGCCGTCTGGGAGAACGTCGGCGACGAGCCCGGGCTGCCGGTCGCCGAAGCGGAGTTCGCCGAGGTGTGGAGGGCGCTCGACAAGGTCGTGTACTCGCGCACGCTCGATGCCGTGTGGACGCCCCGCACGCGACTCGAGCGCGAGTTCGACGCCGACGCGATCCAACGCATGAAGGAGACCGCCACCGGCGACATCAGCATCAGCGGCCCCGACCTCGCGCACCACGCCTTCCGGGCGGACCTGGTGGACGAGATCCACCTGTTCGTGTTCCCGGTCATCTTGGGGGGCGGCAAGCCCGGGTTGCCGCGAGATGTCCAGGTGGACCTCGAACTGCTCGCAGAGCGGCGGTTCGGCAACGGTGTCGTCCACCTGCATCACCGCCCGCGCTGAGCTCAACGGTGTCGGTCGATTCGATGCAAGGCTGGTCCGGATGAGCGTCGGCAGTCAGGGGCGGGGCCGACTCGGTGGGAAGACGGCCATCGTCGTCGGCGCCGGTCAGACCCCGGGGCTCACCATCGGAAATGGGCGGGCGACGGCGATCCGCTTCGCCGCAGAAGGCGCCGAGGTGCTCCTCGTGGATGTGGACCCCGTTTCCGTCGGCGAGACCGCCGACATGGTTCGGGGCGATGGCGGCAGCGCGCACGTGCACGTCGCCGACATCACCGACATCGAGGCAGTGCGGGAGCTCCCGTCGGTCGCACTCAGCACCCTTGGGCGAATCGACATCCTCTACAACGGCGTCGGCATCGGTTCGGGGGATGGCTCGGTCGCCCGCGTGTCCGAGGATGCGTGGGACCGGATCATGGACGTGAACCTGAAGGCGATGTGGTCGACGTGCAAGCACGTCGTACCGGTCATGCGCGAACAGGGCTCGGGAGCGATCGTGTGCGTGTCGTCAATCGCGGCAACGGCATCGGCGACCCACCTCGCCGCCTACAAGATCTCCAAGGCTGGGGTCAACGCCCTCGTGCACCTCCTGGCGATCAGCAATGCCCGCTACGGGATTCGCGCCAACGGCATCATGCCGGGACTGATCGACACGCCCATGGGGGTGGATTCCGTCGCCAACGCGAGCGGCATCCCACGCGAGCAACTGGCGCAGGAGCGGGCCGCCCGCGTCCCACTCGGACGTCAGGGCACGGCTTGGGACGTCGCGGCGGCCGCACTGTTCCTGGCCTCGGACGAGGCCTCGTTCGTCACGGGTGCGATCCTGCCGGTGGACGGCGGTTCGTCGTGCCTCATCGGCCAGAGCTAGTCCAGCGTCATTCAACGTTTGCCGCGTAGGGCGATGGCGCCAGTCGGGAGATCTCAGGCGACCGCGGTCAGGAAGTCGGTCCACCGGTCGCGGTCGACGAAGCCGTAGTGGCCCGCCCCGTTCCAGACGTGCGTCGTGCAGTCGGGGAGTCGGGCGCCGAGGTGCTGCGGCATCTGGGGGTCGAGGATGTCGTCGGCGTCGCCGTAGAAGAGCTCGACGTGCTGGTTGATGTCCTCGGGTTTGAAGCCCCAGTCCCACAGAGCCATCGTCATTTCGACGATGCCTTCGCCGCCCTGTGACATTCCGGCGGCGAACGACGCCTCGAACATCTCCCGTAGCGCGGGATCCGAGAGGAACGTGTCGGCGGCGGAGGGGTCGTCCGTGGCGATGGTTTCGACGAAGTTGATCATGAGCTCGCTCATGCCGGGCTCGTCGAGCGGCGCGACTGGCGAGGCGAGCACGATCTTGCCGACACGGTCGGGCCGCCGGTACGGGATCGCGAGCGCGTGTGGTGCGCCGGCGGAGTGACCCGCCACGTTGAACGTCCCAAATCCGAGGGCGTCCACGAGCTCCTCCATGTCCTTGCCCCAGTCGACCATCTTGCGGCCGGGGTGCGGTGAGGAGCCACCCACTCCCGGCAGGTCGGCGGCGATCACGCGCACGCCCAGCGAGGCCGCCACGGCGTCGTCAGGGTTGCGGATCAGCCGCGAGTCGGCAAGCCCGTGGTTGAAGATCACCGGTGTGCCGTCGGGATCGCCGTATTCGTGGTAGGCGAGATACCGGCCGTCGGAGAGCTTGAGCGACTTCACGATCGGAATCCCCTCGTGCTCGAGATCGTTGGCTCCGACCGTACGCGCACGTTCCTCCGATCGGTTGCACCTCCGTCTCAACTTCGGCTGGGGCTAGCGTCGCTCTCGGTGATGGGATTGCCCGCAGTCCGCTGGCACGACGCGATCCCCGAAGCCGATCGTTTCGACGTGTTCAACGATGCGTCGCGATCGCTCTGGCACCGTCTGCCCGCGACGCGCGACACGTTCGAGTGCGACGCCGCGGACTACCTCGTCCACGACGTCATCGTGTACCACCTGCGTTACGCCGCGCACGCGATCATTCGCACGCCTGCCCACGTCGCGACCGGCCTGTCGGACGGCATCTCCGTGCAGCTCTATCGGCGCGGGTCGATCAGGGGCGCAGTCGGTGATGTCGACCTCTACGGCGCACCAGACCGGATCGTGCTGCAGGATCTCGCGCACCCGTTCTCGGTGTGGACCGATGATTCGGAAGTGATCGGCGTGATCGTGCCGCGCGCGCGGATCGACTGCCACGACTGGATCCGTATCCGCGCGCCGGTCATTTCCTGGCGCGTCGACAGCCCGACCGGCCGCATCCTCACGTCTGCCCTCACGACGTTGTGGGCCGAGCTTCCGCGGGCCGCGATGTCGGATGGACCGCCGCTCGCGAGCTCGTTGGTCGGGCTCCTCAATGGTCTCTTGCAACCGGGTCGGGAGCACGAAGACGACGTTCGCCGCGCACTCAACGTCGCGATACGCCAATACATCGCCGACCATCTCGACGACCTCGCGCTCGACGTCGACACGCTGCGACGGAAGTTCTTCTGCTCGCGTGCGACGCTCTATCGCTTGTTCGAGGAAGACGGCGGGGTTGCAAAACACATTCGCGATGCGCGCCTGCGGGCGTGCATGCACGATCTCGCGCTCCCGAGCACGAGCCGCAAGCACATCGCCATCATCGCGACCCGCTGGGGTTTCGAGAACCCGAGCCACTTCAACCGGCTGTTCAAGCAAACGTTCGGGGTCGTGCCATCAGCGGTTGGCGGTCTCACGCTCGCCTCGAGCGAGCGACCGCGGACGAGATATCACACTGAGACGTTGAACTCCTGGGTCACGGAGTTGGCGCCACGCGATTCCGCCTAGTACCCGGGCCTCTCGCACATCACCGCCTTCGCCGCCGAACATGAGACGGACGTGCAACGGATCAGGCGCGAGCTTCCGTACCGTCCGATGTACCGCTGGAAGCATCGAAAGGCGAAGGAACCATGGCGAAGTCAGCTGAAGGATCGACCACCGTCGACACACCGCTCGGCAAGGTGGAGTACCTCGACCACGGAGACGGACCGCCGGTGCTGTTCGTGCACGGAAGCCCCGGCGGTTGCGACCAGGGCGCGGTGATGACCGAGTTCCTGGTGGAGCGAGGCTTCCGCGCGATCTCGATCTCGCGGCCCGGATATCTCGGGACTCCACTCAGTGACCGCGTCGCGAATCCGGATCAACAGGCTGACCTCGAGATCGCGCTCATGGACAACCTCGGCATCGGCACCTTCGCCGTCATGTGCTGGTCCGGCGGCGGCCCCTCGTCGTACCGGCTGGCGGCGAAGCACCCCGACCGCGTCTCCGCACTCGTCGCTCTGGCTGCGCTGAGCATGCGCTACGAGTTCGCGAACGGCATCAACAGCATCGAGTACAGCTTGTTGACCGGCGCGGTCGGCAACTGGCTGCTCAAGGAGATGGCCAAGCACGCACCCAAATCGGTTGTCGGCATGGTGGCCTCGGAGGAAGGCGACCTCACCAAGGAACAAGCGCACACGCTCACCGAACACATCTGGAACGATGAGACCAAGCGCGACTTCGTTCTGAAGGTGTCCGCGACCATCTCGGGCCGCCACGACGGCCTGAAGAACGACCAAGAGCAGTACCCCAAGATCGGCGACCTCGGGTTGTCGAGCATCTCGACGCCAACGCTGCTCGTGCACGGCACCGCCGACTCCGACGTCCACCCCGATCAGAGCGAGAACGGTCTCCAGCACCTGCCCAACTCGGACATCCTCCGCGTCGCAGACGGGACCCACCTGTGCGTGTGGACCGACCCGACGAGCGACGACATCCAGGCGCGCATCATCGCCCACCTGAAGAGCTGACGGCCCGTGCTCGGCGCGATCGGAGCTAGCAACCCGTCATTCGCTCCTATGTCAAGCGGCGTGGGCGAGATTGGCGGGGTGGGCCGGTTCTGCGTCGAGGAGCAGGGCTCGGAAGACGACGTCTGAGAGTCGTCGCTTGAGGGCTCGAAGGGCTTCGGTTCCGGTGTCGCCCGTGGCGATGCGTCGATCTCGGAAGGCTTTCGCGTCCGGGTGGTGGGAGAGCTGGGTGATGGCGATGCGGTGGATGGCGGCGTTGAGTTGACGGTTGCCGGTGCGGGAGAGCCGGTGCCGGTTCGGGTTCCCGGACCAGGCCGGTAGCGGGGCGGTGCCGTTGTGGCGGGCGAAGGCGTCTTTGTGCTTGAAGCGGCGGACGTCGGCGACCTCGGCGACGATCTTGGCTGCGATGAGCGGTCCGACACCGACGAGGGCGAGCAGGCAGGGCGTCATGGAGTTGACCCGTTCGGTGATGTCGCGCTGGAGGGCTCGTTCGGTGACCGTGAGGGATCGGATGCGATCGACGAGATCGGCGGCGATGCGAGCGACCAACTGGTCATCGCCTTGGAGGCGCTCGGCGATGCGATCGAGGGTCTTGTAGCTGGTGATCGTTCGGGCCGGTGGGTCCCAGCTCGGGTCGAGCTCGTGGAGATGCCAGCGGAGCCGGTTGATGTGCCCGGTGCGGTCCTTGACCAGGTCTTCTCGGTGGTCGACGAGCAGTCGGAGCTCCCGGGCAGGGCCGTCGAGCTGTGCCATCGGCAGGTCCGGTTCGCGCAGTGCAGCACGGGCGACCGCGAGCGCGTCGATCGGGTCGGACTTGCCGTAGGTCCGAGCCGAGTCCCGGGCCTTCGCCATCAACTTGGGCGGCACCCGACGGATCCGCTCACCGGCGGCGAGCAGATCGGCCTCGAGGCGCCGCGACAGATGTCGGCAGTCCTCCACCGCCCACTCCCGCTCGGGGCCGAACCGTTCGGCCCAACGAACGAGCTCGAGGTGAGCAGCCGTCGTGGTCGTCTTCGTCGTCTTCGACGCGAGCTCGCGGCCTCGCTCGTCGATGGCCACCACCGTGTGGGTGCGCTTGTGCGCGTCGATCCCGAGGATCACCATGTCCCGGTCGCCTTTCTCGATGTTGAGGTGACAACGGGACCGGTCGGTGGGCACACCTCAGTGGGGGCGATGCCACGCTCCTATCAAGCCACGCCGGCCGGTCCTGCATGTCCGAGGGGCGGCACACATGACGGACGGCCACGAACGGCAGCAACGTTTCGAGCCAACCCCCCGGACAACGACCAGCCTGACACTGAGGCAACGTTCGCCGTGACGGGACTGTGCGTGTGGACCGACCCGACGAGCGACGACATCCAGGCGCGCATCATCGCCCACCTGAAGAGCTGACGGCCCGTGCTCTGTCCCGGGGTGTCTGACGTTCAGGTGTGCACGCCGTAGCGGAACGGGCGCGCCAGCAGTTTCTGGTAGTCCGGTCCACGCGTGTCCAGCCGGCTGCAGTCGGCGACTAGCGACCCGTCACCCGTGCGCTGCGGACCGGTCATCGCCGTGTGAAGGTCAGGTGGGTGACACCGCTCGGGGATGAGACCGCCTCGATGTCGTAGCGCTCCTCGACACCCTCGACGCCGTCCCACAGGCGAACGCCCCGGCCGAGCAGGATCGGGACCTGAACGGCGTGGAGCGTGTCGATGAGGCCGGCGGCGAGGAAGTCGCGGATGATCGTGGGGCCACCGCCGATGCGCACGTCGAGGCCGCCGGCTGCCTCTCGGGCGAGGTCGAGCGCCTCCTGTGGGTTGGCGTCGACGAAGTGGAACACGGTGCCGCCTTCCATCTCGATCGGCGGGCGCGGGTGGTGCGTCATCACGAACACCGGCGTATGGAATGGCGGGTTCGGCCCCCACCAGCCACGCCACTCGTCGTCGGTGCCGACGTCGGTCCACGGGCCGGTCTGCGCACCGAACTTGCCCCGGCCCATGATCTCGGCACCGAAGCCGATGCCGTGTCGCTCGGCGAACGAGTCGTCGACACCAGCGGTGCCACCGGCTTCGCCGACCATCGAGTGCCAGAACCTGGTGGCGAACATCCACTCGTGCAGGCGTTCCCCGGCGTGACCGAACGGGGCGTCGAACGTGATGCCGTCGCCGGTCCCGAACCCGTCGAGGGAGATCGAGAAGTTGTGAACACGGACCTGGGACATGACTGCCTCCTGAGCGAGAAGTGGTTGCGATGTGCAACTGGTTTCCGCTAACCTAACCAGAAGCAGTAGCAGATCGCAAGCACTTTTTGGAAGGAGCGCACAGGAGCGCATGGACAACGCCCCACGCTCGGGTTGTCCGATCAACGCCGCCGTCGAGGTCCTCGGCGACCCGTGGGCGACGCTCGTGCTGCGCGACATCATGTTCGGCAACCGCCGCCACTTCCGCGAGCTGATCGCCGGCTCCGAGGAGGGCATTGCCACCAACATCCTCGCCAGCCGCCTCAAGCAGCTCGTGTCCGCCGGGTTGCTCACCCGCGACGACGTCCGCCGTGGGCAGCGGGCGGCCTACTCGCTCACCGAGGCAGGCATCCAAGTGCTCCCCGTCATGGTCGCGCTCGGCAACTGGGGCCTCGCCCACCGACACGGTGAGCGCCGTCTACAGGTCCGCGCCGAAAGGCTACGCGACGGTGGCCCCGAGCTCGTGGCGGCGATGATCGACGAACTGCGCGAGCTCCACCTCGGCGTCCCGCGCCCCGACCCCGACGCACCGCGTGCCAGCGATCAGCTTCGCGCCGCGTACGAAACGGCGCGGCGCGGCGAGGTGAGCAGCGAAACCGCGGAGACGTGATCGACTGTGCCACGAGGCCTGCGCGATCGACATCCACTCGGTTGCCGCAGACCGCGCAGCCGCGAATCCGTGTCGTCCTCTACCCCAACAGCACCCGCAGCGCCTCCTCGAGAGCACGACGGTCAGCGGCCGAGAGGCGCCCGAAGAACTCCCGCTCAGTGTCGCGTCGTCGCGCTTCGGCGGCCTCGAGCACGTCCCGGCCGGCCGGCGTGAGGACCAGCTCGTGGCGGCGGCGGTCGTCGCTGGCCCGTTGGCGCACGACCAGCTCGCGCTGCTCGAGCTCGTCGAGCATCCGCCCGAGCACTGTGGCGTCGACCCCGATCTTGCCGGCGATCACCGCCTGCGAGGGCTGGTCGGGATCGCTGGCCAACCCCAGCACGATGTAGTGGCGAGCCGTGATCCCGAGGTCGTCGAAGGACTCCTCCAGAGCCGTCAGCGCCTTTGTGGCCACCTTCTGGACGAGGTAGGTCAACGAGGCCGCCGGCGCGAAGGACATCGCACCACAGCGTACGCGACGCAAGAGCAACGAGTCGACATTGTCGATCATCGACTCTGTTGATCATCGACACCATTGATCATCGATATGAACAGTGTTACAGTCGCGGCATGTTCGACATCGCTCTGCAGATCCCCAACTTCACGTATCCGGGGGTGCCCCGCGAGGAGCTGTTCGACCGCGTCTCGGCGGTCGCCCAGACGGCCGAGGAGTCCGGCTTCGACGCCGTGCTCGTGATGGACCACTTCTACCAACTTCCGTTGCTCGGCCCGCCGACCAACGAGATGTTCGAGGCCTACACGTTGCTCGGCGCCATTGCCGCCCGCACCGAGCGGGTCATGCTCGGCACGCTGGTCACCGGCGTGACGTACCGCAACCCGGCCATCCTCGCCAAGATCGTCAGCTCCCTGGACGTCATCTCGCACGGCCGCGCGCTGCTCGGCATCGGCGCGGCGTGGTTCGACGTGGAGCACGAAGCACTGGGAGTCGACTTCCCGCCGGTCGGCCAGCGGATGCAGATGCTCGAGGAGGCGATCGAGATCTGCCGGGCGATGTTCCGCGACGAGCGACCGACGTTCAAGGGTCGCCACTACAGCACCGTCGACGCCATCAACTCGCCGGCCCCGCTCCGCCCGGGCGGTCCGCCCGTGATGGTCGGCGGGCAGGGCGAGAAGGTGACGTTCCGCATCGCCGCGCAGCATGCCGACATGCTGAACATGACGGCGTCGTTCGACGACATCCCGCGCAAGCTGTCCGCGCTCGGCGAGCACCTCGACCGGATCGGGCGGGAGCGCTCCTCGATCCACGTCTCGTCACTCGGCAGCCTGGTGATCGGCGAATCGGCCGCCGATGCCGATCGGAAGCGCGACGAGTTCCTCGCCACACGCGGGCTCGACTGGGCGACCGCCGACGAGGCGACTCGCGCCCTCGTGGGTGCCCGCATCATCATGGGCGACGAGGCAGCGGTCGTCGAGCGGATCGGCCAGCTGCGGGCGATGGGCATCGACGGACTGGCCGTCAACATGCCCGCCGACGGCTGCGACCTCGACGCCGTCCGCTACGCCGGCAAGGTGCTGCGCTCGGCGATGTCCTGAGCACGGGCGTGGGCTGAAGCCAGCTCGACGAGCAACGCCGCCGCCTCGGTCGGCGCGTCGTGCAACTGGTACTGCTCGCTGAGGCTGTCGACGTTGCCGCGCACGGTCCGGTCGGTCAGCACGTAGTGCACGGCGTCGCGCAGCCGTCGTGCTGACGGCCGCCGGCCGAAGCGCAGCCCGACGCCGGCGTGCTCGATGCGTGCGCCGATCTCCGCCTTCTCCTCCGTGCGCCCGACCTGGATCACGGGAACGCCGTGGTGGAGCGCGAGGTTCGTGCCGATGAAGCCACCGTTGGTGACGAACGCCGACGCCCTGGCGAGCAGCAACTCGTACGGGATGAACGACGCCGCCCTCGCGTTCGGCGGCAACGGTCCGAGCTCGCTGGGATCGCATCCGCCGGTCGTCGCCACCACCAGCACGTCCTCGTCGGCGAGCGCCTCCATCGTCGGCAGCAACAGCTCGGTCGGATCGGGCCGGATCGTGCCCTGGGTGACGTGCACGACCGGCCACGAGCCGTCCAGGTCGCGCCACCACGGCGGGGCAACCCAGTCGGCCGGGATCGGCGGTCGTAGCGCGCCGACGAATCGGACGTTGGCGGGCAGGCTCTGGATCGGGTACTCGAAGCCCGGCACGCTGCCCTGGAGATACAAGGCGCCGGCGGCCATGTCGTCGAACACCCAGGGATGCTCCGCCGGGAAGCCGAGCTCGACGCGGACGCGGGTCAGCTCGGCATTCACGTCGGCGAAGAAGCGCCGAATGACGGCGTAGAAGGCGCGGTTGCGCAGCCGGCCGAGCGCGCCGGGCCGGTGCGACAGACCCGGCCCGAACGGTGGGACCTCGGGATCGGTGATGGCGTACGGACCGTCGCCGATCCCGGCGTACGGGATGCCATGGCGCTCGGCGGCCAGGCGAGCGCCGAACACGAGCCCGTCGGCGACGATCACGTCGGCCGGGAAGTCCTCGAGCGCCGCCTCGATGTCGTGCAACTGGCCGCCGGCCTCGGCGACGAACACGTCGCGAAACGCTGTCCGGATCAGGTTGGCGCCGCGCAAGCCGCGGAGGTGCGGGAAGGCGTCGAACGGATCGTCGTACCTCGACAGATCGGTCCACCTGTCGAGCGGGACGTGGCGCACGCCGAGCCGCGCCGCCCGGTCGGCGTACGCCGCACCGGACAGCCACGTGACGTCGTGGCCGGTGGACAGCAGGCGGTCCATGATGGACAGCGGGCTGGCGGAGTGACCCTCGATCGGCATCGAGGCGAAGAGGAAGCGAGCCATCGTCATCGAATCGATCTCAACCGACGGTCACGGGCGTGACCATCCCCTTCATGACGTGCGGGATGCCGTCGCGGCCAGGGACGAAGCAGACGAGCACGTAGTCGCCGGGCCCGCCCGGCTCGATCGTGATCCACGCCCGCTGCCCGGGACCGAGGGCGCCCATGCTGCCGAACTCGCCGTCGATCGGCGGCGGCGTCTGGTGGTCCCCGCCGAACCACTCGACGAGGTCGTCGGACGTGGCACCTGACGTCAACTTGACGAGCGCCGCTTCGTGAACTTCCTCGGTGTCCTCGTTGACGAACTCCCAGGTGCCGGTCCCGTCGAAGTCCTCCGGCACGTTGATCACCATGCCGGGGCCCATCGTGATGACACCCTCGGCCTCGGGACGACGGCTGGGGCTGCCGGAGTCGACGACCGTGAACTCCGCCGTCGGCGAGTTCTCGTTCTGCGGGTTGTCGAAGGCGAAGTAGTTGCCCGGCTCGAGGTCGAGCGTCATCGTCACGTCCTCGCCGGCGGCGATCGATCCGTTGCCGCCCTTCAACGTGAGCTTGGTGAAGAACGCGTCGTCGTCACCGTTCAGGATCTCGTCGACGGTCACGCCGTCGTCGAGGCGGGCAACGAAGATGTGATGGACGTCGACGTCACCCGGCTCGGTCTGCAGGTTGATGTCGACGAAGCCGCTCGGCACCTCCGCCGGCACGGTCAGCGTGGTGTCGGTCGCGGTGAACGTGACGACCGGGCGGTCACCGCTGGCTTCCGCCGTCGTGTCTTCGTCGCTGCAGCCGGCGAGCGCCGGAGCGCCGACGAGCGCGAGGCCCGCAAGTGCGGCGAGGGCGCGCGAACGTGTCTTGAACATTGGAAAAGCTCCTCGACAGGGGGTGATGGGGAGGGGCCAGCGCGCCCCGCCCGGCGCGACCTGGCCCTCCGACCAACGCGCCCCGCCCGGCACGCGCTGGCGTCCGACGGTGACGATTGTGCGCCGCCGCGCTCACCCAGTCATGAAGACCGTCGAGCGATTTCTTGAAGAAAGCCTGCGCTAGGCCGTCAAGCCGTATGCAACATCTCTGCGGCGAGGAACGAATCGATCTCGCGCAGGAACACGGGCCACGCCGGCTCGTGGTTGGTGAGGATGTGATTGCGGCTCTGCAGCGGGACCAGCCGGGCGCCGGGGATGAGCGCCGCCAGCTCGCGAGCGGCCGAGAACGGCTGCCGGCGGTCGTCGCGGCTGTGCATGATCAGCGTCGGGCAGCGGACGTCAGGGGCGATCTCCGTGACGTCGATGCGGGAGAACGTCTCGAGGAAGCGCACGGCGTTGTGGGCCGACGTCGTGCGGCGCTGCAGCTCGTTGAAGCCCTCCCACTGTTCGCGGGTGCCGTCCGGCAGGAACTGCGTGGTGAACATCTGGCGGAACGACGGGTCGTCGCGGCCCCACCCGATGCGCGCCACCTCGAGGTCCAAGGCAGCCTCACGGCGCTGCTCGTCCGTCGTCGCCCGCACGAGCCGGCCACGGGCATAGGAACTGGCAAGGATCAACCTCGACACCCGCTCCGGGTGGCGGGCGGCAAAGGCGATGGCCACAGCCCCGCCCTGCGACACACCGAGCAGGGGGAAGCGGTCGAGCCCGACGGCGTCGACGACCAGCTCGAGGTCGTCCACCCAGTCGTCGAACGTGAACCGGTCGACGTTCCAGTCCGACATCCCGCAGCCCCGCTCGTCGTAGCGGACGAGCCTCCGGCCGCGGGCCAGCCCCGCGAGCCAGTGCCGCCACACGTTGCTCTCTCCGTCGTAGTCGAGGTGCGTCAACCAGTTGGCGGCCTTCACGAGCACGGGGCCGGTGCCCATGGTGGCGTAGGCGATGCGGGCGCCGTCCGCCGCCGTGCAGAACTGGATCGACTGCTCGAGCGGCCCCGCATCTTCGTCCGCCTCGGCCGTCGGCGCGGTCGCCACGACCGGAGTCGGTCCGGTCTCATGGCGCTCGACGACCGGCGCGACGAACTGGTACCCGCGCCCGAACACCGTGCGGATCACGCGTTGAGAGGCACCATCGTCGCCGACGCCGCGGCGCGCCGACTTGAGCCGGCTGGCCAGCGCCGACTCACTCACGAACCGATCTCCCCAGACGTTGTCCAACAACTCCGCTTTGGTGACGACCCGATCCCGATGGCGGATCAGATACACGAGCACGTCGAAGACCTGCGGCTCCACGTGCTGCATGACGCCACCCCGGCGAAGCTCGAACCGTCCGGGATCGACCGCACAGTCACCGAACTCGAAGATGATGGACTACCAACGTAGCGACGCCGGAGACCTCGTGCGTCGATGTTTTCAGGGTTGGAGGACCGGGTCGTCCAGCGCGCGGGCGGCCAGCTCGCGGCGGTTGCGGACGCCGAGCTTGCGGAAGATCGCCGTCAGGTGCGCCTCGACGGTGCGCGGGCTGATGAACAGCTTCGCCGCCAGGTCGCGGTTCGACGCGCCGCCGACCACCAGCCGCGCCACCTGCAGCTCGTGTGGCGTCAGCAGCTGGTGCGACCCGGCGGCGTCGCCGACGACACCCCCGGCGGCACGCAACTCCTGGGTCGCCCGCTCGGCCGGGACGGTGGCGCCCACGGCGCGTAGCAGCTCGACCGCCCGCTCGAGATGCCCTCGGGCCTCCGCCCGCCTTCGGGCCCGGCGCAGCCGCTCTCCCCATGCCAGCTCGACACGCCCCGCGGCGAATTTGTTGTCCTGCTGCTCGGCCGCGGCGAGCCCCCTGGCGAAGTAGTCGAACGCCTCGTCGTCGACCTCGGCCAGCACACCCTTGGTCCGTTCGACGCCCTGGTACACGAGCAGCTCGGGCGTCATCACGGACTCCATCTCGGCGAGCACGGCGTACGCCTCGTCGCGGCGGTCGAGGCGGCTCAAGCACTCGATCCACTCCGTCTCCCAGCGCACGAAGCCCTGGCCGATAGGAGACAGCTCGAGGACGTCGCGGTACAGCGCGTCCGCTTCATCGAATCGGCCCAGGTTGAAGGCGAGGTACGCCGAGCCGATCGGTCCGAGGGCGCGGCGTTCGGGCTCGGGCACGTCGGAGAGCAGCGACGCCGCCCGGCGGGACATGTCCTCGTCACCGATCACGGCCGAGCACAGCGCCAGCACGGCAGCCGCCAGCGACGCCAGCTCTGGCGTGCCGTTGTTCTCGGCCAGCGTGATCGCTTCGTTGCCGGAGGCAACCGTGGCCGGGAACGACCGGCTGTAGTGCGCAAGGCTCTGGGCGCCGAGGACCGAGACCAGCGGCCGGACCGCGCCTCTCGCCCGCAAGTCGGCCTCCAACCCTGCCAGCAGAGCGTCGCAGTCGTCGGAGCGGCGCAGGAACCCAAGCGTCGGTGCCAGCACCTCGGCCAGGAACATGGCGTCGGCGGCCGGCCGGTCGGGACCGGTCATCTCGACGTAGCGGTCGAGCCGCCGCTCGCCGTCCGGGTCGCCCCTCGCATACATCAGGGCGCCGAGCATCACGTCGATCCGCCGGGCGCGATCGTCGTCCACTCGGTCCTGCAGCAGCACCGCGTCCTCGATGGCGCTCGCCATGTCGGCCATCACGCCCGAGCGGATGTATGCCGCCAGGGCATCCATCAGCAGGTCGACGGCGACGCTCGGCGCCTCCGCCGCCACCTCGGCGGCGCGCCTTGCGCAGGCTCGCCGCGGCCTCTGGCGCCCCGCCGCTCGACAACGGCAACCGGCAGCGCAGCTGGCGGCGGCTGATCCGCTCGACCAGGTCGTCGGCAGCGGGGTCGACGTCGACGACCTCGTCCGCCCGGTCCAAGAGATGACCTGCGGCCCCCGCCATCCCGGCGTCGAGCACGGCGGATGCGGCGAGGCGCAGCCGGCGCACACGGTCGCGGCTGTCCGGTGAGAGCCGGCTGGCCAGCTCCCACGAGCGGCCGGCCACACTTGGGGCGCCGCGACGGGCGGTGATCGCGGCTGCCTCGTCCAGCGCCCGGGCGATCTCCTCGTCCGGGCCGACCGCCGCCCTGGCCAGGTGCCAGGCCCTCGCCGTGGAGCCGACCGGCATCGCGTCGGCGAGGGCTCGATGTGCGGCGCGCCGCTCGGCGCGCGCCGCGTCGTGGTACGCGGCCGACCGGATCAGCGGATGCCGGAACGTGAGGTGGTCGCCACCGAGGGTGATCACCCCCGCCTCCTCGGCAGCCTCCAGGTCAGTCACCGAGAGCCCGCGGATGGCAAGGGCGTGGAGGATGCGCAGCAGATCGCCGTCAGCGTCGGCGGCCGCGACGACGAGCGCCGCCCGGGCCGCCGAAGGCAGCCGCTCGAGCATCAGGTCGACGACGCGTTGCCCGCTCGGCCCGATCGGCATCGGGTCGGGCAGGTCGGCCCGGCCCTCGCGCTGGTCGGCATCGAGCAGGTTGGCGGCCTCGACGAGCGACGAGCGGGATGCCACCGCTGGCGGCGATGAGCTGGTCGCGGGCGACCGGGCTGGTCACTCCGGCGTCGCGCAGGATCGGTCGGCGACGTCGTCGGGAACCGCGTCGAGCTCGACGACCGGACCCGTGTCGAGCGACTCGTCGATCACATCACGGCGCGCCGACACGATGCCCGACCCGATCGAACTGCAGGCGGCGGGCGATGAACGACAGCGCCCGCTGCGTCGGGACGTCGACCCAGCGCATGTCGTCGACGAGCACGATGATCGGCCGTTCTTCCGCGGCATCGACGAGGAGGTCTCGCGCCGCCAGAGCCACGGCGAACGGCTCGACCGGTTCGGCGGTCCGCTCGATCGCCAGCGCGGCGCGAAGCGCCGCCGCACGTGCCGGTGCGAGCTGGTCGAGCCCGCCCAACAGGCCATCGAGCAGGGCGCCGAGGCATGACCAGGCCAGCTCGAACTCCGCCTCGACGCCGCGTAGCCGGATGATGCCGCACCTGTGGGAGCTGGAAGACGATCAGCTCGGCGGATCGGTCGAGGACGGTCGTCTTGCCGATGCCGGGCTCGCCGACGATCGTCAGGCCACCTCCCTCGCCGTCGATGACGTGGGCGGCGAGCGCGACGATGGTGGCAATGGCGTCACCGCGACCGGGCAGCGACGCTGGGCGGAGGTCGGTGGTCGACATCGTTGTGTAGGAGCACGGGATCTCCCCGATGCGGGGACGGTCCCCGTCTGCGCAGAGTAGCGGGGCATGCCCGCGCCTTGCCGGGCGCTGGGGATTTGGAGCGACGATGGGCGCCGGAGCTCGACTGGCGGAAGAACGGGACAGGTGGTCTGACGATTGGCAGATCGCCGACCTCGAACCAGAGGGCGAGCACCTGCTCGACCTGCTGGAGCTGGCGGAAGAGTTGCGGGCCGTCGTCCCAGGCGTGCGGGACGGGTCGCTGTGCCGTGCGCCCGTGCTCATCGGCGTCACCGATCGCCGGATCCTCGTAGTGGGCCGATGGCCGGCGGCGGACGTCGAGCCAGCCGTACGCGTCGCACGACGACCCGCTGCATGAGGTCCAGCTCCCGATGTACGTCACAACGGCGACCATGGCGTCGTTGGAGGTGGCTCGAGACGGTAGAGGGACCCATCTCGGCCTGCCGGGTGCCGAGTTCAGGCTCGACCCGGTTGCCCTGGACCGCCTGTGGGAACACGTGGACGGGTCGACAGGGCGCGTCCGGCGCAGCTGAGAGGCGGACTCAGCTGCGCCGTTCGCGCAGCAGTGCCGTGACGGCCGCGCCGTCGGCCTGACCTCGCGAGGCCTTCATCACGGCGCCGACCAGCGCGCCGATCGCCTTCTCCTCGCCGGCGACGAACTTGTCCCAGGCAGCAGGGTTGGAGCGAATGGCGTCGTCAACGAGGCTCGTCAGCGCCGTTGCGTCCATCGCCTCGAAGCCCTTGGCGGCGGCGATCGCCGCCGGATCCCCGCCCCCGGTCGCGACGAGCTCGGCCAGGACCTGTTTGGCCTGCGTCGCCGTCAGCTGACCGTCACGCTCGAGCCGGGTCAGCGTGGCGAGGTCGCCGGCCGGCACGGACGGTGCGGGGCCCTGGTCGGCATAGGCCTCCTTGACGTGGACGAGCGCCCGGGACACGTCGCCGCCCGTCTCCCCCACGTCGAGCACGTACTCGTCCTGGCCGCGCTCGACGACGACGGTGACCGCTTCGGCGTCAGCCGGCACGCCGGTGGCAGCGGCCAGCCGCGCCCGGCGGTCGGCGGGCAGCATCGGAAGCGCGGCGCGGACGCGGCTGATCCACGCGTCGTCGGGATCGAGCGGCACGAGGTCGGGCTCGAGGAAGTACCGGTAGTCGTCGGCGTCCTCCTTGGTCCGCAGCGTGTGTGTGCGGCCGTCGCCCTCGTCCCAGTGACGTGTCTCCTGACGCACCTCGTCACCCGACTCGAGCATGTCGATCTGGCGGCGGGCCTCGTAGTCGATGGCCCGGCCGAGCGAGCGCACGGAGTTGAGGTTCTTGATCTCGCAGCGGGTGCCGAACGGCTCGTCAGGTCGGTGGACGCTGACGTTGGCGTCGATCCGCATCGAGCCCTCCTCCATCTTGGCGTCGGAGGCGCCGATGGCGACGAGTATCGCCCGCAGCTCGGTGACGTACTGGCGGGCCTGCTCGGCCGAGCGCAGATCGGGACGGCTGACGATCTCGACGAGTGGGATACCCGAGCGGTTGAAGTCGATCAGCGAGGCCTCGCTGCCGTGGAGGCGACCGCCGGCGCCACCGAGGTGCGTCGACTTCCCGGTGTCTTCCTCGAGGTGGGCTCGCTCGATGCCGACGCGCGTGCCGTCGGGCAGCTCGAGCCAGCCGTCGACGTTGAGCGGCTCGTCGTACTGGCTGATCTGGTACGCCTTGGGCATGTCGGGATAGAAGTAGTTCTTGCGGTGGAAGGCGCACGCTTGGATGCGGCAGTTCAGCGCCAGCCCGATGCGCATCGCCAGCTCGACGGCGTTGCGGTTGAGCACCGGGAGCGCTCCCGGCAGCCCGAGCGTGACCGGGTCGATGTTGGTGTTCGGTTCGTCGCCGAACCGGTTCGGTGAACCCGAGAAGAGCTTCGTCTCGGTCGCCAGCTCGACATGGACTTCCAGGCCGACGATGAGCTCGTACGTGGTGTCCTGCGCGGTCGTCATTTCGTGGCGTTCTCCAGCGCTTGGGCGACGCGGAACATCAGCGGCTCCTGCAGAGTTGGCGCCAACACCTGCACGCCCACCGGCAGCCCGTCGGCACCGGTGCCGAACGGGACCGTGATGCCTGGGTCGCCAGAGAGGTTCGACGGGATCGTGTACGTGTCGCACAGGTACATGGTCAGCGGGTTGGCGGTCTTCGCGCCGAGCGGAAACGCGACGCTCGGCGACGTCGGCGTGATCAGCACGTCGGCGTGCTCGTAGGCCCTGGCGAAGTCGTCGGCGATCAGCCGCCGGACCTTCAGCGCCTTGCCGTAGTAGGCGTCGTAGTACCCGGCGGAGAGGGCGTACGTCCCCAGCATGATGCGCCGCTTGACCTCGTCGCCGAAGCCTTGCTCTCGTGTCGCCATGTACATGGCGTTGGTGTCCGCGGCGGTCACCCGCAGCCCGTACCGGACGCCGTCGTAGCGGGCGAGGTTGCTGGACGCCTCGGCCGGTGCGATCAGGTAGTAGGCGGTCAAGCCGTACGTGAAGGCCGGCACCTCGACGTCGACGACCTTGGCGCCGGCGTCGGTCAGTGCCTCGAACGCCGCCTCGACGCGCTCCAGGACGTCGGCGTCTGCGCCTTCCGGGAGGTCGGTGATCCGCCCGACGCGCAGACCGTCGACGCCCTCGTTGAGCGTGGGGCTGATCGCCGGCGCCGGCTGCGGGATCGAGGTCGAGTCGCGCGGGTCGTGACCGCCGATGACCTCGGTGACCAGCGCCGCGTCGGCGACCGTGCGGGTGAACGGTCCGATCTGGTCGAGGCTGCTGGCGAACGCCACGAGGCCGTAGCGGCTGACGACCCCGTAGGTCGGCTTGACGCCGACGACACCGCACAGTGCCGCCGGCTGGCGGATCGATCCGCCCGTGTCGCTGCCGAGGCCAACCGCCGCGAATCCGGCGGCGACGGCCGCCGCGCTGCCGCCGCTGGAACCCCCGGGGACCCGCGACGTGTCGTGCGGGTTGCGGGTCGGGCCGAACGCCGAGTTCTCGGTGCTCGAGCCCATGGCGAACTCGTCGAGGTTGGTCTTGCCGACGATGACGGCGCCCGCCGCGCGCAGGCGCTCGACGACCGTGGCGTCGTAGGGCGGTCGCCAGCCCTCGAGGATCCGCGACGAGCACGTCGTCGCGATCCCGCGGGTGACCATGTTGTCCTTGAGGGCGACGGGCACGCCGGCCAGCGGGCCGGGATCGTGGCCGCCGGAGACGGCAGCGTCGACTTCCGCTGCGGCCGCGCGCGCTTCGTCAGTGAGCACGAGGTTGAAGGCGTGGATCTCCGGCTCTCGGGCGGCGATGGTCGCCAGGTGCTCCTCGAGGACGTCGACGGCGCGGCGTTGGCCTGCCCGGACGGCGGCGGCGAGCTCCGCGGCTGTCACTTGGCCTGCGGTCATTCTTCGAGTCCGATGATCGGCGGCACTTCGAAGCGCCCTTCGACGGGGTCCGGTGCGGCGGCCAGCACTTCGTCTCGGTCGAGAACCGGCTGGGCCACGTCCTCACGAAAGACGTTGGTCAGCGGATACGGCTGCGTCATCGGCACGACGTCGTCGAGGTCGAGCCCGTCGATGTCCGCGAAGTGGTCGAGCATGTCGCCGAGCTGCGCGGTCGTTCGCGCGATCTCCTCGTCCGTCAGACCCAACCGGGCCAGCCGGGCGACGTGGATCACCTCCGCTGTTGTGATGCGTGCGGTCGTGATGGGTTCGGACACGCGGCCGAGCCTACGGTCCGCCCAGATCGTTCTGTCCGTAGGAATCGACCGTTGTGATGCGATCTCTACGGACGGTTCGCGCCTAGCCTCGCCGCCGGATGGCCACCGTGACGTTCGCTGGCGCCACGCGCAAATACGCCGGGCTCGACCACCCGGCGGTGAGCGATCTCAACCTGCAGATCGACGACGGCGAGTTCCTCGTCCTCGTCGGTCCGTCAGGGTGCGGCAAGTCCACCACGCTGCGGATGCTGGCCGGGCTCGAGCCGGTCGACGAGGGCACGATCCACATCGGCGAGCGGGACGTCACGACGATCCATGCCAAGGACCGCGACATCGCGATGGTCTTCCAGTCCTACGCGCTGTACCCCCACATGACGGTCGCCGAGAACATCGGCTTCCACCTCAAGGTCAAGCGGGTCCCCCGCCGGGAGCGGGCGGAGCGGGTCCGCGAGGCGGCGAAGATCCTCGACCTCGAGGACTTCCTCGATCGCAAGCCCGCCAAGCTGTCGGGCGGTCAACGCCAGCGCGTCGCGATGGGACGGGCCATCGTGCGGCAGCCACAGGTGTTCCTGATGGACGAACCGCTCTCCAACCTCGACGCGAAGCTGCGTGTCCAGACGCGCAGCCAGATCGCTGCGCTGCAGCGCCGGCTCGCCGTCACCACCGTGTACGTCACGCACGATCAGGTCGAGGCGATGACGATGGGCGATCGGGTCGCCGTCCTCGACGACGGTGTGCTGCAGCAGGTCGCCACACCGAAGGACCTGTTCACCAACCCGGTGAATGTGTTCGTTGCCGGGTTCATCGGCTCTCCCGCGATGAACCTGCTGGCGGCGAGGGTGTCGGAGGACGGTGCCACCCATGGCAGCCTCACGGTCCCACTGACGCCGCAGCAGCGCTCGGCGTTGACGTCGGACGCGGCAACCATCGGCGTGCGTCCAGAGGACTGGCAGATCGGCTCGGAGGGCGGGCTCGACGTGACGGTCGCCGTCGTCGAGGAGCTGGGGTCGGAGGCGTTCCTCTACTGCACCGACGACACCGTCGACGAGGGACACGAGCTGCCCACGATGCAGGTCGTCGCCCGCGCCGAAGGCCTCAGCGCCAACGTCCCGGGTGACTGGATCAGCCTCATCCCCCGGCCCGACCGCCTGCACGTCTTCGACACCGCCACCGGCGCCCGCGTCTGAAGTCTGGAGCTCGGCTCGCCCACCAGCTTCGCCGCGGGGCCTCTGATCAGGATTTGTTGTTGTCGTCGTCGTCGTTCGCCGTCGTCGACGCTTGCTCGGCCCAGACCGACTCGTCAGGATGGACTCGTCATGGATGGACTCGTCGGCAGCGGCCGCCGTGTCCTCGACGATCTCCGCGTCCTCGATGTCGTCGTCGTCGGTGTCGTCCCTGTGGGCCTCGGCCGCGGCGTCGTCGTCCTCGATCAGCTCGGCCTCGACGAGCTCCGACTCGAGCTCATCCTCCTCGGCCACCGCAGCGGCGGCTCCGGCTCCGGCCGGCACGAGGATGTCCTTGGGCTTGTTGCGCGTCGCGATCAGGTACAGCCCGCCACCGACGACGCACGCCAGCGCAACCCACTGGTTCCAGCGCAGACCGCCGAGCTCGTCGGCCGGATCGATGCGCAGACCTTCGACCCAGAAGCGGATGATGCCGTAGCCGAGCACGTACATGGCGAAGAGCCGGCCACCGGCAGGGTTGAAGCGCTTGTCGATCCAGAGCAGGAGTCCGCACAGCGCGAAGTTGCAGAGCGACTCGTAGAGGAACGTCGGATGGAACGTCGTCCCCGGCGGGTAGCCGGCGTCGAGCGCCGTCTGGTCGTCGACCTCCAACGCCCACGGCAGGTCGGTGGGAGAGCCGAACAGCTCCTGGTTGAAGTAGTTGCCCCAACGGCCAATGGCCTGGGCCAAGTGGCAACGCAGGGGCGGCGGCGTTCACCGCTGGGCCGAGCGGGAGGCCCCGACGCCGGATGAAGTACACCCCGACGAGGGTGCCGAGGAGCACGCCTCCCGGGATGCCGAGACCACCCTCCCAGATCTTGATGATGTCGCCGTAGCGGCCCTCGAAGCGTTCCCAATCCGTGATGACGTGGTACAGGCGGGCCCCGATGACGCCGGCCAGTACGGCCCAGATCGCGATGGCGTTGGCATCGTCTCGAGTGCCGATGCCCTTCTGCTCGAGCCGCCGACCGAACAGCCACACGGCGGCGATGACGCCGAGGGCGATCATCAGTCCGTAGGCATTGAGCGACAGCGGACCGATCGTCAACGTGCCAGACGACGGGCTCGGGATGTCAGTCGGCAGCGCCGACGCGTGCAGCAGCCCGAAGGAGCTCACGTTGAACCGGTGACCTTGCGCACGAACTCGATCGTGGCGAGGAAGATGGCGTCGCGATCGAAGTCCTGTGTCGCGACGTGATAGCTGCGCTCGAGCCAGCGGTGGTCGACCGGACCGCCGTAGTGCGCGGCCAGGTATTCGCTCTGGCTGGGTTCCACGGTGTGGTCCTGGCGAGACGTGAACAGCAGCAGCGGGATGTGCAACTCGCCGAAGCGGCTGGACAGCGGCGCCAGACCATCGTCGATCAGCGACAGCAGCTGAGGCAACGGCGTCCCCTCGTACGCGATCTCGTGGGCGTCGGGATCGGCGATGTCACTGCCGATGCCCGGGATGACGTCGGTGCCCGCGGCGAGCATCTCCTCGACCATCGCGTGCACCTCCGGGGCCGGCGGCTGCGTCGCCGGGTTGACGCAGACGAGCCCGGTTACCTCCGGGTGTTCGAGCGCCGTCCACAGCGCCAGCGCTCCGCCCATGCTGAGGCCGGCCACGACGATCCGATCCGTCCGCTCGGCAAGATCGGCGTACGCCCGCGCCACGGCAGCCGTCCAATCGGACCAGGTCGTCGTCATCATGTCCTCGACCGTCGTGCCGTGGCCGGGAAGGCGTGGCAGCTCGACGTGGAATCCAGCCGCCGCCGCGGCTTCGGCGAGCCCGCGCATCGACGACGGGTTGCCGGTGAACCCGTGGAGGGCCAACACCCCGACCGCACCGTCATCGTTCGCACGGTGGGACCACGCCTCGGCTCCGGGCAGCACCGAAACCTCTGCGGCCGGCGCGTCGTCTGGAGCCATGGATTGCGTTTCTAGCAGCGTCGACGTAATTCCCAGGCTCACCGTCGAACTTGACCACCGGGTCAACGGCCGAGTGGACTGGCGTCGTGCCCGTCAGCGCCCTGCCCGGCGAGCCGCAGGAAAAGCCGCAGGGAGGTCGGCCACTCACTGATCACGGTCGGCAGCGCAAGCAGCAGTTGCTCGATGCGGCGGCCGAGCTGTTCGCGGTGAACGGCTTCGCGGCGACTCGGGTCGAGGACATCTGCCGCCGCGCCGGCGTCGCCAAGGGACTCTTCTACTGGTACTTCCCGACGAAGCAGGCGCTGTTCGCCGAGCTCGTGCGCACGATGCGCCAACGGCTGCGCAGAGCGCAGGCCGAGGCGATGGACCCGCAGGCGGACTGCGTGACCCGGATTCGTCAGGGGACGGAGGCGAGCGTGCGCTTCCAAGCCGTTCATGCCAGCTACTTCGCGCTACTCGACGTCGAGCGTGCCGATGCCAGCCATGCCGAGGTCCTGCGTGAGGGCGGGGCGGTGTACCTGCGCGACGTCGTCGGACTCGTGACCGCCGGCCAGCGCGAGGGCACGATCCGCGACGGAGATCCCGGGCTGCTCGCCCTCGGAGTGCTCGGCACGGTCTCCTCGTTCACCCACGCCTGGCGCAACGGCCGGACCGAGGTCGGCGCGGACGAGCTGGCGAACGTTGCCGGCGACTGGGTCACCCGCGCCCTGGCCCGCTGACCGCTCACGCGGTCCCAGGTCGCCTTGCCATGGCCTGATAAGCCCCCTTAACATCGGCCGGTGCGGTGCGGCCCGAGCGGATCCTTCGGAGCGGAGCTGCTGCGCGGTACGGATCCGGGGCGCCCTGCGCTGATCGAGAGCGGACGCCAGCTCACCTATTCCGAACTGGCGGCTGCCGTGGTGGAGCGCACGACGACGCTCGGCTTCGACAGGCGCCACGACCGGCAGGTTGTGCTCCTCACCGGCACCAACTCGATCGAGTACGTCGTCAGCTACCTCGCGCTGCTGTCCGCGGGGCACGTGCCGCTGCTTGCCGGCAGCCACGTCGACCGGATGGCCGCGGCGTGGCGACCGGCGGCGACCGTGCGAGCGGACGGCGCTGGCGTCGTCGTCGAGCACGGCGCCGCGCAGCCCCGCCCGCTGCATCCGGAGCTCGCCCTCCTGCTCTCGACGTCGGGCTCGACCGGTTCACCCAAGCTCGTCCGGCTGTCCGACCGCAACCTGTCGAGCAATGCCCACGCCATCGCGAGCTACCTCGAGCTGACGCCAGAGGATCGCGGCATCACCTCGTTGCCGTTGCACTACTGCTACGGCCTGTCCGTGCTCCATTCGCACCTCGCGGTCGGCGCGGCGGTCGTGTTGACCGACGCCTCGGTCGTCGATCCCTGTTTCACCGAAGCGCTGCGGACCCACAGCGTGACCAATGTGGCTGGCGTGCCGCACACGTTCGAGCTCCTCGAGCGGGCAGGACCCGAGCGGCTCCATGTACCGACGCTGCGCTTCATCACCCAGGCCGGCGGGCGCATGGCGCCGGAGCGCGTCGAGCAGTGGCTCGACCGGGCCGAGCAGTGGGGAGCCAAGTTCTACGTGATGTACGGGCAGACGGAGGCAACGGCGCGCATGGCCTACCTCCCGCCGTCGATCGCCCGACATCGCCCCAGCGCGATCGGGCGGCCGATCCCCGGAGGGCGCCTCGAGCTCCGGCCGATCGAGGGCCTGCCCGACGACGTGGGCGAGCTCGTCTATCGCGGACCGAACGTGATGCTCGGTTATGCGACCAATGACGATGACCTCGCGCTCGGCGCGACGCTGACGGAGTTGCGCACCGGCGATGTCGGCCGCTTCCACGCTGACGATGGAGTCTTCGAGATCGTCGGACGGCGGTCGCGGTTCGTCAAACCGTTCGGGGTGCGCGTCGACCTCGACCTGGTGGAGCAGGAGCTCGGCCGTTCCTGTGGTGACGTCGCCGTCGGCGGTGACGACGAACGACTCGTCGTCGTCGCGCCGGGGGCGTCCGCCGCCATCGTGAGCCGTCGCGTCAGCGAGATGTTGGGGCTTCCGGCATCGGTCATCGCGGTCGACACCACCGGGCCGGTGCCCCGCACCGAGAGCGGGAAGGTCGACTACGACGCCGTCAAGCGGCGCGATGCGTTGGATCGGCAACCCGACGCTGAGGAGCGGAGCGAGGGATCCGTCGCCGCGGTCTTCGCCGCCGTCCTCGGACGATCCGACATCGGGCCAGTGAGCACCTTCATCTCACTCGGCGGCGACTCGCTGAGCTACATCGAATGCTCGCTGCGATTGGAACGTCTGCTCGGCCCGCTTCCCCCTGATTGGCACCTGCGCACCGTCGCCGAGCTCCAATCCCGCACTTCCCGTCGGCGTCTACCTGTGCTGGACACCACGTTGGCGCTGCGGGCGATCGCCATCTGTGCCGTCGTCGCGACGCACATGCACGTGCTGTTCTTCCCGGGCGGCGCACATCTGATGCTGGCGGTGGCGGGGTACAACCTCAGCCGCTTCCTGCTTCCCGTCGTGGGAACCGCTGACCGATTCCGGGCCGGGGTGCGCACGGCGATTCGGGCCGCGACACCGGCGGTGCTGTGGACAGCAGGCGGGATCCTCGTCGCCGGCTGGTACAGCGCCGGCACGCTCCTGCTCGTCAACAACTACGTGGGTCCCGCGTCGCACCGCAACGCCCGGTGGCACTTCTGGTTCATTGAGGTCTTCGTCCACCTCACGGTGCTGGTCACGCTGCTGGTGGCGGTGCCGGCCGTGCGACGACTCGAGCGACGGTTCCCGTACTGGTTCGCCCTCGCCGTCCTCCTCGGCGTGCTCGTCCTACGGCTCGAGTGGGCATGGCTCGGCGACTGGTACAACCTGCGCTACCGCACTCACGGCGTGGCCTGGTTCTTCGCGCTCGGTTGGCTGATCCATCAGTCGAACCGCTGGTGGCAGCGCGGTCTGACGACGCTCCTGTGCCTGTTGACGATCCCCGGCTTCTTCAACTGGCCACAGCGCGACTGGTTCATCGCCATCTGTCTCATCGCCCTCGTCTGGCTGCGTGGTCTGCCGTTCCCCCGGGTGGCGATCCGCCCGATCGCCGTGCTCGCCGCCGCGACGCTGTGGATCTTCATCACGCACTTCAGCGTCTTCCCGCCGCTCGTTCGGGCCCTCGGGCGAGGTTGGGCCTATGTGGCGACCATCCTCGTCGGGGTCGGCGCATGGGCGGCCTACGAGGGCCTGACTCGAGTTGCTCGGCGGGTCGTGGTGGCGCAACGGGCACGACGGGCGGCGCGACGGGCCCTGCCAGCCGGCATCCGTCCCGAGCCAACCCTCGCCCCGGCCGCCGCCGCGTACGACTAACTGCTCGTCCATAGTGTCGCGAGGAATGCCGCGACGCCATCGGAGCCGACACCTCGAGGCATCGGCGGTCGCCGAGCTCGGTCCGGTCGTCGTCATCGCGCCGTTCTGCCTCCTCGCGCTTCTCGTGTTCTGGCTGCCGCTGCAGTTCGTGTGGGACGTGCCGTTCTGGTGGTTCGTCGCCGGGTACGCCGCCTGTGCGGTGCTGCTGTTCGTGCGACCGATCCAGGCCGTCGTGCTGACGCCGCTGTTCGGGGCGCGACGGCCGACGTCCGAAGAGTTGGCTCGGATCGCCCCGCTGTGGCGGGATCTGGCGATCGCCAACTCGCTGCCGGCGGACCGATACCTGCTCCGCGTGCTGCCGAGCGATGAGCTGAACGCCTTCGCCTGCGGCGGCCATCTGGTGGTCGTCACGTCGTTCGCCGTGTCCGAGCTGCCGTCCCGTGAGCTCGCCGGCGTCCTTGCCCACGAGCTGAGCCACCACCTCGGCCTGCACACCGTGGCGTTGACGATTCGCCACTGGTTGTCACTGCCCGTCGTCGTCCTCGCCCGGATCGGCTTCTGGCTGCAGAACGTGGCGACCGCGGCGACGAACGCCTTCGCTGCCGGATCGACGGGGCTGACGATGCTCGGCCAGCTCGTCGCCGGTCTGCTCAACGTCCTGTCGTTGCCGTTCGTCGCCGCGCTGTACGCGTCGGACGCGCTCGGCAACGTCGTCGGGCACCGCTCCGAGTTCCGCGCCGACCGGCGCACCGTGCGCATGGGCTACGGCCGCCACCTCGCACATGCGCTGCGGCGGGTGATCAGCATGGGAGGCGGGCAGCGGCCCGTCGGGTGGCGGGCCCGCATTGCGGCGTCCCATCCCCCGGCCCGCACCCGCGTCGCCCGCATCGACGCCATGCTGCGCCACCCGGCGCGCTGAGCTCCTGGGCGCGGCTTCACGTAGCGATGGCGGCGACGGTGGCGTCCAGCAGCCGGATCAGGTCGCCCGGCGCGACGCCGACCTCGAGGCCCCGACGACCGGCGCTGACGTAGACGACGTCGTAGAGCTCGCTGGTCTCGTCGATCACCGTCGGCAGCCGCTTGCGCTGGCCGAACGGACTGATGCCGCCGAGGACGTAACCCGTCGCTCGCTGGGCGGCCGCTGGATCGGCCAGCTCGACACGACGCGCGCCGAGCGCCCGCGCCGTCGCCTTCAGCGACAGCTGCCCGGCAACCGGCACGATGGCAACGGCGAGATCCGCGTCGGCGGCAACGACCAGGGTCTTGAACACCTGCTCCGGTTCGAGGCCGAGCCGCTCGGCCGCCTCCGCGCCGTAGGGTGCCCCGGTGTCGTGCTCGTACTCCAGCACGGTGAAGGCCACGCCAGCGGCCTCGAGACTGCGGATCGCCGGCGTCATCCCGCAATTCCAGCCTTCTGTCCGTAGGAATCGATCGTTGTGATGCGATCTCTACGGACAGAACCGTCTCTTGACCCGGGCGCGTACTCGTTTCGCCACCGCATCCGGGTGCGCTTCGCCGAGACCGACACGATGGGCATCGTTCACCACAGCCGGTACTTCCCGTACCTCGAGGAGGCGCGTGTCGCCTACCTCCGCCACCTCGAGCACCCATACCAGGAGTGGCAGGCGGCGGGGCTGAACGCAGCGGTGCTCGAGGCATCGCTGCGGTACCGCCAGCCGCTGCACTTCGACGACGACGTGGACGTGCATCTCGTGATGGCGTCGGCGACCCGCACCACGTTCCAGATGGCGTACCTGCTGACGGTCGACACCATGGCCGCCGCAACGGGCGTCACCGTGCACGGTCTCATCACGGCGGCCGGACGCCCGGTGCGCCTCCCCGACTGGCTCGTCGCGCTGGCCCGCTGACTCGGGTGACACGAAAACCTCGGATCTGGCGTCGCGGGTTGCGTCCGGGCGGGCCACTTCGGCCCACCCGGACGCGCTCCGGTTCCCGCGCAGCCGGTGTCCCTAGGCGGCCGCCACTTCGAGCGAGGTGACCGCTGGGAGAGGTGTGGGGACAGTCGCTGTCCGCAGTCCGACTGCCCCCGTGATCAGGCGGAGCCCTTGCAGGCCGGGAAGCGCGTCGATCCGCCGATCGATGCGCTCCACGTACGGCGCTCCGTCCACACCCCCGTAGAGGTGCCTGATGACGAAGTCCGTCTCCACCTGAGGCATGACCCCCGACCCCACCGGCCTCCACAGGTGGGCGAGGGACCACCGCACGAGACGCTGCGCGGTCCGGCTGTCAGCCAGCCGCCGCCGCGCCTCGGCGGCGTAGAAATCGATGTGCCGACCTTCCTGGCGGGCGATGCGCCGCACCAGTTCGGTCAACACCGGGTGCCCGGCCCGCTGGGCCAGGCGGACGTACCCGGCCTGGGTCGTCCACTCGTTCACGGCGCCCCACGTCATGTGCAGTGCGACGAGCCGTTCACCGACCACCGACGAGCCGACGGCCGACAGGAACGGTCGGATGCGGTCGCGCCAGCCCAGCCGCTCCCGCAGCTTCCCGACCCGCTCCTCACCGGCCGGGCGCCCATGAGCTGCGAGGACGGCTCCCAGCGCCTCCCCGTGCCACAGCTCCTCGAAGGCCCAGCACGACAGGAACGTCGTCACGGCGGGGTCGTTGTGGGCCGGCGTCACCAGCAGGTCGCGCAGGTAGCACACGGTGTGGTGTTCGACGTCGTGCATGTACTCGATGACCCGCAACGTCTCGTCGTCCAGGGGGTCGACGGCGAACGCGTCGAGGTCGAGGTCCTCCCAGCGGATCCGCTCGACGCGGCCCTTGTAGTCCTCGATGTCGAACCTCACGCTGGTCCATTCGGTCCTGGCGGCAGCGGTGGATTGCGACGATCCGAACATTCCCGCGTGGTGGGGAAAACCCCCGTACCGAGACACTGGCCTGCGCCATCGCCACCGCATCGCCGTTCCCGCACGCTGGGACCATGACTTCGTTCGCCCCCGCGGCGACCCCTTCGCCGCTCCTCCCACCCACCGACGCGCTCCCCGCGTGGGCCGCCCCGGTCCCCCTCGCTGCGCGCACCGAGCTCGCCACCAAGGACTACGGGCGCGGCGACACCGCCGTCCGCGCTCTCGACGCCGTGACCGTCGGCCTGCGGGCCGAACGATTCACGGCCGTCATGGGTCCGTCGGGATCAGGCAAGAGCACGTTGATGCACTGCCTGGCTGGTCTCGACACGCTCACCTCCGGTCGCGCCTTCATCGGCGATGTCGACCTCGGGACGCTGTCGGATCGCGAGCTGACCCGCCTCCGCCGCGAGCGCGTCGGCTTCGTCTTCCAGGCCTACAACCTCCTGCCCACGCTCGACGCCAAGGAGAACATCACCCTGCCGCTGGCCCTCGCCGGCCGTCGTCCTGACCGAGCGTGGCTGCGCACGGTCGTCGACACCGTCGGCCTCGGCGACCGCCTGTCGCACCGCCCGAGCGAGCTCTCCGGTGGTCAGCAACAGCGCGTCGCCGTGGCCCGCGCGCTCGTCTCCCGGCCTGACCTCATCTTCGCCGACGAGCCGACGGGCAACCTGGACACCCGCTCGGGTGGCGAGATCCTCGCCTTCTTGCGCTCCGCCGTCGACGAGCTCGGCCAGACGATCGTCATGGTCACCCACGACGCCGTCGCGGCCAGCCATGCCGACACCGTGCTGTTCCTCGAAGACGGCCGCCTCGTCGACTCGATGGCTGACCCCACGCCCGAGCGGATCCTCGACCGGATGACGTCCATGATGCGGCCGGCGAAGGCGCTGGAGCGCCCGCCGTGCCGAACCGGGTCTTCACCCCTCGGAGATCGCCACGTCCGGCGGACCCGCCATGCTGACCGTCACCTTCGCGGGCATCTGGGCCCGCAAGCGCCGCCTCCTCGGCACGTGCGCCGCCGTCGTGCTCGGCGTCGCCTTCCTCGCCGCCACGCTCGTGCTCGGCGACTCCATGCGCTCGGGCTTCAACCGGGCCTTCTCGGCGGCCAACGCCGGTACCGACGTCGTCGTGCGCAGTAGCACCGTGATCGGCTCCAGCGACACCAGGGTCCGTGACACGATCCCCGCCGGCGTCCTCGACACGGTCGCCGCAGTCGACGGCGTGGCCACCGCGGCCCCGTCGATCGAAGGGACCGCCACCATCATCGGCGCCGACGGCGACCGGATCGGCGGCGACGGTCCACCGACCACGGGCGCCAACTGGATCGACGACCCCGCGCTCAACCCGTACCGACTGGCGGAGGGCCGGGCGCCTTCGGCCGACGATGAGGTCGTCATCGACCGTGGTTCGGCCGAGCGCGGCGACCTCGCCGTGGGCGACCACACGACGGTGCTCACCCCAGAGCCGGTCGACGTCACGGTCGTCGGCATCGCCACGTTCGGCGACGTCGACAGCCTCGGCCCGACGACCTACACCGCCTTCACACTCGACGCCGCGCGCGACCTGCTGCTCGGCCGCCCCGACGCACTGTCGAGTGTGCTCGTCGCCGCCGAGGACGGGGTCAACCGGACGACGCTGCGCGAGGAGATCGCCCAGCTGCTGCCGGCCCGCATCGAGGCGCTGACACAACAAGAGCTGACGGCCGAGCAGGAGGCCGACATCGAGTCGGACTTCCTCGGCATGTTCGAGGTGATCCTCCTGGCCTTCGCCGGGATCGCCCTCGTCGTCGCTGCCTTCAGCATCCACAACACGTTCTCGATCCTCGTGGCGCAGCGCACGCGGGAGTCGGCGCTGCTGCGGGCGATGGGCGCATCCCGACGCCAGGTCCTCGCCGCCGTCGCCGTGGAAGCACTCGTCGTGGGAGTCGTCGCCTCGGCCATCGGCCTCGGCGTCGGCCTCGGGCTGGCGGCCGGCCTGGACGCGATCCTCTCCGGCTCGGGGCTCGATCTCCCCGGCGGCCTCGTCGTCGGCATCGACGCGATGGTCATCGCGGCTGTGGTCGGCATCGTGACGACGCTGCTCGCCAGCCTCGCCCCGGCGATCAGCTCCTCACGGGTCGCTCCGCTCGCCGCCCTGCGCGACGTCGCCGTCGACCGTTCGGCAGCTACCCGGATCCGGGCGATCGCCGGCATCGTCATCACCATCGCCGGCATCCTCACAGTCGCGACTGCCACAGTCATCGGTGACGACGGCGCGGTCAGCCGGGCCGGGCTCGGAGCCCTGGCCGTCGTCGTCGGCGCAGTGGTGCTCGGTCCGGTCGTCGCCCGCCCGGCCGCCGGCCTGCTCGGCATCGCTGCGCCGACGCTCGGCGGCCGGCTGGCCCGCCGCAACGCCATGCGCAACCCACGGCGCGTCGCCGGGAGTGCGTCGGCGCTGATGGTCGGCACCGCCGTCGTGGCCCTGTTCACGACGGTCGGCAGCTCGATCAAGGCGTCGTTCGACGACATGGTCGACAACCAGTTCGCCGGTGACCTGATCGTCCAGCAGGACGGCTTCAGTGGCGCCGGACTCCCGCCCGACCTGGCCACGGCGATCGAGGCTCGGCCGGAGGTCACGTCGGCGACGGGCCTGTCGCTCGTCACCGCCAGCGTCGACGGGTCGAGCGCCGATGCGACCGCAGCGGACCCAGCCGCGCTGAGCGAGATGCTCGACGTCGGCGTCACGGCCGGTTCGGTTCGCGACATGGCGCCCGGGCACGTCGCGATCAGCGAGCAGTACGCCGCCTCGCACGACCTGGCGCTCGGTGACTCGATCCCGATGACGTTCGTCGACGGCGCGACCATCGACCTGTCCGTTGCGGCGGTGTACGCCGAGCGCACCACCGTCGAGGATCTGCTGATCACGAGCGAGGACTGGACGCCCCACGCACGTGATCGCGGGGACGTCGTCGTCTTCGTCGACCTCGCCCCGGGTGTCGACGAGGAGACCGGTGCGGCCGCCGTGAACGCCGTCACCGGTCAGTTCTCGGCGCCCGATCCGATGACACGAGGCGAGTACCTCGACTTCGTCGGCAACGAGGTCGACCAGATGCTGACGTTCGTCTACGGCATGCTCGGTATCGCCGTGCTGATCGCGCTGCTCGGCATCGGCAACACGCTGTCGCTGTCGATCCACGAGCGGCGGCGTGAGCTCGGTCTGCTGCGTGCCGTCGGCCAGAGCCGATCGCAGCTGCGGGCGACGGTGCGCTGGGAGTCGGTGATCGTGGCCGTCTTCGGCACGATCGGCGGGCTGGCTGTGGGCACGTTCCTCGGCTGGGGACTCGTGCGCGCCGTCAACGCCGAGGAGGGCTTCGGTGTGTTCGATGCTCCCGTCGGAGCACTCGTCGTCGTGCTGGTGCTGGCCGCCGCAGCCGGCGTGCTGGCCGCGCTGCGACCGGCTCGGCGGGCGGCGAGGCTCGACGTGCTGCAGGCGATCGCTGCGGATTGATGGAGCAGGGATTGATGGAGCAGAACGTTCGTAACGTGAGCCGAGCGATGTTCAACCCGCTGAGCCCCTGGCGCCACCCGTTGACGCTGTTTCGCCGTGCCGGGTACAACCTGACCGCTCTGCCGGTGGGCGCGATCACGTTCGCCGTGATCATCGCCCTGCTCTCGGCGACCGTCGGGTTGATCTTCACGTTCGTGTTCGCCATACCGGTCGCGTGGCTGCTGTTCGTCGTATCCCGGGGTCTCGGCAACATCGAGCGCTCGCGGGTGGCGGCGCTGATGGACGTCGAGATCGCCGACCCGATCCCGCCGTTCGCCAAGGGTGGCTGGTTCTCGCGACTGTGGCAGCGAGTTCGCAGTGGCATCCGCTGGAAGGAGATCGCCCATCACCTCGCCCGCTTCCCAGTCGCCGTCGTCGGCTTCGTGCTGACGATGGCCGCCTGGGGTGGCTCGGTCGCCATGCTCGTGATGCCGGCGGTGGTCGACCAGCTGCCCGGCGACTCGGCGAAGTTCTACTTCTTCGAGCTGCACTCCGGACCTGCTGCCTGGCTGGCCGCACTGGTCGGCGTCGTCGGGCTCGTGCTCGTCGCACCATGGGTGACCATCGGTGTGGCCCGCACCGAGCTGGCGCTGGCGCGCGCCCTGCTCGGGCCATCGGCGGGTCAGGCCCACGCCGCTGAGGTCACCCGGTTGGAGACGAGCCGCACGGCCGCCGTCGACAGCGCAGAGACGGAGCGCCGGCGCATCGAGCGTGATCTTCACGACGGCGCCCAGCAGCGCCTCGTCGCCCTCGCCGCCAACCTGGGCGCGGCGCGGGACAAGCTCGAGCATGACGACACGGAGGCGGGCCGAGCGATGGTCGCCGACGCGCACGAGGAGGCCAAGGCCGCGCTGAAGGAGATCCGCGACCTCGTGCGCGGCATCCATCCGGTGATCCTGGAGGACCGCGGGCTCGACCCCGCGCTGTCCGCCGTCGTCGCCCGGTCCCCGATCCCGGTGTCGCTCGACGTCCAGGTCGCCGTGCGGCCCTCGCCCGCCGTCGAGAGTGCCGCCTACTTCGTCGTCAACGAGGCGCTGGCGAACATCGCCCGCCACGCCATGGCGACGCGTGCCCACGTTGCCATCGCCCGCGCCGGCGACCGCCTCGTCGTGGAGGTGCGTGACGACGGCATCGGGGGCGCCGCCGAGTCCAACGGATCCGGCCTGGCCGGCCTGCGCGACCGCGTCGCCGGACTCGGCGGGACGATGTACGTCATCAGTCCTCCGGGTGGGCCGACGACGATCTCCGTGGAGCTGCCATGCGGGTCGTGATCGCCGAGGACTCCGTGCTGCTGCGTGCCGGGCTGACGCGCATCTTGGCCGACGCCGGTGAGGAGGTGGTCGCCACCGTCGGGGCGGCCGACGAGTTGATGACCGCCGTCGAGCGGCACCAACCGGACCTGTGCCTCATCGACGTGCGGATGCCGCCGACGCACACCGACGACGGGCTGCGGGCCGCCATCGCCATCCGCCAACGGTGGCCGAAGGTCGGCATCCTCGTGCTGTCGCAGTACGTCGAGGAGCGCTACGCCACCGACCTGCTGGCCGAGGAGACCCGGGCCGTCGGGTACCTCCTGAAGGACCGCGTCGCCGACGTCGCTGAGTTCCTGGCGGCAGTGCGCCAGATCGGTGACGGCGGCACGGCCCTCGACCCGGAGGTCGTCGCGCAGTTGCTGGCCCGGGCGAGGCGGCGTGACCCACTCGAACGGCTCACGCCGCGCGAGCGCGAGGTCCTGGCGCTGATGGCCGAGGGCCGGTCCAACCCGGCGATCGCCCGACAGCTCGTCGTGACGGACAAGGCGGTGGAGAAGCACGTGAGCAACATCTTCACCAAGCTCGACCTGCCCCCCGCCGAGGATGATCACCGCCGCGTGCTGGCGGTCCTGCAATGGGTGAGGAGTTGACCATGACGCAACTGCGTTCCCCGGCCACGCAGGCCGTTGTTGGCCGCTCGCTCGCTGGCGTTCGCTCGCTCGCATCGTCGAAAGGGCTCAGTCGTGATTGAGACACCATTGCCGCCGCCGCCCTCCGGAGCGGCGCCCGTGACGCCGCCGGTGCGACAACAACCGCCGCCCCGGCGCAACAGGGGCGTGCGCATCCTGTGGCTGATCTTCGGCGCCGTCCTCTTCGTCGGCGCGTTGACGTGGGGCGCCTACGAGGTCGTGTCGATCCTGTCCCACGAGGAACGCACGGAGACCACCTCGTACCCGGCCGCCGGCTTGACGACGGTCGACGTCGGCAACAGCAGTGGCTCCGTGCGGGTCGTCGCCACCGACGGCGATGAGGTGGTCGTGCGCGCGGAGATCAGTGAAGGGCTGCGGGCGACGGGCGAGCGCCAGGAGGTGGTCGGCGACGTGCTCGAGCTGCGGGCGACGTGTCCGAACTTCGGTTCGGACTGGTGCGGGGTCAGCTACGAGCTCCAGGTGCCACGGGACCTCGCTCTCGTCGTGCGCGCCGACAACGGCTCGGTGGACGTCACGGGCATGACCGGCGTCGTGGACGTCAACGCCGACAACGGCTCCGTCGAGCTGACCGGCTTGAGCGGGACGATCAGGGCGTCGACCGACAACGGTCGCGTCGAGGGGTTCGACCTGCGGTCGCAGTCGGTGACCGTCGATTCCGACAACGGGAGCGTCACCCTCGAGTTCACCGAGGCACCGACGACGGTCACGGCGACGACCGACAACGGTTCGGTCGAAGTCGTCGTGCCCGACGACGGCGCGGCCTACCGGGTCGACGTGCAGTCGGACAACGGCAGCGAGACCGACGAGGTGCTCGAGGACCCGGCGAGCCCCCGCTCCATCACGATCCGCACCGACAACGGCAGCGCCACTGCGCGCACCGCCTCCTGATCTGTCCCGGTCAGCGCGTCGACGTTGTCCTCGACGTCTGCGACCACGCGTCGGCGCCGGCGATGGCGACGGCGATGGCACGTTCCACGGCGGCGTCCTTGACGTGATGGTGGATCTGCTCGGCCTCGGTCCGCTCGGCGATGATGGCCAGTACGCAGGCGGCGGCGAAGCCGTAGACGGCGCCCATCTTGAACAACGTGCCGGCCTCCATCTCGAAGCTCAGCACGCCGAGGTCGTGGTACTCGTCGATCATCCCGCGCAGACGTCGTAGGAGGCGCTGGTTGGCCGAGGAGGCCGAGCGCTCCTGGCCCTCGAAGAACGTGTCCGTCGACGCCACGACGCCGACATGGCGGTCGATGCCGAGCTCGTCGGCGACACCGGCGAGCGCGACCGTCAGGAACGGGTCGGCGACGGCCGGGAACTGTGGCGGGGCGATGTCGTCGGCCGCGCCCTGGTTGGTCAGCGCGCCCGAAGCGATGACGACCGATCCTGCTCGCACATCGTCACGGATCGAGCCCGAGGTACCGATGCGGATGACCGTCCGCACGCCGACCTGTACGAGCTCGTTGACGACGACGCTCATGGTCGGCGCGCCCATCCCGCTCGTCGCACAGATCACCGGCGCGCCGCCCGGCAGGCGGGCGTGGAAGGCGTCGAGCCCACGGTTGCGGGCGAGCACGGCGCCGTCGTGAAGGTGCTTGGTGGCGATCAGCTCGGAGCGGGCGGGATCGCCGCTCAGGAGGACGATGCTGGTGCCTGCGGGAAGGTCCTCCGCGCCGAAGCCGATGTGATAGTGGGCGCCTGCCACGACGTGACTGTATGGCGCCGCCCGAGCGGCAGCCGGAGCAGCGAGCGCCATCCCGTCGCCTCGTCGAACTCGATGACATCGAGCGCGCTGAGCTGGACCGTCCACCCGAACGTGACGTCGCACAGCGCCGCCCATGCCGGCTCGGCCAGGTCCGGGGCGACGGTTCGGCCGTGGACGAGCGTCACGTGCGGACGGAACCCAGCGCGGGCCCACGCCGGTGACTCCAGCGCGGCGAGCTGCGCGTGCAGGGTCTCGATGCCGCCGGTTGGGTCGTCGACGTCGAGGTACACGCCGTTGGCGGCGCGCGACCAGCAGTGCGCTGTGGTGAGCGTGATCTCAAACGGCGCGGTCGCCGCAGCTGCCTCCTCGACCAGCCGTTGTGCACTGTCGGGGTCTTGCCAGCAGAATCGACGACGTCGTGGACGAGCGTCACGTGGGCGTCGATCCGTCCGAGCATCACGGGGTCCCAGCGCCTGCGGACGTCGTCGACGAGCCCGGCGACGGGTTCGGGGACGAAGAGCACGACTGCTCGGCGGGCGACGGACATGGCGGCACTGTGCCACGCGGGCGAGTCGCTGCCACGACCGCGGCCGACGGTGCGAGCACGGCGGCGCTGGCGGCCAGCGCGGCGGATGCCGAAGGCCCGACCCACGGCACCGAGCAGCGGGCCGACCATCACCTGGCTGATCGAGTCCGTCTGCTCGAGCGTCGACAGCACCGTGGCCCGTTGGTGGCGCGGCGTCAACGGAACGAGCCACGCACTCAGCAGTCCACTCTTCAGCGAGCGCAAGCGGTCCACGACGAGGCTCGCCGCAGCGGCGACGAGGAAGGAGCCCGTGACGACCATCGCAATGAGTGCGACGACCTGAGCGAGGATCAGCCCGACGATCCAGCGGCGCTGCTGGTCGTTGTCGAGCTCGCCGCGCCGGCGCTCGAACCACCACGGTACGAGGATGCCGAGAAGCGCCGATGTGCACGCCACGACGGCCATCCACGTGAGCGGCGACCACCCAGGCCACGCCGGCGGGCCGAGGTCGACGAGCAGGTACTTGTCGACGTAACGGTCGTAGGCCTCGCTGGCTCCCCCGGCGAGGAAGATGGCCGCGGCGAGGGCGATCAGCACGTGGCTGCCGCGCATGGCGCGCATTCCCTGGCGCCCCGTGCATGCCATCGCCGCCCATGTGGGGCGGTGCTCGGTGCGGGTGACGCGCCGCTCGCTCATCGCAGCGATGAGCCACAACCCCAGCGCAATCGACGTCGCGCCGGCGACGATGATCGGGACGCGCAACGAGCCGCCGGCGAGGACGAAGGCCAGGGGCATGGCCAGCAGCGCCGCAGCCGAGCCGCGGCGGCTGGCTTTCAGGAAGAGCTTCGTCAGCGCCGGCCGGTCCGGATCGTCCAGCTCGGCACTGACCCACGCCACCGTGGCGCCACTGGTGAACGTGTAGGCGATGCCCCACACGACCTGACCGGTGAGCACACCGGCCGTGGAGGCGACGGATGCCTCGATGAGCAGCCCGACGCCCATGCCGACGTGACCGACGATGACGGACCACTTGCGCGACCACAGGTCGGCGACGATGCCGGTGGGGATCTCGAAGAGGAAGACAGCGGCCTCCATGACGGTGCCCGCCAGCACCAGCTCCAGATCGTCGAGGCCGGCGACCTGGAACCGGTAGAACGGCGTGATCGTGAAAGCCAGCGTCGACACGAACGCGGCGACCGCGGCGATGGTGAGGAACACCCGCTCGGGACGCACGCGGTGGAACCGGTGCAATGGATCGACCTCCTGAACACGATGGGAACGTGGTTCAGAGGGAGGCCGTCATGGAGCGGAACCGTACCGAACGGTCCGGGGTGAACCCCGCCGAATATCGCTAGGGGACCTGGTCGTGGTGGGCGCCGACGATGAAGACGGCGAGGCGCGCCGTGGTGTCCCCATGGTTGCGCCAGGCGTGGCGGGTGCCGTTCTGGACGACGGTGTCGCCCGGGCGCAGGTGGACCTCGACGCCGTCGTCGAGCTCGAGCCACACTTCACCGTCGAGGACCATCTCGAAGTCGATCGTGGCCGTTGTGTGCATGCCGGGTGCGTCCGGCTCCATGTGCCCTGCCAGCCCGGGGAATGCCGCCTCGAGCTCGGCGAGTGCGCCCTCGAGGTCGTCGATCCGCTCGCCTCGCCGAGCGCCTCCTGGCGGCACGCTGAACAGCCCGAAGCGAAAGCCGCCGACCGGTGGGAAGTAGGTGACGTGATCCGGCTGCTCGCCGAGATCCGGGAAGCTGGGAGTGGCATCACCGCCCCACAGGCGGTGGAACTCGGCACCGGGCAACAGCACGGGGCGGATCCCGTCGACCTCTACGTCACTGGCGACGACGGCCTTGCCGTCGGCGTCGTGACCCGTCACCACCCGGCGAACTCGCATGGGCGGCGATCGTACGCGCCGAGCGCCGACAGGATTCTCTGGAAGATCTGCACTCGAAAACGAGCTTGACCGGGATTCAAAACCGGTTTTCGCGCCTCCATTGGGCGTCGGCGATGGCGGTGAGGCGGGGGAGGAGGAGGTGGCGGAGGGTGGCGAGGTCGTGGACGTGTTCGGTCCACAGGCAGGCTTGGGTGCCGAGCAGCGCCGCCTGCTCCCCTGCCGACCAGCCGGCCGTCACGTCGAACTGCTCGATGTCGCCGATCGACGCCTGGCCGGCCCAGCTCGCGCCCGGCGACCACCAGTCGCCGTCGGCGGCGTGGTCGAGGTAGTACCACGGCGCCGGTGCGGCGACGACGTGGTGGCCGGCCGACACGAGTCGGCGGACGTCGTCGGCCGACTTCCACGCCACGACGTACCCGGCGCCCGGCTCGAGCGCGCCGCTGTCGGCGGCCTCCTGCCACACGCCGATCTGGCGTCCGGTCGAGGTCCGCACCATGGCGATGACCTGGCGCAGGAATGCCGCGGCGATCGCATCGGCGTCGTCGATGCCCTGCCCGACGGCCCACTGCTGCGCGAGCGGCGAGCGCAGCCACGCCCCGTGCGGCACCTCGTCGCCGCCGACGTGCAGCCACGGCGACGGGAAGCGGTCAGCCAACTCACCGAACACCGCCTCGAGGAACGGCCACGTCGCCTCCACGCCGGGGTTGAGCACGTTGTCGACGAAGTGCTGCACGCTCGCCGCGCCCGATGCATCGTCTGGATCGCGCAGCTCGGGCAGCGCAGCCAGTGCGGCGAAGCAGTGACCGGGAACATCGACCTCCGGCACCACGTCGATCCCGAGCTCCGCTGCCCTCTCGACCCAACGGGCGATCGCGCCGCTCGGATACCAGCCGCCGGTGACCTCGGCTCCCGAGCCGAGCAATGGCGGCACGGCATGGCCGTGCGCTCGCCACGCACCAACGTCCGTCAGCGCCGGATAGCCGGGCACGGGCACGCGCCACCCCTCGTCGTCCGTGAGGTGCAGGTGCAATCGGTTCAGGCGGTGCCACGCCGCGACCTCGATCAACCACTCCACATCGACGGCCGGCACGAACTGCCGGGCGAGGTCGACGTGGAGGCCCCGCCATCCGTGGCGCGGCTCGTGGCGGCCGTCGACGACACCGAGCTCGCCGCGCCGGTGGCGGGCGAGCGCCAGGAGTGCCCACTGCAGCGCGCGGCGTGAACCAGCTCGCACGTGGATCTGCTCGTCCTGCTCGGCGATCTCGTACTGCTCGGGCGCGAAGCCCTCGGCGATGGCGACCGAGACCGGGTCGCCGTCCGATGACAACAGCACTGCGTCGTGAGGACGGACGCGCCGTTCGCACGTCGCCGCCGCCTCCCACGCCGCGGCCGCAACGCCATCGCGCTCGATGAGCGACAGCGCCAGAGGGGCCTCTGCACCCACACGTGGTCTCGGCGCCCGATCGGTCACGCCGAGCGTCACCGCGCGCGTCGAGCCGTCGGCGAGCACGACGTAGGCGCTGGCCGGACCGTCGTTGGCGTGGGCCGGGCGGTGCCCACAGACCAGTGGATCGAGATCCCAGACCGCGCCGGGCGGCAGCTCGAACCCATCGGCAGGTGCCAGCTCGTGCCACCCGGAGATCCGCGCCACGAGCTTCGTGCGCCCGTTGGTCCGTGGCGTCAGCTGGACGACCGACGTCAACGCCAGGCGAAAGTCCTTCAACGTGAGCGGGCCCAGATTGACCAGCCGCACGTGCATCGTCCCTGCTCCGGGGCTCGCGGGGACGTACGTCGCGTCGAGCCGCAGCGTCACAGGTGTTGCCACGCCGGCTTGCCGGCGTAGGTCTCGCGGTAGTAGTCGGCCAGCTCCAGCTCCGCCGCCGCAGCCTCGTCGACGACGACCGTTGCGTGAGGGTGCAACTGGAGCACCGACGCCGGGCAACGCGCAGCCAAGGGGCCCTCGACGGCTCGCGCCACCGGAGCCGCTTTCGCCTCACCACACGCGACGAGCACGACGTGTCGGGCCGCAGTGATCGTGGCAAGTCCCTGCGTCACGACGTGGCGTGGCACCTCCTCCAGCGACGCGAAGAATCGGGCGTTGTCCACCCGCGTCGCTGCCGTCAGTGTCTTGATACGTGTGCGCGACGCCAACGACGATCCGGGCTCGTTGAAGCCGATGTGCCCGTCCGACCCGATGCCGAGCAGCTGCACGTCGACCCCGCCCAGATCGGCGAGGAGCTGTTCGTACTGCTGGCAGGCCGCGTCGAGATCGCCGGCCCACACGTCGGGTCCGAACAGCCGCTCCGGTTCGAGGTCGATGTGCGATGTGAAGTGCTGGCGGATGAACGCCCCGTACGTCTGCGGATGATCGGGCGGCAGCCCGACGTACTCGTCGAGCAGCACCGCGCTGGCGCGGGCGAGGCTGACCGCACCGGCCCGATGGTCGTCGATCAGAGCGGCATACGCAGGCAACGGCGAGCTGCCGGTGGCCAGTCCGATCACCGCCTGCGGCCGCTCCTTCAGCACCCGGCCGATGACGTCCGCGACGAGGCGGCCGGCACGGTCTGCCGACGGTGTGATGACCACTTCCATGGTCAGGAGCTCCAGGCCAGCTCGCCGCCGACGATCGTCGCGATCACGTCGAGTGACGTGTCGAGGACGGTCACGTCGGCGCGAGCGCCCACCGACAATCGTCCGCGATCGGTGAGGTGGAAGACGTCTGCTGGGGTCGACGTCACGGTGGCGAGTGCCTCGACGACCGGGCAGCCCGTGAAGGCGACGAGGTTGCGGACCGCCTGATCCAGCGCCAGGTTGCTGCCGGCCAGCACACCGTCTGCAGTTCGCACTCCGGCCGCTCCGGTCGTGACCTCCACGTCGCCGATCCGGCTCGTGCCGCCTGTGTCGAGACCGAGCGCGTCGACGGCGTCGGTGATGAGGTTGAGCCGGGAGGGCCCGAGCGCCCGCCACGCCATCCGCACCGCCACCGGGTCGACGTGGATGCCGTCGCAGATCAACCCGGCGACAACCTTGTCGTCGGCCAGCGTGGATCCGATCGGACCGGGGTCGCGATGGTTGAACGGCCGCATCGCGTTGAACAGGTGCGTGACGTACGTCGCGCCGGCGGCCAGACCTGCGGCGAACTGCTCGGCCGAGGCGTCGGTGTGTCCGAGGGAGACGACGATGCCGCGCCCGGACAGAGTTTGGACGACATCCAAGGCGCCGGGCAGCTCGGGCGCCACGGTGGCCAGCAGCACACCGGCGTCCGGGACCCAGTCGGCGACCAGGTCCGTGGACGGGGCCACGAGCATCGCCACCGGATGAGCGCCGCGCCGCTCCGGCGACAGCATCGGGCCCTCGAAGTGAATGCCGAGCGGCACGGCTGCCGCCGGCTGATGGTCGCGACGTCGCCACGCATCCAGGGCAGCCTGCCGGGCGGCGGGCGAGCATGTGATGATCGTCGGCACGAAGGCCGTCACGCCGTAGCGAACCAGCAACGAGCCCAATTCGTCGATCCGGTCGGGCTGCGTCGTCAGGTCGATGCCGTGGCCGCCGTTGATCTGGACGTCGATGAAGCCGGGGGCGATCCACCCGCCGGCGGCATCGATCGTCCGGTCGCCCTGCGGCGGCGCGCCGCTGCCGATGGCGGTCACGACGCCGGCATCGAGGAGGACGTATCCGCCGGCCAGCACACCTGCGGGCGTGACGACGGATCCGTTGACGACGGCGACCGTCACAGGACCGCCTGGCGATGGGCGGCGGCCAGCGCGGCACCGAGGTTGCCGAGTGGCACGTCGGCCGGCGCGACCGCGACCCGACCACCGAGCCCGAGTGCGGCCAGCATCGGCGACGCCGACGCACGAGCAACCAGCAGTTCCTGCAACTCCTGCAGGAACGCGTCGCGCGGTCGCGTCATGCCGCCGCCGACGACCACGACGTCGACGTCCAGTGCCATCGCACACAGTTGTACCGCCCACGCCGTGGCGGCGAGGACGTCCTCCTCGGCGCGAGGACCATGACGAGCGGCACGACCTGACCCGATCGCCTCGGCGCACCCATCCTGCCCGCAGTGGCACGCCGGGCCATCCTGGCGCATCGGGACGTGGCCGATCTCGCCCGCACTCCCCGTCGCGCCGCGCCACAGCCGGCCCTCCAGCACGTACCCGGCAGCGATGCCGGTGCCCACGTTCACATAGGCGAGAGACGACGACGGCGGGCGCTGCAGATGGGCGAACGCTCCCAACGCCGCCGCGTTGACGTCGTTCTCGACGTGCACCTCGCGACCCACGCGGTCGGCCAGCATGGCGCCGATTTCCACGGGCGCAGTGATGCCGAGGTTGACGGCCAAGCTGACGATCCCGTTCGTGACGTCGACACGTCCGGGCATGCCGACTCCGATCGGTTCGGCGACGACGCCGTCGGCGACGTCAGCGACGAGCCGCCCGACGATGTCGACGATGGCGTCGAGACCCTGCGGCGTCGGCGCCGCCGCAATCGCGGCGCCGGGATGCTCGCCGGCCTCGAACCGTACGGCGGTCGTCGTGGTGCCGCCGACGTCGACGCCGACCAGCGCTCGCTGCGCCGGACTCGTGGTCGACACGGCCCGTTGAGTCACCGCCACTGGTCAGCCCTTCACAGCGCCCGCGGCGAGGCCGGCGGAGACCCGGTGCTGGACGATCAGGAAGAAGACGATCACCGGGATTGCCATCAGGGTCGAGCCCGCCATGACGCCACCCCAGTCGGTCCCTCGCGCCCCCTCGTTGAAGGCCTGGAGCCAGACCGGCCCGGTCTGGTTCTCCGGGCGGTTCATGATGACGAGGGCGAAGATGAACTCGTTCCACGACTGAATGAAGGCGAAGATCCCCGTCGCCACGAGACCTGGTGCGACGAGCGGCAGGGTGATCCGCATGAAGGCCCCGAAGCGACTGGCGCCATCGACCCGGGCGGCCTCCTCGAGCTCCAGCGGGACGCCGCCGACGAAGCCGCGCAAGGTCCAGATGGTGAACGGCAGGACGAAGACCAGATACGTGAGGGCCAGTCCGATGATGCGGTTGGTCAACTGGGCGCCGTCGAGGATCTGGAACAGCGAGATGATCAACGCCTCGGCGGGGATCATCTGGATGAGGATGACGAGGATGAGAAATGACGCGCGACCGCGGAACCGGAACCGCGCCAGCGCCACGGCGGCGAGGAACGCGACGACGAGCGCCAACCCGACCACGATCAGCGTGACGAGCGCGCTGTTCTTCATCGCCGTCCAGAAGTACTCCCGCTCGAAGACCCGTCGGTAGTTGTCGAGCGTCAGACTGGTCGGCAGGAACGACGGCGTCGGCGTGCGCAGCTCCTGGCCCGGCCGGAACGACGTCAGCACCATCCAGTACACGGGGAACAGGGCGATCAGCGCGACCACCACGCCGGCGGCGTTGATCGCGAACGCGCTGAGTCCGGTGCGACGTCACGGTTCCTCCACACGCATCATCGCCCGCAGGTAGGTCAACGTCAGCAGCACGGTGATCACCACCATCACGATGGCGATCGCCGCGCCGATGCCGTAGTCGTTCTCGCCGATCGAGATGCGGTACGCGTACACGCCGAGCAGGTTGGTGTCCCGCGTGACACCACCGGCCTTCTGCAGCACGTAGATCTGGGTGAACACCCGGAAGTCCCACAGCACCGACAGCGACGTGAGGATCAGCAGGATCGGCTTGATCGCCGGGTAGGCGATGTACCGGAAGCGGTTCCGGAAGTTGGCACCGTCCATCCGCGCCGCCTCCATCAGCTCGAGCGGGATCTGGGTCAGCCCTGCGTAGACCGTGAAGGACACGAAGGGAATGCCCATCCACACGACGATGAGGGCGGCGATCATGAAGAACGTCAACTGGTTGGCGAAGAAGCTCTCGCCGCGCTTGCCCAACGCCCAGTTGACGATGCCGTACTGCGTGTCGAACATCCACTGCCAGACGATGGTGGCGGTGAGGGGCGGGATCGCCCAGGCGACGATCAGCGACGCCGAGACGATCAGGCGCATCACCCGACCGAGCGCCTCGAGGAGCAGCGCGACCAGCACGCCGAGCACCATCGTCAGTGCCACGGTGACGGCGCAGAAGATCAGCGTCCGCCACAGCACGGTCCAGAAGTACGAGTCGTTGAGGATCGTCTGGAAGTTGTCCACGCCGACCCATGGCGCTGGCCGCCCGAACACCTGGGGCAGGCCGTACTCCTGCATCGACATGATGCCCAGCCGCACCAGCGGGTAGCCGAGCATCAACGCCAGGATGACGATGGATGGCACCAAGAGGACGTAGGGCAGCGCCGAGCGCGGCGGCCGCGGAACCGGCGGCGCGCCGCTGGACTGGTCGTCGTCGGCCAGGCCCTTCAGCTCGGTCGTCGTCGCCGTGGTGGCGATGACCATCGGCGCTGCCCTCGTCCCCGTACTTCTTGAAAGTAGTGGTCAGCCGTTGAGGGCCGCTTCGATCGCCGCGTCAGCGTTCGCCGCGGCCGCTGCGATGTCGCCGCCCTGGGCGATCTCCACCAGCATGTCGGGGAGGACGTTGGCCGCCTCGACGTCGGCCCAGTGCTCGCTGGTCGGCACGAACCGGCTGTTCTCCGCAGCCTTGGCCTGCGCGACGGCAGCCTCGCTGCCGGTCACCGACGCCAGCTCGGACTTCAGCGCCGGGATCACACCGGCCTCGGCGAACTGCTTCTGGTACCCGGCGGAGACGAGGATCTTCAACAGCTCGTAGGCCAGCTCCTGGTTCTCGCTGTTCGTGGGGATGCCGAGGTTGGAGCCGCCGAGGAACACGGGCGACGTCGTACCGGGCGACGAGCCGGGCAGCGGGAACACGCCGATCTGCGCCTCCATGTCCGGGCAGCCGTCGTCCTCGTTGATGATCTGGCCCGGCTTCCAGCCCGGTGCCGGCATCATGCCGACCTCTCCGGCGCAGAAGGCCAGGTAGTCGTTGGCGTCGTCGGCGTCGGCGGGTGCCGCGTTGGCGCGATCGAAGACCTCCTTGAAGAACTCGAGCCCGGCGATCGACTCCGGTGTGTCGAGCGTGCCGACCCACTCCTCGCCCTCCTTGACGGCGATGTCACCACCGGCGTCCCAGATGAGCGGCAGCACGCCGTGCCAGTTGCGGCCGGGGAGGTAGATGCCGGAGAAGTTGGGAACGTCGGCGTTGGCCTCCTTCAGCGCCTCGCCGGCGGCGGCCCACTCCTCGAGAGTCGTCGGGATCTCGATGCCGGCCTCCTCGAAGAGGTCCTTGCGGTAGATCACGACGCGTGCCCCGGCGTAGTACGGCACGGCGTACAGCGAGCCGTCGTAGGTACCGGCCTCCAGCAGGCTCTGCAGGAAGTCGTCGCCGCCGAGCTCCTCTGCCCGGTCCGTGAGATCGATCACCGCACCGGCGGCCTCGAACGTCTGGGCCTGCGTGTTGCCGAACTCGACGATGTCGGGCGCGTCGCTGCCCGAGAGCGCCGTCGTGAGCTTCTCCACGATCCCGGTCCACTGCTGGCGCTCCAGCTGCACCTCGACATCGGGGTGGATCTTGGCGAACTCGGCGATCGCGTAGTCAACGAGCTCGTCGGGCGTGTCCGTGCCGTTCAGCCACAGCCGGATCGACTCACCGCCGCCGCCGCTGTCGTCCTCACCGGCGGTCGCGTCAGGTGCGGCGTCAGTCACGCCAGCGGTCGTCTCACTCGGTTCCGCCGCGCCGTCGTCGTCGTCCCCACCACAGGCACTGACCACGAGGCCAAGGGCAGCGAGCGCCGCCAGTATCCGTATCGGAAGTGTTCTGTTCACGGGTCCCCCTTCGTGGACGTGTTGTGGTTCATCGGAGCCCGAGCTCCTGGTCGAGGATCAGGGCGGCCGCGCCGACAACGCCGTCGTCGTAGCCGAACGTGCTGGGACGCACGACGAGCCGGTCCGACAGCACGGGCATCGTGCGGGCGGCGATCGCCCGCACGGCGGCGGCACGGAACGTCTCGGTCGTGACGGGATCGGAGCCGGAGAGCACGACGTCGGCGACGTCGAGGGCGCTGAGCACGGTGGCCAGCGCCGTGCCGAGGTGCTCACCGGCGCGCGTGAGGATGGCGGTCTCGTCGGCCGACTCGGCGCCGAGGAGGCGATCGAGCAGCGGCTCGGAGACCTCGGTCTCCAGGCAGCCGCGCTTACCGCAGGCGCACGTTGCGCCGTCGGGGTCGACGACGACGTGACCGATCTCGCCGGCGGCATAGGAGGAACCGGCATAGAGCCGGCCGTCGAGCACGAGCCCGGCGCCGACGCCCTCGTCGACGCGCACGCAGATCAGGTTTGGTGCGTCGTCACTGTTCTGACGAGGCCCGAAGGTCAGCTCGGCGAGGGCGCCCGCGTTGGCGTCGTTGATGACGGCGACCGGCAGGCCGAGCTCGGTGGCCAGCATCGTGGCCAGGGGGACGTCGGACCACGACAGGTGGGCGGCCGTGGTGACGGCGCCCTGACCGTTGACGATGCCTGGCGTTGCCACGCCCACCCCGAGCAGCGGGCGCTCGGCGTCGGCGACGAGCTCGTTGCAGATGCGGCGAACCAGCGTCAGTGCGGCTCGACCCGTCTTCGCCTTGCGCGCGTAGGTGCGGCGGGCCACCACCTTGCCATCGAGGTTGACGATGGCGCCGATGAACTGCGCCGGCTCTGAGACGTCCAGGCAGACGATGTGGCGGCCGTCGGCGTCGATCCCGACGAGCGTCGCCGGCTTGCCCACGCCACGGGCGTCGCGAAGTCCGAGCTCCTCGACGATCCCGCCGTCGAGCAGCTCTCGGACGACGGCGGACACGGTGGCCCGAGTCAGTCCGGTGATCTTGGCGAGATCGGCGCGGGAGATCGGGCCACCGCGGTGCAACGTCCCCAAGAGCAGGCTGCGGTTGGTGCGTCGAGCGTCTTCCGGCGTCGCCACTGATTGTTTGTTTAGTTGACAAACAAACTCAGGTCAAGTCACAGGGTCGTTCCGTTCTGACGAAGATTCGTGCTCGTTTGCGCGTCGAAAATCCACATAGAACCGGGTTACGGCGTCCGCCGGGCTACCGTCCCCCGTCGTGTTGATCTTGGGACTCATCCTGCTCGGCCTGGTCGTCGGCGCCGCCGCCCAATGGGTGTTGGGGCGCTCGGGCGCCGGCATCGACTGGGGTCTCGCACTCGCCGCCGGTCTGATCGGCTCGTTCGTCGGCGGGCTGCTGGGCAGCCTCATCGCCGGTGACGGCCTGCGGATCCGGCCGAGCGGCCTGATCGGCTCGTTCATCGGCGCGTTGATCGTCACGGCGATCTGGCGCTGGTGGCAGGGTCGTCACGCTCCGGCGCCGGCGAGCCGCGGCAGGACGCGCTGACCCGTCCACGGAGCGCCCCGTGAAGGGCACCGAGTTCATCCTGCGCTCGCTCGTCGCCGACGGCGCCGACCACGTGTTCATGGTCCCCGGCGGGCTGATCGATCCCTTCTATCCGGCACTGCAGGCGGTGCCCGAGCTGACGCCGATCGTCGCCGCCCAGGAGGGCGGAGCGGCCTTCGCCGCCGACGGCTACGCCCGCGCCTCAGGGCGCTTCGGTGCGTGCCTCGTCATCGGCGGTCCGGGACTGACCAACACGGTCACGGCGATCTCGGCGGCGCGGACCGACTGCGTGCCGCTGCTCGTCCTCAGCGGCGAGGTGGCGACCTACGTCGAGGGGCTCGGCTTCTTCCAGGACGCCAGCGCCGGGACCTTCGACGACGACGCCATCGTGCGGCCCGTGACGGCCGAGTCGTTCAGCGTTCCGGACGTTCGGCTGCTGCACCACGCCTATGCCGGAGCGATCCGGCGGATGTTCGACGGCATGCGCTCCCCCGTCCACCTCTCATTGCCCAAGGACGTGCAGACGGGTGAGATCGAGGTCGAGCCGACGGCCGTCGGTGCCGACCTCTGCTCGGGCCGGCCGCTCGATGTCGACGCGGCCCGCTCGGCGCTCACCGCCGTGGCGGCGGACCGACCGCGACGGATCGTGCTGCTGGCCGGCTTCGACGTCGACGACGCGGAGGAGGCGCCTGCGCTCGTTGCGCTCGCCGAGCGCTTCCAACTGCCCGTCGCAACGACGCAGCTCGCCAAGGGCGCGTTCCCCGAGGACCACCCGCTGTCGCTCGGCGTGTTCGGGTACGCCGGGTGCAACCGCGCCACGACGGCGTTGCTCGGCGGTCAGCCCGATCTGCTCATCGCCCTCGGTTCGGCGTTCAACCAGCGCCAGTCGATGCACTGGACCGACCGCCTGGGACCGCGCTGCGGCACGCTGACCGTCGACACCAGCGCCGTTCCGGTGACCGTCTCGTCGGCGGCGATGCGCTTCGTGCACGGCCATCCGGCCGCGCTCGTGCGGTGGTTGGCCACCGACGATGTCGCCACGGACCTGCTGGCCGACGGGGTCGACGAGCGGGCGGACTGGCTCCGGCCGATCCAGGAGCAGTCGCGCTACCTCGATCTCGACAACACCACGAGCGATCAGGTGCCGATCCACCCGGCCCGTCTCGTGCGGGAGGCTCGGCACGTCCTGCCGCGGAACACGATCGCAGTCTGTGACAGCGGGGCGCATCGCGCGTTCACCGTCCACTACTGGGACAGCTACCGGCCGCGCCACTTCATCACGGCCGCCACGCTCGGACCGATGGGGTGGGCCATCGGCGCCGCCATTGGTGCGGCGACCGCGCGGCCGCACCATCCCGTCGCCGTCTTCACCGGCGACGGGTGCATGCAGATGCACGGCATGGAGGTGCAGACCGCGGCGCGCTACGGCTTGCGGGTCATCTTCATCGTGAGCAACAACGGCTCGCTCGGCAACGTGTGGCTGCGGGCGCATCAGCTGGGCGAGCTGCCGGACGCCCTGACGACCGTCGTCGATCACGACTGGGCGGCGTTCGCGCGGTCGCTGTCGTGCCCGGGCGAGACCGTGCGGACGCCCGACGAGCTCGGCCCTGCCCTGCAGCGTGCCGCCGCGGCCAGCGGCCCCTATCTGCTCGACGTCAAGACCGAGCGCAACGCGCCGACGCCCGTCGAGCCATATCAGCAGGCCGCTGCGGCGTGGTCGTACGAGGAGTGATCCCTCTGTCGGGCCTCACCAGTCGAAGCTGACGCGTCCGGTCTGGATGTCGCTCAGCGCACGCCGAAGTTCCTCGGTGCGCGGCGCTGACCCCTGCGTCCCAACGGGGCGGGCGACGCCATCGACGATCAGGGTTCCGACGGTGGCGACGACCGCCGCCGTACCGGACAGCGCCAGTTCGGCGGTGGGCCGGGCGATCCATTCCAGGCACTCCCCCACCGTGACGTGGCGCTCCTCGACCAGCCACCCACGCTGGCGGGCCAGCTGCAGCAGGGAGTCGCGCGTCACGCCATGGAGGTAGGCGTCGGTCAGCTCCGGCGTCAGCACGTACCGGCCGTCCAGCAGCAGGACATTCGACGCGCCGGTCTCCTCGAGTCGTCCGCCCGGCGCGAACAGCACCTGGTCGGCGCCCCAACGCTCCCGGGCCTCCATGATCGGCGCCAGCGCCATCGCGTAGTTGGCGCCCGTCTTGACGACACCGAACTGAGGGGTCGTGCGCGGCGTCTCGGTCTCGACAGCGATCGTCAGCGGGCGCGGCGGCAGGTAGTCCCCGACCGGGCAGGCGAGCACGTACAGGATCGCCGTGACGCTGGGTGCCGCGGCGGAACCGATCGTCACGTCAGTCCCGAGCAGCGTCGGGCGCAAGTAGAGCGATCCCGGCGGCGACGGCGCAACCGCCTCGTTGGCATCGATCGAGCTGTCGATGAGGCTGTCGACGAGGATGCTCGGCGGCACGGGCAGATGGAGCCGCGCCGCGCTCTGGCGCAGCCGCTCGACGTGGCGATCGGCCCGGAAGGCGACGACGCGCCCGTCAGGATGCCGGTGCGCCTTCAGCCCCTCGAAGCACGCACTGCCGTAGTGCAAGGCGTGGGTGCCCGGGTGCAGGGTGAGCGCGTCCGCCGGCACCACCGAGGGCGCCGACCAGCGGGTGCCGTCGAAGTGGGAGACCGCCATGGAAGGCCCGAACACCGTTCCGAACGGCGCATCCGGCGCGGCCGGCGCGTCCGGCGTGACGTCGATCGCGGTGTCGGTGGTCATCGGGTCCTCCTGGAAGCGCGGCACAACGCTCACAGTCTGCGCCCGGAACCGCCGATCCGGGTAGCACTTCCGCCACCAGGCAACCCGCCTCGATCACCCGGTTTCTTGCTCGGCCGACGCTTGATCGAAGAGGTGGATGGCGTTGCCAGATGGATCGTGCATCGTGGCTGCCCGCCCACCTGGGATGTCGAACGGCGCGGCGACCCAGGTGACCTCCGGATGGGCGTCGATCCACGCACCGAGATCGTCGACCATGAAGAACCCGCCGCGCTCGTACGCCGCGGCCGACGCCGGGTTGATGCGGTCCAGCATCAGCTCGATGTCCGAGTCCGGCAACTTGAAGGCGACGGTGTCGTCGCCCTCCCGCCATGCCTCATCCAACCCGAGCTGGTCACGGTAGAACGCGATCGCCTTGGGCAGGTCGTCGACCGGGTGGTACAGGAACGTCAGGCGCATCCTGTGATCGTAAATGAGTTACGTGATCGCAGCAAGCTGTTATGTTCGGGAAGCGATGATGCGGGGATGGGTGCCGATCCCAGGCTCCGCACAACACCGCTTGCTCGAGTCCGTCGCATCAGCTCTTCGAGCAGTACGGGTACGAGTTGGCCAGCGTCACGGAGATCGCGGCGAACGCCGGTGTCACGACCGGCGCGCTGTACCACCACTTCGGATCCAAGCTCGGCCTGTACGCGTTGCTGCGGGAGGACCTGGAGAAGCGCATCGACGAGCGGATGCAGGGAGCGCTCGCCGTCGGTGGGAGAAGCCGTCGCTCTGCGATCGGGGCGCTGCGCACCGGGCTCGACGCGGCCGTGCACTTCAGCTGTTGCCGGATCCTCGGCGAAGCCCATCCCGCCGGTGCCGACGACCGATTTGCGACGACGATCGCAACGGTCCTCCCGGAAGTGCGACGGGCGGCCTCGACCATCATGGTGGCGGCATGGCGTGCCGCGCTGCTGGCCATCGCCGACGGTCGCTCCGCCGACGCGGCGCGCCGTGCGCTCACCTACGCCCTTGGCGAGCGCTGACGGCAAACTGGTCGTCATGGCCGTCGATCTGAATCACACGATCATCGCCTCGCATGACGGCGCCGCCGGCGCCACATGGCTCGCCGACATTCTCGGCCTCGGAGCGCCCGAGCGGTACGGGCCCTTCTGGCAGCTCACCACGGGCAACGGCGTGAACCTCGACTTCCACGACGGTGACGGCGGCGGGGACGACTTCACCCCGCAGCACTATGCGTTCCTGATCGGTGAGGACGAGTTCGACACGATCTTCGCCAGGATCGTCGAACGGGGCATCGACTACTACGCCGATCCCATGGCCCAACGCAAAGGTGAGATCAACCACCACGACGGTGGCCGCGGCACCTACTTCTTCAGCCCCGATGGGCACTGGCTGGAGATCATCACCCGCCCGTACGGCAGCGGCAGCTGACCGCCGCGGCGGCGAGCTCGAGCTAGCGACCCTGGTAGCCGATCGGGGTCGGCAGCTCCTTGTCGGTGTCGTGGTGGAACAGCGACCGGATCCCACGCACGGCCATCTCGATCACCCAGTAGACCCAGTAGCCGAGCAGTGCGGCGATCGCCGGTCCGCCGACGACTGGGAGTGCGTACCCGCCGATCACACCGGACACGAACTGCCGCCCCCAGAGCAGCCCGCCGACGACGGGCAGCACCAGTGAGAGCGCGATCAGCCATGGCGTCATCGTCGCCAGCCCGACGACCAGCGCGGCGATGCCGACGGCCGCCAACACGCCCCACAGCACGACTCCAACCTTCGCCAGCATCGGGCCGCGCCAGCGCGTCGCCAGCGACACGGCCGTCCCCATCACGCGGCTGAGCACGAACGGCACCTGGAGCTCGTCCATCATCTCCACGAAGCAACGATCGGCCCGCTGGCGCTCCTCGAACGTGATGCCGTCCTTGACGAGCTGATCGTGGACGAGCGCCGCCGGCGTGTGCCGGCCGTGGCGGCTGACCAGCCACGCCATGTATCGCGGGATCGACGCGAAGTCCGTGGACGGCAGCGTCTTGCGGGTGACCGTGATGTAGTCCTGCTCGGGCGGGTTGTACCGGAACCCGAGATCCATCGGGATCGCGAACTCCTTGTCGCTGATCTGCTCGACGACGAACGCCGCCGGCTTGGTGGCGTCGTCGAGCGCCGAGAACGGCGCCGTTTGCTTGCCCCACTCCCACATCGCCCGTCTCATCGCGCTCCCTCCAGTGCGTCAGGGCCGGTCCCCGCCCGGCGGAGGAACGCTAGGTCGCGATCGGCGCCGAGGCGGCCGAATAAGCGGCTATGCCGATGCGTACATCTCCTCGATCTGCGGCGCGTACCTGGCGTGGACGCCACGGCGCTTGAGCTTCGAGGTCGGTGTCAGCACATCGGAGTCCGGCATCCACTCCTCGCCGATCAGCGTGAACTTCTTGATCTGCTCGACCTGCGCGAACTGCTGGTTGACGCGGTCGACGCCGGCCTGGATCTCGGCGATGACCTCCCCGCGCCCGGCCAGCTCGGCGAGCGGCACACCATCCATCTTGTTGGAGCGCGCCCACGTGGCGGCGGTGTCGGGATCGAGCACGAGCAACGCCGAGACGAACTTGCGGTTGTCGCCGATCGCGCACGCTTGTCCGATCAGCGGGATCGTCTTCAGCGCCGCCTCCAGGTTGGCGGGCGAGATGTTCTTCCCGCCGGACGTGATGATCAGTTCCTTCTTGCGGTCGACGATCTTGATGAAGCCGTCGTCGTCCATCTCACCGATGTCCCCCGAGTGGAGCCATCCGTCGATCAGCGCGTCCGCCGTCTGCGCGGGCGCCTTGAGGTACCCCTGGAAGACGTTGTCGCCGCGGCAGATGACTTCCCCATCGTCGGCGATCACGACCTCGCAACCGGGGATGCCAGGTCCGACCGTTCCCGGCTTGATGCGGTCGGGATGCGCCTCCCACGTCATCGGGCCAGTCGTCTCACTCATGCCGTAGATCTCGCTCAACGGCACACCGAGGGCATTGAACCACTCGAGGATGTGGCGCGGGATCGGTGCCGCCCCGGTGATCCCGAGGCGCAGCGCGTCGAGCCCGACCAGTCCGCGCACGACCGAGAAGGCGACGGCGTCGAGGAAGTCCCACGTTGCCTGCTGCTCCTCGGTGATCGTGCCGGCCCGTCGAGCCTCCATCACGGGCAACGCCGCGGCCATCGCCTCGTCGAACTTCTGCTTCTTCTCCTCATCCGCACCGAGCGCGGCGTTGATGCCGAGGTACACCTTCTCCCACACCCGTGGCACGCCGAACATGACCTCCGGATGGACCTCCCGGGCGTACGTGGCGATCTGACTCGGATCGGGGCAGCACGTGACCGTGAAGCCGAGGCGCATGCCGTTGTAGTGCGACGAGAGGCGCTCGGCGATGTGAGCCATCGGTAGGTACGAGATCAGACGGAGCCCGGCACCTCCTTGGTCGCCGAGCGCCCAGGCGTAACAGCGGGTCAGCTGCTCGCACGTGTGCACCACGTTGTGCTGGGTGAGCATCACGCCCTTGGGAGGACCGGTGGTACCAGACGTGTAGATGACCGTGGCGAGGTCGTCGGGTTCCGTCGCTGCGCCGAGCGCGTCGAGGTCCGCCGGCTCCGCCGAGCGCAGCGTCTCGTACGGGTGCACATCGTCTGGTGCCAGCTCGGGCGGGTCGATGACGAAGATCCGCTGCAGGTGCGGCAATTCCTCACGCACCTTGAGGAAACGCTCGAGGAACCCTGCGTCCTCGACCACCGCGATCACCGCCTCGGAGTGGTGGACGAGGTATTGCAGCTCCTCGGGTGACGACGAGTTGTAGATCGAGATCGGCGTGGCCCGCAGGAACGTGGCAGCGAGATCGACGACGTGGAACTCGGGTCGGTTGCGCATCATCAGCACGATCCGCTGGCCGGGCTCGAGGCCTGCCGCCCGTAGCCCGCCGGCGACGGCGGCGACCTGCGCCCGCAGCTCGCCGTAGGTCGTCTCGTCCCACGCGTCGGGCGCCTCGCCAGCCATCCGGCGCAGAGCCACGACGTCGGGATGGGTGGCCGCGGTGCGCAGGAACGCCTTGGGCAGCGTGTCCCCGGCGACGGCTGCGTTGATCTCGGCGCGCTCCGCGGCGTAATCACGAACTGTTGGCATCGTCCCTCATCTCTCCCGTCTCGTCACGCCATTGTCGCGCCAGCGTCAGCGCGGTGATCCCTCAGGGAGCGCGAACGTGAACGGCCGCACGCCCTTCAGCCGCACAGCCCGGTCGCGGCGGATGAGGTAGCGCAGGTGGGCGGCGGTCTCGTTCACGGCGGAGCGGCGCAGGCGGAGGGGGAACTGGTCCCACGGTCGGTTCCACGTCAGGCGGGCGGCGATCTGCCACAACGACGCCGGGCCGTCGGCGAGCGTCACTTCGATGTCGACCAGGCGCTCGTGGTGGTGGCGGATGATCTCGTCGACGCGGGGTGCGAGGCCGTTGAAGCGGTGGCGGTGTGCGGGCAGCACCTCGTCGGTCTGAAGGCTGGCGACCTTCCGGAGCGAGTCGAGGAAGTCTCCCAATGGGTCGCCGGCGCGGTCACGTCGCGAGATCGAGATGTGCGGCGTGATCGCCGGCAGCACGTGATCGCCCGACAGCAGCACGCGCTGCTCGGGCAGGTGGAAGCACAGGTGTCCCGGCGTGTGTCCTGGCGTCCACACCGCGGCGACGTCCCATCCCGGCACGTCGGCGCGGGCGCCATCGTCAAGGGTGCGGTCAGGAGTGGCGAGCGGCCGGAACCTACGCACACGCCGTCGCGCCGAGCTCGCCGGCGCGGCCATCAGCTCGTCCTCGCTGGCGCCGGCGTCCAGGAGCACGGAGATCAGCTCATCGGTGAAGTCCGGCAACGTCTGGCTCCGGTCGTCGCTCCGCTCGTTCTCCTGCGCCATCACGCTGGACAGGTGCTCGACTGTCACCGCGTCGCGCTCGTGCATCGCCACCCAGGCATCGGAGGCCTCGCGCACCCGCCCGGACAGGCCGTGGTGGTCGGGGTGGACGTGCGTGACGAGCACCCCGTAGCACGCAGAGACGTCCGTGCCCGCCGTACGAAAGCCGTCGACCAGCGCGTTCCACGACTCGTCGTCGTCCCAGCCGGCATCGACCAGCACCGGGCCCCGATCGGATTCGATGAGGTAGACCAACGTGTAGCCCAGCGGGTTGTTCGGAAATGGGACGCCGATCGACCACAAGCCCGGCCGCACCACTTCGGCCGGTGGGACAGACGTCGACACGGCGCCACCGTACCGACGTCGCGCGCGGCGGCAGCTAGCCGCGGACGGTGATGCGCAGCGGTGGGAAGCGTGTCGCCAGGCCCTTCGCTCCGACCTGGAACAGCGACACCGGATCGGGAAGGCCGCGCAGGCGATGCGAGCCCAGGGCGACGAACCGCACGCCGGCCGGTGCCGTGGCCTTCACGCTCTCCCTCGTGTTGTCCGACACGACGATCTGTCCGCCATGGCCGACGGCACAGATCCGCGACGCCGTGTTCACGTCGAGGCCGATGTAGTTGTCGGCCGTCGAGGTCGGGTAGCCGCTGTGGATCCCGATCCGCACCCGCACGTCGGCGCCATCGCGTGGCATCCGATCACGCAGCGCCAACTGCATGGCGATGGCGGCGTCGACGGCGGGTCGGGGTGTCGCGAAGACGGCGAAGAACTCGTCGGCGCGGGCCTCGATCTCGTGACCTCCTGCCTCGCCGACTGCCTTGCGCAACACGACGTACACGTCGTCGAGCAGTTGGCGATAGCCGTCACCAAGGCTGCGGACGAGGGCTGTCGATCCCTCGATGTCGGTCATCAGCATCGTGACGAACCCGGATGGCAGCCGTCGGCCGCGTCGATCGGCGGAACCGGCCGACTGCAGCTCACTCGTGATGAACCCGATCGGCACGATGCGGAACCGCTTGGCCGCCTGCAGGAGCCGCTTGCGAGCGAGCTCACGGGCGGCATCGTTCTCGAACTCGACCTGTCCGAACCGGGCCAAGGCGTTGCGGACGTGCGCGGCGTCGTGGATGGGCAGGCGGCGCCGACCCTTCGAGTCGACGTACGCGAACGCCCGGTCCGGAAGGTCGGCACGCTCGTTCGGCTTCAGGCGAGCCACACCACCCGAAGCTAACAAGGGGGTGTCAGCACGGTGAGTTTCGACGCAGTGAGAGGTCTGGATCGGGGTGAACGACGAGCTGGTGCGTGATGACGATGCGCCGGTCCAGCCGACCGCCAACGAGCGGGTGTTCCGGCAACTCGTCCTCAACACGCTGATCAGCGGCGTGACCAGCACGTTCCTGTGGTTCGCCGTGACGTTCTGGGTCTACCTCGAGACGCGTTCGGTGGTCGCCACGGGCGTCATCGGCGCGGCGTTCGGCCTGTCGTCGGCGTTGCTCGGACCCTGGTTCGGCACGTTCGTCGACCACCACCGCAAGCACCGGGCGATGGTCGTCGCCACCACCACGTCGGCGCTGTGCTTCGTCGCCGCCACCGTCGAGTTCCTGCTCGTCGACGCCGAGAGCCTGCTCGATCTCGGTCGGCCGTGGTTCTGGATCCTCATCGCCCTCACGTTGGCGGGGTCCGTCGCCGGCCAGCTGCGCAGCATCGCGCTGTCGACCTGCGTCACGCTGCTCGTCCCGGCCGAACGCCGTGATCGCGCCAATGGACTCGTCGGCACGGTCACCGGGGTCTCGTTCGCCATCACGTCCGTGTTCAGCGGGCTCGTCATCGGTCGTCTCGGCATGGGTTGGGCGCTGTACGGCTCGGTCGCCCTGACGGCCGTCGCGCTCGCCCATCTGTTGCGCATCCGCATCGACGAGCCGGTACCGACGCCGAGCGACGACGGCTCAACCGCTCGAGTCGACGTCCGGGGCGCGCTCGCGGCCATCCGCGCCGTCCCTGGCCTGCTGATGCTGATCCTGCTCGCCGCGTTCAACAACCTGCTCGGCGGCGTGTTCCTCGCGCTCATGGACGCCTACGGGCTCACCCTCGTCTCCGTCGAGACGTGGGGGCTGCTGTTCGGGTTCATCAGCTTCGCGTTCATCCTCGGCGGGCTGATCGTGGCGCGCGTCGGTCTCGGACCTGTTCCCGTCCGCGTCGTGCTCCTCGGGAACATGGTCAACTGGTTCATCTGCGCGACGTTCACGTTGCGTTCGTCGGTCGTGTTGCTGACGATCGGCTTGTTCGTCTGGTTGCTCCTGATCCCGGTGATCGAGGCGGCGGAGCAGACGGTGCTGCAGCGCTCGATCCCGTTCGAACGCCAGGGTCGCGTGTTCGGCTTCGCCCAGCTGGTGGAGAACGGCGCATCTCCGGTGACGGCGTTGTTGATCGGTCCGCTGGCCGAGGCGTACTTCATGCCGACGATGACCGACGGTGCCGGCGCCGACTGGATCGGTGGCTGGTTCGGCACGGGTCCTGAGCGCGGCCTGGCGCTCATCTTCACGCTGGCCGGCCTCATCGGGCTGCTCGTGACTGCGGTGGCCCGGGTCTCCCGGTCGTATCGCCGCCTGGTCGCCGTCAGCCCGGCGGCCTGACGGTCGTCACCGACTGGCCGCCACGGTTGCGAAAGCGACCCTCGGTCGCCCACGGTCCGGGACGCCCACCGGCGACATCACCGAACGACGCCACCAGACGCTCCAACTTGGCCGGGTTGACGACGACGTGTACCGCCGTGACGAGGCCGTCTTCCACGGACACGGTGACCGCCGCCCAGCCTTCGGCGCCGTGGGTCAGGACGGCGGGTTCGCCGTTCAGCTCGCACGGCACGACGAGTGGGTCTGGTCCGTACCGCGTCGCCAGGTTGACGAGGTACCGGGCGACCCGCTCGTGGCCGGACACGGGACGCATCGCGGCGTGGACGATGCCCCCGCCGTCACTGGTGATGACGATGCCGGGAGACAGCGTGGCCAGCAGCTCGTCGACGCGTCCACCGGAGACCGTCGCCATGAAGCGCTGCGCAACGGACTCGGCTTCCTCGCGTTCGGCCGCGCTGCGGCGACGTGGGACGGCGACGTGGCGGCGGGCGCGATGCAGCGCTTGACGGCAGGCATCCTCTGAGCGGCCGACCGCCTCAGCGATCTCGTCGTACGGGTACTCCAGCGCGTCGTGCAGTACGAGGACGGCTCGCTCGATCGGCGTGAGCCGTTCCAGGAGGACGAGGAATCCCATCGTCAGCGACTCGACACGCTCGAGCTCGTCGTCCGGAGCACCGCCCGTCACGATCGGCTCGGGTAACCACACGCCGGGATACGCCTCACGCTGCAGGCGAGCCGAGCGCAGCACGTCCAGAGTCCGGCGGGTGGTCACGGTGACGAGCCAGGCCTCGGGGTTGGCGATCGACGCTCGATCGGCGGCCGTCCACCGCAGCGCGACGTCGCCGACGACATCCTCCGCCTCGGCCCTGCTGCCCAGCATTCGGTAGGCGATCGCCAGCAGCCGTGGCCGTGCCGCCTCGAAGGCCTCCTTGCTCATGCCGGAACCTCTTGGGGGCTGCGCCCCCAAACCCCATCGCCGTGCGGCGAGCTGGCGCTCGCGCGCCCGGCCGGCCTTCGCTCGCTTCGCTCGCTCATGCCGGTACGGCACTCCGTCGCACGCCGTGAAGTGTGTCGGCCATGACGGCCTTCGCGGCCGCCAGCCCGGAGAGGATCGCGGCATCCGCCAGCATGCCCTGGGGGCCCACCCAGTCGCCGGCCAGCGCCAGCCCCCGCACACCGGTCACGTCGGTGGGTGCGCGGCCGCTCACGCCACCGGTCGCCGTCCGGGCGTGATCACCGCTCACCATCGACCGGGGCACGAAGCGGGCGTCGACGACGTGGTCCTGCCAGGTCGGTTGGATGACGTCGAGGGCGTGCTCGAGCTGCGGTCGATGGTCATCGCCCTCCTCGTCGGGACGCAGGTACCGAGCGATGTGCAGCACCGCGCCGTCGCGTGGAGCGACGTCGGCGACAGAGCTCTGGACCGTGAGGTACACCGGCACGTCGAGTCCGAGGACGTTGGGGAAACGAGCCTCGGGGAGCGGACGCAGCGCGACGTCCATGTGGGCCATGCGCACCGGCACGCACTGTTCAGCGATGCCTCCGAGACGTGCTGACGCAGCGCCTTGCAGCAAGCCGGCGGCACGCCGTGGATCGTTGACGGCGACGATCGACGACCTCGGCGTCGAGGCCGTGCCCGTCCGCGAGCCGGACAGCCTGTACTGCCTCGTCGTGCTCCACGGTCGCCACGGTCGAACGCGTCCGCAGTTGTCCGCCTGCCTCCCGCACGATGTCGGCCAGCCCATCGACGAGCGTCGACCACCCGTGGTGCAGGTACAACACACCGTGGCTGGCCAGCCGGAGCTGCGAGGCGACCGCCGATGCGTCCGTGCGGGCGAGGTCGGCGCTGTACGTGGCCGTGCGGACCGCCGATGCGAGCAGCGCCCGGCCGGCCGCGTCGTCGGTCACATGATCGAGCCACTCCTCCGCCGACCTGCCGGCCCACCCAGCGGCCTCCCGACGACCGAGCCCCGTCAGGGCCTTGGCGACGCGGACCCGATCGGTGACGTCGTGGCGGAGGTACGTGAACGCTGGCAGCACCTGATCCTCGATCAGGACGCCCGCACGGTCGAGGCGGGGCAACCGACCGCGCACGCGAACACCGAGGCGACGCAGCGCGGCGAGCCCGCCGCCGGCGCGATAGAGGGCATGCGGACCGAGGTTCATCTCGAAGCCATCGCGTCGCCGGGTGCGAGCCCGACCACCGAGGTGTTCACCGGCCTCGAGGACGGTGACGTCGCAGCCGGCACGAGCGAGCGAGGCGGCTGCCGTGAGGCCGGCCAGGCCGCCGCCGATGACGACGGTTCGCGGGGTGCGTGGTTCATGCATACCTCTCAGACGGCCGAGCACCGTCTGCTGTGACCACGAGAACGCGAAAAAGTGCAAGCGCCCGATGGCGCGCCGCTCTGGATGACCATGAGCGCCCCGCGCAACCAGCCACCGCATGTGCCGCTGCACCTGGCACGCCAGCTCGCGGCAGGCCGCCGCACCTCCAGGCGGCGCCGCCGCGCCTTCGCCGCGACGGTGGGGCTGGCCGCCGTCGCGGCGACGGCGCTCGTGGCCTGCGACGCCGACCAGCCACCCTCGTATGGCCTGCCAGCGGCGATCGCCGATCCCGGTGAGGCACCGGCGAGCGCGGCCATTGTCTCGTTCCACCGGGCCGGCTGAGGTGGGACAATGCATGCTGGTGGACGGACGGCCCGACGCCGCACTGGTGGCGGCGCACCTCGCCGGCGACTCAGTCGGACTTGCTGGGATCTACGACCGCTACGCGGATCCGCTGTACGACACGGCGGCGTACATGCTGCACGATCGCGACGAGGCAGCCGACGTCGTGCAGGACGTGTTCGTCAAGGCTGCCGAGAAGCTCGGCCAGCTGCGCGACCCGGCCAAGTTGAAGCCGTGGCTGTTCGCCATCCTTCGCCACGAGGTGTATCGGCGCACGAAGCGCCGCCAGCGCGTGCGCCCGCTCGACCCGGCAATCGCGGCTGAGGTCGTGGCTCCAGAAGACACGGCCGCGGCCGGTCTCGACGCCGTCGACGTGGAGGAGCTGGCCCGCTCCGTACGTGAGGCGGCGGCAGGACTCGACGCACGCGACCAGCTCGTCCTCGAGCTGACGGCGCGCCAGGGCTTGGAGGGCGAGGATCTCGCCGAGGCGCTGGGCGTCGGTCTCGGCCACAGCCACGTGCTGGTGCACCGGATGCGAGAGCGGGTCGAGCGCAGCCTGGGCGCGCTCGCCGTCGCCCGCACCGGCCGCAAGGACTGCCCGGAGCTCGATGCGCTGCTGGCCGGCTGGGACGGTGAGCTCACCGTCCTGCTGCGCAAGCGTGTGTCTCGCCACATCGAGCAGTGCTCCGTGTGCGGCGACACGAAGCGCCGCTACGCGAGCCATCGCGCTCGTCGGCGCGGCGCCCGCGCTGGCGGCACCACCGGAGCTGCGGCCGCGGGTGCTGGCTCGAGTCGGCCCGCCCAAGGCACCGCGACGCTGGCCGGCCGTGGTGGCCGGCGTCGCCGCAGCGACGCTGCTGGCAACGGGTGCCGGCGTCGGGCTCGCCGTGCTCGGCGGTGAGGAGGCGGCCGCTCCCGGTCCGGAGTCGACGGTGGCGACCACGGCGACCGCCCCGGCGTCCACGCCAACCACCACGACGGCCGCACCGACGACGACTGAATCGACGACGTCGACATCGGTTGCCAGCACGTCGACCGATCCGACGACCAGCACCGCGGCGCCGACGACGACCGTGACGATCCCCACTCCGATCCCCGGGCGGCTCGATCTGTCCACGGATGTGATCGATCTGGGCGCCACGCGAGTCGTCCGGTGGCGTGGTGCTGGCCAACGGCGGCGGGACCACGATCGAGTGGGCGCTCGACGCCGGCCAGCCGTTCACCTGGTCCGACACGACTGGACAGCTCGATCCGGGCGATGCAGCGGAGCTCACGGTGTCGCTCGATCGCTCGCAGCTGCCAGAAGGCGACATCGTGGAAGCCGCGTCGATCGGCGGCGACGGCGGCGGCGGCGACGTCGTGGTGCTGGCGCGCGTCGAGCGGTCACCGGTCATCGACATCGTTCGTGCGCCGACGACGATCCCCTGCCGGACCAGCGTGGTCCCGGTCGTCGCAGCCGCCATCGACGACGAGAGCGAGCTGGTCGACGTGACGCTCGAGTGGTCGGGGCCGGGCGACGACGGCGAGACCGACATGTCCACCGACGGCACCGGTGGCTGGATCGGGCGGCTGCAGCTCGACCCCGTGCCGGGCCCGTGGCGTTACACGGTCACCGCGGTCGACGCCCGAGGCAACAGCGCCGACGCGGGCGGTCGAGGTCACCTTCTGTCCGTAAGAATCGATCGGATGCGGGCGATCCCTACGGACAGAACGGGCTCGGGCGTGGGTACGACGACGCGGTGAGCAGCACACCGATCGCCGACCACGCGCTCCTGTCGGATTGCCATTCGGCGGCCCTCGTCAGCACGGCCGGGTCGATCGAATGGCTGTGCTTCCCGCGGTTCGACAGCCCATCGACGTTCGGCCGCCTGCTCGACGATGGAGCGGGACACTGGTCGATCTGCCCCGTCGCCGAGGCAACGGTGACGAGGCGCTATCTCGACTCCACGATGGTCCTCGAGACGACGTTCCAGACGTCGACGGGGACTGTGGCGATCACGGACGCGCTCGTCTTCGCGACCGGGACGCGCGACCACGACATCGGGAGGCGCTCGCCGCACATGCTGGCTCGCCAGCTCAGGGGCGTCGATGGTGAGGTCGAGCTGGACGTCGAGTTCGCGCCACGCACCGAATACGGGCTCGTGCACCCACTCCTCAAGTCGGTCGACGGAGGGATCTCCGCCCGCGGCGGCGGGGACTGGCTGATGCTGTCCTCACCGGTGCCCTTCGAGATCGATGGCCCCACAGCCCGCGCGCGGTTCCTCGTGCGCGCCGGCGACACCGTCGGGCTCGCGCTCCACCATCGAACAACCAGCGATGGACCGCCTGAACTGTGGCCGCAGGACGCCATCGCCGACCAGCTCGACGACACGATCGCCGCGTGGCGCTCGTGGTCGGCGATGCACCAGCGCTACGACGGCCCGTACGGCGAGCTCGTGCACCACAGCGGTCGGGTGTTGCAGGCGCTGACGTTCCGCCCGACGGGTGCCATCGTCGCCGCCGCGACGACGTCGTTGCCGGAGGCCACGGGCGGCGAGCGCAACTGGGACTACCGCTACACCTGGGTCCGCGATGCCAGCTTCACGATCCAGGCGCTGTGGGTCGCCGCCTGCCCCGACGAAGCCCACGAGTTCTTCGACTTCATGGCGACTGCTGCTGCGACCTCGGTGCACCAGGGCATCGACCTGCCGATCATGTTCGGCATCGGCGGTGAGCGTGACCTCTCCGAGCGGGACCTTCCTCACCTCGCCGGCTGGCGTGACAGCCGACCCGTGCGCGTCGGCAACGGGGCGTGGAGCCAGCGCCAGCTCGACGTGTACGGCGAGCTGCTCGACGCTGCCGGGCAGTTGTCCGAGCACCTCGAGCGCATCGACGAGGCGACGCTGCGGTTCTTCGTGGCGCTCGCCGACGCGGCGTCCGCTCGCTGGCGTGACCCTGACCAGGGCATCTGGGAGATCCGTGGCGAGCCACGCCACTTCGTCTATTCCAAGGTGATGTGCTGGGTGGCCCTGGACCGGGCCATCCGGTTCGCCGAACGCCTCCCGGTCGGGGATCGGCTGGCGGCGTGGAACGCGACCAAGGACGAGATCGCCAACGCCATCCTCGAGGAAGGGTGGAGCGACACGGCCGGCGCGTTCACACAGTCGTTCGGTTCGGACGAGCTCGACGCCTGCAGCCTGATGCTGCCGTTGGTCGGCTTCCTACCGGCCACCGATCCTCGTGTGTTGGCGACGATCGACGCCACAGAGGCTCACCTCACCGACGAGCGGGGCCTGGTGTACCGCTATCTCGCCGACGACGGCTTGGAGGGCGAAGAGGGAACGTTCCTGATGTGCACGTTCTGGCTGGCCCAGGCGCTGGCGGTGTCGGGACAGCCGGCCCGCGCCCGCAAGGTGTTCGAGCGGGCTGCCGCCTTCGCCAACGACGTCTGGCTGATGGCCGAGGAGGTCGACCCGGTCACCGGTGAGCTGCTCGGCAACTTCCCCCAGGCGTTCAGCCACATCGGTCTCGTCAATGCGGCGTGGGCGATCAGTGAAGCGGAAGGCCGCGCTCACACCGCGTAGAGCCGCCGGGCATTGCCGGCCAGGATCTGCTCCGCCCACTCGAGCGCGAGCGGCTCGTCCAGGACGTCGTCATCGACGAGTTGACCGAGAGCGCCGGCGAGCGACTCCCGCCACCAGCGGGCGCCCAAGAGGTACATCTCGGCGAGGCGCGAGGCGTCCGTGGCGAACAGGAGCTTGCTGGCGGGAGTCAGCTCGAGTGCCTCGCCGACCAGTGCCGACCCGCGCTGCGGGACGAAGGTGAGCGCCAGCGACAGGTCGACATGGACATCTCGGTAGATGCTCGCGAGGTAGCCGGCGTGACGGACGAACGGGTAGCAGTGCAGCAGGACCACCGGTACCCCGGCGAGGAAGCCGTGGTCGAGCTGTGGCTGGAGCAAGGCAGGATCGGCGCCGAGCAGCGACTGGTCGGCGTCGCCGAGGCCCGTGTGGATCTGCAGCGGCGCGCCCGGTCCCGCGGCCTCGAGCGCGTCGGCGATGAAGAACGACACGAGTGCCGCGTCGGTGAGACGGCTCGATCCGGAGCGCCGCCACGCCTCGTAGGCGTCAACCGCAGTCGCCAGCGACGGCGCCGGCAGATCGAGCCCGCAGCGATACGCGGCGATCGTCTTCAACGCGACGGCCCCGGTCGCCCGCGCCGCGCTGATCGCCTGCTGAAGGGCGGACCGGCACTCCTGGAATGGCGGCCACCCGGTGGACGCCGCCTCGACCTCGCTCTCGATGCGCACGACCCGGCGCACCGTGCAGGGGACCATCGCCGCGTGCTCGTCGAGCGACATCGTGCCGGCCGACCGGAACCCGTCGTCGACGAACATCTCGTCGAGACGGCAGGCGGCCAGCAGTCGGGCGATGTAGCCGTCGCCCTGACGCGCCGCGATCAACGCCGACTCCGACGGCTCGACGTCGAGGACCGCCCCGAGCTCGCGGAGTGCCAAGCGGTAGACGGGTTGCTGGCGAACGAGCTCACGCTGGGCAGGGTCACGGCTCTCGCTGAGCACGTCGTGCAGCGCCGGCGCGGCATCGGCGTGATCCAGGAGGTGAGCGTGCTGGTCGATGGCCGCGATCTCGGCGATCGCCCGGCGCAGCCCGTCGACGGAGGCCACGTCAGTACTTCGCGAAGTGGTTGGCGAAGGCGAACTCCTCGGCCGCTGCGGTGTACGCCTCGACCTCCGACCGGCGCACGGCGAGGTACGAACGGGCCAGCGGATCGCCCAGCGCGTCGAGCAGGAGCGGGTCGGCTTCGAGCGCGTCGAGCGCATCGGCCAGCGTGGTCGGGTACCGCACGATGCCCGCGTCGTCGCGGGCGGCGTCCGACAGGTCGGCGGGATCGATGTCGATCGGCGACGGCGGGACGAGCTGGCGTTCGATGCCGTCGAGACCGGCGGCGATCAGGCCACCGAAGGCGAGGTAGGGGTTGGCGGACGCGTCCGCCGGCTTGTACTCCAGGTTCGTGCTCGCCGCCTCGTCACCCCAGAACGTCGACGGGACGCGAACCGTCGCCTCCCGGTTGTCCGGTCCCCAGCACACGAACGCCGAGCTCCAGTGCTGTGGCAGCAGGCGAGCGTAGGAGTTGAAGGAGGGAGCCGTCAGCGCCAGGAGGCCGGGCGTGTGGGCCAGGATGCCGGCGGCGAACTGCTCGGCCCTCGCCGACAGGCCGTAGCGGCCGGTCGGATCGTGGAACACGTTGCGCTCGTCCTGCCAGGCGCTGAAATGGACGTGGGCACCGTTGCCGGCTTGATCGGGCCACGGCTTCGGGGCGAGCGACGCGACCAGGCCGCACCGCGCGGCGACGCCGCGGATGGTCTCGCGCACGAGCACCTGCGTGTCGGCCGCGGCGAGCGCAGGTCGGGGCAGCACGGACAGCTCGTGCTGCCCGTGGCCGAGCTCGGGGTAGTACTGGTTGACGGCGATGTGCTGGGCGTCCAGGGCGTCGAAGAGCGAATCGACCACGTCGGCCGCGGCCGTCATCCCGACTGTCGAGAAGCACAGGCTGGCGTCGACGGGCACGGGCCGGTCGCCGTCGAGGCGGGCCAGTGAGAACTCGTTCTCGACGGCGCAGCGCAGCTCGATGCCCTGCTCGGCGAGGCGGGCGGACATGCGCGCCAGGAACCCGCGGGGGCAGGCCGGGTAGGGCGAGCCGTCGAGGCTGATGTGGTCGACGAGCATCGCCGCCGTGCGTGGGGCGTACGGCAGCACCGTGAACGTCGATGGGTCGGGGACGAGGCGGATCTCGCCGACCGGGCCCATGCCCTCGACCGGCTGCAACTGGTCGAGCGAGTTCATCGCCTGCATCGCCTTCGTCAGGCCCACGCCGCTCGCCATGCGCGCTGCGAGGTGCTCCACCGGGACGACCTTGCCGCGGACGACGCCGCCGTTGTCGCAGTACAGGAAGCGCACGAGCCGCACGCCGTTCGCAGTGCAGATGGCCACCAGGTCGTCGGCGGACGGACGGACTGCTCATCGTCGGCTCTCAGGTTATTACCTCCTTCATCCGAGGCCGGGCGTCCCGGCGTAGGCGGAGAGCGCAGGTTGCCCGCCGAGGTGGGCGTACAACACCTTCGAGCCGGCGGGGATCTCACCCGACCTGACCATGCCGATCAGCCCGGCCATCGACTTTCCCTCGTAGACGGGGTCCGTGAGCATCCCCTCCGTGCGTGCGGCGAGGTGGATGGCCTCGATCGTGCCGTCGTTCGGAATGCCGTAGACCGGTCCGGCGTAGCCGTCGACGACACAGATCTCCTCGGGTTGCAGCGCCCGGCCGAGACCGATCCGCTCTGCGGTGTCGCTGGCGATGCGGGTGACCTGTTCGATCGTCTGGTCCAGCGTCTTGGAGGCGTCGATGCCGATGACCCTCCGCCGGCCCGTCCCTTCGAGGGCGAAGCCGGCGATCATGCCGGCGTGCGTGGAGCCGGTGACGGTGCACACGATCACGTGGTCGAAGAAGACGTCGCGCTCGGCTTCCTGCGCGGCGACCTCACGTGCCCAGTTGGCGAAGCCGAGCCCGCCGAGCGGGTGGTCGGATGCGCCGGCCGGGATCGGGTACGGCTTGCCGCCGGCGGCGTGCACGGATTCGAGCGCCCGCTTCCAGCTGTCCCGCACGCCGATGTCGAAGCCGGCCTCGTCGAGCCGGATGTCGCCGCCCATGATGCGCGTCAGCTGGATGTTCCCCACGTGGCCGTAGTGCTCGTCGGGTTCTTCGACCCAGTGCTCCTGCACCGTCACGGCGGCGAGTCCGAGGTGGCAGGCGACGCCGGTGACGGCACGGGTGTGGTTGGACTGGATGCCGCCGATCGACACCAGGGTGTCGCACCCCTGGGCGAGCGCGTCGGCCACGACGTACTCGAGCTTGCGGACCTTGTTGCCCCCGAACGCGATGCCGGAGTTGCAGTCCTCTCGCTTCGCCCACACCTCCACGCCGCCACCCAGCGCCGCGCTGAGGCGCGGCATCGGGTGGATCGGCGACGGGCCGAACAGCAGCGCGACCCGGTCGAAGTCGTCAAGGGTCATCGCCGCATCGTAGGAAGCGGCGTGAGACCGCGGTCAGGCCGGGGTGACCACCTTGGACCAGAAGCCGTCGACCATGGCGTTGAAGTGGTCGGGGCTCTCCTGGAACGGCTGGTGGGCCTCGCCAGGCAGCACGACGAACTCGGCGCCGGGGATCCGATCAGCGACGATCTTCCCGTAGCGCGGCGCCGTGATCATGTCGATCTCGCCGGCGACGACGAGGGTCGGAACGTCGATCTGGGGCAACCGGTCGAACGTGTCGTGGACCTTCCACGCCTCGAGCTGACGGCGGAACCCTTCGGGCGATTGAGGATGCGGGAAGGACATGGCCTCCTCGATGATCTGCTCGACCATCCCCTCCTCGTGGGCGCGCGGCGTATAGATCCAGAGCAGGAACGCCTCGAGCATCTTGCGCTCGCTGGGAGCAGCCTCGGGCAACCACGTCCAGGCCTCCATCGCGGTGCGCAGGAAGACATCCTGGCGGGCCCACGTGCTGATCAGCACGAGGCTGTTGACGACGTCGGGGTGACGCAAGGCGAGATTCTGGGCGGTGGCGCTGCCGCCGGAGAATCCCATGACGTGGGCCCGCTCGATGCCGAGCCCGCGCAGCACGCCGGCGGCGTCGTCGGCGATGCCCTGGACGGTGAACCCGTCGGGCGGCATCGGCGAGCGCCCGGCGCCGCGGTTGTCGAACGCCGTCACGCGGTAGCGGTCGGCGAGTCCTTCGAGCTGGAACGTCCAGGACTCGACTGGGTCGCTGAGGCCGGCGAGCAGCAGCACGTCGGGACCTTCGCCCCGCTGCTCGAACCACAGGTCGGCGTCGCCGACGGAAACGAAGCCCGCGCGCGCCTCGACAGAGGTGGTGGTCATGATGTCTCCGATCACTGGGCCACCCGGGGTGGGTGGCGATCACCACTAGGGCGCGAGGCCGCCCCTCACGACGTGAGGAATCCCGGTTCTGTCCGTAGAAACGGTGCGGATCGGACCGATCGCTACGGACAGAACGGGGCTTGCGGCGTGATCACGGCGAGACTGGCGATGATGGACCCACCATCCGCGGCCGAGTTCCGGGAGCAGCTCGCGGCGATGGCGACGGCCGAGCAGCGCGAGCGCTACACCCGGTTCTTCCCCAACGACGACTCGTTCATCGGTGTCCGCATGGGCGACGTCTTCGGGCTGGCAAAGCGATCGATCACCATGCCGGCGCGCGACATCGAAGTGCTGCTCGAGAGCCCGATCCACGAGGTGCGCGCCGGCGCCTGCTCGATCATGGGCAAGGCGGCCACGCACAAGAAGGTCACGACCGGGCGCCAAAGGGAGCTGTACGAGCTGTATCTCCGCCGCCACGACCGGATCGATGACTGGGACCTCGTCGACCTCGCCGCACACCAGGTCGTCGGCACGTGGTTGCTCGACAAGCCACGTGACCCGCTCTACCGGCTCGCCCGGTCCTCGTTCTGGCCGGAACGGCGCACTGCGATCGTCGCCACCGCGGCGTTCATCAAGCGACGCGACACCGCTGACACGATCGGGGTGGCCGAGGTCCTCGCCACGGACGACCACGAACTCGTTCAGAAAGGCGTGGGCTGGATGCTGCGCTACGCCGGCGACATCGACCGCGCTGCGCTCGTTGGCTTCCTCGACGAGCACGCTTCGACGATGCCGCGCGAGATGTTGCGGGCCGCCACCGAGAAGCTCGATCGACCGCTGCGCGATCGCTACTTGCGCATGCCGGCTTGATCGGAAGCACCCATCGACAGCGACTCGAGCGTGCGCAGCGCAGTGTCGCGATACGGCTCGAGCGGCCAGGCGGCTGCGCCGACGGCGCGCCGCTCGTCGTCGGCGGCGCCGAGCAGCTGCCCCGGCAACGCGGCCTGCGACGCGGCGGCGACAGCGAGCCGGGTCTTGCCGACACCAGCCGGTCCGACGAGCGTCACGACGTGGCCAGCAACGAGCCGATCGACAATCGCAGCGACCTCAGCGGAACGCCCGACGAGCGAGGTTCGCCACTCGGGGAGCGCACCGGCGAGGTCGCTCGCACCGACGAGCGGGCGGCGACGCGGCGAGAGTGCTGGATGAGCCGCCACACTCGCTCGCTGGGCGAACCCTCAAACGACGCCCTCTCGTGACTATGACTTGGACCTCCTCCCCCCCCCCCCCCCCCCCCCCCCCCCCCCCCCCCCCCCCCCCATCCGCTCGTTCACGTCGAGCGCCGCGGCAACCGCTGCGCCGACCGATGAGAACAGCACGACCGCGCTGTCGCCTTCTCCTTGCGCTCTCGACACCTGGCCGCCGTGCTCGCTCGCCACCGCCGACACGACCTCGCCGACGCGCCCGAGTGCAGCGACGCCGGACTGGCCATGACGGACGAGCAGGCGAGTCGAAGCCTCGACGTCCGTGAGCAGCAAGGTGACCTCGCGGGCCTCCATCCTGCGACCGTACTCGGGCGACTCGGTGAACGACTCCGGGAGGATTGTCGGCCGTACGCTCGCCGAGATGGCCGACGACGACTTCGATGCGGCTCGGTTCGCCCAGGCGTTCGCGAGGTTCCTCGATCGTTTTCGTGAGGCACTGCCACCGCCGAGGAACACGTTGCGTCGTCTGGTGACCGAACATCTTGGAGAGGATCCGTCCGAACTGCCGACGTACACGGAGCAGTTTCACGTCAGCGAGCACGCCAACTTGCAGCTCGCGCTGGATGCGCTCCTCGGCGACGTTTCGGAGTGGCGATTGCTCGGCCTCCCTGCCGAGCTCCAGCACTACGGCGAGTTCTCGTTGGCAAGCATGCTGGGCGGACGGTTCCACGGGTCGACCGAACCGTGTGCGCCGGAGTTCGTGAACGTGCCGGTCGACGTTGACCGGACACTGCCATGCGTGCGTCTCGGGGTCTACCTGCTGACGTACTCCGATGTGCCACTGGTGGCGATGGTCGGGCTACGCGAGGGTCATGGTCCGCGCCCCGGCCTGTTCCTCGATGTTGTCGCTGCCGACGCCGACCATGCCTCCCGATTCGTCGTCCCGCATTCGCGAGTTGATGCACCAACACAACGTCTACCGCGGGAAGGTGCTCAGCTTCTCGTTCACGGAGTGGGGCGACTTCGGGATCGCCTTCCATCGCCTTCCGGCGATCGGTCGAGACGACATCGTTCTCCCTGACGCGGACATCGAGGCGATCGAACGGCACACCATCGGGATGAGCCAGCACGGCGACGTACTACGGGCAGCGGGACGTCATCTCAAGCGGGGTCTTCTCCTGTACGGGCCGCCGGGCACCGGCAAGACGTTGTCGGTGATGTACCTGTGTGGGCAGATGCCCGGCCGGACGACCCTGCTGTTGAGCGGGCCCGGTGCGGGCGCGCTCGGTCGGGCTGCCGCGATCGCTCGTTCGTTGCAGCCGGCAATGGTCGTGCTCGAAGACGTCGACCTGGTCGCCGCCGAGCGGTCGATGCCTGGCATCGGTACCAACCCGCTGCTGTTCCAGTTGCTCAACGAGATGGACGGGCTGGCCGAAGATGCCGACGTCGTGTTCGTGCTCACCACCAACCGGGTGGATCTGCTCGAACCGGCGCTGGCCGCCCGTCCCGGCCGTATCGACCAGGCGGTCGAGATCCGGCTTCCGGACAGCCACTGTCGTCGGCGGCTCCTGGAGCTGTACCTCCGTGGTATCGACCACGACGAGGAACTCGACGAGATCGTCACCCGCACCGAAGGAACGACGGCGTCGTTCATGAAGGAGCTCTGTCGGCGCGCCGTGCTCGAAGCCGCCGAGTCACGAACCACCGGCGCCGGCGAGACGCTTCGGCTGACCCGCCATCACCTCGAGACAGCTCTCGCCGATCTGCTCGACCACAGCCCACCCGTGCTCAGAAGCTCGCTCGGCGCCAACCCACACCTTGCTGAAACCGCGCCGCTCGAATCATCCGCCGTGCCGGCACCCGGCACCGTCAGCGGGTGGGTCGCATTTGGCACATCGTCCGCTGTCTCCAGCTACGACGACGAATAAAGGCTCACCCTGCGCCGGGGCTCAGGCGAACGATTCCGGAAGGATCGTCGGCTTCGTTTCGCCGTAGAGCCACTGCTGGAAGTAGTCGTTGAGCAGTGCGAGGTCGGCGCCTTGGAAGCCCGAGCTGTCCAGTGCCACGTCGATGAACTCTGCCGTCGAGATGTTGCCGTACGCGAACTGCGCCTGGATCGCCTGAACGAACGCGAAGAACACGTCGTCACCGACGATCTCCCGGTAGCCCTGGATCGTCATCGCCCCACGGTCGTAGGTCGGGAAGCTCGCGAACATGTTGGCTGGATCGCCGTCGAGGATGGCGGGAGCGATCGCCCAATCCTCTTCCGGCGTTTCGGCGTAAAGCTCGTCGAAGATGTCAGCCGGGTTCGCTCCCGTGCCGATATCGAACTGCCAGTACCACGTCGCCCAGTTCGCCCAACCCTCGTTGAACCAGATGTCCGCCCACGTCTCGAGCGTGACGCTGTTGCCGACCCACTGGTGGGCGATCTCGTGGAGCTGCGTGTTGATGTTGATCGAGGGGTTGCCACTCGAGAAGCCCCCCGAGTAGTGCGGCTTGGTCTGCACCTCGAGGGCATAACCGACGCCGGCCGCCCGATCGGCGACGGCACCGCTGGAGTCGAACGGGTACGGGCCGAACAGGTCACTGAGGAAGTTGAGCTGGGCGGGAGCCGCGGCGAGGGAGGTGTTGATCGCGGTGAGCTGGGCAGGCGTCGCCGTGCTGTCGATGGCGTTGTAGATCGGCAGCGTGCGCCCCGTCGACGTCTCGACCATCGACTCCTCGCGGTAGGTGAAGTCCCCGACGGTCGCTGTCGTGAGGTACGTGGCGGTCGGGTCGTCCTCCTGCCAGTGCCACGTCGTTGTGCCGTTGCGGTGCTTCGTACGGCTGACGAGCTCGCCGACACCGAGCGCCGTCTTGGAGCTGGGCACGGTGATGAGGGTGTCGAACGTCGCCTTGTCAGTCGGGTAGTTGTTCGAGGGGAACCAGCTCTGTGCCCCCATCGGCTCGTTCACGACGAACGCACCGTCACACGTCTGCGGCGGGTTGAGCGGGAAGCAGGCGCGGATCCACCCCTCGATGGACGTGTCCGGGTCGGTGATCTCGCGCGGGGTGCCGCGATAGCGCACGACGATCGTGAACTCCTCGCCAGCCTGCGGCCGCGATGAGCGATGAGGCGTGACGACCAGCTTCATGGGCTGCGTGACGACCGGGTCCGTGCTGAGGTCTGGAGTCGCCTCCTCGAAGCGAGCATGCGCGTGTCGACGGTTGATTCTGACGCTGACGACCTCGAGGTCGTCCTGGAAGTCGAGGGTGAACTCGCGCAGGCTCACGGTCGCGACGGCCGTGATCGTCGTGGTCGCGTCGGTGAAGCGGTTGGCCACCGGGTCGTACTCGAGGTCGATCGTGTAGTGCTCGACCTCGTACCCGGTGTTGCCCAGCTGCGGGAGCAGCGGATCCCCGAGCGATCGGCCGCCGACCACCAGCCCGTCGTCGTCCTGCGCCTCCGCCAGTCCAGCGGCCGGCAGACCGACCGACGCGATCACCAACGTCGAGAGAGCAATCCTTCGGAACGTCCGCACCATCATGGGGGCGCAGTGTTCCACACGAGCCTGGGCGTCAGCGGCGTCGGACGGCCGAGCGCACCTACGGGAGGCTGCCGTCGCTGGCGTCACCCTCGGCCGGGTCGAGATCGATGGCGACGTCCTTGCTGCGGCCTCCGCTGAACAGGTCGGCGCCGTCACCACCGCTCAAGGTGTCCGTCCCACGGTCGCCACACAGCACGTCGTTGCCCGCCTCGCCGAGGAGCGCGTCGTCACCCGCCTTGCCGAGGATGAGATCGGCGCCAGCCGTACCGACGATGGTGTCATCGCGGTTCGTGCCGGCGTGGACCGTGAGCGTCGCCGAGCTCTCGGCGATGCCGTCGGACACGCTGATCGTCAGGACCGCGACGCCCGTGGCGCGGCGGCCCGTCTCGGCGGTCAGCGTGCGGTGCTCGCCCGAGCCGTCGACGACCACGTTCTCGACGGGCAGCACGTCCTCGTTCGTGCTGGCGAGGCTGATCGCCAGGTCGTCGACCGGCGTGTCGTCATCCGAGAGGAGCAGGCCCACGGAGCCGACCTCCTCCAGCCTGCTGCATGCACCGCCGGCGTCGATGGCGACCGACGGCGGCTCCGCGCCGGCCAACGGTTGCCAGTCGGGGCGGCTGTTGAATCCGAAGTCGTTCGTGAGGTTGGTCGAGTCCGTGCCGTCGCCAGCCATCGACAAGATCTCGAAGTTGCCGCCGGCGAACGAGGTGAACGTGATGCGCGAGCCATCGGGCGACCAGGCCGGCTCGAAGTCGGAGTCCGGGTTGTTCGTCAGCCGCGTCTGATTCGAGCCATCGGCGTTCATCGAGTACACCTCGAAGTTGCCGTCACGACCGGCGATGAACGCCAGCCGGCCGCCGTCGGGCGACCAGTTCGGCATCCAGTCGGTTGCCGGATTGGCGGACACGTTGACGGGATCCGAGCCATCGGCGCCCATCACGTGCACGTCGATGTTGCCGCCGCGCACGCTCGTGAACACGATGCTCGTTCCGTCGGGCGACCATGCCGCCTGCTTGTCGTGCCCGGACTGTCCGTGAGGCGGGTCTGCGCGGACCCATCGGCGTTCATGACGTACACCTCGAGGTTCCCATCACGGTTGCTGGTGAACGCCAGCTGGGTGCCGTCGGATGACCAGGCCGGTTCGAAGTCGGCGGCAGGGTGGTTGGTGAGCCTGGTCTGCCCGGAACCGTCAGGGCATCACGTAGATCTCGCCGTTGCCGTCCCCGTTGGACAGGAAGGCCACCATGCTCCCGTCGGGCGACCACGCAGGGTCGCTGTCCGACGCTGGGTTGTTGGTGAGGTTGACGGGATTGCCGCCGTTCGGGGCCATCGAGAACACCTCGAAGTTTCCGAAGCGGAAGGAGTCGAAGGCGATCCGGCCATTGACACCGGGGAACGTTCCCGTCCGTCGGCGAGGGGGTCATCGTCAGCAGGGCCGCCGCCACCAGCGATCCGGCCGGCACCAGTTTGGTCAGGAACCGTGAAATCGTCACGGGACGCCACCATCGCAGAGCGGACACGACGAGTCTTGGAGGTCACCTGGACTTGCTGTGGAGAAGGCCTCGTGCCGACGAGCGGCGATGAGTTTCGGACGTCTGGGTGGTAAGATCCACGATGAGTGGATTCGATGCTGCCGCGGCTGAAGTGGTTGGGCGACGTCATGGCGCGCCACGTGGACAGCGGCGACATGGGCGGAGTCGCGTGGCTGGCAGCATGCGGCGACGACCTCGATGTCGGCTTCGCGGGCGTGCTCACCCACGGTGAGTCAGCGCCGGTCCACCACGACTCCATCTTCCGGATCGCCTCGATGACCAAGCCGGTCGTCGCGGTCGGCGCCTTGCTCCTGGTCGAGGAGTGCCGGCTGCGCCTCGACGAGCCGGTCGACGAGCTGCTCCCGGAGCTGGCCGACCGCCGGGTGCTCGTCGAGCCACGAGGGCCGATCGACGGTGAGACCGTCCCGGCTCATCGACCGATCACGGTCCGCGACGTGATGACCTTCCAACTCGGGCTCGGCATGGACTTCTCGGCACCGTGGCCGCAGCCGCTGCTCGAAGCGATGGGCGCGCTCGGGCTGGGGGACGGCCCGCCGCAACCGCAGGAGCCGCCCGAGCCCGACGAGTGGATGCGCCTGCTGGGGACGCTGCCACTGCTGTACCACCCAGGGCGACGCGACCCTGCGGTGTTCCCTGATCCCGACCGCTTCGACGTCACCCGCCACCCCACCTCGGTGATGACGTTCGGCTTCGGCACCCACTTCTGCCTCGGCGTGCACTTGGCCCGCGCCGAGATCGACGTCGCGCTCGCGTCATCCTCGAGCGGCTCCCCAACGTGCGCCTCCACGAGACCGACGGCGTCCGCATCACGGGACCATCCACCACCTCCTCCGCGGCCCCAACCGGCTCCCGATCGCCTTCGGCTGACGCGGCCGCAAGTCGGTTAGGCGAGCTCGGGCCAGAGGGTGAGTGCCGATCCGGCGAGGTAGGCGTCGCGCGCGGCGTCGTCGAGCTTGGCCGCCGCCCGACGGCCCTCCTCGACGAGGTCGGGGTAGGGCACGTCGTGGGTCTGGGAGAAGTCGGAGCCCCACATCATCCGGCCGTCGAAACCGCCGCGAGCTCGGCGACGGCGTCGGCCGGGTCGCCACCCTTCGCCGCCGGAGCGCAATGCGTGCGTCGACACCTTGAGGTACACGTTCGGGAACGCGCCGAGCGCGGCGAGCTCGTCGGGGATGCCCGCGCGAGAGGTCGGCGAACGCGCAGTGGTCGACGGCGAACTGCAGCGCCGAGGTAAGCGTCGGCACTGACGGCGGCGAAGTCGGCCAATCGATCGGCGAGGAACGTCATCACCACCGGGACGCCGACACCGCCCAGCGCTCCCCACAGCGCCCGCGGTTCGTCGAGTCGCGCGGTCGTCGTGCACCATGAACCAGCGATAGCCGCGCGCGCCGCGCTGCACGAGGTCGATGAGGCGTGGCGACGGGCTCCGCATCACGTCGGTCGGTGCACACGACGCCGGCGAACAGCCCGTGGTGCGGCCGTCGACGCCGCGAGCGTGTACTCGTTGTCGAACCCGTACGCGCCGACGCCCTGCACGAGCACGGCGCGATCGACGCCGGCGTCGGCCATCAGAAGGCGCAGCAGATCGGCCGAGCACGGATGGGTCTCCCACCACGGCCCGGTGTTCACACCCGGCGGCTGCAGCGGGAATCGTTGGAGGTCGGGCGAGATCACGTGGACGTGGGTGTCGACCAGCACATGGCCCCCTTTCACGGAGCGGGCCTCAATCCGCCCCCGCGATCATCGGCTGGCCCTGGAGCAACGGGTCGGTGGGCATCGGGATGAGGTCCTCGTCGAGCGGTGCGAGCCGGCGGTAGCGCACCCACACGTACCCGATGAACATGCCGAGCACCACGCCCGCGCCCACGATCACGATGCGCAGGTCGGTCAACGACGCGAGCTTGCCCTCGATGAGCGCGCCGAGGGGCACGCCGAGGAGCAGCGACGACAGGTAGATGGCCATCACCCGGCGCGCGGAACTCGTCCTCGACCCGCGCCTGCACGGCGGTGTTCAACGACGTCGCGAGCAAGAGGTACGTCAGCCCCATGACGTACATCGCCGCGACGCCGAACCAGTACTTGGGCGCGACGCCCGAGGCCGACCACGCCGAGCGCGAGCCCGAACGCCGCCGATCGTGGCGGTGAACGACCGCCGGTACCGGTCGGCGATGAACGCGATCGCGACCGAGCCCGTGATCGCGCCGCCGCCGAACGCCGCCACGAGCAACCCGTACGCGCCCCGGCCGACGTGGAACTCCTCCTTGGCCATCGCGGGCGCGAGCTGGATCACCGACGTCCCGAACAGTGACACCATCCCGATCATCACGATGGGCAGGACGAGCGCCGTGCTGGGCGCGCACGAACCGCCAGCCTTCGCGGAGGTGCAGCGAGGACGTGCGTCGAGTCCTCGGAGAAGACCTGCTCCCGCGGGTGCACGAGGAACAGCGCGCCGAGCACGAGCACGAACGAGATCGCGTTGAGGAAGAACGCCGCCGACGCGCCCAACGTCTGGAGGATGATCCCGGCGATCGCCGGGCCGAACGGCGCGCGCACCCATGAACTGCATCGAGTTGAGCCGGACCGCATCCACGAGCTCGTCGTCGTCGACGAGCTGCGGTGACGAACGCCTGCCACGTCGTGATGTTCACGCCGCCCACGAAGCCGGAGACGAACGTGATGCCGACGATGATCCCGGGCGTCGCGGCGCCGCTCGACGTAGACGGCCCACAACGCGAACGCCGAGATCATCATGCAGCGTCTGCGTGACGACGAGGATGCGCTTGCGTGAGTGGCGGTCGGCGTACGAGCCGCCGAACGGCCCGAGATCATGCCGGGGATGAAGCTCATGAACGCGGCGACGCCGAGCCACGTCGTCGAGTGCGTCATCTGGTACACGACGAACGGCACCGCGATCGTCTGCATCCAGCTGCCGGTGTTCGAGACGAAGGCCGCGCTCCAGAAGATCGCGAAGTCGCGGCGCTTCAGGACCTTGAACGAGGTGCCGTGCGGCCGCTCCGCGTCGCTCACGGCGCCGCTCGCCCGCAGCCGGCGTCGAAGCCCTCGAGCATGCGCGGGAGGTCGCCCGACCCGGCGGGCAGCGGCGTCCACGGCCCGTCGGCCATGACCTGCGTCCCAGCCGTCGCGCACCGACTCGGGCGCTGAGCGGCCGCCCGTGGAAGCCGTCGTTCACGGCGACCATCACCCGGCCGATGTAGCCGCGCGCCGACCGAGAAGCACTCGCCGGTCGTCGGTGCAGTCGTCGTGCACGAGCCACACGCGCCAGCGCGGCCACCTGGTCGACCGACATCCACTCGTGCAGCCGCGGCGACGCCGGGATCGGCCCGAAGCCGCCGGGGCGGGTCTTCGCCGACGGCGCGATGACGTTCACGCGTGATCCCGAGCGGCGCGCCCTCGAGCGCGAGCGCCCGGGTGAGCCCGACGACGCCCATCTTCGCCGTGGCGTACGACGGCCATCCCGGGCACACCCCACAGAGCCCGCGCCCGACGACACGTTGAGGATGCGGCCGCCGCCCTGCGCAGCCATCGCCGCCCATGCCGGCCGCGTGACGTTGAGGTGGCCGCCGATCTGCGACGCGACCACGGGCTCCCACACGTCGGGGCCGTGCTCGGCCATCGGTGCCTGCCGCACGACGCCGGCGTTGTTGATGAGCGCGTCGACCCGACCCGCACGCGTCGAGCGCGGTCTGCGACGATCGCGGCGCCACCGGCGGTGGTGGCCACGCTGTCGGTGCTCGCGACCGCCTCGCCGCCCGCGGCTCCCAGATCTCGTCGACGACGTCGAGCGCGGGGTTCGCGCGCGGCGCGTCGCCGGCGCCGTCGGTGTCGGAGATCGCGACGCCGAGGTCGTTCACGACCACCTTCGCGCCGCGCGCCGGCGAGCTCGCAGCGCGTACTCGCGGCCGAGGTTGCGGCCCGCGCCCGGTGACGACCACCACCCGGCCGTCGAAGCGCAGGCCCTCGCCACGTCTCGGCGAGCTCCGTATCTTCCCGCGTCGCCATCGAGCACGAGCGGAACGGGCCGGCGCGGTCATCCCGCCGTCGATCACGAACTCCGCGCCCGTGCAGTACGACGCCGCATCGGACGACAGCCAGCACACGAGCTCGGCGACCTCCTCGGGCGTCCCGACGCGCCCGAGCGGGCACGGAGTCGGCGAGGCGCGGGCCGCATGTCGCGGCCGCCCGAACGCGTCGGGCGAGATCATGGGCGTGTCGATCGCGCCGGGGTGCACCGAGTTGACCCGGACGCCGTCGCGGCCGAGCTCGAGCGCCGCGACCTTCGCGAGGCCCCGCACCGCGAACTTGCTCGACACGTACGCCGCCGATGCCACCGAGCGCCGACGAGCCCGTTCACCGACGAGACCAGCGTGATGCTCCGCCGACGCCGCCGCCCTGCGCTCTCCACGATCAGCGGCGCGCAGTGGTGGATGCCGCAGGAAGCGCCCGACCTGGTTGACGTCGATGACCCGCTGGTACTCCTCGACGGCGCCAGGTCGGCGATCGCGCACGGCACGGGTGAACACGCCGGCGTTCGCTGACCAGCACGTGCAGCGCACCCCAGCGGCGCGCGCACGTCGTCGACCGCGGCGGCCCAGTCGTCGTCGCTGGTGACGTCGAGATGGCGGTAGACCGCGGCGTCGCCGATCTCCGCGGCGACCGCCGCGCCCTCGTCGTCGAGGACGTCGCCGAGCAGCACGCGCGCGCCCTCGGCCGCGAACAGTCGCGCCTCGGCCGCACCCTGGCCGCGCGCCGCGCCGGTGACGAGCGCGACCTTGCCGTCGAGCCGTCCCACGTCGGCGAGTTACAGGTACGAGATCGTGTCGGGGACGTGGTCGAGCTTGTAGAGCCGCTTGCAGTTGTCGTGCAGCATCTTCTTCACCTCGGCCGCTGGGACGCCGCGGAAGTTGCGCTCGATCGTGATCCGGCTGTTCGGCCAGTCGCACCCGGTGTGCGGGTAGTCGGTCGACCACATGATCTGGTCGACGTTCAGCCGGTGGCGCAGCTCCATGCCGACGGTGTCGATCATGAACGTCGCCCAGAAGTTCCGGTGGAAGATGCGGCTCGGCGTCGATCGCGCATCTGCTCGTCGCCGTTGGTGAAGAACCGGTACCGGTGGAACATGTCGTCGATCTGCTCGAGCAGCGTCGGGATCCAGCCGATGTTCGCCTCGACGAGCAGCAGCTTCAGCGTCGGTGAACGCTCGAAGATGCCGGAGAAGATCAGCTCGCTCACGACGGGCAGCGTGTGCGAGCCCGCCTTCGTCGCGCCGGCGGCGCCCATGAACATCGGCGTGTTCATGTCGAGCGGCCCGCACGCTCCGCCGCCGGTCGTCGGCAGGAAGCTGCCGATGTGCACGGCGACCGGGATGTCGGCCTCCTGCGCGAGCGCCCAGAACGCGGTCGTCCTCGGGCCTCGGGCGTCGAGCGTGCCGTTCGGGATACGCGGAGATCACGACGCCGCGGTGCCCGAGGTCGAGCGCCCGCTTCAGTCTCGGCGATGGCGTGTCGTCGACGCCCGTGGTCGGCAGGATGGCCTGGCCGATGAGGCGGCCGTCGGAGCCCTCGCAGAACTCGGCGAGCCAGTCGTTGTACGCGCGCACGCACGCACCTGGAGCTCGGGCTCGTCGCCGTAGATCTTGGCGCCGAGCGAGCGTGACGCTCGGGTACAGCACCTGGAGGTAGATCCCGTCGACGTCCATGTCGGCGAGGCGGGCCTTGGTGTCGAAGGAGCCGGGCCGCATGGTCTCGTAGCTGCCGCCGACGGGCGCGAAGTCGAGGAAGGACAGCCCGGCGGTGGCGGTGAGACCGACCGGGCGCATGCTCTCGCCGTCGTCGAACGACCAGTAGTCGCCCTCGTCGCGTGTGCACGACCTTGGGCGCGCGGTCCTTGAACTTGGCCGGCACCCGGCCCACCCAGGTGTCGGGCGGCTCGTTGACGTGGGCGTCGCAGTCGAGGATCGGGTAGTCGATCGAGGCGTGGTCGTAGAAGAGCCCAGTGCTGCTGGTCGTCCCGTTCTCCATGACTGACAACGGTGTCACCCTCGGCCCGCCGGTGCAACTTGCACCAGAATCGGGTCCATGGCGGATCGGGAGGCCCAGGTGGCGATGGTCGAGCAGTTCTTCGAGGGACCGCCCGACCTCGATCGGCTGTCGCTGCTGCACGACGACTGCGAGTGGTGGAACGGCATCGGCAAGTTCCCGGGCGCACCCGGGCAGACCGTGTTCCGCGGCAAGCAGGAGATCGGCGACGTCGTGCTCGGGCGGGCGCCCGCGCCCCGCCCGCCCAGCGGCCGGAAGGTCGACCGCTACGACCTGAGCACGAAGCAGTTCCACGACGTGACGACGATCGCCGACGGGCCGTACGTGTTCCGCCAGCACCGCTACACCGCGACCACCGTCGGCGGCCGGCCGTACGACAACCATCTACGGATTCCTGTTCCGCTTCGCCGACGACGGCCGCATCGACCGCATCTGGGAGCACTGGGGCACGCTCGCCGCGTGGGAGCAGCTCTTCTGCGCCGACCTCGCGGTCACCGATCCCGACGTGCTGCTCACGACGACGCCGTCGGTGCGCAAGCGCCTCGATCTCGAGCCGGCCCGTCGACCGCGACTCGTCGAGCAGTGCCTCGATCTCGCGGTCCACGCGCCCAACGGGTCGAACCAGCAGCCGTACCGGTTCGTCTGCATCGACGACGCGGCAACGCAAGGCCGCGCTCGCCGACATCTACCGCGCCGCGATGGCCGACTTCGTCGGACGCGACCGCACCGACGCTGCCCGAGGACAACGTCGACCGCACGTCCGACGTCGCAGCAGCGCATCGCCGAGAGCGTGTTCTACCTCCACGACCACCTCCACGAGGTGCCGGTGCTGTGCGTGCCGCTCGTCGCCGGCCGCACCGACGGCAACGGCGAGGGCGCGGCCGCCGTCGCGCACGTCGGCGTTCTGGCAGGCGAGCCGCTGGGGTTCGATCATCCCGGTGGTGTGGTCGTTCATGCTCGCGCTGCGGTCACGCGGGCTCGGCTCCGCGTGGACCACGCTCACGTTGGTCGCGCGAACGCGAGGTGGCCGAGGTGCTCGGCGTTCCGTACGAGCGGTGGATGCAGGCCGGGCTGTTCCCGGTCGCGCACACGATCGGCACCGACTTCCGATCGACGCCCCGCCAGCCCGCGTGCCGAGTTCCTGCGCTGGAACGGGTTCTGAGGTTCAGGTCGTGGCCGTCCGTCGAAAGGTCGTGATCGTCGGCGCGGGGTTCGGCGGCCTGCAGTGCGCCAAGGCACTCATCGGCAAGCCGGTCGACGTGCTCGTCGTCGACGACCGCAACTATCACCTCTTCACGCCGTTGCTGTACCAGGTGGCGAGCTGCCTGCTCGCGCCGTCGGAGATCGCGACGCCGTTGCGCACGCTGTTCCGCGACGCGCCCAACGTCCGCTACCGCCAGGGACGCGTCGTGCACGTCGACATGGCCGCGAAGTCGATCCGGCTCGCCGACGACGACGTGCTCGAGTACGACGCGCTCGTGCTCGCGACGGGGAGCACCACGAACTACTACGGCAACGCCGGCGTCGAGCAGCAGGCCCTCGGCCTGAAGGATCTCGGCGAGGCGCTGCGGCTGCGCAACCACGTGCTCACGTGCCTCGAGCGCGCCGTGATCGAACCCGACGGCGACGACCGCCGCCGCCACCTCACGTTCTGCGTCGTCGGCGCCGGACCCGACCGGCGTGGAGTACGCGGGCGCGCTCGCCGAGCTCGTGCGGTTGGTGCTGCCGCGCGAGTACCCCGAGCTCGACCACCGCGACGTCCGCATCGTGCTCGTCGAGGGCACCGACCGCGTGCTGCCGCCGTTCCCACCTCGACTGTCGGCGTACGCCCTGCGAACGCTCGAGCGCCTGGGCGTGGAAGTGCGGCTGAACAGCCTGGTCGCGTCGGCCGACGAGCGGTCGGTGACACTCGTCGACGGCACGCACCTCCCGACCTACACGATGGTCTGGGCCGCGGGCGTACGGCCGGCCGACGTGCTCGACGACCCGCTCGTCAAACCATCGCGGCGCAGTCGCGGTCGACGACCACCTACGCGTGCAGGACGTCGACGGCGTGTACGCGATCGGCGACGTCGCCGCGGGCCGCGACCGCAAGGGCGCGACGCTGCCGATGCTCGCGACACCGGCGATGCAGGAGGGCCGGTACGTCGCGCGCGAGATCGCCGAGGGGCCGCTCGCGCGGCCGTTCCGCTACCGCAACCGCGGCAGCCTGGCCACGGTGGGGCGCAGCGCGGCCGTCGGCAAGGTGGGGCCGTTCCAGTTCACCGGCTTCCTCGGCTGGGTGGTGTGGCTCACCGTGCACTTCTATTACCTGATCGGCTTCGGCAACCGCGTGCGCGTCCTCGCCCGGTGGGCGTGGTACTACCTGCGCCTCGAGCGCCCGGTCCGCATCATCGCCCGCGCCGACGACCCCTAGGCCAAGGACCGTTTTCGCGTCAGAAACCGCCGCGCCTGACGGCGGATACTGACGCCAAAACCTGCTCGGTCAGGCGGGGGTCGGGTCCGCGACGCGGTAGAGGGCGGCGGCGTTGTCCCACAGCAGCGCGCGGCGGATCTCGGGGGGCTGCTCGGCGAGCGCGGCTTCGATCTTCTCGCGCACGTTGCCGTAGAGGCAGATCGGGATGCGGGTAGTCGGTCTCGAACAGGATGTTGCCGGCGCCGATCTTGTCGACGAGTCGCTGCGGCGCGGGCTCCTCGAAGAACCAGCAGCCGTACACCTGCCGGTGGAAGTACTCGCTCGGGAGCAGCTCGAACTCGGGCCGCTCCTTCGCCATCGCGGCCTCGCCGAAGGCGTAGTCGGCCGCTTCGAGGATGAACGGGATGAACCCGATGCCGCTCTCGACCGACACGAACTTCGCGTCGGGGAAGCGCGGCAGCACGCCCGACATGCATGAGGTCGAGGATCTGGACGCCGTTCTCGAGGAACAGCTGCACCGACGCCTTCACGTACGTGGCCGCGATGCCGTGCGCGGCGATGCGCTCCGGGCTGAACGGACCCGTGAAGTCGCCGCCACCGATGTGGAACGAGATCGGCATGCCCGGTCTCCGACGCAACCCGCCACAGCGGGTCCCACGAGCGGTCGCCGAGCAGCGGGCAGGCCGAACTGCTGCGGCTCGCCGGTGAAGAGGATCCCGCGGTGCCCGAGCGCCGCGCAGCGCTCGATCTCGGCGACGGTCGCGTCGACGTCCCAGAACGGGGTGGCGGTGATCGGCGAGGAGCCGCGTCGGATCCGTGGCAGCACCATTCGGTGAGCCAGTCGTTGTACGCGCGCACGCACGCGAGCTGGAGATCGGGTTCGGGCGAGCGCGAGGAAGGCCTGGTTCCCGAAGCCACCGACGTTCGGGTACATCACCTGCGCCCACACGCCGATCGAGTCCATGTACTCAAGGCGAGCCCGCGGATCGTGTGCGGCCGGCGGCACCTCCTCGAAGGTCGGCGGTGCGGCCGGGAACGGCGCGCCCCAACCCGCGGTCGCGGTGTGACCGACGGTGAGCATCACGGCGCCGTCGCCGACGAACCAGCGATCCCGCCCGTCGTCGCCCCGCTGCATCGTCGGGACGCGGTCGCGGTACTTGGCCGGGACCCGCTCGACCCAGAGATCGGCCGGCTCGGTCACGTGCGCGTCGACGTCGATGACCCAGTCGAGCGCCGGTGCGGAGGACATGGGCAAGAGCCTAAAGGCGAGCCTTGCCGCGCACGAACTCTCCGCAATGCGAGCCGTGGCCCAGCGGCCTGGCGGCGCAGCCGCCGAGAGCGGGCCAGAAGGCGGAGCCACTAGAACATGGGCCATGCCCGACATCACCGAGCTCGCGACCGGACTGCAGTTCCCCGAGGGTCCCGTGGTGATGCCCGACGGGTCGATCGTCGTCACGGAGATCAAGTCGGGCACGCTCGCCCGGGTGCAGCCCGACGGCGGCGGCGACGGTCGAGCGGTTCGCCGAGCTCGGCGGCGGGCCCAACGGTGCCGCGGTCGGGCCCGACGGCGCGGTCTACGTCTGCAACAACGGCGGCTTCCTCTGGAGCGAGCTCAACGGCATCACGATCCCGATCGACATGGAGACCGGTAGCAACGAGCCGCCCGGCTTCAAAGGCGGCTGGATCGACCGCGTCGACCTCGACACCGGCGAGCACACCGTGCTCTACCGCGAGTGCGACGGCCAGCGCTTCGCGGCCCCAACGACATCGTGTTCGACGCCGACGGCGGCTTCTGGTTCACCGACCTCGGCAAGTCGCAGCCCCGCTCGCGCGACAAGGGCGGCGTCTACTACGCGCGACCCGACGGCTCGTCCGTCGAGCGCGGCGCCTGGCCGATGTACGGGCCCAACGGCGTCGGCCTCTCGCCCGACGGGTCGCGCGCTCTACGTCGCCGAGAGCATGACCGGCCGGCTCTCGGCGTGGGACCTCGACCGCGCCCGGCAAGGTCGCGACGCGCCGCAGCCGCGACGGTGATCGACGCCACGAAGAGCCACTTCGACTCGCTCGCGGTCGAGGCGACGGCAACGTCGTCGTCGCCGCGATCTCGCACGGCCTCTGCGTCGTCGCGCCCGACGGCTCGGGCCACGAGTACGTCGCGATGCCCGACCCGATGACCACCAACGTGTGCTTCGGCGGGCACGACCTGCGCACCGCGTTCGTCACGCTCTCGGGCACGGCCGTCTCGTCGCCCTCGAGTGGCCCCGACCCGGCCTGCCGCTCGCGTCCTGATGACGCACCGACGCCGACCGACCGTGGCGTCGAGCAACGTCGCCGATGATCCGCAGCCGCGCCGGCGACGACCGCGCCGCGGCCTGCGGTTCGAGGACGAGCTCTGGACGCTGGGACGAGTACGTGCGCGCCGCGCGCACGCGCGCCGCGTACCTCGCTCGACCATCTGCACCGACGGCGGCCGCTCCACGTCGGCGTACCTGCTCGAGAACGTGCCCGAGTAGCTCATGTGGCTCGGCGCCGGCGCCGTCGACGGGCGCCGACGATCGTCGGCATCAACCCGACGCGCCGCGGCGCCGAGCTCGCGCGCGACATCACGCCACACCGACTGCCAGCTCGTCGTCACCGAAGCGCGCCACCTCTCGCCTGCTCGACGGCCTCGACCTCGGCGTCGCGCACGACCGCGTGCTCGTCGTCGACGATCCCGAGTCGACGCCGCGCGCTCGCGCCGTACGCGGACGCGCCGCTCCCCGACGAGCGACGTCGACCGCGACGCGGCATCTACACTCCTGCTGTTCACCTCGGGCACGACCGGCGCGCCGAAGGCGTGTCGTCGCTCTCGCAGGGCCGACTGTTCCGCAGCAGCTCGGTGCATGTCGCCGACGATGCGGAGCTCGGACCCGGACGACGTCTGCTACATGGCGATGCCGATGTTCCACTCGAACGCGCTCATCGCCGGCTGGTCTGCCCGTGGCTGATCAGCGGCGGCACGCTCGCGCTGCGCCGGCAGGTTCTCGGCGTCGGGCTTCCTGCCCGACGTCCGCAAGTTACGGCGTCACCTACTTCAACTACGTCGGCAAGCCGCTGTCGTACATCCTCGCCACGCCCGAGCAGCCCGACGACGCCGACAACACGCTGCGCAGCGTGTTCGGCAACGAGGCCGCCGACCGCGACATCGACCGCTTCGCCGAGCGCTTCGGCTGCCAGGTCATCGACAGCTACGGCTCGACCGAGGGCGGCGCCACCGTCAGCCGCGTCGCCCGACATGCCGAAGGGCTCGCTCGGGCATGCGCCCGGAGGGCACCGTCGTCCTCGACCCCGAGACCGAGGAGGAGTGCCCGCCGGCGCGAGTTCGACGACGACGGGCCGGCTGCTCAACCCCGACGAGTGCATCGGCGAGATCGTCAACAAGACGGTCGCGCCGGGTTCGAGGGCTACTACAAGAACGACGAGGCCGAACGCGGCAGCGCATGCGCAACGGCTGGTACTGGACCGGCGACCTCGGCTACCGCGACGAGCGACGGCTGGTTCTACTTCGCCGGCCGCGACTTCGAATGGCTGCGCGTCGACGGCGAGAACTTCGCCGCCGCGCCGATCGAGCGGATCCTCGCCCGCTACCCCGACGTCGTGCTCGCCGCCGTCTACGCCGTGCCCGACGCCGAGGTGGGCGACCAGGTGATGGCCGCGCTCAGCTCGCGGCCCGGTACCGCGTTCGACGCCGGCGGACTTCGACGACGTTCCTCGCCGAGCAGACGCGACCTCGGCACGAAGTGGTCGCCGCGCTACGTGCGCGATCACCGAGCGAGCTGCCGGTCACCGAGAGCCAGAAGGTGCTCAAGCGGCAGCTGCGGCGGGAGCGGTGGGAGACCGACGAGCCCGTGTGCTGGCGGCCCGCGAAGGGCGAGCCGCTCGCGCGCGCTGACCGACGCCGACGGCGCCGCGCTGCGCGCCGAGTTCGAGATCGCGGGGACGCACCGCAGCGCTCGACGCGGGGTGAGCGCCGCGGATCCGATCGCCCGACACGTGACGAGCCGACCCGAGCACGCCGCCATCATCTGCAACGACGTCGTCTGCCCGTATGCGGAGCTCGACGAGAACGCCAACCGGCTGGCGCGCGTGCTCGCGTCGCGGCCACGTGGCGCGCGACGAGCGACGTCGCGGTGATGCTGCCGAACTCGATCGAGTGGTTCGAGGCGACGGTCGCGATCGCGCGGCTCGGCGCGCAGCTCGTGCCGGTGAACTGGCATCTCAAGCCCGACGAGCTCGCGTGGATCCTGTCCGACAGCGACGCGCGTGCGTCCTGCTCACTCATGTCGACCTGGCCGACGTCGCGTCCGCTGCCGTCACGGCGGTGCCGGCGTGCTCGTTGCTGGTGGTCGGCGACGACTTCGAGGCCGCGCTCGCAGCCGAGCCGGCCGAACCGCTCGCCGGCGCGGGCAGCCCGGCGCCGTCGATCGTGCTCTACACGTCGGGCACCACCGGCCGCCCGAAGGGCGTGATGCACGAGCGCGACACCACGACCCGCAGTCGCACCGTCCTCAGCGACCTCTGGGGCTACAACCCCGACGACGTCCATCTCGCTCGTCGGCCCCGCGTACCACGGCGCACCGTGGTCGATGGCGTTCACCCATCTCACGCTCGGTGCGACGCTGGTGGTGATGCCGCGCTGGAACGCCGACGTCCTTCCTCGATCTGGTCGCGCGTCACCGGGTCACGAACACGTTCATGGTGCCGACGCACTTCTCCCGTCTGCTCGACCTGCCCGACGACGTGCTCGCGGCGCGCGACTTCTCGTCACTGCGGCTCGTGCTGCACAGCGCGGCCGCGTGCCCGATCGCCGTGAAGCGGCGGGCCATCGAGCTGTTCGCGCCCGCGCCGGTGTGGGAGTTCTACGGCTTCTCCGAGGGCGGGCGGCTCACGCGCATCGGGCCCGACGAGTGGCTCGAGCACCCCGGCAGCGTCGGCCGGGCGATGGACGGGCGTGTTCCTCGCCATCCTCGACGACCACGGCATCGAGCTCCCGCCCGGCGAGGTCGGCTGGATCTACGCGGTGCCGGCGCACGGCGATCGGTTCGTGTACCGGAACAACCCCGAAGCCACCGCCGCGGTGAACGGCGCGCACGAGCGGCGGCAACGCCGTGACCGGCGGCGACATCGGCTTCCTCGATCGCGACGGCTACCTCTACATCACCGATCGGTCGGCCGAGCTCGTCGTGCGCGGCGGCGTGAACATCTACCCGAGCGAGTCGGAGCACGCACTGCACGAGCACCCGGCCGTCGTCGACTGCGCCGCGTTCGGCGTGCCGGATCCCGTGTACGGCGAGCACCTCGTCGCGCTCGTGGAGGTGGCCGACGGCGCCGAGGTCACGCCCGACGAGCTGCTCGCGCACTGTCGGGCGCGCATCGCCGAGTACAAGTGCCCCGAGGAGCTCCGCATCGTCGCCTCGCTCCCCCGCGACCCGAACGGCAAGGTCCGCAAGGCCGACCTCCGCCACGAACGCGCGCGATTCCGAAGTCGGTGAGGCGGGCGGCGCGAGTCAGGCGGTGCAGGCGGTGCAGGTGGTGGGGGCGGCGGGGCGATGATGCCGGCCTGCCGCCAGCGCTCGCGGATCGTCTGCGCGCCATCTTCCAACGACCGTCGATGAGCACGGCCCAGCCCTCCTGGTACACCTTCGCCGGCGGGGGTGGGCCAGTGCGCAGTCGCGTCGTCGACCACACCACGGCGCGGGTCGAGTCGATGAACTTGATGAGCTCGATCACGTTCTCCGTGTCCTGATCATCCAACCGACGCGATCCATGACCTGATCGCCGTAGGGCTTGAGCGCAAGACCGTCCTCGACGTTCACGAGTTCGGTGTCGTCGGCCGAGACCTCCATCGGATCGGTGAACGCGTACTCGATGGCCTGGCGCGCCGTCTCCTCGTCGACGGGCGGTGGTCCGGCAGGTTCGTGACGTGCCGCGAGCACATCGAGCGGCTCGGGGTACTCCGTGCGTTCCGGGACGAACTCACGGATCGGACCCCACGCCCGAGCGCGCATCAGCGCAACATGCTGCGCTCGCTCCGCCGGCGAACCCCCGGCCGCAGCTTGCGCGCACGTGATGCAGATGAGCGCACCGGACGTGCCCGTGTAGAGCGGACCGCACTCCGGCGAGGTCATGTTGCAGAACCCACAGCGCGCGGGACGGATCCCTACGGGTTCGCTCTCCACGCTGCGGCCTACGCCGCGCTGCTCGTGGGCGAGATCGGCCTCGGAGTAGCCACTCAGGAGCTGGATCACCGCTTGCCGCACGCGGTGGAGCTCGGCGCCGAGTGTCGCGAGCACCTGGGCTCCGACCCCCTCGCCTTCACGAATGAGGCCCAACAAGATGTGCTCGGTGCCGATGTAGTTGTGCCCGAGCTGGAGCGCTCCCGCAGTGACAGCTCGAGCACCTTCTTCGAGCGTGGCGTGAACGGAATGTGGCCCAACGGCGCGTGGCCGCCTTCGCCGATGATCTCTTCCACTTGGCGGCGCACGTCATGGAGCGAGATGCTCATCTCGGTGAGCGCCCTCGCGGCGACACCCTCCCCTTCGTGGATCAACCCGAGGAGGATGTGCTCGGTCCCGATGTAGTTGTGGTTGAGGAGACGGCCTCTTCCTGTGCGAGCACGACGACGCGCCGAGCCCGGTCCGTGAACCGTTCGAACACGTCGAGAAGCGTAGGACGCTGCGCCGACGTGCTCGGCGAGGAATTCGTGCTGACGACGGGTGACCTTGTCCCACGTTGCGAACACGAGGCGGTAACCCAGGCGACCGGATCGCGCTCGCCCACGAGATGGCGGAGGGCGGTGACGCCCGGCCGTCCCGAGACGCCGAATCGGTCGAGGTACGCCTGCATTGCGGCCACGGTCGTCAACCCCGTCGGCGCGCGTCTTCGCACGCGATTCGAGCGCCGCGCCATCGAGCTCGTTGGCGAGCACCGTGAGCGTCGCCTCGACTCCGGTGACGGGAAGACCCCCGCATGGCGGCGCGGCCGTGAGGCGATACGTATCTGGGAGCACGCGGTCGATGGCGCCGTGGCGGTGCAGTGTTCCGAGCTGTTTCCGGGTCACGCCGTTTGGCCACCGCGGTTCGACCTCGGAACGCACCGAGACGGTGCCGCGAGCCACGTCACGACGGTGATTGCCGGCTCTCGTGCCATCCAGTTCCCTCCGAGGGCATCGATACGCGAGAAAACGAGCAATCGAGCGTCAACGCCGACACGCAGAGGGCGCCGGATGTGAGGCCGCGCACGGGCGCTTCGGGCTGGCATCCTTGGGGGACTCGCCCGAGGAGCGGTGATGGAGACGCAGCTCGCCACCGACCCGAACCGGTTCACCCAGGACCTGTTCGACGGCCTCCCCCGCCGCTACGACCGCCTCGCCGAGGTGCTGTCGTTCGGCCAGAACGGTCGCTGGAGGCGCGCGATGGTCGACCGCGTCCTGACCGCGGCGCCCCGTCGTGTGCTCGACGTCGCGACGGGTACGGCCGGCGTCGCGCTGCAGCTCGCCGACCGCACCCGCGCCGACATCACCGGCGTCGACCTCACGCCCGCGATGTTGCGGGCCGGGCGCGCCGTGTGCGGGCCGCGGGCCATGGACACGCGCATCACGTTGCTCGCCGGCAACGCCGAAGTCCTGCCGTTCCCCGACAACTCGTTCGACGCCCTCACGTTCACCTACCTCCTCCGGTACGTGCACGACCCCGCGGCCACGGTGCGCGAGCTGGTCGCGCGTCCTCAAGCCCGGCGCACCCATGGCCAGCCTCGACTTCGCGGTTCCGGCCAATGCCGTCTGGCGGTGGTCGTGGTGGTGCTACACGCGCGCTGCTCCTCCCGGTCGGAGGGCTGCTCGGCGGCTCCGAGTGGGTGCGCGTCGGCCGATTCCTCGGCCCGAACATCAGCGGGTTCTACGCAGCGCCACCCGGTTTCGACGATCGTCGACGCGTGGGAGAACGTCGGCATGGTCGACGTCGGCGCTCGGGCGATGAGCCTCGGCGGCGGGCTCGTCATGTGGGGCACCAAGAGCAACGGGGTGACGCCATGATCGAGCCCGAGCGCCGGCCCGCGTACTACAGCGCGCACCCCGGCGGCCTGGCGCGACTGGTGGACGATCCTCCACCCGCCGTACACGGCGTGGCACCTGAGCTACGTCGTGATCGGCGCGTGCCTTGCACCGGACGTCGACGGCGGCCGCCTCATCACGACGCTCGTCGCGTTCTTCGCCGCGGTCGGCATCGCGGCCCATGCGCTCGACGAGCTGCACGGTCGACCTTTGCGAACCGAGATCTCGTCGCGCGCGCTCGTGATCGCCGCCGCGCTCGGTCTGGCGGTGGCCGTCGCGATCGGCGTCGTCGGCGTCGTGCGGGTCGGGTGGGTCCTGCTGCCGTTCGTCGTCGTGGGCCCGGTGCTCGCGCTCGCCTACAACCTCGAGTGGTTCGGCGGCGTCGTCCACACCGACGTCGGCTTCGCGCTCGAGCTGGGGTGCGTTCCCCGTGGTCACCGCGTACGTCGCGCAGACCGACACCATCCACGCGGCGGCGATCGTCGCGGCCGTTGCGGCAACCGGCCTGTCGCTCCGCGCAGCGGGCACTCAGCACTCCGGCGCGCACGTTGCGGCGGCACGATCACGCCGGTCGACGGCTCGATGGTCCAAGCCGACGGCACCGTCGTCCCGATCACCCACGCGTCACTGCTTGCCCCGCTCGAGTTCACCCTGCGGGCGCTCTCGTGGTCGGTGATCGCGCTGGCCGTCGCGCTCGCCGTGGCTCGGTTCATGTGACTGCCAGCGACCGGGCGGGTTCGGCGAGTACGAGGTCACCGACGAAGCCGTGATCCCCGCGCCCGTCGAGGCGGTGTGGGCGGTCCTCGCCGACCTCGTCACCTGGCTCGACTGGTGGACGCTGATCCGGGTGTCGCCGCTCGATCCCGACGCACCGACGGCCGTCCACCCCGGTCTCCGGTTCCGCATCGAGGGCAGCCGCCCGGGTGCGACGCAGACCCGCGGTTGGAACGTCGCCGTGCGCGAGGTCGTGCCCAACGAGCGCATCGAGCTCGAGTACACCGACGGCGATCTCGTCGGCCGCACCGCGTGGGAGCTCGAGGCCGTCGCCGACGGCACCCGCGCCGCGTACATCTACCGTGGTGTGCACGCGACCGTCGACGAGTCGGCGGCGACGTTCGCGAAGTACGGGACGCGGCTGCACAGCACCGCGATGGCGTGCGACGCGCTCGCCGGCCTCGCTCGCGCCGTTGCCAAAGAGCCGCTCGACGACGAGTGGCGGGCCGAGGTTCAGCGCCGGATGGCCGCCGGCGTCTCCGCGCTCGACTTCACGTCCGGCTGACGCCGGAGGCGTCGCGCCCACAGGATGCCGCCCACGAATGCGGCGGCCATCACCATCGGAAGCAGCGCGCTGTGCAGCCAGAACAGGTTGCGGAAGTGCTCCCACGAATACTCGTGGCCGTCGACGAGCACGAACACGGCCGGGTGGTGCAGGAAGAACACGCCGTGGACGTCGTGGCCGACCGTCACCTCGGACAGACCCACCTGATCCCACACCAGCCGACGACCGGTCGCGGTCGTGAACGTCCACGCGACGAAGAAGACGAGAACCGCGACGTACACGCGCAGGACGCGCCGAGGGATCAGGAGCGCCGTGATGACGACCGCGACGGGACCGACGACGATGCCCGACCACCTGTGCAGCCGCGCCATTGCCAGGTCCGTGCCGGACGCATCGGGGCGGTACCGGAACGTCACGTACACGCCGGTCGCCACGAGCACCAGCAGGGCGATGCCGCCGATCCAGGCCAGCCAGCGGACCGCGGTCCGCGCCCGCGGGCTCACGCGAGCGGCTGGAACCGCACGCCGTCGCCGGCCGAAACGACGTGGCCCGGCGGTCGGCGGTGGGAAGTGCGTGCCGATGACCAGCACCGGCTGATCGCAGCACTCGGCCACGAGCCGCTGCCGCGTCGCCGTTGACTCGGTCGCCGTCGGTGTCGACCACGAGTGCCAGTCGGCTCGGCGAGTTGCACCGCGTGGTGCATGCAGTCGCCGGTGATGATGGCCACTTCGCCCTGCGAGCGGATACGGACCGACACGTGCCCCGGTGTGTGGCCGGGCGTGTGCTCGAGCGCACGTCGCCGGTGACCTGGTGGTCGACCTCGACGAGGTCGACGACACCGGCGTCGAACAACGGCAAGACCGCGTCGTCGAACGTGACGGCCGACGACGCGTACCGCTCGTCCTCCGATGCCCGATCCAGTGCTCGTACTCGCGCTGCGCGAGCAGATAACGCGCGTTCGGGAACGTCGGCACCCACTTGTCCGTCGACGAGCATCGTGTTCCAACCCACGTGGTCGAAGTGCATGTGCGTGCAGATCACGGTGTCGACCGTCTCAGGCGCGAACCCGGCGTCGGCGAGCGCGGTGAGGAACGAGCCGTCGTTGCTCATCGGCTGGAACATGCTCAGGCAGCGGCCGCTGACCGACGCAGGTGTCGACGACGATCTTGCGGCCGTCGGACTCCACGCACAGCGCGTGGATCGAGATGCTTGACGTTGTCGTCGTCGTCGACGCGCCCACGGCTTCAGCCAGCTCGGCGTGACTCGCGAGCGCCTCGTGCGTCGAGGCCGGGAAGAAGCCGCTCGCGGGGAATCCCGCGGAGTGCTCGACGACCCGGGTGACGGTGACGTCGCCGATCTTCCAGCAGAGATTGGACTGCAGGTCGGACATGGCCGGTTCCCCCCACGGCCCGATACGGTCGGGGCCGGCCGACATGCTCGCAGAGGGGGACGAACCACGCCATGCCTGATGATGTGACGAGCGAAACGCAGATGTTGCAGGGCAAAGTCGCGGTGGTGACCGGCAGCGGCCGCGGGATCGGCCGCGCCGAGGCGACGCGCCTCGCGGCGTACGGCGCCAAGGTCGTGGTCAACGACCTCGGCGTCGCCACCGACGGCAGCGACACCGGCGAGACCCCGGCCGAGGAGGTCGGTGGCCGAGATCCGGGCCGCGGGCGGCGAGGCCGTCGCCGACGGCAGCGACATCTCGACGGCCGAGGGCGGCGAGGCCGTGATCCAGCGTGCGCTCGACGAGTGGGGCCGCATCGACATCGTGGTGAACAACGCCGGGATCGGCCGGCCGCGCATGGTCTTCAACCTCGTCGGAGCGCCGAGTGGGACGACGTGATCCGCGTGCACCTCAAGGGCACGTTCTCGGTGACCGCGCCCGCGGCGCGGTGGTGGCGCAGCGAGGCCAAGGCCGGGCGCGGCGGCTACGGCCGGCTCGATCAACACGTCGACCGGGCTGCTCCTGTACGGCGGCGCCGGCCAGTCGAACTACGTCGCGGCGAAGGCCGGGATCCTCGCGTTCGGCGAGGCGCTCGCCACCGAGCTCGCGCCGTACGGCGTCACGGTGAACACGATCATGCCGCGGCGCGCTCACGCGGCTCGCGGCCGTCGGCTGGCGCACCGGACGCATCCCGAAGGAGTCGCCCGACGACTTCGACCAACACGAGCCCGGTGCACGTCGCCGAGCTGGTGTGCTACCTCGCGTCACCGGCGCGCGGGATGGCTGAGCGGGCAGACGTTCCAGGTGAGCGGCGGGCGCGTCGAGCACGTGCGCACGTTCGAGGTCGACCAGCGCATCGCAGCGCCACGACCGGGGCTGGACGGTCGCCGACTACGCCGCCGAGATCCCGCGGCATGTTCGGTGCCGGCGGCGAAGCAGGCCGACCCGCCGCCGAAGGAGTGGTCCGACGAGTACCACGCGCGCGGGACGGCGTCGACGGCGCCGGCGAACTGACGGAGAGGAGCCCCGGATGGAGCACGAGCGGCCGAACCTCGACCTACAGACGCTGCTGTCACAGGCCACCGACAGCATCACCGTGAAGCGCGTGTTCGGCGAGCCGATCGAACGCGACGGCGTGCTCGTGATCCCGGCGGCGATGGTCGTCGGCGGTGGCGGCGGCGGCCTCGGCGTCGGCACCGGGTTCGGGCCCGACGGCGAGCAGCAGGGAGAGGGCACCGGGACCGGCGGTGGATGGGGCGTGCAAGCCCGGCCGGTCGGCGCGTTCGTCGTCCGCGACGGTGTGGTCACGTGGGTCCCGGCGATCGATTGGGCCCGCATCGCGTTCATCGGTGGCGCCGTCGTGATCGCCGCGCTGTTCGCGCGTCGATCGATCGCGCAGACACGGGCGCGGGCGCACGCGTGGGAGCAACGGCGCAAGCGCCGATGACTCGGGGACGCTGAGGGCATGAGCGACTACCCGATCGTCGACGTCGACTCGCACTTCATGGAGCCGGCCGACTTCTGGGCCGAGCACCTCGAGCCGGTGTTCGCGGCGCGCGGGCCGGTGGGCGATGCCGACCGCGGCGGGGCGACCATCGACGGTGACCGCCGCTTCCCCACCGTGCAGTGGCGCTCGCGCGCGGATCGAACCTGTCGACGCTCAACGAGATGTGGGCGCGCGACTACGGCAAGTACGACGAGCGGGGCTGGGACGCCGACGGCGTACGTGATGGCCGTGCGCGGACCAGGGCATCGACCAGATGGTGCTGTACCCGAGCCGCGGGCTCATGCAGGTCGCGGCGTGGGGCCTCGACCCGGTGCTCGCCGCCGCGATCGTGCGCGGCGTACAACGACTGGGCCGCGAAGTTCGTCGCCGCCGCACCCGACCGGTTGCTCGCGGTCGGCCAGCTCGACCTGCGCGACGTCGACCGCGCGGTGGCCGAGGCGCGGCGCGTGCGGTCGAGCAGCACGGGTTCAAGGCGTTCTTCGTGCTGCCCGAACCGCCGCTCCCCGGCGTCACCCTGGAGCGCGCCGTACTACGAGCCGCTGTGGTCCGCGCTCGAGGAGCTCGACGTCGCGCTCGCGCTCCACAACGTCGCCGGCACCGGGCTCGGGCAGATCGGCGCCGACCGCTTCGGGCAGTGGGCGCTCCCGCGCGTCGCGGCCGCGTTCCCGCTGGAGTCGCAGCTCACGCTGTTCTCGTTCCTCGTCGGCGGGATCTGCGACCGCCACCCGGGTCTGCGCGTCGTGGTGCTCGAGAGCGGTGCGGGGTGGCTGCCGTTCTGGCTCTGGTGGCTCGACGAGCTGTACGAGCGCTACGAGGGCCTCGACTGCGACTCGCTGTCGATGCCGCCGAGCGACCTGTTCCGCCGGCAGTGCTTCATCTCGGCCGAGATGGAGGAGCCGACCGTGCGCGCGGTCGTCGACGCACTCGGCGCCGGCTGCATCGTGACCGCCTCCGACTTCCCCCACCCCGAGGGCACGTTCCCCAACGGCGTCCGCGAGTTCGCCGAGCGCGACGACCTCACCGACGCGACGAAGCGCGCCATCCTCTCCGACAACCCCAAGCGCCTCTACGGGCTCTGACGGCCCCTTGGTGCGCTCAGCGCCCCGGCGCGGGAGGTTTGGGACGCACCGCGAATGGAGAACGATGTGGGTGAATGCTGGACAACGCGTCCTCGCGTGCGCGGGCGTCGTGGACACGGAGGCGGCGCGCCCGCTCCGTTCCCAAGATCACCGCGCGTGGCGTCGAGCGGCACTTCAGCACGGAGGAAGGCGAGGTGCACGCGCTCGGCCCGTTCGACCTCGACATCGCCGACGGCGAGTTCGTCTGCATCGTCGGTCCGTCGGGTTGCGGCAAGTCGACGTTCCTGCGCATGGTCGCCGGCCTGATCCGTCCGAGCAGCGGGCGATCGAGATCCGCACCCGCAGCGCTCACAACCCCACGGCCATGGTGTTCCAGGAGTATTCGATCTATCCCTGGAAGACGGTGCTCGAGAACGTGCGGTTCGGCCTCGACGTTGCCGGGGTGCGGAAGAAGTGAGGGCAACGAGCGGGCGCGGGCCTACCTCGCCAAGCTCGGCCTCGCCGACCGGGAGCGCGCGCGACCCGACACGCTGTCGGGAGGCATGAAGCAACGCGTCTCGATCGCGCGCGCGTTGGCCGTCGAACCCGAGATCCTCCTCATGGACGAGCCGTTCGCCGCGCTCGACGCGCAGATGCGGACGTGCTGCAAGAGGAGCTGCTCAACCTGTGGCAGGCCGACCGACGAACGGTGCTGTTCATCACGCACAGCCTCGAAGAGGCCATCCTCCTCGGCGATCGCGTGGTGGTGATGTCGGCGCGGCCCGGGCGCCTCCTCGCGTCGGTCGACGTGCCGTTCGAACGGCCGCGACGGCCGAGGTCCGGGCCACGCCCGAGTTCGCTGCGCTTGCAGGCCGAGCTGTGGGACATGTTGCGCATCGAGGTCGAGGCGCATCTCGCCGAGCAACTGGGTATGACGGCGACGAATGACTGACACGAAGCCGATCGACACGACGAGTGGCGTCGTGGTCCGCCAACCGGGTCGCCTCGAGGCAGGACCCGCGCGGACACCGGCGCCGCCGCCGAGCGATCGAGATCGGGCTCGCCATCGGCGTCCCGATCGCGCTCATCGTCTTGTGGCAGGTCGCGTCCACGCAAGGCTGGATCGACCGGCGGCTCTATCCGGCGCCGACCGACATCATCGACGAGACGCGCACTCCAGTTCGACCAGCAGGACCGTTGGCACGACGTGTGGGTGAGCACCCGGCGCGTGCTGCTCGGCTACGCGTGGGGTGCGGGGTTCGGGCTCGTGTTCGGCTACGTGATGGGGGTGTCGCGCCTCGTTGCGCGTGGCGTTGGAGCCGACCCTGAACGCGCTCTACACCGTGCCGAAGCTCGCGCATGCTGCCGCTCTTCCTGCTCATCTTCGGCTTCAAGGAACGCCCGGTGATCGCCGTCATCGCGGTGACGGTCTTCTTCTTCGTGTGGATTCAGACGATGGCCGCGGTGGTCACGGTGCCCGAGGGATTCCGGGAGGCCGCGGCGAGCTTCGGCGCGAGCCGATGGCAGACGTTCCGACACGTGCTGTTCCCGGCATCGCTGCCGCAGGTCTTCGTGGGGCTGCGCGTGGCCGCGGGCGTCGCCGTGCTCACGCTCATCGGCGTCGAGTTCGTCTTCGCGCCCGGCGAATCAGGCATCGGCTTCGTGATCAACCAGGGCCGCACGGTGTTGCTCCCACGCCAGACGTACATGGGCATCATCATCGCCGCGCTCATGGGCGTCATCTTCATATCGATCGTGAAGTGGGTCGGCCGGCTCCTCACCCCCTGGGCGCCCCGACGACCGCGCGATGGAGCAGGGCTGAAGGGCCCGAGCGAGTGCATGGACCACAAGCAAAGGAGAACCAATGCGCAGATTGAGAATGGGGTCGCGTCGGGATCGGCGTGCTCGCGACGATCACTGTCTTGGGGCTCGCCGCGGCCGCGTTTCCCGCGGCGGCCGGAGCGGCGAACTCCGGCGGCAAAGCGGTCGCGGGCTGTGGCGCCAAGGCGGTGACCGATCCCGCCGACCTGAGCAAGGACCGCAAACCGGCTCGGTGCGATTCGGGGGCGCCCGCGCCGAAGCCGCTCTCGCAGCAGACGACTTTGAACGTGTCGTCGAGCTTCCGGCTCGAGTTCATCGCGCCGTTGCTCGTCGGTGACGCGCTCGGCGAGTTCGCCAAGGAGAATCTGAAGATCAACCTCGTGCCGGTGCGGTTCTCCGACGCGGTTCCGCAGTTGGCCAACGGCCAGATCGACGTCGCCGTCGGGCGGCATCGAGGGCGCGCTCTTCAACGCGGCCGACCAGGGCCTGCCCGTCAAGATGACCCAGGGCAACTACTTCCCGCCCGATGCCGGCGATCCGACCGTCGATCAGACCGGGATGTGGTGCCGATCCGAGCTGTTCAAGAACCCCGCCAAGCCCAAGCCCCAGGAAGTAAAGGGCAAGACCGTGGGCTCGGCCGTCGGGAACGCGAGCGCGTCGATGTACTACGTCCAGGCCTGGATGGGGAACAAGGCGAAGATCACCGACATGACCGTGCAGACGATCCCGTCCACCGACATGGTCCAGGCGATGAAGAACAAGGCGCTCGACTGCGCGATCCTGCTCGACCCGCTGTGGACGGCGGTCGCGAACGACCCGGCCTTCACGCTGGTGGCCACGCAGACGCCGGGCGAACCCGTGGGCGGGTACTTCTTCGGGAAGAGCCTGCTCGAGGACAAGCCCGAGGTGGGTGAGGCGTTCACCCGGGCGATGAACCGCACGATCAACACGCACCTGACGGGTGACTACCACCAGAACGCCCAGGTCATGGACGCGCTCTCGAAGGCGATCAACCAGCCGGTCGCGACTATCCAGCGGACGCCGGCGCTCGTGTTCGACTGGGAGATCCGCGAGGGAACCGGGACGCGGATCCAGGACGTGTTCCAGGAGCTCGGCGTGCTGACGTATCCGAAGGATGTGCCCGAGAAGAAGCTCTTCGACCGCTGGTACTACGCGACGCCGTCGGTGCCAAGGCCCCGGACGGATAGCCGGCTCGGGCGCTGCCGTCTCGATCGGCCATGCGTTCAGTCGAACAGGACCGGCAGGGCCCGGCGGGCGCGCGGAAGGCGAGGCCGGTGATGTGGACGTCCTCGGCGTCGGGGTCGAGGCGCAGGTTCGGGCAGGTCGAGGATCGCGTTGAGCGCGACCGTCGTCTCCATGCGCGCGAGGTGCATGCCGAGGCACATGTGCGGCGCCGAACGCGAACGCCATGTGCTGCTTCGGCTCGCGGAGGATGTCGAACGCGTCGGGGTTGTCCCAGCGCGTCGCGTCGCGGTTCGCCGACGCCATGTTCACCGACACCGGCGAGCCCTTCGGGATCAGCACGCCCTCGATCTCGACGTCGCGCGTCGCCGTGCGCCCGATGCCGGTGAGCGGCGGCTCCCAGCGCAGGCCCTCCTCGATCGCCTGCGGCATGAGCGAGCGGTCGTCGCGCAGCGCCTCGAGCTGGTCGGGGTTCGTGAGCAGCCCGAACAGGAGGTTGCTCGACGAGCGGTACGTGGTCTCGGCGCCGGCCGGGAGCAGCAGCCGCAGGAAGGCGAAGATCTCCTCGTCGGTGAGCCGCTGGCCGTCGAGCTCGGCCTCGCGAGCACGCTCATGAGGTCGTCGCGCGGGTCGGCGCGCCGCTCGGCGAGGATCGCGGGAAGTAGTCGCGGAGCCAGACGCGACGCGTTGAGCCCGCGCTCGATGTCGGCCATGATCGCTGATGAGCTCGACCGCCCAGCCGGTGGAACGACGGGAGGTCGTCGTCGGGGAGGCCGAGCATCCCCGCGATCACCGTCACCGGGAACGGGAACATCAGCTCGCGCACGAGGTCGGCGTGGCCGCGGTCGACGGAACTGCGTCGACGAGCTCGTCGACGACCGGGCGCACGATGTCGGCTTCCCAGCGCTCCATCGCCTTGCGGGTGAACGCCTGCTGGATGAGCGCGCGGTAGCGCGTGGTGCTCGGGCTCGTCCATCTCGAGGATCGAGTGGCCAATGACGAGGCCCATCGTGCTGCGCGTAGCCCGACGACGAGAACGTCTCGCCGTCGCGCAGCACCTGCTGCACCGCGTCGAACCCGAGGATGTGGTGGGGCGTGACGTCGCCCTCGGCCGCGATCACGCCGATTTGCTGGACGCCGAAGCGGTCGTCCAGGTTGCCGGCGTGCACCGGGCACTTCCCGCGCAGCTCCTCCCACACCGGGAACGGGTCGCGGACGCTGCCGACACCGGCCGCCGCGTCGAACTCGGCGAACGGGTCGCGGGAGTCGTCGATCTCAGTGTTCACGTCGCTCATGCTCTCCAGCCTTGCACACCGGGCGCCGTTCCATGACGCACTCGTCAGGATGGCTTCGGCTCCCGTTCTGGTCGGCTGTACACGCATCGACAGCCGTGCAGGGCCGACCAGAACGGGCGAGACGAGGCGGCTCAGGTGCCGAAGATCGCTCCCCGACCGCGGCGAACGCTGGTCCTGGACGATCTCCTCGGCCTGTCGCCCGCGACCCGACGAGCAGCGCCGCGAGCCGCAGCATGGCCGCGCGCTCGCCGGAAGAGCGCCTCGAGGTCTGCGGCCGCCACCGACGAGTCCGACTTCGCCCCCCACGATGCACGACCACACCGAAACGTTGCATGCTTCCGCCGGCTCGGGCCCGAGATCCCTGACGCCGGCGTCGTCGCGTCGGCCCTCGAAACGGCGGGTACGGTCGATCGCGACGGCGTGACGTGACCCACGGAGGCCCGGTGACCGCGACGGACTACCGACTCACCGACCGGTTCACCGCCGACCGCGGCACGGTCTTCCTGAGCGGCATCCAGGCGCTGGCCCGCCTTCCGATCGAGCAGCTGCGCGCCGACCGCCGCGCCGGGCTGCGCACCGCGGCGCTCGTCTCGGGCTATCCCGGCTCGCCGCTCGGCGGCTTCGACGTCACCGTCGCGTCGGCCGCGAAGCTCGCGCCCGACCTCCCGATCGTGTGCCGCCCCGCGGTGAACGAGGAGTACGCGGCGACGCGCGGTGATGGGCTCGCAGCTCGCCGCCGCGCAGCCCGACCACCTCTACGACGGCGTCGCTCGGCATCTGGTACGGCAAGGCGCCCGGCGTCGACCGCGCCACCGACGCGCTGCGCCACGCGGTGTACGCGGGCACCTCGATGCACGGCGGCGCGGTCGCGATCGTGGGCGACGACCCGGCCGCGAAGAGCTCGACGCTGCCGTCGTCGTCGGCGGGCGTGCTCCAGGACCTGCACATGCCGGTGCTCTATCCCGGCGATCCCGCCGAGGTCGCTCGACCTCGGGCGCCACGCGGTCGCGATGTCGCGCGTGACGGGACTGTGGACGGCGCTCAAGATCGTGGCCGACGTCGCGGACGCCACCGCGATCGGTGCACCTCGACCCGGAGCGCGATCGTGCCGGTGATGCCCGACAGCGTCGACGGACTGCAGCTCGACCGCCATCGCCCGAAGGCGATCCTGCTCGACGCCGCTCACGCGTCGACCTCGAGCGCGAGATCTACGAGGTCCGCTACGAGCTCGCGCGGCAGTACGCGGCGACGAACCGGCTCAACGCGTGATCGCCGTCGATCCGCCCGACGCGATGGATCGGCATCGTCGCGTCGGGCATCACCTACCGCGAGGTGCGCGAGGCGTTCGCGCGGCTCGGGCTCGACGACGACGCCGAGATCGGCGCGTGCGGCATCCGCCTGCTCAAGATGCGGATGCCGCTGCCGTTCGATCCCGGCACGATGCGCGAGCTTCGCGCGCGGGCTGCAGCGAGGTGTTCGTGATCGAGGAGAAGCAGCCGCAACATCGAGGCTGCTCGATCAAGGACGCGCTCTACGCGATGCGCCGATCGGCCCGATCGTCGTCGGCAAGCACGACGAGCGCGGCGAGCGAGCTCGTGCCCGGGCTACGGCGCGCTCGACGCCGACCATCCTCGTGCCGCATCCTGCGCCGACGGCTCGAGCGCGCGCGTCGGGCGTGCGGCTCGCGCCCGAGCAGATCGCACTCCGGTCGCGCGATCGCATGCCGCTCGTCGACGTCGCCGCGCACGCCGTTCTTCTGCTCGGGCTGCCCGCACAACCGAGTCACCGAGGTGCCCGAGGGCTCGCTCGTCGGCGCGGGGATCGGCTGCCACACGATGGTGATGCTGATGGACCCCGAGCGGGTCGGCCGCATCGCGGGCGTCGCTGCATGGGCAACGAGGGCACGCAGTGGATCGGCATGTCCGACTTCGTCGACGCGCGAGCACTTCGTCCAGAACCTCGGCGACGGCACCTACTTCCACTCCGGCCAGCTCGCGATCACCGGCCGCGGTCGCGGCGGACGTGAACATCACGTTCAAGCTGCTCTACAACGGCACGGTCGCGATGACCGGCGGGCAGCATCCGCAGGGCCAGCTGCCGTGCCCGAGGTGGCGCGCGATCCTGCTCACGCAGGGCGTCGCGCGAAGTGCTGATCACCACCGACGACGCCGCGCGCTACCGCGACGCGCGCGCTGCCCGAGCGGCGTCGAGGTGTGGGACGCGCGACGCGCCTGATCGAGGCGCAGGAGCTGCTCGCGACAGATCCCGGGCGTGACGGTGCTGATCCACGACCAGGCGTGCGCCGCCGAAGCGCGGCGGCTGCGCAAGCGCGGGAAGATCGCCGACGCCCGACACAGCGCGTCGTGATCAACCACCGCATCTGCGAGGGCTGCGGCGACTGCGGCGAGGTGAGCAACTGCCTCTCGGTGCAGCCGATCGACACGCCGTTCGGCCGCAAGACCGCGATCGACCAGACCACGTGCAACCTCGACTTCTCGTGCCTCGAGGGCGACTGCCCGTCGTTCATGACCGATCGACGACCGAAGACGGCCGCGCTGGTGGCCGCCACGCGTCGCGACGGCGCGCAGATGCCGCGGCGTGAGCAGCCGAGCGACGCCGCGCTCGACGCGCTGCTCGCGCGACCTTCCGACGCCGGTGCCGTGATCGTGCCCGACGACGACTTCGCGATCCGGATGGTCGGGATCGGCGGCACGGGCGTGGTGACGGTCGGCGCAGGTGCTCGGCACCGCGGCGATGCTCGACGGCTATCACGTGCGCGGGCTCGACCAGGTCGGGCTCTCGCAGAAGGCCGGGCCGGTCGTGAGCGACCTGCGCCTCGCGCTCGCAGCCGACGCCGAGACGAACCGGCTCGGCGAGGGCCAGGCCGACGTGCTGCTCGCGTTCGACCGCTCGTCGCGGCGTCGGACCTGGAGCGCCACCGTCGGATCCCGACGCGCACCGCGGTGGTCGGGCTCGAGCTCGCCGACGCCGACCGGCGAGATGATCACGCACCCCGGCGTGCCGATGCCGTCGTTCGGCGACCTCGACGCGCCGGCTCGCGAGCGTCACGCGCGAGCGACGCGCGGCACTGGGCGGACGCGTTCGCAGATCACCGAGGACCCGTTCGGCGACGCGCACGACCGCGAACATGCTTCGTCGTCGGGATGGCGCTGCAGGCCGGCTGCCTGCCGATCGACGCCGAGCACATCGAGCAGGCGATCGCGCTGAACGGCGTCGCGGTCGAGACGAACCTCGCCGCGTGCCGGCTCGGCCGACGGGTCGATCGCCGATCCCGAGGCGGTCGACCGGCGCAGCCCGCGCACTCGGAGCCGGGCGATGGCGCGCGACACGGCCGAGCCACCGATGGACGTTGCCTCGCCGCCGATCTCGTCGAGTACCAGGACGCGCCGTACGCCGACGACGTTCCGCGAGTTCGTCGCACGGTGTCGCGGACGCCGAGCGCGCCGTTGCGCCCGGGTTCGTCGGCAGCTGACCGTCGCCGTCGCCCGCAACCTGTACAAGCTGATGGCGTACAAGGACGAGTACGAGGTCGCGCGCCTCATGCTCGACGACGACGCGATGGCCGAGGCCCACGACGTCGCGGCCAGAACGGGCGCGGTCGGCCGATCGCGTACAAGCTCCATCCGCCGTTGCTGCGCGGCTCGGCATCGAGCACAAGATCGACGTTCGGACTGTGGACCCGGCCGCTGTTCCGCTGGCTCGCCCGCGGCAAGCGGCTGCGCGGCACCGTGCTCGACCCGTTCCGCTGGACGAAGGTGCGGCGCGCCGAGCGCGCGCTGCCCGGCGAGTACCTCGCCGCGATGACGAAGGTGCTCGGGTCGCTGACCGCCGAGAACCTCGACGCCGCCGTCCGCGTGGCCGAGCTCCCCGACCTCGTGCGCGGCTACGAGGAGCTCAAGCTCGAGCGGGTGGCCGAGTTCCGCCGTCGCCTCGCCGACGACGTGCGAGCGGTCACGGGAGCCCCGAGCCCTCGTTAGCCTGGCCGCATGTGCAGGAACATCACCGAGCTCCGGGGCCTCGAGCCACCGGCCACCCGAGACGAGATCGAAGCCGCCGCCCGCCAGTTCGTCCGCAAGGTCACGGGCATCGCCCGCCCGAACCTCGCGGTCACCGCGAACATGGAGCAGGTCGCGCTGGAGATCGCCGACCTGACCGAAGAGCTGCTCATGGGCCTCCCGCCGCGGCGCCAGCCGCCCAAGACGGTCCCGCCGCTGCGCCGCCCCGAGGTCCGTGCCCGCATGGGCCTGGAGCCGCTCACCACCGGCTGAGCCATGGCCGAGTCCACGTCGCCGCGTTACGTCGAGCCGGGATGGTTCACGCGGACGGTGTTCAACCCGTCCGTCGCGTTCCTGACCCGGGCCGGCTTCAGCGTCTGGGGTTCACGCGAGCTGCGGGTACGGGGCCGCACGAGCGGCGAGTGGCGCACCACGCCCGTGAACCTGCTCTCCCACGATGGTCCGCGGTACCTCGTGGCGCCGCGGTGAGACCCAGTGGGTGAAGAACCTCCGCGTTGCCGGTGAGGGCGACCGCGTCGGTCACACACTGAGGCGTTCCGCACCGCGGAGGTCGCCGACGACGAGAAGCTCGAGATCCTGCGGGCCTACCTGAAGCGGTGGAAGTGGGAGGTCGGCGCCTTCTTCGACGGCGTGAGCGCGACGTCGCCCGATGCCGACCTCTGCCGCATCGCCCCCGACCACCCCGTGTTCCGGATCACGTCCTGAGACTCACGATCGGGGCAGGTTCCGGCGGAACATCGAGTGGACACGCTCCCAGTGAAGCTCCGAGGCCTCGCGGTTGTAGCGCTCGGTCCCCGGCGGCGCGTACCCGTGCACCGCAGTGGTGAGGACATCGAGGATGTAGCGGACGCCTGCGGCCTCGAGCGCGTCGCGATCACCGGGATCGTCTCGGGCGGCGCGGTGGGATCGGGGTCGCACCAGCCGAGGTAGACCTCGGCCTCCACGCGGTCGAGCCCGCGGTGCGGTGAGTCGTCGGTGTCGCGCACGAGCCCGGCGCCGTGGACCGAGGCCACCGCGGCGACGCGGTCGGGCATCGCGCGGGCGGGCGGGATCGCGAGCGGGCCGCTCATGCAGAAGCCAACCGCGCCGACCTTGCCCCGTGCTGCGCGGCGGGATCGGCGTCGGCGAATGCGAGCAGGGCCTCGGCGTCGCCGACGATGTTGGACAGCGTCACGGTGCCCATGAGCTCCTGCCGCTCGTGCATGTCCTCGTCGGTCTGGCCGAACTCGCGGAACGCGCTGCCGCGGTAGAAGAGGAACGGCAGCAGCACGAAGTAACCGGCGGTCGCGAGCCGGGACGCCATGTCCATCAACGCGGGTCGGATGCTCGGGCGCGTCCATCAGGTAGAGCACGACCGGGTGCGGGCCGTCGTGCTCCGGGTGGAAGACGAAGGTCGTCATCGACCCGTCGGGCGTCGTGACTTCGATGCGGCGTTCGATCATGTGCGGAGTCTCGTGACCGCGGCGCCGGAACTCCGGGCCGGAGCTACCGCGCCGCCGCCTGCCGCGCCGCGTGCCTGCAGCAGGTCGCTCGAACGGCGGCGTACCGGTCGCCGCGGCCGCGATCGTTGCACCGCCCGACTACCCGACGCGGGGTCGAACGCAGGGAGCCTGAACGCCGACACACACCGAGAGCGAGGCGGTCGCGTGTGTCGGCCGACTCGTCCTCGCGGTCTGATGACGGCGAAGGCGCGCTCGGGTTCGAACTCGAAGACAGAGGTTGGCGCGCAGGAAGTCGGCGTCCAGGTCCGGCTGGATCGGCAGGTACTTCGCGAGGTAGCGCGCGATCCACCTCCTGCCGTCGCGGTCGTCGACGAGGTGGGCGCGGCCCTCGATCGAGACGCACTCGACGGTGTCGTCGTTCATCACGACGGCCGCCGGGTTCGCGCGCGAGGTTCCGCGCCTTGCGGGCGTCGGCGCGCACGAGAACGCGAACCGGTGCTCGCCGTCGTCCCAGACGCCCCACACCGGGAGCGCGTGCGGACGGCCGTCGCCCGAGACGGTGACCACCCAGAAGTTGCGGTTGCCGGCGAGGCGATCGGCCGCCCACGACCACGGCAGCGGTTCCCAGCCCGGCTCGTCGACGCCGTAGTCGCGCATGGCAGGTCGTTCGGCTCGCACCATGGCGCCATTGTGCACGGGCAGTGCGACGCCTACCGCTTGGTCGCGACCACCCGACTGAAGCCGAAGGAGCGGCCGCGATCCGCGTGCAGCATCGCCGCCGAGTTCGCCGCGGCGTCGCGGCGCCAGCCGTCGAGCGTCGGGTACGTCACCTCGTCGAACCGGAGCCAGTCCTGCCAGCCGTCCTCGATCGCGTCGGCGACGTCGACGTCGACGAGCCCGGTCTTGACCCAGTGCGTCCTCCACCACTCGGGACCGTGGAAGCAGCAGAACTGCCAGTCCCAGTACGGCTGCAGCTCGGGCGGGACGTCGGCACCGAACTCGGTGAAGAGCGGGGGCGACGATGCCGAGCCGGCCGCCGGTGCGGAGGTACGCGAGGAGCGAGCCGAGGTAGAGGTCGTCGGTGCCGAAGTACTGGTACGCGTCGATGCTCACGATCACGTCGAAGGCGTCGAACGCGAACGGCAGCTGGTGCGCTTCGGCATGCACGGCGTGCACGAGGTGCTCGACGCCCGCGGCGCGGATGCGTGCCTCGTTGTCCTCCGCTGCGATCCAGAGGTCGGTCGCCCACACCTCGGCGCCGAACTCGCGGGCGAGGAAGATCGACGTCATCGCGCGGCCGCACCCGAGGTCGAGCACGCGCGTGCCCGGTTCGATCGGCAGCACCTCGGTGAGCGACTCGAGCAGCCACAGGGCGTTCGGCCCCATCTGGTTCTCGAACACCCACTCGGGGTCGTACGCATTCGACCGCGGATACCGCGGATGGAACAACGGATTGTCCACGCCGGCCACGGGCGGATGCTGACAGGTCGGGTTCGCATCGAGCGACCGAGTTTCCACGATCGCGGCGCGGGGAAGCCTGTCCTCGGGCGTGAACTTGGAGGTCCCGATGTACGCGATCGTCGTCCACGTCAAGATCGACGCGGACCGCAGGGATGAGGCGGAGCAGTTGCTCCACGAGGAGGTGGTGCCGTCCGTTCAGCAGGCGCCCGGGCTCGTGGGCGCGTACTGGCTGCGGTCCGAGGACGGAACCGACGGCTACTCGGTGATCCTGTTCGAGGACAAGGACTCCGCGGAAAGCCGTCGACCTCAATCCGCCTCGACCGCCGGCCGACGGCCGGTCCAGCTCGCCGCCGTCGAGATCCACGAGGTCCTCGCCACGGCCTGACCGGCGCGGCGTTACCGTGCGCGGGTGGGCGACGAGCGACACGCGGTCGACGTGGTGCTGGCGTTCAACGACGCGATCAACGGCGCGACCTCGATGCCCTGACCTCGCTCATGACCGACGACCACCGGTTCGTCGACACCGAGGGCAGGACCGTCGACGGGAAGGCTGCATGCGCTGACGCGTGGCGCGGGTTCTTCGCCGCGTTCCCCGACTACCGCAACGTCTTCGACGACGTGCGGGGCACGGCGCCCGGCGTGGTCGAGATCGTCGGTCGCTCCGAGTGCTCCGTTCGCGGAGCTCGACGGCCCCGCCCGCTGGCACGCCGAAGTCCGCGACGGCCGGGTCGCCCTCTGGCAGGTCTTCGCCGCGGATAGGTGCGTTTCTCAGCGTCGTATGTGACGCTGAGAAACGCACCTCGATCTTCAGCCGGCGGTCCAGCCTCCGTCGACCGCGAGGACGGACCCGACGCAGAAGCTGGCGGCGTCGGACGCGAGGAAGAGGATGGCCTCGGCGATCTCCTCGGGCTGGGCGAGCCGACCGATCGGCATCATCTGGGCGTAGCGCGCGAGCAGCGCGTCGGCGTCGGGCGCGGAACGCACGTTGCCGAGGAACGGCGTGTCGGTGACGCCCGGGCACACGCAGTTCACGCGCACACCCCGGTTCGCGTAGTGCAACGCGAGCGCCCGCGTCGAGGTTCACGATCGCGGCCTTCGACGCCGAGTACCCGTAGATCCCCGGCTCGCCGACGATCCCCGCCGCCGAGCTCACGTTCACGATCGACCCGTGATGCCGCTCGGCCATCTGCCGGATCACGCGCCCGATGAGCTGGAACGGCCCGCTCACGTTCACCGCGAACTGGCGCGCCCACAGGTCGGGGTCGAAGCTGTCGTACGCCGCGCGCGCCCACCCCGAACCCCGCGGAGTTCACGAGCACGTCGACGCCGCCCAGCCGCTCGCCCGCCGCGACGGCCTCGTCGGCGATCTCCGGCGTCGGTGAGGTCGCCCACCACCGCGACGCCGCGGTCGTCGAGTGACCTCAGCGTCGGCCGCGCGGTCGGCCTCGAGCTCGACGATCACCACGTACCCGCCGTCGCGGACGAAGCCGCGCGGTGGCCTGCCCGATCCCCGAGCCGCCGCCGGTGATGATCCCCACCCGGCCGTCGAATCGCCCTTGCTGCATCGGGCCATTCTCCCCCGATCGGCATCTCGCGCGGGGAGCATGCTCCCCGTAACGTTCCCGCCCGAATGATCCACACCGCCTGGCGGGTCTTCCTCTACGTGCTCGTTGCCGCGACGAGCCCGCTCGCGCTCGACCTCGACGCTCTTCGTGTTGCGCAGCGGCCGCCCCCGCATCAACGGCCTCCTCTACGCAGGCGCCTTCCTGTCACCCAGACGCTCGTGCTGCTGCTCGCACTCGCACTCGGCGTCGCATCGGTGACCCACGGAGACGAGCACCAGGGGCTCGAGTACGGGCTCACGATGTTCTTCGGCGGGCTGCTCGTCGTCGCCGCCTTCTACCTGCGTGCGCACCCGCACGCGCACGCCACGAAGTCGGGTCCCAACAAGGCGACGGCGGTGCTCGGCCGGATCAAGCACCTGTACGCCGGCCAGGCCGTCGGCGTGGGTGCCGGCGCTCGGGATCGGCGGACCGAAGCGCATCACGGTCACGCTGTTCGTGGCCGGGGCCATCGCCGCGTCCGGGCTGCCCTTCGGCCGCAGCGCCACGATCGCGATCGAGTACATCGTGATCGGCACCGTGCTCGTGTGGCTGCCGGTCGTGCTCTACGTGATCGCAGGCAAGCGGGCGAGGACTGGATCGCCGCCGCCCAGGCGTGGGCCAGCGCCCACGAGCAGGCGCTCACCTTCTACCCGGCGCTCGTCGTCGGCCTGCGTGCTCGTCGGTCGACGGCCTGATCCAACTGCTCGCCTGACAGATTTCCCGGTTTCTCCGTCGGAGTTCCAGGGTGGGGAACGATGGAGGGAGTGGTGACCCGATCCGCCTCGACCTGCCGGCCCGCCCGCCCCGAGACGACCACCGGGCCGTCGCGCTGTGCGTGCTGTACGACCGCGCCCTCCCCCAGGTGTACGGCTACTTCGTGAAGCGGTGCGGATCGGCGTCGGTGGCCGAGGACCTCACCTCGGAGACGTTCATGGCCGCGGTCGACGCCGTGCGGCGCGACCGGGTGCCCGATCTCACGGAGGCCTGGCTCATCGGCGTGGCGCGTCACAAGCTCGTCGATCACTGGCGCCGGGAGGCGCGGGAGGAATCGAAGCTCGCGCTCGTCGCCGACGACGACACGCTCGACGACTGGGACGCGCGGCTCGACGTGCTGCGCGCCCGCGAGACCCTCGCCACGCTCGGCCCCGTGCACCGCACCGCGCTCACCTTGCGCTATCTCGACGGGCTGCCCGTTCCCGAGGTCGCAGCCCTCCTCGATCGCACGGTGCACGCGACGGAAGCCCTGCTCGTGCGGGCGCGACTCGCGTTCGTCGCGCGTACGGCGACGACACCACGCCCGAAGACCGAGGGCCAGACAACCGACGGGAGGAGGAGTCCAGTGCCTGATCCGCTCGAGCAGCTCCGCACTCCCGATGAGCCGGTGGCACCGCGCGAGGAGTTCCGCTGGGTGCTCCGCCGCCGCGTCGTCGCGGCGCTCGGCGTCGACCCCACGCGGATCCCGATAGCAATACGCAACTGAAAAGTCGAAGAGGCCGGCAAGGAACAAAA
>CAVZFS010000026.1:0-314484 GCA_963774635.1 uncultured Acidimicrobiia bacterium
GTCTACCTCGAACCGCGGGCCTGCAGGACTACGACGACCCCCGCTGATGGCGTGGGAGGACCTCCTCGCCCTCGGGCGCAAACACCGCGCCGAACACGGTGACGTCGTCGAGGCCCGCATGGCGGCGGCCGAGCCCACCGACGTGATGACGCTGGTCTACACGTCGGGGACGACCGGCCCTCCGAAGGGGGCCATGTTGACGAACGCCAACGCCGCCTTCGCCATCGAAAAGATCGTCAGCCTGCCCGAGCGACTCCCTGGCCGGAAGCCACCGGACGCCCACGACGTCATCATCACCTACCTCCCGCTGTGCCACGTCGCCGAGCGCATCTTCTCCACGTGGCATCTCGTCGCGTGCGGCACCGTGCTCAACTTCGCCGAGTCGATCGACACCATCACGTCCAACCTCCGCGAGGTTCAACCGACGCTGTTCTTCGCCGTACCCAGGATCTGGAGAAGATCCACGCCGGCGTCCTGATTCGCGCCAACGACGCGAGCTGGCTGAAGAAGCGCTTCCTCCGGTTCGGCCTGCGGCTCTCCCGCTCGATCGGCAAGGCCAAGGTGGCCAACGGCGGCAACCACACCGTCGGCAGCCGGATCCGCTACGCCATCGGCTTCCCGCTCGTGTTCCGTGCCCTCAAGGAGCGCATCGGGCTGCGCCGCTGCCGCTATGCCGCATCGGGGGCCGCACCGATCGCTCCCGAGGTGCTCGAGTTCTTCATCGGGATCGGTGTTCCTGTCTTCGAGCTCTACGGGATGACCGAGAACACCGCCGTCACGACGGCCAACTTCCAGGACGCATGAAGCTCGGCACGGTCGGCGAGCCATACCCGGGGATCGGTCTCAGGCTCGACCCGCTGACCAACGAGATCCAGACCAAGCACGACGGAACGTTCGCCGGCTACTGGGGCAAGCCGGAGAAGACGGCCGAGACGATGACCGACGACGGTTGGCTGATGACCGGCGACGTCGGCGAGTGGGTCGAGGGCACCTACGTCAAGATCGTCGACCGCATCAAGCACATCATCATCACGTCCGGTGGGAAGAACATCTCGCCGTCGGAGATCGAGAACAGCCTGAAGACCTCGCCCTACGTCAAGGAAGCGATGGTCATCGGTGACGGCCGCAAGTACCTCGGCACGCTGATCGGCATCGAGTACGACACGGTGGGCGACTGGGCGCTGCGACGCAACATCCGTACACGACGTACCGCGACCTCGCCGAGAAGCCGGAAGTGAACGAGCTGATCCAGGGTGTCGTCGAGCAGACGAACGAGAAGTTCGCCTCCGTCGAGCAGATCAAGACGTTCCGGATGATCCCCAAGGAGCTCGACCACGAAGACGGGGAGCTGACGGCGACGCAGAAGCTGAAGCGTGGGGCGATGGAGGACGCGTTCGGCGACCTGGTGGAGTCGATGTACCGGTGACGTTGCGCGAGCGTCGGTGCTGTCGCGGCCAGCTGCTCGCCACCGCGCCGCCACCCGAACCGATACCGACCGGCGGCACCGACGTCGAGCGCTTCATCGCCGCCTTCAGCCGCGGTCTCGCCCAGGGATCGATCTACGCCCTCATCGCCCTCGGCTTCGTGCTCGTCTTCAAGGCCACGCAGACCGTCAACTTCGCCCAGGGTGCGATCGCCCTCGTTGGCACGTACGTGCTCAGCCTGGTCCTCATCGATTGGCGGGTCCCCGGCCGCTGGCTCGGCGGCAACCAGTACGTGGTGTGGTTCAGCGCGCTGATCGTCGCGCTGGTCTTCGCGATGCTGCTCGGACTCGTGATCGAACGGTTGATCATCCGCCCGATGATCGGCGAGCCCCTGTTCTCGATCGCCGTGATCACGCTCGGGCTCGAGGCAGTGCTCCGGACACTCGGGATCGACGCCATCGGTGTCAACGTCCGCAGCATCAACGTCCCGTGGGCCACAAGCGGCTTCGAGGTCGGTGGCACGCTGATCTATTGGTCGTGGGTGTTCACCGTCATCGCCATGCTCGTGTCGTTCGTGGCGGTCTACATCTTCTTCAAGACGCGCATGGGCATCGCGATGCGCGCCGTCGCCTACGACCAGGAGGCCTCGATGGCGCAGGGCATCCCGGTCGGCCGGGTGTTCGCCATCGCCTGGGCCGCCGCTGCGGCGCTCGCCGTGCTCGGCGCGATCTGTGCATCGATGTCGCCGATCGGGCAAGGTACGGCGACGGCGAGCGTCGCCGCGCTCGCCTTCCGGGCCCTGCCGGCGGTCATCCTCGGAGGCCTCGACTCCGTCGTCGGCGCCCTCGTCGGCGGCCTCGCGGTCGGTCTCGCCGAGGTCTTCGCCGGGACCTACCTCGCCGAGCACACCGACACGCTCGGCGTCGGCTTCCAGCTGATCGTGCCGTACCTCGTGATGCTGGTCGTGCTGCTGATCAGACCGTACGGCCTGTTCGGCACACCGGAGATCAGGCGGGTTTGACGTGTGGGGTCGACCCAACCTGCACACGACCTACCAGTCGGAGATGGCGATCTTCCCGACGTGGACACAGCGCATCCTCATCGCCATGCTCGTCGCACTGGCCGTGTTGCTGGCCTTCGACTTGCCGGTCATCAACCAGATCCCCGTCATCAGCTACCTCGGAGACGACGACTGGATCCGCCTGACCACGCAGGCGATCATCTTCGTGATCGCCGCCCTCGGGCTGAACCTGCTCACCGGGGTCTCCGGCCAGGTGTCGCTCGGCCACGCCTTCTTCATGGGGGTCGGCGCGTACACGGCGGCCTATCTCGGCGGTGAGTCGGGGACCGACACGTGGGGCCACGAGCTGCCGATGTGGATCTGGTTGCCGGGCGCGGGCATCTGCGCCGCGCTGATCGGGCTCCTGATCGCGCCGGCCGCCGTGCGCGTGCGCGGGTTGTACCTCGGCATCCTCACCGTCGGGCTTGTCTTCATCGGCATCCACCTCTCCCGCCTCCTCCCCGAGATCTCGGGACCCGCGGAGGTGGGACGGAACTTCCCGCCGCTCGAGCTGAAAGCCTGGAAGGAGGACGAGCCCTTCATCTCCTTCACCGAGGACGGCCACTGGCTGTGGTTCGACATCAGCGGCAACGCCAAGACCTACTTGTTCTGCCTCGGACTGATGATCGTCGGGCTCCTCGTGGCGAAGAACCTCGTGCGGTCGCGGACAGGCCGGGCATTGCAAGCGATACGCGACCGCGACGTGGCGGCGGAGATCATGGGCGTGCCCGAGGTCAGGCACAAGCTGATCGCGTTCGCCATCTCGTCGTTCTTCGCCGGCGTGGCTGGCGCCGTCTTCGCGTCGTTCGTCGGCCGGCTGCCACCCGAGTACTGGGACCTCATCCTGTCGGTCGAGTTCATCGCCATCCTGCTCGTCGGTGGTGCCGGCACCGTCGCCGGCACGCTGGTCGGCACGTTCTTCGTCGTCCTCCTGCCCAGGTTCATGGAGGAGTTCGCGGGGTGGATGTCGGACCAGTCGTCCGGATCGGGGGTGTGGGCCTCGTTCTGGGACGGTCTCGTCAGCAGGGACCAGAACGACTTCGGGTTCATCTCTTCAGCCGAGATCGCGCCTGGATTCCCGCTGCCCGTCAGCGCGCTCGACACCATCCTCTACGGCTTGCTCGTCATCATCTTCTTGTTGTTCGAGCCGCTCGGCTTGTTCGGCATCTGGGTCAAGATCCGCAACTACTGGAAGGGCTGGCCGTTCTCGTACTGATGCGGCCGGCCGCAACTGTGCTCGACAACCAACACACCCAAGGGGGGGCCAATGAGAATGAAATGGCGATACGTCGCCGTGGCGGCCTGCATGGGCCTCGTGGCCGCGGCCTGCGGCGGCGACGACGACGACGGCGGCGGTGCCGAGGGCACAGAGGCGCCGGCGGGCACCGAGGCCGCGGGCACTGAGGCGCCAGCCGAGACGGAAGCCCCGGACACCACGGCGGCCGCGACCGAGGAGACCGAAGCGCCAACGGAGGAGACCGAAGCCGAGGAGGAGACCGGCGCGTCGGTCGATCCGGCGAGCATCGAGACGGACGTCGGCGTCGACGACACGACGATCCGCGTCGGCATGCTGGCCGACCTGTCCGGCGCGTTCGCACCGCTGGTGCAGGAGATCGTCGAGGCCCAGCGGGTGTACTGGGACGACGTGAACGCCAACGGCGGCATCGCCGGGCGCCAGGTGGAACTGGTCGTCGAGGACAACGCGTACGACGTGGCGCTCAACGTCGAGAAGTACCAGATCCTCAAGGACCAGGTGGCGATCATCAGCCAGGCCACGGGCTCTCCGCACACCGCGGCGATCGCGCAGGACCTCGTGAACGACGACATGATCGCCATCCCGCTGTCGTGGTACTCGGGCTGGGCCGACCCGGAGCTCGGGGAGAACGCCCTCGAGACCTACACCAGCTACTGCATCGAGTCGCTGAACGGGATCGAGTGGTTCGTCAACAACCGCGACATTCAGACGATGGCGATCATCTCGTTCCCCGGCGAGTACGGCGGTGACGGCGCCGAAGGCGCCCGACGTGCTGCCGAGGAGCTGGGCATCGAGATCGTCTATGACGGCACGGGGCAGGTCACGCCGCCCACGGCGGACAACCCGAACCCGGACCAGAGCGCAGTGACGTCGCAGATCGTGTCGTCCAACCCGGACCTGGTGTGGGCCACGATCAACCCGGCGTCGCTGGCGGCGATCATGGGCGGCGCGGTCGGCCAGGGCTACCAGGGCACCTGGTCGGGCAACTCGCCGACCTACAGCTGGAAGCTGCTCGGCACGGAGCTGGCGCCATTGCTCGACCAGTACTACGTCGCCTCCACGTACATCGTGACGTGGGGCGCCGACGTGCCCGGCATGGCGGAGGTGATCGAGAAGATGACGGCCGCACGGCCGGACCTCGTCGTCTCCGACGTGTACATCCTCGGCTGGACCGAAGCGATGCTCACCCAGGCGATCCTCGAGCAGGCCGCCGAGAACGGTGACATGACGCGAGCCGGCATCGTCGCGGCGGCCAAGGAGGTCGAGGTCAGCTTCGACGGCTTGGCACCAGATCAGACGTGGGCCGGGGAGCCGAACGACTACATCGTGCGGGAGTCGTACATCTACGACGTCACGCTCGATGCGTACAACCCGATCCCGCTCGGCGAGGGCGAGGGCAGCACCGGATGGGAGCTGCTCGAGGGTCCGTACACCAGCGATCTCGCCGAGGCCTATGAGTTCGACGGGCCGTGTTACGTCGGATGACGCATGACCGATTGACACGATGGCCGGGCGCTCGAACCCGGCGGCCCGGCCATCACCCGACAAGACGAACCAGGAGCACGACGTGTTGGACATCGCCAATCTCGAGGTGGTCTACAACGACGTGATCCTGGTTCTGCGCGGGCTGTCGCTGTCGGTGCCGGACGGCAAGATCGTCGCCCTGCTCGGCGGCAACGGTGCCGGCAAGACGACGACGCTGCGGGCGATCACCGGCCTGCTCGACATCCATGACGGGAAGGTCACGAAGGGTTCGGTGACGTTCGACGGTCAGCGCCTCGTCGGGCGCAACCCGACGGAGATCGTCAAGCTCGGTATCAAGCAGGTGATGGAGGGGCGGCGCGTCTTCGCCGACCTGACCGTCGACGAGAACCTCGTCACTGGCGGCTACACGAACCGCGACCGCCAGGCCGTCAACGCGGCCCGGGAACGGGTGATGGAGCTGTTCCCACGATTCGCCGAGCGGCGCAAGCAGACCGCCGGCTACCTCTCGGGTGGAGAGCAGCAGATGCTGGCGATCGGCCGGGCGATGATGACAGACCCCAAGCTGCTCGTCCTCGACGAGCCGTCGCTCGGGCTGGCGCCGCTGCTGGTGCAGCAGATCCGCGACATCATCGTCGACATCAACAAGCGCGGCACGAGCGTCCTGCTGATCGAGCAGAACGCAACCATGGCGCTGTCGATCGCCGACACCGGCTACATCATGGAGACCGGCAAGATCGTGATGGACGGTCCGGCCGAGAAGCTCCTCAAGGACGAGGACGTCAAGGAGTTCTACCTCGGCCTGCATGGCGGCGACGGAGACGGCGGTGGCGTCGCCGGGGACGGGGAGGGCGGCGTGACCACGCAGCGCAAGTCGTTCCGTGACGTCAAGCACTACAAGCGCGGAAGCGGTGGTTGTCGTAACGATGGCCTCGCTCACTCATCCCTTCGGGACTCGCTCACTCGGCGTGTCGGCCTGTGCCTGGCGGCACGACGGCCGACCTGAGCCTTCACGCTCACGTGCTCGGGGGCCGAACCTTCACGAACGGCGGAACGCCTGATGACTGACGCCACCCCGTTGCTCCAGGTCGACGAGATCACGCTCCGCTTCGGCGGTGTGCTGGCGATCAACAACGTCTCGTTCACCGTCGACACCGGCGAACTGTTCGCCATCATCGGGCCGAACGGGGCAGGGAAGACATCGATCTTCAACTCGATCAGCCAGGTGTACATCCCGCAGGTCGGTGACGTGCGCTGGAAGGGCCGCAGCATCAAGGAGCTGCGGCCGGACAAGGTGGCCGCACTCGGCATCGCCCGCACGTTCCAGAACATCGAGCTGTTTCCCCAGATGACCGTGCTCGACAACCTGCTGCTCGGCCGGCACATCAAGATGAAGCGGTCCTGGCTGGCCGGCTCGGTGTGGTTCGGGCCGACGAAGCGCGAGGAGCTGGAGAACCGCCGGCGGGTCGAGGACATCATCGACTTCCTCGAGATCGAGCAGTGGCGCAAGTACCCCGTGTCGCTCCTGCCCTATGGCTTCCAGAAGCGGGTCGAGCTGGGACGGGCGCTGGCGATGGAGCCCGAGCTGCTGCTGCTCGACGAGCCGGTGGCCGGCATGAACCTCGAGGAGACCGAGGACATGGCCCGGTTCATCCTCGACATCCGCCATGAGCTCGGGATCGCCATGCTCCTCGTCGAACACGACATGGGCCTGGTGATGGACATCGCGGATCGCGTGATGGTCCTGGACTTCGGCGTCAAGATCGCCGAGGGCACGCCGGCCGAGGTGCAGCGGGATCGAGCCGTGATCAGTGCCTACCTCGGCGACGAGTCCGGGCTCGGCGCCCAGCAGGCGCAGCTGCTGGAAGCCGAGGAGCAGGTCGAGGCCGAGCTGGTGGGTGGCAACACCGAGCAGGCCGAGCCCGCCACGACCGAGTGGTGACCGCCGCGTCCTGCGGGGCTCACCACTTGGCGCTGGGATCGAGGTCGAGAACCTCGGTGATGCGGGCATGGAGGGCGCGGAAGTGCTCGCTGCGGGCGGTGCGGGCATGCTGCGCCGGGCGCTCGAGGGCGTCCCAGTCCACCGGGCCGAGGATCGCCTCGACGCTGCCACGCCACCGGGCTTGCAGCTGCGCTGACGGCTGCGTGACGACGCCGTCGACGAGGGCCTGCTCCTCGCCTGCCACCGGTTCCCACAGCGCATCGGCGATCGGCACGAGACGCTGGAACGAGTCGAGCAGACGAGGACCGGCGTCACCGTCGCCGAGACGGGCGACGAGCGCTGCGGCGTGACGTCGGTGGTATGCCTCCTCGCGCTGCACTCGTTCCACGACGGCGGCGACCGGCGGCCAGCTCGAGCCGGCGAGGGCATCCCACCGCAGCACCTCGGCCTCGTCGTAGAGCCAGTGCCGCACGAGAGCGTCTGCCCAATCGGGACACGGCAGCTCGACGAGGTGGCAGCTGCGGTAGTCCTCTGGTGCGCGGCGGAAGGCCAGCTGGTCGGCGTCGCCGAGCAGCTCGTACAGGGTGGCGGCGTGGCCGAGCTCGTCCTGCGCGATGGAGCAGAAGGCCAGGTCCTCCTCGAGGAACGGCGCCACGCCGATCCACTCGGCGTGCTGCTGGCCCATCAGGTGCTCGTCGTCTGCAAGGGCCAACAGCACCTCGTGGGCCGGCTCGATCACGGCGTGCGCTGTGCCCGCCGCCGCTCGGCGACGAGCGATCCGTCGTTGTGGCGGTGCGGCTTGTCGGCGTTCGGCGCCAGGTACGCGTCGTCGACCGTGACGACGTGAGCCCGGTCGACGAGCCAGAGGCGGTCGCCCTCGGCGCGGCGCACGTAGGTCTCGCGGGCCAGCACCACGGCCAGTTCGTCGTCGGCGGCCTCGAGGCTGCCGGCGTGGCGGAACTCGTCCTTCCCGTCGCGCTTCAGGAAGACCTCGTACACGCGCATCAGCGAATGGTCTCGACGGCTTCGCCGCAGGCGCGGCAGCGGCGGATCGAGCGACAGCGCACAGGGCCGAACATCGACTCCTCGATCAAGGCGTCCGCACCGCAGCGCGGACATCGCGCCGGCCGGGTCGGCGTCGCCACGGCGACGGACAGCTCGTCGGCCAGTTGGCGGCGCGCCGACTCGGTGATCCGCTCGGGTGTCCACGCCGGCGTGGCGACGAAGTGCACGTCCACGTCGTCGGCCAACGGGCTGACGGCCGCCCGCACGTCGGCGGCGATCATCTCGAGCGCCGGGCACCCGCTGAACGTCGGCACGAGGTCGATCTCGACCCGGCCGTCACCCGACCACACACGCTCGACCAGACCGAGATCGACGATCGACACGCCCGGGTACTCAGGGTCGTCGACTGCCTGGAGTGCATCCCAGATCGCGGCGGTCACGCCGCGCTCCGGACGGATACCGCCTCCAGGGCGTCACGCACCCACCTCGTGTCGGCCCAGTGGCGCGCCGCATCGCCGATCCGTCTCGCGCTGTCGGGCCCGAGGTTGTCCAACGTCGCCCGCAACGGAGCCCAGTCGATCTCGCCGGTCACCCAGCGACCCGTCGTCTCATCGATGCGCAGGTCAGGATCCGGCGGCTGGAACCCGTACCCCGTCAGCAGCGTGGCGTACTTCTGCACGAACTTGTCGCGGAGGTCCTCGTTGCGCTCGCTCTTGATGCGCCAGCGCAGCAGGTCGTCGCTCGGCTTGGATGGCGGACCGAACATGTGGAGCGTCGGCCACCACCAGCGGTCGAGCGCCTCCTGGAACATGGCGCGCTGGATCTGCGTGCCCTCGGCGAACGTCAGCAGCATCTCCTCGCCGTGGCGCATGTGGAAGCCCTCCTCGGCGATGATCCGCCGGAGGATCCGCTTGTACGGGCCGTAGGAGCAGTTCTTGAACACCGCCTGCTGCGAGATCAACGCGCCGGCGTCGACGAGGTAGGCGATGGCGACCTGGTCGGCCCACGTGACCGCCTGGTAGTGGAAGACGTTGTGGAACCGGCCGCGGCCGGCGAACAGGTCCTCCAGCATCTGCTGGCGGGTCTTCACGCCGAGGTCGGCGGCGACCATGTACAAGAGGTGGGCGTGGCCGATCTCGTCCTGCGTCTTGGCGAGCACCCCCATCTTGCGCCGCAGACCGGGCGCCTTGGGGATCCAGTCCCGCTCGGTCAGGCCGCCCATCAGCTCCGAGTTGGCGTGCAGCTCGATGAAGCGGAACACGGCATCGCGGTACTCCGGAGGCAGGTCGTCGTCGACCTCGACGATGCCGCCGCCGTCCAGGAAGGTCTCGAACTCGTCGATCGACCCCCACGATCGAGCCATATCGCCAGCCTAGAACCGCTTCTGTCCGTAGGAACCGTTCGTTGTGATGCGATTCTTACGGACAGTCACTCTTCGTCGGGGGCTTCGCGCGCTCGCCGCTGGATCTCCTCCACCACCGTGGCGTCGGCGAGCGTGGTCGTGTCGCCGAGGTTGCGGCCTTCGGCGACGTCGCGCAGGAGGCGCCGCATGATCTTGCCGCTGCGCGTCTTGGGCAGGTCGGGCGTGAGGTAGATCGTCTTCGGCTTGGCGAGTGAACCGATCTCGCCGGTGACGTGATCGCGCAGCTCGTCGATGCCGACCTCGGCACCGCCACGGGTGATCACGTAGGCGATGATCGCCTGGCCCGTCGTGGCGTCCGTCACGCCGACGACCGCCGCCTCCGCGACACCCGGATGCGAGACGAGCGCGGACTCGACCTCGGTCGTGGAGATGCGGTGGCCGGAGACGTTCATCACGTCGTCGACGCGCCCGAGCAGCCAGAAGTAGCCGTCCTCGTCGACCTTGGCGCCGTCGCCGGCGAAGTAGCGGTCGCCGAACCGCGACCAGTACGTCTCCTGGTACCGCTCGGGATCGCCCCAGATGCCGCGCAGCATCGAGGGCCACGGCCGCGTCAACGTCAGGTACCCGCCGCCGTGGGTGACCTTCTCGCCCTTGTCGTCGACGACCTCGGCGCTGATGCCAGGCAGCGGGAACGTCGCCGATCCGGGCTTGGTCGTCGTGGCGCCCGGCAATGGGCTGATCATGATGGCACCCGTCTCGGTCTGCCACCACGTGTCCACGACGGGGCAGCGCCCGCCGCCGATGTTGAGGTGGTACCACATCCATGCTTCGGGGTTGATCGGCTCGCCAACCGTGCCGATCACGCGAAGGCTCGACAGATCGTGCTTCTCCGGCTCCTCGGCGCCCCACTTCATGAACGTACGGATCGCCGTCGGTGCCGTGTAGAAGATCGTCACCCCGTACTTCTCGATGATCGCCCAGAAGCGGTCGTTCCCCGGGTGGTTCGGCACGCCCTCGTACATCACGATCGAGGCGCCGTTGGCCAGCGGCCCGTAGACGATGTAGCTGTGCCCGGTGACCCAACCGACGTCGGCGGTGCACCAGTACACGTCGGTGTCGGGGTGCAGGTCGAACACGTACTTGTGCGTGAAGGCCACCTGTGCGAGGTAGCCACCGGTCGTGTGCATGATGCCCTTGGGCTTGCCGGTCGTGCCCGACGTGTAGAGCAGGTACAGCAGCTGCTCGCTGTCGAACGGCTCGGCCGGGCAGGTCGGATCAGCCGCCCCGACGAGGTCGTGATACCAGTGATCGCGACCGTCGACCATCTCGATGTCGTTCTCGCCGCGGCGCACGACGACGACGTGCTCGATGGTCTTCGTCGCGGCCACCGCCTCGTCGGCGGCGGGCTTGAGCGGGAAGACAGCGCCGCGCCGCCAGCCGCCATCGGCGGTGATCAGCACCTTGGCCTCGGCGTCATTGATGCGGTCGGCCAGCGCCTGGGCCGAGAAGCCGCCGAAGACGACGCTGTGGGCAGCACCGATCCGCGCGCACGCCAGCATCGCCACCGCCGCCTCCGGGATCATCGGCAGGTAGATGTTGACCCGGTCGCCAACCTCGACGCCGAGCCCCTTCAGCGCGTTGGCGAGGCGCTGCACCTCGTCGAGCAGCTCCGCATACGTGATCGTCCGAGTGTCGCCCGGTTCACCTTCGAAGTGGATCGCCACCCTGTCGCCTCGGCCAGCGGCGACATGGCGGTCGAGGCAGTTGTGGGCGGCGTTGATCCGACCACCCACGAACCACTTGGCGTACGGCAGTTGCCAGTCGCAGATCGTGTCCCAGTCCTTGTCCCAGTCGAGCAGGTCGGCGGCCTGGCGAGCCCAGAACCCGAGGTCGTCGCCGCCGGCCTCGTCGTACAGCGCAGTGTCGGTGATCAGGGCATCCGCCTTGATCGAATCCGGGGGTGGGAACGTGCGGTTCTCGGCCAGCAGGGCGTCGATGGTGTCGCCGCGATCGTCGCTCGTCATGCGATCGAGGTTAGAGGCCCCGCGGATCAGGCTCGTCTGTCGACGTCAGGGCGCTCTCATCCGCATTCGTAGGCTCGCTCAATGCTCTCCGACGACGATCTTGATTTTCTCGAGCGCGAGCGCTCCGCGGCGATGATCACCGTCGGCGCCGACAACGTGCCCAAGGTGGTGCGCGTCGGGGTGGCTCGGATCGGCGACAAGCTCTGGTCGTCGGGCACCGAGGACCGGGTGCGGACCAGACGATTGCGCCGCGACCCTCGATGTGTGCTCTACGTGCACGATGCGACGGTCGGCTGGCTGGCCCTCGAGACGACGGTCACGATCCTCGACGGCGCGGACGCCGCCAACCAGTCCGTGGAGCTGTTCCGCGCGATGCAGGGGAAACCCGAGGGCCCGCTCAGCTGGTTCGGCGGCGAGCTTGCCGAGGACGCGTTCCGGCAGCGCATGCTGGACGAGCGACGGGTCATCTACCAGTTCGAGGTGCAGAGGTCCTACGGGATGCACTGACGTCGGGTTCGTGCACGTAGCCCTCAGTCCGGCGCCAGATCCTGCGGCTCATCGGGATCAGGGTCGAAGCTGAACTCCGCAAGCTGGTTGTCGTCGGCGCAGCCGATCGTGCGAGCGTCCTGACGCACGCCGGCGATCGGGATGGTGACCGTGTCGCCGCGGGGGATGGACGACGGACCTGGGAACACGAAGGCGTCGTAGTAGTCGGCGGTCGATGGCGCGATGAGGATCGAGCACACGGACTCGTCGCTGTTGTTGCGGAACTCCTGGTCGATTCGCTCCGCACCGGCGACGAACGTGCCGGGGGCCGATCGTCGGCCGGAGGTGTTCAGGGCGATGAACTGGTAGGCGCCGTCCTCCATCGGGGCTCCGTCATTGTCGATGCAGTCGCCGAAGCCGGGCGCGGTGAGGTTGGCGTCGTCGGACGAGTTGAGCGGACGACCGTCGAACTCCCATCGCCCCGACAGGGTGAGTGGGCCGTCCAAGCGCACGATCGCGCACAGCGTGTAGACCGGCGTCGGTGACGCCACGTCGTGGCGAGGCGTCGCCAGGAGCTCGGCGACGAGCGTCGACAGCTGCGCCGGGTCGGCGATCGGCTCTGCGAACGCAGCGATGTCCGGCACGAGATCGCCGACGTCGAAGTCCGGATCCTCATCGCCCGGCGTCGACGACGCGGTCGTCGGCGGGGGCTCGACCGGCGCGAGGGGCGCAGTGTCCGGCACCGTGGGCGCGACCGTCGCGGGCAGATCGGTCGGCGCTGGATCCGTTGCCGGAGGGAGCGTCGTCGCCAGCTCCGGCGGATCCGTCACCGGTGTGGTCGTGACAGGGGCGACGGTGGCGGGTGAGATGGTCGACGATGCTGCGGCGGAGTCCGTCGGAAGGCTTGACACCCCCGATGGCGCGAGCGACGTCGCGGTCGGCGCGCCCAGTTCACCGAGATCGTCCTCACCGCGGCCGATCAGCCAGCCGACCAGGCCGACCACGGCGACGATGACGAGGACGGCGATGGCAATGAGTGCTGTCGGCGGTCCACCGTCCGATGTGGGTGGCAAGTCGCCGCCATCGCCGCCTGGATCCCCATTGCTCGGTTCGCCGATGGTGGGACTCGCCGGCTCGCCCCCCGATGGATCTTCCGCTCCAGGCCGTGTCCCGACGTGTTCCAAGCCCACCTCCTCCGCCCGAAACTAGCCGGGGGGTGCAGCCAGGGCCTGGACGCTCGAGGTGACCACGTGCTCCCCGTCCGTTGCGCCGTCAGGTCAGGAGACGAGTCCGGAGCAGGTCGAGCACCTGGTCGAGAGCGTCCCGCGTCGGCTGGCCCGGTTCGTCGACGAGGTGTTCCGTGAGCACGGAGTGTGGCTTCGTCGCGGCAGCGGGGTTGGCCGCCTCGTCGGGAAGCTCGATGGCCACGAAGGCGTCGCCGAGCTCCCGGCGCAACGTCTCGAACCGTTCGGCGGGGACGAGCCGGTCGCCGGCGAAGCGCAGGCCGAGCACCTCCAGGCCGTCGCGCTTCGTACGCCCGCGCACGGCCTCGAGATCCGCCGGCGAGCAGTCGATGGAACGCTTGCGGCGGGCGGTGAACGCGAGGGGCAGGCTCGGTTGCGACAGAACCGGGGCCAGGATGGTCGGGCTCGCGGCCATGGCGAGCGCGAACCCTCCGGTGAAGCACATGCCGACGGCGCCGACGCCCGGACCTCCGCACCGCTGGTGCTCGGCGGCAGCGAGGGCGCGCAGCCACTCGACGACGGGCGACGTGCGGGAGGTCGCCCAGATCGTGAACTCGCGACTGATGCAAGCCGGGACGAATGACGACAGCCCGTATGCAACGCCGCGCAGCTTGCCCCTGGCGTACGGATCTCTGCCGGGCTCGCCGAACAGGTGCGGCAGCACCGCCGTGCAGCCCAGGTCGGCGACACGACGTGCGAACGCGGCAACTGTCGGCGTGATGCCCGGCAACTCGGCGATGACGATCACGGCCGGCCCTGTGCCACGGCGGAAGACCTGCCGCTGCTTGCCGTCGTGCGTGAACGGCGTCGACTCGAAGTCCGCGAGATCGTCGTCGGCCATCGGCGGACGCTACCGCTGGCGGTTCAACGCCCGATCACGCTCCCGCCGGCGCGCGCCAGATCGCCACCGTGTGCGCGCCGAGTCCGGTCGGATCGAGCAGGGCCTCGGCCTCGCGGGTTCGACTGCGCATGGCCAGGGCAGCGAGGTCCGGCTGAGCGGCGCCGGCGGCCCAGGCGCGCTGCCCCTCTTCGACGAGCTCCGTGATGCTCCATTGCCGGAGGAAGTCGGCCTGGGTCCACCGCTCGTCAGGCGCGGGGAGCTGGTCGAGCGGGACATCCGTGGTGACGTCCTGCTCGCCAGGCGCGGCGAGGTAGTGCCCGCCTCGCTCGTGCCGGCGGTAGGTGCGCAGCCACTCCCGCCACTGGCGCAGGGCCAGCTCGGACGTCGTGTCGACCGTGTAGTCGAAGGCGATCACGCTCCCGGACCGGACCAGGCGGCGGGCGCCGTCGAGCCAGGAGCGGGCGGCGTCGATCAGTGGTGCCCGGGCACCGAGCGGCGGCGTCGCTGGCAGGACGTCGGGCACGGGGTCGAACGGCGCCGACAGCACCTCGGTGAGGGCGCCGTCCGCAGCCGACGACACGTACGCCTCCCGCCAGGCGCCATCGAACACGGCCAGGCGGAACGGCAGGTTGTCGAGCAGCTCGTTGGCGATGACGACGCCCACGATGGACTCCGTCGGCAGATCAGCTCGCGACTCGACACCTGCCGGGTGACTGCGGCGCTGCACGTCGGCGACCTCCACCGCGATGTAGCGCAGCGCGGCACGGCATTCCGGCGCAGCGGCGACGATCGAGCGGGCGAGGGTCCCGGGACCGGCACCGACGTCGACGACCGTGAACGGCGAGGCTCTCCCGAGACGCTGCCACTCGGCGTCGAGGAAGCGGGCCAGCACGGCACCGAACAGTGGCCCGACCTCCGGGGCGGTGAGGAAGTCGCCTCGCCGTCCCGCCAACCCTCCCCGCGTGTAGAACCCATCGGGACCGTAGAGGGCCTGCTCCATGAAGCGCTCGAACGGGATGACCTCGGCTTCGGTCAGGGGGCAGTCACTCCCGTCAGGTCCTGGATGTCGGCGAAGCGCAGCACGAGGCCGGGGAGCACGCCGAGCACCAGCGTGCCTGCAGCCGTGATGGCGAGGGCGGCGGTGACCGGCGGTGGCGTCACGATGGGCGTGCGGTCACCGTCGGGCACCTCCTTCATCCACATCTCCCGCATGACCCGCAGGTAGTAGCCGGCGGCGATGGCGGTGTTGACGGCTGCGATCACCGCCAGCACGTACGCCGACGTGCTGCCGGCGTCGAGCACCGCCTTGAAGACGTTGAACTTGGCGATCCAGCCGCCGAGCGGGGGGATCCCCGCCAGCGACGCCAGGAAGATCGTCATCAACAGGGCCAGCCCAGGGGCGTAGGTGATCAACCCACCGAACGACGAGATCTCGCCACTGCGCGTCTTGCGCGACACGGCGATGACAACGGCGAAGGCGCCGAGGTTCGTGAACCCGTAGACGACCAAGTACACGACGACCGCCTTCAACGCCGACTCTCCCGACCCGTCGGCGAAGGCGTAGGCCAGCGGCATCAGGATGAAGCCGCCTTGGCTGATGCTCGAGTAGGCGAGCATCCGCACGATGTTCGTCTGGCGCAGCGCCAGCACGTTGCCCACCGTCATCGTCAGCGCGGACAGCACCCAGATGAGCGGGCCGTACACGGCCTCGGCGTCGGGGAACGTCAGGAACACCATCAGCACGAGCGCGACGAAGCCGGCGGCCTTCGAGGAGACCGACAGGAAGGCCGTCACCGGCGTCGGCGCGCCCTCATACGTGTCCGGAGCCCACGTGTGGAACGGAACGGCCGAGACCTTGAAGGAGAAGCCGGCGATGACGAAGGCGATGCCCACCACCTCGAGCGCGATCAGGTCCCCGTCGCGCAATGAGGCGCCGATGTCGACGAGCAGGGTCGAGCCGGTGGCGCCGAAGAGCAAGCTCATGCCGTACAGCAGCACGGCACTGGCGAACACGCCGAGCAGGTAGTACTTCACGCCCGCCTCGTTGCTCTTCTTGTCCCGCTTGCGCCACGCCGCCATCATGTAGGCGGGGATCGACAGCAGCTCGAGTGCGATGAACACGCTGACGAGGTCACGGCTCGACGTCATCATCACCATGCCGAGCACACTGCACAGCAACAGCACGTAGAACTCGCCCTGGTAGTAGTTGCCCTCCTCCAGCTCGGTCTGGCTCATCAGCACCACGACGTACGCGGCCAGCAGGAACAGGGCCTTGAGGATCAGCGAGAACTCATCGACCACATAGCGGCCGTCGAACATCGATCGGGCACCGTCCCCGCTGACGGCCAGCGTGACGAGCGGGATGCAGGCACCGAGGAGGACGAAGCCGGTCAGCGTGGCCGTGGCCCACTTCTTCGTTTCGTCGATCAGCAGGTCGGTGCCGAGCACGATGTTGATGCCCACGATGAGCACCAGTTCGGGGGCCAGCGCGTGCCAGTCGATGACCGGCGACACCCACTCACTGGCCTGCGCGATCATCACGGCAGATAGTTGCCGAGTCGGTTCACCATTTCGGTGACGGCGGGGTCGAAGATCCGGAACAGCATCTGCGGGTAGACGCCCAATGCGAGGATCAGGATCAGCATCGGCGTCCAGGCGATCCACTCGATGGCGTTGACGTCGCGCAGTTCTCCGTGGTCATCGTGCTCAGCCGGGTTGACGGCGGCACCGACGGCGTGGGTAGCGGCGCCGGAGAACTCCGGCCTCGGCACGCCGAACGCCGTGCGCTGGTACATCCACAGCAGGTAGCTGGCGGCGAACACCGTGCCGACGGCGGCCAACACCATCAGCGTGCGGAACAGGGGCTCCGACAGCCCGAAGCCAGGGTCGTAGGCGGACAGGATCGCCGGGAACTCGCCCCAGAACCCGGCCAAGCCGGGGAGGCCGAGGCTGGCCATCGCGCAGAACCCGAGGATCCAGCCGAGTTTGGGCACCTGCAGCAGCATCCCGGACAGCTGCCGGATCTCCAGCGTGTGGTAGCGGTGCTTCACCGCCCCGGCGATGAAGAACAGCATCCCGGTGATCAAGCCGTGCGCCACCATGCCGAACAGCGCGGCGTTGATGCCGAACTCGGTCAGCGTCGCGATGCCGAGCATGACGAAGCCCATGTGGGCGACGGAGGAGAAGGCGATCAGGCGCTTCATGTTCGTCTGGGCCAGGCAGCACAGCGCGCCGTAGATGATGCCGATCACGGCGAGGATGCCGAGCACCGGTGCCCATGCCTTGGCCGCGTCCGGCAGGATCGGGATGGCGATGCGCACGAAGCCGTACGTGCCGAGCTTCAGGAGGATCGCCGCCAGGATCACCGAGCCCTGTGTCGGTGCCTCGGTGTGCGCATCGGGCAGCCACGTGTGGAACGGGAACATCGGCACCTTGACGGCGAAGCCGACGAACATGCCGGCGAAGATCCAGATCTGCACCGTGCGGCCGATCTCTGGGCCGGCGTCGAGGAGGTACTGGAACGAGAAGCTCTCCGCGCCGGTCTGCACGAACAGAGCCAGGAAGGCGACGAGCATCAACGCCGACCCGAACATCGTGTAGAGGAAGAACTTGAGCGAGGCGTACTGGCGCTGCTCGCCGCCCCAGGCGCCGATCATGAAGTACATCGGCAGCAGGACGACTTCGAAGAAGACGAAGAAGAGGATCAGATCCTGGGCGGCGAACGTCCCGGCCATGCCGGTCTGGAGGACGAGCATCAACATGAGGAAGGCTTTGGCGCTACCGCCCTCCGGCATCTCGTCGAACGTGTAGATGACGACGACGAGCGTGATGAAGCTCGACAGCACGTACAGCGGGAGGCTGATGCCGTCGAGGCCCATCGTGTAGTTGGAGCGGATCGCCTCGATCCACTCGGTATCGACGAAGAACTGCAGCTTGTCGGCCTGGTCGTAGTCGAACTGGACCAGCGTGTAGATGGCGACGCCGAACGTCGCGAGCGCCGTCACCAGGGCGATCTGCTTGTGCAGCTGCGCCTGGCGGTCGGGCACGAACAGCATCAGCACCACGCCGGCGAGCGGCAGGAAGACACCGAGGCTGAGCACCCAGTTCTGATCGGTCAGCACGTTCACTCCTACACGTTGACGATCACGAGAACGATGGCTGCGACGGCGGCGGCGCCGAAGAGCAGCGCACCGTACTGGTTGACCCTGCCGGACTGGACTGGTCGAAGTGCGGAACCGGTGCCTTCCGCAACGGTGCCGGACGCGTTGACCGCACCGTCGACGACCCGCTGGTCGACGTTGCGATAGGCCCAGCCACCGACGAGCCGCCCAGCCCGTCCGGTTGCGTTGACGATGCCGTCGATGACGTGCTGGTTGATCCAGTACGCGGCGCTCGCGATCGGGTGGGCGATGCCGTGGACGATGACCTTCTCGTAGAGGTCGTCGAGGTAGTACTTGTTCGCGACGAACAGGTAGGCGGCGCGGGCCGGCCGGAAGCGCTCGGTGAGCCCGACGAGCCGGCGGTCTCGTCGGGTGTACAGGGCGACGCAGACGAACCAGCTCGACACGAGGCCGGCGCCGACGACGGCCAGTGAGAGCAGGGCCTTGGACCACGTGAACTCGGCGTGGGCGACAGCCGGGAAGAAGCAGGCCGTGCCCTCCTCGGGCGGCTCGAACCCACAACCGGTCGAGTGCTCCGCTGCCGGCTCCTCGGCAACGCCCGATTCGGTGGGAGCTGTTGCCTCACCGGCCTCGGCGGCCTCTGCACCGGCGAAGGGCGTGTCCACCGGCCGCGGCTCGACGTATTCCTTGAACTGCTCCCACTCCTCGCCGAAGGCGACAGCGTTCGTGAATCCGGCGAAGATCGCGCAGAACGCGAGGATGCAGATCGGGATCAGCAGCAGCTTCGGCGACTCGCGTGGCGGGTGATGCTCGTCGTGACCGCCGTGGGTCGTCATGGGCGTCGTGGGCGTCGTGGGCGTCGTGGGCGACGACGGCGACAGCGCCGGCGTGGGCGCTCGGCTCGTATTCGCCGTGGTCGGTCTCCAGCTCGCCTTCCTGCTGGACGTCGTGGCGCACGTCGTACGCCGAGAGCTCGTCGCCGAGGTGCTCGCCTTCGTGCTCGCTCCCGTAGGCGGCGGCGCCACGCGGCACGCCGAAGAACGTGAGATAGGTCGCCCGGACCGTGTACGCGGCCGTGAGGAACGCCCCGATGAGGGCGATCCACATGAACACCGTGTAGCCGTTGTGGCCGACGTTGTCGATGATCTCGTCCTTCGAGAAGAACCCGGCCAGTGGGAACACGCCGGCCAAGGCCAGGCCAGCGATGATCCACGCGCCGCAGGTGATCGGCATCTTCTTGCCCAGCCCGCCCATGTCCCGCTTCATGTCGAAGCTGTGGTGCGAGCCCGAGTGGCTGACGGATCCGGCGCACAGGAACAGTGCGCACTTGAAGAAGGCATGGGTGAAGATGTGGAAGACGGCCGGCAGCCACGCGCCGGCGCCGAGCCCGAGCATCATGTAGCCGAGCTGCCCGACCGTCGAGTAGGCGAGCACCTTCTTGATGTCGTTCTGGACGAACGCCAGCAGCGCCGATATGACGATCGTGATCGCGGCGATGACGACGATCACGTTGATGCTGACGTCCGGGATGTCGAAGGCTTCCCAGAACACGGGATAGAGGCGGGCGACGAGGAAGACGCCGGCAACGACCATCGTCGAGGAGTGCAGCAGCGAGGAGACCGGCGTCGGGCCGGCCATCGCATCGGGCAGCCACGTGTGCAGGGGAAACTGGCCGCTCTTGCCGATGGCGGCGATGAACAGGGCGACGGCGGCCCACAGGATGACGGTGTGGCTGCCTTCGCCGGACAGCGCCCAGCCGGAGATGGCCTGGATGCTGAACCCGCTGGTGTCCAGGTTGTCCTGCGCCCACGGGTTGGCGGCGAAGAACAGGATGGATGTGCCGACGAGCAGTCCGACGTCGCCGACGCGCACCGTGAAGAACGCCTTGAGGGCGGCGCGGGCGTTCGGGTACTCCTCCCACCAGTGGCCGATCAGGAGGAACGAGCAGAGGCCCATGATCTCCCAGCCGAGGATCAGCTGGACCATGTTCTCGGCGAGGACCATCACGAGCATCCCGGCGGAGAACAACGTGATGGAGGCGAAGAAATGGGTGTAGCGGCGGTCCCCGCGGACGTACTCGAGGGAATAGATCTGCACGAGCAGTGAGATGAATGCGACGAGGAACAGGGCCATCACGGCGAGGCCGTCGATGTGCTGGCCGATGCCGAACTCGAAGCCTCCGCTCTCCCACCATGTCCATGAGCGGATGACGGGTTCGACAAAGGGCTCCGCGTCGCCGTTCTCGCTGGCGGCGATGCTGCGGGCGAACCCGCTGAGGAGGCGCATCGGCCCGGCCTCGCCGCCGCCACCGCTCACGCTGTCGGTGCGCTGGATCCATTGCCACGCGGTGCCGATCGACAGCACCAGGGCGGCGGCCATCGACGCGAGGCCCAGCTCGGAGCCCTTCATCGGGAGGCGCTTGCCGAACAGGATGATGAGGAAGAACGCAGCCCCGGGGATGACCGGGATCAGCCAGGCGTTCTCGAGGAACCAGCCGGTTGACGGTTCCATCAGCCGTCCATCCCCTGGGGGCTGCGCCCCCCGACCCCATCGCCATCCGGCGAGCTAGCGCTCGCTCGGCTGGCGCGGCTTCGCTCGCTGCGCTCGCTCACCCGCGCATCTCGCTGAGCTCGTCGAGAGAGATGGAGCGCCGGTTGCGGTAGACGAGGATGACCATGGCGAGCCCCACGCCGACCTCCGCGGCGGCGACGGCGATCACGTAGAGGGCGAAGATCTGGCCGTCGACGGCGCCGTGCAGGAGGGCGAAGGCGATGAGGTTGAGGTTGACGGCGTTGAGGATCAGCTCGACCGACATCAGCACCATCACGGCGTTGCGGCGAGCGATCACGCCGAACACACCGATGCAGAAGAGCACCGCGCCGAGCAGCAGGAAGTTCACCGTTAACACAGCGGGCTCCTCCTCCGCTGCGCTTTGTCGTCGCGCCGCGTGCGGCTCGTCGCTGGCGCTTCCCTCGCCGCTTGAACCCGAGTGCTCAACATCCCGGGGGCCGAACCTTCACGACTTTGCCGCACGTCCGCGTCCTAATCCTTGCGGGCCAGGACGATGGCGCCGATGGCCGCGGCGAGGAGGATGAACGAGATGGCGAGGAACGGAACGAGGTAGGGCGACAGCACGCCGTCGGCGATGTCCTCCGTCGGCGTGGGGCCACGATCGGGAAGCTTCTGGTCCCCGAACGCGTCGATGACCACCCATGACAGGAGGCCGAGCAAGACCACGGCGACGGGGATCCCGATGCCCCAGTTGGCGTTGTTGAGCCCCTGCTCGTGCCCGATCTGAGCTCGGGTCAGCATGATCCCGAAGAGGAACAGCACCATCACGGCGCCGATGTAGACGAGGACCTGGCTGACGGCGACGAACTCGGCGGCGGCGAGGACGTACTGGGCGGCCACGCCCGCCAGCACGAGGACCAGCCACAACGCGGCATGCACGACGTTCTTCGTCGACACGACGCCGAGCGCGGCGACGATCATGAACGCGGCGATGATCCCGAAGCCGACGTTCTGAGCGACGTTGATGGCATCGACGGAGGCCTGCGCGATCACCGCGAACCGCCAGCAGCGATCACTTCTTGCCCCGATCGGCGCCGGCCTCGAGCTCGGGAGCTTCGGGCACGGTCTCCATCCACTCGCCGAGCTTCTCCTTGTCGTGGAGGAGCTCGGCGATGCGCGGCTCGCTGTACTCGTACTCGGGGCTCCAGAACAGCGCGTCGAACGGGCACACCTCGACGCAGATGCCGCAGTACATGCAGAGGGCGTAGTCGATGTCGAAGCGGTCGAGCAGGCTCACCGACCTCGGCTTGCCGCCCGCCCGCCGAGGCGGCGCCAGCGTCTTGTGCCCCTCGATGTAGATGCACCAGTCGGGGCACGACCGGGCGCACAGCATGCACACCGTGCAGTTGCCCTCGTGGAGGGCGATCACGCCGCGGGAGCGGGTCGGCGGGGCCTCCTTCTCGTGCGGGTACTGCACCGTCTCGGCACCCTTGGTGACGGTGCGCCCGAGCGTCTTCAGCGTGACACCCATGCCCTTCAAGCAGACCTGGCATCTTTGGCTTGCCGAGTCCCATCAGACCCGTGCTCCGATGACACGACATGCGCCGAGGGAAGCGCCAGCGCCAAGGCGCCGCCGAGTGCAGCGAGTTTCGAGCGAACGAGGCCATTAGACGGCCACCTTGATGATCGCCGTGATGACGATGTTGGCGAGCGCGAGTGGGATCAGCAGCTTCCAGGCGAACTGCTGGAGCTGGTCCTCACGGAAGCGGGGCACGCTGAAGCGCACCCACATGATGAGGAACGACAGCGCCATCATCTTCGTGAAGAGGATCAGCGGCCCGGCGACGTTCATCCAGTTGTCGACGTCGTCGACGCTCTCCCAGCCGAACCACGAGAACGGCACACCCCACCCACCGAGGAACAGCACCGCGGCGATCAGCGAGAACACGCCGACCGTGGCGAACTCGGCGATGAAGAAGATGAGGAAGCGGAACCCCGAGTACTCGGTCATGTAGCCGGAAACGAGCTCCGACTCGGCGATCGGCATGTCGAACGGCGGCTGCGTCAGCTCCGCCTGGACGGCGACCATGAAGACCAGGAAGCCGATGAACTGGGTGAGGATGTACGGGTTTCCGAGCCCGTCCCAGCCGAAGATGGCCCCCTCGTTCTGGGCGGCGACGATGTCCTGCATGTTCATCGAGCCGGCCTGGATCACGACGCCGATCACGCCGAGCACGAGCGGCAGCTCGTAGGCGATCAACTGACCGCCCGCCCGCAAACCGCCGAGCAATGAGTACTTGTTGGCGCTCGACCAGCCGGCGACGAGGATGCCGAGCACGCTGATCGACGACACGGCGAGGGCGTAGAAGACGCCGGCGTCGAAGTTGGTCAGCCAGGCGTCGGGGCCGAACGGCACGGCAGCGACCAGCAGGAACGTCGACAACAGCACGATGAGCGGCGCCATCTTGAAGACGAGGTGGTCAGCCGCCTCGGGCGCCGTGTCCTCCTTCTGCAGCCACTTGCCGACCTCGGCGAACAGCTGCATCGAGCCGTACGGGCCGGCCTCCATGGGGCCGAGACGGCTCTGCATGAACGACATCATCTTGAACAGGAAGACGTAGACGATCGTCCCGGCCGGGAGCAGCACGGCGGCGACACCGGCCAGCACCCGAAGGAGGGACTGACCCCAGTACGGGATCTCAACCGCGAAGCTCATTGCGGCACCGCCGATGACACCCAGCCTCGTACTTCTTCGGCCGGTGCCGCAGCGAGCGTGAGACCCAGGACCGCCGAGGGAAGCGCCAGCGACGAGGCGGACGGCGAGCGGAGCGAGCCCATCATCAACGATCGATGTCCCCGAGGATGAAGTAGAGGCTCGCCAGGATCGTGATGATGTCGGGCACGTACACGCCGCGCAGGAGCCATGGCGCGATCGAGATGTTGTTGAAGCTGGCTGAGCGAATCTTCACCCGGAACGGCCCCAGATCACCTTTCGAGACGACGTAGTAACCCATCTCCCCCAGCGGGTTCTCGGTCGATACCCAGGCCTCACCCTCCGGCACCTTGATGATGCGTGGCACCTTGGCCATGATCGAGCCGGACGGCAGGCCGTCGAGCAGCTGGTCGACGATCTTCGTCGACTCCCGAGTCTCCTGCAGGCGGACCCAGCAGCGGGCGAAGCTGTCGCCGTCAGGATGGGTCCAGACGCGCCAATCGACCTGGTCCCAGGCCAACGGCAGCACCTGGTCGCGGCGGAGGTCCCAGTCGACGCCGCTGGCCCGCAGATTGGCGCCGGACAGCCCGTACTGCAGGGCGACCTCTCGCGGGATGACGCCGACGTTGCGGGTGCGGGCCTGGAAGATCTCGCCACCGATCAACAGGTCTTCGTTCTCGTCGCAGAACGTGCGGATCTTCTTCATGACGAGGCGGGTCTCGTCGATGAAGCCCTTCGGCAGGTCGTCCTTGAGTCCGCCGATGCGGTCGAAGTTCGGATGGAAGCGGCCACCGGTCGCCGACTCGATGAGGTTGAGCACGTGCTCGCGGTCACGGAACGCCAGGAAGACCGGCGTCACCGCCCCGAGCTGCACCCCGAGATCCCCGAGGAACAGCACGATGTTGGCGATCCGCGAGAGCTCGAAGAACAGCGTGCGAATCCACTGCGCCCGCGGCGGCGCCTCGACCTCCATCAGCTTCTCGGCGGCGAGGATGAACGGCACCTCGTTGGCGAAGCTGCCGAGCCAGTCGATCCGGTTGACGAGCGTCGTGATCTGTGGATACGTGCGGACCTCGGTCAGCTTCTCGTACCCGCGGTGCATGTAGCCGCACGACGGCTCCGCCCACACCACCTGCTCGCCGTCCAGGCGGACGATGATGCGTAGCGTGCCGTGCGTCGCCGGGTGCTGGGGCCCGATGTTGAGGGTCATACCCTCGGTCTCCAGCTCCACGTTCAGACGGGCGTCGGCTGCCTGGCCGGCGATGTAGGCGAGCTGCTCGCGCCGCGTGAGGATGTCGGTCATTCTTCGTCGCCTTCCGCAGTTGCCGCGCTGGCCGGCGGTTCCGACGGCGCCGGCGCCTCCTCCGGGCTGTGCTCCAGCGCCTCCTCCTCGGCGAGGTCCTCGGCCGGCGGCTCGCCGAGCCCGGCGTCGGCCTGGACCGGCGTGAGGTTCTCCGGTGCCAGTTCACCGACGACCTCGTCCTGCGGCGGCTGGTCCTCGGCCGGCATCGGCTCAACGTCGACGATGCCGGGCCAGGGCTTGACCATTCGGGATAGGAGCGGGAAGTCCTTGCGCAGGGGGAACCCCTCGAAGTCCGTCGGCAGGTACATGTTGCGCAGGTCGGGATGCCCGGCGAAGTCGATGCCGAACATCTCGTGGGTTTCCCGCTCGTGCCAGTTGGCGCCGGCGTAGACGGTGAACCACGACTCGACGGTCAGCGTGTCGGCAGGAACGTCGGTCTTGACGGTGATGCCGACGTGACGATGCGTGTCGGTGACCCGAGCGAAGACCTGGAATCGGCTGTCACCGCCGGTGTAGCCGTGCACGATCTCCGTCGGCCGCTCCGGCGGCGGCTGTGTCGGGTCATCCTCGCCCCGTCCGTAGGGCGACGGCAGCCAGTCGAGCGCCGAGAGGAAGCAGAAGTACTCGAAGCCCATGTCGAGCAAGGCTTCGCCCGTGGCCTTCCAGGCGTTGGTCGCGACGCGAACCCAGAGGTCGTCGTTCGGCTTGAGCAGGGAGTCGAGCAGCGACTCGCCGATCCGCCGCCGCAGCTCATCCACGATGCCTTCCCGCAGGCCGTCACCGGGGAGCGCCTGCGGCTCGGCGGTCTCGGTGGTGTCACTCATCGCTCACGCTCACGCAATGTCACCACCGCCAACCACGATCGGCTCGCGACGCGTGATGATGTCGGCCGTCTCGCCCCGCCACTTGGCGGCCACGTCCTCGTCCTTGATCCGCTGCTGGAGGAGGACTATCCCCTCGAGGAGGGCCTCCGGCCGTGGCGGGCACCCGGGCACGTAGATGTCGACGGGGATCAGCTGGTCGACGCCCTTGGTGACCGAGTAGCTGTCCCAGTACGGGCCGCCGCAGTTGGCGCAGCTGCCCATCGAGATGACGTACTTCGGCTCGGGCATCTGCTCCCACAGCCGCAAGACCGAGGGCGCCATCTTGTCCGTCACGGTGCCCGAGATGACTACGAGGTCGGCCTGTCGCGGGCTGGCCGGCAGCGGGATCACGCCGAGCCGCATCACGTCGTACCGCGGCGAGCCGAATGCGGCGCCCATCTCGATGGCACAGCAGGCCAGGCCCCACTGATAGACCCACATCGAGTACGACCGGCCGAGGTTCATCAGCTTGCTGATGGCGCCAGGCATTCGGCCGCGGTCGACTAGACCCACCGCAGCAGCCCCCGCTTCCACGCATACAGCAGGCCATCGAGCAGCAGGATGATGAAGGCCAGCATGACGACCAGCCCGAAGGTGCCGTAGCGCTCGACGTTCGCCGCCCAGGGGAAGATGAACACGGCTTCGACGTCGAAGATCACGAACAGCAGGGCGAACACGTAGTAGCGGATCTGGCTCTGCGACCAGCCGATGACCACTGGATCCACGCCGCTCTCGTACGCCATGAGCTTCGACACGTTCGGCTTCTGCGGCCGGATCACGGAGGCGATGCCCAGGAGTAGGCCGCCGAGCAGCAGCGCAGCAAGGCCGAACCAGACGACGGTCAGATAGTCCCGCAGGAAGGAGGCCATCGAGTCGGGACGCTACCAAGGTTGGCGGAGCAGCCTCCAGTGACCGTCCAGCTCAGAGGCTGCCGCGCCGTCGAGACACGATTTCTTGGCGGGGGTGCGGGGCAGAGGCTCCGCCGGCGCCCCCGCCTGGCAGTCGAGCCGGCTTGGCCGGTCGATTGCCTTGCAGGCTGAGTGCCGCCGAAGGCGGCTCAACGAGCTCGCTCCGCAACCTTTGGTTGCGGAGCGACACGGCTCAGAGGCCGCGGAAGAACCAGTCGATCAGCTCTCCGGCTCGAGCGCAGCTCGTGGCCACGTGCTGGCGCGTGACGGCCAGCAGCTCATCGGGATCGTCACCCCGAGCCCGTACCTGCTCGGCGCCGCCGAGGCCAAGCCATCTGGCGACCATCGTCTCGGTGGCTTCCGGGTGGAACTGCGTCCCGACGACGCGCCGGGTGCGGATCACCTGCGGACCAGCTCCGGTGCGGGCCAGCTCGTCGAAGCCCTCCGGCACGGTGAACGCGTCGTAGTGCCACTCCAGCCACGGGCCTCCCGCGGGGACGTCAGGCGCCGTCACGTCGAGTTCGAACCAGCCGATCTCCGGTTCGCCCATGCGGGTGACCGTGCCGCCGAGAGCATGGGAGAGCACCTGCGCACCGAAGCAGATGGCGATCAGCGGCCGCGCCTCGGCGACCACCTGTCGCACGAATGCGGTCTCGGCCTCGACCGCTTGGGCCGTCTCGTCGCGATAGACGTTCCACTCGGACCCGAGCGTGAGCACGAGGTCGACGCCGTCCAGGCCCGGCCAGCGATCCGGGTGCTCACGGTGGCACTCGGTGAAGCGCGTAGCCGTGCTCGCGCAGGCGGTGACCGACGAAACCGGTATCGAGGTCGTCGCCGTTGCCGACGACCAACGCACGCACGGCGCCACGGTACCGAGCGCTTGGGTAGCGTCGGAAGGGCATGGACGTCTCGACGTCGGTTGGGATCGCCGACATCGAGGCGGCGCGAGCCACGACGGCGACCGTCGTCAGCCACACGCCGGTGCTGACCTCACCGAGCCTGTCCGACGAGACGGGTCGCGAGATCGTGCTGAAGGCCGAGAGCCTGCAACGAACCGGCGCGTTCAAGATCCGGGGCGCGATGAACAAGGTGGCCTCGCTCGGCCCGGCTGCTGCCAACGGGGTCACGGCCGGCAGCGCCGGCAACCACGCCCAAGCGCTCGCCTTCGCCGCCCGTCACGCCGGGGTGCCGTGCGAGATCTTCGTACCGTCCGGCGCACCGATCACGAAGATCGAGGCGTGCCAGGCGTACGGAGCCCGGGTCGTCGAAGTCGGACACTCGCTCGAGGAGACGATGGCTGCCGCGCGGGAGGAAGCCGCCAAGCACGGGATGGCGTTCTGCCACCCCTTCGACGACCCGGCCGTGGTCGCCGGCCAGGGCACGCTCGGCCTCGAGCTGATGGAGGACGTCCAGGAGCTGGCGTGCGTCGTGGTCCCGCTCGGCGGCGGTGGGTTGGCGTCGGGTCTGGCGATCGCCGTCAAGTCCCTGCGGCCGCATGTGCGGGTGATCGGCGTACAGGCCGAACGTTGCGCCCCCTACGCCGGGGAGGAACCCTCGACCGGGCCGATCGTCACCTTGGCGGACGGCATCGCCGTCAAACGGCCGGGACAGCTGACGGGCCCACTCGTGGAGCGCTGGATCGACGACGTCGTCACCGTTCACGAGGACGCCATCGCCGACGCCATGGTCTTCCTCATGGACCGCGCCAAGCTCTACGTCGAAGGCGCCGGGGCCGTCGGCGTCGCCGCGGTGCAGTCCGGTCTCATCGACCTGCCCGACACGGGCACCACGTGCATCGTCCTGTCCGGCGGCAACCTCGACCTCGGCGTGGTGCCTGGACTGATCCGGCGACACGAGACCGAAGCCGGCCGCCGCCTCGTCGTCGCAGCGATGATCGACGACCGTCCGGGAGGCCTGGTCAGGCTGCTCCAGGAGTTCGCTGCGGCGGGTGCCAACCTCATCGAGGTGCACCACGCGCCGCGAGGGCGTCCATCTGCACGTCCGGGAGACCGCGGTGCACGCGACGTTCGAGGTGCGTAGCCCCGAGCACGCCAAGTCGGTCGTCGACGCCGTTCGCGCCGCTGGCTATGGCGACCTTCGCGTCGACACCGGCTGATCGCGCAGCGGCTCTACCTACCGGTCGGTAGGCTACGACGATGCCTGACGACGCGCTTCTCCAGGAGCTCGAACCGACGGTCGAGGCGTTGCTCGAGCGCCACTTGGACACCGCGAAGGAGTGGTTCCCCCACGAGTACGTTCCGTACGGCCGAGGTCGGGACGTGCACGGCGAGTGGTCCGCAGCTGACGCCGATCTCGGAGGTGCACGCATCGACGACGGGGTCCGCAGCTCGTTGATCGTGAACCTCCTGACCGAGGACAACCTGCCCTACTACTTCCGCACGATCGAGCGATCCTTCGGTGCCGAAGGCGCCTGGGGAGCGTGGGTCCGGCGTTGGACCGCCGAGGAGGGGCGACACTCGATGGCCATCTACGGCTACTTGATGGTGACGCGGGCCGTCGACCCCGTTGCCCTCGAGCGGGCCCGCATGGCGCAGGTGTCGGGCGGCATCGCACCCGAGCCCGGGTCGGGGCCCGACACGTTCGTCTACGTTGCTCTGCAGGAGCTCGCCACGCGCATCGCGCACCGCAACACAGGTCTGGTCATCGGCGATCCGGCCGGGTACGCCGTGATGATGCGGGTGGCCGCGGACGAGAACCTGCACCATCTCTTCTACCGAGACCTGGTATCGGCCGCCCTCGCCGTCGACCCGAATACCGTCATCCAGGCCATCGAGCGACAGGTCGTCGGCTTCGAGATGCCCGGCGTCGGCATCCCGGGGTTTGCCAAGCACGCCGCCTCGATCGCCAAGGCCGGCGTCTATGACCTGGCCATCCACCACGAGCAGATCCTCGTGCCCGTCGTGCTGCGGCACTGGGGGGTCGATTCGATCGAAGGACTCGACGCCGCCGGCGAGCAGGCCCGTCAGCGGCTCATGTCCAGACTCGAGAAGAGCGGACGGGTGGCACGGCGACTCGCCGAGCGCAAGGGCGAGATGGTCGCCGCGACCTCCTGATCAGACCTCATTGGTTGCGGCGTCCGAAACCGCCGCCGCGATGACGGCGGGCGTGCGGCAGGATGGTTCCATGAGCACGTTCACGGTGATGGTCCGCCGTGTCCGCCGGGCGACGGGCGCCGGGCCAGCCGAAGTGGGGTTGGCACCGGCTTGATCCATCGGCCGCACGCCACGTGGTGGCGCGTGCCGGTATCCGTGACGGCGATCTCGTCGTCGATCTCGGCGCGGGCACGGGCGTGGTGACATCGGCACTGCTCGCCGCCGGCGCCCACGTGATCGCCGTCGAACGACACCCTGAACGGCTCGCCACGCTTCGAGCGTCCTTCGGTGGCACGCCCGTGACGGTCGTCGACGCCGACGTTCGACAAGTGCGACTACCACGGCGACCGTTCCGTGTCGTCGCCAACCCGCCATGGTCCGCGGCCGAGGCGGTGCGGCGTCAGCTGTTGCGATCGCCCCAGCTCGTGCGCGCCGATCTCGTCCTTCCTCGCTGGCTCGTGCACCGCTGGGCCACCGGCTCGCACCGCATCGACGTCGGCTGCTCCCTGCGGGCAGAGGCGTTCACACCTCGCGCCCCGACCGGGTCCGCCGTCGCCGTGCTCCACGGCCAGTGCGCGGCCAGTCGCGCTCGCCGCGCGCCTGCGATGAGCGATGAGTGGCGATGCGGCGCACATCGGTCATCGCGACGGCACGGCGCACCTCTTCGCGTACGGGACGCTCCAGCCGGACCGCCTCCGGTGGCCGTTCCTCGCGCCGTTCGCCGTCGGCCACCGTCCGGCCGAGGTGCCGGGGCGGATCTATGACTCCGGCTTCGGCTGGCCGGTTGCGGTGTTCGGCGACGGGCCGACGCTCGTCCCGGGGACGCTGGTCGACCTCGATCCGAGACAGCTGACCGACGCGCTCCGCATCCTCGACGAGATCGAGGCGACCGCCACGGACCTGATGGCCCGCATCGAGGTCACCACGACCTCCGGCCAGCGGGCATGGACCTACACGTGCGTCGGCTCGACCGACGGCATGACGCCGATCGAGCGCTGGACATCCGACGACGAGCGCTGACGCGGCCGGCGCAAGCTCACCGCGAGCATCGCCGCCAACCACGCGATCAACGCGAGGTAGAGCACGAAGCAGATGACGGCGCGGACGAAGGAGAGCTCACTCAGCAGCTGTCCGCCGATCAGCACACCCGCCGAGAGCAGCGCCACCGCGACGAGGATCGCGGCGAGCCGCTGTCGCGTGCGCCGACACCGAAGGGCCAACCCGCCCAGTGCGACCGTCGGCAGCATGAGCATCCCGGGGCCCAGTCCGATCGGCAGCATCGTCGCCACGCCGATCCCGCGCAGGCGCCCACCCAACGCCAGCACGATGCCCATCCCGAGACCGGCGAACGCCCCGACCGCGACGATGAACAGGGTGCCGGACCAGGTGAACGCCGGGTCGGTCGACACCAACCGCATCCACACGCGCGCCGCCACGCCCCACCCGACGCCGCACAGGACGCCGAGCAGGACGAGACGGATCCCTCTTCGCATCACCCCACCACGCCGCAGGCGATCCGGGCACCGGCGTTGCCGGTGTTGGCGGTGGCCGTCGTCGCGTCGGCGGAGTTGGCCGTGTACTGGTTGGCCGCGGCTCCGACCGGCACGTTGCCGAAGTTGTCCGGCCCGGCGTGGAGGACGATCGCCCGCCCCGCCAGATCGGCGGCCCGGAACCGCTGCGTCGTGAACTGAGCCTCGGCCGTCCCGTCGCTGGTCACGTACACGCTGGCGAGGTCACCAAGATGTGCCGAGTGGGATTGACCCGCGGTCTTCCAGTGGCCGTCGACCGAGGTGAACCACGTCGTGGGGGCAGCGGCCGGATCGGCGATGCAACCCTCCCCGTTGGCGGGGTCGTCGTTGGCGTGCACGTGGAACCCGTGGTACGTGTCCGTTGCCGCCGCTGCGGGGTCGAGGTGGAGGTCGACGCGCACCTGAGCCCCGTCCCGCCGGTCGATGACGTACACGGTGCCGACGTCGGCGCCGTTCACGTCGTGGAGCTGCACGCGAGCGCTCCGCCCAGCGCCGGCGCTGGCACCTCCGCCCGCTTGCAGGGCCACCACAGCCACCGCCGCCGCCCCGACCACCGCCGCGGCGACCGCTGCTTGACCCATCCGCTTCTTGTCCATGCCCGCTGCCTCCTGTTGTTGGGAACAGAAAGACAGACGGCCGAACTGCGATTCCGGGTGACGCGTCACCCGAGATATCTGTGATGAACGTCCGTCTTTCGATGACGGCATCGACCCTCTGCGCGGGCATCGCCGCGGCGCGCGCCGATGGCGCCGTCATCACCGACGAGGCCGAGGCGCTCGTCGTGCGTCTGTTCGACCTCGAGGGGCGGTCGCTCGTGCGTCTCGCCCGCATCTTCGTCGACGATCGCGACGCCGCCGAGGACATCGTGCAGGAAGCGTTCCTTCGCCTCGCCCGTCACGCCGGCCGCATCCACGACGACGCGAAGGCACCGGCCTACCTCCGCTCCATCGTGCTGAACCTCGCCCGGGACCACAACCGGCGAGGTCTGCTGTCGCTGCGCCACCACGCACCGACCGGCCACGAGGTCGACGTGAACCCCCGAGCGTTCGACGAGGAGCTGGTGCGCGATGAGGCGCACCGCGCTGTGCTGCAAGCGGTCCGCGCCCTGCCGCGCCGTCAGCGCGACTGCGTCACGCTGCGCTACTTCGAGGAGCTCGGCATCGAGGCGATCGCGACAACGCTCGACCTCTCACCGAACTCGGTCAAGACGCACCTGCGCCGCGGCATGGCGACGCTCGAGGCAAGCTTGGGCGGCGTCAGGTGACCGTCGAAGATCGCCTCGTCGCCGCGTTCGACGCCGTGAAGGCGGACGTCGTGGAGCACCCCGACCTGTTCGCCCGCGTCACCCGCTCACTCGCCGATGCCCGCGCCCGCCGCCGATGGCGCCAGCGCGTCGCGCTCGGCGCGATCGCCTTCGCACTGGGGCTGGTGGCCATCGCCGCCCCCTTCATCGATCTCAACAACGGGAGGATCACCATGGACTGGTGGGTCATCGAGCTGCTCACGAACATCGTGCTGGTGGCGATCGCCATCCTGCTCGGGCCCTTCATCAAGCGCTTCGGGCGGTCGTACGCGGCCGACGTCTTCCGGGCCAATCCGCGCACGGGCAAGAGCTACCTCGTGCTGACGGACATCGCCTACTACCTCATCTTCACGGCGTACATCCTGTTCACCATCACGTTCGAGCCACCCCCGGACTGGTTGGAATCGCAGGCCAACCAGTGGAAGCACGAGGTGGTCCGGATCGGCGGGATCCTGCTGCTGATGGGACTGCTGCACGCCGCCAATGTGGTCGCCTTGCCGGTCATCGGCCGGCTGCTGTCGCTCAACCGACGCCTGGACGACGAACCCGGTCCAGAGGCCGCCCCAGCTGGAGGTCCGCGCCCCGCCGGCTTCCCGCCACTCGGACCCGGCACGTGGATCGTGCACGTCGAACCGGGAGGCCCGGATCCCGGCCGGCCGTCGTGATGCGACGTGCGGCGCGCCGACTGACAGGCGTCAGACAGGGAGCGGGATGCGTGGGATGCGCTGCGATTCGCCCGGCGCCACGTGGACGACCTTGCGCTCACCGTCGTCGCCGAGGATGTCGAGCGGGATCGGCGGCCCGTCGACCGCCGTCACCGTGCAGCCGTCGGCGTCGATCTCGACGATGATCCGTGCCCCGTGTCGTTGCATCCGGAACCGCACGCACTCCCACGCCGACGGCAGGCTCGGGGTGAACCGCAGCGCCGTGCCTGAGTCGAACAGACCGGCGAACCCGAAGGCGATGGTGCCCCACACGCCGCCGGCGGAGGCAACGTGGACGCCGTCGCTGGCGTTGCCGTGCGTGTCGGCGAGATCGACGTACAGCGTCTCCCGGAAGTACGCCACGGCGAGCTCGTCGTAGCCGATCTGCGCCGCCGCCATCGCCTGCACGCATGCCGACAGGGACGAGTCCCCCGTCGTGATCGGGTCGTAGTAGTCGAAGTTGCGGCGCTTCACGTCGAGCCCGAACTGGTCGCTGCGCAGCGCCATGGCCAGCACCACGTCGGCCTGCTTGAGCACCTGGTGGCGGTAGATCACCAGCGGGTGGAAGTGCAGGAGGAGCGGGTAGTTCTCGGGCGGCGTGTTCTCGAAGTCCCACGGCTCGAGCCCGAGGAAGTTGTCGTCCTGCGGGTGGATGCCGAGCGCTTCGTCGTACGGCAGGTACATCGAGTCGGCCGCTCTCGCCCAGCGCTTCGTCTCCCCCGGCTCGAGTCCGACCCGCCGGCACAGCCCGTCGAAGGCGTTGTTGTCCCACTCCTCCAGCAGGTCCACGACGCGCGCCGCGTACTTCATGTTGAAGCGGGCCATCACGTTCGTGTACAGGTTGTCGTTGACGACCGTCGTGTACTCGTCCGGACCGGTGACCCCGTGGATCCGGAAGACCTCGTCGCCGTTGGTCGCGTAGAAGCCGAGGTCCTCCCACAGCCGCGCCGTCTCGACGAGGATCTCCGCACCCTCGCCAGCGAGGAAGGCGATGTCCCCGCTGGCGTCGAGGTAGCGCTTCAGGGCGAAGGCGATCGCCGCGTTGATGTGGTACTGCGCGGTTCCCGCGGCGTAGTAGGCCGACGCTTCCTCGCCGTTGATCGTCCGCCACGGGTAGAGCGCGCCGACCTGGTTGACCTCTTCGGCCCGCTGGCGGGCCTTGTCGAGCTGGCGCCACCGGAAGCGCATCACCTTGCGCGCCATCTCCGGGCTCGTGTAGGCGAGGAACGGCACGACGTATGTCTCGGTGTCCCAGAAGTAGTGGCCTTCGTAGCCGCCGCCGGTCACGCCTTTGGCGGCGATGCCTTGCTCCTGGGTCTGCGCGCTGGCCTGTGCAAGCTGGAACAGGTTCCAGCGCACGGCTTGCTGGCCGGCCTCATCGCCGAACAACTCGACGTCGCTGCGCTCCCAGAAGTCGTCCAGCCATGCCCGCTGCTCGGACAGGAGCATCGCCGCGCCGTCCTGCTCGGCGCGGTCGAGCGTGCGGTGGCACCGGTCGGCCAGCTCCTCGGCCGGCACGCCGGTCGACGTGTGGTACGAGACGAGCTTCACGACGCGGATCATCTGCCCTGGTTCGACACGAGCCGTGATGACCGTCTTGGCGAGATCCGGCCCGACGGACGTCTCGACCTGGTGCGGGGCGGCCGTCTCGACGATGTGGCGATACGCGCAGGCCAGCGTCATCCCACTGTTCGCGCAGCGATAGCCGAGGACGACCTCACCGTCGTGGTCGAAGTGCAGCCGCGGCACGAGCACGCGGTGGTCGAAGGCACGCATCTTGCGTGGGTCCCGACCGTGACCCAGAGCGGCGGCGGCAACGTGGTACTCATCCTCGCCGTCCTGGCGGTTGAGCAGCTGCGAGGAGATGACGAGCGGCGCGGCCCCGTCGAGCACCGTCACCTCGAACGTCAGCATGGCGAGGTGGCGGTGAGCGAGGCTGACCAGCCGCAGCGCGCGCACCCTGACCCGCTTGCCCCCCGGTGTGCGCCAGATCAGGTCGCGGGTGCGCGTGCCCTCCCGGAAGTCGAGCACGCGCTCGTACGCCTCGAGATCGGCATTGGCGAGCAGCAGCGGCTCGTCGTCGACGTACAGCTTCATCAGCTTCGCGTCCGGCACGTTGACGATGGTCTGGCCGGTCTTGGCGAACCCGAAGGCCTCCTCGGCGTGGTGGATGTGCCACGTCTCGTGGAAGCCGTTGATGTACGTGCCGTGAGTGTGCGCGTCCCTTCCCTCTTCGGGGTTGCCGCGCATGCCGAGGTAGCCGTTGCCGGTGGCGAACAGCGTCTCCGTCAGCCCGAGATCCGACTTGTCGTACTCCCGCTCGACCAGCCGCCAAGGGTCGATGGGGAAGCGGTACAGGTCCAGGTGGCCCGGGGCCCTGATCTTCATCGCGACTCCTCCACGAGCTCGCCGAGGTCCGCCACGACGATGTCCGCGCCGTGTGCACGGAGGGCCTCCTCGCCGGCGCCGCGGTCGACCCCGACGACCAACCCGAACGGGCCGGCCCGACCGGCTGCCACGCCGGAGACGGCGTCCTCCATCACGACGGCCCGGGCCTTGTCGACGCCGAGCTGCTGGGCGGCGTGAAGGAAGAGATCGGGGGCCGGCTTGCCCGCGAGGTGCTCCTGCGCGGCGACGACCCCGTCGACCACGACGTCGAAGCGCGGTGCCAGACCGGCCGCCTCGAGCACGGGGCGGGCGTTGCGCGAGGACGACACGACGGCGTACGACTTGCCGTCTTCCATCAGCTGATCCATCAAGCGCAGCGACCCCGGATACGGGGCGATGCCCTCCGTGTGCAGCAGGTGGTTGAACAGTTCGTTCTTGCGGTTGCCGAGGCCCGACACGGTGTCCATGCCGGGCGGGTCGTTCAGGTCGCCCTCGGGCAGCACGATGCGGCGCGACGCAAGGAACGAGCGGACGCCGTCGAAGCGCGGCTTGCCGTCGATGTAGGCGAAGTAGTCCTCCTCACCGAACGGCGGCTGGTCCGGGTGCTTCGCGGCGAGGAACTCGTTGAACATCTGCGTCCACGCGTGGTGGTGGACGTCGGCGGTCGGCGTCAGCACCCCGTCGAGGTCGAACAGCACGGCATCGAAACGGGACCAGTCGACCGGCGTCACTGGCCAGCAATGTAGGGCACCGATCGCCGCTGCGCCGAGGGTCTCTAGGGTTGGTGCATGACCGACGATCCCCTCTGGGGCAAGCAGACGGACCTGGCGGTCCGCAACTTCCCTGTCGCCCGCCGCCCGCTGCACACCCATGTGGCGAAGTCGCTGGCCGCCGTCAAGCGCCATGCGGCGTCCGTCAACGCCTCGCTCGGAGTGACCGGCGTCGACGAGGAGCTGGCTGCGGCGATCGCCGACGCGGCACAGCGGGTCGAGGCGGGTGAGTTCGACGAGCACTTCCCGGTGGATGTCTTCCAGACCGGGTCGGGGACCTCCACGAACATGAACGTCAACGAGGTGCTGGCTCGACTCGTCGGCGACGTCCTGGAAGGGCGCGACGTCCACCCGAACGATCACATCAACGCCTCGCAATCCTCCAACGACACCGTCCCGACGGCTGTCCGCCTGGCCGTGGCACGCCAGCTCGCCGACGAGGTCCATCCCGCCGTCGACTCGCTTGCCCAGGCGTTCCGCACGATGGCCGACCGCTTCCGCAACGTCGTGAAGGCGGGTCGGACCCACCTCATGGACGCCACGCCGGTGACCGTCGGCCAGGAGGCGGCCGCATGGGCCGGCCTGCTCGAGCGGGCGGTTGCCCGGTCGCGGGCGGATCTCGACGCGCTCGGCGAGCTGCCGCTCGGCGGCACCGCCGTCGGTACCGGCATCAACGCGCCGGCCGGGTTCGCTGCAGCAGTCATCGAGCGACTGGCTGAGGAGACCGGTTTGCCGCTGCGGCCGTCGGACGATCCGATGGTTCAACAGGGTGGGCAGGGAGCGCTGGCCGATGCATCGGCGGGGCTGCGCGGCATCGCCATCGCGTTGACGAAGATCGCCAACGACATCCGCTTGCTCGCCAGCGGCCCGTCATGTGGGATCGGGGAGCTGCTGCTCCCCGAGCTCCAGGCCGGGTCGTCGATCATGCCGGGCAAGGTCAACCCGGTGATCTGCGAGTCCGTCAACCAGGTGGCGGCCCGCGTCTTCGGCAACGACGCGACCGTGTCGTATGCCGCGTCACAGGGGATCCTCGAGCTCAACACGTACCTACCGGTGATGGCGGACGCCCTGCTCGAGTCGGGCGCACTGCTCGCCAACGTCTGTCGAATCTTCGAGGAGTTCTGCGTCGCCGGCATCGAGGTCGACGAGCAGCGATGCCGAGACTTCGCCGAGCGCACGTCGGCGCTGGCCACGGCACTGAACCCGATCATCGGGTACGCCAAGGCGGCCGAGCTGGTGAAGACCGCCGTCCAGCAGCGGCGCTCGATCATCGACGTGGCAATCGAGGCGGGCGTCCTCGACGAGGACGAGGCGCGGCGAGTCCTCGACCCGATGGCGATGACGGGCCTTCAGTAGTCGGTATCGGCGGAGGCCGCTGGCGTACCGGCCAGTTCGCTCTCCAACGCGTCGAGCAGCCCGCTCGCGCCGAAGCGGAACGTCGCCGGCGTCGCCCATCCCGCGCCCATGAGGGTGTCGGCGAGGTCGAGGTAGACGGTGGCGTCGGCGAGCGTGCGGATCCCTCCGGAAGCCTTGAACCCGACGGGGCGACCGCTGACGTCGATCGCTTCGAGGATGATCTCGGCCGCCTCCGGCGTGGCCGAGACGTCTGTCTTGCCCGTCGACGTCTTGACGAAGTCGGCGCCGTTGGCGATGGCGAAGTGACTGGCTCGATCGATGGCCGCGCGGTCGGGTAGTGACCCGGATTCGATGATCACCTTCATCACCCGCTCGCCGGCCTCCTGGCGGACGGCCGCCAGCACGTCAGCCGCTCCCTGAACATCGCCGGCCAGCCACGCCCGGTAGGGCAGGACGACGTCGAGCTCGTCGGCACCCGCGGCGACTGCTGCGGCGGCGACGGCGGTCGCCCGCTCGAGCGGCTCGTCGCCGGTGGGGAAGTTGATGACCGTGGCGACGCGCACCCCAGTGCCATCCAGGCGCTCGACGCAGCGGGCGACAAAAGCCGGCCAGATGCACACGGCCGCCGTGCCTGCGGCGGCGGCGTGTTGGCACAGCGCGTCGGCGCCGGCCTCGGACGCGTCGGCCGAGAGGTCCGTGAGGTCCAACACCGCGATGGCCAGCTCCGCCCGCGCTCTGGCCGCGTCATCCATCAATCCCGAGCGTAGGCCCGGCACGGCACGGCGCGGTGAGATCCGCGGTGCATACAGATCCGCCGGTCGGATCGCAACGAAACTCTCGATGGGCGGAGCGGTGGAGCGGAGGACACATCATGAATACATCCGAAACACGGCGAGCATCGGTGCGGCATGTTCGCTGGAACAGCTGGCGTAGGCGACCGCATCTGACGGCGATCGTCGAGGCGGGACCGCGACGCACGCCCCGACGATGCGACGGCGCGATGGCACGCCGGCGGCAGGAGATCCGTGCGGAAACGTATGGCTGCCGCGACGAGCAGTTCCTCCCATTGGGAGTGCCGGTCGACGCCGCCGCCGATCCGCGAGCGACCTCGTACAGCGGGATCAACGACCGCGGAGACATCGTCGGTGGCCGACGGGCGGGGGCAGGCCCGACGCCGACGGCTTCTACCCACTCGATCCGCCCACGCCGTGCTCCGCGAACCGTCGCGCCGCGACGAGACGCTCGACATCCCGGATGCAGACATCACGATCGCCGACCCCCGCGACGAACGCGCCGACGTGGTCAGCCAGAACATCGAGCCGGTAGCCGAGGTTGACGCCCAAGGCAGGCTGCCCGCCAGCACCGTCGACGGGATCCTCCGGCGACGCGGGGCGGTCACGACGATCGACGTCCGAGGTGCGGCCCTGACGGCAGCCGCTCGGCATCAACAACCGCAGCGAGTCGTCGGCGCCTACATCGAGGCAGTCGCCAACCCCGACCCTTACGCCTACTACGACGAAGGCGGGTTGCGGGGCTTCCTGCTTCGCAACGGCACGTACACGCCGATCGACTTCCCCGGCGGCGATGGCACCAAGGTGTCGGGCATCAACGACCGAGGTGACGTTGTCGGGTACTACGACACCCAGGACACCCGGCGTGGAATTCCTGCTGCGCAACGGGCAGTGCACCGAGCTCGACGTCCCTGGCGGGTCGATCACACCGCCGAGGGCATCGACAACCGCGGTCCACGTCGTCGGCGGCTACCTCGATCCCAACGGCATCAACGGACGCGGCTTCATCTGGGAGGACGGCCGCTACACGACGATCGTCGCTCCCGGCGTCAGGACCGACACCGTCGCCGTACGCGATCAACGACCGCGGCGACATCCTGATCCCTTCCGATCGGGACCTTCTACGCCAACCGGAGATCGCGTGCCGGCGGAAAGCCGACGACATCGGTTCCGCTTGCCGAGGCGCGCGCGAGCTGGTGATGGGTAGAGCTCGCACACCGCTCGTCGGTCAGCCGCCCGCGGTCGTGCCCCACGCCTGCACGATGCGAGGCATGCTCACCACGGTGCGTTGATCGGCGAGCGCCTCCAGTTCGGCCACCGTCTCATCGACCTCGCCATCGGTGGCTATCCCGAGATCGACGATGGCCTGGCGCGTGTTGGCTGAGGGTCAGCGGCGCGATCTGCGGTGATGTCGCCATGCAGCCCGGCCGGCTGCACGACGTTCATCGCGACGTCGTGGATCCCCTCCTCCAGGAGCATTCGTGGCAGGCGCAGCCCGATCATCGGGTCCCCGCCGCGAGCGCGGTGTGCAGCGGTGTACCACTCGACGAACCGATCGAACGCCGCCGACGGCGGGTAGCAGAAGTGAGCGGCGACGTCGATGTCCTCGACGGCGACGACTCCACCCGCGCGGGCCAGGCGCACCATGGCGGCCAGAGCCGATGTCGGGTCCGGAAGATGCGTCAGGAGGAACCGGGCAAAGACGAGGTCGAACCGCTCGTCGATCTCCGCATCGCAGGTCTCGGCATCGACGGCACGGAACTCGACGTTGGTGCGGCCGGACGCCGCCGCCTCTTGGCGGGCGATCTCGAGCTGGGGGACGTCGACGTCGATCCCGACGACCGTCGCAGGGGCCGCCAGCTCGGCCAGCCTGACCGTGACGTCCCCGCCGCCGCAGCCGACATCGAGGCAGCGCCAACCTGCGGCGACGCCGAGGCGGGCCAACAGCGAGTCGGTCGTCGGGCCGACGACGCGGCCGAGCACACGGAGGCGAGCCCGCCCCGCGGATCCTCCGCGGATCACGTAGTGGTCCTCAAAGTTCGACATGCACTCAGGACTACCCGACCGGATCCGGATGGCGGGTCAGCAGCGCCTCCTCTCCGATGACGAACGCCGTGTAGCCTGCATCGACGTGGCGGCCTCCACGCCAGATGGGACCTCCGAAGAACGCGCCGGACATCAGGCTGATCTTCGCCGGGAGTCGTCGGTCGAGTTCCACGCCCGGCTGGTCGGTTACCTCGAGTCAGCCCCGGTCGCCGCGGCCCAGGACGCCCACCCGATGAACGCCGCAGGTTGGACCATCGCCATCATCGGCATCGTGATCGCGTTGGTGATCGCCTGGCGCTGGGAGCAATCGACGGCGATAGCTCCAGCCCGTCACGCTGAGCGCAGTAACTTGACCCGGTCGTGACCTCAGACGTGGCTGCGGCGGCTCCGGCTGCGCCAGCGCGAGCCGTCGGCACCTGTCAGTCCCGAAACGCAGACGTCGGTGCTGTGGGGTCGAGGCACCGCCAACGAAGAGATCGTCCTCGGCTACCACCGCTCGCCGATCGACCTGCTCCGCCTGTGTCGTGCTGGTGATCCTCGTAGCGGCGGCGATGGCGCTGCTCGTCGGCATCGAGCGCGAGGTCTTGTCGCTCGAACGTGACGCCGCCGAGCTCGTCGACCGCCTCCCCACGACGGTGGACCGGATCGTGCAGGGCGGGCTGGAGTGGATCGGCTTCGTGATCCTCGGCGTCATCGCGGTCGTGCCGCTGGCCACTCGTCGCTTCCGACTGTTCGGGTACGTGTTGCTCGCCGACGTGCTGGCGATCGCCGCAATGGCCCTCGTGCTGTGGCCGCTGAATGGTCGAGAGGCCCGTGCGATCGTGCACGAGCTCACGACCCAGCGACGGCATCACGACCTCGCTCACGTCGGGCGAGGTCGGCATCGCGGTGTGGGCGGCCTCGTTCGTCGTGCTCGCGCCGTTCGTGCCGCGCCGGATCCGTCGGGCCGGCGCCGTCGGGCTGGCCGTGGTGGTGCTCCTGCGGCTCGTGGTGCACGCAACGCTGGTCGGCAACGTCCTGCTCGCCATGCCGGTCGGTGCGCTCGCCGGCACGGTGGTGCTGCTCGCGCTCGGGCGTCCGGAACGTCGGCCGAGCGGCAGCGCGGTGCGCCTGGCGCTGGTGACGAACGGCCTGCCGGTCGCCGACATCGAATTCGTGGAGCAGCCCCGCCCCGGCTCGTCGAACTGGGTCGCCGCGCTGGAGGACGGACGCCGCCTGGACGTCGCCGTGGCAGGTGAGGCCCGGCGTGCCGGCGGAGGTGCTCGAGCGTTCGTACCGCTTCGCCCGCTTCAAGGACGTCAGCGGCGACCACCCGTTCCTGTCGCTGCGCCACGTGGTGGAGCACAGGGCGTTGATGTCGTACGCCTCACGCGATGCTGGTGCACGGACGCCAGCGGTCCAGGCAGTGACACCGGTTGGCCTCGACTCAGTGCTCGCGGCGTTCGATCACCTCGAGGCGTCGCCCCTCAGCGAGGCTTGGCCGCGGAGCGGGAGGGTGCCGTGGCCGATCTCTTCCGGCAGGTCGCCGCGCTGCGGCGTCGACGCATCGCACACGGCCGGCTCAGAGACGCCACGATTCGGGTGGCGGCTGACGGCCGCGTCTGGCTCGTCGGGCTGGACGTCGCGTCGCTCGCCGCCGACGACACCGAGCTCGACTTGGACGTCGCGCAGGCGTTCGTCACGGCTGCGCTCGCCACCGACGCGTCGCGCGCCGTGCGGCTCGCCGTCACGGAGCTCGGCGCCGATGTCGTCGGCCGCAGTCTGCCCCTGATCCAGCCCGCTGTCTTCGACCGGGCGACACGCAGCCAGCTCAAGGCGCGCCACGGGCTGCTGGCCGACGTGTCCAAGGAGGTGCAGCAGCAGACCGGCGTCGACGAGGTGCACCTCGCGCAGCTCGAGCGAGTCGATCGCAAGACGTTGCTGCTCGTCATCGTCCTCGCCGGCGCGACGTACTTCCTCGCCCCGCAGTTCGCCGACCTGCCCGGAATGGCGGAGCAGCTCGGCGACGCCAACTGGGCGTGGACCCCGCTGATCGTCGCCGCCACCGTCGGTGACGTACGTCGGAGCTGCGGCGGGGCTCGCCGGGGCGGTGCCGGCGCAGATGCCGCCTGGATCGCTGACCATCAGTCAGGTGGCGACCTCGTTCACCGGCACGGTCGCGCCGGCCGGCGTGGGTGGCATGGCCCTGAGTGAGCGCTACGTCCAGAAGCAGGGAGTCGATCGGGCCGTCGCCGTCTCCGCCGTCGGCCTCGACACCGTCGCCGGCGTCGTTGTGCACGTGTCGATGCTCGCGGTGTTCGTGGTATGGGCTGGTCGTCGCACGTTTCGGGGTTACAGCCTGCCGGACCCGGAGTGGCTGCTGCTGGGCGTCGGTGTCGTGGTCGTCCTCGCCGCCGTCATGCTCGCCATCCCCACCATCCGGCACCTGCTCACACAACGCTTGCTCCCCGCCGTGCGCCGGTCGTTCGACGGGATGAGGGCAGTGCTACGGCGTCCGGGCAAGCTCGCTCTCCTGTTCGGCGGTTCGGCCCTCGTCACGGTCGGGAACATCGTCGCGTTGTTCTTCTCACTCGTCGCGTTGGGCGGCGACCTCTCGCTGGCCTCGGTCGGAGCCGTGTACCTCGTCGGCGTCACCATCGCCTCGTTCGCCCCGACGCCCGGCGGGATCGGTGCCATCGAGGCCGTGCTGATCAGTGGGCTGGTGGCGGCGGGTGTCGACAACGTGACGGCGGTGCCTGCTGTGTTCCTGTTCCGGCTGATCACGTTCTGGCTTCCGATCCTGCCCGGGTGGTGGGCCTTCCGGTGGCTCCAACACCACGACGAGATCTGAGCGGGCTGTCCGGCCGGGTCGGGCACGTGCTCACCGGGCGACGCCGACAATTGGTCGGGCCCGTGCGAAGGATCACCCAGGTCTTCGGTTTGCCGACGAGCAGAGCGTCCGGGGCGCACCGGACCTGCCGTTCGGCACCGACGCACCCAGCACGACGAGTTCACGGCGATCGACGTGCCGGACGGTGTCAACACCATGGCGCTCGGCATCAACGATGCCGGAGCGATCGTCGGTGGATACGAGCAGGCGAACGCGTCAACGCAACTTCGCGAAGGCGACGCGCAGGCCGCATCCAACCCGCTGATGAGCGCCCTCGTGACGCAGACGACTCGAGACTGAATGGGTCAGCTGGCGTCGGGCGGCGCTCGGCCGTCGGGCTTGTCGTCACGTTCTGGTGGGTGGGCGTTGCGGAGGTGGGGATGGCGGTTGTGGGGCCAGCAGGAGAGTCGTCCGTTGTCGAGGCTGGTTGGGCCGCCGTCGGTGTAGGGCTGGATGTGGTCGACGTCGCAACGGTCGGCGGGTTCGTCGCAGCCGGAGGGGTGCTGACAGTGCCGGTCGCGCACCTCGATTGCGCGGCGCAGCGCCCCGGTGAAGGTGCGTCGCCGGGACACCGAGATGACCCGGTCCGGTCCGTCGAACACGACCCGCTCAATCTCGGCCTCCGACAACAGCGGCACGACCTGACCCGGCGCGAGCACCGTGCCGTCGGCGAGTTCGCAGATCCGGGCGAAGGATTCGTGGCCGGTGAGGATGGTGATCAACGGGCGCGGTCGGAGCCCGCCGGGTTGGGTCGCAGCGGGAACGGGTGGCCATCTCAACCAGGGCGTCGGCACGGCGCTGGCCGGCGGTCCGCACCGTCCCGTCGTCGCTTGTCGTGGCGGCGTTGTTGTTCCATCAACCGGTTCAACTCGGCGACCACGATCTTCCCGCCGAGCGGGTCCAACACGGCGCGCAGGTCGACCATCTCGTCGAACGTGGTGGCGGCGGTGGCGTGGCGGGCTTCGTGGCGGCGTTGCGCCTCGTCTTCACACCCGGCGGCGTCGGCGTGCTGCTTCCAGTACTCGACCATCTGACAGCAGTCCCCGAAGCGCAACAACTTGGCCTGTTCGACCAACGTCTCCTCATGCGCCGCGAACACCACGCTGCGCCGGTCGCTGTTGGCGCCGGCCAACACGTCGACGTGCTCGGGCGACAGCGCCCCCTCGGTGAGCGCCGCGGTCGTGTGGGGCATCGAACTCGAGCGCCCTGGCCCGGCGCGACCTCTCGTCGGCCGGCGGGGATCGACATCGACGCCTCCCGGGCCAGACCGATGCCCCGGCGAGCGGGACCCGTCAGCGGGCCCACAAGCCACGACGATCCCACACCGAGATCAACCGGGCCCGAACAGCGGCCAGGCGGTGCGACTGGCGCAACAACCCGACCACGACGTCATGCAGCTCGTCGTCGTCCAACTCGTCGAGGTCGCACGCCGACAGCTCGTCGATCGCTGCGCTGAGCGCCTCGAGCCGGCTCGTCCCCATACCGGAACACTATCGTACATCTGTACGTAAAACTACTCTTGAGCAGAAGATTTGTTCTGCTCGATTCGCTGCGCAACGCGAAAGGCACGACCCGTTCGCGGGCTTGCGGCGTACTGTCCGTTGATGGATGCGCACTCCGCCCGGTGCGACCGCCAGTTCATCGGGCGTGCCCGCGAACTGGCGTTGATCGCCGAGGCCTGCACAGCGGCGCGCGACGGCCGGAGCCAGCTGCTCATCGTCAGCGGACCGGCCGGAATCGGAAAGACGACGCTGTGTCGGCACGCCGTCGAACGCGCCGCTGCAGAGGGATTCACCGTCGCATGGGGACGCAGTTGGCCTGACGGTGGCGCCCCTCCGCTGTGGCCGTGGACCGCCGTGCTCACCGAGCTCGGTGGCCGCGAAGCCGCCGGAATGCTCAGTGAGGACCAGCACCGGCCCGCCATCGACGCCGACCGCTTCAGTCGCTTCTCCGCGGTTGCCAACCTGCTGGGCAGCCGCACCGCCGCGCTCCGCTGGCGATCGTGCTCGACGACGCTCATCTGGCCGACGCCGCGGCGCTCCTGCTCGTCCGCTTCCTGGTGCGCACGATCGACCGGTGCGTGATCATGCTGACGCGGCGAGACGACGACCCGGATCTCCCGAATGAGACGCGGCGTCGGCTGGACGAGCTGGAACGGGACGCGCTGATCGTCCCGCTGCGCTCGTTCGACGAACAGGACACGGCAGCCTTCCTCGCTGCTCACGGGCTCCAGGTCGAGGAGCACGAGTGGGTGCCGACGCTGGCCCGGCTGACCGGAGGCAGTCCGTTGCTGCTGGCGCGCGCCGTGGCCAGTGCCGTGCCGGCCGATGATCGAGGAGTCGTCGAGTACGCGATCGAGGACTCGCTCGACGTGCTGGCGCCGGAGCATCGAGACGTCATCGCCCTCGCCGCGATCCTCGGCATGGAGGGCAGGACGGGCGAGTTGACAGCGATGGTCGGCGGCGATCACGCCGAGGTCGTCGAGGCGCTGGAGCGGGCGGCGGCAGCAGGTCTGGTCCACCTCGTTCCAGGTACGTCGGGCTCGACGGGTTGGAGGTTCACGCACGACCTCGTCCGCCACGCCGCGCTGGCCGTGCTGACGCCGAGCGAGGCGCTCGAGGCGCACGTCCGGGCACTCGACCTGTCCCCGGTACGACGACCAGCCGGGCACCGTCGCTCGGCGGGCTCACCACGCCCTCCACGCCGCCGAACGCTCACCCGCCGACGCCGCACGCGCCGTCGCAGAATGCCGGAACGCAGCCAAGGTGCTCGGGCGCGGGTTCGACTACGAACGGGCGGCGCTCCTGCTTGGCGCTGCCGTGGACCTCGTCGAACGGCTGCCCCGTCCGACCGACCACGTCGAGCTGCTGCTCGAATGGTCGGACGCACTGCTGGTGTGCGGCGGCTCGCCGATGCCCGGCGTGCCTACGAGCGGGCCGTGGACGTCGCCGCCTGGACTGGTGACCCGGTCGCACGGGCACGGGCGGCGTTGGGACTCGGTGGCGTTTGGGTCAACGAGCACCGCAGCGAGATGGAGCGGACCCGCGTGCTGGCGCTGCAGCGTACTGCGCTCGCCGAGCTTCCAGCCGATGCCGTCGATCTCCGTGCCCGCCTGGTGATGCGGCTCGCCGCGGAGGACGTGTACGACGGCGCACCGGTCGAGCCGGTGCTGGCGGCGCTCAGCGATTGCCGCCACTGCGGCGATCCGCACGTCCTCGCGGAGGCACTCTCGCTGGCCCACCACGCGCTGCTCGCACCCGAGCACGTCGAGTGCCGGCTGCAGTTGGCCGAAGAGCTGATCGCCGTCGCCGCCGGATGCGGTGACGACCTCCGCGTGCTGTTCGGGCTGCTGTGGAAGGCGGTCGATCACTTCCTCGGTCGGGGACGTCCGGGCGAAACGCACACTGTCGGAATTGCGCGACCGAGCCGACGCGGTGGGCTGTCGCAGCATCGGCTACATCGTCTCTGCGATCGACGTGATGCAGCTGATCCGAGACGGCCGCTTGGACGAGGCAGAGCGTGCAGCGCACGAGTGCTTCGAGTACGGCGTCGACGTCGGTGAGGCCGATGCCACCGGCTACTACGGCGCCCACCTGCTGACGATCCGGTTCGTGCAGGACCGCGACAGCGAGCTGCTCGACCTCGCCCGAGACATCTCATCGGCCTCGATCTTGATCAAGCCCGAATTCGGCTATCGCGCCGGGGCCGCGGCGATCGCGGCGCGGGCTCGTCAGCACGACGAGGCGGCCTCGATGCTGGCATCGTTGCGCCGGGACGGCCTGGCCGCACTCCCGCGATCGAGCACGTGGCTGACCGGGATCGTCAACATCGTCGAAGCGGCCGCCCCGCTCGGCGACGCCGACCTGGCACGTGAGGCGTACGCGTTGCTCGAGCCGTACGCCGACCGGCCGGTGATGCCATCGCTCGCCGTGACGTGCTTCGGCGTGGTCGAGCGGGCGCTTGGACTGGCCGCGTTGACGTTCGGTGATTCCGAGCTCGCGGTCACCCGGCTGGAGCGGGCGGTGGAGGGGAACATCCGCCTCGGCCACCGGCCACTGACGGCGATGTCGCGAGCAGACCTCGCCGAAGCGCTCGTGGTGCGGGGCCATCCTGGTGACCAGGCGGCCGCCGTTGCCGCGCTGCGCAGGGCGGCCGAGGCGGCCTCTTCGATGGCGATGCCGGTACGCGCCGAGCGCTGGGCGCGAAGAGCTGACGAGCTGTCCGTCGACGCCGACCGAGAACCGACGACCGCCGCGGTGCTGCGACGCGACGGCGACCAGTGGATCGTCGAGGTGGGCGACCGGCGGGTCGATGTACCGGACCTGGTCGGGGTCGGCTACCTCGCCGTGTTGCTGGCCCGTCCGGACGACGACGTGTCGGCGCTCGAGCTGTGCGGCGGTGCCGACGTCGACGGCGCGTTCCAAGATCTCGTCGACGAGCAGACGCTGCGGACGTACCGGCGGCGGGCAGCCGAGCTCGACGAACAGCTGGAGGTCGCCCGGCGCAGCGGTCCCCGGCGCCGGGTCGAGCGACTGGAGGCCGAACGGGCGGCGCTGCGCGAGGAGCTGTCGGCGGTCGTTGCGAAGTCCGGCCGGGCGCGACGCTTCGTCGACTCGGGGGAGCGGGCGCGCACGGCGGTTCGCAAGGCGATCACCCGGGCCATCGACGTCATTGCCGCGTCGGAGCCGGCGCTGGGTGACGAGCTGCGGGCGACGATCACCACGGGACGGACGTGCACGTATCGCCCTGATCGGGCACACGCCACGCAGTGGGTGTTGGCTCCTGACCTGCCAGTGCGCGTGAGCGCGCCTTCCCGACCGCTTGGGCCCCCGACCGCAGCGAGCGTGAAACGTCAGGTCGGGCGCCGCGGCGCCAGCCGCCGCCCGACACGGCGCCGCGTTCCCGACCGCTTGGGCCCCCGACCGCAGCGAGCGTGAAACGTCAGGTCGGGCGCCGCGGCGCCAGCCGCCGCCCGACACGGCGCCGCGTTCCCGACCGCTTGGGCCCCCGACCGCAGCGAGCGTGAAACGTCAGGTCGGGCGCCGCGGCGCCAGCCGCCGCCCGACACGGCGCCGCTTCGGCGCCATCAGAAGAGTCCTTCGCCGACGGCGTGGATGATCAGGCCGGCGAGACCACCGACGACGGTTCCGTTGATGCGGATGAACTGGAGGTCGCGGCCGACCTGCAGCTCGATGCGGCGGGCCGTGTCGCGGCCGTCCCAACGCTGGACCGTCGTGGCGATCAGGTCGGCGACCTCGCTGCGGTAGTGCTCGATCAGGTAGACCGCCACCCGCTCGACCCACCCGTCGACCTTGGCCTGCAGCACGACATCGTCTTGGAGGCGGCGCCCGAGCTGCACCAGCCCGGCATCGAGCCGGCGGCGTAGCTCACTGTCGGGATCGTCGGCGGCCGTCAGCATCGCCCGCTTCAGCTCGCCCCAGAGCGACTGCAGCCATGCCTGAACCTCCGGGTGGGACAGCAACTCGTGCTTCAGCTCCTCGCCCTTGGCGATCATCTCCGGATCGGTGCGCAATCGCTCGGCGAGCTCGCGGACCCGCTGCTCGATCGCCGCCCGCACCTCGTGGTCCGGCTCGTCGTGGAGGTCGGTGAGGAAGCTCTGCACGCCATCGAGGATCTTCTTGAAGATGCGGTCGTCGATCGGCTCGGGCACCCACCACGGGGACTCCTTCTTGAGTCGAGTGCGCAGCGTCTCCTCGTTCTCCTTCAGGAACTTCCCGAGCCCGACGAACACGGCGTCGAGCAGGCGCTGGAAGTGGCCGCCCTCGACCGACACGTCGACCGCTTTCCCGAGCAGCGGTGCCACGTCCGTCGCCCGCAGCCGGCGCTCGACGAGCCCCCCGATCGCTTCCTGCACATCGCGGTCGTCGAGCACTTCGATGGTGCCGCGCATCGCGTCCATGACTGCCGCCGACGCTCGTCGCGCGCTGGTCGGCTGCGCCAACCACTGGCCGAGGCGGCGGCCGATCTCGACGCTCTCCAGACGCTGGATCAGCACGTCCTGGGTCAGGAAGTTGCCCTCGACGAACTCACCGAGGCTGCGTCCGATCTGGTCCTTCCGGCGGGGGATGATCGCCGTGTGCGGGATCGGGATCCCGAGTGGGTGGCGGAACAGCGCCGTGACTGCGAACCAGTCGGCGAGCGCACCGACCATTGCCGCCTCGGCGCAGGCCCGCACGTAGCCGACCCATCCGGCCTGGTCCTCGTTCGCCTTCGCGAAGAGATAGACGACAGCCGCCAGCACGAGCAGCGACGTCGCGACGGCCTTCATCCGCCGGAGGTCGCGCAGGCGGGACGCCTCGATGGGCTGCGTGGGTCTGCCCTTACCTGGCGAACTGCGTCGTGGCCTCAGCCGCGCTGAGCAGCCACTCCGGGAACAGGCCGACCGCCACCGTGAAGCCGACCGCGGCGGCGATGGCCAGAGCGGACGACAGCGGCACCGCCAGCGGTTGCCGCGCCTCGTCGTCGTCCTCGTCGGACATCCAGGACGCGACGATGATCCGCAGGTACACGAAGGCGGCGATCACGGTGGAGACCATGGCGATGACGGCCAGCAGGTAGCTCTCCTCGTCGACGGACGCCTCGATCACCCCGAACTTGGCGATGAACCCACTTGTGAACGGCACCCCCGCCTGGGCGACGAGGAGGATCGTGAGCGCCAGTGCCACAGCCGGCCGACGTCGGGACAGGCCACGGAAGGCGTCGAGGTGCGTCGCCTCATCACCACGACCGGCGACGAGCCCGACGATGGCGAACGTGCCGACGACGAGGACGGCGTACGCCAGCAGGTAGACGAGCGCGCTCGGCACACCGAGCCCGCTGTCGGTCTCGCCGGCGCCGTACGAGGCGGCCTCGACGGCGACGAGGATGAAGCCGGCGTGGTTGATCGACGAGTAGGCGAGCATCCGCTTCACGTCGGTCTGGACCACGGCGAGGATCGCGCCCACCACCAGCGACAGCACCGCGAGGGCCCAGATCACGGGCCGCCAGTCGTCGCGGTAGAAGGGCAGCGCGACGACGAACACGCGCATCAGGGCGGCGAACGCGGCGACCTTGCCGATGGAGGCCAACAGCGCGGTGACCGGAGTTGGCGCGCCTTGGTACACGTCTGGCGTCCACACGTGGAAGGGCACGGCCGCCACCTTGAACCCGAGGCCGACGAGCAGCAGCGCGGTTCCGGCGAGGACGAGGGCGTCGTTGCGCTCCACCGGGATGCTGCCACTCAGCGTGGCCACGATGTCGGTGATGTTCGTCGACCCGACGGCGCCGTAGACCAAGGCGATCCCGTACAGGAAGAACGCTGACGAGAACCCGCCGAGGACGAAGTACTTGATTCCGCTTTCCGAGCTGCCGGTCTTGCGGCGGTAGCTGGCGGCCAGCACGTAGAACGCCAACGACAGTGTCTCCAGCCCGACGAACAGCACGATGAGGTCGTTGGCCGCACCCATCACGACGCCGCCGGTGGCCGCGACGAGCATCAGCGCGTACAACTCCGGCCCGTCGAGTCCCTCCCGCCGCAGGTAGTCGTTGAAGACCAGGGCGAGGAGCAGCAACCCCGCACAGATCGTGATCGTCACGAACATGGCGAACGTGTCGAAGGCGAGGGCGTTGCCCACGAGCGTGCTCGGTCCCTCGTCGGTGGCGTCGTCCCACAGCACCATCGACAGCACTGCAGCCGCTCCGGCTGCGCACGCCGTCACGAAGGCGTAGCCGCCGCGTGGCCAGCGCGGGATGAGCGCGCCGGCAACGAGGAGGAACAGCGCCGCACCGACGAGCACGAGCATCGGTGACAGCGAGAACCAGCTGACCTCCGGTCCCTGGAAGTCGGCCTGAGCCGGCGTCATCCTTCAGCCTCCACGGGCGTCGGCTCGGGGACGACATCGCCCGTGCGCTCCTCGACGTGGCGGATCAGCGCGTCGACGCTCGGCTCGACGCGGTCGAGCATCGGCTTCGGGTACACGCCCGTGAAGACGATGATGGCGATGATCACCCCGAGCACGCCGGCCTCGCGTGGGCGGATCTCACGGAAGCTGCGGTTGGCGTCGTCGGGCTCACCGTGGAACACCCGCTGATACGCCCACAGCAGGTACACCGAGGCGAGGATCACGCCGGTCGCTCCGACGACGGTCCACCAACGGGCCGACTGGAACGAGCCGATGAGGATGAGGAACTCACCGACGAACCCGTTGAGGCCGGGCACGCCGACGGACGACAGCATCACGACCATGAAGCCGGCGGCGAACATCGGCGCCACCGCCTGCAAGCCGCGCAGCTCGGAGATCTGGCGGGTGTGACGGCGTTCGTAGATCCAGCCGACGAGGAGGAACAGGGCGCCGGTCGAGATGCCGTGGTTGATCATCTGCAGCACGCCGCCGGTGATCGACTGGCGGGTGATGGCGAAGACGCCGAGCACGATGAAGCCGAGGTGGGCGATCGAGGAGTAGGCGACGAGTCGTTTGAGGTCCTTCTGCATCGTCGCCACCACGGCGCCGTAGGTGATGCCGATCACGGCCAGCGTGAGGAACAGCGGTCTGGCCCAGTCCGCCGCCTCGGGGAACAGGAAGATGCCGAAGCGGAGGAGGCCATAGGTGCCGAGCTTCAGCATGACGCCGGCCAGGATCACCGAGCCGGCAGTGGGCGCCTGCGTGTGGGCGTCGGGCAGCCACGTGTGGAGCGGGAAGATCGGGACCTTCACGGCGAAAGCGATGGCGAACGCGAAGAACAACCAGCGCGCCGTGGTCACGGGGAACTCGGCTCGCTCGGCGATGACGGTGAGGTCGAACGTCAGCTCACCAACGCCGTAGTTGCGGGCGAGGAAGGCCGTGGCGACGACGCCGACCAGCATGAACGCTGAGCCCAGCATCGTGAACAGGAAGAACTTCAGGGCGGCGTGGACCCGGCGCTCGTAGCCCCACCCGCCGATGAGGAAGTACATCGGGACGAGCACGACCTCGAAGAAGATGAAGAACATGAAGAGGTCGAGGCTGAGGAAGCTGCCCATCATCCCGGCCTCCAGGATGAGCAGCCAGGCGAGGTAGGACTTGTCGTCGTGGTGGGGGGCGACGGCCACCATCGCGAGCGGGAACAGCAGCCCGGTGAGGACGACGAGGAACAGCGAGATCCCGTCCACGCCGAGGTGCCAGGAGATGCCCCACTCCTCGATCCACGTGTGCTTGGAGACGAACTGGAAGCCGGCCTCGCCGGTCTCGAACGCGGCGAGCATCCAGATCGTCAGCGCGAACGTGACGACGCCGGCGACGAGCCCCACGAGCTTGACGATCTCCGGCCGCCGCTTCGGCGTGAGGAGGACGAGCAGCGCCCCGAACACCGGCACGAGGACCAGCGCGGTCAGGATCGGAAAGCCCGGGTCATCCATTACGCCACGGCTCGCCTTCGCTCGCCTACCGAGCTCGCTGCCGCCGGCGCAGCGGCGCTCGCCGATGCTCGTGCGCTTGGTTCGCGTGGCCATCTAGAACATCCCTCGGGCGACGACGAACCAGGCGAGGAGGACGACGACGCCGACGCCGATCAGCGCGGCGTAGGCGCGCACGAAGCCGCTCTGGCTCTTGCGCAGCTCACCAGCGGCGTCTCGCACGACGACGGCGGTGCCCTCGACCGCCCCGTCGACGACGTTGGCGTCGAACCAGGCGGCGCTCTCGGCCATCTCGTAGCCGGGGCCGCCCATGAACTCGGTGACCGCGCGGTCGTAGTACCACGCCTCGGCCAGCACCTGGGGCTCGATGGCCTTGATCCGCCGTCGCTGGTACACGAGCCACGCGATGACGATGCCGCCGAGTGAAGCGACGGTGGCGATGACGAGCAGCAGGTACTTGTGGTCGTTCGCCCAGGTGCCGTCGATGTTCGCCTCGCCGAACTCGACGACCGGCTCGAGCCAGTGCTCGAGGCGATGCATGTCATCGCTGAACGGCAGCTGGATGAGGCCCCCGACGATCGCCAGCGCGGCCAGCACGACGAGCGGGAACAGCATGATCCACGGGCTCTCGTGCGGCTTGATCTCGCCGTGGGCACCGTGCTCCTCGGCTTGGTCCTTCCAGTGGGCCTCGCCGAAGAACACCATGATGACCTGGCGGGTCATGTAGTACGCCGTGAGGATGGCGCCGATCAGACCGATGAGGTAGAGCGGCACGCTGTCGGCGAGGGCGAAGAGCAGCGTCTCGTCCTTCGACCAGAACCCGGCGAACGGCGGCACCCCGGCGATCGCCAACCAGCCGACGATGAACGTCACCGCGGTGACCGGCATCAGGACGAACAACTTGCCCATGCGTCGCATGTCCTGCTCGTCGTGCATGCCGTGGATCACCGACCCGGCTCCGAGGAACAGCAGTGCCTTGAAGAAGGCGTGGGTGATCATGTGGAAGATGGCCACCACGTAGGCGCCCGACCCGACGGCGAGGAACATGTAGCCGAGCTGGCTGACCGTCGAATAGGCGAGCACCCGTTTGATGTCGTTCTGGGCGACGGCGATCGTCGCTGCGAACAGCGCCGTGATGGCGCCGATCCAGGCGATCATCGGCAACAGCCATTCTGCGGAGACGGCGAGCACCGGGTTGACGCGCACCATGAGGAACACGCCGGCGGTGACCATCGTCGCGGCGTGGATCAACGCCGACACAGGTGTCGGACCTTCCATCGCGTCGGGCAGCCAGAAGTACAGCGGCAACTGAGCCGACTTGCCGACGGCACCGAGGAACAACAGGCCGCCGATGGCCGTGGCGGTCGTGACGGCGAGCAGCCCTTCCTCCGCGGCGCCGTTGATGACGGTGTAGGAGAGGGAGCCGACAGCGCCGAAGGCGAGGAACATCGCCAGCATGAACCCGAAGTCGCCGACGCGGTTGGTGACGAACGCCTTCTTCCCCGCGGTCGCCGCCGACTGGCGCGTCTGCCAGAAGGCGATGAGGAAGTACGAACACGTCCCCACGCCCTCCCACCCGAGGAACGTCACGAGGAGGTTCTCGCCGAGAACGAGGACGAGCATCGAGAAGGCGAACAAGTTCATGTAGAGGAAGAACTTGGAGAACTTGGCGTCGCCGTGCATGTAGCCGACGGCGTACAGGTGGATCAGCGCACCGACGCCCGTGACGAACAGGCACATGGTGATGCTCAGCGGGTCGGCGAGGAACGCCATGTCGACCTGCAGCGAGCCGACCGGCAGCCACGAGAACAGCGTCACCACTTCCGAGCGCTCGTCCGACGGGCAGGCTGAGGAGGTCGAAGAATGCGGCGACGGAGACGACGAACGAGGCGCCGATCATCGCCGTCGCGAAGTAGCCGGCCAATGGATCGCCGAGCCTCCGCCCGAACACGACGAGCACGAGGAACCCGAACAGCGGGAACGCCGGGATCAGCCAAATGACTTCAGCCACGACGCTCAGCCCTTCAGGTCCGCGAGGTCGTCGGCGGTCGCGCCGGGGCGCCGCCGGAGGATCGAGACGATGATCCCGAGCCCCACCACCACTTCGGCAGCAGCGACGACGAGCACGAAGAACACCGCCGTTTGACCGCCGATGTCGCCGAGTCGTTGGGCGAGGGCGACGAAGCTGAGGTTGACGGCGTTCAGCATCAGCTCGATGCACATGAACATGACCAGCGGATTGCGGCGCACCATCACGCCGACAGCACCGATCCCGAACACGACGGCGGCGAGGATCAGGTACCAGGTCGTGGTCGGTTCGACGTCGGCGATCACGGCTCGACCTTGTCGACGTCGACGTCGGCGTCGGTGGCGCCCCTCGACCGCTCACGGCGCGTCAGCACGACCGTCGCCGCCACGGCGACGATCAGCAGCACCGATGTGAGCTCGAACACGAACACGTTGTCGCCGAAGAGGTTGAAGCTGAGCTGGCGGATGTTGGCGTCGTGGTCGACGAGGTCGCCATCGGCGCCCGCCTCCCCGGCGACCGCCAAACCGGTGCCGACGGCCAGCGGCTCGGTGTCCCGGCTGGCCACGAATGCCGCGATGAGCAACCCGACGATGCCCAGACCGAGCACGGCGGCGAGTGGCCGCTGGATGGGCAGACGTTCGGTGCGCAGGTCCTCGACCCGGTGGACGCCCAGCAGCATGATCACGAACAGGAACAGCACGACGATCGCGCCCGCGTACACGATGACCTGCACGGCAGCCAGGAAGTGCGCTTCCATCGCCACGAACTGCACGGCCACGCCGAAGAGCGTCAACACGAGGCTCAGCGCAGCGTGCACCGGGTGGCTGGACGCGACCACCCCGACCGCGCCGACGAGGATCATCAGCGCGGCGATCGCAAAGACGATCGTCTCGATCATGCGAACCACCGTGCGAGGACGCGACCGCTGGGCCTCAGACCGCAGCCGCGCGTCGAGCGTCGCGCCGCTAGGCGCAGCGAGACAGGGCGAGGAGCGAGTCCCAGGGGGACGAGTGACGAGACCATCATTACGGGGCCGGTTCCTCGGGTGCGCGCACGCCGTAGCCGAGCTCGCCACTCCAGCCGACCTCACCGACGAAGTTGGCATCGCCCGCCGACGCGGTGGCGCGCACCCACGCGCTGGTGTACTTGTCCTCGCCCTCCCGCCAGTCCTCCCACGGCAGGTGCTGCGGTCTGCCGTCGTCGTCGACGAGCAGCTCGGTCTTGGTGTAGATGGCGTCGCGCCGGTTGGTGAAGGAGAACTCGAACAGCTTCGACTCGGTGATCGCCTCGGTCGGGCATGCCTCGACGCACAGGTCGCAGTGGATGCAGCGCAGGTAGTTGATCTCGTAGACGAACCCGAAGCGCTCCCCCGGCGACGTCGGGTCGTCCGGATCGTTGTCCGCCCCCCGCACGTAGATGCAATCGGCGGGACAGACGCCGGCGCACAACTCGCAACCGATGCACTTCTCCATGCCGTCCTCGTACCGGTTGAGGACATGACGGCCGTGCGTGCGCGACGGCTTGTCCATCTTGACGTCGCCGGGCGTATCGACCGGCGACAACGCGTCGGACGGCACGCCGTGCTTGCGCGTGCGCCGGTCCTTCTTGGCGACTCGGCCGCCGGAGTAGCTCTTCGTCAGCCGCTTGCCGCCGAACAGACGGTGCTGGCGCAGCGTGACGCCGAAGCCTTCGAGGTAGCCCATCAGCTCAGCGCTCCTTCCCGCACCCGATTGCGGGCACTGAGGCGTAACGCCGCCAGCAGCAAGGCCGCGGAGGCGAGGATCACGACGAGCGAGATGGCGACGACGGCGACGACGTTCCAATCGTTGTCACGGCCGACCTGGATGGCGGCGAGCAGCAGCAGCCACGCCAGCGCGACCGGGATCAGCAACTTCCAGCCCAGGTCCATCAGCTGGTCGTAGCGCAGGCGCGGCAACGTCGCCCGGATCCACACGTAGATGTAGAGGAAGAGGAAGAGCTTGAGGAGGAACCAGATCGTGCCCTCCCAGCCATTCGGGATCAGCGGGATGTCCGCCGTCCAGTCGCCGATGGAGATCGGCTGCGGTCCGCCGAGGAACAGCGTCACGATGATGGCGCTCATGGTGACCGTGTTCATGAACTCGGCCAGGAAGAAGAGGGCGAAGCCGAACGCCGCGTACTCCGTGTTGAAGCCGCCGACGAGCTCCTGCTCGGCTTCGACGAGGTCGAAGGGCGGGCGGTTCAGCTCGGCCGTCGCGGCGATCATGAAGACGACGAAGGGCACGACGCCCGTGGCGACGAAGTTCCAGTTCGCCAGCGAGTCCTGCTCGACGACGATGCCGACCGTCGACAGCGTGCCGGCGGTCAGAACCACTGCGGCGACGCTCATGCCGAGGGCCGCCTCGTAGCTGACCATCTGCGCCGACGCTCTGACCGAACCGAGCAACGGGTACTTCGAACCGCTCGACCAGCCGGCGAGCATGATCCCGTACACGGCGATCGAGGACACGGCGAGCACGAGCAGGATCCCGATCTGCGGGTCGGCCAACATCACTCGCGTGTCCTCGCCGAACCAGGTGACGATGCCGGTGTTCCCGTCGCTGAAATCGCCGCCGAGCGGGATGACCGACCACACGACGAAGGCCGGCACGAACGCGAGGAACGGCGCCAGTCGGTAGACCCACCGGTTCGCACGATCGGGCAGGAAGTCCTCCTTGAAGATCAGCTTCATGCCATCGGCGAGGGTCTGCAGGATTCCGAACGGCCCTGCCTTGTTCGGCCCGATCCGGTTCTGCAGGCCGGCGATGATCTTGCGCTCGAACCAGACCATGAACATCGTCGCGATGAGCCCGATGGCGAAGATCACGACGACCTTCAGGAGCATGATGATGAGCGGCGTCCACAGCAGGTCACCGACCAGGAGCGGATCGATGGCCAGCACGGCCTACATCCTCTCCACGCGCACGTCGGTGACCGGGGATGCGAGGTCGACGATCTCGGCGATCGACGCGCCCGGCACGTTGAGCGGCACGCGCAACGATCCACGTGCCACGCGCTCGTCCGGCGTCACCGCAACGACCAGCGCCCCGCGCGGGCCGACGATCCGCACCTCCTCACCGGCGGAGATCCCGAGCGGGCCGAGGTCCAGCGGGTTCATGTGGGCTGTGCTCGGCGTCGCCAGCGGCGCCAACGACGGCGAGTTCGCCGTACCGACGGCCCGGTCGTAGAGCTGGCGCGACACCACGAGTCGATAGTCGTAGCTGATGCGATCAGGGCTGACGACCGCCGTGTCGGCCAGCGATGTGCCGTCGGGCGACGGGACCGCGAGCACTCCGTCGCGTGCCTCGGCGAGGCCGCGGCGTGTGGCGCCGCCGTATGCGGGGACGGTGGCCGCGATGGCGTCGGTGATCGCGTCAACTGATTCCAGCTCGTCGGCCAGCTCGAAGTGGTCGAGCCGCTCCGCCAACTCGACGGCAATCATCCAGTCCGGACGCGCCGTGCCGTGGACCGTCACCTTCCGGCCGACCGTGGTCACCCGCCCCTCGAGGTTCGTCGTCGTGCCGTCCTTCTCCCCGAACATGGCGGCCGGCAGGACGACGTCGGCCTGCTGGCATGACTCGGTCAGGAACGCGTCGACGGCGATGACGCGTCGGGCGCCAGCCAACGCCCGACGGGCCAGGTCGGCGTCCGGGCAGTCGGCCAACGGGTCGGCGCCGAGCAGCACCAGTACGTCGATGCGACCCTCGGCCGCGGCGGTGAGGATCCCGGCGCCGTCGAGGCCGCCGTTCTGCGGCGCCAGGCCGAGCTGCAGCGCACCGACGACGTTGCCGCGGCGCAGCGCCGGAAGGACCTTGGCGCCCGGGCAGGCCTCGAGCACTGCGGACAGCATCGAGACTGCCGACTCCGACGACTCGGCGAGGTTCCCACGGCCGGCCACGATGACGACCGGTCCGGCGGCCAGCTGGTCGGTGATCTCGTAGTCGCTCAGCGCGCGGCGCAAGGCGCCAACCGCGCCCGACTCCACCCGGATGCTGCGCCAGGCGTAGCGGGTCAGCCCGCTGGCGGTCGGGCCGAGCTCGAGGATCCGCGTCCGGCGCTCCTCGGCGGCGTGACGTAGACGGAGATAGAGGACCGGCAGCTCCTCCTTGAGGTCCGGTCCGAGCAGCACGACCGTGCGCGCCGCGGCGGCCTCGTCGATCGTCGCCCGCGGGAGGGAGAGCAACTCCGCGGGCAGGCCGTCAGCCACCTGAGCGTCACGATTGGCGACGCCGAGCGCATCCGCGAGGCGAGCCCACGCGAACGCGTCCTCGTTCGTCCCGCGCGCGCCGCCGAGCACGGCGATGCCGTCGGGACCGCGGCCGGCGATGGCCTCCCGCACGAGCTGGGCGGTGGTGGCCATCGCCGCGTTCCACGTCGTCGCCGCAAGGCCACCCTCACCGCGCACGAGCGGCTCGCCGAGGCGGCGGTCGGAGTTGACGGCCTCGAAGTTGAACCGGCCGCGGTCGCACAGCCAGCTCCAGTTCACCGGGTCGGAGTCGACGCCGAGGTAGCGCACCAGCTCGTCGCGGCTGGACTGCACGACCATGCGGCAGCCGACCGAGCACGTGGTGCATGTGCTCTCGACCTGGTCGAGATCCCACGGCCGCGCCTTGAACCGGTACGGAACGGACGTGAGCGCACCGACCGGGCAGATCTGCACCGTGTTGCCCGAGAAGTAGGAGGCGAAGGGCTCGTCGGGGAACGTCAGCACCTGCGTCTCGTTGCCGCGGTGCGTGAAGCTGATCAGCGCGTCGCCGGCGACCTCCTCGGCGAAGCGGGTGCATCGATCGCAGAGGATGCACCGCTCGCGGTCGAGGTTGACGAGCCCGCTGATCGGGATCGGCTTCTCGAAGTGCCGCTTCTCCTCGACGTAGCGGCTCTCACCGGGGCCGTGCGTGTAGGCCTGGTCCTGCAGCGGGCACTCGCCGCCCTTGTCGCACACGGGGCAGTCGAGCGGGTGGTTGGCGAGGAGGAGCTCGAGCACGCCCTCCTGCGCCCGCTTGATGCCGGGCGTGGCGGTGCGCACGACCTGACCCTCGGCGACAGGGGTCATGCAGCTGACGACCATCATTGGGCCGCGCGGACCCTCGACCTCGACGAGGCACTGCCGGCACATGCCGACGGGCCGCATGCGCGGGTGGTAGCAGAACCGGGGTACGTACGCGCCGGCGAGCTCGCAGGCGTCGATGACGAGCTGCCCGGGGTTCGCTTCGTAGGGCCGGTCGTCGACCGTCATCGTCAGCGTCGTCTTGGGCGGCGGTTCCGGTTCGGGCTCGGGTTCAGGCTCTGGTTCCCTGACCGACTGCCCCTGGTCGTCACCTGACGCGTGGGGCTGCTCGACGGCGTCCTGGTGCTCGTCGGCAGCCGGCGTCTCGGCACCGTCCGCCTGCTCGTTGCGGGTGGAATCGTCAGACATCCGGGCTCCGCTCGCGAGGCAAACCCGACACGCCGCGTGCAGCGCTTGGCGGGGGCGTGGGGGCAGAGGCCTTTGGCCGGAGCCCCCACCCGGCGATCGATCCGGCTTGGCCGGTCGATCGCCTGCAGGCTTCGGCGCTGGCCGCAGGCCAGCTCCATGCAGGCTCGCTGAGCAACCTCCGGTTGCGAAGCGAAACAGATCAGATGACATCGGCGGTGGTCCCGTGGATGGGGTGGCGGCGCAGGCCGTCCATCGGCCTGCCGTGCTCGATGTAGTGGTCGAACTCCTCCGGGAACCGCCGAACGGCCGACGCGATCGGGCTGACGGCGCTTGGGCCGAGGGGACAGATCGTCGTCTGGCGCGGCGGCCAGGCGATGCCGGGACTGATCGACTCGCTGACGTCCATCAGCGTGGTGAGGTCTTCTGGCCGGCCGCCACCGTCCAGCATTCGCTTGAGGATCCGTTCCAACCACGTCGTGCCCTCACGGCACGGCGTGCACTTGCCGCAGCTCTCGTGGGCGAAGAAGCGCACGACCCGCCAGCACGCCGCCACCATGTCGGTGCGGTCATCCATCACGACGATCGCCCCGGAACCGAGCATCGATCCAGCCTTGTCGACCGTGGGCTTGTCGAGCGGCAGATCGAGGTGCTCCTCGAAGAACCACGGTGCCGAAGCGCCGCCGGGGATGAACGCCTTCAGGGCGCGACCGTCGCGGATGCCGTTGCCGTACTCCGGCGCTTCGAACAACATGCGGAACGTGGTGACGCCCTGCGGCACCTCGAACACGCCGGGGCGGTTGATGTGTCCGCTGAGGGCGAACATCCGCATCCCCGTCGAGGTCGGCACGCCGATGTCGGCGAAGGCCTGGCCACCCTCGCTGATCATCCACGGAACGTTGGACAGCGACTCGACGTTGTTGACGATCGTCGGCTGCATGTACAGGCCCTTGGCCGCAGGGAAGTACGGCGGCTTCAGCCGGGGCATCCCACGCTCGCCCTCGAGGCTCTCGATGAGGGCCGTCTCCTCACCGACGATGTACGCGCCGGCGCCCCACGTCAGGGTGATGTCGGTGGAGAAGTCGGTGCCGAGGATGTTGCGGCCGACGAGGTTGTTCGCATAGGCGTCGTTGAGTGCCTGCGCGATGCGCTCCTGGGCCAGCGCCATCTCGCCGCGGACGTACAGGAAGGCCTGCGCCGCGTTCACGGCGTAGCACGTCATCACGACACCCTCGATCAGCTGGTGCGGGTCGAGCTCCATGAGGAGGCGGTCCTTGAACGTGCCCGGCTCGCTCTCGTCGCCGTTGATGACGACGTAGCGGGGGAACACGTCGGGAGGAAGGAAGCCCCACTTGGTGCCGGTTGGAAAACCTGCGCCGCCACGTCCCTGCATCTCGGAGGTCTTGACCTCCTCGTGCACCTGTTGCGGCGTCATCTCGGTGAGTGCCCGGCGCAACGCGCGGTAGCCGCCGGTGCGGACGTACCCGTCGTACGTGTAGCCGTCGGCCACGTCGAACCGCGACGTGACGATCTTCGGTCCGCTCGGAACGCTCACCGCGCGTCCACCTTCGCTTGCGCCGCCGCACCCGTGCCGGCCCAGCGGTCGGTCGTGCGCTGACGGATCCTGGCCAGGGTGCCGAAGGGTGGGATCTCGTCGTCGAGGCGACCGGCGGCGAGGTCGTCGACGAGCTGGTCGAAGTCCTCGTTCGTCACCTGGTTGCGATAGCGATAGTTGATCTGGAGCGCCGGTGCCTCCGTGCAGGCGGCGATGCACTCGACGTCCTCGAGGGTGAACAGGCCGTCGTCGGTCGTCGTGCCTGGGCGGGTGCCGAGGCGGTGCTCGGCGTGCTCGAGCAGTTCCCAGGCGCCCAGCAGCTGACAGGAGATGTTCGTGCAGATGTTGATGCAGTACCGCCCGATCGGCTCGAAGACGAACATCTCGTAGAACGAGGCCGTGCCGTAGACGTCGGCCGGTGTCAGGTCGAGCAGTTCGGCGATGTGCACCATGGCGTCGCGGGAGACGTGGCCGTCCTGCTCCTGGGCGAGGTGGAGGATCGGGATCAGCGCCGACTTCGGGCGCGGGTAGCGGCCGGCGATCTCTCGAGCGATCGCCACGTTGGCGTCATTGAGCCGCGCCATCAGCCGCCCTCCGGCAGCCGGAACGAGTCGAAGAAGGCAAGGACGTCTGGATCGGTCGGGCCGATCGTGCCGCCCACGTAATAGAGCTGGTACAGCGTCGTGCCGTCCGTGAAGACGCGCGACATGTAGTACTGGGGAGCTCCGCCCCGGGTGAGGTCGATGGAGAACTGCGCCCCCGGCAGCCCTTGCAGTTCGATCGCCTCACCGCCGATCAGGTGCGCGCCGGGGAACGCCGCGACAGCTCCGGAGATGATGCCGTTGGCGTTGATCGCGGTCCCAGGCGGATACGGGACGGCAGAGGCACCGAGCTCCCTTGCGTCGCCGTCCACCGTCGTCTCGTAGCTGTAGATGACGTATGGAAGTGTCGACCCGTCTGCCAGCGTGGTCTGCTGGTTCAGCGGTGTCGGCTGGCCAGGGAACGTCACGGTGTAGCCGCCCTCCGGCGGTGTGAACTCGACGGGAGGCGGCAGCGTGGTGGGCGTCGTCGGAGGTGCGGTCGTCGTCGTCGTTGCCGTTGTCGTTGTCGGCGTCGTGGGCGGCACCGTCGTCGTCGGCGCGTCCGTCGCTTGCGAGGCCGTCGCCTCGACCGCGCCGGTCGTTGCCGGCGCCTCGATCGTCGTCACCGCACCCGCGGCCTCCGTGCCGCTGCCGGCGTCATCGTCGTCACCGCATCCGACGAGGAGCAGGATCGGGGCAGCCGCTGCCAGCACACGCGACTCGCCTCACCGATCGACGTCCCCGCAACGATGGGCTCGCTCGCTGCGCTCACTCCCCGTGTCTCGCTGCACCTGGCGGTGCGACGCTCGACCTGACTTCACGCTGATCACCGGTCCACATCCCCGCAACGATGGGCTCGCTCGCTGCGCTCACTCGCCGTGTCTCGCTGCACCTGGCGGTGCGACGCTCGACCTGACTTCACGCTGATCACCGGTCCACATCCCCGCAACGATGGGCTCGCTCGCTGCGCTCACTCGCCGTGTCTCGCTGCACCTGGCGGTGCGACGCTCGACCTGACTTCACGCTGATCACCGGTCCACATCCCCGCAACGATGGGCTCGCTCGCTGCGCTCACTCGCCGTGTCTCGCTGCACCTGGCGGTGCGACGCTCGACCTGACTTCACGCTGATCACCGGTCCACATCCCCGAGAACAGGGTCCACGGACGAGATGACCGCCACCGCGTCGGCGACCAGCCCGCCCCGCATCATGTGCGGAAGCGCCTGGATGTTGACGAACGACGGCGCGCGGATGTGCATCCGATACGGCTTGGCGGTCCCGTCGCTCACGAGGTAGCAGCCGAGCTCACCGCGAGGGCTCTCGACGGCGACGTAGACCTCACCCTCGGGGACCTTGAAGCCCTCGGTGAACAACTTGAAGTGGTGGATCAGCGCTTCCATCGACTCGTCGATGCGGGCCCGCGGTGGCGGCGTGACCTTCTTGTCCTGGATGCGGTAGTCACCCTGCGGCATGCGGTCGAGACACTGCCGCACGATGCGCATCGATTCGCGGACCTCGTTGAGGCGGATGGCGTAGCGATCGAACGCATCGCCGTAGGAGCCGACGATCACGTCGAACTCGAGCTCTGGGTACGTGAGGTACGGCATCCCCCGCCGGATGTCCCAGTCGACGCCGGTTGAGCGCAGCACTGGCCCCGTCGCTGCGAGGGCGACGGCCTCGGTGGGCGTGATCATGCCCACGCCCTGCAACCGCTCCCGCCAGATCGGTTGACCCGTCATCAGCGTGTCGTATTCCTGCAGGCGCGGCGGGATGAGGTCGAGCAGCCGCAGGACGTCGTCGCGCCAGCCGGGAGGGAGGTCGGCGGAAACGCCACCGGGCCGGATGTAGTTGTGGTTCATCCGCAGACCGGTGACCTTCTGGAAGAAGCGCAGCACCTCTTCCCGTTCCCGCCAGCCGTAGATCATCATCGACACGGCGCCGAGGTCCATGCCGTTGGTGGCGAGGAAGAGCAGATGGCTCGCCATGCGGTTGAGCTCGCACATCAGCACGCGGATCCACGTCGCCCGCGGAGGGATGTCGCCGTCGATGCCCAGCAGCTGCTCGACGGCCATCGAGAACACCAGCTCGTTGAGGAACGGGCTGAGGTAGTCCATCCGTGTGACGTTGGTGCCGCCCTGCATGTAGGTCAGCGACTCGCCGGTCTTCTCCATGCCGGTGTGGAGGTAACCGATGATCGGCTTGCAGCGCAGGACCGTCTCACCCTGCAGTTCGAGCATCAGCCGCAGCACGCCGTGCGTGCTGGGGTGCTGCGGACCCATGTTGAGGATCATCGTCTGGTCCTCGTCGGGGTCCTCCGGCAGATCGCCGAGCATGGCCGCCTCGGCTTCGCTCATCCGCAGCACCGAGCCGATCTCGCGGAACAGCTCGCGGGCGGTGACCTCCGAGCGCGGCTTGAGCTCCTGCCCGGCCTCCGACGTCTGAGCGATCATGTCGGTCATCGCGAGCCAGTCCCCTTGAACTGCACGGGGATGACGCCCTGGTCGTAGTCCTTGCGCAGCGGGTGTCCCTCCCAGTCCTCGGGCATGAGGATGCGCGTGAGGTCTGGATGGTCGGAGAACACGATGCCGAACATGTCGTACACCTCCCGCTCCATCGCTTCGGTCCCGGGATGGACGTCGAACAGCGTCGGCACGGTGGCATCGGACTCGGGCACCTGGACGCGCACGCGGATCCGTCGCCCTGCGGCGAGGTCGAGGAGGTTGGTCACGACCTCGAACCGCTCCGGCGCCACGCCGTCGGGCAACGGCCGTCCCGGATGGGTGATGAAGTCGACCGCCGTCACGTCGACGCACATCGTGTAGCCGTCGTCGGCCAGCGCCTTGACGACGTCGACGTACTGCTCACGCGACGGGTGAACGACGAGCTGTCCTCGACTCGTGGTGATGGGGCAGCCGTGCAGCTCCGTCGGAGCCGCCTCGTCCGGCGGCGCGCCGTCATCGACGGTGTCGACGTCGGTCATGGCTCAGCGGCTCCCGAGCAGTACCGGCACGGAATCGGCCGATGGTGCGATCTCGGCGACATGCAGATTGGCGCCCGTGCCTTCTTCTCGCCGCCGGCGCAGCAGCTCGCCGTCCTCGATCGCCTGGTGCAGCGTCTCGATGGCGTGCAGCAACGTCTCCGGCGTCGGTGGGCAGCCAGGCGCATACACATCCACCGGCACGATCTGGTCGACGCCCTGCACCAGCGTGTAGTTGTTGAACATGCCGCCCGTCGACGCGCACACGCCCATCGAGATGACCCACTTGGGCTCCATCATCTGGTCGTAGACCTGCCGCAGCACGGGCGCCATCTTCTGGCTGACCCGGCCGGCGACGATCATGATGTCGGCCTGGCGAGGCGAGGCGCGGAAGACCTCCATCCCGAAGCGCGACAGGTCGTAGTGAGCGCCACCGGTGGCCATCATCTCGATGGCGCAGCAGGCGAGGCCGAAGTTGGCCGGCCACGAGCTGCGCGACCGCGCCCACTTCACCAGCTCCTCGATTCGGCTGGTGATCACGTTGTGCGACAGCCCCGCCAAGCCGTCCTCGCGGATGTCGGCGACGAGTCCCATCGCTACGCCGCCTCCTCGGGCGCCGGCCGTCCCTCGGTGCCGACGCGCCGGATCGTCGTCGCCATCGTCCGCTCCGGCGTGACCACGCGGGCGTCGACGTCGAGGCTTCGTGAGCGGGCCCACGGACCCCAGTCGAGGCCGCCGCGCGCCACCTCGTACACGAACGTGAGGAAGAACAGTGCCGAGAAGATGATGATCGCCACGAATCCGTACGTGCCGAGCTCGCTGTGCGAGACCGCGTACGGGTAGAGGAAGATGATCTCGATGTCGAACATGATGAACAGCATGGCGACGACGTAGAAACCGACCGGGAACCGCTCGGGCGGCTCGCGGCTCGGCACGATGCCGCTCTCGTACGGCGCCGTCTTCGCAGACGATGGCCGCCGGGGAGCCAACAGTCGCGACGCAGCGAACGTGATGAGGCCGAAGAGGATGGCGAGCACGACGAGCACGATCACCGGCAGGTACTGGCTCACGCTTGCCTCCTCATGTCACCGGAACTGGGCTGGCGCTGCGGTTCATCGTGAGGATCCGTTCCCGGCGATGGAGCAACCAACACAGGGCAAAGAAGACGATCCCCGAGCCGAGCATGACGAAGAGGGCCGGCTGGCGCTGAGCGCCGAGGTCACGGACCATGTAGACGTACTGGTGCGGCTGTGTCTCGTCGATCACGGGCGGCGTGGGGGCCCGGCCCGGCTCCGTTCGAGTCTCGACCAATGGGGCGACCTCGACGACGACGAAGTGCGGATCGTGGCGGAAGGCGAAGAAGTCGAGGCTCTCGTTGATCATCGGCCAGCGCTCGCCCCCGGTGTCGTACACGGCGACCGGCGTGAACTGGCCAGCGGCGAACGCGCCGCTCTCCTCGAGGAAGACGCTCGCCGATGCCGACGCCTGTCCGAACGACGGGTCGTCTTCGGGCAGGCGCTCCCAGCCTTCGGCGATGAACTGGTCCTGCACGACCTGCGCCGATTCGGCCGGCGTCGAGCCCGCGGGCACGTCGACCTGCGTCTGGAGCACGCTGGCCTGGAACAGCGCGCCGTCGTCCTGCAGGACGGTACGTCCCGGCACGGCGACCCAGGACGGCTCGGGGCCTTTCAGCCCGATGCCGTAGATCATCCAGACCAGGCCCATCAACATGATCCACCCGGACAGTCCGGCCAGTGCGATGAGGATGCCGAGCCGGGCACCGAGGTTCGTGGCGAGGATCAGGTACACGCTGCCGCACAGCACGGCGATGGCGATGATGACCGTGAGGGCGCCGCGGATCTCGGGCTCCCACCCGATGGCGAGGAGTGCTGAGATCACGGCACCCGACCTCTCGCCGCGCGGCGGGGGGTTCGGGGGGCAGAGGCTCCGCCGGAGCCCCCCGACGCCGGTCGATCCGGCTCCGCCGGTCGAACGGCTGCAGCTCTGCGGTGCCGGCCGCAGGCCGGCTCAACGAGCTCGACCGAACGGAGCGAACGAGCGCAGCGAGTGAGCGAGTGAGGTCGAAACATCACAGGCCCCGCACGTACTCGATGATGGCCTGCAGCTGCTCGTCCGTCAGCAACTGCCCGAACCCAGGCATGCGCCCGCTGCCCTGGGCCTGCGGGGCGTACCCGACGCCGTTCTCGGAGCCCGTCTCGACGAAGGCGAACATGTCGGCCTGGATCGGGAACCGGGTGTCCTCGCTTCCGCCCGTGAGGTTCCAGCCGAACGCACCCTGGCCTGACACGCCCGGATCGCCGAAGCTCCAGCCACGCGTGTGGCAGCGGGCGCAGCTATAGGCGCCGCTGCTCAGATCCAGGTTGAACAGCGCCTCGCCGTAGCTCGAATACGTCCCGTCCTCGACGGACTGGCGGGCCGCTTGCTCGATGTCGGCCTGGATCTCGGCGGGCAGGTGTCCGCTCTCACACAGCGGATCACCCTCCTCCTCGGCGATGCAGTCCTCGCGCGGGATCTGGATCGAGACGAGGTAGTCGAGAAGGTTGTCGATCTGCTGTGCATTCAGTGGTCCGCCACCGTCGAGCCCCCACGCGGACATCGGCGAACCGGGTCGGCCGTAGGTGATGATGTACCGCACCTCTTCTCGCGAGAAGCGGTAGAAGACCGTGTTCAGCGCCGGGGCCTTCCAGTCGACGGCCCGCACCTCGCCGGTCGTGGCGCTGGCGACCGTGTACGGCGCCTCGCCGCCCGTCGCGTTCATGCCGCCATGGCATCCGGCGCAGTTCAAGGCCTGCAGGTTGTCGCCGGTCGGGGCGAACAGCTGCGCGCCGCGGTGCGATGAACGTCTCCTCCTCGGCCGCCGCGGCGCCGCGCATCCGAGCTGGCTCGAAGATCCAGTACAGCGGCAGCCCGATGACCACCACGACGAGCAGGAGGACGCCGATCAGCTGCACGCGCTCGAGGCGCCGGCCCTCCAACGTCTCGTCGTCGAAGTACGGCTTGCGGTTGGGAGCCAGCTCGATCTCCGAGCCGACCGCGCTGCGCGCCGAGCGCCCGTTGAGGAAGGCATAGACGATCCAGCCGCCGATGACGACGGCGAGGAGGATGTAGGCGATGGTCGTCGTAGCGAGGGCGACAATCAATGCGAACCACCGCCGGTGATGCAGTGCGGCCCTTCCGCCTCCTGTCCGGTCGTGTTCGTGCCGATGGGAGGGCCGGTGACGATCGTGCCGGTGCTCACGGTGACGTCGCCGTTGGCGCCGATCGTGACGGGGAAGCGGTCCATGCCGCGCGGCGCGGGACCGGCCTTCTTCTCACCGACGCGGTTGTACTGCGAACCGTGGCAGGGGCATTCGAACCACTGGCTGGTCGCGCATGACGGCACCCGGCAGCCGAGATGCGGGCACTTCTGGTACAGCGCCACGATGCCCTGCTCCATGCCGGCGAGGATGTTCTCGTCGTAGACGGCCTGGGCCTTCGGAAGCGACTCACTCGGGTACTCGGTGATCCAGGTACGGGCGGACGGCGCGTAGAAGAACCCGTCCCCGGTGCGCATCGTGTCGAGGATGTCGTCGAGCTTGCCGACCGTCACGTCCTGGCCGAACCCGCCGCTCGCCGTCGGCCAGAGGAAGGCGACGAACCCGGCGGCGAAGAACGCGCCGAGGCCGGCGCTCGTCAGCGTGACGGTGGCGCGGTTGAAGAACATCCGGCGGCTGACGCCGATCGCCTCGGGGTCGGGTGGAGTCCACGGCACCACGGCAACTTCGGCGACTGGCGCCACGGCCGTGCCGTACCGCGCCACCTCACCCTGCGCCTCGATGTCACGGGCCGTCGGCGCTGGCTCGACTTCCGGGAGCGGACGCGCTTCCCGGGCCGAGCGGTCGCGGCGGCGGGTCTCGCCCGACAGCGCTCCGGCTCCACGGACATCCGAACGGCGGGCCAGCGTGATGAAGGCGAGCGCGCCGAGCACGACCGCGACGCCGATGGCAATGGCGATGACAGCGGCAGCGGACATCTAGCGGCTCCTCGCGTCGGTCACAGCTCGAAGATCCCTCGGATCCCGTCGACCCACGGGATGGTGAAGTTGAAGCCAGGTCCGCGGAAGAACGAGCCGATGATCACGAGCACCGCCCAGAACATCAGGTGCACCGTCATCAGCGAGATGGCGAACTTGCGGTCCTCCGGCTTGTTGGACGGGTTCTTGTCGATGTACGGAGCGAAGATCAGGATGATCAGGCCGACGCCGGGGATGGTCACCCCGGCGATCATCGGGTGGAACATCGTCAGAAGTTCCTGCAGCCCGAGGAAGTACCACGGCGCTTTCGACGGGTTGGGCGTCTGGTTCGTGTTGGCCAGCGCCAGGAGCGGAGCGTTGACGAAGACCGAGAAGACGAACGTGAACGCCAGACAGGCGAGCGAGGCGACGAACTCTGCGGCCAGCAGGTGCGGCCAGGTGTGGACCTTGTCGACCGGGGAGGCCTTGACCTCCTGGATCGAGCCGCTCTTGACGACCGTCAGGAGGCGCTGGGTGTGCCCGCCCGGACCGGCGCCGACCGGCACTCCGGCCGCGGCCGGGGGTGCCTGCACGACGGAGGTCACGCGATCGGCAACGGCGACACCGCCACCCGGCGGAGCCGTAGCACCGGCAGCCGCGGTTTCCTGGTTCTGGCGGGCGGATCGGCTGCGTTCGAGGAGGTGGGCCGGGATGCGGCTCTCGGCGCCGGATGTCTCGGCGGCCGGCTCTGCCGGGGTCTCGGCGGGCGGTTCGGCCGGAGTGTCGGCGGCGGCCTTCTGCCGCGCCGCCGCTGCTCGCTTGAGGAGGTGTTCGGGGATCTCAGTCACTCAGCACCTCCCATCACAACGGTCCGGAGATTCCGCCGTCCTTGCGGACACGCCAGAAGTGGATGGCCATGAAGATCACGATCACGAACGGCAGCAGCAGCACATGGAGGACGTACCAGCGCAGCAGCGTCTCGGAGCCGATCTCCGCGCCGCCGAGCAACACGAAGCGGACCTCCTCCCCGAACACGGGGGTGTAACCCATCATGTTGGTGCCGACGGTGACTGCCCAGAGTGCCAGCTGGTCCCACGGCAGCAGATAGCCGGTGAACGACAGCAGCAGCGTCAGCATCAGGAGGATGACGCCGATCACCCAGTTGAACTCCCGGGGTGGCTTGTAGGCACCGTGGTAGAAGACGCGGGCCATGTGCAGGAAGACCGACAGCACCATGAAGTGGGCGCCCCAACGATGCATGTTGCGGACGAGTAACCCGAACGTCACCGACGTCTGCAAGTTGGAGATGTCGTTCCACGCCGCCGTCGCTTCCGGCCGGTAGAAGAACATCAGGAAGATGCCGGTGACGGTCAGCAGGATGAAGAGGAAGAACGAGAGGCCGCCGAGGCAGAGCGTGTAGCTCACCTTCACCGCGTGGCGCTTCACCTTGACCGGGTGCAGGTGGTACAGCACCGAGTTCATGATCACGTAGCTGCGGTTGCGGGGGCTGTCCGTGTAGCCCTTGCGGAAGATCGAGCCCGGGCGGAAGATGCTGCTCCACGCCTGGCTGCCCTGGACGCCGTCGACCAGCTTGTTGACCCGGTCCTTCATCGTCGGGCGAGGCTGCTCGTCGATCGTCTTAGCCACGGAAGCTCCTCGCAGACGGGCCGACGGCGGGGGGTGCGGGGGGCAGAGGCTCCGCCGGAGCCCCCCGCCCGGCGATCGATCCGGCTCGTCCGGTCGATCGCCTGCAAGCTGGGCGCCGGCCGCAGGCCGGCTCGGCGAGCTCGATGAGCAACCTCCGGTTGCGAAGCGAAAGAGCCATCAGAACCGCATTCCGTAGGAGTAGCCGTGGTTGTTCGTGCGTTGGTGGACGTCACCGCTGACGCCAGGGATGCCGGCCTTGCCGAGGATGATGACGCCGGTCGGGCAGCGGTCGACGCAGAGTGCGCAACGCGTGCAGATGTCGTCGTCGATCGTGAACACGACGTGGTCGGACGGGTCCTCGCCCGGGCGCTCGGTCCCGATCGCCTCGACGATGGCGGAGGGCGTGACCATGTGGATGCACTTCCACGGGCAGATGTCGACACAGCCCTCGCACAGGATGCACTCGGTCTGGTCGATGTGGATGAACTGCTTCGGCTTGACGGCCTTGGTCAGGTAGTCGGCATCGACCTCGACGAGCGTGTACTCGTCGGTGAACGGCATCATCGGCGGGTTCGCATCCGTACGGGCCATCACCGAACCGCCTGCGAGCGAGTGAGCGCCAGCGAACGAGCGGCCGCACGCGGCCTGCGTGGCCGGGGAACGCAACGAACAGTTCTGGCCATGGTCGCTTAGGCCTTCTTCACCAGTGGCCGGCCGTACGTGCTGACGGCGACCTCGGTCGTGGCGACCCGGCCGCGCTGCTGCCACCAGCGCCAGATGAAGATCACGAGCCCGAAGTAGAGGACGTGCAGCAGTATGACGATGATGTCGCGCAGTGCCTCGTACTGCAGCGTGAGCGGCAGCCAGCCGCCGTACTCCTGCGGCTTGAGGATGTCCCCGGGCCCGTAGATGATGTTGTCCTTCGACCAGCCGAGGTCCTTGTCGGCGTGGTCGATCCACTGGTGGGGGACGACGCCGAACGCGAGGAACAGCACGCCGAACGCGTAGATCGAGCCGAGCATCGCCTCGCCCCATGACAGAGGCTTGCCCACGGGGCGGCGCTTTCCATACGGGATGACGGCAAGGGTCAGCAGGATCGACGCGATGAGCGCGGTGAGGAACGCGGCGTTCATGCCCGGCCACTTCGTGGGGCTGATGGCGAGCATTGGTGCCTACGGTTGCCTTTCTCGCAGCTCGGTCTGGCGGCTCTGCTGCGCTCGTCCGACGGGGCTTGGCGGTCAGTTTGGCACGCCGCCGCAGCTGTACCCCACGGTTGTGCACAAGTGCGTGCGCACCTGCTTGTCGGCAATGTGGCCTCGCCGCCGGTGGTTGCCGGCGCCCTCTGCCCGCCGCCTATCGTGGCGCCAGCCCATGACCGAGATCCCCGAACATCTGCTGAAGCGCTCGCGGGACCGGCGCGCCGCGCTCGGACTCGGCTCTCCGTCGGAAGGCGGCGAGGCTGCGCCGAGCGGTGAACCAGCCGCCGCGGCGACGCCGGCGACCACCGGCGAGGCCGCCCCGGCAGCACCCTCCGGTCCAGCACCTCGCAAGGCAGCGGCAGCCGCCGCGCCCCCGCCTCCGCCACCGCCCGATCCGCCGTACGTGGCAGCCGCCAAGGCACGGCCGAAGATCCCGTTCTGGGCGATGGGCGCGCTGAGCTTGCTGCCGATCTGGATGTTCATCTACGTCCGCGCGCTGACGCAGGAGACCGAGGAGGCGGCCGGTCCGCTCGGCGAGGGGGCCGAGGTGTACGGCTCCTGCGCGTCCTGCCACGGGGCGAACGGTGAGGGCGGCGTCGGTCGACCGTTCGCCGACGGCCAGGTGCTGTTGACGTTCCCGCACATCGAGGACCAGCTGCGCTTCGTCTACTTCGGGACGGCTGAGTACAACCTCGCCGGCGTCTCCGACTACGGGAACCCCGACCGCGAGGGCGGGCCGCATCTGACGGGGTCGTTCGGGGTGATGCCGCCACAGGGTGAGGCGGCGGGTGGTGACCTGACCGACGCCGAGATCCTGGCCGTCGTCTGCCACGAGCGCTACACGCTCGGCGGCGCTGACCCGACAGCGGAGGAGACGGTCGAGGAGTACGAGACGTGGTGCTCGGAGGAGGCCCCCACGTTCGTCGCCCTCGAGGAGGGCACCACGCTCGCCGAGCTCGCGGAGGCCGGGCTCACCAACGTCGACGGCGCGGCGATCGAGATCGTGCCGATCGGCGACGCGCCAGCGCCCGGATCGCCACCCGGGTGATCGATTCACCGACGCCACGTCGGCGTGCGAGCGACCGAGCGCCAGCGAGGGAGCGGTTGTCCGCGGCCTGCGTGGCCGGGGAACGCAATGACGCGACGTCCTGATTGTGGGGGCCGGGCCGGCCGGCGCCGCGGCTGCCTATTGGCTGGCCCGCCACGGCCACGACGTGACGGTGGTCGAGAAGCGGCGCTTCCCCGCGAGAAGACGTGCGGTGACGGGCTGACGCCTCGAGCCGTCAAGCAGCTCGTCGACATGGGCCTGGAGAGCGAGCTCGCGCAGTTCCACCGCTTCGCCGGCCTGCGCGCCACCGGCATGGGGCGCGAGCTCGAGCTGGAGTGGCCGTCGCATCCCGTCTATCCGCGGCACGGGTACGTCGTACGCCGGCGCGACCTCGATCAGTTCGTCGCCGCCAATGCCACGCGAGCGGGCGCGACGATCCTCGAAGGCCACGAGGCCGTCCGCCCACTCGTCGAGCGCGGGTTCGTGCGCGGGGCGACCGTGACCAATGGCGATGGTTCTCCGATCGATCTGCGGGCGGAGTACACGATCGTCGCCGATGGCGCGAACAGCCGCTTCGGGCGCGCCCTTGGCACGTTCCGGGCTCGCCAGTGGCCATACGGCACGGCGATCCGGACGTACTGGACCTCACCGCGCCACGCCGACCCGTGGATCGAGTCGGCCCTCGACGTCAAGGACCGCAACGGCAACCCGATGCCGGGCTACGGATGGATCTTCCCGGTCGGCGATGGAACCGTGAACATCGGCGTCGGCTTGCTGTCGACCTTCCGCGACTTCAAGAGCGTCAACACCACACACCTCCTCGATTCGTACGCCCACCAGATCGCCGACCGGTGGGAGATCGACGCCGCCCATCCCGACGGACGGCCGGTCAGCGGACGCATCCCGATGGGCGGATCAGTCGGGCCGAAGGCGGGGCCGACGTACCTCGTCGTCGGTGACGCCGCGGGGGCCGTCAACCCGTTCAACGGGGAAGGCATCGACTACGCCTACGAGACCGCACGGATGGCCGCCGACGTGATCCACGAGGCACTCGTCGATGCCGACGACGCGGCCTTGCAGCGATATCCGAAGCTGCTGCAGGACGAGTACGGGCAGTACTTCAAGGTCGCCCGGCTGTTCGCCAGGGTCATCGGCCGCCCAGCGTTGATGCGCGAGCTGACCCGCGTCGGCATGCACAGCCGCACCCTCATGGAGTGGGTGCTGCGGATCATGGCCAACCTGCTGCGGCCCGACGAGCTCGGCCCCGCCGAAGCCGCCTACAAGGCCGCGGCGGCCATCGTCCGACTCGCCCCGTCCGCCTGACAGCTCTCAGGCCGGGATGACCGCTGAGTCGAGAAGTGCCTGGGGAGCGCCGCGCAGCGCGTCCGTGGCCGGACCGGGCGGGAGGTCGTCACAAGCTTCCTCGGCCGCTGCGACGTACTGCCGCGCCGTCACGGCCGCGCTGGACACGCCCTCGTTGGCGCGCACGATGGCCAACGCCTTGTCGCGCTCGGCGACGCCGAGCGGGCGGCCGAGGAGCGAGGCGAGCTCCTCACCGACTGAGCGACCGAGCGCAAGCGTGCGCAGCACGGGCAGCGTGTAGACGCCCTCGACGAGGTCGTGGCCAACCGGCTTGCCGAGCTGCTCGGTCGTGTCAGTGATGTCGAGGATGTCGTCGACGATCTGGAACACCATGCCGAACGCGTTGCCCCACGCCGTCAGCGCGTCGACCTGTGGCCGCTCGAGTTCCCCGACGATGCCGCCGATGCGTGCGGCCGTGCCGTACAGCGAGGCCGTCTTGCCCTGGATCGAGACGAGGTAGCTCTCCTCGGACCGCGCCACGTCGTAGGTGTGCCGGAGCTGCTCGATCTCGCCTTCGCACAGCCACCCGATGGTGCGGGCGAGCAGCCCGGCGACCTCAGTCCCGATGGAGGCGGCGATCTCGGAGGCCCGAGACAGCAGGAAGTCGCCGGCGAGGATCGCCTGCAGGTTGCCCCACTTGGCATTGACCGTCTCGACGCCACGCCGGGTATCGGCCTCGTCGATGACGTCGTCGTGGTACAGCGACCCGAGGTGCACGAGCTCGCAGGCGACCCCGCCGCGCACCGCGTCGTCGGGCGCGGGTTGACCGGCAAGTTGGGCAGCGGTGACGGCGACGATCGGCCGGAGCCGCTTCCCGCCGGCAACGACGAGGTGTGACGCGATCTCCGTCAGGTACGGGTCGGCGCTCCGCACTGCCTCATGGATCGCGAGCTCGACCCGCTCGCGATCGACATCCATCGCCGGCAGCGTGAACAGTGGGGACCGCACCGCTCCGTCGGACACGACCCCGGAGGCTAGCCCGGCACGATCTCGGTCACCCTTCCGACATCCGCCGGCAGCATCGGGCCCATCGCCACCGAACCCGTGACGTCGACCGTGCCGAGCCGGTCGCCCATCGCCATGACCAGCGATCCGTCCGGCATCGCCGTGAGCGCATCGACGGTCGCCGGCGCAGTCGCCGTGGCCTCGACGGTGAGGTCGACACGCTTCAGCCACAGGATGGTTTGGCCCTGCGCGACGACGACGTGGGCGGTCGTGACGACGGCAGAGGGTCGATCATCGCCACCCTCGAACGCGGGCACGGCACGGGTCGCCAACGGTGTGCGGTTCGGGTCGACGACGTCCGCGATGCGGTACTCCGCGACGAACCCGTTCGACGACACGGCATACAGCAGCTTCTCGTCGGGGCTGACGGCGACAACGCCGGGCCTGGCCGCCAACTCCATCTCCGCGGGCACCTCGAGGCACCACACGCCGTTCCACATCGACAGCACGTGGATGAAGGCGTAGTCGGTGCCTTCGTCGAAGTGGTGCCCGCGGTAGAGGGTGAACAGCAGCCCCTCGTCGCTGGCAACCACTTGGTCGCGGCTGATTCCTGACATCTGCGTGTCCACCGTGAGGCCGTAGTTGCGCAGGTTCAGCGGCAGCGTGAGCTCACCGGTGTTCGGGTCGAGGACGCGGACCCGATAGTGCGTCGGCGCCTCGGCCGGCAGGTACTCGAGGACGTACAGCCATGGCGCTTGGCCTGGCCCCTGCGGCTCGAGCGAGAAGGCCTCCGGCACGATGTTTCCGGGGAGCTCGACATCGACCTCGACGCCGCGCGACGACACGGCGACGATCTCGCTCGTCGCCCGGCCGGCCGCGATCGTGCCTTCGGCAGGCGGTCCCGCCGGCCGCGAGGCGTAGGCCACCCACTCGCCGTCGGTGCCCGCCACCACCGGGACGAGGTCGTCATCGACGACCGGGTCGAGGACGACGGTCTCACCGTCGAGGCCGATGATCCCCGGCGCCGGCGCAGACGCCGCGCCGGCGCGGAGCGCGACGACCTGGCCGCGGTCGTCCGCCACGAACAGGTCGGGCAGGGTGACGGCGGCTGTGGTCGGTGGCGCGGCCGTCTCGGCGAGGCCTCCGCATCCCGCGATCAGGGCGAGGATGATCGTCCAGCGGATGGGGCGCACGGCCGTCCGACACCGCCGGGTGGCCGCGGGTTCGCTCAGGGCTCGCGAAGCATCGCCGCGATCTCTTGCGCACGCTCCAGGGTGAGGTCACCCTCGATGCGCACGATCGTGTCGCCGCGTCTGCCAGACGAGCGTGTCCTCGGCGACCCGGACCTCACGAGCGACGCCGTCGGCGTCGGTGTACAGGAAGGCGTGCGGCCCTCCGCTGATCCAGTAGCCCGGCGCTCCCCCGACCTCGACGGCGCGCACGTCGAAACCCGCCGTGCCGAGCTTGCCGAACGTGCCCTCGTCGAGTGTTCCCGGCAGCGTGGCGACGAGCGCCTCGTCGTAGCGCACGACGACATAGCGACCCAGCGGGGCCTGGACCTCGCGCGGCGGGCCGAGCTCCGGCGCCACCATGGGCGTGATGCCCGTCCGGGTCGCCGCCTCTTCGAGGCTCAGGCCCGCCGGCTCGGGCGGGACGGTGACGGTCGGCGGAATGACATCGACCCGCTCGATGCGGTAGTCGTCGAACCCGAGCCACCGGGCGATGGTCTCCCGGCTGCTCGGCACGGCCAGGGCGACGATCATCGCCACCAACACCACCGCCGCGGCGGCGAGCAACGGCCGGCGCCATCGACGCGCCGGGCGTACCTCGAGTGCCGCCAGGACGTCGTGGACCAGCGTGTCCTCGTCGCGGAAGTCGAGGGCTTCCCCGAGCGCCTGCAGACGGTCCTCCAACAGAACGTCAGCCATGAGCACGCTCCCGGTCCTCGAGCAGCTCGCGGGCGTGGGCCAACGCCCGGGAGGCGCGCGACTTGACCGTGCCGACCGGCACGCCGAGCGTGCTCGCCGTGTCGGCCTCGCTGAGGCCTGCGACGAATCGCAGCGCGAGCACCTCCCGGTCGCGCTCGGGCAGGGCGGCGAGCATGTCGAGCAGTCCGCTGACCTCCGCACGATCGACGACCGGCTGCCCCACGGGATCGGCATCGGCGGGAGGGCGGTCCAGCCCGGCGAACCGATCCTCCCGACCACGCCGCCTGGCCGTCGAGCGCAGGGCGTTCTTGGCGTGGTTGGCGACGATGCGCAGAAGCCACGAGCGCACCGGCGCCTCGCCGCGGTAGCGGTCGAGCGAGCGGAAGCCCTGCACGAACGCGTCCTGCACGATGTCTCTTGCCTCCTCCGTCGAACCGGACACCGCGGCCGCCAGTCGCAGGGCGGCCCTCTGGTGGCGCCGCACGAGCTCTCCGTACGCGACGCGATCGCCGGCCCGGGCGCGTCTGACCAGTTCGTCATCGGGCGGCGGGGTTGATGTCATCGACCGGTGATCACTGTCGCGCCGTCCGACACCACCGGAACGCCCGGAGTTCCAGGTTCTCTGGAAGATCGACTCTCGTTTTCGAGCTTGACCGGGATTCAAAACCGGATTTGGGCCGGCTCCGAACTGTGGTGTGTGACACGCGCGTGAACGTCCGGAGCGGTCGCGGCCCCACCGGTACACTGAGCGGACGTCGTCCCGAGGCTGGAAAGGACGCACATGTTCGAGAGATTCACCGACCGGGCCCGCAGAGTGGTCGTCCTCGCCCAAGAGGAAGCGCGGCTGCTCAACCACTCCTACATCGGGACCGAGCACATCCTGCTCGGGCTCATCCACGAGGGCGAGGGCGTCGCCGCCAAGGCACTCGAGAGTCTCGGCATCTCGCTCGAGGCCGTGCGCAGCCAGGTCGAGGAGATCATCGGCCAGGGTGGCTCGTCCCCGTCGGGGCACATTCCCTTCACCCCTCGGGCCAAGAAGGTCCTCGAGCTGTCCCTGCGCGAGGCGCTCCAGCTCGGCCACAACTACATCGGGACCGAGCACATCCTGCTCGGGCTGATCCGTGAGGGCGAGGGTGTCGCCGCCCAGGTCCTCGTCAAGCTCGGCGCCGACCTCTCCCGCGTCCGCCAGCAGGTCATCCAGCTCCTGTCCGGCTACCAGGGTCCGTCCGGGCGCTCCGAGGGCAACCCGACGGCCGGCGCCAACGTCGGCGGCTCCACCAAGGACGATCCGGCCACCGACAAGGGCAACAGCCAGATCCTCGACCAGTTCGGCCGCAACTTCACCCAGCTCGCCCGGGAGCGCAAGCTCGATCCGGTCATCGGCCGCGTCCGCGAGCTCGAGCGGGTCATGCAGATCCTCTCCCGGCGGACCAAGAACAACCCGGTCCTCATCGGCGAGCCCGGCGTCGGCAAGACGGCGATCGTCGAGGGCCTTGCCCAGAAGATCGTCAACAACGACGTCCCCGACACGCTGCGCAACAAGCAGCTGTACACCCTCGACCTCGGCGCGCTGGTCGCCGGGTCCCGCTACCGCGGCGACTTCGAGGAGCGCCTGAAGAAGGTGCTCAAGGAGATCAAGACCCGCGGCGACATCCTGCTGTTCATCGACGAGATCCACACGCTCGTCGGTGCCGGTGCCGCAGAAGGCGCCATCGACGCGGCGTCGATCCTCAAGCCGATGCTGGCTCGCGGCGAGCTGCAGACGATCGGCGCGACGACGACCGACGAGTACCGCAAGTACGTCGAGAAGGACGCCGCGCTGGAGCGGCGCTTCCAGCCGGTCAAGGTCGACGAGCCGACGCTGGCCCACACGATCGAGATCCTGAAGGGCATCCGCGACCAGTACGAGGCGCACCACCGGGTGACGATCACCGACCAGGCGCTCGTCGCCGCGGCGAACCTCGCCGACCGCTACATCTCCGACCGCTTCCTGCCCGACAAGGCGATCGACCTCATCGACGAGGCCGGCAGCCGGTTGCGCATCAAGCGCATGGCGACGCCGCCCGACCTGCGCGACATCGAGCAGAAGCTGACCGAGGTCCAGGAGGCCAAGAAGGCCGCTGTCGAGGAGCAGCGCTTCGAGGAGGCCGGGCGCCTGCGCGACCAGGAGAAGGCCCTGCTCGAGGAGAAGACGGTCAAGGAGGCCGAGGTCAAGGCCGAGGGCGTCGACCTGTTCGACGAGGTCGACGAGGAGGCCGTCGCCGAGGTCCTCAGCATCTGGACCGGCATCCCGGTGTACAAGCTCACCGAGGAGGAGACCCAGAAGCTCATCAACATGGAGGGTGAGCTCCACAAGCGGATCATCGGCCAGGAGTCGGCCGTGACCGCCGTGTCGCAGTCGATCCGCCGCACGCGGGCCGGCCTCAAGGACCCGAAGCGGCCCAGCGGGTCGTTCATCTTCCTCGGCCCGACGGGCGTCGGCAAGACCGAGATGGCCAAGACGCTCGCCGAGTTCCTGTTCGGCGACGACTCGGCGATGATCACGCTCGACATGTCGGAGTACATGGAGAAGCACACGGTCAGCCGGCTCGTGGGCTCACCTCCGGGGTACGTCGGCTACGAGGAGGGCGGCCAGCTCACCGAAGCCGTGCGGCGCAAGCCGTTCTCGGTCGTGCTGTTCGACGAGATCGAGAAGGCTCACCCCGACGTCTTCAACACGCTGTTGCAGATCCTCGAAGAGGGCCGCCTGACCGACAGCCAGGGCCGCACCGTCGACTTCCGCAACACCGTCCTGATCATGACGTCCAACCTGGGCACCCAGGACCTCCGCAAGGCCAACGTCGGCTTCACCACCGCGGACTCGGCGATGAGCTACGAGCGGATGAAGGAAAAGGTCATGGACGCCTTGAAGATCCACTTCCGGCCCGAGTTCCTCAACCGCATCGACGAGGTCATCGTCTTCCACGAGCTGAACCGGTCCGAGGTGCTGCAGATGGTCGACAACCTGACGCGGCGCCTCGTGTCGCAGCTCGAAGGGCAGGGCCTCGGCATCGAGCTCACCCCCGGCGCCAAGGAGATCCTCGCCGGCAAGGGCTACGACCCGACGCTCGGCGCCCGGCCGCTGCGGCGGGCCATCCAACGCCTCGTCGAGGATCCGCTGTCGGAGATGCTGCTGTACAAGCAGTTCCACGCCGGCGAGATCATCATCGTCGACGCCGAAGACGACCCGGACAAGCCGGGCGAGCAGCGGATCAAGTTCTCGAGCGTCGAGGGCTTCGTGCCCCCGGCGGCCGTGGAACTGGCGACGACGGCGACCGCCGACGACGTCCCCGACCCGACGCCACCCGACCGATTGAGTCGTTCTGTCCGTAGCGAACCGCATCACAACGGTCGATTCCTACGGACAGGACGACGTGGCCACGCGGTGCGACGCGTTCTGGCTCTTCGTGCTTGGTTGCGCTGGCGGGGTGTCGCGTTGACGTCGTCGTCGACCTGACGCTGGCCGAGGACGGCACCGGTGAGCTGGTCGTCACTGCCACCGCGGATGCCGACGTCGTCGAGCAGGTTCCCGGCCTGGCCGAGGACCTGCGCGTCGAGGACGCCGTGGCGGCCGGCTGGACCGTCGACGGGCCGACGGCGACCGATACCGGCGGGCTGACGATCACGCTGCGCCACGCCGTGTCGTCCGCCGAGGAGGCGTCGAACCTGCTGGCCAGCCTCGGACCGCCGTTCGTCGACGTCCGATTGACCCGCACGAGCGACGGCGACGCGACGACGACCGAGCTGAGCGGACAGCTCGTGCTCGAGAACGGCTTCGACTCGTTCGCCGACTCCGACCTCCTGACGCGCCGCCGGCGGCACGCCGTTCGCCGCCGACCTGGACGCCACGACTCCGGAGCAGTCCATGTCGGTGCAGCTGCGCACGACGCTGCCCGGCGACATCGAGGAGACGACCGGAACCGACGTCGAGGGCGTGCTGGAGTGGTCGGCACCGCTCGACGGCAGTGCGCTCGACCTGACGACGCGCACGGTCCAACGGCCGGGACCGACGTGGGCGTCGATCCTGTCGGTCACCGCCCTCGTGCTGCTCGGCGTGTGGGTCGTGCTCGCGGGAGCCTTCCTCGTGTCGGTCGCCCGGGTGCGCCGGCGCAGAGCTCGGCGGCGAGGGCTCGACGACGAGAGCGCCCGCCGGCTCGAGGAGCTCGGCGAGCGAAGCTGAGCGCGCTCAGGGCTCCGCGGTTGGTCGGACGCCGCCGAGCTGCTCCAGGAGCAGCAGCCCTGCCACGTTCATGAAGTCGTGCTCGGTGACGATGCCGACGAGCTGACCGTCGACGACGACCGGCAGCGCGCCGATGCCGAACGAGCGCATCAGCTCGAGCGCGCGCAACGGCGCCAGGTCGGGTGGCACGCACACCGGATCGCGCTTCATCACATCGCCCACCGTCAGGTCGCCGATCGCGGTGCCGTGGGCGAGCTGGCGCAGGATCTTGCGGTACGAGACGAGCCCGACGAGAAGGTGCTCGGCTGTCCTCGACGAGGACCTGGCGGATGCGGTGCCAGTCCATCAGGTTGGCGGCCAGCTCGACTGGGTCGTCCTCCGCCACGGTCACGAGATCCGTGGTCATCAGCTGCTCGATCGTCACGAAGTTGTGGCGCCACTCACCGCCCTCGTCGAGGGCCGGCCGGCGTCCACTCCGCCACCGGCGTGCCGGCCCGCTGTCGCGCCACCATCGCCGCCGTCAGGGTGTTCAACCGCTGTCCTGACGTGCCCTGGTTGCGCAGGTTGTTCAGGGACCCGAGCAACCAGCGCGACCCGGTGTATCCGGAGCGGATCCGGCGCTCGATCACGCCGAGGTACCGCTGCCGATCCGCCTCCGCCACGCCGGCGGCTTCGAGGCCCTCGTCGGCCAGCGGCAGCAGCACCTCGAGGGCCAGCGTGCCGGCGTTGTGATCGGCGCCGTCGAGCCAGGTCAGGTGCGCGCCGAGACCCTGCCGGGCCGCCGCCACGAAGTTCGATCGCGCCACCTCGAACGGCAGCATGCGGTTGACCTCGGGGTGGCGGGCGCCGATCGCCCGCATCAGGCCGAGCCACAGTGCGGCGTTGGACACCTCGTCGACGACCGAGGGACCCGAGGGCAGCACCCGGTTCTCGATGCGCAGGTGCGGCTTGCCGTCGGTGACGCCGTAGCAGCCGCGGTTCCACCGCCACACCGTTCCCGTGTGCAGGCGCAGGGCCTGCAGCGAGGGAGGTCGCCCCTCGGCCAGATCGAGGAACGGATCGGCGTGGTCATCGGGAGCGAGCACCGGGCGGAAGCGGGTGATGTCCTCGCGGTAGAGCTCGCTGATCGACGACGTCACCCAGTCGTGCCCGAACGTGACGCGGGCGCTGCGCTCACGCAGGTGGTGGCCGGGGCGGCGCGTGTCGACGGCCTGCTCGAAGAGGGCGATGCGGGTCTCCGCCCACAACCGCTTGCCGAACAGCAGCGGCGAGTTGGTGGCGCAGGCGAGGACGGGTCCAGCCAGCAGCTGGGCGACGTTGTAGAGGTTGACGAACTCGTCGGGCCGCACCTGGAGGTGCACCTGGAAGCTGGCGTTGCAGGCCTCGGCCATCACCGAGTCCTGGCGCACGCGCAGCTCGTCGGTGCCCTTGATGTGCAGCTCGTACGCCTCGCCGCGCAGGTCCATCAGCGCGTTGTTGAGAGCCAGGTACCGCGGGTTCTGGACCATGTTGGCGAGCGAGAGGTCGCCCTTGCGGATGGTCGGCAGGATGCCGGTCAGCACGAGCTGCAGCCCGGCCGCACCAGCCACGGACCGGCCGACGGTCAGCAGTTGGTCGAGCTGCGCCTCCAGCCGGCTCAGGCACTCCCCCTCGAACACCTGGGGGTCGAGGTTCAGCTCGAGGTTGAACGCCCCGACTTCCGTCGTGAAGTGACCGTCGGCGATGTCGGCCAGCACGGCGAGCGCGTTCGGTGCCGGCTGCCAGGAGCCGTCGACGATGAACAGCTCCTGCTCGGCCCCGATGCGCATGACGTCGGTCTCGAAGGCCTGGTCGGCGAGCATCCGCTCGAGGGCCTGCAGGTCGCGCAGCATCCAGCGGATGGCGGTCTGGCGGTCCGCCGTCCCCGTCGCGGTCTGCGTCCCCATGCGGCCCCTTTCCGACTAGGCGAGATCGTTCAGGTAACCGGGAAGCATGGCCCGCCACAACGGCCAGTCGTGCTCCCACTGCGGTCCCCACGAATCGACGCGGTTGGGGATGCCCTTGGCGCCGAGGACGTTGGCCACCGCCCAGCTCTCGCCGATGTCCTCGTTGGCACCCTCGCCGCTGGCCAGCACGATGAGGCGCTGACGCAGCCGGTCGAGCGTCTCGCCGTCCTCCATCGCCGGCACGAAGTTCAGCGGCGACGACTCGTAGTAGTCGTCGCTGACTGCGCCGGGGAAGAACCGGCGCAGGTCGAACGTGCCGCTCATGCAGATCGCCAGCTTGAACACGTCGGGGTACCGGCACACGCACGTGAGGGCGTTGAAGGCGCCGATCGACGAACCCGCGGAGACGAGCTCGATGTCGTCGGAGGCGCAGTCCGTGCGAACGGCCGCCACGACCTCGTGGCGGAGGAACTCGAAGAACTGGCGCTGGATCCAGGCCTGCCGCCCGGCGTCGCCTTCGCCGGCCAGCAGCACACGCCCGTTGACGCTGTCGACCGAGTACAGCTTGATCCGACCTGCGTCGATCATCTCACCGCATGCGTCGACGAGGTGGAAGCGCTCGATCTCCTCGGCGTCGCCGCCGGCGGTCGGGAACACGAGGACGGGGGTCCCGAACGTGCCCCAGCGGACGATGGTCACGTCGCGCTCGATCCGCGGCGAGTACCACGTCGACGTGAGTTTGGACATCAGGCCTCCACCGGCGCGTTCTGCGCCCGCCACCACTGGATGCGGTCCCAGAACAACGCCGTGAACTGATCGACCTCATGGGCCGGGAACAGCGTCGCGACCTTCTGGCGCACGGCGTCGAGCGCGATGTCGGTGGCGAAGAAGTCCCACACGATCCGGTCGAGATGGCCGAGGTACGTGGCGCAGAACGACTCGAACTCCGACGTCTGGAAGCGCTCGTGGGCGATCGCCGCGTAGGCGGCCAGCTTCTCCTCGTACGGCGCCGACGTGTCGGCGATCTCGAAGTACGGCGCCCACTCGAGGTCGACGCGCATCCGTCGCTTCGTCGCTGCGCAGAAGATCGACCACCGCAGGTTGGCGGCGACGAGCCACGGGAAGTGGTAGTGCAGCGACGTCACCTGCGAGTCAGGGCAGGCGTTGGCGAAGTCGATGGGGTGCCACGTCCCGTCCTGGCGCAGCGCCTCGCACGAATTGAACTCCCAGCCGAAGAACGAGTTGATCGTCAGCGTCGTGTCGATGATCGTCTTTCGTTGATCGTCCGGAACGTTGCCGTCGTCCATCGTGTACCGGTCGTGCAACGGCGCAGACGGGTCGTAGCGCACGAGCCTGGTCTGCGGTCCGAAGCCGATGCAGCGGACGAAGAGATCGTGCGGCTCGACGGCTCGTTGCAGGTGCAACAAATACGTTCCGCTGGAGTCGTAGGCGCGGTGGAGATCGCCACCATCGTCGACCCGGCTCACACCGGCCCAGCCGCCACCGTCGTACGGCTTGGCGAACAGCGGGTAGCCGACGGCCTGCCCGACCTCGTCGAGGTCGAACAGCCTGGCGTAACGGCTCAGCGTGATCGCCAGGTCAGGCTTGAACTCGTAGTCCTTGGGCGGCACGATCCACGTGTCCGGGATCGGCATGCCGAGGCGCATCATGGCGCAGTAGGACGTGTGCTTCTCCATGGACTGGATGGCCCACGGGTTGTTGAACACGTAGAGGCCGTCCATCAGCACGGCCTTCTTGATCCACTCGCGGCTCGTCGTGTACCAGTGCGTCAGGCGGTCGACGACGACGTCGTACGTCGACCCCTGGCGCAGGTCGAAGGGCTCGATGGTGACGCGGTCGACGTCGAAGCGGATGGTGTCGTCGCCGAGCGGGATCGCGAGATCGAGGCGGCGCAGTATCTCCTCGTAGCAGATCGGCCAGCAGAGATCTGCTCCGAGCGAGAGCCCGATGCGACGGCGAACGTCGGCCACGGGCGGGGAACCTAGTCGCCGTCCCGTCATGCAGTGGGGGCTGCGCCCCCACACCCCATCGCCGTCCTGGCTCGCTGGCGCTCGCTCGGCCGGCGCGGCCGGCCTTCAGCCGTCCGCCAGCAGCCACGGAAGTGCGATCCCGAGGCTGTCCCGCCAGCACACCCAGTTGTGGCCGTCGAGCGTCTCCACGAAGTTGACCTCCATCCCCGTGGCCCTCAGGACGGGCACGAGACCCCGGTTCTCACAGATCAACGACTCGAACGCCCCGCAGCTGACGAACGCCTTCTCGGCGACGGCGACCGGGTCCGCGAGGTAGTCCTGCACGAAGCGCCGCACCGGCCGCCACAGCGGCTCGGCGCGTCGGCGGCAACCGACGCCGGCGCTCGCGAACGAGCCCGACTGCAGCAGCAGCCGTCCGTACGTGCCGGGCGCCCGGCGGGCCGCAGCGAGCGAGGCGACGGCCCCGAAGCTCGCCCCCATCAGGCAGCGCCCGTTCGGACTGCCGATCAGCGGCAGCTCCGCCTCGAGTCGGGGCACCAGCTCGTCGGTCAAGAACGTGGCGTGCCGGGGGTCGTCGGCGTACTCGCCCAGACGTTCACCGGGCTGCACAAAGGCGGCGAACGTCGGCGGGATCACATCACCCTGGATGAGGTTGTCGAGCACCGTGGAAGCGCTCGCGTAGCGCAGGTAGTCACCGCCGTCGTGCACGACGACCAGCGGGGCTCGTTCGCCATTGGCGAACGCCGCCGGTTCGTAGACGGTCACGGTGACGTCGCGACCGAAGGCCGCGCTCGACACCTGGACGTCCCGGAACGTGCCGCGCGGGACGTCGTCGGCGTACGAGGCGCACAAGGGCGGCTCGTAACCGTGCGCCTCACAGACCGAGTTGGCACCGAACGGGTTCGTCGCCACATTCGGGTTGAGCGCATCGTTGTCGAGATGATGGCCCCAGCTGTCGAGTACCTCGAGCTTGTACTCGACGCGGCTGCCGTCCGGTACGGCGAGCGGCAGCACCCACCACTCCGAGTCGTCGACAGGTTCGAAGCTCAGGTCGTCGGGCAGGCCGACGCCGAAGTGGACAAGTCGAACCGCCTCGACCGGACCGGCGTAGGCGAACGTGCACACGCCCGGCTCGACGATGGGGAACGCCCCGCCTTCGGCGCGGCGGGCGTCGAGCTCCTCGGTGGTGAAGGAACGCTCCGCTCGAAGTACTGCTGGCAACCCGCGGGGGCCTTCGATCACGCGTGGACCTTGACCGTTCTCCCGACGTCGTCGAGCATCCCGCGCAGCACGTCGTAGTCCGGATGGCGCATGCGGACCCAGGCGTTGGCCATGTACCCGGCCTCCACCGGCTGCGTCGGCGTGCCGGCCGGAGGCAGGTGGGCGTCGATGATCCACTCGCCGAAGCGGTGCTGGATCTCGTCCACGGCGTCGTAGTGGGTGATCGCGCCGTCGCGGTCGGGGCGCAACGCGATCATGCCGGCGGCGAAGCGGCGTGACGGCTGCCGGGTGATCCGGCCGTGAACGACCGCCATCGCCCATTCGACGTAGATGTCGAGGTCGTTGCCGGCGGAATAGAGGTCCCAGCAGCGCACGCCGGGAGGGCGGGCGCCGATCTCGCTGAAGTAGAGGCCCTTCGGCCCGGCGAACCACTCCATGTGGGTGGCCGACGTCCCGATGCCGAGGGCGCGGATGACGGCCCGGCCCATCTCCTTCACCTCGTCGTAGCTGGGCTCGCCGTCGATGCGGTTGGTGGCCACGAACTGCGGTGAGATCCAGCGCGTCCGCATCGCCTCCAGCACGTTCGGGTAGTAGTGCGTGGCGAACTCCATCGCCACCTGGCCGTCGATGGTGATCGTGTCGTAGAAGCCTTCGTGACCCTCGACGAACTCCTCGACGGCGATCTCGGTGCCATGGTCGACGCCGCTGCGTGCGATCGCCTCGTCCAGCTCGTCGGGACCGTTGACGCGCTCCGCCCCGGCGGCTCCGGCGCCGGCCGCCGGCTTGAGCACGAGCGGGAACCCGACGGCGTGGGCGAACTCCCAGACCTCGTGGCCGGAGTGGGCGCCGGTCGACGCCGCTGTGCGGATGCCGGCGTCACGCAACACGGCCTTCATCGCCGGCTTGTCGCGGCAGAGGTAGGTGGTGTGGACCGAGGTGCCGGGGATCCCACATGCCTCGCGGACGCGGGCGGCGGCCATCACATGGGCCTCGATCGACGCCTCGAGCCGCTCGATGTGGAGATGCTGCTGGAGGCCGCGGATGACCTCGATCAAGCGGCCCTCGTCGACCACCGACGTCACCTGTTCGTAGTGCGCCAGCCAGCCGGCGACGTCTCCGTCGAGCCAGTCCTTCGGCCGCTCACCGATGCCGATGACCGTGGCGCCGACCTCGTTGAGCGCCCGCACGAACTGCTTCTGGTTGTCGGGGAAGCTCGGCTCGAGGAAGACGACGTGCATGCGACGGCGCATGCTAGGGGCCCGGTACGCAACCCCAGGCCCGCTGGACCCCCGCTGCGATCAGACCGTCTTCACGATGAGGACGTCACACGGAGCGTGGTGCGCGATGTGGTTCGCCACACTGCCGAGAAGTCGCCCGGCTCCCTTCATGCGTACGTTGCCCACGACGATGATCGAGGCCTCGAACTGCTTGGCGGCGTCGAGGATCACCCGTTCCGGCTTCCCGGCCGATGCCACTCCGGACGCCTCGATGCCGTAGCTCGCGCGCAGTCGCGCAGCGGCGCCCTCGGCGAACACTGACGCCTGCGCCGATGTGCTGACCCGAAACGTGTCGTCGCTGATCCCAACCTCGGTGACCTCATCGACGCCGTATGCCGTCACGACCACGAGCCGGGCCTCCATGCGGGCGGCCACCTCACCGGCGCGCTCGACGGCTCTCGCCGCCGTCTCCGACTCGTTGGCACCGACGATCACGGTTTCCATCCGGCAAGGCTACTTTTCGACGCCAGCTCGCCCGTCGTTGACGGACGGCACCGGAGAGCGCCGCGTCCGGCTGGGAGGAGTACAGTCGCCGCCGGGGCGGACGGCACAGCGGGTGGCGTCCACGTGCAGAGGGGGCACAGATGAGGCGGGCAAGAGTTGTTGGTTTGGTCGTCGCCGCGGCCGCCGTTGGGTCGACGGCGCTGGCTGGCATCGCCGAGGCCAAGCCTTTCGGAGAGCGGTTCCACGAGGAGGTCACGTTCGTCGAGGAGGACTTCTGCGAATCCGGGCTGATGGTTCGATTCGACCGGGTCGTCGACGGTCGGTTCCAGGGCGGCGCGCACGGACCGGACGGGCTGATCTACTTCGCCGATCACGTTGCAGTCACCAGCGTGCTCACGAACCTGGCGAACGGGAACCAGCTGACCGACAGAAGTCGAGTGCTGACCAAGGACCTCAGCGTCGTCGACAACGGTGACGGCACCCTGACGATCGAGGTGCTCGCCACCGGAGCGTTCACGCTCTACGGGCCCAATGGCAAGGCGATCGCTCGGGACCCTGGACAGGTCCGCTTCGAGTTCCTCGTCGACCATGGCGGCACACCGACGGATCCGAGCGACGACACGGAGCTGGAGTTCCTCGGCGTCACGAAGGAGTCAACGGGTCGCAGCGACGACGTGTGCGCCGCCGCTGTCGCCGCGCTGACCGCATAACCGAGCTCTCGTCAGCAGGGCTCTCGGACAACGCCGGGTTCGGCTGCGACTACCGTCCGGCGGCGATGACCAACGTCGTGTTCGTGGCGCCATACGCGCTCGAGGCGACCGCCCGGTTCGTCGACGCCGTCGCCCACGTCCCGGAGGCGCGAGTCGGGCTGATCAGCTCCGATCCGATCGAGGCCTTCCCGCCATCAGTCCGCCTCGCCGTGGCCGGTCATTGGCGGCTCGACGACTGCCTGGACGCCGACAAGCTGACGGACGCGGTCAGCACGATGGGCCGCCACCTCGGGTCCGTGGATCGCCTCGTCACGATCCTCGAGAACGCCCAGGTGCCTGTCGGCACGGTGCGCGAGCGGCTGGGCATCCCCGGCATGACGGCCGGTGTCGCCGACAACTTCCGCGACAAGGCACGCATGAAGGCCGCCTTCGAGGCGGCCGGCGTGCCGTGCGCACGGAGCGCCCGCGTCGCATCAGCGAGCGATGCCACGACGTTCGCCGACCGGGTCGGCTACCCGTTCGTCGCCAAGCCGCCGGCCGGCGCGGGGCGCGCAACACGTTCCGCGTCGACGGCCCTGACCAGTTGGCGAGCTGGCTGCGCGACGCCCCTCCGACATCCGACGAGCCGATGGTCCTCGAGGAGTTCGTGCGTGGCCAGGAGCACTCGTTCGACAGCGTGGTGGTCGACGGCCAGCTGCGCTGGTACTCGATCAGCCGGTACGTCCCCAGCCCGCTCGACGTGCTGTCGCATCCCTGGATCCAGTGGTGCGTGCTGCTGCCCCGTCAGATCGACGGACCTGGGTTTGCCGACGTGGCGGGGATCTGTCACCACGCCATCACGTCGCTCGGGTTGCAGACCGGGCTCTCCCACCTCGAGTGGTTCCGGCGCGACGACGGGTCACTGGCGGTGTCGGAGATCGGCGCCCGTCCGCCGGGCGCCCAGTTCATGACGCTGCTGTCGTTCGCCCACGACGTCGACATGTACGCCACCTGGGCCGGACTCGCCGTGGAGGAGCAGTTCGATGCTCCACATCGCGGGTGGGCCGTCGGCGCCGCCTACCTGCGGGCGCAGGGACCGGGCAGGTCGATCATCGCCGCGCACGGTCTGGACCAGGTCAGCGAAGCGACGCGCTCGCTGATCGTCGACGCCCGGCTGCCAGGCGCCGGCGACCGACCGAGCGGTACATACGAGGGCGACGGCTACGTGATCGTCAGGGACCGTGAGACCGGCGCGGTCGAGCGAGCCCTCGACGAACTGATCTCGACGATCCGGCTGGAGACGGGCTAGATGGATGTGGTCTTCCTGGGGCCGGGCTACCCCGGCGAGATGCCGCTGTTCACACGCGGGCTGGCCGAGGTCGGTGCAACGGTCATCGGCGTCGGTGACCAGCCTTCCGATGCGCTGCCGGAGCTCAGCCGGCGGGCGCTGGCGGACTACATCCAGATCGGTTCGTGGGGCGACGAGGACGGGATCATGCGCACGGTCCTCGATCGACTGCGCGGCCGCAACGTCGACCTCGTCGAGACCCTCTGGGAGCCGACGGTCGTCCTCGCTGCTCGCCTGCGCGAGGCGATCGGCACGCCGGGGATGAGCGTGGAGCAGGCGTGGGCGTTCCGCGACAAGGGTCGGATGAAGGAGATCGTCGAGAAGGCCGGCATCCGGACGCCGCGCGCCGAACGGTCGACGACCGTCGCCGGTTGCCGCGACGCCGCTGAACGCGTCGGCTACCCGCTGATCATCAAGCCGATCTCGGGAGCCGGCTCGCTCGACACCCATCGCATCGAGAACGACGCCGAGCTCGAAGCCGCGCTGCCGCGTCTCGGCCACATCGACGAGGTCAGCGTCGAGGAGTTCATCGACGGCGAGGAGTTCACGTACGACACGGTCTGCGCCGACGGCGCGATCGCCTTCTACAACATCGCCGAGTACCGACCACGGCCGCTCGTCGGCAAGCAAGTGGAGTGGATCAGCCAGCAGGTCATCGCCCATCGCCAACCCGACCATCCGTACCTGGCCGAAGGCAAGACGATGGGCGAGGCGGTGCTGACGGCGATGGGGTTCACGAGCGGCTTCACCCACATGGAGTGGTACCGCACCGACGCGGGAGAGGTCGTCTTCGGCGAGATCGGAGCACGCGCGCCAGGCGCCCGGTTGACCGACCTGATGAACTTCAGCTGCGACATCGACCTGTTCATGGGATGGGCCGAGGCGGTCTGCCACGGCCGGTTCAGTCAGCCGGTCGAGCGCAAGTACAACGCGGCGATGGTGATCAAGCGGGCGCAGGGCCAGGGCCGCATCAGCCACGTCGAGGGACTCGAACACTTGATGTCGACGATCGGTGAGTACATCGTCAACGTCGATCTCGTCGGCATCGGTCAACCGCGTCGCGACTGGCAGCAGACGGTGCTGTCGGACGGCATCGTCGTCGTCCGCCACCCGGACCTGCCGACGACCTATGCGTTGGCCGACCAGGTCGCCACCGAGTTGAACATCTACGCCAGCTAGCCGCTTCTGTCCGTAGGGATCGGGCGTTGTGATGCGGTTCCTACGGACAGAACGGAAAATCGCCGGCCGCATTCGATTCAATCCCCGGTGACGCCGTCGATCGCTTGGCGCAGCAGGTCGGCATGCCCGATGTGGCGGGCGTACTCCTCGATCATGTGGACGATGATCCAGCGCAGGCTGTACGTGGCGCGATCACGCCGTTCGATGTCGTCGAGCGCACCGGCGGTGCTGGCGGCGTTGCTGGCCTCGATCTCCTCCCAGTAGGCGGCCAGCGCGTCGGCCAGGGTGGCGTCCGGCGGTGGGTGGAAGTCGCCGTCCTCGTCGCCGTCGGGATGGGAGGCCCCGTAGTAGTGGGGCGGCAGATCCTTCGCCTGCAGGGAGCGTTGGAACCAGTTGCGCTCGACGTCGGTCATGTGGCGAACCACACCGAGGATGGTGAGATCACTCGGCGGGCAGGCCGCCATGCGGGCCTGCTCGTCGGTCAGCCCGTCGGCCTTGCGAGCGAGGACGATCCGCTGGTAGTCGAGGAAGAACTGCAGCGTCGCCCGTTCGTCGGCCTGCGGCGCGTAGTCGGTCGGCAGCTCGGGGCTCAGTTGCTCGCTCATCGCGCGCAGTGTGACACCCCCCGCTCATGCTGCCGACATGACCCGACTGCGAACGGTCCACGCCTGTGCCGACTGCGGCACGGCGCACCCGAAGTGGACCGGGCAGTGCTCCGGGTGCGGGTCGTGGAACAGTCTCGTCGAGGAGGTCCACGGTGACCCGCCCGGGGCGGCACGCGGCCCATCGCCGACGCCGATGGCCGAGCTGCAGCTCCTGCAGGACATCGACGCGCTGCTCGCGCAGCCCCAGCCGACGGGCATCGCCGAGCTCGACCGCGTGCTCGGCGGCGGCCTGGTCGCCGGATCGGTGACCCTGCTCGGCGGCGAGCCAGGCATCGGCAAGAGCACGCTCCTCCTCCAGTTGCTGGCCTGGTGGCCGGGGCCGACGCTCTACGTCAGCGCCGAGGAGAGCGCGCAGCAGGTCCGCCTGCGCGCCGAGCGCCTCGGCGCCGTGCGACCGGACCTCTGGCTCGCCGCCGAGACATCGCTCGATGGAGTCGTCAACGCCGTGGACCGTGCCGAGCCTGCACTTGTCGTCGTCGACAGCATCCAGACCATCGCCGATCCCTCGATCTCCTCCACGGCTGGCTCGGTGACGCAGGTGCGGGCGTGCGCGCAGCACCTCGTCGGCGAGGCCAAGCGGCGCAACGTCGCGATCGTGCTCGTCGGCCACGTCACGAAGGACGGTGCGCTCGCCGGCCCCCGCGTCCTCGAGCACATCGTCGACACGGTGCTGTCGTTCGACGGCGACCGGCACCACGCCCTCCGCCTGCTTCGTGCGATCAAGCACCGCTTCGGGGCGACCGAAGAGCTCGGCCTGTTCGAGATGACGGCCCAGGGTCTCGTCGGCGTCCCGGACGCGTCGAAGCTGCTGCTCGCCGACCGGCGTGGCGCCGTACCGGGATCGGTCGTCGTGCCCGCGATGGACGGACGCCGGCCGCTGCTCGTCGAGGTCCAGGCGCTCACCGTGCCGGTTCCCTTCCCCACGCCTGCCCGCCGCAACGCGCAGGGCGTCGACGGCGGACGTCTGGCCCTCCTGCTGGCGGTGCTCGAGCGTCGCGCCGGCATCCGTGTCGCCGACCAGGACGTCTACGCGTCCGTCGTCGGAGGCATTCGGCTCCACGAGCCGGGCACCGACCTCCCGCTGGCGTTGGCGGTGGCCAGTGCGGTGACCGACATCCCGCTGCCCGGCCACGTCGTGGTCACCGGCGAGATCGGTCTCGGCGGTGAGATCCGCCAGGTCTCCCACGTCAAGCGCCGGCTCGCCGAGGCGGTGCGGATGGGGTTCGAGCGGGCGATCGTGCCGCACGCGACGCCGGACGTCGCGGGCATGCAACTCCAGCGGGTGCACACCCTTGGCGAGGCGCTGATCGTGTCTCGAATGGTCCAGCCGTGAGCCCTATGTCCGGGGCTCGGCTCGCAAGCAAGTTGCTCGCCTCGCCTACCGAGCTCGCCGTCGCCGTCACGGGCGACTTCGGACTCTCCGACGCGCACCGCGAAGCGACGGCGAGCCCACCTGCCTATCCGTGGGCCTCTTTGGCGTCGGGGTGCTGCTGGATCGGCGTCCCCGTGGTGCCCTCGGGAACTGAGGCAGCCGCCGCCTCATCGTGCGAGGAGAACCAGTGGGCCGACTCGATGGTGCCCCACGTGCCGTCCTCGCAGAGCACCTCGTCGGCGCTGCCGTCACGCTTCACCAGCCAGTCCGGCGACTCCACTCTCGATGGTTCCGACGACGTCACGCCGACATCGTAGGAGGAGCCACAGGTCACCAGGCCGAACAGCCACCCGGCGCGTATCTCCGTCCCGTCTGGCGGCTCCTCCTCCAGACAACACCTGGCCGATTCGGCCGGGCTTCAGTGGAGGGAGTACGTGATGTCGGTTCCGTTCGCAGGTGAGCTGTTCACCTTTGAGGAGCCTGATGGCTCCCAGGTTCGGTTGCTGGGGTGGGGCAACCAGTTCGAAGCGGTCTTCGAGACGCTCGACGGGTACACCGTCGTGAACGACCCGGTCACCGGGTTCCACCATTACGCCCGCCTGTCCGACGATGGGACGACGTTGCTGCCGCTCGGGCCACGCGTCGGCACCGCGCAGCCGGAGTCGCTCGGCATTCCGCAACACCTGCGCACGCGGCGACCGGCCGCCAGGGAACGAGCAGCGGCAGCTCACGACGCATCGCCCGTCGAGCGGCGCTGGGAGCAGCGTCGGCGCGAGCGGCGCTCCGCGATCGAGTCGGCGGCGGAAGGCTTGGCCGCGCCGCCGCAGCCCACTGCTGTCGGCGACGTCACCGGGCTGTGCATCCTCGTCCAGTTCCCTGACGTGCCTGGCACGATCACCCGCCAGCAGGTCGACAACTTCTGCAACCAGGTCGGCTACAGCGGCTTCGGCAACAACGGTTCGGTGCGTGACTACTTCCTCGAGATCTCGGAGGGGAAGCTGCGCTACCGCAACGTGGTCACCGCCTACTACACGGCGCAGCAGAACCGGGCGTACTACACCAACCCGGCGATCCCGTTCGGCAGCCGGGCGCGGGAGCTGATCACCGAGGCCCTGACCAACCTGCGCAACAACGGGTTCGACTTCTCGCAGCTCAGCGCGGACAGCGGCGGCTTCGTGTACGCGCTCAACGTCTTCTATGCCGGCGAGCGCGTCAACTCGTGGAGCCAGGGACTGTGGCCGCACCAGTGGGTCCTGTCGCCGGATTTCGTGGCGTCGCCGACGCGGACCTTCCGTGACTACCAGATCACGAACATGGGTGCCCAGCTCACGCTGCGCACGTTCTGCCACGAGAACGGGCACATGGTCTGCGACTTCCCCGACCTCTACGACTACGGCAGCGAATCGCACGGCGTGGGGCACTACTGCCTGATGTGCTACGGCGGCGCCGACACCAACCCCGTGCACGTCAGCGCCTACCTCAAGAACGAGGCCGGGTGGACGTCGAAGCTGACGACACTCTCGGCGGGCTCCTCGTTCCCCGTCAGTGCCGGCACGAACGACTTCCTGCTCCACGCCAAGAACAGCACCGAGTACTTCATCATCGAGAACCGGCGGCAGACCGGCCGCGATGCGGCGCTCCCGGACGCCGGCTTGCTCATCTGGCACGTCGACGAGAACGGCAGCAACAACAACGAGCAGATGACGCCGGCGCAGCACTACGAGCTCTCGCTCGTCCAGGCCGACAATCGCGCCGACCTCGAGCACGCCGCCAACCAGGGCGACAGCAGCGACCTCTACGGGTCGCCGGCCAACCAAGCGTTCGGCGATGCGACCTCCCCCAACAGCAAGTGGTGGGACGGCACCGCGTCGGGACTCGACATCGTCGCCGTCTCAGCTCCGGGTGCGGTCGTCACGGTCAAGACGAACGGCGCCGGACCAACGCTGGTGGTGGCGAACTTCGGCTACAACGCCGGCAGTTGGCGCGTCAGCCAGCATCCTCGTTTCGCCGCTGACACGACCGGTGACGGGCGGGCGGACATCGTGGGCTTCGGCAACGCCGGCGTGTACGTGTCGAAGGCCCAGGCCGACGGCTCCTACGGGCCCGTGCAGCTGCTCGTGAACAACTTCGGGTTCAACGCCGGCAGCTGGCGCGTCGACGAGCACCCGCGGTTCATCGCCGACACCACCGGGGACGGACGCGCCGACATCGTCGGCTTCGGCAACGCCGGCGTGTACGTGTCGAAGGCGCAAGCCAACGGCTCCTACGGGCCCGTGCAGCTGGTCGTGAACAACTTCGGGTTCAACGCCGGCAGCTGGCACGTCGACCAGCACCCACGGTTCCTCGCCGACACCACCGGGGACCGACGCGCCGACATCGTCGGCTTCGGCAACGCCGGCGTCTACGTGTCCAGGGCGCAAGCCAACGGCTCCTACGGGCCCGTGCAGCTGGTCGTCAACAACTTCGGGTTCAACGCCGGCAGCTGGCGCGTCGACCAGCACCCACGGTTCCTCGCCGACACCACCGGTGACGGACGCGCCGACATCGTCGGGTTCGGCAACGCCGGCGTCTACGTCTCGCGGGCTCAGCCCGATGGGTCCTACGGCCCGGTCCAGCTCGTGGTGAACAACTTCGGGTTCAACGCCGGCGGCTGGCGCGTCGGTCAACACCCACGGTTCCTCGCCGACACCACCGGTGACGGACGCGCCGACATCGTCGGGTTCGGCAACGCCGGCGTCTACGTGTCGAGAGCGCAAGCCAACGGCTCCTACGGGCCCGTGCAGCTCGTCGTCGAGAACTTCGGGTTCAACGCCGGAGGCTGGCGCGTCGGTCAACACCCACGGTTCCTCGCCGACACCACCGGGGACGGACGCGCCGACATCGTCGGGTTCGGCAACGCCGGCGTCTACGTGTCGAGGGCACAGGCCGACGGCACGTTCGGCCCCGTCGAGCTGCTCGTGACGAACTTCGGCTACGACGCCGGCGGGTGGCGGGTTCCCCAGCACCCGCGCCTGCTTGCCGACACCACCGGTGGCGGCCGCCAGGACGTCATCGGCTTCGGAAACGCCGGGGTGTGGCGCTACCGCTGGTGACCGCAGGACCCACGTTTCGCGGCGGCGGCCCTGGCGGGCCGTCGCCGCGTCACCCCTAGACTCCCGGGATGGTCAACCGTTTCCGCGGGGCCAATGACGAGATGCGCGATGCGCTCGGGCAAGTGGCCCCTGGGACGCCGCTTCGCGACGGCATCGACCGGGTCGTGCGGGCCAAGGCAGGTGCCCTGCTCGTGCTCGACGACGGGTCCGACGTGCTGGCCATCTGCTCCGGTGGCTTCCTCGTCGACGCGCCGTACAGCCCGCAACGGCTCTCCGAGCTGGCGAAGATGGACGGCGCGATCATCATCTCCACCGACGGCGGGCGCATCGCCAGGGCCAACGTGCACCTGGTGCCCGATCCGACCGTGCCGACCAGCGAGACGGGCACCCGCCACCGCACCGCTGAGCGCGTCGCCCGCTCGCTGAAGGTGCCCGTGGTGTCGGCGAGCGAGGAGATGGGCGTGATCAACATCTACGCCGGCGGCTCCAAGCACCAGTTGCAGGACATCGGCCGCCTGCTCGATCGCGCCAACCAGGCGCTGCAGACGCTCGAGCGGTACAAGGTCCGCCTCGACGATGCGATCGCCAACTTGACCGGGCTGGAGCTCGAGGACGTCGTCACGCTGCGTGACGTCGTCGCCGTGGTGCAGCGCGGCGAGATGGTGCACCGCATCTCCGACGAGATCGAGACGATGATCATCGAGCTCGGTGTCGATGCCCGGCTCCTGCGACTGCAGCTGGACGAGATCTACGGCGACGTCGACGACGAGCTCGACCTCGTGGTCGCCGACTACCTGCCGGCCGGCCGCACCGTCATGGACACGCAGCTCGAGATGTCACGCCTCGACGACGACGAGGTGCTCGACCACCGCATCGCCGCCGCCACGCTGCACCGCGACGGTGACAGCCGCGACCTCGATCAGGAGGTCTCGCCGAAGGGACTTCGGCTGCTGCACCGGGTCCACAAGCTCCCGGCCGCGCAGGCTGCGGCGGTGGCCGACCACTTCGGAGGGTTGGCCAAGCTGCAGCGGGCGACCGTTGCCGACCTGGTCGGTGTGGACGGCGTGAGCGAGGTGATGGCCGTGGCCATCAAGGACACCCTCGAACGCGTCACCGAGTCGACCATCCTGGATCAGTACAGCTGACGTCGTTCCAGGTCATGCCGGCGGGCCGCCGGCGGCGATGCCGAGCGCGTCGTCGAGCCAGTCGTCCCCCGGTGCAGGACCGTGGATCAGCCACGTGGCGCCGGCCCGTTCGTACTCGGCGCACGACTCGGCATCCTCGGCGAGGACCCACACGACGACATCGAACGGACCGTCGCCCGTGCGCCGAGTCGCCAGCTCCTCGACGATCCCGGCGACCTCGTCGGGCGTCAGCGGGCGAAACTCGTCGCCCGACGCGTAGATCGGCACGATGCCGTCCCATCGAGCTGCCCGGCGGACACCGGCTCGCGCCGGAAGGGAGGCCGCCGACCAGATCGGGATGCGCGGCTGTTGCACGGGTCGTGGCAGGAACGTGACGTCGCGCAGGTGATAGTGCGGGCCGTCGTGGGTGACCGGTTCGCCGGTCCACAGGGCGGCGATGACGTCCAGTCCCTCGTCCACGAGCGGCGCATGTTGGGCCGGGTCCGCAGGCTCACCGAACGCGGCGAACTCCGCCTCCGGAGGAACACCGAGCCCGACGCCGAGGATCGCCCGACCGTGGGAGAGGTGATCGACCGTCGTCACCTGGCGGGCGAGGACCCAGGGGCGGCGGCGGGCCACGGGTGTCACCATCGTGCCGAGGCGGACCCGCGACGTGACCGTTGCCGCGGCGCCGAGCACCGTCCATGGCTCGCTGATCGGCGGTGGCGCGGTGACGTCGACGAGGACGTGGTCCCACAGGAAGAACCCGTCCCATCCGCCTTGCTCGGCCCGGCGGGCCACCTCCAACAACGCCTCCGGCTCGGCGAAGTTGGGGATCGAGATCCCGAACCGCATGGCGCGGATGTTGCCATGCGCCATCACCCATACTGGCGCGATGACGCGCCACGTCATCATCGGCGGGGACGCCGCGGGCATGACCGCCGCCAGCCGGCTCCGGGGTGCTGCCCCCGATGACGAGATCATCGTGTTGGAGACCGGTCGGTTCACGAGCTACTCGGCATGTGGGATCCCATTCGTCATCGGTGGCGTGGTCACCGGCGGCGTCGAGGCACTCATCGCCCGCAGCCCGGACGAGCATCGCCGGCGCGGCATCGACGTGCGCATCCACCACGAGGCCGTCGCCATCGACACGTCGGCCGGCGTCGTCGAGGTGCTCGACGAGGGAGCCGGGACGACCGAACGCCTCGGCTACGACCGGTTGCTCGTCGCCACCGGCGGCGCGCCGATCCGACCTGACCTGCCGGGGATCGACCTGCCGTTCATCCGGGGCGTGCAGACCCTCGAGGACGCCGAGGTGCTGCTGTCGCTCGCCGAGCAGGGCTGCCGGCGCGTCGTCGTGGTGGGCGGCGGGTACATCGGCCTGGAGCTCGCCGAGTCGTTCATCGAGCGGGGCTGCACGGCGACGATCGTCGAACGCAAGGGCCAGCTGCTCGCGATGCTCGACGCCGACTTCGGTCAACGCGTCGCCGCCGCACTCGAGGGTCATGGCATCGACGTCCGCGTGAAGGTCGACGTCGAGGGCTTCGAGCCGGGCAAGGTGCTGACGTCAGAGGGGCCACTCGGGGTCGACCTCGTGGTGCTCGGCATCGGGGTGCGTCCGCGCTCGGAGCTGGCGGCGGCCGCCGGCATCGAGACCGGCGTTGCCGACGCGATCCGGGTCGACGACCGGCAGGCCACGTCCGTCGAGGGTGTCTGGTCGGCGGGAGACTGCGCCGAGTCGACCCACCTGGTCACCGGCCAGCCGGTGTACATCGCCCTCGGCACCTACGCCAACCGCCACGGCCGTGTGGCCGGTCTGAACATGGCCGGCCGTGACGTGCGGTCGCCGCACGTGCTCGGCACGGCCATCACGAAGCTGTGCCGGCTCGGCATCGCCCTCACGGGGCTCACCGAGCGAGCCGCCGCCGAGGCAGGTTTCGACGCCGTCGCCGCCACGATCGACGGGACGACGAAGGCCGGCTACTTCGCCGATGCCGAGCGGGTCACCGTGCGGATGACCGCCGAGCGGGGAACCGGCCGGCTGCTGGGCGCCCAGATCCTCGGTGGCGGCACGGTCGCCAAGCGGATCGACACCGTGGCCACTGCGATCACCGCCGGCATGACGGTGGAGCAGGTGGCCGACCTCGACCTCGCCTACGCGCCGCCGTTCTCGTCGGTGTGGGACCCCGTGGCGGTGGCCGCCAGGGAGGCGATGAAGCTCGTGTGACGTCTGGAGGAGCCGGGAAGGCTCCGGCCATGACGATGCAAGCGAGCGCGGGCAGCTCCGTGCACTCCGGTGGCGCGTTCGAGCGTGACACGGACTACCTGACCGATCGGATCACGGCCGACGGTCGGTTCGGCTGGCCGGTGATGCCCGACCGCTACCGGCTGGTCGTGTCCAGAGCGTGCCCGTGGGCCAACCGGTCGATCATCGTGCGGCGGCTCCTCGGGCTCGAACCCGTCCTGTCGATGGGCGTGTGCGGCCCGGTGCACGACGAGCACAGCTGGACGTTCGACATCGACCCCGGTGGCCGCGACCCGGTCCTCGACTTCGAACGCCTGGAGCAGGCGTACCTCGCTCGCGATCCCGACTACGACCGGGGGATCACCGTGCCGGCGATCGTCGACATCCCGAGCAAGCAGGTGGTCACGAACGACTACCCGCAGATCACGCTGGATCTCTCGACGGAGTGGAAGGCCTTCCATCGCGACGGGCGCGCCGGACCTCTATCCCGAGCGCCACCGCGCCGAGCTCGACGAGGTGATGGAGCTCGTCTACCGGGACGTCAACAACGGCGTCTACCGGTGCGGGTTCGCCGGCTCACAGGGGGCGTACGAGGACGCCTTCGACCGGTTGTTCGCCCGCCTCGACTGGTTGTCCCGACGCCTCGCCCGCCGGCGTTATCTCGTCGGCGACACGATCACCGAGGCGGATGTCCGCCTGTTCACGACGTTGGCCCGCTTCGACGTCGCGTATCACGGGCACTTCAAGTGCAACCGTCACAAGCTGACCGAGCTCCCGGTGCTGTGGGCCTACGCCCGGGACCTGTTCCAGACGCCCGGCTTCGGCGACACGATCGACTTCGTGCACATCAAGCGCCACTACTACGTGGTGCACAAGGACATCAACCCGAAGCAGATCGTCCCGAGGGGACCTGACCTCGCCGGGTGGCTGACGCCGCACCACCGCCAGGAGCTCGGCGGGCGCCCGTTCGGTGACGGCACGCCACCTGCTCCTCCGATGGCCGAAGAGCTCGTGCCACCGGCCCACGCCGCCTGAGCCGGAGCGCGGAGCTACCGCCGCAGCACTTTCGACAGGTCGTTGAGCGCCCGGCGCGTGTCACCCCATGAGCCGCCGAGGTCGTCGAGGATGCGCACGATCCTGGCTCGCTCGGCCAGCAGGGCGACGCAGGTGTCGAGGACCCGTTCGAGGTCCGAGCGGGGCAACGTGTCGCTCATCGACAGCGACCTCCGCATCGCCTCCGCCTCGTGCAGCGGGAGCCGGCCGTTCGACGGGTCGGTCGTCCGCTCTGTCATCGGCGCATGTTCGCGCCAGAACAGATGTTCGGTCAAGCCGAGTGCTCAGGGCCGGTAGTTGCTGAAGGGTCCTCCGGCCCGGTCGTAGACGTTGCCGAGATCGTCTTGGGTGACCCGGACGCTGCCGTTGTCCGGCGTGAGCACGAGGTCGGCGTCGAGCTCGACGGCCCGGAAGGCCCAGCCGGCCGGGAGATCGAGGCGGTCGCCGAGACCGGTGAGACCTTCGTAGGTCTGGTCGGGGTGGGTGATGAGGCTGACGGACTTCATCACCCACGCGTCGCCGTCGGGGTCGTCGAGGATGAACGCCGGGGAGCCGGCGTTGATGCCGAGGTGGGTGTCTCGGCGCCCCGTCAAGGGCGCATAGGCGGTAGCGGCGCGCAGCTCGTCGGTGATGTCGAGCCACATCGCCCAGTGCGCCCTGAGGCCGGCGAAGTCCCGCACCGCCCCCATCATCCCGTCGGCCCAGTCCAAGCACCACAGCCGCGGCCCGTTCTTCAGGGTGCCGAGCGCGTTGTACTCCTGCGTGACGACCTGCGCGTCGATGCCGTCCCAGATCTCCTGCGGGCAGTTGTCGCCGCTGCCCGTCGGGTCGTTGAGGCCCGTCGTGTTGTAGACGCCGCCGACCTGGCGCCCTGTGCCCGGATCGATGCCGATCACGATGATCTCGCCATAGCGCCGGCCGCGGATGCCGTCGGTGTGCTTCAGCGTGGCACCGACATCGTCGGCAGGCAGCTGTGCGGACGTCGACATTGCGTCTCCCCCGGGTGTCAGATCGTCGGACGGAGCGAACCTACCCGGCGAGCGAGCCGTTCTGGGTGCGACGATGGGCGCATGACCGAGGCCACCACCATCGAGCTGACCCGGTGGGCCGGTCCGTGGAGGGACGACGACCCTGACGCCAACTTCAAGGCCGATGTGGCGTTGTACACGAGGCTCGATCCGCTGGAGACGCTGGGTCCGCTCAGCGCCTCCACAGGGATCCCGGTCGGAGCCCTGGTTCGCTACGTGCTCGTGCGCTGGGCCTCAGCAGGATCAGAGTCCCTGCTCAGCGCGGGCCCGTCGATCGTCGAGAGGATGGCCGCGGCGTTCGCGGAGGCCGAGCAGGCCGACACGACCGAAGCTCGCCTGGCTACCTACGAGGTCGTTCGACAAATCGTCGAGTGGCTCCGCGTCCCGCTCGACTGAAGCGTTCTGTCCGTAGGAATCGCATCACAACGATCGATTCCTACGGACAGAAGGCTCACGGCGCCAGCAGTTCCTTGCGGAGGAGGACCAGCTTGGGCGCCGGCTCGCCATCGCTCCACGGGTCGGCGCTGAGCACCCGCTCGTAGGACTCCCACTCCATCCGCACGCCGGAGAGATCGCCGGCGCGGGCGTGTGCGCGCATGCGCAGGGCGATCAGCTCCTCGTGTCCGGCCAGGACCTTGAGGCCCTGCCCCGTCGCCCAGAACACGCCGTCGATGTCGCCCATCGACAGGTAGTGACCGGCGAGCTCGGTCGCCGCGCTCGTCGCCAGCAGCACGAGGTTCGACGTGATCCCTTCGGCGTCCGGCCAGAGGTAGCCCGTGCCGGCGAAGGGCAGATCGCGGATCATCGCCACCGCCGGACGCAACGTCTCGATCGCCAGTTCAGGTGGCTGCAGTCGGGCGTGATCGAGCCTGGCGCGCACGAGCTCGACGTCGGCGACGACCGTCTTGTGCAACGGAAGGACCTCGGTCAGGGTCCTGCCGAGCCATTCCTCACCAGGGGGCGGCTCGACGTGGCGGGCCATGGCCCGGCGAGCCTCCGACACGACGTTGGCGAACGTCGCGTCGCGCACGTCCAGGTCCCACAGCGCCGTGCGGGCCCCGGCTCGGGTGGAGCGGTCGCGGTGCAGCGTCAACCAGGCGATCAGCTCGAGGGTCTTGGAACGCTCGAAGCGGGCGGCGCGTTCGGACGGGTCGACGACATCGACGGGTCCGAGCAGGCGCACCATCAGCGACCACGGCGGGTCGACGTACGGTTCGGCGACCTCGACGACCACCGTTTCGTCCGGCACCAACGCAGGTCCTTCGACCTCGGGATCGACCAGCGGCTCATCCGCACGATCGAGGATGTCCTGCAGCCCGTGCAGCTCGTCAGCAGTGAGCCCGACGGGAGTGATCCCGAGACCGATCGGCTCGAGCCTCCAGCGCCCGGGGGCCGCCCGCAACGACCACGGTGCCCCGCAGGCGTCGCCGACCGACACCATCGCCACGCCGCCACGCCGTTTCACCGCGGCGTGAGCCAGCTCGGGCGTCACCTCGTCGGCGACGGCTGAGGAGGTGAGGACGATGGCGGGCTCCCACGCCTCACCGCTGGTGTGCCGGGCACGCAGGACGAACGTGCTCTGCTTGCTCGACGCCGTGGTCCCGACCAGCGTGGTGGCCAGCTCCAACGCCTCGTCCACGGCTTCGACGTGATGGGCCTGGCGGTGCTCGAGGAAGGCGTCGGCGTCGAGGCCGACACCGATCAGATTGGCGACCTCGGCGAAGACCGACGTCCCGAGCGTCGCCGCGATGCCGTGCACCACGACGTCTGCCTCTGCCGGACTGGCGACGATCGACAGCAGTCCGAGCGCCTCCAGGTCGACGAGCACGTCACGCCCGTCGTCGTCGACTCCGACCTGCGTCAGGGCGACGCATGGAGCCCCGACGCTTCGAGCGGCATCGGCGAGCAACTCGACCGGAGTGGAGCCGGGCAGGGTCCAGCGAGCGCCTTTACCTTCCCACGGCGCGGCGAGGACGGCGTCGGCGGTGAACGTCAACGCGACTGCGCCGTCGCCACCGACCTGCACAACGACGATCCGCGCCGGGCCCTCGACGAGCGTGGCGGCGGCCGCGCGGGTCGCGACGTCGACGCGCACCAACCGCTCGCCGGCGTCGATCGCTCGCAACCGTCGCTCCGTGGCGACGGTCTCCGGCGGTGGCTCGGGCACACGAGCGCGCGGCTGGGAGCCACGCAGCCTCAGCCGACGGCGGGCAGCCACGAGTGCCAGCACACCAGCCGACAGCAGCGCCGCCTCACCCACTCCGATCGGGGACGGCGATCCGGCATCGGCGGCAGGCTCGGCGTCCACGGGTCCGGGCTCCACGGGCGGCGGGACCGGCTGCCGGACCGTGGTCGTCGTTGCGTCAGCCGCCGCAGCGACCTGGGGCGGGAGCGCTGCATCCTGCTCGGATGGGGGTGGCGCCTCCGGCGCCGTCGTCTCCGGAGGAGGCGGTGGAGGCGGATCGGCGACCTGCGGCGGAGCCGGCTGTACGACAGCCGGGGCGGGTGGCACCTCGGCCACCGGCGGTTCGGGCGGCGGCGTGCCGATGGCAGGGAAGTCGAACTGCTCGCCGACATAGATCAGGTTCGGGTCCTCGACGATGTCCTGGTTGGCGTCGATCACGACCTGGAGCTGGTGGGCGACCGACCCGTCGTCGGTAGGGAGCCCAGCTGCGGCGAGGCGTTCCTCCGTGAGGTTCCACAAGTTGTCGCCGTGCTCGACGGTGACGACGGCCGGCGCAACCCACACCGCAGGCTCCGGTTCGGCTTCCGGCACCGGAAGGGCGATGTCCGGCGGCGCTGCGGGCATCGAGAGCTCCCATCCGACGCGCAGCCCGCTCGGAGAGAGCAGACGATGGCCGTCGGGCTGCTCACGATCGCGGTTGAGCTCGAACAGCTCACGCCATCGCGCTGCGTCGCCGAGATGGCTGCGCGCCAACCCGATCAGCGTGTCACCGGGACCCACCGTGATGCTCGCCGCCGCGACCGGCGCGGCGCGTTCCGGCGAGCGGGCTGCCACGGGCTGTGCACGTAGCTTCCCGAGCGTCGGAGTGTCGGCGCGCTCTGCGGGCAACGCCGCCGGAGCGTCGGCGACCCCCGGCGCGACCTTCGTCGCGATGGGCAGGATGATCAACGCCGAAGCGACGAGTCGCTGGGCCAGCAGCCCGATGCCCTGGCGACCTGCCGGTGGTGCCGTCAGGGTGACGCGGCCGCTCGGCTGACGCTCGTCCGATGCGCGTAGCTCTGCCAGCTGCTGACGGACCTCGACGGCGATCGCCACGACGAAGCGCGCCCACAGCAACCAGGCCACGACGGCGAGCAGGCCGACGAGGACCGCAACCTCGTCGCGCATCTCGATGCGAGCACGTCCAGGCCAGGGATTCCCGACCAGCAGCACCAACATGACGGGAACGCCGACGACCAGCGCCAGCGTTGCGAGCAACGCCCCGACAGCTCCGCCGACGTTGCGCCTCATGGTTCGACGCTCCCGGTCTGCACTCCTCTGGAAGGCGCTGAGCTCGCCGAGGCCGACACGGATCCCGTGCCGGGGAGCAGGTAGTAGTCGACGGAGTCGGTGACGGTCACAGTGACTGTCTGGCCGTTCACGGCTACAGCTCCCGTCGCATCGCGGCTGCCGAGCTCGGCCCCGGCTCGCTCCTGAGCCAACGCGGCGTCCAGGCCTCCGCCGTACACCTCCTGCACACTGAGCTGGACGGCGGCACGCGACGCGGCGCTGGCGGCGGCCTGCGCCTCGCGCCGCACCTGCAGTTGCCGCCCACCGTCGAGCACCAGACCGCCCGCCACGACGAGCGCCGGGAGCACGATCACGACGAGCAACGAGACGCTGCCAGAGGACCCCTTCGCCCGTCTCACGGTGCACCGCCCCGAGTCACGTCGATGACCTCACTCGCAGTGGCGGTGAGTGTCCTGGAGCCGAGCGGAAGCCCGAGCCCGATCAGGTCGCCCAGCGACGCCACGCACGACACCGTCACGGTGACCCGGCCGCCCGGGCGGTAGTCGCCGCCCACGCTGACCGACGGCGTGCAGCTGAGGCCCGCCTGCTCGATGCTGTCCGTGGCAACGGCGGCTGCCCTCGCCTCTCCGCCGCCGCGCGTCTGGGCCGCGGCGGCCGCTCGCGCCCCGACCGCCGCCGCGTGCTCCACCTTGGTGTCAGCCTGGGTCGTGCGACCGTACGCGACGACAAGCGCGAACAGCAGGAGGACGGCTGGCACGAGGATCACCACCTCGAGCGGACCGGCGTCGCCGCGTTCGCCACGACCTCGCCTCACGGTCGCTCCGGTTGCGGGATGAAGCGCTCGACGGGTGCCCGCGCCGTCACCGTCACGTCGAAGCTGCCGATCGGAAAGATCTGCAGCACGTCGGCGGAGACGACGACCGACACCTCGTTGGACGACCGGCTCGGCCGGACGGAGACGTTCGACGTCAAGGCGCCTGCCGAGCGGTCCACGAGCTCGTGCGCCACGCTGGGGTCGCCACCCGAGGCCATGGCGATGGCGGCATCCTGCGCCGCCGTCTGAGCAACGTTTCGGACGTGCGCGGCGACGGCGTACTGCAGGACGAGCCAGAACGACAACAGCAGCGCTGGCAGCACGATGACGGTCGCGGCCAGTCCCGCCTCGCCGCGTCGTCGACCGACGGCTACCCGGGGATCTTGTTGGCGTTGGAGTTGATCCTGGCGACGATGAGCGCGGCGACGGCCAGCGCCGCCACCGCAAGGGCGGCGAGCAGGATCACGCTGCCTGTCAGTTCATTAGACCCGCAGACGGACAGGCCCATGGCGTCCGCGGTCGTGGGGATTCGGTGGCCGTGACGGCCACTGCTTCGAAACGATAAGTGCGGTCCAGTGGACGGCTTGAACGTACGCCCGTTACCCACGGGTGCGACCGCAAGGTCACGAGAGAGGGCGCGATTCGATCCCGGCGCGTCGCGGCCGCGTTGGCAGCTCGGGACTGGCGGCTGCAGGATGCGCGTTGATCGGCGCGAGGCAGGCGCCGGTTCGCGATGGCGACCACCGATAAGCGCGCTCGTCCGACGCTGCCACCCTTGACGAGGAGCCCGATGTGTGGGCGGTCACCCAGACTTGCCCACCGGCGGCCACGACTCGCCGAGGCGATCGCTCGTGGAAATGCCGCCAGTCGGGAGAATCGGCACCTTGCGGATGCCTCGACCGCTGAAGTGGCGCGCGTTCGAGGACGCGCATGATCGGCGGCCGCCGCGTGACGGGGACCTCGGGCTCGGGTCGGCGTTTCTGCTGTCGGCGACGATCTACACGCTGGTGTTCTTTGCCGCCCAGTTCTTCTAGATTGCCCTCAACCATGGCCCGATGGCGGTCGAATTGTGGCTGGTCCCGTGGACGGCGACACTGATCGTCGTGGCGCCGTCGCCGGCGCACTCGCCGACCGCATTGGGAACGCCCGATCGTGGTCCTCGGCCTAGACATCCCACGGGCGCTCGGCCTGGTCACCGCCGGGGCGTGAGTCCGGCCGCCCCGTCGACGGCGGCGCGGAGCGTCTGCACGACGAGCTCGATCTCGTCCTCGGAGATCGTGAACGGGCAGCCGATCATCACCGCGTCCCGGACCGGTCCGGAGCCGGCCGGGTAGATCCACATGTCGCCGACCAGACACTCCTGCACGACGGCAGCGGCGAAGTGCCGCTCGAGCGGGAAGGGCTCGCCCATCACCCGATCGGCGACGAACTCGATGCCACGGAACAGCCCGCGGCCGCGGATGGCGCGCGACGTGGGGATGGTCGCCGAGGACGTCCGCCAGCCGCCGGGCCAGCAGCTCGCCCATCGAGTTGGAGCGGGCGACGAGGTCCTCACGCTCGAGGATGTCGAGCACGGCGCAGGCACCGGCGCACGCGGCGTCCATCCCGGCGAATGTGAAGTACATGAACCCGCTGGCCCGCAGCGGCTCGACCACGGCATCGGTGGCGGCGACCATGCCGATCGGGACGTATCCGCCACCGAGGCCCTTGCCGCCGACGATCACGTCCGGACGCAGCGGCAGGTGGTCGTGACCCCAGCGTCGGCCCGTGCGCCCGAAGCCGGTCATCACTTCATCGGCGATCAGCAGGATCCCGTGCCGATGACACACATCGGCGACGGCGCGCGAGTACTCGTCCGACGCTTCGAGGCACCGCCGGCGGCACCCGTGATCGGCTCGAAGAGGAACGCGGAGATCGTTGCCGGGTCCTCCCGCTCGATGGTGTCGACCACCGCTCCGGCGTTGTCCCAGGGCACCTTCGGGAAGTCGAGCAGCATCGGCTCGTAGCCCGCTCGGCGGCCGCTGTGGCTGCCGGCCGCCAGCGCACCCAACGTCGTGCCGTGGTAGCTGGGATGTCGGCCGATCACCTTCCACCGTTCGGGACGGCCCTCGGCGAGATGGAAGGCCCGGGCCAAGCGCAACGCGGAGTCGGCCGACTCGCTGCCGCCGCTGGTGAAGAACACGTGGCTCATGCCGGCGGGCAGCCAGCGCTGGACGAGCCGATCGTGCAGCGCGAGACGGTGCGTGGTCGGCCAGATCGGTACGACGTGGCCCCGCCGTCCAGCGCGTCGCGCACCGCGTCGGCGACCTCGCGACGCCCGTGACCGATGTTGGCCACGATCGCCCCACCTGCGGCGTCGAGGATGCGGCGCCCGTCGGCGGTCTTCAGCCACACGCCGTCGCCACCGACGACGTGGGGGCCTCGAGTGCCGGGCACGAAGTGGTAGCGGTCGGCGTCGCCGACGAGCTGGCCGTCGTCGGCGACGGTCGTCATCGCGGCCTCGCGCGGCAGGCCGACGCACGCGCTCACCGAGGACGTTGCGCATGATGTTCGACGTGCCGCCCATGATCGTGTAGGCCGGGGCGTAGGTCAACCCGGCGGTGACGTCGTTCCCCAGCGTCGCCTCCGGTCCGAGCGCCCGGGCCACGAACTGGGCCACCACCCGCCACCCGTGATCAGTGCAGAAGCACCGGGCACCTCGCGGATGACGAGGATGCGTCCGATGCGCCGGCGGGGCGGATCCCGGTGAGCACGGTCATGGGGCGGCGATGATCGCCGGTACCGTCGGCACCATGGCGGCGACGACGACGTTCGAGCTCTCAGGCAAACTGGTCGGGCGCGTCGGCCACGGAGCGATGCAGCTTCCCGGCCCGGGGTGAAGGGTCCACCGCGCGACCACGACGAAGCGATCGCCGTGCTTCGGAGGGCTGTCGAGGCCGGCGTCAACCACATCGACGGTGCTCGGTCGACAATCGCCTGCGCGTCGACTCTGCCGGCACCCCATTGGAGGAGCCACTGCTCTTCGCAATCCGCCAACGGCAGGCCGTGCGACTCACGCCGAACGGCTGGTTGCCGGCGTCGAATCTGACTGGCCTCGAACAAGGCGATGGGATCACCGAATGTCCACCGCCCGGCTGACGCTTCGGCTCGTTGCTCGTGTGCCGTGTCGGTCGTCGCCGCAGGCGACGTGTCGGCTCAGGACGCGCCGACGGGCTGCTACTACTCGACCACCCAACGCGAGGCCACGATCCGAAGGTCTCAGTCGGCGATCGACTACGTGGGCGCCTCGGTGTACCAGGCCGGAGCGGGTGCTGATCTGCGAGTCGCCCGACAGCCCGGGTCGCATGGAGGGCGGTGGTGACGGTGGCGAGTCGGCCTGCACCACAACCCCGTTCGGCGATGTCAGCGAGGTGTACGCCATCTACCAGGCCGTCAACGCTGCCCAGACCCCTGCACCGGGCGACACCTCATACACCGAAGACGTCATTCAGAACCCGACCGTCGCCGACCGAGTCGTCGAGGCGTCGTGGTACCGCATCAACGGCGCCCACGTGGAGATCCTCTACAGCGTCGTGTGCCCCGGTCGCCAGTACAGCGCCTGGTTCGACGTGCGCCCCGAGTCGGCCGGCTTCCAGCCACAGATCCGGGCCATCCAGCTCGTCCCCGCCTTGCAGGCGCAGGTGATCCGTCAGCTCCCCACTCCGATCCCTCGCATCGGGCCGGCCGACGAGGACGAGAACGGCTACGCCTACGTGCAGCCGAACGCCACGTACTTCTGGGTCGACCAGGGTCCTGGCCAGTGGGCCGTCGTGTCCGGGTCGACGAGCGCCGGCGGGATCTCGGTCACCGTGTCCGCCGCCCCGGTACGCCTCGTGGTCGACCCCGGCGACGGCAGCGAGCCCGTGATCTGCAACGGCACCCCACCAGCGGTCACCCGCGCCAACTACCGGGAGGACATCCCCGGCTGCAGCCACACCTACCTCAACTCGTCAGCGATGGCCCCCAACGGTCAGACGTTCCCCGTGACCGCCACCGTCGTGTGGCACGCCACGTGGTCTGCCTCGACCGGTGAAGGCGGCGACCTGGGCTACGTCTCCACGACGTCGGCGGTCCGCGACCTGCCGGTCGCCGAGATCCAGGCCGTCATCGTCGACCAGGGCGGCAACTGAGGCGTCGGCCTCTGGGTCAGCAAATTGGTCGAACGGTCCGCCAAATCGCTGACTTAGAGGGCCCGCTCGTCAGGGAGCCCGGGTGTACGTGCCGGTGACCTCGCCGACCGCGACCGCGGTCGACGCGGCGACGCTGATCAGCTCGTCGCCGGTGAAGCCGTCGGGGAGCTCGGTCTGTTGCCCCAAGGCGTACAGCGTGAAGCGGTAGGTGTGCGTCTCGCCCGCTGACGGCGGGCAGGGGCCGCCCCATCCCGGCGTGTTGAAGCCGGTGACACCCTCGATCGCGCCGGTGATCTGGGCCCCCTCACCCACCTGGGTGAGGGTCGTTGGGATGCCGGCGACGGCCCAGTGGACGAAGTCGCCGGCGTCGTCGTCGGTGACCACGAGGGCGAGCTCGACGGTGCCCGGTGGTGGGGTGGACCACGACAGGGCCGGCGAGCGGTTCTCGCCGTCGCACGTGAAACGGACGTCGATGGCGCCGCCGTCGGGCCACGGCGCTTGGAGCGTGAACGCCGGCGCGGCGACGGGTGCGCTGAGCGTGACGGGGACGGTGCCGGCGGTTGCTGCCGGCGAGGGTCGTCGAGGTGGTGCTGGTGGTCGTCGTCATCGCCGCCCGCTGCGCCTCCGTCGGCTCCTGCAGGTCCTTGCCGTCCCCGCTGTCGCACGCTGCGCCGAGCACGACGACGGAGCAGAGCAGCAGGCGACGTAGCACGGCCCGGGAGCGTACGGGAGGCATCTCCGACCTTTCGGTCAGCGAACCCGGACGTATCCTGGGACGAGATGTACACCTTGGCCAATCCGCCCGAGCTGTTGCCGCAAGCCAACGACCCGTGCTGGTGCGGCAGCGGGCGCAAGTACAAGCGGTGCCACCGCCGCACCGAGGGTCGAGTGCTGCAGGGGGTCGTCACCCCGATGCGCACCGTGCCGCCGCACATCGCCCGGCCGTCGTACGCCGACACGGGCATGCCCGAGCCGCGGGGCGAGGCACGCATCAAGTCCCCCGAGGTCATCGCCCGCATGCGTCGCGCCGGCGCCGTGGCGGCGGAGATCCTGCGCCTGGCCGGCGAGTTCGTCCGCCCGGGCATCACGACCGACGAGATCGACGAGTACGTCCACCAGCTGCACATCGAGCGGGAGGCGTATCCCTCGCCGCTCAACTACAACGGCTTTCCCAAGAGCGTGTGCACCTCGGCCAACGAGGTGATCTGCCACGGCATCCCCGACTCCCGCGTCCTCCAGGACGGCGACATCCTCAACCTGGACGTCACCGCGTTCGTCGACGGCGTGCACGGTGACACCAACGCCACGTTCCTCGTCGGCGACGTCGACCCGGTCAGCCGGCAGCTCGTGACGGTGACCGAGGAGTGCATGTGGCACGGCATCGAGGCCGTCAAGCCCGGCCGCCCGATCAGCGACGTGGGTCGGGCCATCGAGGACCATGCGAAGGCGCACCGCTATGGGGTCATCCGGGCGTTCATCGGCCACAGCATCGGCGAGGAGTTCCACGGCGACATCCAGGTGCTGCACTACTACGACTCGCGGGCGTCGATGATCATCCGACCGGGCATGACGTTCACGGTCGAGCCGATGATCAGCCTCGGCTCCTGGCAGCACCGCATGTGGGACGACGACTGGACGGCGGTGACCGCCGACGGCAAGCGCACCGCCCAGTTCGAGCACACCCTGGCGGTCACAGAGGACGGTTGCGAAGTGCTCACCGGAGGTCCCGGAGCCGTCTCACCCACGGCGCCCTGGAACCGGTGACGGCCCGCCGGCTCACGGCGCTCGCCGCGCTGGTGTTCATCGCCGCGTGCGGCGGGTCGGGCGGTGCCAGCGAGAGCGAAGGGATCAGCGTCACCGACGTGTGGGCGCGGCCGACGCCAGCGTCGACGACGACGGCAGCCGTCTACTTCGACGTCGCCGCCGACGACTCCGACCTGCTCATCGGCGCGTCGGTCCCGCCAGACGTCGCCGCGTCCACGACGCTGCACATGTCGATGGTCGACGCGGCGAGTGGCGACGCCTCGATGCACGAGATGGGACCGCTGGACGTGCCGCCTGGCGACGCGGTCGTGTTCGAGCCCGGGGCCAGCCACGTCATGCTGATCGATCTCGTCGAGCCGCTCGTCGCCGGCGACAGCTTCGAGCTCACGCTCGACTTCGAGTCCGCAGGCGAGCAGGTCGTCACCGTCGACGTCCGCGACGAATGAGTCGGTCGGCCCCGATCGTCGCGTTGTTGCTCGGCGTCGCGGCCTGCGCTGGTGGGGACGAGGGTGCCGACGGAACGCTCCCCGATGTGACGCTGCCACCCCTGCAGGGCGACGGAGAACCGCTGGAGCTCGCCAGCTTGGACGGTCCCGCCGTCGTCAACCTGTGGGCGACCTGGTGCGCACCGTGCCGGCGCGAGCTGCCTGCCTTCCAGGACGTCAGCGAGCAGCGCACCGACGTCTCCTTCGTCGGCGTCGACATCGGCGAGGACGCCGCGGCGGCGCAGGCCTTCCTCGACGAGCTCGGCGTCACGTTCCCGCAGTACGCCGATCAGGAAGCCGAGCTGACCGATGCGCTGGGGACCGCTGCGCTGCCGGTCACGCTCATCGTCGGCGACGACGGGCAGATCACGACGACCCACATCGGACCGCTGTCGGTCGACGACCTGCACGCCGCCCTCGAGGAATATGCGACGGCGAGGCGGCTGGGAGCTGACCGGGCGGCGACGATGTTCAGGCTTCGTCGAGCAGCTGCTCGAGGTCGCCGGCGAGCTCGTCGGCGGACGTCCCGAACGACCACGTGAGCACGAGCGTGCCGGTGTCGTCGACGACGAAGAGGTTGGAGCTGTGCCCGACCTCGACGTCTCCTGCCGGCGACGTGAAGACCTCGTAGCTGACCCCGAACGGTTCGGCGACGGACCGCAGCGCCTGCTGGTCGTCGGTGGCGATGGCGTGCCCATCGGGGACGAACCCACGGACGTAGTCGGCGAGCACGTCGGTGTCGCGGTCGGGGTCGACGGTCACCATCGCCACGTCGATGCGCTCGGCGTCCTCGCCGACGTCACCCAACGCGGTTCGCAGGTCGGCCATCGTCGTCGGACAGATGTCCGGGCAGTTCGTGTAGCCGAAGTACACGACGAGCAGCCCGTCCGGGGCCGCCCGGAACTCGAACGGCTGCCCGCCGTTGGCCACGTCCGGCAGGGCGACGGCGTCGACGCGTCGGCTCGGGGTCGCGAGTCATGCCGACCAACTCGGGATCACCACCGCCGCAGCCGGCCGCCCCGACTGCCACCGCGACGACGACGGCGACCGCGGCGAGCCTGGCGTTCATCCGCCGGGTGCGGTCGCGTTCGGTGCCGGCGTGGCCACCGCGATCGTCGGCGGCGTCGGGCCAACCGCCACCGTCGTGGTCGCACCACCACCACCAGCGCCGCCGAGTGAGGAGATGTAGGCGACGATCTTGGCGATGTCCTCGTCCGAGAGCTGGTTGACCGGCATCGCGACGGAGGCACCGGCGACGATCTGGGCCGCCGGGTCCTTGATCGACTGCGTCAGGTAGGTCTCGTCGGCAACCACCGTCGTGCCGTCGTTGAGCTGGACCTGGCTGCCGAGCAGGCCGATCCACGCCGGGCCGACACCACCTTCGCCGTTGGCACCATGGCAGCCGGCGCAACCGGACCGGGCCGCCAGCTGCCGGCCCTCGTCGGCCATCGCCTCGGCGTCGGAACCGCCGCCGGACCCACCGCAGGCAGCCACGCCGAGCGCCAGCAGGACGGACGTCACGATGCCGACCGCGCCGAACGACCAACGTTGGCGGGGGGACGTCACGGGCGTGCAGTCTGGCAGCGGATCGCCGCGCTGCGACGTCATCCCCCGGGCAGCTGGCGCGACCACCAGTCGACGAGGGACGAAGTCCCGTCGAGGCCGTAGGCCGCGACGATCTCCCGCCCGCATCCGACGAGGTCGCCGGCCTGCAGCGCCTCGACCGCCGGCCCGACCGGCCCCTGCGGCCACGGCAGCTCGCCCAGCCAGCGCGGCCCGAGCCGCAGCGCGTCCGCCGACAGGCCCGTCCCGGCGGCGCGGTGCCATGCCCAGGCCGAGGCGACCGGCGAGGTGAGCACGGCGGCCACCGGCCACACGTCGGCGGCGTGCGTCGGACGGGCGGTCAGGACCGGCACGCCGGGCAGCCATGCTCCGGCGGGATCGGCGACGGCCTCGATCACCCGGGTCTGGTTGGCGATCAGCACCTTCGGCACGAGCAGATCGTCCGACCACCGCTGCATCCAAGCCGGCAGTGCCGATCGGTCGACGCGTGGACGGGCGTGCTGCTTCCGGGCGAACGTGACCGGCCGCTCCCCCCAGCGGCAGCGCCCTGGATCGATCAGCCCACTGGTGATCAGCGGCGGCCCGATGGCGTCGTCGGCCACGGCCGGAACCAGGGCGTAGTACTGGTCCCGGAAGTTGGCCGTCAAGCGAACCCGTGCGCCGAGGGCCCCGTCGGAGACCAGCGGTGGCAGCCGCGGAACGCCGAGGGCGTCCGTCACGACATCGCTCCAGCTGCTGCCCCCATTCGGCGCGACCGGCACGGCCCGCCGTTCGAAGCTCAGCGCGCAGACGAGCACCTGCGCATCGAACACCGGCCGTGGCGACCACCACGACCACGTGCGCTGCGCCAGTCGTTCGACCTCCGCCCGCACGGGCGCGGCGTCGCGCGACGCCAGGATCGACTGCGGCAGCACGAGCCCGACGTGCCCACCCGGGCGCACGGCACGGACGGCGATAGCCAGGAACTCGGCGGCCGCGTTGGCGTACGGCCCGCCGCCGTGGCGGCTGGCACCGCGCCGGCTCGTCGTCGAGGCCAGCTGCGAGAGGAACGGCGGGTTGCCGAGCACCACGTCGACCTCACCGCGTGCGAGCTCCGCCCGCAGTGCGTCGCCGTGCTCCAACACGACGTCGCCGCGCCCTGCCAGCGCATCCGCGGCAAGACCGAGTGCCGCCTCGTCGACGTCGATCCCGACCAGCGTCGGCACGGCTCCCGCGGCCGACAATCGCTCGCCAGCAGCGACGAGGAACCGTCCATCGCCGCAGGCCGGATCGAGCACGGTGATCCGCTGGCCCGGCGTCACCGGCGGGAGCGTGTGGTGCACCACGTCGTCGACCAGCCAGTGCGGCGTCGGGTAGCTGCCGCGCTCCTTGCGAGATTGCGGCGCCAGCACGCGCCGAGCGTAGGGTGCCCCGGGTGCAAGAGGCCGCCAGCCGGTTCCTCACGATCGAGCGGGACGAATGGGCCGCCCTCAGGGCCGCGACGCCGATGACACTGCGAGAGATCGATCTCGCCAAGGTGCGCGGCATCAACGTGCGCATCGACCTCGAGGAGGTCGAGGCGATCTACCTGCCGCTGTCGCGGCTGCTCAACCTCCGCGTCAACGCGTCGCAAGACCTGGCCAGGGTGTCGTCGACGTTCCTCGGAACCATGGCACCCCGTGTTCCGTACGTCATCGGCGTCGCCGGCAGCGTGGCGGTCGGCAAGAGCACGTTCGCCCGCATCCTGCAATTGCTGCTGGCGCGGTGGCCCGATCACCCGCAGGTCGATCTCGTGACCACGGACGGCTTCCTGTTCCCCAACTCCGTCCTGCTGGAGCGCGGGCTGATGGAGCGCAAGGGCTTCCCGGAGAGCTACGACACGCGCCGGCTGCTGGGGTTCCTACGCGATCTGAAGAGCGGCGCCGACGAGGTGCGGGCTCCCGTGTACAGCCACGTCGTCTACGACATCATCGAGGGCGAGGAAGTGGTCGTCCGTTCGCCGGACATCCTCATCCTGGAAGGGCTCAACGTCCTGCAGACGCCGATCGAGCGGGCGACAGAGTTCGTCAGCGACTACTTCGACTTCTCGATCTACGTCGACGCCGAGGAGCCGGACATCCGCGAGTGGTACGTCGATCGGTTCTTCGCCCTCCGCGAGACCGTCTTCCAGGATCCGCGCAGCTACTTCCGTCACTTCGCCGCGCTCAGCGACGAGGAGGCACGCGCCACGGCGCTGCACATCTGGGAAACGATCAACGGCCGCAACCTGCGGGAGAACATCCTGCCGACCCGCAAACGGGCGTCACTGATCCTGCACAAGGAAGCGGATCACCGCGTCTCTGCGGTTCGCCTGCACAAGTTGTAGGTCAGATGGGAACCGACACGAGCTGGGCGGCGACGGCCGGGTCACCGATGACGTCGACCACCTCCAGCGGAAGGCGACGCCACAGCACCATCAGCAGCTCGTGCGCCGGGCCGCGGACAGCGGCCGCGCCCTTCGTGTGCTCGCGGCGAACCTCGTAGGTCCCGTCGTCGCCGGGCTCGATGATCCACTCGCCCGACACGTCCGTGCAGTGCAGGTGCACGCTGCCATCCAGCCGTAGGCCTTTGGACACCGTCCGCGGCAGGACGAAGTCGAGGTACTCATCGACACCGTCCGACGCCAGTTCGGCCTCGACGCGGTAGTCGCGCCCGGCGGCCCGCTCGGCATCGAAGCGGTGGACGGCGGTCTCGTGCGCCATCCGGCGGGACACCCAGCTGACCGTGCCATGACCGGACCGCGTCCGGACGGGCATCGCTGGGTCGGCAGCGAGGAGGACAGCGATCAGCTCGTCGGCGGCGGCCGCCGCGAAGTCGAAGACGGCTTCGTCGTGGACGGGACGGTCCGGTCTGACGTAGGCGGCCGGGTCGTCCCATCGGTCGCGAACGGACGAGCAGAAGAAGGCGTGGACGTTGCCGACGTGCCAGACGAGGTCGGCCGGCGTCCACTCCGGGCACGATTCGATCGGTGCTGCGGCGTCGGCCGCGCTGGCAGCGATCAGGAGCGCGGGCGCGTCGCGCCGCAGCGCCTCGTGGTACACGGCGTCGTCCATCCCGACGACCTTAAGGTGCCTCGACTGCCCGCAGGCGGGCCGGCAGCTCGGCGATCGACGTCAGCTCGTCGAGGTCCTCGTCGTGGTCGATGTGCTCGTGCTCCCACAGCAACGGGTACGGCACGTGCACGGCGTGGGCGCCGAGCGCCAGCACCGGGAGGATGTCGCTGCGCACGGAGTTGCCGACCATGCAGAACCGCTCGGGTGGCACTTCGATCGCCTCGAGGATGCGCCCATAGGTGTCAGCGTCCTTCTCGAGGACGACCTCGACGTGGTGGAAGTGGTGGGCCAGACCCGACGTCGTGACCTTGCGCATCTGGTGGACGAGGTCGCCCTTGGTGATGAGCACCAGCCGGTGGTCGCGGCTGACGTCGGCCAGCACCTCCGGGACATGGGGCAGCAGGCGCACCGGCTCGGTGAGCATGTCCATGCCTGCCTCCAGCAGCTGGCCGATGACCGGCGCCGGGATCGTCCCGTCGGACACGGTGATCGCCGCCTGCACCATCGACAGCGTGAACGCCTTCACGCCGTAGCCGGCGGTCGGTAGCTGGGCCCGCTCGGTGGCACGCAACGCGGCGGCCACGTCGACGCCGTCAGGTGCGTACGGGCCGACCAGCTCCACGAAGCGGGCCTCGACGACGTGGAAGGAGTCCTCGCTGTGCCACAGCGTGTCATCGGCGTCGAAGCCGATGACCTCGAAGTGCGGCCCGTCCCTCATCGATGGATCGCGTTGAGGTAGTTGTAGACGGTGATGCGGCTGACGCCCATCGCGTCTGCCACCTGCTCGACGGCGCGGCGCAACGTGAACGCGCCACGTTCGTCGAGGAGGCGCACCGCCCGCTGCTTGTCCTCGCGCTCCAGGTCCGGGAGCCGGCCGCCGAGCTCGGCCTCGACGCTGTCGATGAGGCGGTCGAGCGCTCCGTGCAATGGCGGCATGCGGACGACGGCGAGGACCTCACCGTTCCAGACGAGGGGTACGTCGCTGGCTTCGCGGTGCTCGGGCGCGACGATCGTGGCGCCGACAGCCTCGACGACCGGCTGGACGGCGACGAGCAAGGGGTGGGTCATCACGCCTGGTCACGCTCCGTCAGCTTGACGACGTGCATGGAGACATGCGTCGCACCGTTGGCGAAGGCGGCTCGCGTGATGGCGGCGAGGATGTCGGGCATCGACGCCGAGTCGGCGCGGCACGTCGAACCGAACGGCCCGAACTCCACCTCCCCGCCGGCGGCCCGTGCGGCGTCAACGGCTGCCGTCACGTGCGGTCCGGGCCGACCCTCGACGAACGGCTCGACCATGAACTCGAGCTCCTGCACGGCGGTGAGCGTACGGGCGGCCGGGCCGCGTCGTTCGGAGGCGCAGACCCGGTCCGGCACGCCGGCGCCGTGATGTCGGCCTCGCTCATCGCTCGGCTCCGGCTCGTCGCTGGCGCTTCCCTCGCCGGCAGGCGCTTCGGCGGCCGCATGATGCTGCGGCGGTCACCGCAACGTCGATGCCCGCAGGCCGTCCATCGTCACCTGGAGGAGTGCGGCGCGGCGCCCGTTCTCACCAGCGTCCTGGGTCGACCAGGCCACGGCAGCGGCGAGGTCGATGGGGACATGCGGGTCGATGTCGGACCGGATCGTGCCGTCGTCCTGTTGCTTCCTGACGAGGGCGGCCCCGGCGTCATGGAGCCGTACACACGCCGCACCGAGTGCCGTGTGCCGGGCGACCGCATCGGCGATCGACTCGGCCAGTCCCCGATACGTCAGGTTGTGGCGGATGAGCTCCACCAACCACAGCTCGACGGCGTCAGCATCGGTGCCGGCGCGCAGCTCGTCGGCGCGCGTCGCCAGCCGTTCGAGGTCGTCGGCGACGAGCGCCAGGATGAGGTCATCGCGGCTCGGGAAGTGGCGGTAGAGCGTGCCGACCCCGACACCCGCCTGGCGGGCGATTTCGTCCATCGACGCCATCACGCCGTGTTCGAGGAAGGCGGCATGGGCGACCTCGAGCAGGCGGGCGCGATTTCTTCGCGCATCGGTGCGAAGCGGAGAATCCCTCCGTATATTCGGAGACACCCTCCGAATCGTACCGAAAGGAACAGCGATGAGTGCACAACGAACTGCCAAGGACGCCGCCATCTTCGAGCAGCAGCCGCCGCTGCGCTCGCTCGGCGGCGACGAGCTCGCCCGCCTGCTCGCCGCACGGGATCACGGCGTGCTGGCCACGAATGGCCGGCGCGGGTTCCCGCATCTGTCGACGGTGCTGTACCACCTGGATCCCGACACCTCAACCGTACGGATCAGCACGCGAGCTGATCGCGTCAAGGCCCGCAACGTGTCCGCCGATGGTCGCGCCGCCCTGTTCGTCGAGGGCCCGGACCGCTGGTCGTTCGTCGTCGCCGAGGGTCAGGCCGAGGTGTCGGCGGTATCCACCGAACCCGGCGACGCCACCGGTCGAGAGCTGCTCACGATCTTCCCGCAGTCCGATCCGGCCGCCGAGGCCGCGTTCTTCGCGCTCCAGGTGGCCGAACAGCGCGTCGTCATCCGCCTCCACGTGCAGCGTCTGTACGGCGACATCATCGAACTCGTCCCGTCGGCCTGATCGGCAGCGATACCGTCGGATCGACAGGACGGGAGGGCAGCATCGTGAAGTCGCCGTGGAAGTGGACGTCGCAGCTGGAGCCGGAACGGGAATACCTCGTCCTGGCGTCGAGCATCCCGCCGCTCAGCCGCCGCTCGACCTGGCGCCTGTTCCGCGGGTCCAGCGCGGTGCGCAAGCAGTTGGCCGGGACCGACGGCGTGATGGGCTTCGCGTTGCTCGCTCGCCCGCTGGGCAAGCAGTACGCAACGCTCTCGATCTGGCGCGACGAAGCCGCCCTCGCCGCGTTCGCCGGTGCCGAGCCGCACCATCAGTTGATGAGCGGGCTGCGACCGGAGATGGGGCCGACCAAGTTCGTGCGATGGACGATCCGTGGGGCGGACGGTCGGCCGTCGTGGGGCGATGCGCTGCAACGACTGACCTGACCCTCGGGCTTGCCGTGGCGCGGGCGTGGGTACCGTCGCGCCGGTGACGGCCTCGATGGGTGAACGGATCGCCGCGTTCCTGGACGATCTCGACGCCGCGCAGCGAGAGCAGGCGACGGTCGATTTCGACATTCCTGACCGCAAGGTGTGGACGTACCTGCCCGGTGACCGACCAGGGCTGAAGCTGGCCGACCTGACCGTGGAGCAGCGCGACGTGGCGCTCTCGCTGCTCGAACTGGCCTGCAGCGCCGACGGCGCGATGACCGCTCGGGGCATCATCGATCTCGATCTGATCCGCCGCCGGCTCGGCGGTGACCCGGGCGCCAGCGACGACCGGTACTGGTTCCGAGTGCTCGGGAATCCACGGGGCGGCGGACCGTGGGCATGGAGCGTCGGCGGACACCACCTCGCCATCCACATCACCGCGGTCGGCGACGAGATCGCGGCGACGCCGCAGTTCTTCGGTGCCGAGCCGGCCGTCGTGCCCGACGGGCCGCATCGCGGGTTGCGAACGCTGCCGAGCGAGGAGGAGCTGGCGCGGGCGGTGCTCGCCCGCCTCGATGCGAGCCAGCGCGCCGCCGCCGTCACGTCCGAGGTCGCGCCGCACGACATCCTCACGCGGCACGATCCGGTGGCTGACCCGACGGTCGTCCCGCAGGGCGTGTCGTATGGCCAGCTCGACGCACGCCAGCGGGACGTGCTCGGGCGGCTGATCCGGCTGTACTTCGACCGCGCCCCTGCGGCGGTCGCTGACGCGGCATGGGGGGATGCCGTCGATGCCGGGCTCGACGACGTCACGTTCGCCTGGGCCGGACCGCTGGAGCGAGGGCAGGGCCACTACTACGCCGTGCGTGGGCCGACGTTCCTGCTCGAGTACGACAACACCCAGGACGACGCCAACCACATCCACTCGGTGTGGCGTGATCTCCGGCGCGATTGGGGCGACGACCTGCTCGCTGCCCACTACGCCGCTGAACCTCACTGAGCTCGGCTCGCAACCAAGTTGCTCGCCTCGCCCCAGACAGTTAGATCGCCATGGCCTGGTGCAAGGCCGTCGCCCGGCTCTGGCACTCGTTGCCGGCGGCCTCGAAGGCGTCCATCAGCTTCCCGAGGGCCGGCCGGAACGACGAGTGCCAGTCGCCCTCGAACCGGTCCCGGGCCGGCCCCTGCCACGCCGTGTTGGCCAGCGCGCTGGTGACCGTGGAGATGAGCGCATCGATGTCCGCCGGCTTGGATTTGAGCGTCGCACCGAGCTGATGGAGCTGCTCGACGTCGGCGCCGATGATCCCGTTCGCCATGGTTGCTTCCTTCCTGGTTCCCGGCAGACGCCGGCTACTCCCCATGGGCGTTCCGAGATCCCGCAAAGGGAAAAGCCGATCGTGGGGCTGCGTACCATGACTCCATGACGGCCACCTCCGAGATCGCCATCGCCGACCTGCGCGAAGAGGCCCGCGACCAGCAGGCCGCGGCGGTCGAGCTGCGCCGCACGCTGCACTCGTGGCCGGAAGTCGGCAACGAGCTGCCACTGACCCGCGACCACGTGCTGGAAGCGCTCGAGGGCCTGCCGCTCGACATCACGAAGCACGAGTCGACGAGCGGACTGGCGGCACTGCTGACCGGATCCAAGCCGGGCCCGACGATCCTGCTCCGTGGCGACATGGACGCGCTGCCGCTGCACGAGGACACCGGACTCGACTTCGGCTCCCGCTTCGAGGGGGCCATGCACGCCTGCGGCCACGACACCCATACGGCGATGCTCGTCGCGTCGGCGCGGCTGCTCTCGGCGCACCGGGACGACCTGGCGGGGCGCGTGCTGTTCATGTTCCAGCCGGGCGAGGAGGGCGAGCACGGTGCCCGCTTCATGCTCGAGGAAGGCCTGCTCGACGTCCCACCACTCGCCGACGGCACGCCCTCGCCGATCACCCGGGCGTTCGCCATGCACATCACGTCCGCGCTGCCGACCGGCTGGATGAGCTGCAAGGGCGGCGCGTCGATGGCGTCCGCCGACAAGATCTACGTGACCGTCACCGGGCGTGGCGGCCACGCCAGCGAGCCGCATCGGGCGCTCGATCCGATTCCGGTCGCCTGCGAGATGGTGCAGGCCTTGCAGTTGATGGTCACGCGGTCCGTCGACGTGTTCGACCCAGCGGTGCTCACCGTCGGCCGCATCACGGCGGGCACGACGAACAACATCATCCCCGAGTCCGCCGAGATCGAGGGCACGATCCGCGCCGTCAGCGAGTCCACCCGCAAGCGCGTCGATGACGGGGTCCGGCGCGTGGTCGACGGCATCGCCGCCGCCCACGGGTGCTCGGTCACGGTCGAGATCGAGGCGGGATACCCGTGCACGATCAACAACGACAGCGTCGCCGACGACGTGCTGCGCGTGGCCGCCGATGTCGTCGGTGGCGACAAGGTCGTGCGGCAGCCGCACCCCGTCATGGGTGCCGAGGACTGGAGCTATGTCCTGCAGCAAGTCCCGGGGGCGATGATGTTCCTCGGCGGCACGCATCCCGAGCGTGACCTCTCCACCGCGGCACCGAACCACTCAAACCGCGTGCTGTTCGACGAGGAGGCGATGGCCGACGGCATCGCCGTCTACTCCGCCGTGGCCCTGGAGCACCTCTCTTGATGGCCTCGCTCGCTGCGCTCACTCGGCGTGTCGGCCGGCGCCTGGCGGCGCTCCGGCCGACCTGACCATCCACACTCACTGCGTCACCGGCCCAAGCGGTCACCAGCCTCGGCTCACGCGCGAGTCAGGCGCAGCGTCACCAGCTCGAACGGGCGCAGCGTCAGGGCGACGATGCCGTCGCTCGACTCACTCACGGCGAGCGGCTCCTCGAACAGGTTGCACCGCGACGCTTCGGTGATCCGCCGGTCGACGCGCACGCTGACCGGCGCCCGATCGCCACACGCCTCGTGAAGGCGCACGACCAGATCGCCGCTGCCGTCGTCGGCAGCCTTGACCGCGTCGACCTCCACCCCGCGACCGGTCACCGTGACGATCGGCGACGCGCTGCCGGGCCCGCCACCACCCTGCACCGGGCGCACCGGCAGGTCGAGCCGTTCCGCCTCGGCGACAACCTCGGCGAGACCGGCCCCGTGCGGGAACAGGCTGATCGTCACGTCGTGGCGACCCTGGTCTGGCGCCGGGTCCGGGTAGCGGGCGGCGCGGGCCAGGCTGACCCGCACCGCTCCGTCGAACAGCGCATGCCCGTAGCGCCCGTCGTTGAGCACGGCCACGCCGAAGCTCGGTTCTGACACGTCGACGTACCGGTGGGCGCAGACCTCGAACTTGGCGGCGTCCCACGAGGTCGAGGCGTGGGTGGGCCGGCGCACGGCACCGAACTGGACGCCGCACGTGGCCACCTCGGCGTGGACGTCGAGGGGAAATGCCAGCGACAGCAGGTGCTCCACGTGATGCCAGTCGAGCTCGATGTGGACATCGAGCCGGGGTGAACCGGCACGGAGCACGTACGTGAGCGTGGCCGTCGACGGACCGAATCGACGGGTGACTCGCACCATGCCGACGAGTGGTCCCTGCGCCACGACCTCGACCTCTCCGCTCACCAGGCGTTCCGGATCGAGGCGAACCCACGACTCGAGGTCCCAGGCGTCATAGCGCACCGGATGGTCCGGTGCCATCTCCAGCACGGCCCCGAGCTGGCCGTGCGGCAGCAACTGGCGCGCCCGAGCGACGTCGATGACCGAGTTCAGGTTGCCGTCGAGGTCCCAGCCGACGGCGAGGTGGCCGTTCTTCATCGTGCGGTCGGTGACGACGACGCGATCGTCGGCGTCGACGGCGACGGCGGACGCAACGGCGAGGCCTGGCACGACGGCGCGGAACGCTCGTCGCCCGTCCGGCAGGTGCTGCACGGTGGCCCCATCGAGCGGATCGAGCTCCACCATCACGACCTCGTCGCGCGGACACGTCGCGGCGTTGGCCAACGACGGACCCGGCGGGGCGAGCTGCGCCAGCGCGCCTGCCACGACGGTCTCCAGTTCGGCAGCGACGCGACCGTGGACCGCCTCAGCGTCGGCGTGCACCCAGGCGATCGAGGAGCCGGGGAGGATGTCGTGGAACTGCTGGGTCAGGACGTCACGCCACTGCGCAGCCAGCCGCTGTCCATCCACCTCGCCGGCGGCCGCCAACCACAGCTCGGCCTCCCGGAGCAGCCGCTCGCATCGCCGGTTCCCGACCTTCGTCCGCAGCTGGCTGGTCAGCGTCCCGCGGTGGGTCTCGAAGTAGAGCTCACCGCGCCACACCGGGATCGGTGCTCCGTCGGCCACCTCGGCCTCGACCCGCTCGAAGAACTCCGCCGGGCTGCCTTGCTCGACGCGTGGCATGCCGCTGAGGTCGGCGACCCGGCGCAACCGCTCGAGCATGTCGCGCGTCGGGCCACCGCCACCGTCGCCGTATCCGAACGGCAGCAGCGACCACCTGCTCCAGGCGTGGTCGGCGAAGCGGCGCACGGAGTACGCCAGCTCCTCCGGTGTCACCTCGGCGTTGTACGTGTCGACCGGCGGGAAGTGGGTGAGCACGCGAGTGCCGTCGATCCCCTCCCACCAGAACGTCGAGTGAGGGAACCGGTTGGTGCGGTTCCACGACAGCTTCTGGGTGACGAAACGACGCATCCCGCCGGCGACGAACACCTGCGGCAGGCCCGCCGGGTAACCGAAGACGTCCGGGATCCAGACCTCGGTGCAGCGCCGGCCGAAGTGCGACTGGAACCAGCGCTGCCCGTGGACGATCTGTCGCACGATGCTCTCGCCCGATGGCAGGTTCATGTCGGGCTCGACCCACATGCCACCGACGGGGATCCACTGCCCCGCCGCGACCTTGTCCGTGATGCGGGCGAAGAGCTCCGGCTCGCCCTCCGCGATCCACGCGTACTGCTGCGCCTGCGAGCACGAGAAGCGGTATCCCGGATCGTCGTCCATCATCGAGACGGCGGACGCGAACGTGCGCGTGCACTTGCGGACGGTCTCGGCCATCGGCCACAGCCACGCCGTGTCGATGTGGGCGTGACCGGTGGCCACGACGCGGTGTGCATCAGCACCCGGCGCTACTGCCAGCGCGGGGGCGACAACGGCCCGGGCGGCCACGACATCTCCGCGACGCGCGACGACGTCGAGGGCCTGCGCCAGCAGGCGACGCAACCGCGCCCGCCGTGGATCGTCGAGCGGAAGCGTGCGCATCACGCCGTCGAGCACGTCGAGGTCGTAGAGCAGGGCCTCGGCGGCTGCGTCGACGACGACGAGCTCGGCCCGCTCGAGTCGATACAGCTGCCTGGTGCCAGCCGTATCCGGTGAGCCCAACGTCGACGGACGGAACTGCGGGAAGGCCGGGTTGGCGGCGGCCTCGACGACGAGCACGACCGGCCCGGGTGTGCCGGCCACGCGCACGGCCTGCCGGCGTGGATGGATGCCCTGGACCGGCCGGCCCTTCTCGTCGCGCACGAGGCCCTCGCACTGGAACCCGGGGGCATCCATCCGGAAGCCGAGGTCGAGCAACGCCTCGACCCGCTGACCGCTCCACTCGCCGGGCACCTCCCCGCTGAAGCGGAACCACGTCGTCGTCCACGGCGCACCCCATCGAGCGCCGATCTCGAACGGCACGACGTCGTCGAGCGACGCGCCAGCCTCGACGTCGAGCGGCCGTCGCTGCGGGTGGACGAGCGGCACGATCCGTTCGCTCAGCTCCCGAGAGATCCGCTCCTCGACGAGGTCGCGGTCGTCATGCACCGGCCCATTCTCGCCGCGTCGGAGCAGGTGTACCGTTCCCGGCCAGTGCCCGACTCGCCTTTGAGGCACGCGGGCTTTCGGCGGTTCCTGGTTGCACGCGCCCTGTCGGGTTCAGGCGCGTGGATGCAGCTGGTTGCCGCCGGCTACCTCATCTTCCAGTTGACCGGGTCGGCAGTGCAGGTCGGGATCCTTGCTGCCGTCGCCAAGGGACCGAGCCTGGTCGTCGCACCGTTGGGTGGATGGCTCGCCGATCGGGTCGAGCGCCGGCGGCTGGCGCTGATCCTGTCGGGCATCCAGGTCGTCCCCGCCGCCCTCCTCGCCATCCTGTCGTTCGACGGCGAGATCGCAGAGTTCGAGATCTACCTGCTGATGTTCTGCGACGCCGTGCCGGCTGGCCTCAAGCGCCCCGTGCTGGCGGAGCTGGCGATCGACCTCGTGCCCGAGCGACTCTCCAAGCAGGCGATGGCGGACTCGTCGATCGTCTTCAACCTGTCCCGCCTGTGCGGGCCGGCGATCGGCGGTCTACTCGTCGCGACGATGGGGGTCGCCGCGGCGTTCGGCGTCACGGCGCTGTCCTTCGCCGGCGTGTTCGTGGCGCTCCTCGCGATTCCGTCAGCGAGCCTGCAGATACGGGAATGCATCGAGCACTGCGGCCTGACGACCGGTGCGGTCATCATGTGGCGGGCGTTGCTGCTGAGAACGATCCTCGAGACGACATTGACGTTCTTCGTGTTCGTCGGCCCGCTCGAGCAGATCATGCCGGTCGTCGCCGCCGATCACGGTGACGGGGCGCAGTACATCGGTCTGCTGCTCGCGGCGATCGCCGTCGGAGGCCTGATCGCCAGCCCGATCGTGCGGCGATTGGAGCGACAAGAGGTGTCCGAGCTGACACTCCTCGCCGGGGGCCTGATCGCGGCCGGCGTGTTCATGATCGTGCTCGGCGTGTCGCACTCGCTCGCGCTCGACATCGTGACGATCATCCTGATCGGCGCGACGTGGGAGGTGGTCTGGGTCGTCGAGAGCACCGGCGTCCACTTCCGCAGCCCGGCCGGGATCAGCGGGCAGGCGATGGGGATGCTCTACATGATCGCCAGCGTCTCGGCGGCGACCGGCTCCGTGCTCCTCGGTTGGGCCTCGGACCTCATCGGCTTGGACTGGTCGTTGGCGATCGCCGGTGCCGGGCTGATCCTCATCGGCCCGTGCCCGGTGTTGTGGGCCAGGAGCCACCTGACGGAAGCGGAGCGGCGCTCAGGCCAGCGGCAGGCTGACCGTCACGGTGGTGCCGCGTCCGAGGGCGCTGTCGACGTCGATCTCGCCACCGTGAGCGCTGACCGCGGCGTCGGCGATCGACATGCCGAGGCCGCTGCCGCCGCGATCCCTGGAGCGGGCGGGATCAGCGCGGTAGAAGCGCTGGGTGACCCGGGCGGCGACCTCCGGCGACATGCCCTGCCCGCGGTCGGTGACGGCGATGCGGGCCGTCCCGTTGGCGGCTTCCACACGTAACTCGATCGGCGCCGCCGGTGGCGTGTGGACGAGCGCGTTGCCGACGATGTTGGCGATGACCTGACGGAGGCGATCCTCGTCGCCGGCGACGACGACCGGGCCGTCGAGCTCCGTCGTGATCGGTCGGTGCGGATCGACGGCGGCGGCATCACGGGCGGCGTCGGCGACGAGCCGGCTGAGATCGACCGGCCGCTGCTCGAGCGGCCGGCCCTCGTCGAGCTTGGCGAGGCTCAGCAGGTCGTCGACGAGGCGGGTCATGCGCACCGCCTCCTGCTCGGTGCGGCGCATCGCTTCGTCGAGCTCGCTGCGCTCGCTCAAGCCACCGACGCGGTACAGCTCGGCGTAGCCGCGGATGGTCGTCACCGGCGTCCGCAGCTCGTGGGAGGCGTCGGCAACGAAGCGCCGCAGCCGTTCCTGGGATGCGGCCCGCTCGGTGAACGCCTCGTCGAGGTGGTCGAGCATCTGGTTGAGCGCGACTCCGAGCTGTCCGGCCTCGGTCGACGGAGAGACGTCAGGGACACGGCGGGAGAGGTCTCCACTGGCGATCTGCTCGGCCGTGCGCGTCATCTGCTTGATCGGGCGGATGCCGAGCCGCACCACCCACCAGGCGACCGCCGCGAGGAGCAGCAGGACGATGCCGGTGGCGACCGCCTCCAGCGTGATCAACCGGGTCATCGTGTCGTCGACGTCCGTCAGCGGGATCGCCGTGATCCAGAAGGATCCGTCGGGAAGGTTGTCGGCCCGGACGCGATACCGCAGGTCGTCGTCGCTGGTGGCGCCGTTGCCGTGAAGGGCTCGCCTGGACTCCGCGCCCTCGCTGCCTGCGTCGACGTCGACGACAGGGCGGCGGCAACGCCTCACCGCCCGAGAGGTTCGACGGGAAGAGCGTGGTTGTCTCGCCGGTCGTCGTCGAGGCGGCCCTCGTAGACGTCGGAACGGCGCTCGTACCCCGTCGGCGGTTCGCGGGGTGGCCCTCGTGGATGCGATCGGGCGCGCCGGCGGTGGCCAACCGGCCATCGACCTGGTCGATGAGGTGGGCCCGCGTGGTCGTCGTGACGATGAAGGCCGACGACAGCGAGGGCGACGACGACGAGCGCGATCCCAGCGAGGACACGGGCGCGCAGCGACAGGCGCACGCCGCTAGCTCCTCCCGGAGCGGATGGTGTAGCCGATGCCGCGCACCGTCGTGATCAGCTTCGGCTCGGTGGCGTCCACCTTGCGGCGGAGGTAGCCGATGTACGTCTCGACAACGCCACCGTCACCGCCGAAGTCGTAGTTCCAGACGTGGTCGAGGATCTGCAGCTTCGACACGACGCGGCCCTGGTTGACCAGCAGGTAGCGCAACAGGTTGTACTCCGTCGGCGACAGCGACACCTCCACGCCGGCGCGCCACACGCGGTGGGCGTCGTCGTCGAGGATGAGGTCCTCGCACGTGAGCACGTTGGAGTCATCCTTGGCCTGACCGGTGCGGCGCAGCACCGCCGTCGTGCGGGCGACGAGCTCCTCCAGGCTGAACGGCTTCTGCAGGTAGTCGTCGCCACCCATCGTGAGCCCCCGCACCTTGTCCTCGGTGGCGTCCCGGGCGGTGAGGAAGAGCACCGGCGTGTGGTCGCCGCCGGCGCGCAGTCGACGGCACACCTCGAAGCCGTCGAGGTCGGGCAGCATCACGTCGAGGACGACGAGGTCCGGAGACTGGTCGTCCACGGCGTCGAGGGCATCGCGCCCGTTCGCTGCGGTGGTCACCTCGAAGCCGTGGTGGCGGAGCGCGGCGGCGAGCATCGAGCGCAGGTTCTCCTCGTCGTCGACGATCAGCAGGTGCGCACCCGTCACGGGTGCACCCGACCGACAATGCGAGTGAGCGAGCGCCAGCGAGCGAGCGGCCAGCAACGGCCTGCGTGGCCGGGGAACGCAGTCATGGTGCACAGTCTCGCGGCTGGACCTGAGAGTTGGCTGTGAGCCGGCTGGGAGGTGGTTCACGGCCCGTTCTCAGCAAGTCCACAGGTTCGTGCGCCAGGCTCTGTCGCCATGAGCACGACCGTGACGCCCGAGCGCGATCCCGCCGCTAGCCCGCCCCGGCCTTGGTACCGCCGCCGCTGGTTCATCATCACCGCCTGCGCCGTCGTGGTGTTGGCGCTGGCGGTGGGCGGCGCGATCTGGTGGTACCTGCGCGACGACGCACCCGCCGCCGTCAACCTCGAGTCCGCAAGTGCGCAGGTCGCGGAGACCACGGCCACGACGACGGCACCCGCCACCGCGGCGGCGACGACGCCAGAAACGGACTCCGCAGGCACCGCGCCGGCGGCGGCGACCGAGACGACGACGCCCGCCACGAGTGGGGCGGCGGCCGGCTCGACCGCCGCGGTCAGCGGCACATGGGCCGTCAACACGTCCATCGGCGAGTTCAGCTTCGAGAACTCGACCGGCACCTTCGTCGGCTTCCGAGTCCAGGAGGAGCTGTCGTCGATCGGCTCGACCACCGCGGTCGGCCGAACGCCGACGGTCACCGGCAGCATCACGTTCGACGGCACGACGCTCGCCGCGGCGACCATCGAGGCCGACATGAGCGAGATCGTCACGAACGACAGCCGACGCGACGACCGGGTCCAGGATGCGCTCGAGACGGGCGAGTTCCCGACGGCCACGTTCACGCTGACGCAGCCGATCGATCTCGGCGACGCCGTCAACACCGGTGCGCCGGTCAGCATCGAGGCGACCGGCGACCTGACGGTCCACGGCGTCACGACGCCGGTCACGATCCCGCTCGAGGCGCAGCTCGTCGACGGGACCATCGTCGTCGTCGGATCGCTCGACATCGCGCTGTCGACCTACGGCGTCGAGGCACCAAGTGCTCCGATCGTCGTGTCGGTGTCAGACGATGCCGTCATGGAGCTCCAGCTCTTCTTCTCCCCCGCATAAGAGGACCGAAAATGAACGAAACCCCCACCCCCCTCAGTCGGCGCGGCCTGCTCGCCATGGCAGCCGCGGCCGGAGCCACCGTGTTGGCGGCCTGCAGCTCTGACGGCTCAGGTGCCGAGACGAGCAGCGCATCGAACTCAGCCGGGTCATCGACTGCCGGCACGACCGCTGGCACGTCTCCGGCAACGACGAGCGAGGCGACGACCGCCACGACGGCCGCGTCGACGACGGCCTCGACGGCCGCTTCGACGACCGATGCGGCGAGCTGCGAGCCGATCCCCGAGGAGACGGCCGGGCCCTTTCCGGGTGACGGCTCGAACGGCCCGGACGTGCTGGCGGAGGCCGACGTCGTGCGCAGCGACATCCGCTCGAGCATCGGATCGGCGTCCGGCGTCGCCGACGGCGTGCCGATGACGATCGAGCTGACGCTCACGGACACCGCCGCCGGCTGCACACCCCTGGCCAACGCCGCGGTCTACCTGTGGCACTGCGATCGCGAGGGCCAGTACTCGATGTACTCCGGCGGCGCAGAGAGCGAGAACTACCTCCGCGGCGTCCAGGTGTCCGACGCCGACGGCCGGCTGACGTTCATGAGCATCTTCCCCGCTTGCTACTCGGGCCGCTGGCCCCACGCCCACTTCGAGGTGTACGCGTCGGTCGAGGACGCCACCGGTGGCGGCGAGCCGATCGCGACGTCGCAACTGGCGCTGCCCCAGGACACCTGTGACGTCGTCTACGCGACGACCGGCTACGAGCAGAGCGTCCGCAACCTGTCGCAGCTCTCGCTGGAGAGCGACATGGTCTTCTCCGACGACGACGCCGCCCACCAGATGGCCACGATGACCGGCGACGCCAGCTCCGGCTACACCGCCGCCCTCACCGTCGCCGTCTGACCTCACCCACCTGCTCTTCGCGAGATTCTGAGGAGACTTGGTTGCGCTCAGCGCAACCAACTGTCGTCAGAATCGTCGCGGGCGGCGTACGATCGTGCGACCATGTCCGACGACCGGCGCGCGCGGTCGGCGGCGTTGGCGGACCTCGCCATGAGCCACCGGCTGACTCTTGTCGTCGCCGCGCCGGGATGGGGCAAGTCCACCTTGCTGCGACGGCTCGGGGAGCATGCGACGAGCATCGAGGTGAGCCGCCCGCCGTCCGGCTGGACCCCGTTCGCGGTCGCCCGCGGCATGCTCGACGGACTGCGCTCGCTCGGCCTCGAACCCGGCGACGACGTGCTGCCGCCACATCCCGCGCCGGACTCCCCCGACCACCCGGAACACACGACAGCGCTCGCCGCTGCCGTGTGCACGGCGGTCGCACGGATCGACACGCCAGTGCTGGTCCTGCTGGACGACGTCGAGACATCCGCCGGGGATCCGCTCGAGCGGTTCCTCGAGGCGCTCGTGCTGCACCTGCCCTCGACGCTGCACCTCGTCGTGGCGTGTCGGCGGGCGCCGGTGATGCGGCTGGCCCGCCTCCGCGCCGCGGGTGAGATCGCCAGGATCTCCGCCCGCGATCTGGCCCTCACGCCCGACGAGGTCCATGGGCTCGACCTCGACCCGTCTGGCGAGGAGACCGTCCGTGAGATCGTCCGCGTCAGCGGCGGTTGGCCGCTCGCCGTCCGGCTGGCGGCGGCGGCCGTGCGCCGGAGCGGACCGGTCCACCACGACGAGCTGCTCGAGCGTGTCCTCGCCCCCGGCGCCGTGCTCGTGGACTACCTGGCCGAGGAAGTGCTCGCCGACCTGACCGACGGTGAGCGCCAGCTGCTGGCACTGGCCGCCCACCTGCCGTACCTGTCCGAGGAGCTCCTGGTCGATCTCGGCCACGACGACCTCGTCGGCCGTGCCGACGGCCTCGTCGAGGTCGGTCTGTTCCTCGAGCCGGTGCCGGGCCGCCGCGTGACGGCCAGCCTGCTCGGCGGTGCGTTCCTCCGCCGGACGCTGCCCCGTCCGGCCGACGACGAGCTGCGCCGCGCGGTCGAGGCGTTCGAGGTCCGTGGCGATGTCGAGGCCGCCCTCGTGCTCGCCGCAGACATCGACGATCCGCAGCTGGCGGCCGCGGTGGTCGAACGCGTCGTCCGACCGGATCGGGTCTTGGCCGCCCTCGCTCGATCCCTCGACGTCGCCGAGCGAGCCGGCGAGCAGCCCGTGCTGGCCGAGCGCCGGGGTGACCTCGCCTACCTGCGTGGCGACTGGGACGCCGCCCTGGCCAGCTACCGGCGCGCCGTCGAGCTCGGCGATCCCGGCTCGCCGCGACTGGCCCGCAAGCAGGGCGTGATCCTGTATCTGCGCGGCCGGCTCGACGAGGGCGAGGAGGCGTGCCTGGCCGCCCGCCTGGACGGCACCCAGCCGGCTGAAGAGGCGCAGGTCCTGGCGTGGCACGCCGCGATGCGCTGGGTGCGCGGCGACATCGACGGCTGCCAGCGCCTGCTCGATCCGGCCCGCGACGCCGCCGAGCGCTCGAGTGACGACGTCGCGCTGGCCACGGTCCATACGACCCTGGCGATGCTCGCCGCCCTGCGCGGGGACCGGCGCGGCAACGCCCGGTCGTACCGCGAGGCGCTCGACCACGCGCAGCGGGCAGGGGACGTCGTCCAGGTGGTGCGGATCCTCACCAACCGGGGCAGCCATTACAGCGAGGAGGGGTCGTATCTCGATGCGCTCGAGGAGCTGACCAACGCGATCGAGGCGGCCGAGCTGATCGGCTCGGAGACGTTCTGCGGGCTCGCCTACTTCAACCGCGGCGACACGTACCTGCGCATGGGCCGACTCGACGACGCCCGCCGTGATCTCCGGCGTGCCCAGGACATCTGGGAACGGGTCGGCTCCGAGCTCGTGGACTACGCCACCGGCCAACTCGGCGACGTGCAGCACCTTCGCGGCCAGCGCACGGAGGCGCTCGCGCTCTACGCCCAGGCGATCGCCTGGGCCGAGCGACGAGGCGACCTGCAGGGACTCGTCCCGTCGCTGATCGGCACGGCCAGGGTGCTCACGGCCGACGACCCCGCTCGGGCACGAGCCTTCGCCGAGCGGGCGATCGAAGCCAACCACGCCGTGTCGCAGCCGCACGCGCTGCTGGCCGGTGGGTGGGTGGAGTTGCGCAGCGAGGACCGGGCGGCCGCAGCCAGCCGGGCCGAAGCTGCCCTGAAGCTGGCGCACGCGCATCGCGACCGCCCTGCCGTCGCCGAAGGCCTGCTCCTCCAAGCGGCGATCCACCAGCCTCCGTCGGGCGAGCTCGCCGAGGAGGCCGGTCGGCTGTGGCGCGAGCTCGGCAACCCGATCGGCGAGGCCCGCGCCGCCCTGCTGCAGGCGGAGGCGGTCAGCGGGCCGGCTCGCACGGAGCTGCTGGCGCGGGCCGAGGCGCTGCTCCTCGACACGGGTGCGTGGGGCTACCTCGCCGACGCGCGCCGGGCGATGGCATCCGGCTCGTCCGGCCCGTCACCGATCGCCATCTCGATGCTCGGCGGCTTCCGCGTGACGCGCAACGGCGTGCCCATCGAGATCAGCGAGTGGGGGTCCCGCAAGGCCCGCGACTTCGTCAAGCTGCTGGTGGCCAGGCGCGGCGCGCCCGTGGTCCGCGACGAAGCCGCCAGTCTCATCTGGCCCGACGAATCGGACCGCTCGGCGCGCCGGCTGTCCGTGCTGCTGAGCACGATCCGCAGCGTCCTGGACCCGCAGAAGGCGTTCCCGGCGGACCGATACGTCGCCGCCGACCACGACACGGTGTGGCTCGTGCGGGAGCAGGTCGACGTCGATGTCGAGCAGTTCCTCCGCGAGGCTGGCGACGGCCGCCGCCTCCTGGCCGAGGGCGACATCGAGAAGGGAACCACCCTGCTGGAACGGGCCGCGGCGCGCTACCTGGGGGATTTCTGCGCCGACGATCCGTACGCCGACTGGGCGGCGGGCACACGTGAGCTGGCCCGACATACGTTCGTCGAGACCGCCAGCCAGCTCGGCCGGCTCGCCGACGAAGCGGGCGACCACGGCGAAGCCATCCGGCTGCGGCTGCGCATCCTCGACGTCGACCCCTACGACGAGGCGGCCCACCTCGACCTGGTCCGAGCGCTGTCGGCGCAGCGCCGCCATGGCGAGGCCCGCCGGGCCTACCGGACGTACTGCCAGCGACTCGCCGAGCTCGACCTGGACCCGGCGCCGTTCCCCGAACAGGCGCGCGACCTGAACACGGCCTGAACACGTCCGGAACCTCCTGCGCTTCGATGAGACGGTGGCGTACGGCTCGTTGGGGAGGCCTGGCATGGGGACCGGGCGGCGCGGCCGGGTCGAGCCCTATTCGCTGGCCGTGCGCCCACTTCCTCCCTCCACCGCGGCCTCGCCGCTGGTCGACCTGCGCACCAGCGCCCCGCGCTTCGAGCCGACGACAGGTGACCCGTGGGACGACGCCGTCGCCTACCTCCACGACGTCGCCGACGGTGCCGGCGCGCGGCCGGCCGAGCAGCCGGTCGAGGTCGACGTCATCAAGCCGTTCGAACGGCGCCGCGGTGCCGACGTAGCGCAGCTGGAGCGCACCCTCGACGCGCTGGAGGCCGGCTGGCCGGTGGCCTTCTACGGCTGGTGGCCGGTCGAGTCGGCGGCCGAGACGACCGACATCCTCGGCGTGGATGCGATGGAGGTGCCGCCACCCGACCGCAAGCGGACGACGCTCGCTGACGGCCATGCCGTCGTGCTGGTCGGCTACGGCCGCCACGCCGCGTTCCCGGGCGGCGGCTACATGATCGTGCGCAACTGTTGGCGGGGCTGGGGCGATGACGGCGACGGCTACATGCCGTTCACGTTCTTGCGCACGTATGCCACGGAGCTCCGGACATATCGCCATCCGGGTTCGAGACGGGCCGCGGGCGGAGGCGGGCCGTCCCGTGCCGACCGACCGGCAGCGGGGGTTCCTCGTCTGCCGGCGGTCGTGCCACAGCTCGGCAGGCGCAGCGCGACCGACGCGCACATCGATCGCCACGCCCGCTGTGCCGACCAGCGCGCGTCGCTCACGCACCTCTTCTTCTCCGACGATCAGCTCGAACTGGCGCGAGCCCGTGCGATCTGCTCGATGTGCGAGGTGCGCCAGCCGTGCCTGGCGAGGGCGCTGGACCGACGCGAGCCGTACGGCATCTGGGGCGGCGAGATGGTCATCGACGGGAGGGCGGTTGCCGACAAGCGAGGCCGGGGACGGCCACCGAAGATGCCGCCCCCGCGCCTCGTCGTCGATGAGATCACCGGCGTGCCGATCGTGGCGTGACCGTGATGGCGTAGATTCTGCGCAGAACCGCAAGGTGTTGGCCCGGGCGGGGGCCAGCGGCAGGGCGGGATCCGCCGTGCGGACGGGCGGGTCCCGCCCTTTAGCCGCACTCGTGGTCGCCACCTAGGGTCAGGGTGATGGTGCGGCCGCTGGATGGGGTGCGCGTGCTCGACTTCACGCGGGTGCTCGCCGGGCCCCACGCCACCCGCGCGCTCACCGACCTCGGTGCCGACGTCATCAAAGTGGAGCCGCCGAACGGCGATCTCACCCGCTTCAGCCAGCCCAGGATCAACGGGCTGGCCACGTACTTCGTGCAGCAGAACGTCGGCAAGCGCAACGTCAGCATCGACCTCGCCACGCCGCGAGGGGTCGAGGTGGCAGCCGCGCTCGCCGACCGGAGCGACGTGCTGGTCGAGAACTACCGCACCGGCGTGATGGAGCGCCTCGGCCTCGGGCCGGCGGCACTGCGGGCGCGCAACCCGCGGCTGATCTATGTGTCGGTCACGGGATATGGAGCAACCGGACCGTGGCTGCATCGTCGGGCGTACGCCCCGGTGGTCGGTGCCGAGACGGGTCTGACGAAGGCGCAGTCCGACGCGCGGGGCGCTGCCTACGCCAACGACCCGGCCAGCCATGCCGACGTGTACACGGCGAAGGAGGTGACGATCGCCGTGTTGGCGGCGCTGTACGAACGCGAGCAGACGGGCCGAGGCGAATGGGTCGACGTGTCGATGGCCGAGACCATGCTCTACGTCAACGAGCACCTCCACGATCAACTGTGGGACGGGCCGATCGACCCAGGCGTGGTGCGCAGCTTTGCTCCGGGCGACTACCTCGTGTTCACCGTCGCCGACGGTTCCCACGTGGTGGTCAGCGGCCACCCGGCGGATCGTGGGACGTTCGAGCTGTTCCTGCGGGCGCTGGAGCTCGAGCACCTCGCCGACGATCCCCGCTTCACCGACGTGGGTGACCGGTTGGCCAACTTCGAGGCGCTGCGGGCGCTGCTGCTCGATGCCGCGGTGACCATCCCGGATGCCGCGACGTTCGAGGAGCGCTTCGCTGCCCACCGACTGGCATCGGGACGGGTGCGGACCGCCCGTGAGCTGGCCGAGAGCGAGTGGGCGGTGGCTCGAGGGGCGATCGTCGAGGTGACGGACCGTGCGGGCGGGACGATCCGGATCCCCAACGCCCCTTGGCACTTCAGCGACGCCGAGGTCGGGGCACGCGGGGAGCCCCGCTATCGAGGCGAGGACAACCGCGCCGTGCTCGCCGAGGTCCTCGGCTACGACGACGCCACCATCGACGCGCTCGAAGCCGACGGCGTGCTGTCGAGCCGGTTGCCGCGAGCCTGATGCTGAAGTTCCCGGTTGCGCCGATGCGGGCGACGCTGAGCACGCTGCCCCACGACGATTCCGGCTGGGCGTTCGAGATCAAGTGGGACGGGTATCGAACGCTGGCCTTCATCGAGAACGGCTCGGTTCGCCTGCAGAGCTCCAACCTCTACGACGTCACGGCCAAGTACCCGGAGCTGGCTGGCCTGCCCGACGCGGTCTCGGCCGAGCGGGCGATCCTCGACGGCGAGCTCGTCGTGCTCGACGACGACGGCCGGCCGCGCTTCGAGCTCATCCAGCGCCATGAGCGGCAGGCCGCGTTCTTCATCTTCGACGTGCTGGCCATCGAGCGCCACGACGTGATCGGGCTGCCGTACGAAGAGCGCCGGCGGCTGCTCGGTGAGCTCGTCGAGCCAGGCGAGAACTGGGCGGTGCCTGCGCATCGCATCGGCGGTGGGGAGGAGCTGCTCGCGGCGACCGTCCAGCGGGAGCTGGAGGGCGTCATGGCGAAGCGCCTCGGGACGACGTACCGGCCCGGTTCGCGGACCAAGGAGTGGCGCAAGGTCAAGAACCGGCAGCGGGCCGAGGTCGTGATCGGTGGGTACTCGCCCGGCACGGGGAACCGGTCATCGAGCTTCGGGGCGCTGCTCGTCGGGCGCTGGATGGACGGCCGCCTGGCGTTCGCCGGTGGGGTCGGCACGGGCTTCACGCAGCGCAGGCTGGAAGAGATGGTCAAGCGGCTGCGGGAGCTGCGCACCGAGGACTGCCCGTTCGACCCGCTCCCCCCGACGGCGTATCGCCGTGGCGCCGTGTGGGTGCAGCCCGTGCTGACGGCCACCGTGGAGATCACCGAGTTCACCAACGAGGGCTACGTCCGCCAGTCCAGCTTCATCTCCCTGAACGACCCGGCCCAGCCCTGACCATCCGAGTGTTTGACGCCATCCGAGTGTTTCCGCTGGGGCTTCCCCAGGCGAAACACTCGGATGAGAGGATGAAGCCATGAGTGTCGTCAAGATCAACGCCATCGCCGTGCCCCCTGGCGCCGGTCCCGAGCTCGAGGCCCGGTTCGCGGCGCGGGCGCGCAGCGTCGAGGAGATGCCGGGCTTCGAGGACTTCCAGCTGCTGCGCCCGGTGCAGGGCGAGGAGCGCTACTTCGTCTACACCCGCTGGGACAGCGAGGAGTCGTTCCAGGCCTGGGTGTCGAGTCAGGCCTTCCAGCACGGACACGCGCAGGCCGAGTCCTCCGATGGCAAGCCCGTGGCGACCGGATCGTCGCTGCTCGGCTTCGAGGTCGTCCAGCACGTCAGCAAGGCGTAAGGCGCCCTTCTGTCCGTAGGAATCGCATCACAACCAACGGTTCCTACGGACAGAACGGGTCGTAGGCTCCCGCTTCCGTGGCCCTGATCGTCCAGAAGTACGGCGGCACGTCCGTCGCCGACCCGGATCGCATGCGGGCCGTCGCCGAGAACGTTGCGTTCACGAAGCGTCACGGGGCGGACGTGGTGGTCGTCGTCTCGGCGATGGGGAAGGCGACGGACAACCTGATCTCGCTCGCCGCTCAGGTGTCGGAGACCCGTCCCGGGCGCGAGATGGACATGCTGCTGACGACCGGTGAACGGGTGTCGGCGGCGCTGCTGACGATGGCCCTCGCCGACCTCGGCGTCGCCGCCGTGAGCTTCACCGGCAGCCAAGTCGGGATCATCACCGACACGACGCACGGCAAGGCGAAGATCGTCGAGGTGCGCGGCGACCGGGTGCGCGAGGCGGTGGCGGCCGGCAAGGTCGCGGTGGTCGCCGGGTTCCAGGGCGTCAGCACGGAGAAAGAGATCACGACGATGGGGCGTGGCGCCTCGGATCTCACCGCCTCCGCGCTCGCCAAGGCGCTGGAGGCCGACGCCTGCGAGATCTACACCGACGTGACCGGTGTGTTCTCCGCCGACCCGCGCATCGTCCCGCAGGCCCGCAAGCTGCGCCGCGTCAGCTTCGACGAGATGCTCGAGATGGCCGGCGCCGGGTCCAAGGTGTTGGCCCTGCGCTCGGTGGAGTTCGCCCGCAACCACGGCGTCGCCCTGCACGTGCGGTCAGCGTTCACGTGGGAGCCGGGCACGTGGATCACCGACACCCCGATCACGACCGAGGAGCGTGCCATGGAGGATCCGATCATCTCCGGCGTCGTCACCGACAGCAGCGAGTCCAAGGTGACCGTGCTCGGCGTGCCCGACCGCCCCGGGATCTCGGCGACGCTGTTCGAGCCACTCGCCGACGCGAGCGTGAACGTCGACATGATCGTCCAGAACACATCGACCGAGGGGACGACGGACATCAGCTTCACGATGCCGTCGTCCGACATGAACGTCGCCGAGGACATCGTGCGCCGGATCGCCAAGGAGATCGGCGCGGCAGGAGTCAGCCACGACGACCACATCGCCAAGCTGTCGGTGGTCGGGGCTGGCATGAAGTCCTCGCCGGGCATCGCCGCCAAGATGTTCCGCACGCTGGCCGACGAGGGCGTGAACATCGAGATGATCTCGACGTCGACGATCCGCATCTCGGTGGTCATCGCCAGCGTGGACCTGGAGCGGGCAGCGCGCGCCTTGCACACCGCCTTCGGCCTCGACGGCGGCACCGACTACGCCGGCCCCCTTCCCGAGCGACGTTGATGATGGCCTCGCTCGCTGCGCTCACTCGGCGTGCCTCGCTGTGCCTGGCGGCACGACGCTCGGCCTGACCATTCACGCGCGCTGCGCTACCGGCCCAAGCGGTCACGGTCCCTGCTTCGACGCTTCAAAGACTTCCCGCCCATACGCTTGACGTCGTGGGCTGGCTGCTCGATGAACCGAGCGTTGTGCTGGTTCTCGTGACGTTCGCCGCCGCGCTGTTCATCGTCGAGGTGGCGCTGCCGACGGTGGGGGTCGCCGGCATGCTCGGCCTGGCAGCCAGCGCGCTCGCCATCTACGCCATCGTCGACAACGACATGACGTGGTGGCCGCTGCTCGGTCCGGCGCTCGGTGTCGTCACGTGGGCGGTGATGATCGCCATGCAGCGGCGGTCCCCCGTCTGGGAAGCCGTGGCCGGGGTCGCGTTCGGACTCGGCGGCGCCATCTTCGCCATCGTCAACGACGACGGCGCCAGCCTGGTCGTGACCGTGATCGCCACGGCGGTCCTCGTCCTGGCGTTTCCCCGCCTCCACGACGCGGCGACGCGCCTGGCGCTTCGTCCGGCACAGGTCGGCATGGAATCGCTGGTCGGCGGCGTGGCGATCGTCGACCGCTGGGACCGCACCGGCGGCGTCGTCCTGCTCGAGGGCTCGCGGTGGAACGCCGCCGCATCGCGCGCCATCGACCTCGCACCGGGCGACCCCGTCACGGTCGTGGGCTTCCATGGCAACACGGTCGACGTGTGGCCGCCGCCCGGCCCGCTGACACCACGGAAGGTCGTCCCATGAACGCGCTCATCGCCGTCGCCGCCGTCGTCGTCATCCTGATCGTGATCCTGTTCGCGGCGTCGATCAAGATCGTCAACGAGTACGAGCGTGGCGTGATCTTCCGGCTCGGCCGCTCGCTCGGCGCCAAGGGACCCGGGGTCTTCTTCATCATCCCGATCATCGATCGCATGGTGAGGACCAACCTGCAGATCGTCGCCACCCCGGTCACACCGCAGGCCGTGATCACGAAGGACAACGTGACGTGCACCGTCGACGCCGTGGCGTACTTCCAGGTCGTCGACCCCGTGGCGTCGGTGATCAGGGTGAAGGAGTGGTACCAGGCGTCGCAGCTGGTGGCGCAGACGACGCTGCGCTCGATCGTCGGGCGCCACGAGCTCGACCAGCTGCTCGGCGAGCGCGACCGCCTCGACGCCGAGCTGCAGGTCGCCCTCGACAACCAGACGGAGCCCTGGGGCATCAAGGTCCACCGCGTCGAGATCCGCGACGTCGGGCTGCCGGCGCAGATGCAGCGGGCGATGGCCCGCCAGGCAGAGGCGGAGCGCGAGCGTCGGGCGAAGATCATCGCCGCGGACGGTGAGCTGCAGGCGTCGGAGAAGTTGGCCCAGGCGGCCGACGTGATCGCCGGCTCGCCCGGCGCACTGCAGCTGCGTCAGCTGCAGACGATGGTCGAGATCTCCGCCGAGAACAACAGCACCATCATCTTCCCGATCCCGATGGAGCTGCTGGAACGGATCGCCCAGGTGCCGAGAAGCTCCGAAGGGCCCGGCTAGTCCAGCTGCGCCAGGTCGACCAGCTGGCGGAACGATTCGTTGCGCGCCCGCAGCAGGTCGAACGGGCCCTGGTCGGCGATCCGGCCGCCCTCCATCAACAGCAGCCGGTCCGCTTCGCGCACCGTCGAGAGGCGGTGGGCGATCGTCAGGATCGTCAGCTGCCCGCGCAGCGCCCGCAACGTGCTCGTGATCTTCGCTTCGGTGATCGAGTCCAGCGCCGACGTGGCCTCGTCGAGCACGAGCAACCGCGGCCGGTCATACAGCGCACGGGCGATGCCGAGCCGCTGGCGCTGGCCGCCCGACAACCGGACGCCGCGCTCACCGACCACCGTCGACAGACCCGCCGGCAGCTCGGCGACGAGATCGCCGAGCTGCGCCATCTCGATCGCCGCGTCGAGGCGCCCGACGTCGATCTCCTCGGGTGACCGTCCGAACGCGATGTTCTCGGCGATCGTCGCGTCCAGCAGGTAGATGTCCTGGGGCACGAGCCCGATGCATCGTTGCCAGGCGCTGCGCACGTCGGCCATCGGCCAGTCGTCGACGTGCAGCTCGCCCGACGTCGGCGGGTGCAGCGCCATGATCACGTCCACGAGCGTGCTCTTCCCCGCGCCGCTCGGCCCGACGAGGGCCACCGAGTCGCCCGGCCACAGATCGAAATCGATGTCGTGCAGCGCGTCGGCGCCATCGCTCTGCGCGTACCGGAACGTCACGCCGCGCAACGACAGGTGCCGTTGGAACACCATCGCCGGATCGACCGCGACGCGGTCCGGTGGCGGAGCCGGCAGGTCCAGCGCGTCGAGCACCAGCGTCAGAGCGGGGAGGGCACCCTGCAGCGACTGGTTGGCGTTGGAGATGCGCACCAGCCCGGGCAGCAGCCGGAAGCCCGCCACCGCGAAGAGTCCGAACGCGGCGACCACCGAGGACGACCCTTGGATCACCGCCACCGCGCCGATCATCAGCCCGATGCCCACGACGAAGGCCAGCTCGAAGTACTGGCGCGGGACCTCGGCGAGGAACTGCAACTTGCGCTTCGTGTCCGCGGACTGCCGGCGCACGTCGGCGAGCCGGTCCACGAAGTACTCCTGGTGGGCGCCGAGCTGGACGTGCTTGATCGCCCCGAGCGCCTCACCGGCCTGCTTGAGCACGTCGGCGTTGTGCCGTTGCAGTCGAACGCCGACCCGACGGCTGCGCGCCGCGATCGCCCGATTGATGATGGCGTACGCGGCGGCGAAGTAGCACAGCAGCGCGACTGCGGCGAGTGGCTCGGTCAGCGCGAGCAGACAGACCGTGGCCACGGCGACGATGAGCTCGGTGGCGATCGTCAGCAGACCCACGATCACCTTGCTGTAGGTCTGATCGACGCTGAACGTGAGCGTCCGCAGCAGCTGCGTCGAGTTCGTCCGCAGGTGATAGGCGTACGGCGCGGACAGGAACCGGTGCAGCAGGCGAGCCGACGTCGTCGCCTCGTCCTCGAAGATCCGCCCGAAGATCCACCACCGCAGCACCAACGTGGCGATGGCCCTGAGGACGAAGAACCCGAAGGCGACCGCCGTGAGGATGAGCACGACGGTGTCGACGTCGCTCGAACCGGTCCACTCGACGATCGTGCCGGACACCCCGCCTTCGGGAAGTGAACCGTCGGCGAGGATCGACAGCAGGGGGATGATGACGACGAGTCCCGCCAGCTCGATCAGCGCGATCCCCACCGATGCCACCACACACCAGCCGAGCCGGCGGCGCGTGGTTGGATCGAGCAACCGCCGCAGCGCGCCCATCGCGTGGACGACGGTCCGTGGCGCAGAGCTCGTCGTCGCCGTCATCGTTGGTCACCCCGCGTTCGCGCGTGCATGCTCACGATCGCGCTATACCGCTGTGGTAGACAATTCGGGCGTCGAACGTTGGGTGCCGACGAAGGTAGAACGACGCAGCGCAGATGATGACCGCTCCCGACCTGCAACAACGTCTCGAAGACGCGCTGGACGGTGTCACGGACGATGCGCTCCGGTCGCAGTTGGTCACCGCCGTCCAGACTCCGCAGTCGACCGACGCGCTGTTCCAGATCGAAGAGGCCTTCCGCCGCGTCACGGCGCTGCAACCACACGACGATGGCCTGCGTTGGTTCTTCCGCTCCTGGAGCATGACCAACAACAGCGCGATGTGCGTGTCCGGCCTGGGCAATCGCATCAGCATGGAGTTGCGCGACCAGCCGCTGGAGTCGAGCCGGCTGGTCGACACGCTGGTCAGCCTCCATCGCATCGCCGACGAGGACCTCGGCGTCGGCAACGGCCTGCTCCATGCGGATCTCTTCTATTCGATGGCGACCACCCTGTGTGGTGATGACGCGTGGCAGTCCAAGCGGTACCTGACTCCCGAGGCGGCGGCGTTCAAGCAGTGGAAGGACCGCTGCGCGCTGGTCGACGACGACCTCGTCGTCGGGCTGCTCACCACCGTCGTCCACGAGATCTACACGCACGGCGAGGTCGAGTACCTCTGGCCGTTGTTCGACGGCTGGCTGGAGCGTGCGGGATGGGCCACTGCTCAGCGTCAGCGGACGTTGCAGTGGGTGACCGTGCACTGCGGCGGCACCGAGCTCGATCACTTCGGGCATGCCGTCGACGCGTTGTCGTACTACGCCGGCAGCCTTCGTGAGGTGACGGAGCGAAGCGATGTCGCCGGTACGGTCGCCGCCTACCTCGACCACAAGTCGAGCGCGATGAACTCGATCGCGGGACGTCTCGGCATCCCCGACACGCCCACGGCAATCGCTGTGGGCTGACCGCCGCCGTGGGGTTGGCGATCCCCCTTCGCCCAGACGCAGCAGCGGAGTATCGACGTGATGCCGCAGAGCTGCACAAGGCGCTGTGCTCGCTCGACGGGGGGATGGCGTGGTACGCCGATCGCACGACGCCGTACCCGCTGACGCTCACGCACGACGACGTGGCCGAGCTGGGCCACCTGTACCGAGCGATCGCGAGGGGCATCACGCGCGTCGTGGAGCGGTACCTGCATGACGCCCGGCTCCGCGAGATCATCACGCTCCCACCTGCCCTCATCGCGCTGCTCGAACGGACCGACGGGCGGCCCTACCGGCCTGGTGCACTGCGCCCGGACTTCCTCATCGACACCGCCGGTGCGTTCCGGGTGTGCGAGGTCAACGCCCGCTTCCCGACGAACGGGTTCATGTGCAGCTACTTCACGAACGAGGCCGTCGACGGACTCGGCTACCTGGCGGGCGCGCCGGCCCGCTCGATGGCCGGAGCTGCACCGCACGTTGGATGCGTTGTGCTCGCGCTTCCGGACCGGCGAACCGCTGGTCGTGCTGCTCGATCGGGAGGCCGGCACGGAGATCTTCCTCTTGATGGACGAGCTGCGCCGGCGCGGCATCGACGCCCGCTGCCGCCGCCCCGCCGAGCTCTCTGTCAGCGGCGGCATGGTGATCGACGCCGGCCAACCCGTGGATCAGTTCGTCCTCGAGCTCGAGCGCGACGAACTGCTCGACCTGCCGCTCGACCTGTTCGACGCTGTGGCCGCCACTCCGCGCTCGTTCAACGACGTCCGCACGGTGATCCTCGGTCATGACAAGCGGATCCTCGCCGTGCTGTCGCGACCCGAGCTCGTCGCCGATCTCCTCGATCCGACGGACGTCGACGTGCTCAGCCGCCACCTGATCCCGACGTTCAACGCCACGGAAGTTCGTGAGGAACTCCTCGACCACCCTGAGGCGTGGGTCCTCAAGCGCAACAGCTCGGGTCGCGGCATCGACCTCCTCGTCGGTGCGTCCTGTCCTGCCGACACCTGGCGGCAGGCGGCCCTCGACCAAACCGACGACCGCACGGCGCAGTCGTTGGTGCACCAGCAGACCTTCGCGCTGCCGACCCTCGATGCCGGCGACACGATCGTCGATGAGCCCATGCACGTCGTCGGGCTGCTGCCCGGCTTCGACGGCGAGCTGCTCGGCCCCGGATTGTTCAGAGCGTCCGCCCGATCGGTCATCAACATCGCCGGGGGGCGGGGCGCGCTCGTGCCGACGATGCTCGCCCTGGCGTCATGAAGACCAGGCAGCTCGACGAGTTGTGGCGCGAGGTGCAGGCCTCACCGTTCCTTGCCGGCCACGCCGACGGCTGCACCCGCTTCGCCGACCTCCCGATCATGGGTAGAGCCGAGCTGCGGGCGCTGGTCGAGCGCAACTTCGACCTGCGTCGCGAGACCACCGGCGTCTACCTGCTGCGTACGGGCGGCACGCTGGCGGAGGCGCTCATCGTGCCGCTCGGCATCGACGAGAACCGCCAGCAGCGCCAGGCGATGGCCGACCACCTCCGGCGCGCCAGGGTCTTCACGCCGACGACGGTCGCCGTCAACCTGTTCAACTACAAGCACCTCTACCGGTCGGCGTCGATCTTCGACGATCTCCTCGAGCGCTGCGACGCCACGTCGATCGGGCTCGGAGCGATCACGCCGGACGAGTTCGTCGTCAACTTCTGCCGCCGCCTCCATCCCGACACGGTCGTCGGCACGCCGTCCCGGCTGTACCAGCTGGCGAGCTACGTCAGCGAAGCTGGGGTCGACCTCCGGCTCCCCCGAGCGGTGTTCGGCGGCGAGGTCATGTCGCCGGAGTACCTGACCGAGATGCGCGCCGCGCTCGGCGTCGAACGACTCCATGGCGTGTACGCGTCGGTCGAGAACGGCTCGTGGGGCTACTGCGACCATGACCGGGACGGGCCGCTGTACCGCGTCGTCGAGGAGATCGTGCACGTCGAGATCGAGGATCCCGACGAGCGCGGCGTCGGCAACCTCGTCGTGACGAACACGATCAAGCGCCGCTTCCCGGTCTTGCGTTATCGCAACGGCGATCGCGGCCGGCTGGTCGAGCGCGACGGGCGCCAGTACGTCGAACTCGTCGGGCGCGGTGACTACACCTTCCGGGTCAACCACCGGGCGATGACCGAGGCGGACTTCGCGCCGGTCGTCGCCGGTGCGCAGCGCTACCAGATCCAGCTCTCGCTCACCGCCGAACGACGCACACGGGTCGACGTGCTCGTCGTCCCCGCGTCAGAGCCGGCATCCGGTGAGCTCGACGCCAAGCGTCGCATGCTGGCGACACTGCTCGACGACGACGCGAACGTCGACCGCGACGTCCGCTTCGTCACGCCGCAGGAGTTGCAGACGAGCCCCACGACGAACAAGACGCCGGCGGTGGTCGACACCCGCCAAGCCACACGCTGGTGACATGGCGACGCCGACGGCGCTCCGCCCGACCGACGCCGCACCAAAGCGACAATCGTTCGCCACGTCGCTGCAGCGCTGGCTGACCGGCGACTACGCGCCGCTCGACGGCCGGGTGCGCATCGTCTTCTTCGTCCTCGTGCTCGTCGTCGGCGCCCGCTTCATGCTGACGACCGTGCCAGACGCGGTGCGGGCCGTGCCGGCCGAGCTGTACGACGGTGCCGGGCTGTTCGGCCTGCTCGTCGACGACCGCGGCGTCGCGCTGACGATGGTCGAGGTGCTGCGCGTGCCCGTCGTCCTGGCGATCGTGCTGTCGGCCGTCGGTCTCGGCGGCCGGCTCCCCATGCTGTTCGCCGGCCTCGGCAGCTTCCTGATGGTCGGGGCCTACCTCAGCGGCACCGGTACGGGACACTCCTGGTACGTGGCGATCGTCGCCATGGTCGTGCTCGGACTGACGCACCAGCCGACGGCGTGGTCGCTGGACGGCATGCTGGCCCGACGGTGGCGGCGGTACCCGTTCGGGCGTGGCGAGCGTGACACCAGCGCGGTCGGCCTGAAGCTGATCCTCATCTACGCCGTCTTCACGCTGTTCGCGGGTGGCTGCGCCAAGCTGCTCGAGGCGGGCTGGCGTTGGATGGACGGCGAGTCGATGCGCTTCTATCTCATCCAGCACGGCGCGCCCAAGGGAGCCATCGGACGTGCGCTCACCGACCTCGTCCTCGACCACATGTGGGTCGCCGTCGCCATCTCGGTGCTCGCCGTCGTGGTCGAGCTCGGCGCGCTGCTCACGCTCTTCGCCCCTGGTGTGCGGCTGCTCTACTTCGCCGTCCTCGCCGCCGGGTTCCACCTCGCCACCTACCTGCTGATGCTGCCGGAGTTCTTCCCGCAGCTGGTCACGTATGTGCTGCTCGTCGAGTGGGCGCGGATCGAGTGGCGGCGACCGTGGGTGCGCCGCCCGGCTGCAGTGACCACCTCCCGTCGCACCTGGTCGGCGCCGCTCGCCATCGCGACGGTGGCGATGGCCGCAGTCGTGCTCGGCGCGAGCATCGCCGCCCGCATCGAGTGGTACCCGCTGACGAACATCCCGATGTACAGCAGCTACGTCGACGGCGAAGAGATCAGCGGACTCCCGATCGAGACGTTCGGCGACCAGGCTCAGCTGTGCGCGGAGGCCGACGCGCTGCGCTCCCGCACCCGCCCGTGGTACGCCCGCTTCTACGTCGCCGACCGCCTCCTCCTCCGCTCAGGATCGGCCCCGGCTGGCGGTGTCGAGGAGCTCGCCGCGTCGGTCAGCGGCGGCTCGCGCTTCTGGCTCGACGAGCTCGGCAAGGACGTGCTGGACGAGCTGCCGTGCGGAGAGGGCGGGCTCGCGCGCGGCGCCGCGATGCCGCACACCGCCACGGCGCTCGCCGCCTTGCGCGATGAGCTCGGGAGCACCCAGCGCCTCGAGCTCCTGTATCCCTTCGACGACGGCACGACAGCCGTCCTGGCAGTCGCCGGTGAGCCGCCGTGATCCCGGTGACGCGACCGTTCCTGCCGCCGCGTGCGGAGTACGAGGCGTTGCTCGACGGCATCTGGGACCGCGTCTGGCTGACCAACAACGGACCACTCGTCCACCAGTTCCAGGAGCAGGTGGCGCAACGGCTGGGGCTCGTGCAGCCCCTGTACGTCGCCAGCGGGACCATGGCGCTGCAGCTGGCGATGAAGGCGTTCGGGCTCGAGGGCGACGTCGTGACGACGCCGTTCTCCTACGTTGCGACGACCAGCGCGCTGGTCTGGGAGGGCTGCACCCCGGTGTTCGCCGACATCGAACGCGACACGTTCACGGTCGATCCGGCGGCGGTGGATGCAGCCATCACGCACCGCACGTCGGGCATCGTTGCCACGCACGTGTTCGGCACGCCGTGCGACATCGATGCGCTCGACGCCATCGGGCGGGCGCGCGGCATCCCGGTCCTGTACGACGCGGCGCACAGCTTCGCCACGACGTACCGCGGATGCTCGGTGCTCTCCTACGGTGACGCCAGTGCGTGCAGCCTGCACGCGACGAAGGTCTTCCACACGGTCGAAGGCGGTCTGCTGGTCACGCGCGACGAGAGCGCCAGGGACGCCGCCGAGCGCATGCGCAACTTCGGTCACGTCGACTACACGACCTTCGACGGAGTGGGCATCAACGCGAAGGCCTCCGAGCTGCACGCCGCGATGGGCCTCTGCAACCTCGGCCACCTCGACGAGCTGCTCGCCCGCCGCCGCGCGATCCACGACCGCTACCACGCAGGGCTCGCCGACCTCATAGCGGATGGTCGTGTCGTGCCGCAGGCCGGGCGAGCCGAGGCGGTGCCGAACCACTCCTACGTTCCGCTGCTGTTCGAGGACGCGGAGCGCCGGCAGCACGTGCACGACGCGCTGGTGGCCCGTGACATCCACCCGCGTCAGTACTTCTCACCGGGGCTGCACGAGCTGAACTACGTCGGGCCGCCGCAGACCCTGCCGGTGGTCGAAGACGTGGCGGCGAGGATCCTCTGCCTGCCGACATACCACGACATGACGGACGAGCAGGTCGACGACGTCGTCGCGGTGATCGTCGCCGCGCATCAGGGTCCGTTGTGAACGTTCTGCTGACGTGCGCGGGCAGGCGGTCGTACCTCGTGTCGTGGTTCCGTGCGGCCGTGGCGCCTGGCGGACGGGTCGTGGCCGTCAACTCTCACCCGCTTGCCGCGGCGATGCTCACCGCCGACAGCAGTCACGTCGCGCCGCCGCTGACGTCGGGCGAGTACGTGGACTTCGTCCTCGACGTGTGCCGCCGTGAGGAGATCGGACTCGTCGTCCCGCTGTTCGATCTCGAGCTGCCACTCCTCGCCGCGGCGGCGGACCGGTTCGCCGCGGGAGGTGTCGTCGCCGCCGTGTCGTCAGCCGACGTGGTGGCGACGTGCCGGGACAAGCTGGCGCTTGCGGCCGCAGTGCGCGAGCGCACGGCGCTCGATGCGCCACGCACGAGCCTCGACCCGGAGGACGGCGTCGCGTGGCTCCGTGATGGTGCGGGCGGGCTGTTCGTCAAGCCCCGGTACGGGACGGGATCGATCGCCACGATCTCCACCACGGAGGCCGACGAGGTCGCCGTGCTCCACCGCAAGGTCAGCCGTGATCTGCGCTCGACGTACCTCGACATGATCGGCGACGGCTCGGGCGGCGGCGTCGTCGTGCAGGAGGCGCTCACCGGGCAGGAGCACGGGCTCACCATCGTCAACGATCTCAGCGGTCGCTTCCGCGCGGTGCTCGTCAACCGCAAGTTGGCGATGCGGGCCGGTGAGACGGACGTCGCCGAGGTTGTTGACGATGCGGTGCTCGCGGCGGCAGGGCGCGAGCTCGGCGAGGCGCTCGGGCACGTCGGCGCGCTCGACGTCGACGTGTTCGTCGACGAAGGCGTGGTCTCGGTGCTCGACGTCAATCCGCGCTTCGGCGGCAACTACCCGTTCGCCCACCTCGCCGGTGCGGACGTGCCGCGGGCCTACGTGCGATGGGCACGCGGCGAGGACGTCTCCGACGACACTTTCGCTGTTCGTGCGGGCACCGTCGGGCTGAAGTCCATCGAGCCGCTCGTCGTGCCCGGCTGAGCGGGTTGGCGCCGGCGAAGCGTCGTCACGAGCGGGTCCCACCAGCGGTGTCGTTGACGCACCAGTTCACCCGGCGCCGAGAAGGCGAACGCGATCGCCTCGGCGCCATGGCGGACGGCGTGGGCGATCCGGCGATCGGCCAGCTCGGCGAGCGCCAGCTTGCCGCTCACTCCGGCCAACTTGGGGTACAGGACGCGCCGGCGATCGGGCGGGCTCAGCGCGCGGATGCCGAGGTAGAGGTTGCGGGTGCTCTCGGCGAGCCGGATGCGATCTCGATACAGCGCTGACTGGCTGATGCCGCCGGGATGCTTGCGGTGCACCGCCATGTCGCGGTCGATGACGTGGGTGTCGCCGTAGAAGCTGGCGACGGCGCGCACGAGGTAGTCGACGCTCAGGGTCCGGCATGACCAGTCGAGGTAGTCCGGATGCTCGAGCCCGACGTTGCGCACCATCACGGCGCACGTCGGAGTGCCGCGGTCCCAGATCACGTCCTCGGTCGTCAGGCGCGAGCGAGCAGGGAGCGCGTACTGCCACGGGTCTTGCTCGTCGGTGGGCCACGTCACCGTGACCCGATGGATCACTGCCGCGGCGCGTGGATCATCCTGGAGCACGTCGTACTGGCGCTGCAGCTTGGTCGGGTCGGTCCAGCAGTCGTCGCCCTCGCAGAAGGCGAGCACGTCGGCGCGAGCGCGGCCTGACGGGTGAACCGGCCGTTCAAGCGCTTGATCGGGACGATGCCGTCGGGGTCGAGGGGAAGCTGGGTGAGGGCGCGGTCCCGCAAGAACAGGCGGATCCGGTCCGGATGGGCGTCGGCGTAGGCGATGCAGATCTCGCGGGTGCCGTCGTCGCTCCCGTCCTCGCCGATGATCACCTCGAACGGGAAGTCCGTCTGTTGGGCAAGGATGCCGTCGAGGCACTCGGCGATGAACGGCGCGTGCTGGTACGTGACGACGAGGACGGACACCGCCGGCGTGATGCGGTGGACGTGACGGTCGGCGCCGCCGTACTCGACCTGGAGGGCGTAGCGCCGCGCCACCTCCGCGGCGAGCACGCTCCGACCCGCCGGCGGGCCCGCCCAACTGGGCGCGGAGCGTCTCGAAATCGGCAGCTGGGCACGGACGTTCTCGAGTATCGAGAACCGACGCCGCCCAGATTCGTCATCAGACGGGTCCGGCGGCAAACCGGCGGGCGGTGTCGAGAGCGGCGATCTCCGGCTTGTCGTGCTTCAGGCCGCGGCGGTGGGCCCGCGAGCACAGCGCGAGGTGGAGCGTGCGCACGAACCGCTTCACGTTGACCGCCGCGGCTCGCACCGCGGGGTCCGACGACGTGGGGTGGGCGGCCAGCCACGAACCGAACCGATCGATCCAGTCGACGAGCTCGTCGTCGTCCACCGTGTCGCGCCCGATCACGTCCACGACGACGAGCACGAGCCGATCCTCCTCGTCGTCCACGAAGACCAAGCCGTTCGCCGTGGTCAGCAGTTGTTGCAGCGCGGCCAGGACGCGACGGTGGTCGTCGGCGTCCGTGGCCGGGTTGCGGACGAGGAACTTGAGCAGGTCGGCTGTGTGGGCGGTCGCATTGAGCCATCCGAGCCCGGGCACGTAACCCCGACGATCCGGCTCCTCGAGGAGGTAGTCGATCCCCCGATCGAGCAGCGAGCGAACGCCGGCCACGCCCAGGAAGTGGTCCTCGACGTCGCGAAAGGCGAGGATCGCCAGCGCCAGCGCTGAGTACGAGCGGCGCAGGACGGCACGGTCGTCGTTGCCGTCATCAATGCCACCGTCGAGGCCGTAGCGCAGGTCGGGCACGAGGCGGTCGACGGCATAGCGCAGATCGTCCGCTCTGAGCAGGTGGTCCTTGACCACCCAGCGGGCCAGCACGCCGTAGCCCACCTCGTCGCGCAGGAACGGATCAGGCTCGTCGAGCAGGTCGAGCAACGGAGGAAGCAGATCGCGGGCGGTGTGTCCGGGTGGCACTTCGGCATCCGAAGCCACGATCGATTCCCACAGCGCGCGATCCGTGACGGTCATGGGCGCTCAGTCTGGCAGTCCGCCGGAGGCAAGACCGCCACGGTGCCGACGCCTCTGCCACACTTTCGGCGTGCCCCGCCGGACCCAGCTCCTGCCCTGGAAGGTCGCCGGCCGCATGACCGAAACGCAGGCCAGCGCCGACGAGGTCGTACAGACCACCGGCTGGGTCTTCAACAACGAGACCGGTGACACGCTCACCCTGGCCGAGTTCGTCGCGACGGGTGACACCGAGGTGCCCGTCTACCTCGACCGATTGAACCTGGCGCGGGAGGACGACGAGCAGCGCACGTTGATCGAGATCGGCTGCGGGATCGGGCGGATGACGTGCGCCTTCACCCGCCGCTACGGCATCGTGTACGCCTGCGACCTCGATGCCGGGTTCCTCGAACGATGCCGTGAGGCGGTGGCCCGCTTCGGCAAGGTCGATCGGCTCCGGACGATCGAGGTCAACGATGGGCGCAGCCTGGAAGTACCTGCCGGCGTCGGCGACCTCGCCTTCAGCTACATCACCCTGCAGCACTGCGACCGCGACGACGCTCTCGCGCTCGTGGCGGAGGCGCTGCGGGCGGTCAGGCCCGGGAGGACAGGTCGCCCTGAACTTCCGCTCGTGGTCGGGCACCGATCCACTCGTGCTGCCGCTCGCCGCGCTGATGCGCGGCATGCTCCGTCTGCCCGTGCATCGGAAAGTGGCTGCTGCGTCACCGCCTGCCGACGCGCCTGGCCTGGCAGGCCAACCGGCTCGATCCCCACCAGGTGATCGGTCCGGTCCGCGATCGCCTCGCCGATGTGGTGGTGTGGCGCAACTCCGCCCGCAGCGCGCCGCTGTGGGGTGTCGGCGACGCCACCCCCGCGTGGTTCGACGGCATCAACCGCAACCACTGGTGGCTCGTCGCGACGGTCAAGTGACCGCAGCGCGGTGCCGTCTGCTCCATCTGGGTGGCGGTGGTCTCGAATCTGGGACTGTCGCCACCCAGATCGCGGTCGAGACGGTCGCCACCCAGATTCGACTGGGGCGCGTCAGCCGGCGGACCAGGCGTGGGCGACCTACCTCTCCCCACGCCTGCTGCCTTCCCTACTGGGGTTGATGGAAGCAGAACGCGATGTACGCACCGCCGGCAGCCTGATCGAGCTCGTCGTCCGACAGCTCGTCGGGCCTGGCGCGAAGCACGACGTGCACCGTGTCGGCCGTGTCCTCGACGATGCGGAGTTGCTTGCCAGTAGGCGCCGTGAGGCCTTGCTCCGCCATCACCGCAGCGGGATCGGCAAGCAGCCGTTGTTTGAAGCTGTCGTCGGACCACGCCTGGGCGACGACCTGCCCCCACTTTCGCTGGAAGTCCTGCGCATCAGACATGTCAACTCCTCCAGACGGGCGGATACTGAGGTGTCGCCTTCGACCGTACCAATTTCAGCCCGGCACGACTCGCACGACCCCGTCGCGCACCAGCCGGCGAACGAGCACCAGCTTGGCGTCATCGCTCAGCCCGCCCGCAAGCGCGTCCACCGCCGACGGCTGCCCACTGGCGAGGTGCCGAAGCGCCGGTTCCACGGACCGCGGGTACCGCACTCGACGCCCGGGCAGCTGAAGACTCACACCGTCGCCATCGCCGGCCACCCGACACAGCGCGGAGACGATCTGGACCTGGCTGTCGAGGGTCAGTGCCGGCAGCTCATCGAGCGAGACGAAGTGGCCGCCGACCGTCGAGTGCGCGGCACCGAGGAACCGCTGCGCGGCGCGATCGATGGCGCGGTCCAGCGCTCCCTCGTCGACCTCGGCCAGCTCGGCGAGCAGACCGCGCAGGCGGTCGCCCAGGCCTCGATCGGCATGGAGATATCCCGGCGGCGCTGCCTCGCGCAGCCGTACGTCGCCCTCGGCGACGGCGGTGACGACGTCAATCAGCAGATCCGACCATCGAGTGACCTGGACACCGAGCGTCACGTGCAGCGATGGAGCCGCCGATGTGCGCGCCTCGTGTATCCAGCCACGGGGCACATAAAGCACATCGCCGGCGTCGAGCCGCACGTCCTGGGCGCGGTCCGCCGACAGGGTGAGGTAGTGGAGCGGGGCATCGACCGGAGGGAGCTCGCGACTCGGCGGATACACCCGCCACGCCTTGGTGCCTTCGACCTGGACGATGAACACATCAACGGTGTCGTGGTGCGCTGGGAACCCCTGCGCCTCAGGCGGAGTGAGGTACAGGCAGGCCGTCATCGGGTGATGCAGTGCCGTCTCGAGGCGTGCGCACAGGGAGGTAATGGGTGGCCAGCGCTCGCTCAGCGATGCGAGGATCACACTCCAGCCGGCCGCATACGAGCGATACAGCTGATACAGGTTTGGGCTGCCGTCGGCGTCGGCGACGACCGGCTCGCTCTGCGGCTCGCCGTCGATGAAACGGACCACGCGCAGCTCCTGCAGCTGCTGGTCCGCCTCCACCGGCCGCACACGGATCGTCCGGGCGATCGTGTCGACGTCGGCGCGACCGACGAGCGAGCAGAAGTACCCGGGATCGGCGCGGTGGATGGCCTGCGGGCGACGCTCCCAGACCTCCTCCAGGAACGTCGCCCGGTCGAGCGGGGCGATCAACCAGTCGAAGGCGGTCCAGTCGGGAGCCGGAGTCATGGGCGATCCGCTGCCAGCAGTCGCTGCGCCAGCCACGCCAGCGCTTCACGTTCCACCATGCTGAGATCTGGGTGCGGCCCGTGCACGGCCAGAACGATCCGAGTCTGCGTCGCGTGATCGTTCCAGGCTTCGTGGGGATAGCTGTTGTCGAAGGCGATGCACCGACCCTGGAGCCACGACCGCGACTCACCCGCCACACGCAGCCCGCACCCAGGCGGGACGTGTAGGCCGAGGTGGCAGGACACCAACGCGTTGATGGGATCAGTGTGCTCGCCAGTCCGCGCCCCCGGCTCCAGCGCGAGGTAGGAGAACAGCGAGAGAACCTTGGTCTCGGCAAAAACTGCTTCCATGACCGCCGCCGCACGAGGCAGCAGTTCGCAATTCGCCGCAACGGGCCGGTTCAGCCAGTGCAGCTTGATCTCTCTCCACCCGGGATCCACGCGACCGCGCAGCAGCGGTGTGCCGTCGGGCGACCGCCCAAACGGCTGCATTGGAAGGCCCTTCGAGATCGCATCGTCGAGCTCCCCTCGCAACTCGTCGTAGTGCTCCTCGAGCAGAGGCGCGAACGCGAACTCCCCAACGTCGCTCCACGGCGACGAGGGAAGCCCCGGCATGAAGAGGTCGAACATGTGGCGCTGCCCAGGCGCCAGGTCGGCGGCACGCTCACCGGCCCACACGTCGAGACCACCGCGGATCCGCTCGAGGTCCGAGGCCGGCAGCTCTCGTGTGAGGTCGGCCCAGAGTTGGTCGGCGACCTGACCCCGCGGTGACGGCGTGAGCTGCGTGGTCATCGTCAAGCCAGCTGTCGCGCGGCGAGTCTGGCGAACGGTCCCTGATGTGCCATCAGCTCCTCGTACGTTCCGTGTTCGACGATGCGTCCGGCCTCGACCACGTGGATCTGGTCGGCGTGGATGACGGTGCTCAATCGGTGCGCGATGACGACTCGGGTCGCCTTGAGGCGCGCCAGGCTGTCGGTGACCACGGCTTGCGTTCGGTTGTCGAGCGCGCTCGTCGCCTCGTCGAACAGCAGGATCCGCGGCTTGGCGATGATCGCCCTCGCGATCAGCAACCGCTGCCGTTGCCCGCCGGAGATCCCGCTGCCACCCTCCATCACCATCGTGTGCATGCCCATCGGCATCTGGCGGATGTCCTCATCGAGCCCGGAGCTGCGCGCCGCTTCCCAGGCGTCGTCGAGCGTGTACGGCGACGAACCGACGATGTTCTGGTAGATGCTGCCCGACGCCAGCCTGCCGGCCTGGAGCACGACGCCCATCTGCCGGCGCACCGCCTGCAGGTCGAGGGCGGCCAGGTCCTGGGCATCGAGGTGGATGCTTCCGCTCTCCGGAGACTCGAAGCCGAGCAGCAGTCGCAGCATGGTGGACTTGCCGGAGCCCGATGAGCCGACGAGGGCGACGAACTCTCCGGGGCGGGCACGGAAGGAGATCCTCTCCAGGACGATCGGTGCGTCGGTGGCATAGCGGAACGTGACCTCGCTGAACTCGATGTCACCGCTCAGCTCACCCGGGTCGCTGCGGGCCTCATCGACCTCGGGCAGCGTGACGAGGATCGGCTTGACCCGCTCGTACAGCGGAACGATCTGGGCGACCGCCGACAGCGACGTTCCGAGCAGCACGACCGCCGTGATGACCTGCGTCAATGCAGCGTTGAAGGCGAGGAACGTACCGGCGGTGAGATCCGTGCCGCCGACGGCGAGCGGGAAGATCACCAGCAGGGCGACGAGCGGCAGCGCGGCATACACCACGTTGACCTGGACAGCGGCCAGATCGGCCCGCCGCCCAGATGCTCCAGGCACGAACCGTGCCCATACCGAGAACGCCCTCGCCTCGGCCCCGGCCACGCGCAGCTTCGAGATGCCGTTGAGCATCTCGAACACGAGGCCAATCTGGTGACCACGGACCGCGTTGGCCTTGCGGCGGTCGCGGACCTGAACCACGAGCATCACCAAACCGAGTAACAGTGCGCCCGCCAGCAGCACGGTCGCCACCAGCGCCAAGCGAACGTCGTAGACGAAGAGCAGTGCGTAGCTGAAGACGGAGAACGCCGCGCCGAGCACCGCTGTGGTGACGACCCCGCTGAGCGCACGCCGCATCGCGCTGATGCTGGTGGCGCGCAGGGCGAGGTCGCCGGACGAGTAGTCGCGGAAGAACGGCACGGGCAACCCGAGCAAGCGGTCCCAAACGGCCGCCTCCAACGACAGGTCCATCCGCGCACCGAGTCGTGCGACGGCGATCGAACGTGTCAGCTGGAACGCCGTGATCGCCCCCACGCTGAGCAGCATCGCGACGGCCACCTGCACGACGCCGCCACCGTCACTGGCCGGGATGAAGCGGTTGAAAAGGAGCCCGGTGGCGATCGGCACAACGAGCGCGAGCAGCCCGCCGAGCACACCCATCACGATGATCATCCACAGGTCACCGCCGCCCTTGCGCAGACCGAAGCGCAGCAGATCGACGACGCCGAGCGACCGCTGGGGAAACGGCCGGTACAGCGAGTAGGCGATCACGGAGAGCGACGCCGCCACCTCTGCGGTGACGCGCTTTCGGCTCCCCGTCGCGGGATCGACGAGCTGGTACGACCGCGCAGACTTCGGAAGCAGGGCGACGGGTTGACGGGTGTCGGCGTCGAAGCCGAGCATCGGGCCGCTCGCCGAGCGCCACCATTCCCCGTCGAGCGTCACCTGGCGGAGACGCAAGTGCGAGGTGCGTGCGATCGCCGCCAGGCTGTCACGGCCGCCCGCTTGCCAGGCCGGTGGCGCTTCGACATCGACACCGAGGGCACCACCCACGAGTCGGCAGGCGGCAAGCAGCGGGTCGGCAACAGCGAGGCGGGCGCCCACGTGGTCAACCGGGATGGCGCCGTCCTCGAAGAAGCTGAGGAGGTCGCTGAGCCCGTCATCGAGAATGGCATCGTCGGCGGCCAGGCGGGCGCGCGAGCGGGCGGCGCGGGCCTCGCTCGTGCTCTCCAGTTGGCTCGCCAGTGCAGCGAGGAGAACGCGATGGAAGGCATCGAGCGACCCGGGCGCGTCCTCAGGCGCGATCGCGGCCCGTGCCGACCGACCGGAGCCACGTCGCCGACGAGAGCGGCAACGGTCCCGATGTGGCATCGATCACGGCGTCCCCGACGCCTTGCAGTTGCATGGTGCCTGCTGTGACGGTCGCCCAGAGCAGATCGACGCGGGGTTGGTACGCCGCGCCGTCAGCGGTGTCGGTGGGCCGGTCGGCCGGAACCTCGACGACGTCACGCGGTGCCGGCTCCCCGATGGCCGACGACAGCGCGTGGACCCAGCCTGCGATGAGGCGCTCGTCATCGTGGTCCAGTCGCTCGAGCAACGTCCCGGGCCGGCCGACGGCGAGGAGGGCGACGCGAGCGTCCCCGACCGACATGCCGAACAATGCGCTCCCCGCATCGACCTGGCACACGTACTCGCGGCCACCGACCGAGACCCCGCCCTCGACGGGGACGGCGAACACGTAGGCGGTACCCGCGGTGACCGCCCAGGCGGCGGCCGGATCGTCGAGCATCAGTGTCCGGTTGCCGGCCAGTTCGAGGCGGTTTTGAGTCCCGGTAGGGGTCACCCGTGACACCGGATCTTCCGCAGAATCGAGGGACCGCCTCGCTTCGCTCGCTCATGCCGCGGCAATCAGCTCGGTATAGAGCCCACCCTGGGCGATCAGCTCGTCATGGGTCCCGCGCTGCACGATCTTGCCCCGTTCGAGGACCACGATCTCATCGCAGTCGCGGATCGTGCTGAGGCGGTGGGCCACGATGAGGCACGTGCACCCGCGCCGCCGGAGGCGATCGTCGATGAACTCCTCGGTCGTCGGGTCGAGGGCGCTCGTCGCCTCGTCCAGAACGAGGATGGAGGGATCGGCCACGAGCGCCCTCGCGATCTCCAGGCGTTGCCGCTGCCCGCCGCTCCAGTTTCCTCCGCCCTCGGCCACACGGCTGCTGTAGCCCCCGGCCCGCGACGCGATGTCGTGATGGATCTCCGCGTCACGCCCTGCCCGCACGACGTCTCGGTCGGGGACCGTCTCGTCCCACAGCGTGATGTTCTCCATGACGGATCCCTCGAACATCACGATCTCTTGATCGACGAGGGCCAGTGAGTTGACCATCACCTCCCGGGAATGGCTTGTCCTCGGCTGACCGTCAAAGAGGACGTCACCGCTCCAGGGTTGATAGAGCCCGCAAAGGAGCCGGGCGATCGTCGACTTCCCACTGCCTGAGCCGCCGATCAGCGCGACCCGCGCGCCGGGGCGGACGGACAGGTTGAAGCCCTCGATCAACGGCGGGTCCAGCCGGCTGTAGCCGAACGTGATGTTGCGCAGCTCGAAGGCGCCGACCAGTCGGGTCAGCGGATCGTCCGACGGGCCACCCGGAGGGTGTGCGGCGAGCGTCGGATCGGTTGGATAGCTGAGCACGTCGTCGAGCCGGACCATGCCGGCATGGATCTCCTGGAGCTCGCCGCCCAGGTTCACCAGGCCATTGACGGGAGCGCTGAACGCGGCGATCAGGTACTGGAAGGCCACGAGCGCGCCGATGCTCAGCGTGCCGCTGATGACCCGCTCGCCGCCGACGATCAGGATGGCCACCGTCGTGAGGCCGCTGAGCAGCGTCGGCACGACGCTCACGTAGCCCGTCGTGACGGCGAGGTCCTGCTCGGCGCGGATGGATTTGGCCTGGAACCCCGCCCAGCGGGCGAAGAAATCGGATTCGGTGCCCCCTGCCTTCAAGGTCTCGATCATCTGGATGCCGTTGAAAGAGGTGGCCAGCACCTTGCCCTGCTCCTGCTCGAAGCGGCGGCTGGCGTCCGTGCGACGCCGCGCGCTGACGCGCAGCGCGACCAGGTTGAGCAGAGCGATGGCAACACCGATGACCGTCAGCAGGACGTCGTACTGGATCATGACGAACGCGTAGAACGCGATCATCGTGACGTTGACGAGGTTCGCCGCGACCCGCGCCGACAGCAGTTGCGCGACTCGTTCGTTGAGTTGCGTCCGCGATGCGACGTCGGCGGCATAGCGCAGGTCGAAGAAGGCGATGGGCAGGTGCAGCACGTGCCAGATGAAGCGCCCGGACGTGCTCAGCTCCAGCTTCTGGCCGAGCCGGAACAGGATGTACTGCTGCAGCCAGTTGAGTACGAGCAGGAGCAGCAGCGTCAGCCCCATCGCAGCGACGAGTGGTGGGAGCCAGCCCTCCAGGCCGCTGACAAGGACGTCGTCGACGAAGATGCGGCCGTACGCAGGAATCAGCAGACCGGGGATGATCAGCGCCATCCCCGCGAGAACTCCATAGACGAGCGCGGAGTGTGACCCGGCCAGACGTTGGCGCAGCGCCCCGGTCAGGCTGGGGAACCGACCACTGCGGACGAACTCGTCTCCCGGCTCGAACGTCATCACGACGCCCGTGAACGAGCGGTCGAACTCCTCATCGGTCACCGTCCGCGGCCCGACAGCTGGGTCGTTGAGGTGGACGCAGCCCTTGGAGAATCCGTCGACGACGACGAAGTGGTTGAACTCCCAGAAGACGATGATCGGCATCGTCAGCTCCCTGAGCTCAGCCGGCTCCTTGCGAAAGCCGCGGGCGGTCAACCCGTAGACCCGGGCAGCCTTCACGATGCTGCTGGCCTTGCTGCCGTCGCGCGAGATCCCACACGTCTGGCGCAGCTCGGTCAGCGGGACGACTCTGCCGTAGTAGGCCAGCACCATGGCAAGCGAGGCGGCGCCGCACTCGACCGCCTCCATCTGGAGGACCGTTGGGGTGCGGACGCGGCGCTTTCGTCGGTCGGTCATGGCCGGATAGACAGTTCGGACGGGCGGTCCCGAGTCATGGCTGGATCAGTTCGAGCGGGCGGCGCTCGTCGAGCTCGACCTCGGCCGTGCACAGCGTGCCGGCCCGCAGCTGTGCGGGACCATCCGAATTCGACCACTCGAACCCGGTCGGCGTTGATGCAGGCTCGGGTGTCACCCAGACCTCGACCGGAGTGCCTCCCGAGTCGTCGAACAGGTCATCGGCCAGGGTGTCGTTGTTCAGCAGGGCCCTCATCCCGGCACGCGTCGACGGGAAGGGAGCGATCTCCTCGACCTGACCCTCGAGGAACCCGTACTGCTCGCGCGCTGCCGTATCGGGTGAGATGTGCGCCTCCATCCCACTCTCCAGCTCGCCGCTGACGGACGGCGACACGTACAGGAGCACGGCCAGGTCTTCTTCGTCTTGATCGAAGTTGACGATGGCCGTCCCAACCTCGACGAAGTCGCCGAACGTCGCCAGCAGCTCGATCACCTCGCCGGTGACCGGCGCGACGACCTCCGTGCGTGCCCCGTCGACGGTCTCGACGACGGCGACCGGCTCACCCGCAGCGAGCTGGTCTCCGCGCTGGACCAGCACGTCCCGGACGGTGCCTTGGCTGGTGGTCACGATGTCGTAGGTACCGCTCTTGGGAATGATCACGCAATCCGCCTGCACGGTGGACTCGATGCGACCGACGAATCCCCAGATCAGCGCGCCAATGAGGAGCACACCGATTGCCGTCAGCGCGATCCAGCGCTTCGGGTCGGCGACCCGCATCACCTGGTCGAGCTGCTCGGGGGACGAGAGTCGGTCGAGCGCTTCCTGACGGAAGATGCCGGGTTGCACGGGCGACCCCGTCAGCGCGCCGGGAGCCGAGCCGGGTCGAAGCCCGCAGCGCGAGCCAGCGCCGCGTCCGTCGTCAGACCGCCCACGATGAGGTCGAGCGTGGCGTCGGACAGCTCCTCGACCATCGGGCTGCTGCCGTCGAGACGCGCCGCGCTCGGCGACGACCCGATGGCTTGCTGCACGGGCGACTCATCGTGCACCTTCACCCCCACGACCGATCGCGCTGCGGACAAGCGGAGTGTAGGACATCGCCACCAGAAGCCGCCCGCCTGGTCAGCTCGTGGTGCCCACCATGAGCTCACCGACGGACGTCTCGGCGTAGTAGTCCGTGCCGGCGACGGCAGCGAACAGATCGGCGTCACCGCCGCCCAACGGACACGCGCCGATGCCCATCGACGTCGCGACGAGACACATCGTCTGCAACAGCACACCGACGTCCTTCAGCACCAGTGCGTACGCCATCGCCCCGTACTTCCACGTGACACGACCGAACCTGGCGGCGACGACGACGAGCACGTGTGGCGGCTCCATGGTCCCCGACGACCATTGGGCATCCGAGAGCAGCCGGTCGGTCAGATCGCTTCGACCGGCGATCAGCTCGAGCTGGTGACCGCCCGGGTCGTAGTGGTACAGCGCCGGGCCCAGGCCATCGCATCGGTGCACCAGCGGATACAGCTCCAACTCGTAAGCGGCGCCACCGCCGGGGTAGGGACGTCGAGTGACCTCGTACGGCCGGTTGTCCTCAGCCGGCAGCACAGCCCGCACTCTGCTCGCCCGGTACAGCAGCTCGCCGAGCTGATCGGCGGTGAGTGGCGCCGCAGCGAACTCCCGCGTCGAGCGCCGACCCTCGAGCACGTGAGTGAACGAATCGTCGGCCGCCCCGTCCTGCTCGGGTCGAGGCAACGAAATGATGCGATTCGACGTCAACGGCTTCAGGGCCGGCAAAGGCGGCAACTGCTCGCGGAACCGGTACGTGCCGCCGTACTCGAGGTCGTTGCGACCACGCCGGCTCCTCGTGTGGAACAGCAGGTCATGGAACTCCCAGGTGCGCATCGTCGGCGCCTGCTCGGCGGCGATCGTGCCGTCGTCGTCCACCGCTCCGACGACCCCTGCGGCGGTGAGCACGGCGAGCGCGGCGCGCGCTTCGTCGAGTGTGGATCCGGCGACCGCTGACTGCAGCTCGTCGGCGGAGACGGGCTCGGCGAGACTGGCCAGCAACGCGCCGCCCTGCTGACCATGCAGCAACACACGCACAGACGCCAGCGGCGACTCGATGACGAGCCCGCCGGAGCCTCCACGGGCGAAGGCAAAGCGCGAGAGGCGGAACCGAGCGGTCGAGTCGACGTGGGCAGGCTCTCCGATCGGCTCGGACGTCATCGGAACGACCGTGATCGTGCGCCGCCCAGCCATCGACGCGGCGTGGCACACGAAGCGGTGCTGTCGACAGGAGCGCAAGCAGTAGTACAGCGTGGCGAGTGCCGCCGGGCCGTCCTGCTCGGCGACGTGGTCGGCGAGCGCGTCTTCGGGTGCTCCTTCGTCACTGAGCAGCAGGAGCGCGTCGCGCAACCCCGGCCCGACGTCGCCGAGCGTGATGCGCGCCCACGGTGCCTCGACCGTCGCCGGGCCGTCGGTCGGCAAGCGCACCGCGACCTCGGGGCGGAGCACGAGTGAGATGCCCGGAGCAAGCGCCATACCGGTCACAGGAACATCGTCACCGGGTTCAGTTCGTCTTCCGGCACGTGCCGCTGAACCCAACCGAGCTGGACCGGAACGTCGAACAGCCGACCAGGCGCAAAGCGAGCCCAGAAGTGGCGCAACCCCGGCACGAACACCTTGACGACGGGCATTCCGATGTCTGGCCGAGTCTGGTCGAGGACCAGGAGCTCGAGGCCCTTCGCCTCGACAATGGCCTGACAGTGACGCACGTCGTCGGCCAGGTCGTCGCTCGCCTGCCGTGGGTAGTCCGCGATGCGGCGCGGCGGCACGGCTGCGGGAACGAGGTACGGCTGGTTGGCCCGCGTCGCCGAACCCAGCCATTCCACCACCTCTCGAACGTCGGCATCGGGGTCGTCGGCCCGGAGCACCGCGTCGTCGCCAGTCATGAACGCGACGATCTGGTTGAGCTCGGTCAGCGCCCGCAGCGCCCCAACGCGCGGGTCGAGGTGGGCGCCAAACCCGAGCGCCACGCGCTCGGCCGTGCCGTCGGTGCGCCATGACACAGCGACAAAGGTCGGGATGCCGAGGTCGTTCGTGACGTCGAGCACCGCCACGTCACGATGCAGCTCCTCGTACTGGGCGCGCAGATCGGCGACGTACGGATCACCGATGCTGTCGAGGTCGACGGCCGGCCGCTGGAGGCGGTGGTACCACCACATCGCGACGGCGTCCCGCTCGGCCAACTCGAGGAAACCCTGAAGGATCGCTTCCGTGCGGTTGGTGCCGGCGGCGGTGCCGTTGGAATCCGCATGGTAGAACGGCTCGCTCGCTTCGTCGCCGAGGGCGTAGTAGCAGTACCCGCTGGGGAGGTACTTGACGGTGTCGTTCGTGAGCGACCAGACGGGCGTCCAGTCGACGAGTGCGTTCTCGTCGAAGCGGGCGGGAACGCGGTTGTGCGACGCGGGGTGGCTCGAGTTCCAGCGCTCCGCGTCGTCGTACTGCGCGTCGCTCCAGAGCATGCATGCGTTCGGATGGATCGCCAGCTCGCCGAGCTGCCGGTAGCTGCCTCTGCGGCGGGCCTCCGTTCCGTCGAAGCGTCCCGAGTAGCGCTCGAGGGCCTCACACAGCGCGCTGCAGCGAGCCTGGTCGTGTGAGCGCCCCTTGCCTGCGCTGCGGCTGCGCAGTCCCCCGCGCAGCCGTCCGATGGTGTCCGCCGGCCTAGCCATGTTCGGTCCAGCGCTGTAGACGTAGAGCCGCGCATTCGGGGAGATCTCGTCCACCCCGCTCACCGCGCCGGTGATCGGGCTGACGTGATGCTGGTAGCTGGTCCAGGTGTCGTGGGGCGACCGGGTCCGGTGGCCACCATCAACGAACCACCCCTTCGGTTGTGACTCCACGTCGACGGGCTGTGGTGCGGCGGGTGATGGGTCACCACAGGCCGCGGCACTGCGGGCGACGGACCACCACATGCTCGGCGCGCTCCAACGTCGGCCACTCCAACGTGACCACCCGACCATCAACCGTCACCGCCGCCCCACCCACCACCTTCAACACCTCCAACACCACCAACGCCACCACCGCATCCGCCGTCACCGCCGGGACCACCCCCAGCGGCGGCGGAAACGGCTCGACCGTCCCACGGCGCAGACCCACGAACCGCTCGACGTCCCGGTTGGCCCGCAACCGCTGCGCCAGACACTCCCAACACGCCGACTGCCCGGGCCGCATCAACGGCCCCAACCAGCACTGCCGACCGCCCGGCCGCACCAACAGCCACGGCCGCCCCGACACCAACGCCGCGGCGTTCAACTCGGCCAACCCGCCACGCAGATAGTCATCGGTGACCGCCACCACCAACGACGCCTCACCCACCGCATCCACGACCGCCGATCCCCGCTGACGACAACCCCGCCTCGACCGCCTCGACATCGTCGCCCCACCAAACCCGACCACCGCCACGGTCGCTTCCGTGAGTCGCCGTTCGGCCTCGCCGACGTCGACGCCGAGGTCGTTCCACCATCCGGCCCGCTCGCCAGCCACCTCTGCGTCGACGATGTACCCCTGTTGGAGCATCCGACTGACCACGAAGTAGACCTCGGCCGCGGGCACGACGCCGTCCAGCGCATCCACCAGCGCCGTGACGTCTCGACGACCGTCGAGCAGCGGAGCCAGCCGAAGATACGCGTCGCCACGCAACACGACGTGAGCGCGTTCGGAGAGCAGGAAGACGGCCTCGCCCTCGATGGTCTCGACGCGGAAGCGCGGTGCGAATGCCAAGCCGCCGGAACCAAGCCGGGTCACGATCGGGCGGAAGGTAGCAGTCCGCGATCCCGGGGGCTGCGCCCCCTCGGCGCCTGCGGCGCCTGCCCCATCGCCGCCCGGCTCGCTGGCGCTCGCTCGGTCGGCCGGAACTTGCAGGAGCCTCGCATCACCTCCTCGTTAGCCTGAACGACCATGCGTGTGGCAGTGGTTGGAGCGACCGGGCAGGTCGGCGGCGTGATGCGCCGCCTGCTGGCTGAGCGGGCGTTCCCCGTCGACGAGATCCGCTACTTCGCGTCGAGCCGGTCGGCCGGCACGACGCTGCCCTGGGGCGATTCCGCGGTCACCGTCGAGGACGCGGCGACCGCCGATCCGAGCGGCCTGGACGTCGCACTCTTCTCTGCCGGCGCAACGTCCTCACGTGAGCTTGCCCCACGCTTCGCCGCCGCAGGAGCGATGGTGATCGACAACTCCTCGGCGTTCCGCATGGATCCGGACGTTCCGTTGATCGTCGTCGAGGTCAACCCCGAAGCCGTGTCCGACGCCCGCAAGGGCATCATCGCCAACCCGAACTGCACGACGATGGCGGCGATGCCGGCGCTCAAGGCGTTGCACGACGAGGCCGGTTTGATCCGACTCGTGGCCAGCACCTACCAGGCCGTCTCGGGCGCCGGGCTCGCCGGTGTCGACGAGCTCGACAAGCAGGTGCGCCAGGTTGTCGACGACGCAGCCGCGCTGACCCACGACGGGCGCGCGGTGACGTTCCCGGCGCCGCAGAAGTTCGCCAAGCCGATCGCCTTCAACGTGCTGCCGCTGGCCGGCAAGGTCGTCGACGACGGGTCGGGGGAGACCGACGAGGAGCAGAAGCTGCGCAACGAGAGCCGCAAGATCCTCGGACTGCCGGACCTGCCCGTCTCCGGAACCTGCGTGCGGGTGCCGGTGTTCACCGGACACTCGCTCTCCATCAACGCCGAGTTCGCACGTCCGCTGTCGGTCGAGCGGGCCACCGAGGTGCTGGCGTCCGCGCCGGGAGTCGTGCTGAGCGACGTGCCCACGCCGCTCGACGCGGCCGGCCGCGATCCCACGTACGTCGGCCGGCTGCGCCAGGACCCGGGCGTCGAGGGCGGTCGGGGGCTGGCGTTCTTCGTCACGGGCGACAACCTCCGCAAGGGCGCCGCGCTGAACGCCATCCAGATCGCCGAGCTGTTGCTGTAGCGACGGCGGGCGCTCCAGCGCCTTCGCCGGCCGCATCAACTGCGTCGGTCGCGTCGTTCTGAGGCGAAGACCCGGTTCGGCACGGCGGGCGCTCCAGCGCCTTCGCCGGCCGCATCAATCAGTCGTAGCCTTCGGCCGGCGTGCCGGGTGGCTTGATCGGCGCGTCGCTAGACATCCACAGCAGGACCTCGCCTTCGAGGCCATCGGGATCACAGAAGAACACGCTGTGGGAGCGACCGAAGTCCGTGACGAAGCCGTCGCTGGCACTCTTCTCCATGAGCCGCCGACGGATCTCCACGAACGCATCGCGGTCGGCCGCCTGCAAACCGATGTGATCGATGGGGCCGTGCGTGAACATCGAGCCGCGCACGACGTCGGGGGCGGCGTCGCCGCTCACCTCGAACACGTTGAGCTCCGTCCGCGGGCCGATGTCGATCAACGTCAGCGTGCCCGGACCGATCCTCTCCCGAGATGAGACCGTCGCGTCGAAGACGTCCTCGTAGAAGCGGATGAACCGATCGGTGTCGTCGGTGAGGATCGCGACATGGTTGATCCCGTCCAGCAACATGCGTCGGGGTGGGGAGATTTGAACTCCCGGCCTCCACGTCCCGAACGTGGCGCGCTAACCAAGCTGCGCTACACCCCGTAGCGGGCTGAGCCTACCGGCTTGCGCCTCGCCGAAACCCTCCCGGTATGTGTCACCCGACGTCACCGCGCGCACCGCACGGCGGATGCGTAGCGGGTCGAGCGGCTTGACCAGCCATCCGTCGGCGCCGCTGCGGCGCGACAGGTGCACATCGGCGAACCGGTCGAGGAGCATGACGACGGGCACGTGAGGCACGCGCCCCGACGACTCGTCCAGCCGGAGCGACATCGTCACCGCCATGCCGCCCATCGACCCGATCTGGAGGTCGAAGATCCCGATGTCGTAGGTCGGACCGTCGTTGGTGGCGACGACCTTCGCCACTTCCCGCCCCTCGGACACGACCGTGAACGACGTGTCGGGGCCGCCGAGCGACGCGACGAGCTCGTCGACCAGCCATGGAGCATCGGTGGCCAGGAGGACGCGCATCGCCGTGAGACTACTCACGGGCCTCCGGTGCGCTCCGGCCCGTCACTCCGGGAACATCCAGCGGCGGATCTCACCCAACGTCTCGATGTCGTGCACGTCCTCCGAGAGCAGCGGCACGGCGACCAGTGGCTGGCCGAGCAGTTCGGCGAACGGCTCGAGCTCGTCGCGCGCCGACTCGGCCAGCGCCCGCAGTTCGGCGATGTTGCACCACAGCGCGGCGCGCCGACTGTCGCCGTCCGCGTCGGCGGCCGCCTCCTGCTTGCGGGCGCCGGCGGCGGTGCCGGGACCGAACGCGGGATGGACGCGGTTGGCGACGCCGACCACTTGGTGGATCCCGTGGGCAGTGAGCTGCTCGGTGAACCACGCCGCCTCTGTCACGGTGTCTCGATGCGGCGAGGCGACGACGACGTAACGGGTGGCGTCGGAGCGCAAGAGCGCCATGACCACGTCAGCACGTTGGCGAAAGCCCTGCTCCATACCAGCGAAAGCCTGGAAGAACGCGACGGCGTCGGCCAGCACGTCGGAGCCGACGACCTTGCCGATGGTCCGCAGGAGTGGCTGCGTGGCGACGTTCACCACCCGCATGCCGCGCCGCGCCGGCAGCATCAACAGCTTGAAGAGGCGGTGATCGAGGAAGCGGGCCAGCACCCCGGGCGCCTCGAGGAAGTCGAGGGCGTTGCGGCTCGGTGGCGTGTCGACGACGACGAGGTCGAATCGCTCGTCGTCGTGCAGGAAGTGCAGCGTCTCGGCCGCCATGTACTCCTGCGTCCCGCTCAGCGAGCCAGAGATGTTCCGGTAGAACGTGTTGGCGAGGATCCGCTCGGCCTGTTCCTCGTTGGTGGCGTTGCGCCGTACGAGCGCATCGAAGGCGGTCGCCGTGTCGAGCATCATCGCCCACAGCTCGCCCGACCCGTCGGCCCGAGCACCACCGGCCAGGTCGATGCGCTGCGGCTCCGCGGCCAGGCCATCGGGCAGCCCGAGGGCGTCGGCCAACCGGCGCGCCGGATCGATCGTCACGACGACTGCTCTGCGGCCAGTGCGGGCGGCGTGCAGTCCGATCACCGCCGCCGTGGTCGTCTTCCCGACACCACCGGAACCGCAGCAGACGATCACGTCGGCGCCGTCGAGCACCGGCGCCAGCGTGTGGTCCTTGGTCACGCGGCGTACCGCAGCGTCGCCACCAACTCGGCGACTTCGCCGGCCGCCATCCCTGCGACCGGGAGCAGCGGCAGTTCCCACTGCTCGAGGGGAAGGGTGCTTCGCAGCCGCGCCATCTCGGCCTCCTGGAGGTCCAGACGGGCCCGGCGGAACCTGGCCGCCTCGGCCAGCACGTCGGCCTCCGGATCGTCGACCCGGTACGAGCGCGGCACGCGGCGAGCCGGACGGTCGACGCCGTTGACGACGAGCGGACCGAGTCGCACGCCGACACGGTCCTCGAGCGCGTAGGCCGTCTCGATGACCTCGTTGACCGGCGTCGTCTCGGGCAGCGTCACCAGGACCACCTGCGAGCGGGTCGGATCGCGGAGCAGCTCGAGGACCTCGTCGGCTTGGACACGCACCGGTCCGCCGCGCACGGCGTCGTGCAGGCCTGCCGCCGACGTCAGGAACGTGACCGCATGGCCGGCCGCCGGTCCGTCGACGACGATGACGTCCCATTCGCCGCTGCGCTCGAGCTGCTTGATCTTCCCCAGGACCACGATGTCGTCGATGCCCGGGGCAGCTGTCGCCACCACGTCGATCACTCCGGAGGTCGAGAGGCGCTTGGCGACGCGCCCGAACCCGTGATCGCTCAGATATTCCGTCAAGGCCTTCGAGGCCGATATCTCCTGGCACGGCAGCTCGCCGAGCAGATCCCGCAGCACCGGCTTGCCGTCGAGCTCGATGGCGAGCACACGCTGACCGGCATCCGCGGCCGCCCTTGCCAGGACCGCCGTTACCGTGGTCTTGCCGACCCCTCCCTTCCCCGCCACGATCGTCACCCGGGAGGCGGTCAGCAGCGGTACTGGATCGACGGACTCCGGAGGCACCTTTGCGCAGACTAGCGATCGGCCTGCTGAGCGCTGCGGGCGTGATCGCGCTGTTGGGCGATCCGGCAGCCGCCCGGCAGGACGACGACACTGCGACGGAGCTCGGAACCGTCGACGTGCTGCAGGTCAGCGGCCTGTTCGATCCGATCGTGATCAACGCGATCGACGAGGCGATCGAGCGCTCGGAAGCCGACGGAGCACAGGCACTCGTCCTGCAGATCAACAGCCGCGGTGCGGTCGTCGGGCGCGAGGAGATCGAGTCGCTGCTCGAGCGGGTGGCCGACGCCCCGCTGCCGGTCGCCGTCTGGGTCGGGCCATCGGGTGCACGCCTCTACGGCACGCCGGCGCAGCTGTTGGCCGTCGCCGACGTCAGCGGCATGGCGCCGGGCTCACGCGTGGGATACACGGGAGTGCCGCTCAGCCCGAACGGCGTCACCGTCGACTTCGGCGCGGCGGAACCGGCGCTGCGCAACGGCTCACTGGGGCTGACCGACGCCCGCCGGCTCGAGGTGTTCCGCCAACGCATCTCCGACGAGGGCATCCCGACGATCGTCAGCATGGTCAACGCGCTCGACGGCTACGAGGAAGCGGGCGTCGTGCTGGAGACGACCGAAGAGGTCGTGCTCGACGATGGGACCGTGCGGCGCGACACGACGGCGACCGTGCGGTTCTCCAAGCTCGGGTTGATCGACCAGCTGTTCCACACCGTGGCCAGCCCTGCCGTGACCTACCTGCTGTTGCTGATCGGGATGGCCCTCTTGGTGTTCGAGTTCTTCACGGCCGGCATCGGCATCGCCGGCGTCGTCGGCGCGACGTGCCTCGTGCTGGCGTGCACGGGGCTGGTCACGCTGCCGGCGCGTGGATGGGCGGTGGCCCTGCTGGTCGCGGCGATGCTGGCGTTCGCCGTCGACGTGCAGGTCGGCATTCCCCGTACCTGGACCGGGATCGGCATCGTCCTGACGGCGGTCGGCAGCTTCTGGTTGTTCGAGCCGCTTCCCGGAGGGACGCTTCGGCCGTCGTGGATCACGCTGCTTGCTGGCATCGGTGGCGTCGCGCTGGCGTTCGTCGTCGGCATGCCGTCGATGGTGCGGACCCGCTTCGCCACGCCGACGATCGGTCGGGAGTGGATGGTCGGCGAGCTCGGTGAGGTGATCGATTCCGTCGACCCGGATGGCGTGGTCAGCGTGCGCGGCGCCCGTTGGCGGGCGCGGACCAATCGCGCCACGCCCGTGCTTGCCGGCGAGCAGGTGCGAGTGATCGCCATCGACGGCGTCACCCTGGAGGTCGAGCCGCTGGAGGGGGCTGCCAGGGACCACCGGGAACGGCGGCGTGCCGGTCAGGAAGGTGTGACCGGCGGGTGAAGCCTGTGTGAACACGGGGCGTGGGCCGTTGCTCCCCGCCGCGCACCGTTCTTAGGTTGGCGCGCCGTGGACGGAACCGAGATCAGGGACCTGACGTGGCAGCAGAACGGGGCGTGCCGGACGGGTGACGCCACCGACTTCTACCCACCGATGCACAACGAGTCCAAGCACGAGCGGCTCGCCCGGGAACGGCGGGCGAAGTCGATCTGCGCCGCCTGTCCGGTGCGCCGGCGCTGCCTCGAGTACGCCATCGCCGCGGACGAGCGCTACGGCGTCTGGGGTGGCCTCACCAAGGACGAGCGCCGGACGCTCCGCCGCATCGCCTGAACCGGGCCCGGCTCGCGATGAGCGATGTGCGCCGTCTGACCACTCATCGCTCACCGCGGCGGCAGGCGCGGCCCGGCGATGCGCACGTCGCCGCGGCGGCGGGTGATGCCCTGGGCGTCCAGCTCGGCGAGCAGCGGGAGGGCGTACTTGCGGGTGATGCCGGCGGCCTCCCGGAAACGGCTCACCGTGAACCCCTCTGGCTCGGCCGCGAGCAGGCGAGACACGAGGTCGGCGGCGGTCGCGATGGCGTCGATGTGGAACCACTGGCCGTCGCGCTCGACGAGCACGCCGCGCCGCACCAGCTCACGAAGCTCGGCCCTCGTCGCGCCGGACGGGTCGGGTGGCGCCAGCCCGCCGGCGCTCAGAGCGGCGATCACCGGATGGTCGGCGAGCGGGTCCCGCTGTCCGGCGGCCCGCACCGTCATTCCCGTGACGATCACGTCTTCGAGCCCGTCGAGCAGCGCGCGCTGGCGCTCGTCGAGCCCGGCCAGCTCGACGCCGGCATCGCCCGCCGCCGCCAGCTTGGCGCGGACGGCCTCCCGACCGGCGGCCAGCGCCGCCGGCGCGACGACCCAGCGGCCGACGGTCGGCGCCAGGCGCACGCCGGTCAGCAGCTCGAGCTCGTCGACCTCGATCCAGCCTCGCTCACTGATCACGCGATCGACGTCGCGGTCGGGCCTCGCTCGCGACGCGGTAACCACCGGGGCGATGTCCAGCACCTCACCGCCGCCGACCGTCTCATCGCGGCCGGTCTCCCGCAGCACGTACCGGTCGCCAGGAAGCAGCGGCAGTGCCGCGTCGAGGTGCAGCCGAACGGCACCCGTCGTGCCTGGCCGAAGGGCGGCCGCTCCGAGCACACGAAGTCGCACCGCGTGCTCGCCTGAGCCGACGTAGGCGAGGTAGGCACCGCGGCGCGACACCTCGTGGTCGACCGTGCCGAGGACCGTGAGCGACGCATCGAGCACGCGAGTCGCGCGCCACCGTCCCGGCGTGACGACGACATCGCCGCGGGTCAGGTCGTGGCGGTCGACGCCGGCGAGATTGAGGGCTACTCGATTGCCAGGTCCGATGCCGCCGACGGGCACACCGAGCGTCTGGATGGCCCGCACCCGGGCCCGCCGCCCCGCCGGTTCCACGACAACCTGCTGATCGACCTCGACCGCACCATCGGTCAACGTGCCGGTGACCACCGTCCCGCTGCCGCGCGCCGCGAAGACGCGGTCGATCCACAGGCGCGGTCGTCCGCGATCGGGAGACGCCGGCGTGAGGCGCGCCAGCCGCGCCAGCTCGGCGCCCAACTGGTCGAGCCCGATTCCACTCGGTGCGGCCACGGGCACGATCGGCGCGCCAGCGAGGAACGTCCCGGTGACTCGCTCGGCAACTTCGAGGACAGCCAGCTCGACGAGATCGGGATCGTCGAGGACATCGACCTTGGTGAGTGCGATGATGCCGTGGCTGATGCCGACGAGCTCGAGGATCCGCAGGTGCTCCTCGCTCTGCGGCTTCCATCCCTCGGTCGCTGCCACGACGAAGAGGCAGGCGTCCACGCCGCCGACACCGGCGAGCATGTTGCGCAGGAAGCGCACGTGGCCCGGCACGTCGACGAAGGCGATCGCCTCGGGCCCGGCGTCGTCAGCGACGGTCGTGTGGGCGAACCCGAGGTCGATGGTCAAGCCGCGTCGGTGCTCCTCCTCGAGGCGGTCGGGGTCGGTACCGGTGAGCGCCAGGACCAGCGACGACTTGCCATGGTCGACGTGTCCCGCCGTGGCGATGACCCGCATGACGGCAGCTTGGCATTGTCCCCGGGCCGCTCAGGTGCCGTCACCCAGCCCATTTGACAATCTGATTTGTCGAATCTAGCTTGGCCCACATCAGCGCCGGCGCTCACGAACGACCACTCGCCTTGATCGAGGATCCGCAGCGTGTCCACCTGGCGTTGTCGCCCGTGCGCCAGCGCGTGCTGCAGGCGCTGCAGGAACCGTCGTCAGCGACGCAGTTGGCCGATGTACTCGGGCTGACGCGCCAGCAGGTCAACTACCACGTCCGGACGCTCGAGCGGGCCGGCCTCGTGGAGTTGATCGAAGAGCGACGCCGGCGCGGCTGCACCGAGCGCATCGTTCGTGCCGTCGCAGGCGTGTTCGTCGTCGACCCGTCGGTGATGCAGCCGCAGACCGCAGACGCCGACCACGTCGGCGACCGCTTCGCCGCCGAACACCTCGTGGCCACGGCCAGCGCCGTCGTCCGCGACGTCTGCCGCATGCAGGCCGCCGCCGAGCGCGCCAGGCGTCGGCTGATGACGTTCACGCTGGAGACCGACCTGGCGTTCGCCCGTCCCGCCGACGTCGAGGCGTTCACGACGGAGCTCGCCGACGCCATTGCCACGCTCGCCCATCGCCACCACCAGCCGGGCGGTCGGCAGTACCGCATCGTCGTCGGCGGACATCCCACACCCCGCGCCACCGATCAGGAGGATCTCGAACCATGAACGAACCCGTCGTCACGATCACGCTGCCGGCCCCGGTCGAGACGGTGTGGGATGCGTTCCGCGACTTCGACCAGGTCCGTCAGTGGCACGGCTGGGAGACCGAGGGCGACGAGGGCAGCCTGGACGACGAGATCCGCCTGATCTACGGCGAGGGTGTCGTCGCGTCCGAGGCCGACCGCACGTTGCACATCGGCGGGCACCTCTTCTCATTCGCCCCGGACGGCGCCCAGACCATCGTGACGGTCACGAGAGTCACGCCGACCGCCGCGGCCGCGGAGGCCATGGACTGGGATGCGTGGTACGACGACGTCGACGAGGGTTGGCTCAGCTTCCTGCAGCAGTTGCGCTTCGCCCTCGCCTACCAGTGGGGCGAGCAGCGGGCGACGACCCACGTACAGGCCGACCAGCTCGATGGGCCGCCGGCCGAGCTGGCGGCGGTCGCTGATGGGGATCCCGGTGAGCGCTACGAGGCGTCCGTCGCCGGCGAGGCGCTCGCCGGCGAGGTGTGGTTCCGCTCGTCACGGCAGCTCGGGCTCACCGTCGATGCGTGGGGTCCTGGACTGCTGTTGTTCGCCGTCGCACCGTCGGGCGGAGCGGCGTTGACCCTCAGCACCTATGACGGTGACAACCCCGAGCGCTCCGAGCGCTGGAAACGGTGGTGGGATTCATTGTCGACATCAGCCGGTTGAGCGCTCTCCGAGCGATCGCAGCGCGGCGACGAGCACGCCGTCATCGGCGGGATCGACCGTGCGCAGGTCGAGCACTGTTCGTTCGTCGACGGTCCTCGCGATCACCGGCGGATCGTGCGCCCGCAGCTCGTCAAGCCGGTCACCGTCGACCGCCACGCCGACCGAGGGGATCGTCGTGCCGGGCGCCGATCCCGCCCCGGGCACCGCCTCTGTGCTCACCCGCTGAGCACCCGTTGCGGCAGCGACGTCGTCTGCTCGTCGGGTGAGCTCGTCCAGAGGCGCCGCCGCCATCCGCCAGAAGGGAACGGTGGCGACGACGTCCTTGGCGAGGTACGCGAGTGCAAGCTCTTGGAACGCCGCGAGCACGAGACCGCCGGGACGGACCGCTCGCGCCAGCGGATGCCGCCCGCAGCGCTCGATCAGTTCGGCTCGCCCGACGATCAGGCCGGCCTGCGGACCGCCGAGCAGCTTGTCGCCGCTGAACGTCACGACCGCCGCACCGGCCGCCAGCGTCTGACGTACGGCCGGCTCCTCGGCCAACCACTTCGGTGGCGGACCGGGCAGCCACGGGCAGGTGGCATCGACGAGACCGCTGCCGAGGTCGGCGACGACGGGCGGCCCGAGCGTCGCCAGCTCGGCGACCGTGGTCTCCTCGACGAAGCCGTCGAGCCGGAAGTTGCTGCGGTGGACCTTGAGCACGAGCGCAACGTCGGCACCCGGCCGAGTGATCGCTCGGCGGTAGTCCGCCAGCCTCGTGCGGTTCGTCGTGCCGACGTCGACGAGGTGGGCGCCCGACTGCTCCATGACATCGGGGACGCGGAACCCACCACCGATCTCGACGCTCTCACCTCGGCTCACTGGCACGTCGCGCCCGGCGGCCAGCGCCGCCAGCACGAGCAGCACCGCGGCGGCGTTGTTGTTGACGACCATCGCCGACTCCGCACCGCACAGCCGGGCGAGCAACGACCCGACTCCACGTTGGCGCGAGCCCCGCTCGCCGGTTGCCAGGTCGAGCTCGAGCGACTGGGCGCGCGCTGGCTGGGCGAACGCCAGGGGCGCTCGTCCGAGGTTCGTGTGCAGCAGGACGCCGGTGGCATTGACGACGGGCGTCAGCAACGTCCGCCGCAGGGCCATCGCGCGGGCCGCAGCATCCTCGACGGCATCGTCGGCGATGGCTTGACGGGCGACGTCGACGAGCAGTGGGTGCGGTAGACCCGAGGCAGCCAGCGACCGCGCCAGCGCATCGACGGATGGCGGCCGCGGCATCGTCGGCGAGGCTAGCGATCGGCCGGTCCGTACTTCATGCGGCCGGCGAAGGCGCTGGAGCGCCCGCCGTGCCGAACCGGGTCCCCACCCCTGAACGACGCGGCCGGTCCGTACTTCATGCGGCCGGCGAAGGCGCTGGAGCGCCCGCCGTGCCGAACCGGGTCCCCACCCCTGAACGACGCGGCCGGTCCGTACTTCATGCGGCCGGCGAAGGCGCTGGAGCGCCCGCCGTGCCGAACCGGGTCCCCACCCCTGAACGACGCGGCCGGTCCGTAGCATCCCGGGGCCATGGGCGCGCGCGACGAGCAGTTGGCGGTGCAGGTGGTACGCCTCGACACCGAGCTGCCACTGCCGCGCTACGCGCACCCGGGCGATGCAGGGCTCGACCTCCAGGCCAGGGAGAGCGCCGTGCTGGCCGCGGGTGGTGGGCGAGCGCTCGTGCCGACCGGCATCGCCGTCGCCATCCCACCGGGACATGCGGCGTTCGTGCTGCCGCGCAGCGGCCTGGCGCTGCGCCATGGCGTCACGGTCGTCAATGCCCCCGGACTGATCGACGCGGCCTACCGCGGCGAGGTCAAGGTCGTCTTGCTCAACACCGACCCGCACGAGGCATATGAGGTGCACCGTGGCGACCGCATCGCCCAGCTCGTGGTGCAGCGTGTCGAGGAGGTGGTGTGGCAGGTCGTCGACGCGCTCGACGGTGAGGATCGCGGCGGCGGCTTCGGTCATAGCGGCCGCTGACGCCGCTCGGCCGCTTCAGCGCCAGGCGAACACCGGCTGCTCGAAGTCGGCGACCGGGTCGTCGCGACCCTCGAGGGCGAGCCAGCGGAACTGCACGAGCACGGCTCCCGTCGGCGCGTGGATGAGATCGCGGCCGAGCGGTACCTGAACGACCGGGCGATCGCTCTCAGGTATGGCGACGAACTGCGGCGAGTCGTCTCGGCAGAGCTGGTGGATGCCGATTCGATACGCCGCCAGCACCTCTCGTGGATCGGGCGTCAGGTCGAGTCGACCACCGCCCCACAGCACCACCGGCGTGATGACGTAACCGGAACGGGTCGGGTAGTCGTCGAGCATCCCGAGCACGGCGTTCGTGTCGAGACGCACCCCGAGCTCCTCGTCGAGCTCGCGGAGTGCCGCGTCGATTGCGGTCTCACCGGCGTCGAGGCGTCCGCCCGGAAGCGCCCACTGCGAGGCGTGCCGGTTGAGACCGGCTGCGCGACGGCAGAGCAGGAAGCCGGCCCCGCCTGACACGTCGGCCATGCGACCGTCCAACCCGCGGGCACCGCCCGGGACCATGTCCATCACCTCGGCGTCGGGCGGGTGCGGGTCGACGTGATCCTCACCCTCCGTCGAGTCGACGAGCACCACGGCAACGGCGGCGTGGCGCCGCTCATCGAGAGCGATCACGCGCCGCTCGTGGCGACCAAGGTTCGTGACGATCCGCCGGCGCAACGCGTCGTCGTACGCGAAGGGCGGCGGCACGTCCACGGCACCATTGTCGGCGCCGCCGTCAAGGGCTGACGAATCCGACGCGGCGGGATTGGTACGTCAACGCAGCGCGGCGAGGGCGCGAGCGCCATCGGCTCGGCGTGCCGGGATCGTCGCTCGTGCGGCGGCGGGCACGTGGCTGAAGATCAGCTCGGCGTCCTCGGGGGTGGCGATCTCGTCGATCAAGGCGAGCAGGAACGGCAGGCCCTCCTGCGGTGCGGTCGCAACCGTGCGCGCCGAGAACTGATCCCACTCCTCGTCGCTGACATATCGATCGAGGGCGGGCAGAAGCGAAGGCTCCTCGTGCGACAGGTGGCGGTGCACGAGGTCACACAGGTCACTCGCGTCGCCCTGTCCCACAGGGCTCACCCGGAGTTCGTCGAGCCGCTGCTGGAGCTCGTCGTGCTCCTCGGTGAGGTCGCGCAGTGCCGGCTCGAGGTGCGCGGCGCGTGAGATGAGGAGCGGCCACAGGTCCTCGTCCTCGCTGGTGTGGTGGTGTTCGAGCATGGCGACGACGAAGTCGCGGAACTCAGCGACGTCGGCGGCCGGTGCGCACGGTGACGCCCAGAGATCGGCCAGCGTGCTGGTGGCGCGGCGATGGACGTCATGGATGACGCGTGTCTCGCGGGAACCGGCGGAATCGGAGCGGGTCACGGATGCCTCCTGGTGGTGTGGTCCCCTCCAGCATCCGCGCCTGCCGGACTCTCGCCCATCCCACAACTGCGGGTGTTGCGGCCGGCAGGTCCTAGGTTGCGGCGATGGCTCTGTTTCATGTCGCGAAGACCTCCCCGACGAAGGCACAGCTCATTGCGGACTGGGCTCCTACTCAGACGTGGGGGCCGCCAGCCGATCGTCCCGTCGAGGTGATCGGGTCATACCGCTTCGACGACCCCGACGGTCGCGTCGGCATGGAGTCCCACCTCGTCACCGCCGGCGACATGCTGCTGCACGTCCCGCTCACCTATCGGGACGCACCGCTCGAGGGCGCCGACGACGCCCTGATCGTCGAGATGCAGCACTCCGTGCTCGGCACCCGCTGGGTCTACGACGGGCTGCGCGACCCCCAGCTCGTCATCATGCTTGCCGGCGTGACGATGACGGGGCAGGGTGAAGCGCTGGGCATGATCGTCAACGACGACCGGTGGTACGTCGCGCCGAGCAAGGTCAGGATCAACGGCGGCGGATGGACGCAGGAACGAGTCCCGGTTGACGGCTTCGAGCTCGAGGCCGACGACGCCACGGCGTCGGTGCTTCGCAATGATCGCTTCGATCTGACCGTGTTCCGCCGCCCGACCCCGGGACCTCGTCCGGCCATCGGCCTGACCGCCACGTGGGACGGCCAGGAGGACTCGGTCGTTCTCGCCAAGATCGAACAACGCTCGAGCTGAGCGCGCGCCCACGGTGCTCGACCGGCTGCTCGACGACAGCTACTCGCCTGTCGTCCGACGAGACGTCACGAGCCTCACGGTCGCTCGCTTCACGACGAATGCCGTCTACCGGTTCGCCCCGCCGTTCATCGGCGTCATCGCTCGTGGTCTGGACGTCGAGCTCAGTGAGCTCGGTGTGGCCCTGGCGATTACCGAGCTGTGCGGTCTGACCTCTCCGGTCCTCGGGCGCGCCATCGACCGCGTGCCTCGCCGCAGCTCGATGGTGCTCGGCCTCGTCGGGCTCAGCATCGGAGCCGTGGTGGCGGGAGTGAGCCCCGGCATCGTCATGTTCGCGGCCGGGCTGTTCATGGTGGCGCTGTCGAAGATCGTGTTCGACGTGAGCCTCGGCACGTGGATCGCCGATCACGTGCCGTACGAGCGGCGGGGGCGCGTCGTCGGCCTGACCGAGACGTCGTGGGCGCTCGGTCTGCTCGTCGGCGTGAGCGTGCTCGGACTCGTCACCGCCGTGTCGTCGTGGCGATGGGGCTACGGCGTGGGAGCCGTTGCGGTGGGCATCATGGCGGTCGTCATCGCCCGGCGCCTCCGGGACGACCCCGCCGACAGCACGCCACCGGAATCCGCCCACACCACCGATCTCGAGCCGGCGCCGATCGGTCGCATGCCGGTCGTGGGATGGCTCGCCGTGGCCGGCATGTTCGGCCTGATGTCGGCGGCGCAGTCGCTGTTCATCACGTTCGGCCCGTGGCTGGAAGACCAGTTCGACGTCGACACGATCGGCCTGGTGGGCGTGACGTTCGGAATCGGTGCCCTCGAGCTGACCGCGTCGACCACCTCGGCGGCCCGCACGGATCGCTGGGGGAAGGAGCGCAGCGCCATCCTGGCGGCCTCGATCATGGTCCCGGCGGGACTTGCACTCTCGGTGCTGCAGTCGTGGCTCGTGCCGGGTCTCGCCCTGCTCGGGATCTTCATCGCCGCCTTCGAGTTCGGCATCGTGTCGTCGATCCCCATCGGACCGACCCTGATCCCGGGAGCTCCCGGGCGGGGCCTCGGCACGATGATCGCCTGCGGGACGCTCGGGCGGGGCTTGACCTCCATCGTCGCCACCCGGCTGTTCGAGGCCCACGGCCTCACGGCGACGGCGATCCTCGGAGCGGCGTTCGCCGTCGCCGCCGGCGTGGCGATGTGGCTACGGCTGCAGCTCATTCGCTCGCGTGCCGTCGCCGCGTAGCACCCGAGTGTTGCGGCCCATCGGAGTGCTGGACCCCGGGAAAATCGAGGTCCGACACTCGGATGGCTCTAGCGGTAGCCGTTCGTGATCGGCATCCGGCGGTCGCGACCGAACGCCTTGGTCGTGACACGCACGCCCGGTGGGCTCTGGCGCCGCTTGTACTCCGCGAGGTCGACGAGGCGGGTCACTCGCCGGACGATCGCTTCGTCGTGCCCGAGCTCGACGATCTCCGCTGCTGTCCTGTCGTCCTCGACGTAGGCCTCGAGGATCGGGTCGAGCACGTCGTAGGGCGGCAGGCTCTGGTCGTCGCGCTGGTCCGGTCGGAGCTCAGCCGACGGCGGCTTGACGAGCACGGCCTCGGGGATGACCTCCCGGCCGGCCCGCTCGTTGACGTAGCGGCTGAGCGCGAAGACGTCGGTCTTCAGCACGTCCTTGATCACGGCGTACCCGCCGACGGAGTCGCCGTAGATCGTGAAGTAGCCGACCGCCATCTCGCTCTTGTTGCCGGTCGTGAGGACCATCCAGCCGAACTCGTTGGACAGCGCCATCAGCACCTGGCCCCGGCAGCGGCTCTGCAGGTTCTCCTGGGTCAGTCCCGGCGGTCGCCCTTCGAAGCTCGGATCGAGCATGTCGAGGAACGCCGTGAACGCCGGCTCGATGGGGATCGTCCGGTACTCGATCCCGAGGTTGTCGGCGAGGGCGCGAGCGTCGGTCTTGGAGTGGTCGCTCGAGTAACGCGACGGCATCGAGACCCCGTGCACGTGCTCGGCACCGAGCGCCTCGGCGGCGATCACCGCGACGAGCGAGGAGTCGATGCCCCCGCTGAGTCCGATGACGACATCCGTGAAGCCGTTCTTGTGGCAGTAGTCGCGGGTCCCGAGCACGAGCGCCTCGTACAGCTCCACGTCTGGGGCGAGCGGCTCGACGAGCGGGTTGGTCGCCGGCTCACCGGCAGCCACGGGAGCGGCCGACACGTCGACGAGCGGAAGTGAGCGCTTCGAGATCCGGCCCCGCGGGTCGAGCAGGCGCTGGCGGTACACGGCGGGCACCGGAACGTCGACGATCAGCAGGTCGGAGGCGAACTGGGGGCCTCGCGCCAGCAGCTGGCCCTCCGGATCGAAGGCCAACGAGCACCCGTCGAAGACCAACTCGTCCTGCCCGCCCACCTGGTTGACGTAGACGAGCGCCGAGTGGGCATCGGCGGCGCGGGTGGCCAGCATCCGTTCGCGAGCAGCTGCCTTGCCGCGGTGGTAGGGCGAGCCGTTGATGTTGACGGCCAGCTCGGCGCCGCCGTCGGCTTGCTCTGCCAGCGGACCGTCAGGGCTCCAGACGTCTTCGCAGATGCTGATGCCGACCTTCACGCCGCCGATGACGTAGAGCTCGAGCGGGTCGGTCTCATTGCCGGGCGTGAAGTACCGAGCCTCGTCGAACACCGCGTAGTTGGGCAGCAGGCGCTTGCGGTACGTGCCGAGGACTCGCCCGCCAGCGCACACCGCTGCCGCGTTGAAGAGGTCGCGATCGGCCTGCACGAAGCCGACCACCGCGGCGCAGTGCCGCGTGACGATGGCCAGCTTGGCGAGCGCGACCTCGTTGTCGGCGACGAAGCCCGGCTTGAGGACGAGGTCCTCCGGCGGATAGCCGGTCGTCGACAGCTCCGGGAAGGCGATCAGGTCGCAACCCGACGACTCGGCCCGCTCGTAGGCGTCGATGAGCAGCGCCAGGTTGCCGTCGATGTCGCCGACCACGGGGTTGAGCTGGGCCAGCGCGACGCGCAGAACGGTCACGATGGCGAGGCTAACGGTGCGAGCTGAGCTCGACGTTTACGGTGCCCACGATGGAGTTCACGCAGATCCGCTACGAGATCGATGGCCCCGCGGCCGTCATCACGCTCGACCGGCCAGAGCAATTGAACGCGTTCACGCCGACGATGGTGAAGGAGCTCGTTGCGGCGTTCGACGCCGCCGACGCCGACGACGACGTGCGGGCGGTGATCGTGACCGGCGCGGGACGGGTCTTCTGTGCCGGTGCCGACCTGTCGTCGGGCGGAGACACGTTCGACGCCGGGGCCCAGGGCATGCCTGCCGCGCCATCGGGTCGAGCACCGCGCGACGGCGGTGGGATCGTGTCCTTGCGCATCTACGAGAGCCGCAAGCCGGTGATCGGCGCCATCAATGGGTCAGCGGTCGGCATCGGCATCACGATGACCCTGCCGATGGACATCCGCCTGCTCGCCGACACTGCGAAGGTCGGCTTCGTCTTCACGGGACGAGGCATCACACCCGAGGCGGCGTCGAGCTGGTTCCTGCCACGCATCGTCGGCATCAGCCAGGCGCTCGAATGGGTGTTGACGGCACGGGTGTTCCGCGCCGAGGAAGCGTTGGCTGGCGGATTGGTACGCAGCCTGCACCCTCCCGAGGAAGTGCTCGCGGCGGCCAAGGCGCTGGCCGAGGAGATCGCCGCCAACGCCGCGCCGGTGTCGGCCAGCGTCAGCCGCGGGCTGCTGTGGCGGATGCTCGCCGAGACGCATCCGATGGCGGCCCACCGCGCCGACTCGGCGGCGATCTACGACCTCGGTCGCAAGCCGGATGCCCGGGAGGGCGTCACGGCGTTCCTCGAGAAGCGTCGGCCCAACTGGACGATGCGCCCGTCGACCGACCTGCCCGACGGATACCCCTGGTGGTCCAACCCGGAGTACTGACCGACCGCCAGATCGCGTCCCCCATTAACACGCCGTTCATCATGCGGCAACGGCCTCCCGACACGATGACGGGTGCGGCGGCCGGAAGGTGCCGGCGCGATCCGAGTTCCAGGCAGCCAGACTTGCGAGATGAGCGAGATGCTCGAGCAGCAGCGTGAATATGTCTTGCGATCGGTGGAGGAGCGCGGCGTCCGGCTGATCCGTCTGTGGTTCACCGATGTGCTGGGCAGCCTGAAGAGCTTTGCCATCAGCCCCGCAGAGCTGGAGAACGCCCTCGACGACGGCATGACCTTCGACGGTTCATCGATCGACGGGTTCTCCCGGATCCAGGAAGCCGATGTGCTGGCCATCCCCGATCCCGACACGTTCGAGCTACTCCCGTGGGGTGACACCAAGGCGCCCGAGGCGCGTGTCTTCTGCGACATCCACAACCTCGACGGCACTCCGTTCGGTGGGGATCCTCGCCAGGTCCTGCGCCGCCACGTTCGGGCCTGCCACGAGCGCGGGCTGACGTTCTACGTCGCTCCCGACATCGAGTTCTTCTACTTCGCCCCGCCACAGGCTGGGCGGCGCCCGGAGCCGCTCGACGAGGCGAGCTTCTTCGACCTCACCACGAACGACATCACCGGCTCGCTGCGCAAGCAGACGATCCGCACGCTGGAGGCGATGGGGATCCCCGTCGAGTACAGCTTCCACGAGGACGCGCCGAGCCAGCAGGAGATCGACCTGCGGCACACCGACGCGCTGACGATGGCCGACAGCGTGATGACGTTCCGGCTCATCGTGAAGGAGATCGCTGCCTCCCAGGGAATGCACGCGACGTTCATGCCAAAGCCGCTCGAAGCGCAACAGGGCTCTGGCATGCACACGCACCTGTCGCTGTTCGAGGGCGACCGCAACGCCTTCTTCGACGCCGATGACGAGTACCAGCTCTCGGCGCTGGCCAAGTCGTTCATGGCCGGACTGCTGCGCCACGCCGCCGAGATCACGGCCGTGACGAACCAGACGGTGAACAGCTACAAGCGGCTCGTCCCGGGCTTCGAGGCGCCGGTCCACGTGTCGTGGGCGCGCAACAACCGCAGCGGGCTGATCCGGGTGCCGATCGCGAAGCGCGGCAACCCCAATGCCACGCGCATCGAGTACCGCTCACCCGATCCGGCCTGCAACCCGTATCTCGCGTTCAGCGTGATGCTGGCCGCCGGCATGCGGGGCATGGCAGAGGGCTACGAACTGCCCGTCGAGGCGGATGCCAACCTGTTCGAGATCGACGATGAAGTGCTGGCGAAGCTCGGCATCGCGCACCTCCCGCAATCGCTCTCGGATGCACTGCGGGCGATGGAGGGCTCCGAGCTCGTCCACGACGCGCTCGGCGAGCACATCTTCGAGTGGTTCCTGATCAACAAGCGCACTGAGTGGCGGGAGTACAAGACCCACGTCTCGATGTTCGAGATCGATCGGTACCTGCGGGCCCTGTGATGGACGCTGAGACGCTCGCCGTCTTCGGTGACCCGCCGACGCCGGAGCTGGCCCGCACGCTCGACCTCGGCGGCTATCGGTGGAAGTCGGTCGCATCGGCCGACGAAGCCGCCGAGTTCGAGCCCACCGGGGGGTGGTCGGGCGTGATCGTCGACTGCGGCCCCGACACGAGCGGCGCGTGGGCGTTCGCCCGGACGATCCGCAAGCGCGAACCCGGCACGCCGCCGCTGCTCGCCCTCGTGTCGGGCGCCCAGCTCAGCGAGCTCGAGTTGCGCGACGAGCTGTTCGACGACTTCTGCCTCGCCCCGTTCCACCCGGCGGAGCTGGAGGCCCGAGTGCGTCACCTCCTGTGGCGCGTGGGCGGTGGGACCCGCCCGGAAATCCTCGAGTATCGGGAGCTCTCGCTCAACCTCGAGACCTACCAGGCCTCCATCGCCGCCCGGCCGCTCGACCTCACGTACATGGAGTACGAGCTGCTCAAGTTCCTCGCCCAGAACCCGGGCAAGGTGTTCACCCGCGAGATGCTGCTCAATCGCGTGTGGGGCTACGAGTACTACGGCGGTGCTCGCACCGTCGACGTCCACGTCCGCCGGCTCCGGGCCAAGCTCGGCGAGGAGCATGCCGGGCTGATCCAGACGGTGCGCTCCGTCGGCTACCGCTTCGGCCAGTCCCGCTGGGGCACGTAGATCTCGAGCGGCCGGCCAAGCTCAGCGCGCTCGCGGCGCGACTCTCCTGACGACGTCAGCTCATCCACTCACCGACGCCAGCCGTCACCAACTCGGCGAACTGCTCGATGCCGTAGCCGGACGGATGGATCCCGTCGCGCAGAACGCCGTCCTCGTCGGCCACGTCCGCCCACTCGACGACGCTCGATTGGCCGCGCGCCTCCAGCGTGGCGCGCAGCGTCTCGTTGAACATGGCGGAAGTCATCGGGACTGCGGCCAGGTAGACGTCGACCCAGACGATCGGCGCACCAGCCGGAATGGCCGCGACGAGCTCGGAGATGCCCGGCGTGTAGAGCTCGGGTCCGGTGCCGACGTCGTTGGTGCCGAGCGCGATCACCCACAGGTCAGGCGCATCTCCCGCGGCCAGGGCCCTCACGGCCGTCGATCCCGGGCGTCACCGAATCACCGGCTGCGATGCGGCGTCTGTCCTCGGCGTCGATCGCCTTGATCTCCACACCGAGCGTGGCCAACTGCTCCAGCAACTCGACCTTGCTGCCGTTGGTGATCGAGTCGCCGACCATGGCGATCGACTCGATCGGGGGTGCGGTCGTCGACGCAGGCGTCCCGGCAAGACTCGTCGTTCCCGCGTCCTCGAAGGGCGGCGCCGTGGCGCCCCCGCGCTCGCCAGCACACGACGTCAGCACGGCGAGCAGCGAGACGGCGAGCGCGACGGCCACGCGCCCGGGCGAAGGGGTCATGGGCGCCCAGTCTGGCCGCCCGCGTCGCCGGAGGGTCATCGTCCCTGCATGCGGGCAGCTTCTCGGCGGTGCGCCTCGAGCTGATCGACGACGTCCGGATGAGTCAGGACGCCGTCGCGCACGACGGCCCGTCCGGCGACGACGGTATGGCGAGCGGCGACCGGCCCGCACCGCAGCCACGCCTCGACGGGGTCGGCGATGGCGCCCGCGAACGTCGGACCGCTGAGCGACCAGACCGCGACGTCGCCCACGGCACCGGGCGTCAGCGTGCCCAGCTCGCCGCGGCGCCCGAGGCAGTCGGCGCCACCGAGGGTCGCCATCTCGAGCACGGTCCGGGCCGTCATCGACGCCGCGCCGTCGCGCAACTTGGCGACCAGGAGCGCCTGACGGGCCTCCAGCCACAGAGATCCGGCGTCGGCCGACGACGACCCATCGACCCCCAGCCCGACCGGCACGCCGGCGGCCCGCAGCGCAGTGACCGGTGCGATGCCCGACGACAGGATCATGTTGCTGGACGGGCAGTGGGCGACACCGACGCGAGCCAGGCCGAGGCGCCGCACCTCGGCAGCGTTGGGCATCACGCAATGGGCCAGCCAGGCGCGATCGGTCAGCCAGCCCGTCCGTTCGAGGTAGTCGGTGGGGCGGCATCCGAACGTGGCGATCGAGAACTCGTCGTCCTCGGCGTTCTCGGCAAAGTGGGTGTGCAGCCGGACATCGAGCTGCTCGGCGAGCTCGGCGGTGCGGACCATCAGCTGCTCGGTGACGGTGAATGGAGAGCATGGCGCCAGCGCGATGCGGACCATCGCGCCGTGCGTGCGGTCGTGATAGCGGGCGACGGCCTCCTCACTGGCGGCGAGGATCTCGTCGTCGTCGGCGACCACGTCGTCGGGCGGAAGGCCGCCGTCCTTCTCGGACAACGACATCGAGCCTCGCGTCGGATGGAAGCGCATGCCGAGGTCCTGGGCGGCCTCGATCTCGGCGGCGAGCAGGTCACCGGCTCCGCGTGGATGGAGGTAGAGGTGGTCTGTCGAGGTGGTGCATCCCGACAGCGCCAGCTCCGCCAGACCGACCCAGGCCGAGAGGTAGGCGGCCTCGCTGTCGAGCGCGCGCCAGAGCGGGTACAGCGTCTGCAGCCAGCTGAACAGGGCGCTGCTCGTCATCGGCGGGTGCGCCCGGGTGAGGTTCTGGTACAGGTGATGATGCGTGTTGACGAGGCCCGGCGTGACCAGCGCGTCCGTGGCGTCGAGCGTCTCCCGGGCTGGCGGTGGCGGGCCCGTGCCGACCGCGTCGACGAAACCGTTGGAGATGGCCACCCAGCCCCCGTCGAGCTCCCGTCGCGCGTCGTCCATCGTGACGAGCAGCCGGGACCCGCTGATCACCAGGTCAGCTCGTTCAGTCGGCATGGTCAGCCAGGCTCGCGACGATCGAGGCGAGGTCGTCCACCGTCGTCAACGGGTTGACGATGCACCATCGCAGGACGGTCTCACCGCACCACGCGCTGGGCGTCACGAAGCACTCCTGAAGGGCGAGCTGGCGGTCGCTCCAGGCCTGGTAGTCCGCGGGTGCCCAGCCCAAGCGGCGGAACAGCACGACGGACAACTCGGGCTCGACGATCAGCTCGAGGTACGGAGCGGCGCGTACGAGCTCGGCGCCGGCGCGGGCGACCGCCAACGTGGTCTCGATGGCGTCCCGATAGGCGTCGGTCCCGTGCGTGGCGAGGCTGAACCACAGCGGCAGACCACGAGCGCGGCGAGTCAGGTGGTGGGCGTAGTCGGAGGCGTTCCAGTCATGGAGGAGCTGCCCGGCCTCGCTCGCGTCTGACCGCTCGGCGTGGAGCACATCGAGGTACTCGGCGTGCTGGGTGTGCGCGGCGCGCCCGATCTCTGGATCCCGATACAGCAACGCGCAGGAGTCGAACGGCGCGAACAGCCACTTGTGTGGGTCGACGATGAAGCTGTCGGCCGCCTCCACGCCGTCGAAGCGATCACGGACACTCGGCGCGGCGAGTGCGGCGCCGCCGTAGGCGCCGTCGACGTGGAGCCACGTGCCCAACTCGGCAGCGACGTCGGCGGCGGCGCGCAGGTCGTCGATGACGCCGACGTTGGTCGTCCCACAGGTGACGACGATGGCGAAGAGGCGCTCACGCTCGTCATCGCTCAGTCCCTCGACCGTCGATCGCAGCGCGGGCATCGTCAGACGTCCGAACTCGTCAGCCGGGACGGTCACCACGTCGGCGTCCATCGCTTGCGCCGCCTGAGCGACGGAGGAGTGGGCCCCGCCGGACGCCAGCAGCAGCCCGCGGGTGCGATCGAGCGTGCCGTCGGCCTGCTTCCTCCAGCGCCACCGGGCGGCGATCAGCGCGCTCAGGTTCCCCATGGTGCCGCCGCTGACGAACACGCCTGCGGCGGAAGCCGGCAGGCCGGCCAGGTCGGCGATCCAGCGCAACGCCTCGTTCTCGGCGAAGACCGCCCCGCCGCCCTCCAACCACGATCCGCCGTAGATGCTCGATGCGCCCACGACGAGGTCGAACAGGATCGAGGCGTCCGTGGGGGCCGCCGGCACGAACGACAGGAAGCGGGGATGGTCGACGGAGATGCACGCCGGCGCCAGCACGTCGGCGAACACACGCAGCGCCTCGAGGCCGCCGATGCCTTGCGGCGTGATCGTCGGCCCCGCCAGCGCGGCCAGGTCCTGCGGCGACCGCGGGCCGTCGAGCGGCGGCGGGTCGAGGTTGACGCGCCACACGGCGTAGCGCACGACTGCTTCGGCGAGCGCCCGCGTCGACTCGTCCGGGTGGAACATCAGCGGACGGTCGGGGCGTCAGTCAGGGAGCTCGGCGAGCTCGCTGCCCTCGTCACGGTGCTCGCCGTCGACAGCCAACGACTGGCCCAGGATGGCTGCGGCGATGCCGCCGGAGAGCAGCACCAGCACGGGGAACAGCAGCAGCACGACGACGATGATGATCGCACCAGCCATACGCCCACGCTAGTTGACGCGGCCGCCGAGGCGCCTGGAGGCGCCGGCGTGCCGAACCGGGTCTTCACCTCTGAACGACGCGCTTGCGCCGTGCTAGCGGGCGACCTCACTGTGGCGGAAGCACGATGTGACGTGGTCGTTGACGAGGCCGCAGGACTGCATCAGCGCGTAGCAGATCGTCGGGCCGACGAAGCGGAAGCCACGCTTCTTCAGGGCCTTGCTCATGGCGTCGGCGGCCGGGGTCGTGGCCGGAACGTCGCTCACCGTCTCCCAGCGGTTCTGCACCGGCACACCGTCGACGAACGACCAGAGGAACGTGGAAGGGTCGTCGAGCTCCAGCCAGGCCCTCGCGTTGCCGATCGCCGCGGAGATCTTCGCCCGGTTCCGCACGATCTCGACGTCTGCGAGGAGCCGCTGCTCGTCCACTTCGTCGAACGTCGCCACCCGTGCTGGGTCGAAGCCAGCGAAAGCGTTGCGATAGCCCTCGCGCTTGCGCAGGATCGTCAACCAGGACAGCCCGGCCTGCGCTCCCTCGAGGATGAGGAACTCGAAGAGGACCTGCGGGTCGCGCTGGGGAACGCCCCACTCGAGGTCGTGGTAGGCGAGGTACTCGGCGGTGCCCGTTGACCACCCGCAGCGCTGCGGTGCGTCGGTCACAGTGGCTTGTACGCCCAGGTCTCCACCTCGACGTTCATGCCCCCAGGCAACGCGGAGACCTCGACGGTCGACCGCGCCGGCCGGTGATCACCGAACGCGGCGGCGTACGCCTCGTTGAACTCGGCGAACGTGCCCATGTCGGTGAGGAAGCACAGCGTCTTCACGACGTCGTTCATCGTGGCGCCGGCTTCGGCGAGGACCGCAGCGACGTTGGTCATCGTCTGCTCCGTCTGGGCGGCGACTCCGCCCTCGACGATCACACCGTCTCGCATGCCGCCCTGACCGGACACGATCACAAGGTCACCGGCGCGGACGAACGGGCTGTAGGGGCCGAGCGGCTTGTTCATGCGCCGCCAACGTAGTGGCAGGTCCCCAAACGCCGTGGCTCGCAGGGCGGGGGTGCGCGGAGGCGGAGGCCCTGTTGGCGGTCGTCGCCCGATATGCGCGCCGCGCTCATCAAGCTCGCTTCGCAACCTCTGGTTGCGAAGCGAAAGGCATCAGGAGAAGGATTGGCCGCAGCCGCACGTGCGGCTGGCGTTGGGGTTCGTGATGGCGAACCCGGACTGGTCGAGACCATCCTTGTAGTCGAGCGTGGCACCGCCGAGGAGCTGAGACGAGGCGGGATCGACGACGACCTTGACGTCCTGGGTCGCGCCGAAGCGGGCCTGCTCGTCGTCGTCGGCGATGTCGCCGTCGAAGAACATCTCGTACGAGAAGCCGCTGCAACCGCCGGGGCGCACGGCGACACGCAGGGCGAGATCCTCGGCGCCTTCCGCCTTCAGCAGCTCGCTGACCTTGACGGCGGCTGATTCGGTGAGGGTGATCACGGACGTTCCTCCCTGGACAGTTGCGGCCACAACACTATCGGCTCACCACGGCGACCTGGCATGGCGTGCGGTCGACGAGGGTGCAGAACTCACGGACCTCGGCATCGCCCATCTGCTCGACGAACCCGGACACGAGGCCACGGTGGAGTGCGCAGACGAGGTCGGGATGGGCCTGGGCGATGTCGGCGAACGGGCAGTTGGCGAACGCCACGACAGCGGCGACGGAATCGCTGTCCGCGTCGTCGGTCGGCGTTGACGTCAGGATCGGCGGCGGCGTCGGCCACCAGCGGGTCGAAGCCCAGCCGATCGAGGTCGGCAACCAGCGCCTCGAGCGCTGACGGGGCGTCGGCATAGCTGGCGGCACGGACCCGGCCTTCTGCGGCGCCCACGGCCGTGGCATCGGCCGGGCTGGCACCGACACGCTGCGCCATCGCCAGGACGAGACGGGCGAGCATCGGCATGGTCGGCGGTTCGAGGCCCAGCGACGGGGCGTCGGGCGCGAGGAAATAGCGGTGCTGAGGTCGTCCGACCTCGCCGCGGGCATCGGTCGTCACATCGAGCAGGCCGACCTCGCGCATGCGCTCGAGGTGGGGGCGCACGGTATTGGGATGGAGGTCGAGCGTGTCGGCGATCTCCGCCGTGACCAGGGGCCGGGGCGACCTGGCGAGCTCCAGGTAGATCGCGTAGCGGGTGTTGTCCCCGAGCGCCTTGAGCACGTCGCGTGAAGGAAGCTCTCGCGACGAGGTCCCCGTTGTCATCACTCACTAGATTACACGGCGGCGACCGGTAAAATGTGGTCATGGAACTGCTGCCGACCGCGCCATCTGAGGACGACGTGCTCGGCGTGCTGGGGACCGTGATCGATCCCGAGCTGGGCAGCGACATCGTGTCGCTCGGCATGGTCCCCGCCGTGCAGGTCGACGAGGACGGCGTGGTCCACGTGACCGTGAAGCTGACGATCGGCGGATGCCCGCTGCGGGCGGACATCAAGCGGGCCATCGAGCAGCGAGTCGGCGTCCACCCTGGGGTGCGTGATGTACGCATCGACTGGGGCGAGATGACGCCCGACGAGCGCAGCGAGGTCATGTTGAAGGCCCGGTGGAACGCCCGGCAGCAAGCCGGTGAGACGCAGGTTTCCGAGACGACGCGAGTGCTGGCCATCGCCAGCGGAAAGGGTGGCGTCGGCAAGAGCTCGGTGACGGTCAACCTGGCCGTCGCGCTCGCCCGCCGAGGCCGCACCGTCGGGGTGCTGGACGCCGACATCTGGGGCTTCTCGGTGCCCCGCCTGCTCGGCATGACCGAGCGGATGGAGGCAGCCCGGGTCGAAGGATCGGAGCGGCCGCTGATCATCCCCAACGAGCTGCCGATCGGGAAGGGCCGGCTGAAGGTCGTGTCGACGGGCTTCCTCGTCGAGGAGGACACGGCGCTGATGTGGCGCGGCCTGATGTTGACCAAGGCCGTCGAGCAGTTCCTCCGCGACGTCCGCTGGGGCGACCTCGACGACCTGCTGATCGACATGCCGCCCGGTACCGGTGATGTGCAGATGGGGCTGGCCCGCCTGCTCCCGCGAGCCGACATGGTGATCGTCACGACGCCTGCCCTCGCCGCCCAGAAGGTGGCGCAGCGGGCCGCCGACATGGCCCGACGGAGCTTCGTGCGGGTGGTCGGGGTGGTCGAGAACATGACCGACTTCAGGTGTGAGCACGGTGGCACGTATCCGTTGTTCGGCGCCGGCGGAGGTGCCGCACTGGCCGACACCATCGGCGTGCCGTTGCTGGGTCAGGTGCCGCTCGAGGCGGCTGTCTCCGCCGGCGGCGACGTCGGTCGGCCCGTGACGCTGGCGACCGGCGAGCACGCCGGACCGGCGGCGCAGGCGTTCGAGCAGATCGCCCTGGCTCTGGACGCCGTCGCGCCGGCGCCATCGACGCACCCGGACGGACCGGACATGGCGGGCTGCTCGGCCCGCCTGCTGGCCGCCGTCGAGGTCGCCCTCGACGCCCCCGTCAGAGCGGGCTGACGTCTCTCCATCCGAGTGTTTCAGCCGATCGGAGTGTCTGGCCTGGGGATGCCCCAGGTCAGACACTCGGATGGAGTCAAACACTCGGATGGATCAGGCGAGGCTGGCGTAGTCGGGGTCGTCGGGGAGGGCGACGCCGATGATCTTGCCGGCGGGGTTGCGGCGCAGGCGGGGTTGGATCCGTTCCGGTGGAGGTGCGGCGTCGGCCCGCGCCAGCGCGTCGGCGGTGGATGAGCACTCGGCGATCCACCGCAGCGTGGCAATGGTCGGCGGCATCATGACGAGCTGTCGCCGCTCGGCTTGGCCGAGGGCGTCGCTCGGCTTCACCCACATGCTGTGCACGGTCTCGGTGTCGTCGTGGGCGCCTTCCTGGTCAGGCGGGGCGACAGCCAGGAAGAACCGCGTGTCGAAGCGCCGCGTGCCTTCACCGGCTGGCGTCACCCAGTGCGCGATGTAGCGCAACGCGCCGAGGTCCAGCACCAGGTCATCGCGCCGGCACAGCTCGACCATCGGCAGCTTCCCGGCGTGGACCGCTCGACGGTCGTCGTCGCGCGGTTGGACCGGCGAGCCGTCACGGCGACGGGCGAGCAGGAGGCCCGCCTCCTCGAAGCACTCCCGCACGGCGGCCACCCAGTACGCCAGTCCGCCGCGCGCGAGCCCGAGGGCCCCCGAGGCGGAGCGGTCGTCGCGCCCGTCGCACCAGCGCTCGACGTCGGGGGCGCCGTCGGCCTCGTCGACACGGCCGCCGGGGAAGACGTACATGCCGGCGGCGAACGACGCCTGTGACGTCCGCAGCAGCATGAACGCCTCGAGGCCGTCTGAGGCGTCGCGCACGACCACGACCGTGGCCGCAGGGTGCGCCGGGACGTCGTCAGCGGAGGGAGCGTTCACGCGGCGGCGACGCTACCGATGGGCCTGGCGCCGTGCGCCGTCGGAGTGTCACGTAGACCACGGCGGCAGCGACCACGCCGCCCAGCACCAGCGCCGCCAGCTGCCAGTTGTCGCTCAGCGCCACGAGCACGTCGTTCTGGAAGCCCTCGACGGCGTCCGTGATGGCGTCGGACTCACCGTTCACGTCGACGACCCAGAAGTAGTAGAGGAGGTAGATGCCCGAGAGCAGCACGAACGCGGCGGCGAGCTGGTTGGCGTAGCGCATCGCCGACCGCAGGACCCGCAGCAGCGCGTGGTTGGCGACGGCCAAGGCGACGGTCAGGGCGGTGACGACGAGCGCCATCCCGAGCCCGTAGGCCACGACGTTGACGACCCCGTCGACGAAGGAGTCCGGCGACGTGAACGCCACGGACGCGAAGAGGCCGATCGTGCAGCCGATCGACGCCAGGGCGTATGCCACCCCGTAGACGAACATCGAGCGCACCGTGCGGTCGCGGCCGGCGCCGTCGAGGTGCGGCGTCGCGAACGGCAGCCTGCGACCGGCAAGCATCGCGACGCCGACGATGACGAGCGCCACCCCGATGAAGGCGGTCGCGTACTTGGCGTTGCGGTTGAGCCACGTCGTGACGAAGTTGCTCAGAATCCCGGCGACCACGAACACACCCATGAAGCCGCTCGAGACGGCTGTCGACACGACCAGGGCTCGGCGGACCGACGCTCGTTGCGAGCCGCCACGCTCTGCCTCGACACCGAGGAAGTAGACGAGGTACGTCGGCAGCAGCACGAAGGCGCACGGGTTGACGGAAGCCACCATCCCGCGCAGGAACGACAGCTCGATATTCATCCGACTGCCCAGTAGGTGGCGATGCGTTCGCGGACGCCGTCAGCGTCGAGCGGTCCCGTGCGCTCGAGGATCGCGCCGTCGCGCCCCACGAAGAGTGTCACCGGGTAGGCGACGATGGCCAGCTCGTCGGCCAGTGCCGACTCGGGATCCCGCAGCAGCTCGTAGGTGACGTCGCGAGCAGCGGCGAACTGCTCCATCGTCTCGGGAGAGTCCAGCGGGTTGACGCCGATGAAGCGAACGAACTCGCCGACGTCGGCATGGACGGCGGCCAGGTCGACGAGCTCGCGCTCGCATGGAGCGCACGTCGAGTACCAGAGGTTGACGACCATCGGTCGGCCGTCAGAAGCGAGCGCGGCCGGCTCGCCATCCGCCGTCGTCAACTCGATCGCCGGCAGTCGATCAACGGGCAAGGGCGGGTTCGTCGGCGTGCCCGGCGCGAGGTACTCCCCCGGTGTGTCGAGCACCGCATCCACGGTGTCGGGGTCATCGCTGGCGACCGTCCGGCTCCAGATCACCGCGCCGACGAGGCTGATGACGACTGCCGCCAGCAGCACCACGGCGCGGAGACGGGCCGGTGCTGCCACGCCCAGAGGCTACCGATCGGCCTCGGCGCGGCTCCCAGGGTCACGCCCTCGCCGGCGGCGTCGAGAGCCCCGTCGGCACGGCGGTCAGGTCGCGGTCGCATCGATGACGGTGAACACCCGGTTCGGCACGGCGGGCGCTCCAGCGCCCTCGCCGGCCGCATCGATGAGCGGTGGTCGCGTCGTTGGGAGGTGAACACCCGGTTCGGCACGGCGGGCGCTCCAGCGCCCTCGCCGGCCGCATCAGTGAGGGGTGAGGGCGCTGAGCGCCCTCACCTCTCACCGCGTCACGCCACGGAGCCGACGATCCCCAGCTCGTCGACGACGAGCTCGGGACGCGGGACCTTGGGCGGCCGGCCGCACGGCCGCTTGTTCTTGACGATCCGGCCGTTCTGGAGCAGCTCGCCGCCCCACACGCCCCACGGCTCTTCACGCTCGAGGGCGCCGCTCAGGCAGGAGGCCGTCAGCGGGCACTTGGCGCAGATCGCCTTCGCCCGGGCGATGTCGATCACATCGTCCGAGAAGAACAGGGGCGTCAGCGTCCCGTTGCCGTCAGCGCAGCGGGGGAGACCTGCGCTGACGGCGGGGGGACTCGGTTCCGGACGGAGCCGGGGAAGCTCGTAGATGGCGTACATGTCATGTCCTTCGCTGCTGGTAATCGACCCCGAAAACCGGAAAAGGCCGCCGGGGATCCCGGCGGCCTCAGGCGGAGTCTCGACGCTCTAGGTCGAAGACCTCCCGAGGTGCCGGGTGGAACGGTTGGCCGCAAAGCCATGGGTGGCGGTGGTTCCGCACGCCCAACGGGTGGCAATTGCCGAACCCGCAAGGTTCCCGCCCATCCGATCGAGCACGACCGGACCGGCGAGCGTGGCGGACGGCATCACTGCCATTCGCTGCTTCGCGTACGTCGTCGCGGTCATCGCTGGTGCTCGCTCCTTGTTGGGCTGTCGGTGAGTGTGTCGCTGCTGCCCCCGCGTGAGGGGCAAGGGCCAGACAACCACGACGCAGGCGCGGGAGTCAAGGGGGTTAGCCGTAATGTCTCGGCTCCTGCAGTCGCCTGCCGAGCTCGCCGCCGCCGCTACGCAGCGGGGCTCGCCGAACCTCAAGTGTTCGGCGCGAGTGAACTACGCCACATCGGGCACTTCGGCGACGACGATCGGCGGGCGCGGGTGCACCGGCGGTCGGCCGCGGCGGCGCTTCTCGGCGACGATCTGGCCGTCGACGAAGATCTCGCCACCCCAGACCCCCCAGGCCTCTTCGCGCTCGATGGCTCCGGTCAGGCACCCCTCCCGGACCCGGCAGCGCGAGCAGATCGCCTTCGCCCTGGCGATGTCGTGCGGGTCGTCGGAGAAGAACAAGTGGTTGAAGGTCCCTCGCCCATCCGAGCAGCGGGCCCAACGCTTGATCATGTCCACGACCTACAGGAGTCCCGACGGACCGTCTTGAGACGCGAAATCTCAGAATCTGCCGTGAGAACATCAGACGGTGCTGGCCTGGGCCTTGTTCGCCGCTGGATGGACGCTCGGCTGGCTGCTGCTGTGGCGTTCTCGCCGGCTGCCGCGCCTGGCCGGTGAGCGTCCCCCGCTGGCCGTCATCGTTCCCGCCAGAGACGAAGCGGACGCCCTCCCCGACCTGCTCGGACCCCTGGTCACCCAGCTGCGAGCGAGATGACGAGCTGATCGTCGTCGACGACGACTCGACCGACGCGACCGCAGCTGTGGCGGCCTCGTTCGGCGCCACCGTCGTTCGTGCGCCACCACTGCCATCCGGATGGATCGGCAAGCCGCACGCCTGCTGGACCGGCGTCCACAGCACGACGGCGCAGACCTTGGTGTTCCTCGACGCCGACGTCCGGCCCGGACCGCACCTCCTCGACGGGCTCACCGCGGCGCTCGGGCGCGCGCCGGACGCAGTCGTCTCCGTGCAGCCGTGGCACGACACCGTGACGCCGGCCGAGCGGTGCAGTGTGCTGGCGAACATCGTTGCCCTGATGGGCAGTGGTGCGTTCACCGTGCTCGGTCGGCTGGTGCGAACCGACGTGGCCTACGGTCCGGTGCTCGCCGTGAGGCGGGCGGCCTACGAGCGGGCCGGAGGTCACGCCCACCCCGACGTGCGATCGAGCCTGACCGAGGACATCGAGCTGGCGCGGCGCGTCGGGAGCAGCGAGCTCTTCTCGAGTCGCGTCGACGCCACGTTCCGCATGTACCCGCGCGGTTTGAGTGCCGCCATGGCGGGCTGGTCTCGGACGATCGCCGGCGGGATCGCGGCGACCAGGTGGTGGCTCGCCCTCGCCGTCGCGGCGTGGGTGTGGTCGCTGGCCGGTGGCCTGTTCGCCGGGTGGATGGCCTACCCGCTGAGCGCCGTGCAGGTGTGGGTGCTCGGTCGCCGCGCTGGACGCTTCGGTCCGGTCGTTGCTGCGCTGTATCCGGCCGCCGTTGTCGCGCTGGTGGTCATGGTTGCCGGCGCGCTCGTCAACCGAGTGCGCGGCCGCACGACGTGGCGGGGACGACCCGTCGATCGCGTGACACTCGGGCGAGGCGAGCAACTTGCTTGCGAGCCGAGCTCCAGATCAACGAACGTCGAGCAGCAGCTTGCCCACGTTGGCGTCGGCCTCCATGAAGCGGTGGGCCTCGGCGACGTCATCGAGGGAGAAGCGCCGGTCGATCACGGGGCGCAGCGCACCGCTCGTGAAGAGCGGCAGCACCTCGGCGGCGAAGCGTTGACTGATGGCGATCTTCTCCTCGATCGGGCGAGAACGCATCACGGTGCCGATCCAGCGAAGCCGCTTGACCAGGAGCAATCCGAGATTGATCGTCGCCCCCGGCCCACCGAGCAACCCGACCTGGACGATCGTGCCTTGCGGCCGGGTCGCGCCGAGGTTGCGATCGGCTTCCTCGCCACCGATCACGTCCAGGAGCACATCCACACCATCGTTGCGGCCGTGCTCGGCGAGCCCGGCGCGCAGGGCGGATGGCCAGTCGGCGGGCGATCGCTCGAGCACGAGGTCGGCGCCCAACGCTCGACAGGCGTCGGCTTTGGCTGCCGAGCACGTGACGGCGATCCGAGCACCGATCGCGGCGACGATCTGGATCGCCGCCGTGCCGACGCCCGACCCGCCGGCGTGCACGAGCGCCCACCGACCGCTGGTCAAGCCGCCCTGCACGACGAGCGCGTCCCACGCCGTGAGGAAGACCTCGGGCACAGCTGCGGCATCGGCGAACGGCAGCCCGGCCGGCACCGGCAGCGCCTGGCGGGCGTGGACGACCAGCTGCTCGGCGTAGCCGCCACCTGACTCGATGCCCATCACCTCGTCGCCGACCTGCCAGCCGGTGACGCGATCGCCGACGGCAGCCACGACGCCGGCGTACTCCAGGCCCGGGATCTCCGGCGGCGCTCCCGGTTGGCCCCGGCGGGGGTCGGGATACTGGCCGCGGCGCTGCAGGACGTCGGCCCGGTTGACAGCTGTGTGATGGACGTCGACGAGCAGGTCGTCGGGACCGGGAACCGGCGCCTCGATCTCACTGAGACGCAGTACCTCCGGCCCGCCGTACTCGGCGAGCACCACGGCGCGCACGGTCAGGGCGTCCCGTCGCCGTTGCTGGTCGCCGGCACGAACACGCGCTCTCGGTAGTAGCGGAGCTCGTCGATCGATTCTCGGATGTCGTCGAGTGCCCGGTGCTGACCCACCTTCTGCGGTCGGCCCTGGCCGATCTTGGGGTACCACCGGCGCACCAGCTCCTTGATGCTGGACACGTCGATCGACCGGTAGTGGAGGTGCTCTTCGATCTCCGGCAGATAGGCGGCGAGGAAGCGGCGGTCGGTGCCGATCGAGTTCCCGCACAACGGCACGCTGCGCGGCTCGGGAGCGTGGGCACGGATGAAGTCGAGCGTCGCCTGGCCGGCCTCGGAGAGCGTCACCTCGGACGTGCGCACGGCGTCGAGCAGGCCCGATTTGGTGTGCATGTCGAGCACGATCGGCTCCATCGCGGCCAGGGCCTCCGGTGGCTGACCGATCACGAGGTCGGGCCCTTCGGCGATCACGTCGAGGTTGTCGTCGGTGATGATCGTCGCGATCTCGACGATGACGTCGCTGGTGTGATCGAGTCCGGTCATCTCGAGATCCATCCACACCAGCACGATTCGACACTACTGGTGGCACCATTGCGTCGATGGAGCGAGCGATGGCACCGCCGACCGGCCCATCGTTCGCCGCGCTGCTCGCGCAGCCGGGCGTCGTCGAGCAGTCGACGCTGGCGAGCGCCTTCGGGTTCATGGCCTTTCACGGCGGCGCACTGGAGCAGCGCACGGACGTGATCGCACGGATGGCGGCAGAGGCGTCCGGCGCGTCGCTGTACACCGTTGAGTTGCCCGGGCCTGAGCCTGCGCACTTCCCGTCGACCAGTGTGCGCCGAGAGGAGTCGCCCGCGTTGGACGAGTTCTTCGATCACGTCGACGTCGTCGTGACCGTGCACGGCTACGGCCGCTGGGGGCGGTTCACCTCGCTGTTGCTGGGCGGGAGCAACCGCGAGCTCGCTGCCTCCTTGGCGGCGGCGTTGCGGCCGGCGTTGCCCGACTACGACGTCGTGTTGGATCTCGACGCGATCCCGCGTGAGCTGCGCGGTCTGCATCCCGACAACCCGGTGAACATCCCTCGCCTCGGCGGGGTGCAGCTCGAGCTGCCACCACGAGTGCGCGGACTGGGGCCTCGAGGGTCGGAGAACGCGATGGCCAACCTCGTGGCATCCCTCTCGCGCGTGGCGCGCGAGTTCTAAGGTCGTCGCCACCCAACTGAGTTACCGCGGGAGGCGCACGGTGCTTGCGTACGACTATCCACTGCTTGGCATGTTCTGGACCCTCTTGTGGTTCTTCCTCTGGGTGGCGTGGATCATCATCCTGTTCCGGGTGTTCATCGACATCTTCCGCAGCCACGACCTCGGCGGGTGGGGCAAGGCGCTGTGGTCGATCTTCGTGCTCATCGTTCCGTTTCTGGGCGTGTTCATCTACCTCATCGCCCGGGGCCACGGCATGCAGGAACGCGACATCAAAGAGGCGCAGGCGAAAGAGCAAGCGTTCAGGTCGTACGTCCAAGACGCGGCCACCACGTCGGGCGGCGGCACCGCCGACGAGCTCGCCAAGCTGGCTGACCTGCGCGACCGCGGCGTGATCACGCCGCAGGAGTTCGACCAGCAGAAGGCGAAGCTCCTGACGAGCGCGTGAGCAGCGGCCGGGTTGTCACGGCGCGAGGCGTTCGATGACCCAGCCGTCGGCACCACGCCGGTACTGAATCCGGTCGTGGAGGCGGCTCGGCCGCCCCTGCCAGAACTCGACCTCGTCGTAGCCGAGGCACCAGCCGCCCCAGAAGCCTGGCCGGCCGATCTCGCGTCCCTCGAACTCGGTCTCGGTCATCGCCACCCTGCGATCGAGATCTCCACGGTCGGCGAGCACCTCGCTCTGCGGTGAGGCCCATGCACCGACCTGGCTGTCACGGGGTCGTGAGGCGAAGTAGGCGTCGCTGATCTCGCGGCTCACTCGCGCCATCGGCCCTCGGATCCGTACTTGGCGGTGCAGTCCGAGCCACGTGAACACGCCGGCCCCGTACGGATGGACCGCCAGGTGCCGGCTCTTCGGGCTGTCGTAGTTGGTGTGGAACACGAACCCCTGCTCGTCGACACCCCGGACGAGCACGTAGCGGGCGTCTGGGCGTCCGTCCGCGTCGGTCGTCGCCAGCACCATGGCGTTGGGCTCGACGTGCCGAGCCTCCGTGGCCTCCTCGTACCACCTCCGCCACTGGCCGATCGGGTCAGGCGCAACATCGGCGACGTCGAGACCGGCCGTCTCGTACTGCACGCGGCGCGACCACAGGTGGTCGTCGATGCCGGCGAACGGGTCCGTCATCGGTGAACCATCTCGACGGTGCGAGCGAACGAGCGCACGAGTGAGCGGCCAGCGTCACGGACGCTTCGATCCGCTCGATGCCGCGCATGTAGGGGTGCAGCCCGCCTGGCAGGTCGACTGAGCCGTCGGCCTGGCGGTAGTTCTCGATGATCGCCGCCCACACCCGCGGCACGGCCAGCGCCGAGCCGTTCAGGGTGTGGGCCAGCTCCGTTCCCTTCTGCGGCCGACCGTCGACGGGCGAGCGGCGGAAGCGCACGTTGGCCCGCCGGGCCTGGTAGTCCGAGAACCAGCTCACCGACGACACCTCGAGCCACTGGTCGACACCTGGCGCGTAGACCTCGATGTCGAACGAGCGGTGGTGGCTCTGTCCCAGATCGCCGGCGCAGATGTCGATCGTCCGCCACGGCAACCCCAACGCGTCGATCGACGCCTCGGCGCGGGCCACCATCTCGACGAGCAGCCCGGGTGCCTGCTCGGGCGTGGCGACGGCGAGGATCTCGACCTTGTCGAACTCGTGCGAGCGCAGCATGCCCCTCGTGTCACGGCCAGCCGACCCGGCTTCCCGCCGGAAGCACGGCGTGGCCGCCATCATGCGGATCGGCAGCTGGGACTCAGCGAGGATCTCGTCGCGATACACCGACGTCAACGGGACCTCTGCCGTCGGGATGCACCACAGGTCGTCACGCTCGATGGCGAAGGCGTCGTCGGCGAACTTGGGCAGTTGACCGCTGGCGGTGAGCGTCGCCGTCGTCACGAGCGACGGCGGCCGCACCTCCTCGAAAGCGTCGGCGTTGCGATCGAGGGCGAACTGGCACAGCGCCCGCCCGAGCGTGGCGCCGGCTCCCCGCGTCATCACGAACATGGCGCCGCTGACCTTGATGGCGCGCTCGATGTCGAGGATCCCGAGCGCCTCTGCCGTGTCCCAGTGCGGGACGCGCTGGTGGTCGGCGAACGTCTCCGGCAGCCGGTGCGGACCGTTGACGACGGGGTTGTCGACATCCGACACGCCGTCCGGGGCGTCAGGGTGGATGAGATTCGGGATTCCCAGCAGCAGCCCACGCAGCTGGGACGACAGCTCGTCGTGATCCCTGGCCAGCTGCTGTTCGACGTCACCCAGCCCACGGCTCTCTGCCTGGCGCTCCTCGGCCTCGGCCAGGTTGCCGTCCCGACGCAGCGCTCCGACCTGTTTCGACAGCTCGTTGATCCGGGCCCGCGCCTCGTCGCGCTGCGCCGTCAGGTCGCGCAGCCGGGCGTCGAGGTCGGTCGCTTCGTCGATCTGCTCGAGAAGGGCCGGATCGCCGCGGCGAGCCGTCGCCTTGCGCACCGCCTCCGGGTCGTCGCGCAGCAGCCGGACGTCGATCACGTGCGCCGAACCTACCGGTGCTCTGGTTCGCTCGCCGCCGGCTGACGGGCGAACTCACGGGCGACGTCGTCGTACGTCAGCGGATCCTCGTCGTGGCCGACGATCTCAGCAGTCGGCATCAGGTGCCCGCGGCGGTAGTCGTGCTCGTCCCGGTACGAGCTGGCGAAGCGCCGGAACCACAGCAGGATGATGATCGTCCACAGGAAGATGGATCCGCCGACCTTCATGATCGCTCCCGCCAGCTGCTGGTCGTCGGTGACCGACAGTCCCCACACTCGGACCGGCCCGGCGTATGCGTCGTACACCGTGCCCTCGGCGAACGTCAGCCACGCCGCCGGCACGGTCGGGACCACCGACATCAGGAAGAGGTAGATCATCTTGCCGCCCGTGCCCATCTGCAGCTCGCGGAACGGGCCGCACACGGGCATCCACATCAGCAGGGCGGCGAGGACGACCATCACGTGCAGCGAGTAGTGCAGCCAGGCGCCCTCGCTCGTCACGGAGGCGTTCACGACGCCGGGGATGTGCGTGATGATGATCGCCAGGTTGAACGTCAGCCCTGCCACGAGCGGCTTGCACAACCACCGCAGCGCGCCGTACAGGCGGCCGTCGCCGACGAGGACCCGGAGCACCCACTCCGGCGTCGCCAGCAAGGCCAACGGCGGGAGGAAGTAGCTCAGCATCATGTGCTGGAGCATGTGGACGGAGTACAGGTAGTTCTCGCCGAGGTCGTGGATCGGCCAGTCGCTGGCCACCCACAGGACGACCATCGCCCCGGCGAAGGCAAGGACGTTGCGGCGGGTCACGATGGGCTGCCCAGCGACCACGGCGTGCGGGCCGACGGCCTTGACCATGTAGATGTACGAGCCGGTCAACGCGGCGACGAGGATCCAGACGTCCGGGTGGGCCTGGAAGGCGAACGGATCCGTCACCGTGTCAAGTCTGCCCGCTCAACCGGGATCCGAGTGTTTCGTGAGGGGATGCCCCACGCTCAGCACTCCGACGGCCGCGAACACTCGGATGGGTGTTCGACGCGTCCACGATCGTGAGGGGGTGAGCCGCCGAAGCGACAGCGGAGGGGGCGAGCTCGAGCAGGCGAGCAACTCGAGAGTCAGCCGCTGAAGAAGTGGAACGTGGAGAGGGCGACGCAGTACACGAAGACGGCCAGCCCAAGGCCCATGTAGAACATGACCGTGAAGATCTTGTTGTCGAACTTCAGGTGCATGAAGTAGCTGACGACCGCAAAGAACTTCAGGGCCATGAGGATCAGCAGCACGGGCAGGAACAGCGGCCCGATGTGCACGTAGCTGATCGTCACCTCCATCGCCGTGATCAGGGCGAGGACGGCGGCGATGATGATGTACTGCTTGTCGGTCGCCCCGTGGTGACCTTCGCCGTACTCGTCCGCGGTGAGGTCCTCACCGACGGTGGGATGGGTGTGCGGCTCGGTCGTGCTCATGCTCATGCCGGGATCAGGTAGACGAGCGTGAAGATGACGATCCAGACGATGTCGACGAAGTGCCAGTAGAGCCCGACGAGCTCGACGACCTCCGACCGATCGCCGACCACGCGCTCGCGGTGGACCATCCCGACCAGGGCCAGCAGCATGATGATGCCGACGGTCACGTGGGCGCCGTGGAACCCGGTCAGCGTGTAGAAGCTGGAGGAGAAGAGGCTCGTCGTGAACCCGAGCCCCTCCCGGTAGAAGGCGGTGAACTCGTAGGCCTGACCTCCGACGAACGTGGCGCCGAGCAGCGCGGTCATGCACAGCCAGAGCTTCGCGTTGCGCACGTCGCGGCGGGCGATCGATGACACGGCGAGCACCATCGTCAGCGAGCTCATCAGCAGCACGAAGCTCGACACCGAGGTGAACGGAAGGTCGTAGACCTGGTCGGGGCCGAGGCTCCCGGAATGGCGGCCCCGGTACAGCATGTACGTGCTGATCAGGCCGCCGAAGAGCAGGCACTCCGAGCCGAGGAACAGCCACATCGCCAGCTTGTTGTTGGAGATGCCGGTCGTCCCGGCGTGGCCACCGTGAGCATCACGGTCCTCCGCCTCCTCGGGCATCTCTGTGAGGTGCGTGCGCTCCTCATGGGTGTCGGTCGTCGGAGCCGGACCGGGCACCGGCAGACCACCCATCGGGATCTCATCGATCGTCTCGGTGACACGTGTGTGGGTCTCCGCCGGCTCGTTGCCGAGGTCCGGCGCGCCGTGGCCGGACGTCTTCTCCTCTGGCGGTGTGCCGCCGCCGACCTCGTCGCTCATGGCGAGCCCACCGTGGCGAGCCCGCTCCCGGACTCGGGCTCCGGCGGCACCGGGTCGTACTCGGAATCGGGAGCGACCGATGGCTCGAGCGCCCATCCGAACATGGCGAACACGAGGATCACGATCCCGACGATCGCGAGGAACGTGCTGTAGATCACGCCGTAGCCGATGACCGGCAACGAGAAGGCCAGGACGAGGGGCCAGTACGACGGCGACGGCATGTGGATGTGGTGATCGGCGTTGGCCTCCTGCTCGGCGAGGATGTCCTCGGCCGTGGCGACCAATCGCAGGTCGTGCTGGTCTCCTTCGCCGACATCCTCGTACTTGCGGTGGAAGAACTCGTCGAGCGCGTGCACCGTCGGCAGCGAATCGAAGTTGTGCTCCTTCGGCGGGTTGGTCGTCATCCACTCGAGCGTGCGGGCATCCCACGGGTCGAGCGGAGCGACCGGCTGGCGGCGGTGCGTGTAGAAGATGTTGATCACGAAGAACAGCACGCCGATTGCGAGGATGAACGCACCGAGCGTCTCGATGCGGTTCCAGAAGCCGATGTTGAAGAACCCCTCGCCGGCCCGTTCCTCGGTCCACTGGTACATCCGCCGCGGCTGGCCCTGCAGCCCGATGATGTGCATCGGCCCGAACGTCATGTTGAGGCCGATGACCATCAGCCAGAAGTTCCACTTCCCGAGCTTCTCGTTGAGGCACTTCGCGAAGATCTTCGGCCACCAGTAGTAGAAGCCGGCGAAGAACCCGAGTACGGCACCGCCGAACAGCACGTAGTGGAAGTGGGCGACGATGTAGTAGGTGTCCGTCTGCTGCGTGTCCGACGGCGCCACGGCGTGGGTCACGCCCGACAGCCCGCCGATCGTGAACTGCACGACGAGCCCGATGGCGAACAGCATCGCCGTCGTGAAGACGAGCTTGCCGCCCCACATGGTGAGCGTCCAGTTGATGATCTTGACGCCGGTCGGCACGGCGATGGCCATGGTGGAGAGGGCGAACACGGTCACGCTGACCGGGCCGAGCCCCGAGGCGAACATGTGGTGGGCCCACACACCCCAGCCCGACGAAGCCGATGGCGGCGCCCGAGAAGACGACGAACGGATACCCGAACAGCGGCTTGCGCGAGAAGACCGGCAGCACCTCGCTGACGATCCCGAACGACGGCAGGATCAGGATGTACACCTCTGGATGTCCGAAGATCCAGAACAAGTGCTGCCACAGCAGCGGATCGGCCCCGGCGCTGACGGTGAAGAACGTGGCGTCGAACTGGCGCTGCAACAGCAGCAGGACGAGCGCCACGGTGATCACCGGGATGGCGAACACCAACAGGAACTGGATCACGAGGACCATCCACGTGAACACCGGCATGCGCATCAGCGACATGCCCTTGGTCCGCATGTTGAGCGCCGTCACGATGAGGTTGATCGCGCCGGTCTGCGAGGCGAGGCCGGTGATGATCAGCCCGACCGCCCACAGGTCGATGCCGTTGGTCGGTGAGAACGGCACGCTGGAGTTCGGCGCGTACATGAACCAGCCGCCGTCGGCCGCGCCGCCGAGGATCCACGACGTGTTGATGAACAGCGCGCCGAGGATGAACGCCCAGATGCCGAACGCGTTGATGCGCGGGAACGCGACGTCGCGGGCGCCGACCTGCAGCGGCAGGAAGTAGTTGCCGAAGGCGGCCGCCATGGGCATGACGAAGAGGAAGATCATCGTCGTGGCGTGCATGGTGAACATCTGGTTGTAGACGTCCGCCGAGAGCACGGTGCCGTTCGGCGCGGCGAGCTGGGCCCGGATCAACAGCGCCTCGATGCCTCCGACCAAGAAGAACACGAAGGCGCTGACGCCGTACATGATCCCGATCTTCTTGTGGTCGACCGTGAACAGCCAGGACGTCCAGCCCTTCGACGACACCGGGCGGCGGAACACGCCAAACGTCGTCGAGGGGGTGACGAGCGCAGGCGTGGGGACCGGCGCGACGACGTCCGGCGTCGGGGTGGGACGCTCGATGATCGCCATGGCTCAGCCGTGATCTCCGCGGAGCCGACGGGCGGGGGTGTGGGGGCAGAGGCCCTTGGGCCGGAGCCCCCGCCCGGCGATCGATCCGGCTTCGCCGGTCGATCGACTGCTAGCTGGGCGCCGGCGGAACGCCGGCTCTTCGAGCTCGACGAGCAACCTCTGGTTGCGAGTCGAAACCATCACTGCCGCTCCAACAGGTACGCGATCAACTGGTCGATCTGCTCCTCGGACAGCGCGAGGTAGGGCATGCCGCGAGTCTTGCCATCCGTCGGGGCCAGTTCCTCAGGATCGGTGTACATCGGTTTCTGGGCCGGCGCATTGCGCAGCCATTCCCTCAGCTTGACCGAGTTCAGACATTCCGGCGTCACCTCTTCGAGGTACCGCGCGCCGAACTCCTCTGGTGGCGCGTTCCACACGCGGTTCCGGCAGGCCGGGATCAGCAGGTCGAACATCGCGCCGGCGAAGGTGTTGCGACTCATCAGGTGGGTCAGGTTCGGAGCCGCCTCGGAGTACACGTAGAGCTGCGGCTCGGAGATGACGGCGTTGCCATCCACATCGACCAGCCCGTTGACCTGGTGGCACCGCGCGCACTGCTGGATGAAGGTCTGCTCACCCGTCGCTGCCAACGATTCCTCGGCGGGTGCCTCGTAGGCCTCCACCTGGCGGGCCTTCCACGTCTCGAAGTCCTCGGGCGAGAGCGCAACGACCTCCATCCTCATGTTGGCGTGCGACAACCCACAGAACTCGGTGCACTGCCCGGCGTAGATGCCCGGCTCGTTGGCTTCGAGTCGGACGGTCTGGACGCGCCCCGGGACCATGTCCCGCTTGCCGTTGAGGCGGGGGATCCACCAGCTGTGGATCACGTCCCGGCTGGTTCCTCGCACGAGCACGTTGGTCCCGGTCGGGATGACCATCTGGCCACTCGTGATGATCGGCGTTTCGATCCCGCCGCAGCCCGGCTGGGTCGGGTAGTCGATCTCCCACCACCACTGCTGGCCGGTCAGGTTGACGTAACACTCCGTGTCGTCGGTGTTGGCCAACGCGAAGATCGTGCCGACAGTCGGGATGGCGATGCCGATGAGGATCAGTGCGGGGAGGATCGTCAGGCCGATCTCCAGCGTCGGGCGGCCATGCGTCTGCCTGGGGATCGCCTGCCCGCGGTCGCGGTACCGGAACATCACCCAGCCGAGCGTCACGGCAACGATGAGGAACACCACGCCGGCGATCAGGAAGACCGGCCACTGCAGGTTCTGGATCTTCTGGGCGTTCTCGCCGGCCGGCTGCCACGTGTCCTGGGGTGCATCCTCGGCACACGCGGTGACCAGCAGGAGGGCGGCCAGCGCCGCCAGGGTCGCGATCCGCCGAGTTCCTCGCCGACGCGAGACCACCACCACTTGGCCAACCGTACTGTCGGCCCTCACGGCACCTCCACTGCGACCTCGGCGCCCTCGACTCCTGGCACCATGAACCGATAGGGCTGGTCGGAGTACTCGCTGGCGACGGGGATGGAGAACGACAGGAACTGCGACCCGCCGTCTTCGACGAGAGCCGTACAGATCTGGTTGGGAACCCTCGTGCCCTCGATCGCATTGCCGTCGGCGTCGAGCGCCGGCTTCGACCCGAGGTCGAGGACGAGCCTGCGGTCCTCGCTGCTGTCGTTCACGAACCGGATGTTCGTCGGGTTGGCACGGGTGACGACGAACCTGCTCCTGCTCGCCGGTGACGTCGGCGTTCTTGGCGACCAGCGTGTCGTCCGATCGCAGGATCAGCTCTCCGGCGATGCTGGCCTTGTCGGCCAAGGACTGGGACGCGTTCTCGTCGGCCTCGGTCTCGTCAGGCGTGTCGCACTCGCCCAGGCTGGAAAGGTCGTCGGTCGTCTCATGCGGGTGCAGCTCGCGCTCGCCCTCGAGCGCAGCCGCCGCGCCGCCGGCGATGAGACCGAGCGCGGCGATGACGGCGACCGTGGCGATCGCCCCGTTCCGGATCGATGGACGGAAGGCGATGATGAATCCGGAGATCAGGATCAGTGCACCGATCACGCTGAACAGCACCGGGCCGCTCGTCTTCGAGAGCAACAGCATGATCCGGCTGAACGAGTAGATGATGATGCCCGCGCCGACGGCGGCCAGGACGGGGAACTCGAGTGGATGGCTGATCCGGGCCCGCACAACGGCGTTGAACCCGCCGTCCGCGGAGGCCCGCTCGCTCCACGCCTGAACCATCCACTCGGCGGCCGCGGCGATCATGGCGATGATCCCGAAGATGAACACCACCGGGTAGCTGACGATGCCGACGACGACCAGCACGGCGCCGACGGCCCCGAGGAGCGGCCACAGCGTCGGGGACGGCGGCGGGGCGGCGGCCGCTGACTGGGTGGCCGCCGTCGGGTCCATCGCGGACACGTCGGAGTCGCGGAAGCACAGGTTGACACCGGCGAGGAAGGCCAACGCCACTGCGGCGAAGATCAGACCGGTCGTGCCGATCGATCCGCGCTGGGTGACGCCATAGATCACCGCGCCGGCGGTCGCCAGAACGGCGGCGCCGATGAGCAGACGGGACCCGGTCGGGATCATTTCGTGACGTAGACGATCAGCCAGACGGCCGCGAAGGCGACGGCCATGACGTACCAGTACAGGGCGTGGGCAGCAACGAGCTCCTGATCAGAGGTGCGGCCGCCGAGGAAGCGGAAGGCCGTGATCGCCGTGAAGCCGAGCCCGATGATGAGCAGCGCGAGGATCAGCCCCGTCACGGCGTAGAACATGCCGGGATAGCCACCCTCGTCGATCGACATCTGCATGTCGGCATAGATGAAGGCCTGGGCATTGATGATCGCGATCGTGAACAGGGCGACGAGCCCGAGCGCCAGCCCGGTGTGGGCGCGGTCAGCCCGACGAGCGGAGTAGTGCGCCCACTGGGCGAAGACCGGAATGCCGAGAACGCCGATCAACATCACGTTGGACGGCACCTCCGGGATGGAGATGCCCTCCGGCACCCACGTGCCATCCGCCTCGAACGCCCGCTCGCGCATCAGGATCCAGATGCCCAGCATGCCCCCGGTCACCATCAGCATCGCCACGCCTGCCAGCGCCGTGCCGACGAAGACCTGGCGTCGTGGCGGCGGGGCGGGCGCGGCGGGGAGGGCGTGCATCAACGATCGCTCCCGGGCGGGGCCGCCCGCAGGTCGAGTGCCGGCTCGGGCGACATGACGGTCGGTGTCTCCACGAAGTTGGCGTCGGGAGCCGGCGAGGTCGTCAGCCACTCGAGCGTCTGGCCGGACCACGGATCGTCTGCAGCCGGTTCGCCGGTGCGGGCGGAGCGAGCCAACAGGCCGAGATAGGCGACGACAACGAGCGCCATGAGGGCGTGGCCAACGGTGACGGCGAGGTTCCAGAGCGCGGATGGTCCGTCGTAGTCGTACACGTCGGAGACCGCCGGCTGGTCGGCGAAGCCGGCGATGTAGTACGGCAGGGAGGCGAGGATCGTGGCGAGCACGCCGAGCAGCGCCAGCCCGAGCGCCGGAACCTCGGGCACGAGGCGGCCGGTCCACTTCGGCGCCCAATAGGAAAGCGCGCCGAGGCCGCCCAGCACGGCGCCGTACGCCACGTAGACGAACGCCCCTTCTTCGAACACGGTGCCCTGCAGCCCGAGGTCGACGAACGGCAAGATGGCGCCGCCAAGCATCCCGACGAACACCATCCCGAGGCCGAAGAAGGAGAACACGAACGCCGCCGTGATGCGCGGCCTAGTGCGCTCCGGGCCCGGGCCAGGCTTGGCGGCGAGCGCGCCGACTGCCATGACGATGAGCGCCCCGAGCAGGGGCAGCAGCGTGAAGAAGGCGTACGGCAGGAGGTCGGAGATCTTGTCGCCGAAGCCCTCGAGGTTGATGCCGCTGCCTTCCCACGGCACGGTGAAGTTGGCCTGCTGCGCAACGGCGGACAGGGCGGCGACGCCGACCAGTCCAAGCCCCGTGAACATCACGCCGCGCATCGGCTGCCGCGTGCGGAACGTCACCGACACCAACTCGGCGGCGAGGCCGATGGCGGGCAGCGCGAACAGGTAGGTCGTGGGCTGCGTCAGGGCGAACCCGAGCCAGGAGGCGACGCCCGTATTGCCTCCGAACAGCGACCTGGAGTAGCGGTGGTCGACGATCAGGTACACGAGGACGCCGAGCACGACGGGCAGCGTCAGCAGGAGTCCGATCGACGCGACGAGCGCCGACCACGAGAACAGCGGCACCCGGCTCATGTGCATGCCGGGAGCCCGTGTGGTGAGGACGGTGGCGGCGACGCAGCCAGCCGCCGCAGAGAGGCCGATCACGACAAGCGCCAGCCCGCCGAGGAAGAGGTCGACCATGTCGGCATTGCCACCGCCAGGGCCGCCGTTGTCGGCGAGGGAGACCACGATGAGAACGATGCCGCCGAGCCACGCCCAGAAGCCGGCGGCGGCGAGCCGGGGGAAGGCCAGCGACCGGGAACCCACCTGCAGCGGCACGATGGCGACGGCCACTCCGAGCAGCAGGGGGACCATCACGCCGTAGACCATCCCGACCCGATATCCGGCGAAGAGCTGCGTCAGTGCTCCGGCGTCGAGCAAGGAGCTGTCGCCGTCGATGCGCTCGGCACCGAGGAGGAAGCCGATCACGGTGCAGCCGATGAGGATGAGCGCCGACGTTCCGATGAACGAGCGGCCGATGAGCTTGGAGTCGGTGGAGACGAGCCAGGAGGCGAGGGCGTCGAACTGGCGTCCGGCGGCCGACGGCGGCGACTCCACACGGACGTCACTGCCGGCGATCGGCTCTGTCGCGGTGGTCACGGCGAACCCGCCGGTCCATGCGAGCGAACCGAGCGCCAGCGAGTGAGCGACCACCTGCGGCCTGCGTGGCCGGGGAACGCAGTGACACGGTCACGGCGAACCCGCCGGTCCATGCGAGCGAACGAGCGCCAGCGAGCGAGCGACCACCTGCGGCCTGCGTGGCCGGGGAACGCAGTGAACGGTCACGGCGAACCCGCCGGTCCATGCGAGCGAACGAGCGCCAGCGAGTGAGCGACCACCTGCCGGCCTGCGTGGCCGGGGAACGCAGTGAATGTTGCTCATGGGACGGGCTGTTGGCATCGGGCGCGCCGCTGCGGCCGGGACATTACTGGCCGACCTCTCAAGCGTCGGAAATGCGTCGGCCGACGTGTTCACCCGGCGCGCACGAGGACATCGACGGTGAGCGCGGCGAACAGGAGCGTGATGTAGCTGATGCTCCACGTGAAGACCCGCATGCTGCGCGCAGGCGTGGGGTCGCGGACCAGATGCAGCGTGGCGAGAAGGAAGGCGGCGCCCAGGACCACGGCGGCGATGGTGTAGATCCAGCCGAGCCCGGCGACGGGGACCAGGACGAGCGTGGCGGCGATCATGGCGACCGTGTACCCGACCATCCGCCGGGCGGCGGTGCTGATCGGCACCACAGCAGGCAGCATCGGTACGTCGGCCGCCCGGTAGTCGTCGACATAGCGGATCGCCAGCGCCCAGAAGTGCGGCGGGGTCCAGCAGAAGATCGCCGCGAACAGGATGATCGGCGTCCACGCCAGCGAGTCGGTGACGGCGGCCCAGCCGACGAGCACGGGAACAGCGCCCGCGGCACCACCGATGACGATGTTGCGGGTGCTGGTGCGCTTGAGCCACAGGGAGTAGACGCCGACGTAGAACGCCGCTGCACCAAGTGCCAGCACCGCGGACAGCAAGTTCGCACCGAGCCAGAGCACGACGAACGCGGCGACCTCGAGGGCGATGGCGAACATGAGCGCCGGCCGCGGGGCGATCACACCCGTGACCAGGGGCCGGTCCTGGGTGCGCTTCATCAGCGCATCGATGTCGCGGTCGACGTACATGTTGACGGCGTTGGCCCCGCCAGCGGCCAGCGTCCCGCCGAGGAGCGTCACGAGCAGGAGTCCGAGAGGCGGCCAGCCGCCCTCGGCCAGCACCATCGTCGGCACGGTGGTGATCAGCAGCAGCTCGATGATCCGCGGCTTGGTGAGGGCGATGTAGGCCCCGACGACGGTCCAGGCCGTGCGGGGGGCGGTCGGGGCGTGAGCGAGGGCTCCGTGGCGGGTCGGCGCCAACCGCGACGGGACGAGGGGGCGGCTGCCGACGGCCATACGCGCGCCAGATTACGGCGGGCGGTCCGACGGCCGGCAACCTCCCGTTCCGATTGAATGATGCACGTGATGTCGAGCGTGCTCACAGCGACGACGAGCCCATCCGTATTGGACCGGCCGGATGTCGACGAGACGCCCGTCGAGGACCGACCCTGGGTCGTGATCGTGTGGAACGACCCCATCAACCTGATGAGCTACGTGACGTTCGTGCTGCAGAAGCTGTTCGGGTATGGCCTCGAAAAGGCCACGGCGCTGATGCTCGACGTGCACGAGAAGGGCAAGGCCGTGGTCGCCAGCGGGTCGCGGGAGCAGTCGGAGCTGCACGTGTTCAGGCTGCACGAGCACGGGCTGTGGGCGACGCTGGAGCACGACGAGTGACGGCGATCGTCACCCGTTCGAGTGGGCGGTACGTGCTGCATCTCGGCAAGGACGAACGGGCGCTGCTCGGGCGCCTGCTCGGCGAGCTGCGCGAGCTGGTGACCGACCCCGTCGAGCTCGGCGCGGTGCGGCGGTTGTTCCCCGTCGTGCATCCGGACGACGCGGAGCGCGAGGCGGAGTACCAGCGGCTGATGCGCGAGGAGCTGGTGAGCAGCCGGCTGGGAGCGGTCGACGTGGTGGAGTCCGTGCTGGGTGGCTCCGGTCGGCGAGTCACCCTGGACGACGCCCAAATGCAGGCCTTCGTGCAATCGGTGAACGCCGTGAGGCTCGTGCTGGGCACGCTGCTCGACGTCGGCGAAGACGATGACGAGTCCCGGCCCGACCTCGCGAGCTCCCCGGAGTACCAGCTGTACGCCTACCTGTCCTGGTTGCTGGACTCGGCCATCCAGGCCATGTCGCGCGAGCTGTGAGCTGACCTATCGGCCCTGTGTGAGGCCAGGGGCCGGCTGCTAGTGTCTCGGTGCTCTCAACTGGATGAGGCTCTTGCCCCCATCGTCTAGCGGCCTAGGACACCACCCTTTCAAGGTGGCGGCACGGGTTCGAATCCCGTTGGGGGTGCCACGTCTGGTCCCGTGGTGAAGTCTGGAGTTCACGCCGGCCTGTCAAGCCGGAGGTCGCGGGTTCAAATCCCGTCGGGACCGCTAGGTGGCGGGTTCGTTTTCACGGTCGAGCGCCAGCTCGCCACTAACACGGTCGAGCGCCAGCTCGCCACTAACACGGTCGAGCGCCAGCTCGCCGCCAATACGGTCGAGTAGCTCAGTCGGCAGAGCGTCCGCCTGAAAAGCGGAAGGTCCCCGGATCGACGCCGGGCTCGACCACTGGAACGTCTGCGACGGGCGTCCGTGGACACGGGTCGCTCCGTCGGCGCGGAGCCTGGCCAGCGCCCGACGGCGTCTCGTGGGAGCCATCCGTCGAGCGCTCGTCATGAACCCCAGCGTCGCCGCGGCGGCGACCGCGGTGACGAGCCCGAGGCCGACGAGCCGCAGCCCGAGCAGCACGCGGTCGTTCCAGCGCGGCGCCGCATCGGGCGACTCCAAGACCTCGACCGTCTCGACCGTGAGCGCCGGCTGCTCCGTCTCCACCGGGGATGTTCCGAGCGTTGCGGCCGTGGCGGGCCCCGTTGTCGCCACGGTTGTCGCCACGGTGCTCGCCGGCGCCTCAGCGACCTCGTCAGGCGCACCTGGGACGCCGGGCACGCCGACCGCACGCACACTGATGCGGTACAGCGACGCGTTCCCGAACGCGTCACGGTGCATGTTCCAGGCGTTGTTCGAATGGGCGATCACGAGTTGATCGTTCTCGAGGCGGGGGAGGATGAAGGCCCCGTAGTTGTTGCACTCCGGGCCGCACTTCGTCTCCGGCGTGTACCGCAGCACCTCGGTCCACGGTCCGTGCGGCGCGGGTGCAGTGCGCATGACGACGTCGCTGCCGAACCAGTCGCCTTCGTCAGAGGCCGCGACGTAGACGTCCCCGAAGCGCTCCACCGACACCGGCATCGACGTAGCGCCGGTCAACACGGGCTCCCGATCCGCCCGCTCAGACGACCAACCTGTGCCCGTCCAGTAGTAGGGGCGCCAACCGAGCTCGCCCTTCGGTACACGGGCGAGGTAGGCGTGGTGCGAGCACGATGGGTCGAACCCGAACTCCTCACCCGGCACGAACTGCCGATAGCAGTGGCCGTAGAGATACGTCCACTCGTCGTCGGAGACGATCGAGTAGCCGAACAGCGCGCTCGACGAATCGGCGGCCTGTTCCATGTCGATGAACTCCAGGTCCGGCAGGCGAAAGCGCGCCCGCCACGTGGCCACCGGCTCGGCACCGGTCGCCGCACCGTTCCCGTTGGGATTGCGAACGTCGGCGAGGAACAGCCACAGATTGCCGTCCGCCCCGACCTCCGCATCGAGCGGCCAGAACCACTGGCCGAGCGTCTCCTCGACCCACGATCCGAGCCACGACGTGCCGTGACCACCCGACGTCGGCAGGAGCGCGAAGCAGTTCCCGGTCTGGATGAGCGCGGCGTTGTGCGCGAAACCGTCACCGGACAGGTCGTCGTCGGCACCGACGAAGGCGTCCTGGAACAGCCAGAGGGTGCGACCATCTGGCAGCGCGTACGCGTGCGGATAGTCACCGCCGGCCAGACCGCCAGCATCGTCAGCAGCGAAGAACGCATCGAGGTCGGCGGCGCTCGTCGACGCCGCGCATTCGGCCGCCGCAGCGCGCGGGGCATCCAGCCACGGCACCGCGAGGACCGCGCCCGCCGCGATGACGGCGCCCCAACCCCGTCCGATCACGCCTGCATTGTGGCAGTCCGCCGGCCTGGATCGAGCAGGCAGGCGCAGTCGGCCCTACCGTGTGCCGATCGGTTGGGAGCAGCTCGCATCCGGCGTGGCACTGCCGCTCGACGACGTCGTCATCCCGTCGCTGACCGAGATCGAGCTGCCGTCGCCGAGAGGCGTCCCCGTCGAGGACGTCGAATCGGCCGCCCTGGCCGCCGTCACGTCCCGATTCCACGTCGATCCGGGGACGTCCGTCGCCGTTGGGGCCAGCAGCCGCGGCCTGTCCGGCCGCGTCCCCGTCCTGCGGGGCACGATCGCCGGGCTACGCCAACTCGGAGCCGAACCGTTCGTCGTCCCGGCGATGGGCAGCCACGGCGGTGCGACCGCTGATGGCCAGGTCGCCACACTGGCCGGCCTCGGCATCACGGAGGAGAGCATCGGCGCCGAGATCAGGTCGACCATGGAGACCACCGTCGTCGCCACCGCGCATGACGACGAGGTCGGCACGATCCGCCTCTACCTCGATCGTCACGCGGCGGGTGCCGACGTCATCCTGCCGGTCAACCGCGTCAAGCCGCACACGTCGTTCCACGGTCCGGTGGAGAGCGGGCTGGCGAAGATGGCGGTTGTCGGGTTCGGGAAGCGACCAGGGGCCGCCGAGTTCCACGCCACCGGACCGAGCCGCATGAACGGTCGTCTGGAAGCCAGCATCGCGGCGCTCCGGGCGACTGGCCGCCTTCTCGGCGGCGTCGCCACGGTCGAGGCGGCCGACGGGGCAGTCGTCGAGGTGGAAGCGCTGGCGGCCGACGATGTCGGCGGCCCGGCCGAGACACGGCTCCTCGAGACCGCCCGGGCACTCCTGCCCCGTCTGCCCTTCGACGACATCGACGTGCTCGTCATCGAGCAGGGTGGCAAGGACATCTCCGGCACAACCATCGATCCCAACGTGACCGGCCGGTTCTGGGTCGATGGCCTGGCAGATCTTCGACGTCCCCGTGTCGCGACGATCGTCCTCCTCGCGCTCACGCCGACGACCGCCGGGAGTGCGCTGGGCATCGGCTTCGCCGACTTCGTGCCGGCGTCGTTGGCCGCCACGATCGACTGGCAGCAGACCTACGTCAACTGTCTCACCGCAGGACCACCGGGCATCAGGCGAGGTCGCATGCCGATGGTGCTTCCCGACGAGTCGGCGTGTGTGCGCGCCGCCCTGGCGACATGCGGTCGAGGCGGGGACGAGCCCAAGCGAGTGGTGCGCATCCGCTCGACGCTGCACCTCACGCGGTGCTGGGTCAGCGCGGCGCTGCTCGACGACCTGCCGCCCGGCGCCCGGGTCATCGCGCCGCCAGGCACGCCGTAGGGTCCGCCACCGGTGTCGGACACGTTCTTCACGATCGAGACCGCCAGTGACGGCGGCGAGTGGTTCGCACCGACCGACATGGCGCGCGGGCCATGGGATCCGGACGCGGGGCACGCCGGCCCGCCGACGGGGCTGCTGGCGCGGTCGCTCGAACGCCTGCTCCCCGACCATCGTCTGGCCCGCATCAGCGTCGACCTCGCCCGCCCCGTACCGATGGTCGGCTTCCGGATCTCCGCCGAGGTGGTCCGCGCCGGCAAGGCCACGGCCAACACCCGGGCCGCCATCGTCGACCGGGACGGCGTGGAACGAGTGTCGGCGACCGGCCTGCACCTCGCCGTCAGCCCCGCCCCGCTGTTCGCCTCGACACTCGGCGTCCAGGACGGCCTCCCACGGCTGGCCGATGCTCGACCTGGTGCCTTCCCGTTCGCGGAGTTCGCCCATGGGCAGCCCGGCTTCCGTGACGGCGTGACGGTTCGCTACCCGCCCGGTGAGGACAACGGCATCGGGCCGACGACGGTGTGGATGCACACGATCCCGCTGTTGCCCGGCGAGGAGATGACACCGTTCCAGCGCATCTGCCCGTTGGCCGATTGCGGCAATGCGTTCAGCCGACACGCCGACCCCGACCAGGTGCGGTTCGTCAACACCGATCTCGTCGTCGCACTGCACCGTGATCCCGTGGGCGACTGGCTGGGCAGCCAGGTCACATCGCACTGGCAGCCGACGGGAGTCGGGCTCGCCGACGCCCTGCTCTTCGACGACGAGGGCGCCGTCGGGCGAGCGTTGCAGACCCTGCTGTTGCGGCCCGTCGGATGAGCGATCCGCTGGCGAGCGCGCTCGTCGAGGTCGTCGGCGCCGAGCACGTCCTGGCGGACCCGGACGTCACGGCCTCCTACGCCGTCGACTGGACCGGGCGCTTCCGCGGCGAAGCGAAGCTCGTCGTCCGCCCAGGTGACTCCGCGCAGGTCGCGGAGGTCGTGCGGCGCTGCGCGGATGCCGGCGTGGCGCTCGTGCCCCAGGGCGGCAACACCGGTCTCGTCGGAGGGAGCGTGCCGCGCCGGCAACCGATGGTCGTCGTGTCGACCCGCCGCCTCGTCGAGCTGGGCGCCGTCGATGCCGGCGCGATGCAGGTCACCGCCGGCGCCGGGGTGACGCTCGCTCAGTGGCGGGCCCACGCCAGGGCGGCAGCCCTCGATGCCCCGGTTGACTTCGCCAGCCGCGACTCGGCGACCGTAGGCGGCGCGGTCGCCACGAACGCCGGTGGATCCAGAGTGGTCCGCTTCGGCACGATGCGCGCCCAGGTCGTCGGCGTGAACGCCGTGCTCGCAGACGGCTCATGCATCGGCTCACTGTCCGGTCTCCCGAAGGAGACGCTCGGCCTCCATTGGCCCTCACTGCTGTGTGGCAGCGAAGGGACGCTCGGCATCCTCACGGCGCTGCGGCTGCGCGTCGTGCCGTGGTACCAGCGCACGGCGACGGCGATGGTGGCGACGACCGGGCTCGAGGAGGCGGTCGCCGTGCTGGCCACTCTGCGCGCCGGCGTGACCCACCTCGACGCCGTCGAGCTGATCCTGCCGGAGGCGATGGAGCTCGTCGCGGCCCATCTCGGGGCGACACCGCCGGTCGGTCCGGACGGCGTCGGGGCGTACGTCGTCGTCGAGTGCGCCGACCATGAGGACCCGACCGACGAGCTGACAAGTGCGCTCGCCGAGCGGTCGGAGGTCGTCGACGCAGCGATCACCACCGAAGGCCCAGCCCGCGATCGCCTGGTCGCCTTCCGTGACCGGATCACGGAATCGATCGCCGCGCAGGGCGTGCCGCTGAAGCTGGACGTCGCAGTGCCCGTGGCACGGCTCCCCGAGCTGTTGGTCGCGGCACGCGGTGCGGTCGCCGGACATGGCGGGCGGCTCGTGCCGTTCGGCCATCTCGCCGAGGGCAACGTCCACCTCAACGTGCTCGATCCCGGCGATCCCGCGGCGATCACCGACGACGTGCTCACGGCGGCGGCCGATCTCGGCGGCACGATCTCCGCCGAGCACGGCGTCGGCATCGCCAAGGCGCGCTACCTCCACCTCGTCCGCCGCCCGGCCGAGCTCGCCGCGGCGGCGGCCGTGAAGCACGCCCTCGACCCGTCAGGGATCCTCAACCCGGGCGTCCTCGACCCGAACTGTCCGTAAGAACCGCATCACAACGATCGATTCCTACGGACAGATCACGTCCCGAACGGAAATCCGAGATCGGGCGCCGTCAACAGGGGTCGGTAGGCGATGCCGGCGGCGTTCGCCATCGCCGCGCACGTGCCGCCTCGATCCACGATGACGGTGATCAGCACCGGCTCGGCGCCTGCGGCCTTGACCACCTCGACCGCTTCCATCAGCGACGTCCCGCGCGTGACCGTGTCCTCGGTGATCACGACGCGGTCACCTGCCTGCAGCGCGCCGGCAAGCCGGCCCGTGACCCCGTGGTCCTTGGCCTCCTTGCGCACGCTGAAGCTGCGCAGCTCACGGCCCCGCGTCGCGGCGACGGCGGCGACGCCGAACGCGACCGGGTCGGCGCCCATCGTGAGGCCGCCGATGGCGGTGGCGTCGTCGGGGATGATCGACAGCGCAGCGTCGGCAACCGCGAGGATGCCGTCGGGGCGGCAGGCGGTCTGCTTCGTGTCGAGGAACCACGAGCTGCGCGCCCCCGACTTCAGCGTGAAGGATCCGCGCTTGAGCGAGTACGCCAGCACGTGATCTCGCAGCGTGGCGAACGGTTCCGGGAGCTCGGGCAGCCCATCAGGCATCGCCGGCCGAACCTATCGGTCGGTGTCCGACGTAGCGTCCGGCCTCGATGTACCCGATCCACCAACTGCGCATCTTCACCGAGCCCCAGCAGGGCGCAACCTATGACGATCTCCTCGCCGTCGCTCGGCGGGCGGAGGAGCTCGGGTTCGGAGCGTTCTTCCGCAGCGACCACTACCTGGCGATGGGTCCGGCGCTCGAAGCAGGCGGGCTGCCGGGGCCGACGGACGCCTGGACGACGCTGGCCGGCCTCGCTCGTGACACTTCGACAATCCGGCTCGGGACGCTCGTCACGTCGGCCACGTTCCGCATGCCCGGACCCCTCGCCATCGCCGTCGCCCAGGTAGACCAGATGTCCGGCGGGCGCGTCGAGCTCGGCCTCGGGGCCGGGTGGTACGAGCGGGAGCACGAGGCCTACGCCATGCCGTTCCCGCCGCTCGGCGAGCGCTTCGACCGCCTCGAGGAGCAGTTGACGATCATCAGCGGCATGTGGTCAGCGACGGCCGGGGAGCCGTACTCGTTCGACGGTCGCCACTACCGGGTCGTCGACTCACCGGCGCTGCCGAAGCCGGTGCAGGCCGGTGGCATCCCGATCATCGTGGGTGGCACCGGGCCCTCGCGCACGCCTGCGCTCGCGGCGCGCTTCGCCACGGAGTTCAACGCGGCCTTCATGTCGGTCGAGCGCTTCATCGAGCAGCGTGATCGCGTGCGCGCCGCGTGTGACGCCATCGGGCGGGATCCCGCGACGTTGACGTGGTCGACGGCCAACACCGTGTGCGTGGGGGCTGACAAGAGCGAGTTCGAGCGCCGGGCGGCAGCCATCCAACAGGAGCCGGATGCGCTGCGCAAGAACGTCTTCGCCGGCACGCCCGACGAGGTGTTGGCGACACTCGAGCGCTGGCAGTCTGCTGGCGTCGATCGCATCTACCTCCAAGTGCTCGATCTCTTTGATCTGGAACATTTAGACGCAATTTCTGCGCTGATGACTTCATGAACGGTGCCTTTCGGCCCTAATGTGTCGCCATGGCTGTCAAACGGGCTTCCAAATCTTCAATGAGCGCCGATCACAAAGCGGCACTTGCCCAGGGCCGGTCAGAGGGTCGTGCAGTACGTGACTACTTGGCGGCCCTGCGCGCCAACAAGCCGAAGCGGGGCCGCAAGCGCACCCCGGATTCGATCAAGAAGCGCATCTCGGGCATCGAAGATCAGCTGGCGACAGCCGATCCGCTCACCGAGGTCAAGCTGATCCAGGAGCGGTTCAACCTGAGCCGTGAGCTGGAAACGATGGATTCACAGATCGACCTCCAATCGCTCGAAGACGGCTTCGTCGACGTCGCCTCGAGCTACAGCGCGCGCCAGGGCATCTCCTACGCGGCCTGGCGTGAGGTCGGGGTTCCGGCGTCCGTGCTGAAGCGGGCCGGAGTCGGTCGCGCCAACGCCTGAGCGGGCACGGTCACGCCCGCCGCTCGCCATCGAGCTCGATCGCGTCGAGCGCCGCGCCCACCCGCTCGAGCTCGGGCAGGGCTCGCTCGACATCGAATGCGGTATCGAGCGCGGCGTGATCGAGCGTCATCTCGGGATCGGCTTCCAGCTGGCCTCGGAAATCAGTGCCGTCGCGAGCCGCCGTCATCGCGTTGCGCTGCACGATGCGGTACGCATCGTCACGACTGTGACCACCTGCGATCAGGGCCAACAACACGGGTTGGCTGAACACCAAGCCGCGGCTCGACCGCAGGTTGGCGAGCATCCGCTCTTCGTCGACCTCGAGGCTCGCCAACAGTCCTTCCAGCCGGCTCACCATGTAGTGAACGAGCAGCGAAGAGTCGGGAAGCACGATCCGCTCGACGGATGAATGCGAGATGTCACGCTCGTGCCAAAGCGCGACGTCCTGCAGTCCCGCTAGCAGATTGCTGCGCACGACACGGGCAAGGCCGCTGATCGTCTCGGCGGAGATCGGGTTGCGCTTGTGCGGCATCGCCGACGAGCCCTTCTGGCCCGGTTTGAAGCCCTCGCGCACCTCTCCGACCTCGGTGCGTTGGAGATGACGCAACTCCACCGCCATCAATTCACACGTCGCCGCCACGGCCGCCATGGCCCACAGGAACTCGGCGTGACGGTCGCGGGCGATGACCTGGCTCGCCGGAACCGGCCGCAGCCCGAGCCGCTCGCCGACGTACTCCTCGACCCGCGGGTCGACGTTGGAGTAGGTGCCGACGGCGCCCGACAGCTTGCAGACGGCGACGGTGTCACGTGCCGCCGCTAGTCGCCGCAGGTCTCGCTCGACCTGGAAGGCCCACAGGGCCGCCTTCGTGCCGAACGTCGTGGGCTCGGCGTGGATCCCGTGGGTTCGCCCGACCATCACCGTGCGGAGATGCCGGCGGGCCAGCTCGACGACCGTGCACAGGAGCGTGCGAGTCGTCTCCAGGACGAGATCGAGCGCGTCGCGCATCGCCCAGCACAGCGCCGTGTCGACGACATCCGATGACGTCAGCCCGAAGTGGATCCACGAGCCAGCCGGCGGACCGATCCGTTCCTGCACGACGTCGACGAACGCCGCGACGTCGTGGTCCGTCGTCCGCTCGCGCTCGGCGACTGCGGCGACGAAGGCGTCGTCGATCACCGGCGCCCGCTCCCGACACGCCACTGCATCGGCGGCCGGCACGATGCCGAGCGCGGCGTGTGCCTCCGTTGCCAGCAGCTCGACGTCCAGCCAGCGTCGGAAGCGGGTGGTGTCGCTCCACACCGCCACCATCTCCGGGCGCGAGTAGCGCTCGATCACCAGGCGCTCACCGCCACAGCACGTAGTCGTCGCGCTCGGGCCCGACGCCGACGATCCCCACGGGGATGCCGACCTCCCGCTCCACCAACGCGATCAGGTCACGGGCCTCGGCCGGCAACTCGTCGCTCTCCCGAGTGTGGCCCAGGCCGATCCGCCACCCCGGCAGCGTCTCGTAGGTCGGTTCGACCCGTGCCAACACATCAGAGCGATCCGGATAGCCGGTGAGCCGCGCGCCGTCCAGCCGGTAGCCGGTGCACACCTTCACGGTGTCGAAGCCGTCGAGCACGTCGAGCTTGGTGACAGCGAGCTCGGTGAGGCTGTTCAACCGCGCGGCGTGGCGCAACATCACGCAGTCCAGCCAGCCTGCCCGGCGTCTGCGCCCGGTGACCGTGCCGAACTCCCGACCGACCTCGACGAGGCGGTCGCCGTCGACGTCGGTCAGCTCCGTCGGGAACGGTCCGGCGCCGACGCGGGTGGTGTACGCCTTCGTGATGCCGATGACGCGTCCGATGTCACGCGGCCCAAGCCCCGTGCCGGTGCACGCGCCGCCCGCCGTCGGGTTGGAGGACGTGACGTACGGATAGGTGCCGTGGTCGAGGTCGAGGAAGGTCGCCTGCGCTCCTTCGAGCAGCAGGTGCTCGCCTCGAGCGAGCGCGTCGTGGAGGAGCGACACGGTGTCGGCCACGTACGGCACGAGGCGGGCGCCGAGCTGCGCGAAGCGTTCCACGATCTCATCGACGTCGAGCGGCTCGCTGCCGGCTGCTTCGAGCTCGCGGTTCTCGGCGACCGCCCGAGCCTTGACGTGCGCGGCGAAGGACGGGAGGTCGGCGACGTCGCCAGCCCGCAGCCCGACGCGCCGGGCCTTGTCCGCGTAGGCGGGGCCGATGCCCTTCAGGGTGGTGCCGATCTTGTCGTCGCCCCGTACGGCCTCCGCGATGGCGTCATGTGCTTGATGCCACGGGAAGATCAGGTGGGCGCGGCTCGACACGACCAGCCGGCCGCACGAGACGCCGCGAGTACTCGAGCGCATCGAGCTCGGCGAACAGCGTCGGCAGGTCGACGACGACGCCGTTGCCGATGACGGGCACGACGTGGTCGTACAGGACACCGCTGGGGATCAGCTGCAGCGCGTATGCGCGCGTCGCCGACGACGACCGTGTGCCCGGCGTTGTGACCGCCCTGGTAGCGGACGACGTAGGAGTGCTCCTTCGCCAGGAGGTCGATGACCTTGGCCTTGCCCTCGTCGCCCCACTGGGCTCCGACGACGACGGTGACGGGCACGTGGCCAGATCGTACGCGCCGGATACCTTCACCCACGCGATGGAACCCGTGATGCGGCGCATGCGCTGGTCCGACCTGGACGAGGCGGCACGGAACGCGCTGTGCTCGCGGGGATTGGCGGACATCTTCGACCCCGACCTGCGGACGTCGATCGCCGCGCTCATCGACGACGTGCGCGCCCGCGGTGACGTCGCGGTGTGCGACGCCCTCGCCCGCTTCGACGGCATCGAGCTCGCGCCGGAACAGCTGCGCGTCACCGTCGACGAGCTCGCCGCGGCGACCGTGAGCGATGCCGTCGACGCCGCGCTCGACGACGCCATCGCGCACTGCCGGGCGTTCAACGAGCAGCTCATGGCACGGGCCAGCAACTGGAGCTTCGAGCCCGAACCTGGCCTGAGCGTCGGTGAGAAGGTCACTCCGATCGCATCGGTCGGGCTGTTCGTGCCGTCGGGCAAGGCCAGCTACCCGAGTGTCGCCTACCAGTTGGGGGTCCCTGCGACGGTGGCCGGTGTCCCCCAGATCGTCCTCGTCGTTCCACCGATCCCCGGCGGCGACGGCGCCGTCGATCCCGCCGTCCTCGTGGTGTGCCGCAAGCTCGGGATCACCGACGTGTTCCGCGTGAACGGCCCGGCTGGGCTGGCTGCCCTCGGGTTCGGCACCGAGTCGATCCCCCGCGTGCGCAAGGTCGTCGGTCCGGGTTCGCCGGCGGTGACGTGCGCGCAGGTCGAACTGCAGCGCCACGGCGTCGCGACGATGATGCTGCTCGGGCCGACCGAGAGCCTCGTCATCGCGGACGGAGACGCCGACCCGCAGCGCCTGGCCGCCGACCTCTTGATCGAGGCCGAGCACGGCACCGACTCCTCGGTGGTGCTCGTGACGACTTCGGATCGGCTCGCCGACGCCACCGACTCGGAGCTGCAGGTGCAGATGACGAAGCTCCCGGCCCACCGGGCCGAGGCGGCGCGGGCATCGCTCGGACCGAATGGCGGCTGCGTGCTCGTCGACTCGCTCGACGGCGCCGTTGCCGTCGCCAATCGGTACGCGCCGGAGCACCTCCAGGTCGCCGTCGGCGATCGTGACGTCGACCGCGTCGTCGACGGGTTGGTCAACGCCGGCGAGATCCTCGTCGGCCAGCACACGCCGTTCAGCGCGGCGAACTTCGTCATCGGCTGCCCGGCGTCGCTCCCGACGTCGGGCTACGCAGAGGTGTCGTCGGGCATCACGGTCGAGGCGTTCCTCAAGCGCACCGCGATCGCTCGCGCCGACGGTGCTGCCATCGCCAGGATGGCTCCGTCGATCGTCGCCCTCGCCGACCACGAGGGGTTCCCGGCCCACGCAGAGGCCCTCCGCCGCCGGATGTGAGCGTTCTGTCCGTAGGAATCGTTCGTTGTGATGTCGTTGTTACGGACAGAACGGGGTGGAACGGTCAGCCGGCGCCTCCAGGCGCTTCGGCGGCCGCATCGATTGCGTTACGCGGTTACAACAAGCTCGCCGTTGGCCACGTCGACGCGGATCGTGCCGCCGTCGGTGACCTTGCCCTCGAGCAGGAGCATCGCCGACGGGTCGCCGATCTCGCGCTGGATGATCCGCTTGAGCGGTCGTGCGCCGAAGGCGGGGTCGAAGCCCTCCTTGGCCAGGTGACCCATCGCCTCGGGACTGATCTCGAGGGCGATGCGCCGCTCGGCCAACCGCTGCCGCCACCGCTCGAGCTGGATCTCGACGATGCGCGTGAGGTCCTCCTCGGTCAGCGCCTTGAACCGGATGATCTCATCGACCCGGTTGATGAACTCCGGCTTGAAGAAGTCGAGCGGGTCGCCTGGCAGGTTGGACGTCATGATCAACACCACGTTCGTGAAGTCCACGGTGCGGCCCTGACCGTCGGTCAGGCGCCCGTCGTCGAGGACCTGCAGCAACGTGTTGAACACGTCGGGATGAGCCTTCTCGATCTCGTCCAGCAACACGACGGAGTACGGCCGGCGCCGCACCGCTTCGGTCAGCTGGCCACCCTCGTCGTAGCCGACGTAACCCGGAGGCGCGCCGATCAACCGGGACACCGAGAACTTCTCCATGTACTCGCCCATGTCGATGCGGACCATGGCGTGGTCGTCGTCGAACAGGAACTGTGCGAGCGCCCGCGCCAGCTCGGTCTTGCCGACGCCCGTCGGCCCGAGGAACATGAACGACCCGATCGGCCGGTTGGGGTCGGAGAGCCCGGCCCGGCTGCGGCGCACCGCGTTGGCGACGGCGCGGACCGCATCGTCCTGACCGACGACGCGCTCGTGGAGGTGCTCCTCGAGGTGGATGAGCTTCGCCGCTTCGGCCTCCATCAGCCGGCTGACCGGCACGCCCGTCCACTTCGAGACGACCTCGGCGATGTCCTCGGCGTCGACCTCTTCCTTCAGCATGCGGTGCTCGGACTGCAGCTCGTCGAGGTGCTCGGTGGCCTCCTCGATGCGCCGCTCCAGCTCCGGGATGCGGCCGTAACGGATCTCGGCGGCGACGTTGAGGTCGACCTCGCGCTCGAGCTGGGTGCGCAGCTGCTCGAGCTCCTCCTTCAGCGTGCGGATGGCGTCGATGGCCTCGCGCTCGGCCTCCCAGTGCTGCTTCATCACGGCCACTTCGGCGTTGAGTGCGGCGAGCTCGTCGGTCAGCGCATCCAGGCGCGCCCGGGAGGCCTCGTCCGACTCCTTCTCCAGCGCGACCTGCTCGATCTCGAGCTGCAGGATGCGCCGCTCGACGATGTCGATCTCGGTCGGCATCGAGTCGATCTCGATGCGCAGCTTGCTCGCTGCCTCGTCGACGAGGTCGATCGCCTTGTCGGGCAGGAAGCGGTTGGTCAGGTAGCGGTTGGACAGGACCGCCGCGGCGACCAGCGCGGAGTCCTGGATGCGCACGCCGTGGTGCACCTCGTAGCGCTCCTTGAGGCCGCGCAGGATGCCGACCGTGTCCTCGACCGAGGGTTCGGCGACGTACACCTGCTGGAAGCGGCGCTCGAGTGCCGGGTCCTTCTCGACCCGCTTGCGGTACTCGTCGAGCGTCGTCGCACCGATCATCCGCAGCTCGCCGCGCGCGAGCATCGGCTTGATCATGTTGCCGGCGTCGAGGGCACCCTCCGCCGCGCCGGCGCCGACGATCGTGTGCAGCTCGTCGACGAACGTGATGATCTCCCCGGCCGCGTCGGTGATCTCCTTGAGGACGGCCTTCAGCCGCTCCTCGAACTCCCCGCGGTACTTGGCGCCGGCCAGCATCGAGCCGATGTCGAGGGCGATGATGCGCTTGGTCTTCAGACCCTCCGGCACGTCGCCGTCGGCGATCCGCCGGGCCAGGCCCTCGACGATCGCCGTCTTCCCGACGCCCGGCTCGCCGATCAGCACCGGGTTGTTCTTGGTGCGGCGCGACAGCACCTGGATGACGCGCCGGATCTCCTCGTCGCGCCCGATGACCGGGTCGATCTTGCCTTCGCGGGCACGGGCCGTGAGGTCCTGCCCGTAGCGCTCGAGCGCCTGGAACTGCTCCTCGGGGTTCTGCGACGTCACGCGATGTGAGCCGCGCACCTCCTGCAGCACCTGCAGCAGCTCCTCGGTGGCGACACCGAGACGCTCGTGCATGGCGAGGAGGAGGTGCTCCACGGAGAGGAAGTCATCACGGAGGTCGGACTGGAAGCGCTGGGCATCGTCGAAGACCTGGTTGAGGGCTCGGCCGAGCCGCGGCTCGTCACCGCCATAGGCCTTCGGCAACCTCGCCACGGCCTCGTCGGCCTTGTTGCGCACCATCAGCGGCGCCTGACCGAGCTTGGCCAGTACGGCCGGGACGACGGTGTCGTCCTGCCTGGTCAGTGCAGCGAGGACGTGGTCGGGCGTCAGCTCCGGATTCGAGCTCGCCTTGGCCTGATCGATGGCGGCAGCCATCGCTTCCTGCGTCTTGAGCGTCCACTTCTTGGGGTCGAGCGCCATGTCACCAGGATAACGGTCAATAGGAAACCTGAGTCGCCTCATATCAACTTTTGCGATTACCGGCGAGACTTGCGCAGGGCTGGAGATTGCGATTGTGTGACGGGATGCAGCTGACGACCGCCCGTCCCGACCTTCCGACGCGCCGGCTGCGCGCCGTCGGCATGGTCGCTGCCCTCGGGCTCGGCATGATCGCAGGGCAGACACTGTCCGGCGCCACGGCCTCGGCGCAGAGCGCTGCAGAGCAGGTCGTCGCGCTGACGAACCAGGTCCGGGCCCAGAACGGACTCCCGCCGCTGTCCGTCGAGCTCCCGCTGATCTGGGCCGCGCAGGTGCACGCCAATGAGCAGGCAGCCCTGAACCGTCTGTCGCACACCGGCCGGTACGGAGACGCAGGTCAGCGGATCGCCGGTCAGCGGGCCACCAGGCGGGACTACCGGTGGAACGCCTGGGGCGAGAACGTCGCGATGGGAGCCCGTGACGCGGCATCGGTGCTGACCGGCTGGATGAACAGTCCCGGGCACCGCGCCAACATCCTCAATGCGAGCTATACCGACATCGGTGTGGGGCTTGCGTACTCGTCGAACGGCACGCCGTACTGGACGATGGTGCTGGCTCGCCCGGGCTGATTGGAGAACGAGATGACCGACGACGACCTGATCCAGCGCATCGACGAGCTGGTCGACGAGGAGCACGAGCTCGAGCGCAGGGCCGAGCCCGGCCGGCCGCTCACCGAGGCAGAGGCCGACCGACTGAGCCGCCTCGAGGTCGCCCTCGACCAGTGCTGGGACCTCCTGCGCCAGCGCCGCGCCCGCCGCAACGCCGGCCTCGACCCCGACGACGCCGAGGTCCGCCCGCCGTCCGTCGTGGAGGGCTATCAGCAGTGACGCTCGACCGAGCGCGCGGTCCGACCGACGCTGACACCCACTCGGTAACGTCCGAGCAGTGCCGAGTCGTCGTCCGCTTCGCTCGCCGGGGCGGCTGACGGACGCCACGTTGCTGGCCATCTGGCGCGACGGAACCGTGCATCTGTGGGGCTGGGACGGGCACCACACGATGCCGCTCGCCTGGCTCGATCGGGCCCGCTGGGTGCACGGCGCGCACTCCGGGCGCTTCGCGTCGCTCGACATCCCGCTGCCCGACGGGCGGACCATCGAGTCGGCCAGCATCCGGCTGGACAGCGATGCCACCGGACCGTGGCTCCTCTCGCTCGCCGGTGCCGAGCGCAGCGATCCGCTCGCCTGGCTCGGTGCGGTCGCCCGCCTCGCCGACTCGACCGTCCGCGCCGGCTACGTCACGCCGACCCTGCGCACCGAGCGGGACGTGCTCGTCGCCCGTTGGCTCCCCGTTGCGGCGCCCGTCATCGACGAGTCGCTGGAGGCGCTCGCCGCATCGATCCCCCCGATCGTCCTGCCCGACCCGACCGACCCGACCACGGTCGCCGACATCCACGCCACGCTCGTCGACACCGTGGCCCGCCACCGCCTCGCCGTCGGTCGCTGGCGTCCGAGCGTGACCGGCCGGGCGCCGGCGGCGGCCGCCACACGTGCCGTGTTCCGGGCGCTGTCCACGGGTGATCCACGAGTTTCGACAGGGCCGCACGACGTCGCCGTCGACACGATCGCCACGACGCTCGACCGACGCCGCCGGCGAGCAGCCGGCGAGCCCGTCGTCGTCCCTCGATTGCGGCTCGTCGTGCCGGACGAGTTCGGGGAGGACTGGGAGGTCTGCCTCGAGCTCGTCGATGAGCTCGACCCCGGGCGATGGTGCTCGGCCGACGATGTCTGGGACACGACGGCGATGGCGGTCGAACTGGCCGGCTCCACGAATCACCTCACCGCGCTCGGCAACGAGCTGACCACCGCCGCCGCAGCCGTGGCGGCGCGGATCGACGTGCTCGAGCCGCTCGGCACCGCCCATGAGCCGTCATCGATCGATCTGGACATCGATGCCGCCGATCGGTTCCTCGAGCAGGCTCCGGCCGAGCTGGAGCGACTCGGCATCGAGCTGATCGGCCCGGAGCGCCTCGTCCGAGCAAACCTGTCGGTGCGGGGCACGGTGGCGGCAGGCAACCCGTCCGAGCAGCGAGCCGGCTTCAACCGCGAGGCCGTCGTCGGCTGGCGGCTCGTCGTTGCCGACGGTGACGACTCGAGCGCGGTCTCCGCCGCCGAGCTGGCCCGCGCCGACGCCGCCGGTGCGACACTGCTCCACACCGGACGGCGGTGGGTGCGCATCGATCCGGCCGCGCTGCGCAAGGCCCGCCAACGGCTCGACGAGCACACACGGCAGCACGCCGTGGTCGACGCTGTCGCCCTCCTCCACCTCGCCGCGGCCGGAGAGCTCGACGCGCCGGATCTCGAGACCGCACCGCCGTGGAGCGTCGAGCTCCTTGACGGACTGCCCGATGAACGGCTCGTCGAGGCTCACGAGAGCGAACGGTTCTCCGGAGCGCTGCGGCCCTACCAACGCCGCGGCCTGGCCTGGTTGCGCTTCCTCGAGCGCCTCCGGCTCGGCGGCTGCCTGGCCGACGACATGGGGCTCGGCAAGACCGCCACGACGCTGGCCCACCTCCAGTTCCGACCGGGCCCCCATCTCGTCGTGTGCCCGCTGTCGGTCGTGCACAACTGGTTCGCCGAGGCAGCTCGCTTCACGCCCGATCTGCACGTCCTCGTCCACCACGGCGCCGACCGCGACCTCGGACTCGATCGCCTCGTGCCGGCTGATGTCATCGTCACGACCTACGGGCTGCTGCCGCGCGACCTCGGGCAGCTCGGAGCCGTCGAGTGGTCGACACTCGTCCTCGACGAAGCGCAGCAGATCAAGAACCCCGCGACGCGGGCTGCTCGCGCCGTGCGGGCGTTGCGGGCTGGGCAGAAGATCGCCCTCACCGGGACGCCCGTGGAGAACCGGTTGGCCGAGCTGTGGGCGATCCTCGACGCCGTCAATCCGGGGCTCCTCGGCAGTCGGGAGCAGTTCCGCCACCGGTACGCCCGCCCGATCGAGCGCGAGGGAGACGCCACAGCAGCGGCGCAACTGCGGCGCATCACGCAGCCATTCGTGCTGCGCCGTTCCAAGTCGGATCGCCAGCTCGTGCCGGACCTGCCGGACAAGATCGAGCAGATCGCCTGGGCCGGGTTGTCACGTGAGCAGGCGCTGCTGTACCAGCACGTCGTCGATCAGCTGCTGGCCGACGCCGCGCAGGCGACGGGCATGCGCCGCCGCGGCCTCGTCCTGGCCGCGCTCACCCGGCTCAAGCAGATCTGCAACCACCCCGCTCATGTGCTCGGCGACGGCTCGCGCCTGCACGGGCGGTCCGGAAAGCTGGCCCGCTACGACGAGCTGGTCGACGAGCTGCTCGACGTCGACGAGCGGGCGTTGGTGTTCACGCAGTTCCGGGAGATGGGCGAGCTGCTGCGGCGGCACGCCGCCGAGCGGTTGGAGCTGCGGGTGCCGTTCCTCCACGGCGGCGTCTCACGGATCCGCCGGGATGCGATGGTCGCTGAGTTCCAGGCCGGCCTCGGCCCGCCGCTGTTGCTCGTCTCGCTGCGTGCCGGCGGCACCGGGCTCAACCTGACCGCCGCCAGCCAGGTCATTCACTACGACCGCTGGTGGAACCCAGCCGTCGAGGACCAGGCCACCGACCGGGCGTGGCGGATCGGCCAGGGTCGCACCGTCGTCGTGCACAAGCTCGTCTGTGAGGGCACCGTCGAGGAGCGCATCGCTGCCCTCATCGACGAGAAGCGGGCGCTCGCCGACGCCGTCGTGGGCAGTGGCGAAGCGTGGCTGTCGGAGCTGTCGACGGCCGAGCTGCGCGAGCTCGTCGCATTGGATGCGTCGGTCGTGCAGTCGTGAGCGCGCCGGCGCCGCGTGGTGGGGCCGAGTCCGCCCGGGCGGCTGCCGGCGGCGATGCTGCGCGCGCTGACGGCCGAGCTGTCGGATCCCGGGAGGTTCAGCCGGGCCAAGGCCTACGCCCGCGACGGCGCTGTCGTCGACATCGAGATCCAACCGGGCGAGGTGCGGATCGAGGTCCTCGGTTCGCGCTACGAGCCGTATCAGACGCGGGTGTGGGCGACACCGGCCGAGGACCGAACCTCCACGATCGGCCTCGTCCCTGAACGTGACGAGCTGGGCGCCGAGTGCACCTGCCCCGACGACGCGCCGTACGCGTTCTGCAAGCACGCGCTCACGGCGCTGCTCGTGTTCGCCGACGAGGTCACCATCGACCCTGACGTCCTCGTGACGTGGCGCTCGGGCACGCCTGTCGCGCGCCCCGAACGGGATCAGGCCGCGCCCGATTCCCTTTCCGCGCTGCTGCGGGCGCCGGCGGAGATCCCCGAGCCGCCCCGGCTGCCACGACGGCTGCCGGTGGCCATGCCCGCCACCGCAGACGAGCTCGCCGAAGTCTTGGCGGATGCGCTCTCAGTCCTTCGAGGCTGAACGAGCGTCAGCGTGGCCCGCCGCCGCCACCAGCGGCGGGTCGGGGGCGCTGGAACGAGTCGTGCAGCTGTTGTCGCCGGTCAGAGGCCAGCTGCCAGGCGCTATCGAACATCATCAGGTGCATGGCATCGAACGTACGCACGATTGTGGACAGATCAAGTCCGCCTTTCGTGGCAGCATGTGCGACCATCGACACACCGGCCCGGCTGCTGCGCCTGCTCGTCCTGTTCTCCTCCCGATCCACCTGGTCGGCTCAGGAGTTGGTGGACCGCCTCGAGGTCACGACCCGGACGCTGCGACGCGACGTGACCCGCCTGCGCGATCTCGGCTACCCGATCGAGAGCACGACCGGGCGCTACGGCGGCTACGCCCTCGGTGCCGGCGGCCGGCTGCCTCCGCTGCTGCTCGACGACGACGAAGCGGTCGCCGTGTCCATCGCCCTTCGTGACCTGTCGCGCTCCACCGACCCGACGCTCGGCGAGGCTGCCGTGGCGGCGTTGACGAAGCTGGCCCAGGTGCTGCCGAGCGCGCTGCGCGAGCGCGTCGACACGCTCGGTGCGGTGAGCGTTCGTCTCGGCCGCACCGGCGATCCCGTCGGCGACGTGACCACCGACGTCGGCGTCCTGATGGGGCTGGCCCAGGCCTGCCGCCGCCAGGACCGCCTGCGGTTCGACTACACGGCCGGCAACGACCGGACCAGCCGGCGCCACGTGGAGCCGCACCGGCTGGTGTCCGTTCGCAGCCGGTGGTACCTCGTCGCCTTCGACCTCGACCGGGACGACTGGCGGACGTTCCGCGTGGACCGCGTCGGGGCACCGACACCGACCGGCGCCCGCAACGTCGAGCGAGACGCGCCCGATGCCGCGGCACTCGTGGCGGAGGGCGTCGCCGTGCGTGTCTACGAGACGCAGGTCCGCGTGCGCGTCCACGCGCCGCCCGACCACGTGGCACGAGAGATCGCCCCGACGGTCGGTGTGATCGAACCGGGACCTGCCGACGCGGCGACCACGGTCGTGCACCTCGGCGGCGACGCCGACTGGCTCGCTCGCTACCTCGCCAGTCTCCCGTTCCGGTTCGAGGTGCTCGATTCAGACGATGTGCGCCGGGAGCTCGCCGTACTGGCTGAGCAACTCACCACCGCCGCAGCCCAGTGAGCTGAACGCGATCCAACGGTTCTGTCCGTAGGAATCGATCGGATCCAGACGATTTCTACGGACAGGTCGTGTTCCTAGGCTCAGGGCATGGCCGACCGACCGCCCGACGAGCTGCTGAACCGCGTGACGTGGAAGATCCCGAACGCCCTCGTGATCATCGGGTCGCGAGCCGGCGACGAGTGGAACGGGATGACGGCGAGCTGGGTCACCCAAGTCTCGATGGCGCCCGTGCTGATCGGCGTCGGGATCGACAACACGGCAGTGACCCACCGCCTCGTCACCGCCGGCGCGTCGTTCACCGTCAACCTGTGGTCGGCGGAGGAGACGAAGGTGTTCGTCAAGTTCTCCAAGCCGGCTGCCTTCGACCCGGAAGCGCTGACGCTGAACGGGCGCAACGTGCGTGCCGGCACGACTGGGGCGCCGGTGTTCGTCGAGGCGGTCGCCTACCTGGACTGTGCGGTCCGGTCCAGCCACGACTTCGGGACGCACACGTTCTTCGTCGGCGAGGTCGTCGACGCCGGCATCAATGATGACGACGCGCGGGCCGCCGCGATGAGCGACACGCGCATGAAGTACGGCGGCGTCCAGCGGCACTGACCTCTCCGATTCGATCAGTACGGTCCACGCCGTGTCGGACGATTCGCCACTCGAGCTCGGGGCCACCGGAGTCGCTGCTGCGGACGTGGTGTCCGTCGCTCGGCAGGACCGCCGGGTGACGATCGGCGCAGATGCCCGCGAGGCCCTCGATCGTGGCGCCGCAGTCGTCGATCGACTCGTCCACTCGCCCGAGCCGGTGTACGGCGTCTCGACCGGGTTCGGCGCACTGGCCAACACCGTGATCCCTCCGGAGCGGTCCGATGAGCTGCAGCTGGCGCTGATCCGCTCACACGCGGCCGGACTCGGTGCGGAGGTGGAGCGCGAGGCGGTGCGGGCGATGATGCTGCTGCGCGCCCGCAGCCTGTCGATGGGGTACTCCGGGGCACGCGCCGCCGTCGTCGAATCCATGGTGGCGTTGCTCAACGCCGGCATCACGCCAGTCGTGCCCGAGCACGGCTCGCTCGGCGCCAGTGGCGACCTGGCTCCGCTCGCCTCGGCGGCCCTCGTACTCCTCGGTGAGGGAGCGGCTCGCCGGCGCGACGGAACACTGATCGACGGCGAGACGGCGTGCCGCGAGGCAGGAGTCGCTCCGCTGGTCCTCAGGGCCAAGGAGGGCCTCGCGCTCATCAACGGCACGGACGGGATGCTGGGCATGGTCGTGCTGGCGCTCGCCGACCTCGACCTCCTGCTGGTGACCGCCGACATCGCCGGCGCGATGTCGACCGAAGCGCTCCTCGGCACCGACCGCGTGTTCGCCGAGGACCTGCTGGCAATGCGCCCACAGGTCGGCCAGCAGGTGAGCGCGGCGAACCTGCGAACCTGCTCACCGGTTCGGCCATCGTCGCCAGCCATCGCTATGGCGACGACCGCGTGCAGGACGCCTACTCGCTGCGCTGCACACCGCAGGTCCACGGGGCGGCGCGCGACACCGTCGAGTACGCCACTGCCATCGCCGCTCGCGAGCTGCGATCGTTCATCGACAACCCCGTCGTCCTGCCCGACGGGAGGGTCGAGTCGTGCGGCAACTTCCACGGCGCCCCGGTGGCCGCGGTCGCCGACTTCCTCGCCATCTCGATCGCCGATGTCGGCGCGATCAGCGAGCGGCGGACCGACCGGTTGCTCGATCGCAGCCGAAGTCACGGCCTGCCCCCCTTCCTCAGCCCGGACGCCGGCGTGAACTCCGGGCTGATGATCGCCCACTACACCCAGGCCGCGATGGTGGCCGAGAATCGGCGCCTCGCCGTTCCGGCGAGCACGGACACGCTGCCGACCAGTGCGATGCAGGAGGATCACGTCTCGCTCGGCTGGTCAGCGGCGCGCAAGCTGCGAACGGCCGTGGCCAACCTGGCCCGCATCCTCGCCGTCGAGCTGACGGCGGCGTCGTGGGGGCTCGCGCTGCGGGCGCCGCTCGAGCCGGCGAGCGCCACGGCAGCGGTCGCCGACGCGGTGCGCGCCGTCGCCGGCGGCCCCGGCCCGGACGTGTGGCTCTCCCCCCGCCTGGTCGAGGTCGAACGCCTCGTGCGCAGCGGGACGGTGAGGGCGGCGGCCGACGCCGCGCTCACAGCCCACCTGCAGTGAGCGCGCCGCGGGTTCCCACCGCTGTGCCACATTGGTGCCGTGGGCGCCGGTCCTCGTCCTGTTCGTGCTCCTCGTGGCTCGCAGTTGTCCTGTCGCGGCTGGCCTCAGGAGGCGGCGTACAGGATGCTGCAGAACAACCTCGACCCGGAGGTGGCCGAACGCCCGGACGACCTGGTCGTGTACGGCGGAACCGGTCGCGCCGCCAGGTCCTGGGATGCCTTCGATGCGATGCTCGCCACGCTGCGCACGCTCGGCGACGACGAGACGATGCTCGTGCAGTCGGGCAAGCCCGTCGGCGTCTTCCGCACGCACGAGTGGGCGCCACGGGTGCTCCTCGCCAACTCGAACCTCGTCCCGGACTGGGCGACGTGGGACGAGTTCCGCCGTCTCGAGGCGGCAGGGCTGACGATGTACGGGCAGATGACGGCCGGCTCGTGGATCTACATCGGGACGCAGGGGATCCTGCAGGGCACATACGAGTGCTTCGCCGAGATCGCCCGCCGCCGCTTCGGCGGAACACTGGCCGGGACGATCACCCTGACCGCGGGGCTCGGCGGCATGGGCGGGGCGCAGCCGCTGGCGATCACGATGAACGACGGCGTGGCGCTCGTCGTCGAGGTCGACCCGGCGCGAGCCCAGCGACGCATCGACACCCGCTACCTGGATGTGCTCGCCCCCGACGTGGACGCCGCAGTCGCCGAGGCCGTCAAGGCGCGTGACGAGCGGCGGGCGCTCTCGGTCGGTGTCGTCGGCAATGCCGCCGAGGTGCTCCCCCGCCTGCTGGATGCGGACTTCCCGGCCGACATCGTCACCGACCAGACGAGCGCCCACGATCCGCTGTCGTACGTGCCCGTGGACGTCACGCCGGAGGCGGCGGCAGAGATGGCTCGCACCGACGCGGCGACGTTCATCCGGCGCGCCCGCGAATCAATGGCCGTGCACTGCGCGGCGATGGTGGGCTTCCTCGACCGCGGCGCCGAGGTCTTCGACTACGGCAACAGTCTGCGCGTGGAGGCCGAGCTCGGTGGCTTCGACCGCGCCTTCGCCTACCAGGGCTTCCTGCCTGCGTACATCCGCCCGCTGTTCTGCGAGGGCAAGGGGCCGTTCCGGTGGGTCGCGCTGTCCGGCGACCCGGCCGACATCGAGGCCACCGACCGGGCGGTCCTCGCCGAGTTCCCGCACGACGAGAGCCTGGCCCGCTGGATCCGCCTGGCCGGAGAGCGCGTCGCGTTCCAGGGTCTGCCGGCGCGCATCTGCTGGCTCGGCTACGGCGAGCGCCATCGCCTCGGGCTGCGCTTCAACGACATGGTCCGCACCGGGCAGCTCTCGGCTCCGATCGTGATCGGCCGCGACCACCTCGACTCCGGTTCGGTGGCCTCGCCGTACCGGGAGACAGAGGCCATGGCCGACGGCTCCGACGCCATCGCCGACTGGCCACTGCTGAACGCTCTCGCCAACACGGCTTCCGGCGCGACGTGGGTGTCGATCCACCACGGCGGCGGCGTGGGCATCGGTCGCTCGATCCACGCCGGGATGGTGGCCGTCGCCGACGGCTCCGACCTCGCTGCGCAGAAGCTCGAGCGGGTCCTCACCACCGACCCCGGCACCGGCGTCATCCGCCACGCCGACGCCGGCTACGACCTCGCCCTGGAGGTCGCCACCGAGCGCGGCGTCCGCCTCCCGATGACCGAAAACCGGTTTTGAATCCCGGTCAATATCGAAAACGAGGGTGAATCTTCCAGAGAACGGCAGACTGCCGCCGATGCGGATCGAGGGTGACTTCCAGCGCGACGGCGCGGTCTGTGTGCGGGGCGCCGTCTCGCCGGAGCAGCTCGAGCTCGCCGCCGAGGCGATCGAGGCCAACCTGGCCGACCTCTCGCCGCTGGCCAAGCGGGCGAGCGCCGACAGCGACGGTGCCTTCGTCGAGGACTTCTGCAACTGGTCGCGCCTGCCGGCGATCGAGACGTTCATCCGCGAGTCGGGCGTCGCCGCCATCGCCGCCGAGCTGATGGGATCGACGACGGTCCGCCTCTACCACGACCATGTCCTGGTCAAGGAACCGGGCACCCGTCAGCGCACGCCCTGGCACCAGGACCAGCCGTACTACAACGTCGAAGGACGTCAGAACGCGAGCATGTGGCTGCCGGTCGATCCGGTGTCCCGCGCCTCGACCCTGGAGCTCGTCGCCGGTTCCCATCGCGGCGAGTGGTACATGCCCCGCACGTTCCTCGACGATCAGGCCAAGTGGTTCCCCGAGGGCTCGCTGACCGAGCTGCCCGACATCGACGGCCGGCCCGACGATTTCACGATCCTCGGGTGGGAGCTCGAGCCAGGCGACGCCGTCTTCTTCCACATGCTGACGCTGCACGCCGCCGGCGGCGTGCCCGGCCGTGACCGCCGACGTGTCCTGTCGGTGCGCTTCCTCGGCGACGACGCGGTGCACGCACCACGCGGGTGGACGACGTCGCCGCCGTTCCCTGGACTCGTCGACGAGCTGCCGGCCGGCGCGCCGATGGACCACCCGCTGTTCCCCGTGCTCTGGACCCGGCCATGACGCATTGCGTTCCCCGGCCACGCAGGCCGCAGCTGGCCGCTCGCTCGCGTGCGCTCGCTCGCTCGCACCGTGCGAAGGGTTCACCGTGAGCGTTCGCGAGATCGCCACCGTCGGCCACCCGATCCTGCGCCAGCGGGCTCGCGACATCACCGCCGAGAGCTGGCCTCCGCCGAGATCCAGACGCTCATCGACGACCTCATCGACACGATGCACGACGCCAACGGCGCCGGCATCGCCGCCAACCAGGTTCACGAGCCCGTCCGCGTCGCCGTGATCGAGGTCGACCACAACCCGCGCTACCCGTACAAGCCGCCGATCCCCCTGACCGTCGTCGTCAACCCAGTGCTCGAGCCGCTCGACGACGAGCTGGTCGAGATCAACGAGGGGTGCCTGTCCGTGCCGAACCTGCGCGGCAACGTGTTCCGCCACGTCAACGTGCGCGTCCGCTACCTCGACCGTCACGGCATCGCCCACGACGAGGTCAAGCGCGGCCTCACCGCCGGCACGTTCCAGCACGAGTGCGACCACCTCGACGGGCGCCTGTTCCTCGACCGGGTCGCTGACACGACGACGCTGACGACATGGGAGCAGTTCGAGCGCTTCCACCGTGACGCCTTCGTGGCGCGCATCACCGAGTTCGTCGAGCGAGTGGGTTCCTGACAGATGCGGCCGGCGAAGGCGCTGGAGCGCCCGCCGTGCCGAATCGGGCGTTCACGTCTGAACGACGCGGTTCACAGCTCACCGGCGGCGCCACCGGGCCGCCACAGGTTCTCCTGCACATCCCGCTCCCGGGCCGCCGCGATCACCTCGACGTCGACGTCGAGGCCGACGTGATCCTTGATCATGCACGCCGCCGACGGCAGTTCCTCGGCGGGAAGCCACTGGTCGGACGACCACAGCTCGGCGCGCCGCAGCGCCTTGGCGCAGTGCACGTAGGCCTCAGCGACGGTGACGACGACCGTGACCTGTGCTGGCTTCCCGTCCACAGCGACGCGCCGGCCGAGCTCAGGGTCCGTGACGAGCTCGGCGGCGCCGTTCACGCGCAGCGTCTCGTCGAGACCGGGGATGAGGAACAGCAGCGCGACGTGATCGTTGGTCACGAGGTTCTGGAACGAGTCGAGGCGGTTGTTGCCCGAGAGGTCGGCCCATGCCAAGCGGTGCTCGTCGAGGACCTGCACGAACCCGGGCGGGCCACCCTTCGGCGACCCGTCGCAGACGCCGTCGGCATCGGCGGTCGACAGCACGAAGAACGGTGACTTGGCGATGAAGTCGGCGCAGTGGGCGTCGAGGTGGTGGATGACCTTCTTGATCGGGTTGGCGCCCGGGGGCCGATAGTGCTCGCGGAGGTCGGCGACGGAGGCGAGTGGCATCGCCCCAGTGTCGCAGGAGGGCTGCCGTCCGTACGCTGCGGATTCGTGGAGCACCGCCGTCTCGCCCACATCGACGTCCCGGTCGTCGGCATGGGCACCTCGCAGACGTTCGACGTGTCAACGGTCGATGCCCGGCGCCAGCAGGTCACCGACGCTGCGCTCGACCACGGCGCCAACTTCGTCGACTCCTCGCCGATGTACGGGCACGCCGAGCGCATCCTCGGCGCCACGCTCGGGGCGCGGCGCGACGAGGTGATCGTCGCGACGAAGGTGTGGACCCCCGACGACTCGGAGGCCGAGCGGCAGATCGACGCATCGCTCGGCTTCTTCGGTGGCCACGTCGAGGTCTTCCAGATCCACAACCTCGTGGCGTGGAGGAGCCGCTTGGAGCAACTCGAGCGACGGCGTGACGAGGGAGTGGTCGACGTCGTGGCGGCGACTCACTGGCGGGCCGACTCCTTCGACGAGCTGGAGACGGTGATGCGGACGGGGCGGATCGGCGCGATCCAGGTCCCGTACAACCCGCACGAGCGCGAGGTCGAGCGGCGCATCTTCCCGCTGGCCCAAGAGCTCGGGCTGGGCGTCATCCTGATGCGGCCGTTCGCCGCCGGCGGGCTGGTCGGTCGTGCGCCGAGCGCCGCCGAGCTGGCGCCGCTGGCCGAGTTCGGCGTCACGACGTGGCCCCAGGCGCTGCTCAAGTACGGGCTCAGCCACCCCGCGACCTCGGTGTCGATCCCGGCGACGACGAAGCCCGAGCGGATGGTCGAGAACGCCGCCGCCGGTGACGGTCCGTGGTTCGGCGCGGATGAGAAGGGTCTCGTCGAACGGCTGGCGAGTGCCTAGCTATCACTGCGAGTTGGCGTGGCTCGGCGACGACCAGGCCGTCGCCGATGTGCTGGTGACCATCGACGGCGACCGCATCGCCTCCGTGGATCCGGGCGGGAGTCCGCCAGCCGATGCGACCCGACTTCGCGGTCTGACGGTCCCGGGGTTCGCCAACAGTCACAGCCATGCCTTCCATCGCGCTCTGCGCGGTCGGGCGCAGGCGGGTACCGGTTCGTTCTGGACGTGGCGTGAGCAGATGTACGAGGTGGCGGCCAGCCTCGACCCGGATCGCTACCGCGATTTGGCGCGGGCCGTCTTCGCCGAGATGGTGCAGGCCGGCATCAGCGCCGTCGGCGAGTTCCACTACCTCCACCACGGGCCCGGTGGCGTGCCGTACGACGACCACAACGCGATGGGAGCAGCGTTGATCGCCGCGGCCACGGAGGCGGGGCTGCGCATCACGCTGCTCGACACGTGCTACCTGCAGGGCGGCATCGACGTCGAGCTCGATGAGACTCAGCGCCGCTTCTCCGACGGCGACGCGCTGGCCTGGGCCACGCGAGCATCGGCGTTGCAGGACGCGCCGACAGTTCGTATCGGCGCGGCCATCCACTCCGTGCGCGCCGTCGATCCAGCGGCGATCGAGGTGGTGGCGGCCTGGGCGGGCGAGCGCGGTGCCCCGTTGCACGCTCACGTGTCGGAGCAGCCGGCCGAGAACGAGCAGAGCGTCGCGGCGTTCGGCCGCACGCCGATCCAGCTCCTCGCAGAGCGAGGTGCACTCAGCGAACGGTTCACGGCCGTCCACGCCACGCACGTCACCGAGGACGACCTCGACGCACTCGGCGGCGCCGACAGCTGGTGCTGCCTGTGCCCGACCACGGAGCGCGATCTCGCCGACGGCATCGGTCCTGCGCGGGCGATGCGCGACGCGGGGGCGCACCTGACGCTCGGCAGCGACTCCCATGCGGTGATCGATCTGCTCGAGGAAGCACGGGCGGTCGAGCTCGACGAACGGCTCGCCTCCGGCGTGCGTGGGAGCCACGATGCGCCGTCGCTGCTACGGGCCGCGACGACGCACGGCCACGAAAGCCTGGGATGGCGTGACGCAGGACGGATCGAACCGGGCGCTTTGGCCGACTTGACGACGATCGCCCTCGACACCGTGCGCACTGCGGGCGGCGGTCCGGAGCACAGCATCGAGATGGCGGTGTTCGCGGCAACGGCAGCCGATGTCCACCACGTCGTCATCGGCGGTCGCGTCGTCGTGTCCGACGGGCACCACGTGTCTATCGACGTGGCAGCCGAGCTGGCCGACGCGCTGCCGATGAGCACCGTGGTCGACGGCATCGGGCTGCTCGTCACGAACACGGACGAGGGCGAGCTCGCCGACGCGTGGCTCGTCTTCGACAACGACCATGTCCTGGCTGTCGGCACGGGCGTCGCGCCGCACGCCGACGAGCGGATCGATGCGGCCGGGCGCTGTGTGATCCCCGGGTTCGTCGACAGCCACACGCACCTCGTGTTCGCCGGCGATCGCAGTGCCGAGTTCGCGGCGCGGATGGCTGGGGCGCCGTATGCGGCGGGGGGCATCAACGTCACGATCGCCGCCACGCGTGAGGCGTCGGACGACGCCCTTGCGACGGGCGCCGCGGCCCGCTTGGCGGAGTGCCGCCGGGCGGGCGTCACGACGGTCGAGATCAAGTCCGGGTATGGAGGGACCGTCGACGACGAGTCACGGCTGTTGCGCATCGGTCGCACGTTGACGGACGAGACCACCTTCCTCGGCGCGCACGTCGTGCCGCCGGAGTTCGAGGGTCGAGCCGACGACTACGTCGCGCTCGTCTGTGGCGAGATGCTGGCTGCAGCGGCACCGCATGCCCGCTGGATCGATGCCTTCTGCGAGCACGGCGCGTTCGACGCCGACCAGTGCCGAGCCGTGCTCGAGGCAGGTCGAGCGGCCGGGCTCGGCATGCGCCTGCACGCCAACCAGCTCGGGTTCGGACCCGGCGTGCAGCTCGCCGTCGAGCTCGGGTGCGCATCTGCCGACCACTGCACGTACCTCTCGGACGCGGACGTCGAGGCCCTGGCGAGCGGCACCACGGTGGCCACGTTCCTCCCGGCCACCGACTTCTCGACCCGCCAGCCATATCCCGACGCCCGGCAGGTCATCGACGCTGGAGCGACCGTGGCGCTGGCCACCAACTGCAACCCGGGGTCGAGCTACACGACTTCGATGTCGTTCGTCATCGCCCTCGCCGTGCGCGACCTGAGGATGACGGCAGCCGAGGCCGTCACGGCCGCCACGCTCGGCGGAGCGCGTGCCTTGCAGCGCGAGGATATCGGATGGCTCGGTCCCGGATCGCGAGCCGATCTCGTCGTGCTCGACGCGCCGAACTACTCGTACCTCGTCTACCGCCCAGGCGTGCCGCTGATCTCCGAGTGTTTGGTCGGGGGATGCCCGTCGGCAGACACTCCGATCGGCTGAAACACTCGGATGGTCAGGGCTCGGGGTCGGGACGCCGGGGGAAGGTCTCGCCGAACGGGGCGACCGCCTGGCGCAGCGGGACAAGGTCGCGGCGCTGCTTGCGCACTGCCTCGGCCTCGGCATGCTCGGCCTTGCGGACGGCGTCCGCCAGCTCGCTGCGCAGCCGGGCGTTCTCCTCCTCCAGCTGCATGACGCGCCGGATGCCTTCGAGGTTCATGCCCGACTCGGCGAGCTCGGAGATGCGGCGCAACACCTCGATGTCCGCATCGCTGTAGCGACGGTTGCCACCCGACGTACGGGCCGGGCGCACGAGCCCGCGACGCTCGTAGATGCGCAGTGTCTGCGGGTGCATGCCTGCCAGCTCGGCGGCGACCGAGATGACGTACACCGCTTGGGTCCGGCGTCGCATCATGACGTGGTCTCCCGTGTTCTCGACGCGGCGGCCGTGGCGAGCTGCTCGATCGCCGTGCGCTCCTCCTCGGAGAGCTGCGTCGGCACGGCCACGTCAATCGTGACGATCAGGTCGCCGGTGCCCTTCTTGGCGGCGATGCCCTTGCCCTTGACGCGATGGCGGCTGCCCGGCTGCGTGCCCGCCTTGATGCGCAGCGTCACGGGCGGACCTTCGAGCGTCGGTACGGCGATGTCGGCTCCAAGGGCAGCCTCGGCGAACGTCACCGCGAACGCGTGTCGTCAGGTCGTTGCCGCTCCTGCCGAACAGTGGATGGGAGCCCACGTGGATGAGGACGAGCAGGTCTCCGGCCGGGCCACCATTGCGGCCGGGAGCGCCCCGACCCTTCAGGCGGATCGTCTGTCCATCCGACACGCCGGCGGGGATCCGGGCCTGCACGTCACGGGCGCGCTTCTCGACGCCGGATCCTCGGCACGTCGGGCACGGATCCTCGATCACGGTCCCCGCGCCACCGCACCGCCGGCACGGCGACGAGAACGAGAACAGCCCCTGGTTGTCGTCGATGACGCCGCGCCCACCGCACTGCGGGCACAGCTTGGGTGTCGTGCCCGGTCGCGCTCCCGAGCCGTGGCACGTCGAGCACTGCGCATCGGACGTGAGGTGCAGCGTCGTCGTCAACCCGCTGGCGGCATCGACGAAGTCGAGCGTGAGCTCGGCTTCGACGTCGGCCCCTCGGCGCGGTCCGACACCCGACGACGCGCCCCCACCCGCTCGATTTCCCCGGCCGCGGCCGAACATCTGGCCGAACAGATCGCCGAGGTTGCCCACGTCGGCGTCGTTCATGTTGAACGTGAACCCGCCCGGTCCCGGACCTCCCGGGCCGGCCATCGGACCGAGCTTGCGGACCTCGTCGTACTCCGACCGCTTGGTCTCGTCACCCAGCACGTCGTAGGCGGCCGACACCGACTTGAAGCGCTCCTCGGCCTGCGCGTCACCCGGGTTCTTGTCGGGATGCAGCTCGCGGGCCAGCTTGCGGTAGGCCTTGGTGATCTCCTTCGCCGTCGCCGTCTCGGGGACGCCGAGGACGGCGTAGTAGTCCTTCTCGAACCATTCCCGTTGCGCGGCCATGCCCGAGATCCGTCAGTCGCGAGTGCGGACCATGGCCGGGCGCAGCGTGCGACCGTTCCAGCGGTAGCCACTACGCAACACCTCGGCGACGACGACGTCGCCGCCTTCGCCAGGCTCGTGGGCGACCGCCTCCGCCAGGTTGGGATCGAACGGTTGGTCCTGCAGGTTCAGCGCCTCCAAGCCCTGCTTCTTCAGCTCACCGAGCAGCACGTTGAGCAGCGGACCGACCTCGTCGGGATGACGGAGGTAGGCCGCCTCGGTGGCGTCGAGCACCGGAAGCAATGCCTCCGCCAGCCTGGCCGTCGCCCGCGCTGCTTCGTCGCGAGCCTGCACCTGGACGCGCTTGCGGTAGTTCTCGAAGTCGGCCTGCACACGCTGCGCGATGTCGCGATACGTGTCGCGCTGTTCGCTGAGCTCGCGGATCTCCGAGGCGATCTCAGATGCCAGTTCGTCAGTCGCCTCCTCGTCAGAGGGGGCCGAGGACTCCTCGACGACATCGGTGTCGTCGACGTCTGGCGCAGGCCGCACGGGCTCGTCGCCGAAGTCGGAATCGGAATCGCGGGGCGAAACAGTCATCGTTGACACCTCGCCTCATGCGAGCGAGCGAGCGCCAGCGAGCGAGCGGTTACCACCGGCCTGCGTGGCCGGGGAACGCAATGAGCGGTCACGATGCCTTGTCCTCACCTTCGGTGCCCTCGTCGACGATCTCTGCGTCGACGATCTCATCGTCGTCGACAGGCCCGGTGCCGCCGGTCTGGCCGGAGGCCGACGTGCCTGCGGCGTTCGCGTCGCGGGCGGCCGCCTCGTACAGCTTCTGGCTGAACGCCTGGCTCGCCGACATCAGCGTCTCGCTGGCGGTGCGGATCGCCGCAGTGTCGTTGCCCTCCAGCGCCTTCTTGAGGTCGGCCAACGGTCCCTCGACCGCCGCCTTCTCCTCGGCCGCCACGTTGTCGCCCTGCTCGCGCAGCACCTTCTCGGTCTGGTACACGAGCGAGTCGGCGTTGTTGCGGACCTCCGCCTCCTCGCGGCGCCTGCGGTCCTCTTCGGCGTGGGCCTCGGCGTCCTTGACCATCTGATCGATGACGTTCTTGTCGAGCGACGACTGACCGGTGATGGTCATCGACTGCTCCTTGTTCGTCGCCCGGTCCTTCGCGGAGACGTGCACGATGCCGTTGGCGTCGATGTCGAACGTGACCTCGATCTGCGGGATGCCTCGCGGCGCCGGCGGCAGATCGACGAGCTGGAACTTGCCGAGCGTCTTGTTGTAGCTGGCCATCTCGCGCTCGCCCTGCAGCACGTGGATCTCGACGGACGGCTGCATGTCCTCGGCCGTCGTGAAGACCTCGGTGCGCCGGGTCGGGATCGTCGTGTTGCGCTCGATGAGCTTGGTCATGACACCGCCCTTGGTCTCGATGCCAAGGCTGAGCGGAGTGACGTCGAGCAGCAGCACGTCCTTGACGTCGCCACGCAGGACACCGGCCTGAACCGCCGCGCCGATGGCGACGACCTCATCCGGGTTGACGGACTTGTTGGGCTCCTTGCCGGTCAGGCCGACGACGAGATCCTGCACCGCCGGCATGCGCGTCGCTCCGCCGACGAGGATGACGTGGTGGAGGTCGCCCTTGGCGACACCGGCGTCCTTCAGCGCCTGCTCGAACGGTACGCGGCAACGCTCGATCAGGTCGGCCGTCATCTCCTGGAACTTGGACCGGCTCAGTGACTCGTCGAGGTGCAGAGGCCCGTCAGCCGTGGCCGTGATGAACGGCAGGTTGATCTGGGTCTGCTGGACCTGGCTGAGCTCGATCTTGGCCTTCTCGGCGGCCTCCTTGAGGCGCTGCGCTGCCATGCGGTCGGTCGACAGGTCGACGCCGTGGGCGGACTTGAACTGCTGGACGAGCCAGTCGATGACCCGCTGGTCCCAGTCGTCGCCGCCGAGGTGGGTGTCGCCATGGGTCGACTTGACCTCGAACACGCCGTCGCCGATCTCCAGCACCGACACGTCGAACGTGCCGCCACCGAGGTCGAACACGAGCACCGTCTCGTCCTGGGCGTCCTTGTCGAGACCGTAGGCGAGGGCTGCGGCCGTCGGCTCGTTGATGATGCGCAGCACCTCGAGCCCGGCGATCTGCCCGGCCTCCTTGGTCGCGGTGCGCTGCGCGTCGTCGAAGTACGCCGGCGTGGTGATGACCGCCTGGGTCACCGTGTCACCGAGATAGCTCTCGGCGTCCCGCTTCAGCTTCATCAGGATGCGGGCCGAGATCTCCTGTGGCGTGTAGCGCTTCCCGTCGATGTCGTCGCTCTTCCAGTCCTCGCCCATGTGCCGCTTGATCGAGCGGAACGTGCGGTCGGGGTTCGTGATGGCCTGGCGCTTGGCGACCTCGCCGACCAGGACCTCGCCGCTCTTGGAGAAGGCGACGACCGATGGCGTCGTGCGCGAGCCCTCGGCGTTGGGGATGACAACGGGGTCGCCGCCCTCGAGGACGGAGACGACGGAGTTGGTGGTGCCGAGGTCGATACCGACGGCCTTGGGCATGGGAGGCTCCTCACTGGTGGGGTAGACGCGAACGTGCACCGACCAGGTTAGGAGCAGGCACCTCCTCTGGCAACCGGGGAGTCATAAAACTTGAGCGGAGATCGCTCAAGTTTTGGGCTCGACCCGCAGGTGATCCGGTCCGAACGACGTCGGGAGCAATTCCTCGAGCGTGAACGTCCGCTGCACGCCGTCCGGTCCGGCGGCGTGGACCGGCGTCGACGGTCCGGCGAACTCGCGCAGCTTCTGGCGGCAACCGCCGCAGCACGTGGTCAGCTGGTCGCCGTCGGCCACCGTGAGGACCTCGACGATCTCTCGCTCACCGGCCGAGACCATCGCCCCGATCGCCGACGCTTCGGCGCAGATGCCTTCCGGGAACGCCGCGTTCTCGACGTTGGCACCGGCGAAGATGCGTCCCGAAGCGGTGCGCAGCGCCGCTCCGACGGCGAAGCCGGAGTACGGCACGTGGGCGTTGGCTTGCACAGCCCGCGCCGCCTCGAGCAGGTCGGCGGCGACGTCCTTCACGGCGTCGAGGCTACGGATCTGGGTGGCGGTGGTCTCGAATCCGAGACTGTGACCACCCAGAAGGGCGGTTGAGACCGAGACCACCCAGATGTGCGGCGGCTCGCGACGGGTTCCAGCGTTTCTACGGCTCGCCGCGGTAGGTGCCGAAGCTCCAGATGTTGTCCTCGAGATCGCGGACGCTGAAGCCCGTCGAGCCGTAGTCCTCGTCGCGCATCTCACGCACGATGCGCGCTCCGGCTTTGGTGGCGCGGGCGAACACGCCATGCGGATCGTCGGTCACGACGTACACCGATGCGCAGCTCGTCGGCATCTGCGAGAACTCGCTCTCGGGCCGGTCCGCCGTCCCGAGCATGACCCCGCCGCCTTCCGGCCACCGCAACTCGCAGTGCTCGACGATGTCATCGGTCGACCCGGGAACGACGAGTGACTCGACGAATCCGAAGGCCTCGGTCAGGAACTCGATGGCCGGTCGGGCATCGCGGTAGTTCACGCACGGCCACACCGTTTTCTGTACTTCATCCATGTCGTCACCCTCCTCCATCGGGGGCGTCGAGGTCTTGGACGAATGGGAGCTGTTCGTCGGCCAGCCACGCCGACGGGCTGGAGCCGGCGAGGACGTGCCACTCCCGCGTCATGTGCGCCTGATCGGCATACCCGCACTCGGCGGCGACCCTGGCCAGCGAGGGCTGGTCGTTCTGCACGAGCATCCACCGGGCCCGCTCGAATCGCAGTACACGAGCCAGCGCCTTCGGGCCGACGCCGTACTCGGCGGAGAACCGGCTCGTCAGGTGGCGGCGGCTCCAGCCGAGCTCGTCGGCCAACGTGGCGACGTCGACGAGCCCGTGCAGCTCGGCCAGCCGGCGGAACGCCTCCGCGGCTTCAGGTCGGGCACCCGACGGAAGATCCATCGTCGTCGAGAGCACGCGCAGCAGGACCCCGTCGAGGGCCCGGAAGCGGGCCGGCCAGTCCTCGGCAGACGCCAAGCGTTCGTACAGCTCGGCGGCGAGGCGACCCCAGAGCACATCGAGCGTGACGACGGTCGACGCCAGCTCGCCAGCCGGCATACGGAACAGGGCCCGTGAACCCTCTGGCGTCACCTGCAGCTGGATGCCGTGCTGGTTGCCATCGTGGCGGATGACGGCCGGCGTCGTGTGCAGCCCGCCGACCAACGTGTCGAACCGCTCGGTGCGCTGCGATCCATCGGGCAGCCGGGTCAGCTCGAGCGGCGCATCGAAGGCGACGATGAACGTGAGATGACGCGAGGGCAGCCCCATGTGCTCGCCGGGTGCGAAGCCGGAGAAGTGGTAGCCGACGTATGACTCGACGTACGGGCGCAGCACGTCGGGGGGGCGGCGCACGAAGCTGTCGTTGACGACGGCGCTCATCTCGTGCAAACGGTATCGGCGGGGGTTGATGCGGCCGCCGAAGCGCCTGGAGGCGCCGGCGTGCCGAACCGGCTGATCGCCCCAACACGCGGCCGCGGGTCGGCCGATCAATATCGCTCGGTGAGGTGCTCCCGGCCCGGCGGTGGTTCGTACGCCTCCGGCCAGAAGTCGGTGATGCCCGTGATCAGCCCGTCGGCGACCTCGAAGAAGGCGATGCCGTCGGCCGGCGGCGCATCGGCGACGTGCCACGCGAACCACACGACGGCACGTCGGTCGTCGCCGAGCACGACGCGTGGCGAGAGGTGCCAGTCGCCGGGGTACTCGCGGTTGAACTGCACGTAACGCTGCCGGCCACGGATGCGCTCCCGCGTCTGCGGCACTTCGTACACGACGTCGGGGTGGAGCAGGAGCCCGAGCTCATCCCACTGGCGACGTTCCAACGTGTCGACGAATCGCCCCGCCAGCGCCTGCGCCACGACGGGCGGGTCAACACGAGCGAGGAACGCGCGCAGCACCGCGTTGAACTCCGCCGGGTGCGTCACCGGCGGCGCATGGCCGGCGCCGGCGATGACGGCGAGCTCGGCGTCGGGCATCTTCTCGGCCATGTAACGCGACCCGGCGAGGAATGCTTCGTCGAGCTCACCGACCACCACCAACGTCGGCACGGCGATCGACGGCAGGGCCTCGATCACGTGGCCGTCGACCTGCGGCAGCACATGCCGCGCGCTGTGGGCGAGACCGACGGCGCCGGGATGGTGAGCGGCACTCAGCTCAGGGCTGCCGCTCAGGCTCTGCAGACCGCGGGCATCGAGACCCGCGGCGTAGCGCTCGGCCATCTCGTTCCACTGCGCGCGCCCGCGGTCGCTGCGATACCCCGGGCCCGTGTCGACCAGGACGAGCGCCCGAACGTCATCCGGATGCGCCAGTGCGTACTCGAGCGACAGGTAGCCGCCGAGCGAGTGGCCGAGCAGGACGGCCTGATCGGCGCCCGCCTCTTGGAGGAGCGAACGCATCGCCGCGAGCGACGCGGCGACCGAGTACTCGCCAGGATCATCAGGCGCATCGCTGCTGCCGTGGCCGAGCTGATCCCAGGCCACGACGGTGCGATCGTCGGTGAGAGCGGCGACAGTCTTGGCGAACATGTGCGATGTCGCGGCAAATCCGTGGGTCAGCAAAATCGTCGGGCCGTGGCCCGTGACCTGGTGAAAGATCGAGCTGGTGGCGATGGCGGAGCCTGTCAGGCGGCCGTCGTGCGCTCAAATCTTGGAAACATTGCCGTAACAGTGTCATGATCCGGGTTCCCTGGTCGCCGCGGACGACAAGTAGGGGCGGGACAGGGCTTGGAATCATCCATCAACAATTGGAGGGCAAGTAGTGCGGTACCAGTTCAAGAAGTGGCACGGTGTGGCCGCTCTGAGCGCGGCGGGGGTCTTCGTACTCCCTGCTGTCGCCAGTGCGCAGGAGGCGACCGACATCGTCGATCAGTTCTCCGTGGTCAACATCGGCCTCGTTCAAACGGCGCTGTCCAACAGTGGCCTCAACTTCCAGGACAACACTGTTGCCCAGGCGAACGTCACGGAGCAGTTGTCCGAGTCAGAGGCCAACGGCGGTGACGCCGTCGCGACGTCCGACGCCGCCGTCGCCGATGCTCTTTCGGGCTTCGGCGGCGTGTCTGCCGCAGGGAACGCCGCTGAGTCGACGAACGACAGCACCGGCGACAACTCGCAGACCACGGGTGCCGCTGTTGCGGCGAACGCGGTCTCCGGGTCCGTGAGCCAGTCCCAGGACAACACGTCCGACAACTTCGCGGAATCGCTGGGCGATAGCGCCACGGCAATCGCGGCGTCGGCTGTCGTCCAGACGTCCGAGGTGAACATCGGAATCGACCAGACGGCGCTGGCGAACAGTGGCCTGAACTTCCAGGACAACACCACGGCCCAGGGCAACGTGACCGAGCAGCTCGCGTTGAGCAGCGCCAACGGCGGGGACGCGGTAGCGACCTCGGCTGACGAGGAAGCGATCGCCACGTCCGGTGACGGCGGCGACTCGGCCGCAGCCAATGCGGCGAGCTCTGCCAACAGCTCGTCGGGCGGCAACTCGCAGACCGCGGGTGGAGCAACGGCTTCCAACAGCTCGAGCTTCGACGTCTCCCAGAGCAGCTCGAACTCGAGCACCAACACGGCAACCGGAGACACTGACTGATCTTCGGCTGAACTTGCAGAGGGGTGGGGCACTGCCCCACCCCTCTGCGAACCCCGTGAACCATCTGGGCACGGGTTGCGGTAGAGGGATGCGCGGAGGTACGAGTGCGGCGGACGGGCAGGGCGGCGGTGGTCGCCGTCACGGCGCTGGTCATGTTGATCAGCGCAGCCCCGGTTGGGGCGGAAGAAGAAGGCAGCCAAGGCGCCGAAGCGGCGGCGGCCGAGGCGGAGGCTCCCTCGGAGGAGCAGGCGGCGGATTCGACGGTGCCGGCCGAGGCCACGCAGACCGCGGAGCCGCCGGAAGCATCAGACGACAGTCCGCCAGCGAGCGTGCAGGACGATGCGCCGCCGGACAGCACGGCTCCGGCGCACGAGGCGCCACCGAGCACCGAGTCCACAACAGAGTCCACCGCTGAGGAGGCTGCGCCGAGCGCGTCGCAGCCCACCGCGACGGCGCTGCCGGCGACGAACAATTCGTCCACCAGCGCCAGCGCGTCCGACGATGCGCATGCGGCACCCGCGGCGCAATTGGCGGCGACGACCAGCGAGACGGGCCAGCAGACGACGACGATCACCGGCACCGCGATCGCAGTCGCCACGAGTGGTGGGAACGTAGCCATCGCCACCGGTTCCCAGAGCGATGACGGTGACTCACAACCGGCCATCCTCGGCACAGGCCCCGCCGCCGCCAGCGGCAGCGACGATGAGACCAGTGTCGTCCAGGAGGCCACCGCGGTGCTGACAGGCGGCGCCACCGCAGACATCACGCAGGTGGTGCTCGTGTTCAACATCGGCGCGGCACTCGCCAACAGCGGCCTCAACGTCATCGGAGGCGGCGGCACCGATGGATCGCAGATCTCGACCGGCTCGGCCACGGCGGTCGGCAACGACGCCGCGTCGTACATGACGCAGGCCGCAACCTCGGACGCGTCGGCCGGTGGCACCGATACGGCATCGCAGCTGGCGGTGAACCTCCGCATCGGCGTCGCGGTCGCCGACTCCGGCAACAACGTGGTGGTCGTCTCGGGCCCGGGCGGGAGCGTCGGCGGAGTGATCGACGCCGGTGCAGCAAACGCCACCGGCAACCAGTCGCTCACCGAGATCGTGCAGCGCGCCTTCGCCACCGGCAGTGGCGCCGCGCACCTGACGATCGAGCAGCGGGCCACCGTGATCAACCTCGGCCTCGCCATCGCCAACAGCGGCATCAACACGGTGCGCGGCCTTGCCGGCTCCCTGATCAACGCACCCGACGAGTTCATCGCTCGCGAGTTGTTCGCGCTGATCCTCCCTGCGCTGCTGGCGTCGATCAACACGGGCGACGGGACCGGTGCCGGAGGGACCATCGCCTCAGGCGAAGCGACCGCCATCGGCAACCGCTCCGAGACGTACATCGACCAGAACGCCATCGCCACGGCGAGCGGCGACGGCACCGCGTCGATCTCCCAGGATGTCATCGTCGCAAACGTCGGCGCCGCGGTCGCCAACTCGGGCGCCAACCAGCTCGGCAGCAGCGCCAGCGAGCCCGCCGCGCTCGACGCGGAGGGAATGCGCATCGCCACCGAGCTGGGCCAGTTCCTCACCGATCTCCTCGAAGAGATCGAACGGTGGAGCCTCGTTCCGGGCGGGGCGCCGCTCAACATCTCCCTGCAGCTGCCGTTCGGCGACCTCGTCATCGGCCTCGACGCAAGCGTCGGCGGGAGCCACACGACGGTTGAGTCGTCGAACGCACAGGCGACGATCCGCCAGGTCACCGCGATCATCAGCATTGGCATCTCTCGCGCCAACACCGGATTCAACGCCACGTCGCTGCAGGTGGGCGCCGACCTCGCGGCGATCACGGCCGCCGCCGCGGCGAGCGGAGGAGTGTCGGTCACCACCGGCGATGCCTCGGCCGACAACACGAGCCTGGTCATCGTCTGCCAGAAGGACGACGCCGCAGCGTACGAGTGCCTGCGGCCAGTCGATCCGGTGACGCCAGTGGACCCGGTCGACCCGGTCGACCCGGTCGATGCGGTCGATCCCGCCGGTCAAGCAGGTCCGACGGTGCAGGGCGCGACGGGGTCGCGCCCGGTCGCCTTCGCATCGGCTGGGCGCACAGCGACGGGCGCAACGAGTGCCAGTCGTCAGCTTCCGGCGACCGGGATCGACGTCGAGCTGCTGCTCATCGTCGGCGCCGCTCTGGTGGTCGTCGGAGGGCTGCTGACGAGGGTGCGGCGGCGCGCCGAGGCATGACCGGGATCCAGCGGGTCGCGATCGCCATGGCGGTGGTCGCCGCTGGATCGCTGGCCGGATGCACGAACGACAGCGCGTCGCCGGACCCATCGCCACCACGGTCGAACACCACCGATCCGACGATCGGGACGAAGGCGCCGTCGCGCACGGCCACGTCGACGACCGTGTCCACGACGGCCTCGAAACTCATCGACAACTTCGTCGACAACCGTGTCGACGTCGGCGGCCAGCCCGTCAGGTTCCTCCAGTCAGCAGACGGTGGTGCGCACCGACGGCGGCTCGATCGAGGTCCGCGGCAACGGTGACGTGCTCGAGGTCATCGACATCAGCCCCGCCGACGGCTGGGAGGTGCAGGTCGATCAGCCCGACGACCGCCGGCTCATCGCCTCGTTCACGAGCGATGGCGGACGTTCCGAGGTGACGATCGTGCTCACGGACCAGGGGATCCAGACCTCGACGCGCGCCACGAGCTAGCTACGCGTCCAGAATCAGCATGCCGGCGATCTGGCCGGCTCGGTCGTGGCGGGCGGTGACCGTCACCTCCGTGCCGGCCGCCGCCTCGACGACCCAGGTCACGAGCGCCCGATCCGGCGTGCCGTCGTGCGACTCGCGGAAGCGCAGCGCGGCTCGACCCTCGAGCTGGCCGAGCTGTCGGCGGGCCGGACCGCCAACGACCGTGGCGCCGGTGAGCTCGGCGATGACCGGCCGCACGAGCTCGACAGCGCGAGCCCGCGCCGTCACATCCGTCGGCAGCCAGCCCGTGTTGGCGATGCCGAGCTCGACTCGCCACGCGCCGTCGCCGAGCGGCTCGGCGCGCAACCGTCGGAGCTCGAGACACGGCGACGCCATGGCCTGGGCGACGGCGAACTGCGCGTGGGGAGCGACCTCAGCGGCGAGGTGCGAGGTCGGCGGGTTGATCCAGATTCCCTCGTGGTGCCAGCCGCCGAGCTCCAACGGACCGAGCTGCGGGTGCTCGAACGGGTACCAGTCGACGTACTCGTCCGGGGCGTGCTCCTCGACCCACCGGAGCACGGCGAAGCGCTGCTCGTCGGTCGGGCCGACATACCAGAAGTCCGTCGCCTGCTTCTTGCCCGTCGCGGCGTGAACGACGTCCCAGAACTCGGTGGTCCACGAGAGGACGCCGAGCTGCTCGTACGCCCAGTCGTCAGCGGCACCGCTCATCGTGTCCGCCTTGTCCCACGTGAAGTCCTCGAAGATCGAGTGGACGGGATACGAGGTCAGCGCCGTGCCGATGGCGCCGAGCTCCTTCCAGGCCCACAGGTCCTTCGGTGGGATCGTCGAATCGGGCTGTGTCGAAGATGGTCGCAGCAACACGCCGCCGCTCGTGTGGAAGGCGTTGTACCCGCAGACGTTGGGCCGGGCGACGATGGCGCGCACCAAGGCGTCGATCTCCGGCTCCGACAGCGGATGGTCGCCCGACCCCCGGACCTTGGTCGACCAGCCGGCCGGGAAGTTGCGGTTGAGGTCGAGACCCTCGGGCGGGGGCGGTGTCGGGATGGTGAATCCGTCGAAGTCCTCGACCGACCCTTCGACCAGCATCCGGTAGCGAGGCGCGCCGCTCGTCGCACCGGACGGCTGCACGGGGATCATCAGTCGGGATTCCTCGGGATGGGTCGTCCAGGCGCCGTCCGGGTCGGGCACGCGCATCTGCAGGACCCGGCCGTCACCGTCGATGTCCTCGATGTGGGCACCGGGCCAGCGGTGGGCATCGGCATAGGGCCACGCCCGGGTACTCGATCGGCGGAACCTCGGGGAGTCGGCGAGCACCCACTCGGCGCCGTCGGGATTGACACGGGGCACGATGTAGAACGTCCGAGTGCCCACCGCGAGGGCGACGACCGGGTCGTCTCGGCGATGGCCGTCGACGAGGTGCTGGATCAGTGAGCAGGCGGCGACCGTGGCGGTCAGCTCGGAAGCATGGATGCTGGCGTCCACCCAGTGCGCCGGTTTGTGATGCGGCGCACCGGTCCTCGTGTCGGTCACCGTGACGAGCCACAGGTCGCGGCCCTCATGGCTGCGCCCGTAGGACTCGACGGCGACCAGATCCGGGTGCTCGGCGGCCATGCCGTGCAGCCACGCGGTCAGCTCGTCGTACCGAAGGAAGCGGTCGAAGGCGTACGTGGGGCGAGCGGTCGGCGTCACCGGGCTGACGCTAGGCGGGGACCGAGCCAGCGTTCGGACGTCCCTAGACTGCGCGGCCGTGGAGGGGGACTCCAGCGCCACCGATCCGCTGACCGTGAGCCAACGGTGGTGGGACGAGGTCTGGCGCGATGGCAACCTTGCGGCGCTCGACGAGCTCCTGACCGAACCCTTCGTGCGTCACACCGGCACGGGGAATGAGACGGTCGGGCGGGCGGCCTACCGGGGACGCCTCTCCGAGTTCCAACGGGTGCTGTCGCGCGTCGACACCTCGATCGACGATCGCGTCGTCGACGGCGACAAGGTCTGGACGAGGGCGACCAGCAAGGGCATCAACCGCGAGACCGGTGAGCGCTCGGTCGTCACGTGGCTGCTCATCCAGCGCATCGAGGACGGCCGCATCGCCGAGCACTGGGTGGCCACCCTTCCCGGCGTGGACTGGAAGAGCTGACCCCTCACGCCAGCTCGACGGCGACCAGCTCTCGTCGGTGCCGGGCGCGAGTGCGCAGGAACGCCCCCGTCACGACGAGCACGACGACTCCCATGGCGACGAGTGTCAGCTCGAGGGTCACGGCATCGGCCAGCGCGCCGAGTGGGAGTGCAGCGAGGCCGAAGCCGCTGAAGCCGAGCACGACCATGCTCTGCATCCGTCCGTGATATTCGATGTCGGACAACGCCAGCATCAGTGACTGGGTCGTCGTCTGGAAGACGAGTCCGGCAGCTCCCACAGCCGCCAGCGCGACCAGGGCCAGCCAGTACCAGGGCGCGAGGCCGAGACCGATCAACGAAAGACCGAGGCACAGCCCGGAGACAGCGACGGTCCGCCACGGTCGCTCGACGATCACACCTGCGCGCGGCATGAGGAGGCCGGCGGCGACTGCGCCGAGCCCGGCGACGCCCGCCATCACGCCGTAGCCCGTCGCGCCGACGTCGTAGCGCTCGTCGGCCAGACCGGGCAGGAACGTGAGGTATGGGAAGCCGATCACGACCACGCCGATCGTCGTCAGCGCGACCAGCCCGAGACCCCTGTTGGCACGGACGTACCGGGCGGCGTCCACCATCTCGTCCAGCGGTGAGCGGTGCGAGACAACCTTGGGATCGCCGCGGGAAAGGCCGATGAGGACGACTCCCGACAGAAAGCTCGTCACCGCCGCCATCAGGAACACACCGCCCACGCCGAACCAGGGCCAGCCGATCAGCACACCAGCCAGTGCGGGGGCGATCACCCGCATCGCTTCGACGGTTGTCTGACTGAGCACGACGGCAGGAGCGATCTGGCTCGGATCGACGAGCTCGGCGATGAACGTGATGCGCGCCGGAAGGTAGAGGGCAAACGCCGTGGCCTGCACCACGCTTGCGACCAGCAGCATCCAGTACCGGATCGTCCCCGACACCACGGCGATGCCGATGGCAACGGACGAGGCCAGCATCATCGCCACGGCGATGAGCAGGACCGTGCGCTTCGGGAACCGGTCGGCGGCGACCCCGCCGAAGGGCGTCGCCAGCAGCATGGCGACACCGAAGGCGAGGTACACCCCGCCGAGCCCGGCATTGCTCCCCGTGAGGTCGCGAGCGAGCCAGCCTCTCGCGACGGACTGCCCCATCACCCCGAAGATCACCAGTGCCGAACTGACGAGCAGGCGCCGGAAGCCCGGCGACTGCATCACTGACGGCACGACTCCGCAGGGTACGGCCGGCTCATCCGGGCGGGGGGTGCCGCCGCAGGCGGCCGCTTCGAGCTCGTTTCGCAACCTGTGGTTGCGAAGCGAAACACTTGGTGGTGTGAAATACGTGAAGCTGGGTTCGACGGGGCTGGACGTGTCGGCGATCTGCCTGGGATGCATGAGCTACGGCGTACCCGATGCCGGTAGGCACCCGTGGTCACTCGACGAGGAGACGAGCCGTCCCTTCTTCCGCCAGGCGATCGAGGGCGGCATCAACTTCTTCGACACCGCCAACGTGTACTCGGACGGCACCAGCGAAGAGATCACAGGGCGGGCGCTGGCCGACTACGCCAGGCGCGACGAGATCGTGCTCGCGACGAAGGTCCACGGCCGGATGCACGAAGGACCCAACGGCGCCGGGCTCTCACGCAAGGCGATCCTGACGCAGATCGACCACAGCCTGCGCCGGCTCGGCACCGACTACGTCGACCTGTACCAGATCCACCGCTGGGACCGTCTCACGCCGATCGAGGAGACGATGGAGGCGCTCCACGACGTCGTACGAGCCGGTAAGGCGCGCTACCTCGGGGCGTCGTCGATGTGGGCGTGGCAGTTCGCCAAGGCGCAGCACGTCGCCGAGCGCAACGGCTGGACCCGCTTCGTGTCGATGCAGAACCACTACAACCTGCTCCACCGCGAGGAGGAGCGGGAGATGTTGCCGCTCTGTGCCGACCAGGGCGTCGGGGTGATCCCGTGGAGCCCGCTGGCCCGAGGTCGCCTGACGAGGCCGTGGGGGTCGACGACGGCGCGCAGCGAGACCGACGAGTTCGGCCGCTCGCTCTACCAGGACGGAGATGGCGAGATCGTCGACGCCGTGCTGCGCGTCGCTGACGAGCGCGGCGTTCCTGCCGCCCAGGTCGCGCTGGCGTGGGTCGCTCGCCATCCCACCGTGGTCGCGCCGATCATCGGCGCGACGAAGCCGCACCACATCGAGGACGCCGTCGCTTCCGTCGCGCTCGAGCTGACCGACGCCGAGGCTGCTCAGCTGGAGGCGCCGTACACCGGCGCGGCCGATGGTCGGATTCGCATGAACGAGGTGCCCTCTCACCCACGTGCCTCGCTGGTCGCCGTCCCCTCGGCAACGTCGACCTCCAGGACCTCGAACTCGGGGTAGTTCAGCCCTTCCTTGCCCTTGCACGTCAGCGGCGACGGCGACGGCCGGTCGCTCCGGCGCACACTCACATGCGCCGTCCGTCCGTCGGCCAGGTCGATCCTGACGCGCCCGTCCGGAAGGGTCGTCACGGCCGCCAATCCGGCGAGGTCCGACACGCCCAACTGCTGGCGCACGGCATGCTCGGCGCATTGCTCGGGGAGCCGCAGCGTGGAGCGACCGCGGAAGCGCGACAGGTCGAGACGGCCCTCGTCGTGAGCGGTCAGCAGCGCGGCTGCCGAGTCCGCGTCCACGCCGCCGAAGTACAGGCTGTCAGGCAACAGGACGATGTTCGCCGCGAAGCGGTCGCCGCCGACGTGCGAGCACTCCCAGACCTCATCGGCCCACTGCGACGTACGCAACGCCCGGACGAGCGGTCGTCCGAACGTCGCACAGCACGCATCGTGACGCCCGTTCGTGCACACGAGCACGTAGCGATCGTCGTCGAGCTCCCACCGGTCGTCGGGCCCCTCACCGTTGGCCAGCGACTCCGTCGCGTCCACGACCTCGTGCAGGTCCCCGATCATGCGGCGATGGCACGACCCTTGTCGCCCACCCGGTCGGGCTGCAGCCACGTGCACGAGGCGCAGCGTCTCGTGGTGCTCGGATCGGTGACCGACGTCCCGCCGGATCGCGATGATGCGGATGCCCTGCCGGCGCATCAGGTCGCGCCAGATGTGCGGCGCGAACGGGCCGAGCTCGCTGTGCCCGATGGCGTCCTTCCCCCAGGCGCCGAGGACCTCGATGAGCAGCCACGCCCTGACCTGTGAGGCCGTCGCCGTGATGGGTTCGTCTCGGGCGCGGGCAGCGGCCGCGCACTGGAACTCAACCAGGTGCGACCACCCCTTCGGTGGCGAGGCGCCGGGCGATCACAGACTTCGACGCGGCGTCGAGGCCGCCGCCGAGATCGTCCGTCGTCCAGGGGCCCGGCGCGCCCAGCACTTCGGCAAGGAAGCCGTGCGCCTCCTCTGGCATCGACAGGACGCGGTCGCCAAGGCCGAGGACGGCGCGCCCGGCGGTCCGCTCCAGCCACACGAGAGGACCGGGCGTGAGGTCCATTCGCGTCGATGACGCGATCTCCGGCTCGTGCCGTGGACGCAATCTCGTCGCCGGTTGCCGCCGCCACACCTCCTTGACCATCCAGCGCCGCATCGCCGCCTGTTCGAGGTGCGGCCGCAGCGAGCGAACGACGTCGTGCGCGTCGGGGACGGTCCCGGGCACGATCGACGTCCGCCAGGCGCCCTCGGCCACGGCTGCATCGAGCGCCGCCCGGAGCGCGCGCTGCCAGACGACGGCGAGGATGCCGATGGTGAGGTGCGCCGAGCCCACCTCGACCGTCTCAGCGGCATGAGGATGGCCGCGCGGGAGATAGAGGCAGTCGCCGGTGCGCAGCGTGAGGTCGAGCCGCGGCTCGCCGAGCTCGTCGAACGTCAGCGGTGCCGGCCGGGGCATGCCACGCACCGGGTCGCGGGTGCGCTCGAGCGGATCCCAGACGCGCCAGCGCTTGGCGCCTTCGAGCTGGAGGACGAAGACGTCGTGGAGGTCGAAGTGCAGCTCGAGCCCACGGGCCGCCGGCGGTGAGAGGTAGGCGTTCACCTGCACCGGGTGATCGAGCGCCAACGCCAGGTTGTTGGAGAGCTTGGCGAGATGGGGGTCGGTCAGCTGCAGCCCCTGCAGGACAACGGTGGCGCCCTCGTCGTGGAGCTCGAGCACGCGATTCGGCTGGATCACGTCATCGATCGTGCGATGGCCGACACCGGCACGACGGCCATGAGCCTGCGCAGGCAGCGTTGCACCGTCACGCACCAGGCGGAAGAACGGCGGCCGGATGCCGCCGGTCAGCAATTCGGTCCACAGGTGATCGGCGCTCGTGACTGCGGCGACGTCGTCGACGGCCGTGATGAGCGGCTGGCGGAACAACGACCGCTCGATGAAGGCGACGTCATCGCCGACGAGGGCCTCGAGCCCGGGCGCGTCCGGATGCGGGACCCGCCGTGCCACCCAGTCGGTTGCCCGCTCAGCGACAAGAACGTCGAGCGTCAGGCGTCACTTCCATCGCTGTCGGATTCGCCGTCCGTACCATCGCTGTCACCGTCGGTTCCATCGCTGTCCCCGTCGGTGCCGTCGGCGTCCATCGTCACCTCGATGACGTCTCCCAGCTCCCATTCGCTCTTGATGTCGTCGTTCGTGATGCTCACGGCACGGACCATACCCGGCGCCCCCTCGATCGTAAGCCTGCGGATTGGTCGCTGCGCCGAGCCCGACTCCCTAATCTCCAAGGATGGTCGGCACGTTGGTCCTGCTGCGACACGGGGAGAGCGACTGGAACCAGCGCAACCTGTTCACGGGCTGGGTGGACGTCGATCTCACCGAGAAGGGACGGGCCGAAGCGCGGCGTGGCGGCGAGCTGCTCGTGGAGCACGGCCTGGCCCCCGACGTCGTCCACACCTCGGTGCAGCGACGGGCGATCCGCACGGCCGAGCTGACGCTCGACGCGGCTGAGCGGATGTGGATCCCGGTACGTCGCTCGTGGCGGCTGAACGAACGGCACTACGGCGCGCTGCAGGGCAAGGACAAGGCGGCGACGCTGGCCGAGTACGGCGAGGAGCAGTTCATGCTGTGGCGGCGCTCCTATGACACGCCCCCGCCGCCGCTCCCCGAGGACGACGAGTTCTCCCAGTTCAACGACGTCCGGTACGCGTGGCTGCCTCCCGAGGTGCGCCCGCGCACCGAGTGCCTGGCCGACGTCGTCGTGCGCATGCTGCCGTACTGGTACGACTCGATCGTCCCCGACCTCCACGAGTATGAGACGGTGTTGATCGCAGCACATGGGAACAGCCTGAGGGCGCTCATCAAGCACCTCGACGGGATGACCGACGAGGCCGTCGTCGGCCTCAACGTGCCGACGGGCATCCCGCTGCGCTACGACCTCGACGACGAGTTCCGGCCGACGGAGATCGGCGGCACCTACCTCGACCCGGATGCGGCCGCCGCCGCCATCGAGGCGGTCAAGAACCAGGGCAAGGGCTGACCTTGATGCGGCCGGCGAAGGCGCTGGAGCGCCCGCCGTGCCGAACCGGGCCTTCACGCCCGAACGACGCGACCGGGTCCCGGGAGCTCAGACACGGGCGCCATTCAGCACGGTTAGTGTCACGCCATGGCGAGCAAGAGGGCGTACGTCGATCATCTTCGGAGTGTTCCGTTGTTCGCGGGGTGCACGCGCCGGGAGCTCGAACGCATCGCCCGCTCCGGTGACGAGATCCGGATGACGGCCGGCAGCCTCGTCGTCGACCAGGGTCAGACGGGCCGCGAGGCGTTCGTCATCCTCGACGGCGGCGTCACGGTGAAACGCAACGGCCGCAAGGTGGCGACGCTCGGGCCCGGCTCGATCGTCGGCGAGCTGTCGCTCCTCGACCATGGACCCCGGACGGCCACCGCCGTCTGCGACACCGACAGCACACTGTTCGTGATCTCCCAGCGCAACTTCCTCGCCGTCGTCGACGACGTCCCGACCCTTGTCGCACAAGTTGCTCGCCTCGCTCGCCGGGAAGGTCCGCCAGCTCGACGCGCAGTACTTCGGCTGACCTGTCGGCGCCGATCCGGCGCCCACTAGCGTCACGGCGCGATGGCGAGCCACACCGAGACCGCCGAGCCCGAGGACGACGCGACGCACCACCACCACCACCAACGGCGGGTTCCGACCACACCACCTTGCCCTCGGGCTGGGTCTGCTGTTCGCGGCCTTCACGCTGGTGTCGGGCATCTTGCCCCTGCTCACCGGCTGGGATCACGAGGACCCGGTCCACCGCGTGGTGTTCGTCAACGTCCCTGCCCCGCTCCAGGTGGCCTTCTACACCGTCGTCCCGATCCTCATCGCCTGGGGTGCGTTCCGCTTCGCCGAGCGGATGAAGAACTGGGAACGCGGCCGGGCCGCGCCGACTCGCCGCACGACCGTCAAGAACGCCAAGCGGCGTTTCGGCGACTACCGCGCCGGTGTGTACATGCGCACGCTGCTGCGCGATCCCGCCGCCGGGCTGATGCACTCGATGATCTACTTCGGGTTCCTCGTGCTGCTGGGCGTCACGACGGTGCTGGAGATCGACCACCAGCTGCCCGAGGACCTGCAGTTCCTGACAGGACAGACCTACCAGGCCTACGCCTTCGTCGCCGACGCTGCCGGGCTGGTCTTCCTCGGCGGCGTGGTGTGGGCGATCCTGCGGCGCTACGTGCAGCGGCCGTACCGGATCCGCATCAAGACCAAGCCCGAGCACGCCGCCATCCTCGGCACGTTCCTCGTCATCGGGCTGTCCGGCTACGGCGCCGAGATGTTCCGCATCGCTCTGCTGTCGGCCGAGGGTGAGGCCGTCGGCTACGAGCGCTGGAGCTTCATCGGCTACCCGCTCAGCCTGCTCGTCGACGGGTGGTCGGCGTCCTCACTGTCGACGTGGCACCAGTGGTGGTGGATCGGCCATGTCGCGGCGTTCGCCACGTTCCTGGTGATCCTGCCGATCACGATGCTGCGTCACATGTTCACGTCGCCGCTGAACATGTACCTGCGGGACCGCAGCGGGGAGCGCCCGAAGGGTGCGATGAAGCCGATGCCCAACCTCGCCGAGTCGGAGCTCGAATCGTTCGGCGCGTCCGTGGTCGAGGACTTCACGTGGAAGCAGCTCCTCGACACCGACGCGTGCACCATGTGCGGCCGCTGCACGAGCGTCTGCCCGGCCCACGCCACCGGCAAGCCGCTCGATCCGCGCGAGATCGTGCTCAAGGTCGGCGAGGTGATGACGGCGACCGGCGACCCGGTCGTCACGCCACCGATCGGGCTCGACCCGGCGATCAAGATCGACGCCGACAACGTGTTCCAGCGCATCACGTCGGAGGAGCTGTGGGCCTGCACGACGTGCAGGGCGTGCGACGAGATCTGCCCGGTCAACATCGAGATCCTCGACAAGATCCTCGACATGCGTCGCTACCTCACGCTGATGGAGTCCGACTTTCCTGGCGAGCTCGGCAACGCGTTCCGCGGCATGGAGAACCAGGGCAACCCGTGGGGGCTGAGCCAGGGCGACCGGGCGGACTGGGCCAAGAACGTGGAGGGCGTGGAAGTCGTCGAGCCCGGAGAGCCGCTGACGGCCGAGTACCTGTACTGGGTCGGATGCGCCGGCAGCTTCGACGACAAGAACAAGCGCGTCACACAGGCGATGGCCAAGCTGCTCCGGCGGGCAGGCATCACCGTCGCCATCCTCGGGCCGTCGGAGATGTGCACCGGTGATTCGGCCCGGCGGTCAGGCAACGAGTACCTCTTCCAGATGCTCGCCACGCCGAACATCGAGATGTTGAACGGCATGGGCGTGCGCAAGATCATCACGCAATGCCCGCACTGCTTCAACACGCTGCTCAACGAGTACCCGCAGCTCGGTGGCCACTACGAGGTGGTCCACCACAGCCAGCTGCTGGAGTCGCTGATCGCCAGCGGCCAACTCGACGTCAGCCAGGCCACCCTCGACGAGCGTCTCACCTATCACGACTCGTGCTACCTCGGCCGGCACAACGACGTGTACCTGGCGCCGCGACGGGTCGTCGGGTCGATCAAGGGCATCGACGTGGTCGAGATGCCGCGCAACGGCACGCGAGGCATGTGCTGCGGAGCCGGCGGGGCCCGCATGTGGATGGAGGAGGACATCGGCACGAAGGTCAACGACGAGCGCTCCCGGGAGGCGCTGTCGACCGGTGCCACGCGGGTCGCCACCGCCTGCCCGTTCTGTTACATCATGCTCGACGACGGGACGAAGGCCGCCGGTGCCGCCGACTACGGCGAGCCGGGCGGCGTCAAGGTCGGCGACATCGCCATCCACCTCCTCGACGCCATCGAGAACGGCGAGCGCTCCTTCGACCAGCCCCCGACCCCGCTGGCAGAACCTGATCCGGCCTGAACCCCATCCGAGTGTCTGACTCCATCCGAGTGTCTGGCCCGGGGCATCCCCAGGTCCAGCACTCCGATGGGCTGAAACACTCGGATGGAGTCAGGCGGTGATGGCGAGGATGGGCTCGGTGGGCGTGACGCTGTCGGCGTCCGGCTCCTCGCTGAGCGCCCACTGGTCGGCGCTCGCCGGGTCGAACCCGGGCAGGTAGATCTCGACGTCACCGTCGTCGGGACGGAATGAGATGCCGGCGTTCTCCGCGGCCCCGTCACGGATCGCCCACAGCTGGTACACGCCATCTTCGGGCGGCGTGCCGAGATCCTGACCCTGCAGCACGACGGCGTCCTCACGCGGCGAGTAGACGAGCGAGATCGATCCGGCCATGCCGCCGTCCGGCGTCGCCGGCATGTCGATCGTGACGGCGCTCGGATCGTCGATGACGTCAGCGATCTCGTCGGTGTCCGAGTCGCCGAACGGCGAGATCACGAGCACGCCGGCGACGATGGCGACGATGGCCGCCGCGGCGGCACCGACGGCGACCCACCGCCGCCAGCGACGAGCGGCGGTGATCGGCACGACCGGGGCCATCGGCGGCGCGGCCTCCACCGGACTGTCGACCGCCGGTAGCTGCTCGACGCCGTCGATCGCGTCGAGCACGCTGGCGCGCAGCGTCGCCGGCGGCGCCTCGCTGACAGCGTCGGCCATCGCGGCGGCGGCGGCGCGCAGCTCCTCGAGCTCGCGCTGCAGGTCCGGACGGTCGGCGATCTCCGCCTCCAGCTCCGTGCGCTCGTCGTCATCGAGGGCGCCGACCGCGTCGAGTGCCATCAGCTCCTGCAGTTCCTCGTCACTGCGCGACTCACTCATGTCACGCCTCCCATCAGGGTGCGCAGTCGGATCAGGCCATCGCGGATGCGGGTCTTCACGGTGCCCAAGGCGATCCCCAGCTCCTCAGCGATCTGGACATGAGTGAGGCCGTCATAGAACGCCAACTCGAGCGCTTCTCGTTGCACGTCGCTGAGTCCGGCCATGGCGACTCGTGCCATGCGGCGGTCCTCCGACTCGATGGCGCTGTCCTCCGGCGTCGCTTCCACGGTTGCATCAGTGGCGACCGACCGAGTCTGGCGTGTGCGATGCGCCTGTTCGCTGCGGACCCGGTCGACGGCCCGCCGGTGCGTGATCGTGACGGCCCACGTGCGGACGCTTCCCCGGTCGGAGTCGAACCGGGTGGCTTGCCGCCAGATCTCGACGAACACCTCTTGGGCGACCTCCTCGGCCTGGGCTGGATCGCGCAGGACGCGGCGCGCCACGCCGTAGACGACGGGCGCCAGCCGGTCGTACAACACGGCGAACGCATCCCGATCACCACCGGCGACCTGGATCATCAGCGCGTCGAGGTCGGGGTCCAAGGCCCACCAATGTGCCAGACGTTCGTGCGGCGGTGCGCAGATGCAAGAAATCGACCGCCATGACCGAGGTTCGGAGCAGCAGCTTCGACGGATGGGAGCGACACCCGCCCACAACGCAAGCAACGAGGGGCCCGGAGCGACCCCTCGTTGCTCGATTTTCGGGCTCGGCGGCAATCAAGTTGCTCGCCTCGCCCGTGGAGACACGGCGTAACCGGCTCAGGCGGCCGGCAGCAACACCGTGTCGATGATGTGGACCGTGCCGTTGGCGACGGGCACATCGGCGCAGACGACGGTGGCCGGGCCACCCCCGGCATCGACGGTCACGGCATCACCCTCGGCGACGACGGACAGATCGCCGTTCAGGCCGCTCACGGTGCCGGCCTCGACCAGGTCTGCGCTCGACAGCGACTCACCGCCGACGACGTGGATCGTGAGGATGTCCGTCAGCGCGCCCTGCGGGTCGGCCAGCAGCGCATCGAGATCAGCGGCGGGCACCTTGGCGAAGGCCGAGTTGGCAGGAGCAAAGATCGTGAACGGGCCTTCTCCGTTCAGCGTGTCCACGAGCCCGGCGGCGCCGACCGCCGTCACGAGCGTCGAGAGCTCTGGGTTGTTGCTCGCCGCGGTCGCTGCGGGGTCGTCGGCCATGCCCTCGAAGCTGCCCTCGCCATCCATCGGCACGCTGGCGCAGGCGGGGCCGGAAGGGGCCATCGCCGCGCCGTCTGCCGGCGCCATCGGCTCGGTTGTCATCGACTCTTCCATCGGCTCGGTGGCCATGGGCTCGGTGGCGTCGCTCTCGGTGGCCGCAGGAGCGGCGGCGGCCGGGTCGTCGTTGTCGTTACCGCACGCGGCGGCAACCAGCGACAGGGCGGCGACCGCAGCAACGGCAGCGCCGCGTAGACGTCGTGTTCTCATGGGGGGGTCCTTTCTGGTGTTCACGGTGACGGGACCGATCACTCGACGATCACGACGATCTGGTGGTGGCCGGATGCACCGTCGGGGATTGGTTCGGCGCGGTCCGCGGTCTGGATTGCGCCGGCGTTGTCGATCGCGCGGACCTTGAGGGAGTGACGTCCGGGCGTGGCATTCCACCGGTACACCCACTGCCGCCACGTGTCGTTCGTCGTGACGTCGGCAAGGTCGGTGGGCTGCCACGGTCCGTCGTCGACGGCGACCTCGACGCCGGCGATGCCGACCGTCTGCTCCCATGCCACCCCGGCGACGGCGACGACACCGGCCGGCACCTTGGCCAGCCCCCGCGGCGTGTCAATGCGACTCATCAGCTTGATCGGTGCTCGCTGCGCCCACCCGCGACGGAGCCAGTAGTGGTCGAACTCGGCGAACGTCGTCAGCTCGATCTCGGTCAGCCACTTCGTCGCCGAGACGAACCCGTACAGGCCGGGGACGATCAGGCGGGCCGGGAAGCCGTGCTCGATCGGCAGCGGCTCACCGTTCATCCCGATGGCGACCATGGCGTCCCGACCGTCCCGGGCGACCTCGATGGGAAACCCGCACTCGAAGCCGTCGACGGAACGGCCGACGACCTGATCGGCACCCGGTTGCACACCCGCTTCGCGCAGCAGCGCATCGAGTCGTGTGCCGAGCCAGCGGGCGGTGCCCACGAGCTTGCCGCCGACCTCGTTGGAGACGCACGTCAGCGTGATGTCGCGCTCGATCATCTCCCGCCGCAACAGGTCGTCGAATGACAGCTCGAGCTCGTTGTCGACCATCCCCTTGATGCGCAACGTGTAGGAGTCCGTCGGCACCTGCGGCGCGGTGAGCGCTGTGTCGATCCGGTAGAAGCCGTCGTTCGGCGTGATGAACGGCGTCATGCCCGGCACGTCGACCTGGGTGGACGCCGTCACCGGTGCCAGTGGACTCGCCGGACGCGGCAACGTCAGACCGGCACGCGACGCGGCGGCGGTGAAGCGCGACCCCAACCAGCGACCGGCTACGCCGACGACGGCAGCGGTCGCCGCCAGGCCGGCGAGCAGCGCGCCGGAGTGGCGCAGGAACTCGCGTCGGTCCGTGGCGCCGGGCGCGTTGAGCGGCGGTTCGTCCCGCTGGCGCACGGACTGGCGCACGAGCCACAGCGCCCCGATCCCGGCCGCCGCGCCGATCAAACTGGGCAGCGCCACGTGCCAAGGCGGGGCGATGCGACGACTCAGCGCCGCCCAGGCACCGATCACCCCGAACAGGCCCACGCCGACGACGCCGACGGTGAAGTGGCGCCGGAGGGCAATGAGGCCGACGATCCCCGCGTACAGCGTGAGCACAACGCCGATGCCGATCAGCAGTGCCGGCTTGTCGTTCGTCCCGAACGTGTCGATGGCGAACTCCTTGACGAACGGCGGCGCGGCGTCGATGACGCGGTCCCCAACGTCGAGCACGGGCGAGCGCCACGCCCGGTTGAGCCCGGCCAGTAGCTCGGCGACGGCAAGCGCGACGAGCGCGGCGGCGAGCCCGGCCAGCACCGAGATGACGCGGGAAGGTTTCACGGCACCGATTCGGACCCGTCACCCCGCCGGATTCCGTCTTCAGCCCTTCTGTCCGTAACGATCGCATCACAACGATCGATCCCTACGGACAGAACGGGTTACTCCTGGAGGAGATCGAGCACTGCCGCTTCGACCTTTCGCCGCGTCGACTCCGGCCGACCGGGGCGCGTGCCGTCGAGTGCCTCCTCGATCGTCTCGCCGGCTTCGAACTGCTGCACGACCTTCGGGTCGACGTACGAGCTGCGGGCGACGGCCGGGGTGTTGCCGAGCGACTCGGCGACCTCCTTCATCGCCGTCGCGACGGCACGCTTCCGCCTCGTCGGCGACTCTCGATCCTCGATCTTGCCGGCGAGGGCGACGGCCGCCAGCACCGTGCCGTGCCAGGTCCGGAAGTCCTTCGCCGACACGTCGCCGCCGACGACCTCCTTCACGTACACGTTGATGTCGTCGGACGTGACGTCGCGCCACTGCCGCCCGACCCGGTACGCGAGCAGTCCTGGGCCGCCGCCACGGCGCCGCTTGAGTGTGCCCACGGCGGCGAGCACCGCGTCGTCGCGCACTGCAACGAGTCGCTCCTGACCCGACTTGGCGATGTACTCGAAGATCACCTCGTCGCCCTTGACCTTGACGTGCTGCTTCTCGATGGTGGCCAACCCGAAGCTGCCGTATTCCTCGGCGTAGTTCTCTCCGCCGATGCGGAAGAAGCCGAGGTCGAGCAGGCGGAACGCCAGCGCCAGAGCCCGCTCGCGGGGCATGCCCGCCAAGTCGAGGTGCTCGGTCACCTTGCGCCGGGCGACCGGGAGGCGGGCGGCCACATCGAGCACCCGGGCGTGTTTGGCGACGTCGCGCTGCTCCCGCCACGCCGGGTGGTACAGGTACTGGCGCCGCCCGGCCTCGTCGATCCCGACGGCCTGGAGGTGACCGTTGGGAAACGGGCAGATCCACACCTCCGTCCACGCCGGGGGGATGACGAGCGCCTTGCAGCGGGCCACGTCGTCGGGGCCGAGGCGGACACCGTGCTGGTCGAAGTAGGCGAACCCCCGCCCACTCCGCCGGCGAGTCCAGCCCGGTGCTTCAGGGGAGATACGGCGCAGGCGAGGCATAAGTCGCCGCACTCTTTCCCCAACGGGCGGTGCGCTATTCGAAGTTCTGGTAGTAGCGGCTCGGTGTCGGGCCGCGCTGACCTTGGTACTTCGAACCGGTCGCACCCTTGCCATAGGGCCGATCGGCGGGCGTGGTCATCTGCATGAAGCTGAGCTGGCCGATCTTCATGCCCGGATAGAGCGTGATCGGCAGGCTGGCGACGTTGGCCAGTTCGAGGGTGACGTGGCCGTCCCAACCTGGGTCGACGAACCCGGCCGTGCTGTGGATGAGCAGCCCGAGCCTGCCGAGCGAGCTCTTTCCTTCGATCCGCGCAACGATGTCGTCCGGCAGCGCGACGCGTTCCTCGGTCGAGCCGAGGACGAACTCGCCCGGGTGCAGCATGAAGACGCCGTCGGGTGAGATCTCGATCAGTTCCGTGAGGTCGGTCAGATCCACCTTGACGTCGATGATGCCGGCCGTGTGGTTGCGGAAGACCCGGAACAGGCGATCGAGCCGCACGTCCACGGACGAGGGCTGGATGCACGAGTCGTCGAACGGGTCGATGACGATGTGGCCGTCGCCGATGGCCTTGCGCAGGTCACGGTCCGAGAGGATCACCGCAGCGGACCCTACCGAGCTGAATGCGGCCGGCGAAGGCGCTGGAGCGCCCGCCGTGCCGAACCGGGACTCCAGGTCTGAACGACGCGACCCTTGACAATGCGGCCGGCGAAGGCGCTGGAGCGCCCGCCGTGCCGAACCGGAACTCCTGTCGGACGCGACCTCAATGCGGCCGGCGAAGGCGCTGGAGCGCCCGCCGTGCCGAACCGGGACTCTGGTCTGAACGACGCGACCCTCGATGCGGCCGGCGAAGGCGCTGGAGCGCCCGCCGTGCCGAACCGGGACTCTGCGTCTGAACGACGCGCCGGAGCGTGCGGCCGGCGAAGGCGCTGGAGCGCCCGTGCACCGACCGGCACTTCGCCCAATCCGGACGATGACCGGGCCGACCGGGCGTGGTAGATCGCAGGTGACGGTGACCACTCACCGAGCAGGAGGGAAGCGCAATGGTCGAGCAAGCAGCGGGAGGAGCGGCAGCGACGGGTCCGGCAGGCCAAGGGCCGATCGGTGACGTCCTCGTGATCTTCGGGATCACCGGGGACCTGGCCAAGGTGATGACGTTCCGCTCGTTGTACCGCCTCGAGCAACGTGGGTTGCTCGACTGCCCCATCGTCGGCGTCGCAGGGGACGACTGGGCGCTCCCTCAACTGGTCGAGCGGGCCCGCAGCTCGATCGAGGGAACCGGCGAGACGATCGATCCGACGGTCTTCAAGCGCTTCACCGACCGGCTGTCGTACGTGCAGGGCGACTTCACCGATCCAGCCACCTACGACAAGGTGGGCGATGCGATCAGTGGCGCGAAGTGCCCTGTCTTCTACCTCGAGATCCCGCCGTTCCTCTTCGGCAGGGTCGTGAAAGGGTTGGCCGATCGTGGTCTCACCACTTCGGGGCGCGTCGTCGTGGAGAAGCCGTTCGGCCACGATCAGACCTCGGCCCACGAGCTGGCCGCTGAGCTCCACCAGTACGTGGACGAGTCGCAGCTGTACCGGATCGACCACTACCTCGGCAAGATGGGTCTCGAGCAGATCCTCTTCCTGCGCTTCGGGAACACGATGCTCGAGCCGATCTGGAACCGCAACTACGTCGACTGCATCCAGATCACGATGGCCGAGGACTTCGGCGTCGAGGACCGCGGCCACTTCTACGATCCTGTCGGCGCGTTGCGCGACGTGGTCGTCAATCACCTGCTGCAGCTGCTGGGAGCGGCAGCAATGGAGGCGCCCGCCGGCGGCGACCCGGCGACGTTGAAGGGTGCGCAGACGGCCATCTTCCAGGCGATCGCCACGGCCGATCCCAGCCAGTACGTCCGCGGCCAGTACGACGGATACAAGTCGATCAACGGGGTCGCCGCCGATTCGACGACCGAGACGTTCGCCGCGTTGCGGCTCGAAATCGACAACTGGCGCTGGTCGGGTGTCCCGATCTACATCCGCACCGGGAAGCGCCTCCCGATCACCCACACCGAGCTGCGGCTCGTGTTCAAGCAATCGCCAGTGCTGGGGTTCCACCTCCGTCCGGAGAACGTCGAACCGGACCAACTCGTCGTGCGGCTGGACCCGTCGACCGGCGTCCGCCTCCAGCTCATGACCCGCCGGGCCGACGATCCGAGACCGGCACCGATCCATCTCGACATGGAGTTCGCCGAAGAGGGTGGCGAAGGCCCGACGCCCTACGAGGTCCTGCTCCACGCCGCGCTCGTCGGCCAGACCGTGAGGTTCGCGCGTCAGGACACGATCGAGCAGGCGTGGCGGATCATGCAGCCGCTCATCGACCAGGCCCCCCCGGTCGACACCTACGCACCCGGCTCGTGGGGCCCAGAGGCGGCCGATGCGCTCGTGGCAGGCAATGGTGGCTGGCGCGAACCATGGACTCAATGACTCGCCAGAGTCACCGCGGCGTCGACCGGGAGCCCACGACGTTCCCGGCGACGTACGCACGCCCCGAGGCAAGCACGGCATCCTCGGGCGCGGCAACATCTTCGGGTAGCCGCAGAAGGGTCGTGATCGCCTGGGACCGACGTCGCAGCTCTCGGCAGTCATCCTTGGCTTGCAGCCACCGGCACGGCCGGGCGTAGTGTCACCGGTGCGGCCGTGCCGCGGGGAGCACGGGGGACAGGAGGGGTTTCTCATGCAGCTGCCACGCACCCGTCGTCGGGCGCTCGCCGTCGTCATCGGGCTGGCCACCGCCGTCAGCCTCGGAGTCGTCGTGGCGGGCCCAGCGGAAGCGGCGTCCGTCCACATCGTCCGGCCGGGCCAGTCGATCCAGGCGGCGGTCGACGCGGCGAATCCAGGCGACACGATCCGCGTGCTCCGCGGCACATACGAAGAGTCGGTGTCCATCACGACCTCGGACATCTCACTGGTCGGTGCGCGCGCCACCGTGCAGTCGCCCGGCGACCCGCTCTGCGGCGTGTGCGTCGGGGACTTCAGCGATCCGAGCAACACGGTGACCGGCGTCAGCGTGAGCGGTTTCACGGTGACCGGTTTCGAGTTCGGCATCTTCGTGTTCGCTGCCGACCAGACCTCGATCCGCAACAACGTCCTCGAGGACAACGCCGAGTACGGCGTCTTCGCCAACTCGTCGACGAACACGACCATTGTCGGCAACACGGCGAGCGGCAGCGCGGAGGCGGGCTTCTACGTTGGCGACTCACCCAACGCCAACGCCAAGGTCTCCGGCAACGAGGCATCCGGCGCCCTGTTCGGGGTGTTCGTGCGCCACGCCGAAGGTGGCACGATCACGTCCAATCGCCTCCACGACAACTGTGTCGGCGTGGTGGTCCTCGCCGACGCACCCGGGCCGGCGGGCGACTTCGACATCTCCAACAACCACATCAACCACAACACCAAGCTCTGCGACGAAGAACCTCCGGCGGTGTCCGGCGTCGGCGTCATTCTCATCGGCGCCCACGGTGTCACCATCTCGAACAACAACATCCGCGACAACCTGCCGGGAGGTCCGGCGGACATCACCGGCGGCGTGATCGTGATCGGAGGGTTCGAGAACACCGAACCCGTCGACAACAGCATCACGAACAACGTGATCAGGAACAACGCCCCCGACATCGTCCTGGGGCCAGAGGCAATCGACACCACTGTCGTGAGCAACAACAGCTGCGAGACCAGCCAACCGAGCGGTCTCTGCAGCAACTGAGTGATGGGCTGAGCGTCTCAGCGCTCGCCGCGAAGTGTGACGTCAGACAGCGGATTTCGGCACGCGTGGGTCACACTTCGCGGTCACCCGAAGCGGTGGGTCCGGTCGGCCGTGCGTTGGCCAGCGCCCAGTCCAGCGCGTCGTCGGCGACCTGCTCCCAGCCCGGCCACGCCGGCAGCAGGTGCGGTCCCGGGTACTCCTTCACTTCGGTGACGAGGCCGGGCGCCTTGTAGTGCTTGGCGTTGGAGCGTTGGATGCTCGGCGGCATCAGGTGGTCATCGGTGCCGGAGATGAAGAGCAGCGGGGCGCGGTCGGGGTTCTCGTAGTTGACCCAGTTGTCGTCCTTGCCTGGGTGGATGTTGGCAAGCGCGCTGCCCCAGAAGATCGCCCCTGACGCGGGGATGTGGTAGCGCTCATAGAGCCGCCGGGACTCCTCGTCGCTGAAGCCGTTCGTGAAGGCGTACTGCCACTGTTCGTGGGTGAGTCCGACGGCGCGGTGGCGGTTGGCCGGGTTCTTCAGCACGGGGAAGGAGGCCCGGACCTGCGAGAGCGGGATCCGCCGGACGCCCTCGGTCGGCGCCGAGTCGATCGCCACGCCGGCGGCGCCGAAGCCGTGGTCGAGCAGGATCTGCGTGAACACGCCGCCGGCGGAGTGGCCGATGATGATGGGTGGGCGGTCGAGTCCGCCGACGACCGCCTCGAGGTGCTCGATGATCTGTGGCACCGTGACCTGCTCGATCGGCGTCGGATCGAGGTTGAGCGCCTCGACCTCGACCTCGAACCCGGGGTAGGCCGGCGCCAGGACCTTGAAGCCCTTGGCCTCGTAGTGGGTGATCCAGTCCTCCCAGCTCCGTGGCGTCACCCAGAAGCCGTGGATGAGGACGATCGTGTCGGGCGCTGCCGCTTCGTTGCTCATAGGCGACATCATGCGCCATCGGCCGTCACGCGTGCACCGGCTCATCGTTGCGGATCGCCGGTGCGGCCGAGCTCAGACGGTGACGCGACTCCACAGGTCGTTGAAGGAGATGCTGTCGTAGAACGCGGTGCCGTCGACGACCACTCCTGCGGAGAGTCGCATGATCCAGGCATAGCTGTTCTCGTAGGCCCGGCCGTCGTTGGCGACACCTCGCCCATCCCAGACGACGATGACGGTGTCGGCATCCGCGTGGATCGAGCGGATGGTCACCGGTCGGAATGGCTCGCCTGCGGCGAACCGGGCTCCGAACGGCGCCAGCACGTCGTCGATGAACTCCTGTCGGCTCCGGTACTCCCGTGAGGCGGCGGAGTGGCCTTCGATCCGCCACACCATGTCCGGGGCGAACACGTCGGAGATCGGTGCGGTGCCCTGCTGCCAGGCTTCGAACGCTCGGCGGACGATCTCCCTGTTGGTCTCGGTGTCCCCGGTCATCACCGTGGGCTCGCCCATGATCCCTCCTTGTGTCGGCCGCGGCGCAGTGCCGTCAAGAGCCTGGTTCCGAGACCTGCCAGACATCAACGCGGGTGTCCAGGACCACAGCGCGCCACTCGGCCGGCCCATCGAGAGGAGCGAAGCTGCACTCGGAACGACCCCGAACAACGACGACGCCGTCGCCGACGTCCGTGATGGCATCGAACACGTTCCGATAGTCCGGGAAGCTCTCGAAGAAGCCGCGCCAAGCCTCCACGCAGGCGCTCTTCCCTTCAACCGCCGCGCCGTCGGAATCGACGAATCGATGGGTTTCGGTCATCAGACCCGTGAGCGCACCCAGGTCGCTTCGGTTGATCGCTTCGTTGAACGCGACCACGACAGCGACGGCGTCCGTCGGGGCACCCTCAGGCACGCGACGGAGTATCGCAGGAGCGATGAGTCCAGGGATGCCGTCGCCGAGCCTCGCTACCGCTCGGGTTACCGTTCGGGGATGCGCCATGTGGGTGCTTCGTGAAGGCTGCGGTCTGCGAGGCGTACGGGCCGCCAGCGGTCGTGCGGATCAGAGACGTGCCGATGCCGGTACCAGCGACCGGTGAGGTGCTGATCCGGTCCGCGGCGACGACGGTCAACTCCGGTGACGCGCGGCTGCGTGCGCTCCGTGTCCCACGCGGCATGGGTGTCGCCGTGCGCCTCAAGTTCGGACTCACCAAGCTGAAGCAACCGATCCTCGGCTTCGACGTCGCCGGCCGGATCGAGGCCGCGGGGGCTGACGTCACTCGATTCCAGGTTGGCGACAGGGTGCTCGCCTCGCGCGACCTCGATCTCGGCTGCCACGCCGAGTACGTCACGGTGGCCGAGCAGGGAGCGATCGCCACGATCCCCGACACCATCAGCGAACCCGACGCCGTCGCCCTGTGCTTCGGTGGTTCGACGGCGCTCCACTTCCTCGAGCAGGCCAACCTCACGGTCGGGCAGACGGTGCTGATCAACGGCGCCTCCGGTGCGGTCGGTGCGATGGCCGTTCAGCTCGCGAAGCACGCGGGCGCCGAGGTCACCGCCGTGTGCAGTGGCGCCCACGCGGACCTCGTGCGGGGCCTGGGAGCGGACCATGTCATCGACTACACGGCCGAGGACTTCACCAGCCGCGGCCGGCGCTACGACGTGATCATGGACAACCAGGGCAACGCCACCTACCCGCGCGTCAAGGGCTCACTGGCACCCGGCGGCCGGGTCCTGATGGTGAACGGCGACCTCTGGCCGACGATCGCCGCGTCGTGGCAGAAGGCAGTCGTCCGCGGCACCGCCACGATCAGCGCGAACCACCTGCAAACGCTGCTCGCCCTGACCGAGCGAGGAGCCCTGCGGCCGGTGATCGATTCCGTGTGGCCGTTCGACAAGATCGTCCACGCCCACCGCCGCGTCGACAGCGGCCACAAGGCGGGGAGCGTCGTGGTGACCTTCGATCACGCCGTCGCGGACGTAGCTGCTCGGGCGTTAACGAGGGAGCCCGCTGTCGGTGCTGTCACCCGATCGAGGTACATTGCCGCCCAGTGAGGAGCGTCAAATGATCTCGGTGATCGAAGCCGATCTGCTCGCGCAGCGGGCCCATGGTGATGACCGCACCAAGGCAGGCCTGCTGTTCATCGACCATGTCCGCCGCGTCGCCGCGCAACTGATCGACGACCCCGACGCCTACGCGGTGCCCGCCGCGCTGCTCCATGACAGTGTCGAGCGCGGCTCGGTCAGCTGGGCCGACCTGCGCGACGCCGGGGTGGACGATCGACTTCTCGAGCTCATCGATGCACTCACCGAACGCGTTGGTGAGTTGGAGGCGGACTACTTCGCCCGCTGCGCCGCCGACCCACTTGCGTTGCGGATCAAACGAGCAGACATCCTCGACAAGTTCGACGTCCTCGATGCCGCCGGCCTCTCGGACGCCCATCGAGCCGAACTGTGGAACCGGGCAACTCGACGGCTGTCCGTGCTCGAGTCCATCGTCACGACGAGCTGAGCAAGCGCGCTCGGCGGCGCAGGACGAGATCGGCCGCCGCTCTGGTGGTCAGGACACGGGCTCGGGTTGCCGGGCGACGGTGTCGAGCGAGGACACCGAAGGTAGGCCCTGCGCCGCGCACGGCGCCGCCTTGCCGGCCCGGCGCCCGACGAACACATCGGCGCGCTCGTGCATGGCGCGCAGCGCCACCAACGGCGGCAACGCGAGCAGCAGCGTGAGCCCGCCGACGACGTACCCGGTCGCCACCGACACGGCGCGCGAGAGATAGCCGAGCCCGAGCGATCCACCGATCCCGCCGGCGCTGCCGACCAGCGACACCGCTGACACGATCGTCGCACGCTCCGCCGACGGGACGACCGCGTGCAGGTAGGCCTGCTGGACCGGTGTCACGACGCCCATTGCGCCCATGCTGATCAGGAACAAGACCATGGCTGGCCAGAAGGAGTCGACGAGTCCTACGGCAGTCGTCGAGACGGCGAGCACGGCGGACGACGCGATCATCAGCGTCGAGCGCCGACCACAGAACCGGGAGACGACGTCGACGAGCGCGTTGCCGGCGATCGTCGACAACGCGACGGCAGCTGAGACGACGCCCGTGATCCACACGGCGTCACTATCGAGGAGCTCGAGTACGTACGGCTGCCAGGCGTAGAAGCCCCACATCATGAACGCGCCATGGACGAACGAGACCGCCATCAACAACCGAACGGGCCGACTCCGCCATCCGAACGTGACGCTGGTCTGCAAGACGCGCCTCACCTCGGCCGGCAGGTCGGCAACGGTCGTGGCGCGCGCCGTGAACCCGACATCGTGCATGGACGCCGCGGCGACGACGAAGACGATCGCCAGGAGGCCGGCGCGCACAACGAACGGCCACGCCAGGTTGATCGCGCCGAGCAGTCCTCCGCCGATCGAGCCGACGATCATCGCCACACCCGAGACCATCGAGCCCCGCGCGAACACACGGTCGAGCGGAGCCTCGTAGCCAGTGGCGGCGAGCGCGTCCACGAGCCACGCCTCGACCGCGCCCGAATAGAACGTGTACCCGAGCCCGAGCAGCAGCGACGCGAAGACGAAGGGCACCACACCGCCGTCGACCGCTGCGGCGACGAGGTACCCGAGCGTTCCGAGCATGAGGGTGAACGCGCTCAGCAAGAACGAGCGTCGCCGTCCGGCTGAATCAGCGACGACGCCGGTCGGAACCTCGAACAGCACCATGCCGGCCGTGAACGCGGCGTTGACGATGAACACCTGGAAGATGTCCAGGCCGGCGTCGAGCAGGAACAGCGTGTTGACGCCCCAGATGACGGACGCGGCGAGCGTGAACAAGCCGGAGAGCAGCAGGTAGGTGCGGACGACGGCGGCCGGCGTCGCGGCCGCTGGCGCGGCGACATGCGGCCCCGTCATCAGCGGCTCGCCGCCCGGGTTCAGCCGCGACTGCGCCGGTCGGCGTCGGTGCCGAAGCCGGTCCGTGTCTGGCGCTCCTCCATCGTCTCGAGCTCCTGGAACACGGTGATGTGCAAACCGGCGGGTGCGTCGAGGCGGGCGTTGAGCGACCGCCATGGCGTCGTCGTGGGTGGTGCCACCAGCGTCGCCCCTGCTGTGACGAGCCGCTCCGTCGTGGCCTGGGAATCGCGGACCTCGAAGGCGACGCGCAGCCGTGCGGATGTGTGATGGCCGACCTCGACCTCGTCGATCATGCGCTTCTGCGCCGGGTTGGCGATCTCCAGCGTGGCTCGGCCGGCATCGAGGATGGCCACGCGGGCCTCGCCCTCATCTTCGAACGCCAGCTGTTCGGGCAGGCCCAACACATCGCGATAGAAGGCGATCGCCGCGTCGAAATCCTCCGCCTCGACGACGAGACGGAGCTGGAGGACAGTCCGGTCAGCTGGTACGTCACCGCTCATCGCCCTCACGGTACGGCGCCACCCCAAACCGCGCGCCCTGCGGTCACTCCGGTCGGGTGACGTCGGCTCGGAGCACGTCGTCGATCTGCCGCACGGCGTTCGACATTCCCTCCTCGAAGCCGATCGACATCATCTGGTCCATCGCCTCGCCCGACGGGAACGTCATCGCGATCGTCATGCGGGTTCCGCCGCTGGCGCGATCGTCGATGCTGACGTCAACCCGCACGGTCGGGATGTCCGGGTCGCCGAGGTCGAACTCGAGACGACCTGGCGCGTCGACGTCGAGAACGCGCCACCAGCCAGTCCTGCGATCGCCCTCCGGCCCGGTGACGAAGAAGGAGACGCTTCCGCCCGGCGTCAGGTCGTGAACGACGACGGTGGCCGGATGTGTCGGCGGGCCCCACCAGCGTTCGAGTTGGCGGGGATCCGCCCACAGCCGCCAGACGCGCTCGACGGAGACATCGAAGTCCGCCGTGATCGTCATCGTGCGGGCCTCGACGTCCCGGTAGATGCTGGTGATGCTCATGGCGGCGTTCCTTCCGTTGGTCCCTCCGCGAGGATCTCGGCGAACCGCTCGAGGCGGCCCCGCCAGACCGCCTCCAGCTCGTCGAGCAAGCGGGACGCGCGGCGGACGGTGTCAACGTTGCCGCTGACGAGTTGCTGGCGACCGTGCCGACGCTTGGTCACCAACTGGGCACCCTCGAGAACGGCGACGTGCTTCTGGACCGCCGCGAAGCTCATCGGGTAGAGGTGCGCGAGCGCTGACACCGAGTGCTCAGCCTGCAACGTGCGGGTCACGATGTCGCGCCGTGTGCCGTCGGAGAGCGCGTGGAACAGGCGGTCCACCGCCCGTGGCTCGTCAAGGGTATGTACAACCATTTGGTTGTATATTAGCGGCCATGAGATTGGTGCTGATGGAGTTCTTGTCGCTGGATGGCGTCGCCCAGGGTCCCGGATCGCCGGACGAGGACACCTCCGACGGCTTTGCACAGGGCGGCTGGTTCGTGCCGCACTTGGACGAGGCGTTCTTGCAACGCTCCGCCACGTGGATCGAGCAGGCCGACGCGTTCCTGTTCGGCCGCCGCACCTATGAGAACTTCGCGCGGGACTGGCCACCGATGAACGATCCCGCTGACCCGATCGCCTCCCGATTGAACGGCCTGCCGAAGTACGTGGCATCGAACAGCCTCGCGGAGGCCAGCTGGGCACCGTCGACCATCCTTTCCGGAGATGTCCTCACCCACGTCGCCGAGTTGAAGCGTCAGCCCGGCAGGGAGCTGCAGATCCATGGCAGTGCCCAACTCGGTCAATCACTGCTGGCCGCAGGCCTGCTCGACGAGCTGCGTCTCGTGATCGCCCCGGTGATCCTGGGCAGCGGCCGGCAGCTGTTCCCGCCCGGCGGGGCGCCGGCCGGTCTGCGCCTCGTGCAGAACGACACGACTCCGGCCGGACTCACCATTCACGTCTATGAATGGGTGGGAGCTCCGAGCTACGGCACGTACGAGCCGTAGCCCGCACGGCCGGAGCTGCCACGCCGACGGCACGCTCACGAGGCCTTGACGACGGCGATGTTGAAGTACGGCGTGCCGAGCTGCTGCAGCATCGATCCGAACAGCGCCAGGTAGTGCTCCTGGCCATACGCGTTGGCGATGCCTCCGAGGTCGAGCAGGCTCTCGCGCGGCCATCCGAGATCGATGAGCAGGCCGGAGACGACCTCCTTCGCGTCGCTGTCGTCGCCGGAGAGGAACTGCGTCGTCGGAGCCGGCAGCGTGGTGGGATCGGCGGTCACGACTGCCGCGACGTTGTTACCGGCCTTCACGACCTTGACGCCCGGAAGGGCCTCTTGGATCTGGCGGCCGACGCTGTCATCGGGCATCGCCAGCGAGAAGTCCGGGGTCGCGGCGTTGGACAGGTCCCAGAGCACGGTGCCCTCGAGGGTGTCGGGGCCGATCGACGCGAGCAGCGGGAGCGTGTCGACTCCCTGAACCGCGTTGACCACGACATCGGCGCCGACGACGGCGTCCACGGAGCTGAGGACGGGTGCGGGGAGCCCGGCGCGGTTCTCGGGATCTCGAGAGCCGATGACGACGTCGTGACCGGCGCGCAGGAGACCGGTGGCGAGGGTCTGGGCGACGCGGCCGGTTCCGAGGATGGCGATTCTCATGATGTCCTCCAAGGGTCATTCGAATTGGAACTACATCGACGATAGCTCAAATTCGAACGATCGGCTACCGGTTCTCTAACATCGCGTCATGGCGGCCGAGATCTCTGGCGAGGAGTTCCGCGCCTACGCCGCGCTGATCGCGAGCTCGACCCTGCTGCAGCGCGCCGTCGAGAAGAACCTCCGCGAGCAGGCCGGCATCACGCAGGTGCAGTTCGAGATCCTGATGAACCTCTCCATCGCGGGCGCATCCGGCATGCGCATGGCCCAGCTCGCCGACGCGCTGATCGTCTCGCGCAGCGGGCTCAGCTATCAGGTCGCCCAACTCGAGTCGCGCGGCTGGATCACGCGCCACCGCTCCGGCGATGACGAGCGCGGCGTCCTCGCCCGCATCACGGCCAAGGGCGAGCGGATGCGCCAGCGCGTGCTCGCCGGCCACGTCGACATCGTGCGCACCGCCTTCCTCGACGCCATCGACCCAGGCGAGCTGGAGACGATCACCGACGCCCTCGAGCGCGTCGTCGGCCGGCTCAGGTAGTCGGCCCGGCGTGGGGCGAGCCGGGATGCGACTGCTCGTCGCCCCATGCACCGACTCGCAGGAAGCGACTCACGGCGAAGAACCAGAGGACCGAGAGGATGGCGACGAGCAGGAGTGCGAACAACCAGGGCGCCGGACGCCACCAGCCGGCGACGAGAGCCGCGCCGGCGCCAAGGCCCAGAGCCAGGCCCATCGGTTGGTAGACGACGGCCAGCCGCCGTGCATCGACGAGGGCGCGTGTGATCACGATCAGCGCGAGCAGACCGGTGGCCACGGCTCCGGCGAGTAGCCACGCCGTGCTCGCCGGTGTCCGCGCGTCGTGAGCGTGTGCGATGAGGCTCACCATGGCGGCACCAGCGGAAGCGATGGACAGCGTGATCGGCAGGTGGCTGAGCAGCCAGCGCGCCAGCGCTGCACCGTCGGGACGAGGTGGTCGACGTCCGACGAGATCGAAGTAGATCCACCAGAAGCCGAAGCCGATGACGAGGGCGATCATCCCGGTGCTGATCGTCTTGAAGTCGCGCTCTGAGTCGGACAGGCCGTCCACCACGCCGAACACCACTTCGCCGAGGACGATGATCGTGAACAGGCCAAAGCGCTCGACCAGCGACTCCGTCGGGAGCATTCCACGGCTCAGACCGACCGCCGGGTGCCCGAGTGCGATCAGGCCGCCGATCCAGCCGATCGCCACACAGCCCCACACCACGAGTCGCACGTCCTCCGGAAGGAAGGCACTGACGAAGACGACCACCGCCGACACGGCGATCCCCGTGACGTAGTGCCTGGTCGGGGCCAGGAACTCGCGATGGTCTCGGCGATCCTCCCGATGCACGGCGTACCACAACCACGTCAGCACGGCCAGGAACGTCGCGTACGTGAGCGCGAAGCCCCGTCCCCCGCTGCTGGCAGCTTCCCCCGTGTACACCGCCAGCAGCACGAGCACACCCATCTGGATGAAGACGACGGTGCGCGTCCGTCCGTCCTCGCGGCCGTGCAACTCCAGGTACAGGGTGCCGTTGATCCAACCGACCCAGATCAACGCGAAGACCAAGGCGAACTCGGCGATGCTGCGCGCCGACACGTGTTCGGCGAGGTGGTGGGCCGCTTGGGACACGACGACCACGTACACGAGGTCGTAGAACAGCTCCAAGAAGCTGACGGTTCGCTCCGCGATCGGTTCGCCATGTGGCCGCGGCGGACGCCACAGCCAGCGCCTGAAACGCCCGGCGAGCGTCTCGTCCATCAGCGCGTCGACGACTTCATGGTCGAGTCGTCCACTTGCCCGTGAGAATGCGCCTTCCAGATGTCACGCGCCCGGATGCGAACGAAGTTAGCTGGCCGCGGCCGGCGCAGTGCTCGTGACGGGCCGAGTTGCACTCCGACGCACCGGGGTACGGTCGTTGAGGTGGAGCTGCGCATCCTGGGTCCACTGGTGGTCCACGACGGCGAGCGTGAAGTCCCTGTCGGAGGCGCACGAGTGCGGGCCCTGCTGGCCCGGCTCCTGCTGGCCCGTGGCCATGCCGTCGCGTTCGACACGGTCGTGTCGGCCCTCTGGGACGGCGAGCCACCGCGCACCGCGCGCCAACAGGTCCACAAGGCCGTCTCCGAGGTGCGGCGCCGGCTGCCGGAGCTCATCCAAACGGTCGAGGGCTTCGGCTATCGCGCCCGGCTCGACGGCCACTGGCTGGACGCCGACGAGGCGGATGCCCTGCTCACGCGCGGCGACCCCGCGTCGATCGAACGCGCCCTCGCGCTGTGGCGGGGCGACACGTTGGAAGGGATCGACGGCATCGATCTGCGGGCGGCGGCCGAGGCGTGGGACGAACGACGCCTCGGCGCCCTCGCCCGCTGGTGCGCCGTGCAGCTGGGCGCAGCTGGTCCGCCGGACGGACCGGCGCGAGTCGGTACCGCACTGCCCGACGTGCTGGCCAGACGGCCGTGGCGCGAGGACCTCCACGCGCACCTGATGGTTGCTCTCGCCCGGCAGGGACGCACGCCGGACGCGCTGGCCGTGTATGCCCGCCTGCGCCGGTCGCTCGCCAACGAGCTGGGCGTCGACCCCAGCCCGGGGCTGCGCGAGTTGCACGGCCGCCTCGTGCGCGGAGAGCTCGACGTCCCGGCGCCGGCGCCGGCCCGGGGCGTGCCTCGGACGTTGCCGTACGACTTGCCCGACTTCACCGGGCGCGGCGAGGAACGAGCCGAGCTGGCCGCGGCGCTGGCCAGCGAACCGATCGTCGCCATCGACGGCATGGCCGGTGTCGGCAAGACAGCACTCGCGTTGCACGCCGCACACGCCCTGCGCGACGAGTTCCCCGACGGCCAGATCTTCCTCGACCTGCGCGGGCACACGCCCGGCGCCGAGCCGCTGACGCCGACGGACGCGCTCGCCCGGCTGCTGCGGGCCGCCGGCGTCGCCGACCCCGACGTGCCCGACGATCCGGAGGTGCGCGCCGCGTCCTGGCGCAGTCGCATCGCCGGTCGTCGGATGCTGCTCGTGCTCGACAACGCGGCGACGGCCCAGCAGGTCCGCGACCTCTTGCCAGGCGACGGGACGACGCGATCGCTCGTCACCAGCCGCGCCCGGCTCGTTGGTCTCGACGGCGCGGCGTTCCGCACGCTCGGCGTGATGGCCCCCGACGAGGCGCTCGACCTGCTCAGGCGCGTCGCGGGCGCCGACGTCACCGGCGCGCACGCAACACAGGCCCGAGCGATCGTCGACGCCTGTGGCCACCTGCCGCTGGCGATCCGCCTCGTCGCCGCCCGGTTGGCCAGCCGCCCGGCCTGGACGCTGGCGAGCGTCGTCGAGCGCCTCGCCGACGAGCGCGCCCGTGAGGGGTTGCTCAACGACGGCGAACGAGGCGTCGCCGAGGCGTTCGCCGTGTCCTACGAGCACGTGTCCCCGCGCGCCGCGCGGACGTTCCGGCTGCTCGCGACGCACCCGGCCGCCGACTTCGACCGATTGGCGGCGGCCGCGATGACCGCGCGCGACGTCGTCGCGGCCGGCGACGATCTCGACGAGCTGCTCGACGCCCACCTGCTGGAACAGGCAGGCGGCGACAGGTACCGCTACCACGATCTGCTGCGGGGGTACGGCCGCCGCCTGGCCAACAACGCGGACGGGGTCGACGACGCGGCGCGACGGTTGCACGACTACTACCTCGCCGCCACGGTGGCGGCGACCGACCGCCTCAACCGGAACCTGCGGCGCTTCGAGCCGACGATCGAGCATGTGCCGGCAGCGCTCCCTGATCTCGACGACATCGATGCCGCCCTGCGTTGGCTCGAGGCCGAGCACGCCACGCTCGTGACCGTTGCGCTCAGCGACGACGGCTGGGAGCTCGCCGCCGCCCTGCGCACGTTCCTCGAGCAGCGCGGGTACTTCGCCGACTGGCGAGCGACGCACGTTCGGGCGTTGTGGTCGACGACCGACCGCCACGGACTCGCCGTGCTTCACGCCAACCTGGGCGCGCTGGAGGCGTGGAGCGGGGAGAACCAGGCGGCGATGGACCACTTCGCCGCCGTGCTCACGCTGGAGCCCGAGCCATCGGTGCTGACAGCAGCCGTCCACAACTCGATGGCGATGCGCTGCCACCTTGCCGGCGACGACCGTGCCGCCGTCGAGCACGCACGTCTGGCGCTCGGGTACGAGGGAGCCAGCGACCTGCTCCGAGCGGGAGCGTGGTGCAATCTTGCGCTCGCGTCGGCCCGCCTCGGTGAGCGCGACGACGCGCTGCGCTGGCACCACCGCGCCGTCGAGCTGGCCGATCGTGTCGGTGAGCCGTCGGTGCAGGTCCACACGTACCTGGGTCTCGGCGAGACGCTGCTGCGTCTGGGTCGGCCCGCCGCAGTGTGGTTCGAACGGAGCCTCGAGCTCTCGCGCGACCAGGGCACCCGCATCCAGGAGGCGATCGCCCTCGATGGGCTGGCCCACGCCACGGGCGACCTCGACGCGTGGCGGGCGGCGGTGGCGATCTTCGACGAGCTCGGGCTGGCGCAGGCAGCGATCGTGCGCCAACACCTCGCTGATCCCGACGGCGCGTGGTGCGACCTGTGCGCCGGCCGGCGCATGAACGTTGCCGGCGAGGCGCTCGCCGGATCAGCCTGGGGCTGAAGGAGCCCGCCGGCCCCACCACGTGGACGAGGCGGTCAGGACTCGTCCACGTGGCGTCGGATGTCGTCAGGCCGTCGGGGTCTCACCGACGAAGTAGGCGGTGTCCATGGCGACCTGCCACTGGCCCTGCTCCTTGACCATCGTCATCGTCACCGAGAACTGGCGGATGCGGTTCGGGTAGACGATGTGGATGTCGAGCACGGCGATGCCGGTGTGGCAGCCGAACATGGTCTCGGAGAGGATCTCCCACTGCCACTCCCACGGTTCCGGGTTCGCCCAGGCGGCCCGCACGGACTCCATGTGGGCGTCGATGCCGTAGGTGGTGGTGCCGGCGACGTGGAAGATGATGTCCGGGTGGATCACCTCCATGTACGCCTCCTCGTCGCGGGCGTTGTAGGAGACGTTGTCCTGGACGACAGCCTCGTGCATCGCCAGCGCGCAGCGGGCCTGGCCGCTGCTGTGCACCGGCGCGGCGGCTTCGGGCGCTCTGGTGGCTTCGGTCATCGACGGCGAGATCAGTGTGAGGGTGGCGGTGGCGGCGGCCACGGCTGCCAACCTGCGTGGTGACATGGCATTCCTCCTCGAAGGTGCGCTCGAAGGCCACGGGACGAGGCCCGTCACGATCTTCCAGCGCGGCGCTACCGCATCGCTTCCGCCGCGCTACCGCGGCGCGTGCCGAGCGTCCGATGAGTTCGGCGTGCGCCCGTCGTCAGAGATCGCATGGACGCTGAGAAGATGACTGCGACGACGAAGATCGACGCCGCGCCTGCCGCCGTGTTTGCGGTGCTGGCCGACCCCAAAGCGCACGTCGCCATCGACGGCACTGGCTGGGTGCGCGAGTCCCTCGACGCCGCCCCGTTGACGAGGACCGGCCAGGTGTTCCGCATGGCGATGCATCACGAGAACCACCCTGACAAGGACTACAAGATGGCCAACCAGGTGGAGGTGTTCGATCCGCCGCGCGCGATCGCCTGGCGACCGGGACAGGAGTCGCCGGAGACGGGAGAGCTCGGGTTCGGCGGTTGGGTCTGGCGCTACGACCTGGAAGCGACTGGCCCGTCCCAGACCACGGTGACGCTCACCTACGACTGGTCAGCCGTTCCACCCAGGTGCGGGAGATCATCCAGTTCCCGCCGTTCGGCCACGACCATCTCGAGCACTCCTTGAAGCACCTGTCCGACCTGGTTCCGTAAGGCGCGGAATCCGATCGACAGGTCCGAGGTCTGGTGGAGGAAGCGGCCGCGGAAGTCACCGACGAACCGCCTCCCACCGGCATCCGACGTCGACGAACCCGATCCGTTCGTACCAGCGACGCGGCCAGTCGTCGGCGCGAGCGAGGAGCCAAACCACGTCGCACCCGGCGGCGCGGGCCCGACGCACTGCGTCACCGACGAGGGCCGCGGCATGTCCCTGCCTGCGTGCGGACGGCGCCGTCATCACCCCGTCGATCGCCGCCGTCGCCCCGTCGATGCGCAGCTGGGTACCGGCCACCGGGACACCGTCGGCGCCCAGCACGGCGAGGTCGACGACCCGAACGTGGGCCGCGGCGAAGGACTCACGGCGGATGAGGTCGCCGACGGCGCCGTCATCGATGCCCGGGATCTCCCGCCGCCAGGTGGGCGCCCACAGGCCGGCCATCACCTCTTGGGTCACCGCCACCACCCGTACCACCGGCTCAGGTGGTACCGGTGCGGTTACGTCGAACACGTGGAAGCGCAGCTCCTCGACGTCCCAGTCGAGATCCGTGGGCGGTGGACTGAACATGACGATCCGGCGGTGCGGGAACGCGGCGAGGACCCGGTCGGCCTCAGCCACCATGGCGGCGGCGTCGATGTCGCCGGTGAACCACACCGAGTTGTGCTCCCACGACGCGGGCACGCGCGGGTCGAGGCAGGCCACGCCGCCCTCGACGGGCATCACAACGGCGGCGCGCCGTTCGGCGAGGCTGCGCTCGAAGGCGGCCGCCCGAGCCAGGGGATCGCCGATCGGCGGGATCCCGGTGGGCGGGCCGAAGGCCCCGCTCGGGCCGGGGCGGTAGGGCACGACACTGGTGACCGCGGCGACCGGCAACGGCCCGTAGAGGTGCGGAAAGCGCATCGACGCCGGGTCGCCCGGCACGCCCGACTCCCACCGCACGTCGTCGCGCAGCCGCGCCGGATCGATGGCGAGGACGAGCAAGTCCTGCCGGCCGGCGAAGAGCCGCTGCGCCGGCAAGGCGACTTGGTCCGGCCCAGACAGGTGGACAAAGCCCTCCGTGACCAGGGAGCCGTCCACCACGGCGCCGGCATCGAGCGCGACCCGCCACTGCGCCGCGCCGATGAGATGCAGGAGCGGCTCGGTCGCCCCGATCACGAATCGTCCATCCGGAGGTCAGGCGCGGCGGCCGGTGTGGCGTTCGATGAGTGCAGCGATGTCGTCGGGTCGCTCCTCCACGAGGTAGTGCTGTCCGTCGGGCACGACGTGCACGGAGACGTCGGACCACCCGAAGTTCGATCGCAGGTTGGCGGCCACGTCCTCCAGGACCGGACCGAACACGTGCTCACCGCCCGCCAGCAGTAACGGCACAGCGATCGGATCGCGGAGCGCGTCGTTGAACGTCACGTTGGTCGGGATGGCGCGATACACCTCGAACGCGGCCCGCAGGTGGGCAGCATCGCCGTACGCCGCGGCGTAGTGGCGCACGTCCTCCGCGGTGATCACGCCGTCAGCTCGCGTCCCGATGTCGAAGAAATAGCGGAAGTACGTCTCCTGCCGGTCAGCGACGAGCGCCTCGGGCAGACCAGGCACCATGTGGAACTGGCCGTGCCACAGCGGGACATCCAGGTCCGCGGTCGCGAACGGCTCGACTCCCGGGATCAACGTCTCGATGATCGTGACGCTCCGCGCCGCCGTGGGATGAAGCCGGCCGTAGGCGTAGGCCACCCAGCCACCGATGTCATGCCCGACGACGTCCACCGGACCGATACCGAGCCGCTCGACGAGGCGGTGCAGATCACCCGCCATCGTCGCCGCGTCGTAGCCGTCTCGTGGCGCATCGGAACCTCCGACGCCACGGAGGTCCACCGCCACCACGGTCGAGGTCCTCGCCAGGCGATCCATCACGCCGCGCCACTCGTACCAGTCCTGCGGAAACCCGTGAATGAGCAGCACGCCCGGGCCCGTGCCCCCACGCACGAGGTGCAACGAGACCTCGCCGACGTCGACGGTTTGGGACTCGAAGCCGCGCATGTCGGCGGGCTCCACGGAGACGCAACCTATCGAGACGGCAACGCGAGCACCATCCCGGGGTGCGGTAGCACGACTGGGTCAGTGCAGCGGCTTCTCGAACCAGTGGTGGGCGTACAGCTCGCTGTTGAACGGTGGGACCTCGACGTAACCCGCCGACTGGTACAGCGAGATGGCCTCCACCAGAGTGCGGTTCGTCTCCAGGCGGACAGCCGTGTCGCCGTGGGCCGCAGCGAGCGACTCCAGCTCGCTGAGGAGCCGTCGGCCAACCGACAGTCCCCGTGCGGACGGGGCGACCCACATTCGCTTGATGTACGCCGGCTCGCCGTCCTGCCACTTCAGCGCACCACAACCGATCGCCTCGTCGTGGAGGCGGGCGACCACGAACAGCCCGGCCGGCGGCCGCATCTCGGCGACATCCGGGTGCAGGCTGAGGGCGGCATCGAACCCGGCGTCGAAGCGCTCGTCGAGCTCGGCGAAGTACGACCGCAGGCACGCTTGAGCCTCGTCGCTGGTCGGGTCGACGACGTCGACGCGTACCAGCGCGGCAGTGAGGAGGCGGTCAACGCGGGTCATCGCCTCCACGAGCACGTCGCGCTGCGCTGGTGACAGCGGTGCGAGCAGCGCGGCGGCGAGGGCGTCGCTGCGCTCGTCCAGCAGCCGCCGCTCGGCGCGACCCGCGGGCGGTCAAGCGGGCGACTCGGATGCGGCGATCCCGCTCGCTGCTGCCGATCTCGACGAGTCCCTCGTCCTCCAGTCCTCGCAACAGGCGGCTGACGTAGCCGGCGTCGAGCTGGAGGCGCTCACGCAGCGTCCGCACATCGCAGCCATGGTCACCGATCTCCCACAGCAGGCGGGACGCGCCCAGCGGGCGGTTGCGGGCCAGGTAGTGGTCGTGCAGGGCACCGACGCGCTGCGTCACCGTCCGGTTGAAGCGCCGCACGCACTCGACCTGCTGCTGCATATCTCTGACGTTAGTCAAGCATTCGGAGCCCGATCGGATCAGCGCACGTCGGGACCGACCGGTTCGCCGTCGACGATCTGATCGAGGTACTCGCTCATGCCGATGCCGACGTGCCCATTGCACTCGTAGCGGGTCATCGCCTCGGTGATCCTCGTCATCAACTCGTTGCCGTCGGGATCGGTGCGTCGGTTGCGCAACGGGATCAACGACAGCACCGTGCCGGTCACCGCATACGTGTCGTGATCGGTGCGCACGTTGCAGCGCATCGCCGTCTGGTAGCGGTCCTCGTCCCAGTCGGACTCGATGGTGCACTCACGGATCAGGTGGTACTCATCGCCGACGAGCACCATGCCGGAGGACCGACCGCCGACGATCGAGATCATCATGGCGAACTCTGTGGAGAACGTCATCGGCAGCCAGCGGTACCAGCTGATCGCTTGCCAGTAGCGCGGTCCCCACGACTTGTCGCGCAGGCCGAGACCGTCGAGGTCGATCACCTCGTCGCCCACCACGATCGTGCCGGTCACCGCGCAGTGCTGCTCGTAATGCGCCTTGGCGAAGCTCCTGCCGGCCTCCTGCTCCACCTCCGTCCCGTCGGCGTGGACGGGTTTGCCGCCGTACATCGGTGACACGCCCCGGAAGTCGAGATCGACCTCGCATGGCTCCCACGGGTTGGCCTTGAACGCGAGCCGCGGCTCCGCCATCTGGCGCGGCTCGTCGAGCAGGCAGACCTTCCCGCGGTAGCGGACCTTGAGGTGGTGGAACGGCTGGATCACCTCGATCGAGAGGCCGCCGGCTTCCATCTTGTCGTTGCTGTCGATCGCCGGCCGGCCGTACACGAACCCGACCCGACCGCCCGGCAGGTAGATGCACACCGTCATCTCCGCGTAGCCCTCGTTGACCCGGTTGCCGAGCCGGAACCAGCCACCAACCTCGCGCCGAGCGTCGAAGGCATTCAGGTACATCGACTCGTTGTAGTTCTCGGCCGCGTCGGGCTCATGGGGGTACTCGTCCTCCGGCTCGAGCACGGTCACAACGTCGGTGCGCCTCGACATCGGGTCACCATCGCGCACGTGCTGTGGGCCCGACGTGTCAGGCGGGCGCGGACCACTCGGACCTGCCGCGATGCGTCGCGGTAGGGTTCGGCGACCACGCCCGACCATGGAGTAGGGAGTCCGACGTGGGGATGACGGGCGACCGACTCCGCACGTCGGTCAGCGTGTTCGGCACGGTGTTCCGCAACCCCGGGCTGCGGCGCGTCAACCTCGCCTACGCCGGTTCGGTGATCGGAGACTGGGCCTACACGACGGCGGTCGCCATCTGGGTGTTCGAACGTGGTGGTGCCGGTGCCGTCGCGATCCTCGCCACGGTGCGCTACTTCATCCAGGCGGTGCTCGCCCCGGTGATGTCGACGCTCGCCGATCGTTTCGACAAGCGACGAGTCATGATCGGCGCCGACGTCGCCAGGGCGGTGTTGATCGTTGCCGGGTTCGTGGTGATCTCCGCTGACGGCCCGATCGGAGCCGTGTTCGCATTGGCCTGGTCGGCCGCCATCATGTCGCTGGCGTTCGGGCCCGCCCAGGCGTCGTTGCTGCCCGGCCTCGCGTTCGAGCGCTCGCTCCACGCGGTCTGACCCTGCTCGGCCGGGTCCCGATGCTCGCCGTCCTACCGCCGGTGACGCGTAGAGCGTCTCGCCCTCCGGCTCGTCCCGAGCACGGTGCCCGCCGGGGCGATCGTCTTCGAGCAGGGTGACCCAGGCGACCGGTTCTGGATGATCGAGCGCGGGATCGCTGCCGTGAGCATCAACGGCGAGCACGTTCGCGACCTCGGCCCCGGCGACTCGTTCGGTGAGATCGCCCTCCTCCGCAACGTCCCCCGCACGGCCACCGTCAGCGCGGTGGACGACCTCGTCATGCAGGGCATCGAGCGGGGCGACTTCCTGGTCGCGGTGACGGGGCACGGTGAGTCGAACGAGCTCGCCGAATCCGTCGTCGAGCGCTGGCTCGCGCTGAGCTGATCGACGTCGTCAGACGCCGAGCGCAGCAAGGTGTCGAGCCAAGGGTGCGTCGAACATCTCGTGCGCGCTCGCCGCGGCGACGAGCCCGACGAAGCCGGCCTTCGGTCCGAAGAGCTTCGCCGTGATCGCCCCTGCGACGGTCCCGATGATGGCCGCGGCGAGGATCCGGGCTACAGGATCAGGTCGTTGCGCGATCCGGCGCGATGCCGCGGGCACGACCGATTCAGCTTGCTCACCGTCGCCCGACACCACGCCGACATTACCTCTGGACCGATACCGCCGGGCGGCCATGTGCAGGCGCAACGCAGCCGCGCCAGCTCGTGCAGCCAGGCAGCCGCAGCGTGGCACGAATCCGCTTCGTCATCGAGTGGCCCATGGACCCATGCCGCGCACCTTTGTCGGAGTGACTCGGATCACGAAGCCTTCCGGCGGGTCGGGCATGGGCGGAAACTCCGTCCCCGGGCCGACGTAGCGCTGGGCCAACTCATGAAGCAGCGCCGCGGCGCCGCCCTCGGTGATCGCCGCTGTGCCCTCGACGACGAGATGGAACTGCATCCCCCACTGCTCGCCGTCGGCTTCGATCGAGAGTGTCACTCGAGGATCCCGCTCGATGTTCGCCACCTTCTGATCGCGCAACAGCTTGCCGATCACGACCTCGTCACCGTCGAGACCTACCCAAACCACCGTCGTATGGGGGCGGCCGTCTTTGGCGATCGTCGTGAAGTGGGCAAGCCGACCCGACTCGATCACGGCCCTGGCCTCGGAATTCAACGTGACGGCCACCATCCCTCTCCTCTCGGTCTTCGCCTGAAGCCTTTCAGCTAAGGTGATGTTCGGAGCGCCGGGAAGTCTGGTCGGCATCAGGGATTGCTCGATCGGAGCTCGTCAGATGTCTCGTACCGATACCCGGGCGGCGCACCTGTCGGCGTCGTTCATCAACCGCAACAATCCGCTTGCCCGCCTGGCTCGCCCGCTCGCCCGGTTCCTCCACATCGAGGCGGCCGGTGGCCTGCTGTTGCTGGCCGCCACGGTCGCCGCACTGGTCTGGGCCAACTCGCCGTGGAGCGCCTCCTACGAGTCGCTGTGGACGACGCAGGTACGCGTCACCATTGGATCGTTCGAGTTCGACGAAGACCTCCTCCACGTCATCAACGACGGCCTGATGGCGGTGTTCTTCTTCGTCGTCGGCATGGAGATCAAGGGAGAGCTGGTGACCGGCGCCCTCCGCGATCGGCGCCACGTTGCGCTTCCTGCTGCTGCCGCCCTCGGGGGCATGGTCGTCCCGGCGATGATCTACCTGGCGTTCAACGCGGGGAGTGACGCCGCTCGCGGTTGGGGCATCCCGATGGCAACCGACATCGCCTTCGCGCTGGGGGTCCTGGCCGTCCTCGGATCACGCGTGCCCACGACGCTCAAGGTGTTCCTCCTCACCCTGGCCATCGTCGACGACATCGGGGCGATCGCGGCGATCGCCATCTTCTACGCCGACGACCTGCGGCCGGCGTATCTGGGGGCGGCGGCGGGGGTCGTCGTGCTGGTGGCCGTCATGCGACGCCTCCACATGACGTACCCGCCGCTGTACATCGCGGCGGGCCTCGCATTGTGGCTCTGCGTCTTCGAAGCCGGCGTGCACGCCACCATCGCCGGCGTCGTGATGGGCCTGCTGACACCAGCTACGCCGATGCAGTCCGAGTTCGAGGCGTCTGCCGTCGTCGACAGGCTGGAAAACCGTCGGGAGCTCGACGCCGCCGAGGTGCGGGCCGCCGCCGCTGCCATCAAAGAATCGGTGCCGCTCACGGAGCGCCTCATCGACGTGCTCCACCCCTGGACGAGCTACGTGATCGTCCCGGTGTTCGCCCTCGCCAATGCCGGCATCGCCCTCGGTGGCAACCCGCTCGGGGACGCACCAAGGGTTTTCCTCGGCGTAGGGGTCGGGCTCGTTGTCGGCAAACTGGTCGGCATCACCAGCTTCGCTGCGATCACCGTTCGCGCTGGGCTCGCCCGCCTCCCTGAGGGTGTGACGTGGTCGCAGTTCCTCGGCGCAGCGATGGTCGCCGGCATCGGGTTCACCGTGTCGCTGTTCATCACGGGCCTCGCCTTCGTCGAAGGCAGACTCGCCGACTCGGCCAAGGTCGCTGTCCTCTTCGCCTCGGTCGTCGCAGCCACCGTTGGTTCGGCGATCTTCGTGGCAACCGCCCGCGGACGCCCCGAGCGCGACCAGCCCGCGGACGACGCCGAGGCGGTGGCCCCAGCACCACGGCGAGATCTGGGGCCCTGAAGGAGACCGCCGAAAGCGATCGCCGTCCTCGTCGGCGTCATGCCAGGACGGGATCGAGATCCGCCCGCCGCCGCGTAGTGTCACTGGGATGAACCGGCTCGACCGGCTCTATGCGCTTGTCGAGGAGTTGCGGGCGGCCGGATCGTCGGGCCGCAGCGCGCGCCGGCTGGCGGATCGGTTCGAGGTCAGCGTGCGAACGATCGAGCGCGACGTCCTCGCACTGCAGGAGGCGGGTGTGCCGATCTCGGCACAGCTCGGCCGGCGCGGTGGCTACGTGCTCGATCGGTCGATGACGCTGCCGCCCCTCAATTTCACGCCGGCCGAAGCAGTCGCGCTGTCGGTCGGGCTGCGGCGCCTCGAGGACACCCCGTGGTCTCGTGACGCTCGCACCGCGTTGCTCAAGGTCCTCGCGGCGATGCCGGCAGGCGCCGCTGCCCGTGCCCGGTCACTGGCCGACGGTGTGCGGCTTCTCGTGCAGCCGCTCAGCGCGCCGGACCAGGCGATCGCCGATGCCGTGATGAGCGCCGTCGAGGACGCCACGCCGATCCTCATCGACTACCTCGACGTTGGTGGCCAGCCGACGCGGCGCGAAGTCGAGCCTCACCACGTCGTACTCGGACCGAACGGGTCTTACCTCACCGGCTGGTGCCGCATGCGCCAGGACGAACGCGTCTTCCGCATCGACCGCATCAACTCGGTGCAGCGACTGGCCGGCGCGTTCGAGCAACCCGTGCGCGAGGTCGGCGTCGAGGACTACGAGACGCGCACGCTGGTGTGGGAGTGACAGGAACCTCCCTGAAACACCGACACAGGGTTGTCGCCGAGGAGGTCCACGCTCAATCCATGACCAACGCGTTCACCCCCAACACGCTCGCCTGGTTCGAGGTCGCGACCGACGACCCTGACACGGCCACCTCGTTCTATTCCGACCTCTTCGGCTGGACGTTCAGCCCCTTCGCCGACCCCGAGACCACCGGCATGGACTACCGGGTGGCCGCGCGTGCGGGCAGCGACGTCCCGTTCGGCGGCGTCATGGCGACCGGCGGGGCGATGCCCGGCCACGCTGTGTTCTACATCGCCGTCGCCGACGTCGCCGCCACCTGTCGGGCGGCCGAGCAGTTCGGCGGCAAAGTCGTGCGCAAGGAGCTCGACCCGCCGGCCGGGCCGGCATTCGCCTACCTGCAAGATCCTGTCGGCAGTTTGTTCGGTGTCTTCACCCCGCCCGCGTGAACCTGTAGGCGTGAGCGCCCCCCGCACGCTGTACGACGACCTGACCGACGACCTGCTGTACGACCCGGCCGTCGGGCGTTCGACGATGATGGGCTACCCCTGCGTGCGCCGCGCCGGACGCTTCTTCGCCTCGTTCGACACGCGGGCCGAGGCGCTGGTCCTCAAGCTGTCGCGCGAGCGCGTCACCGAACTGGTCGCCGACGGCACCGGTGAGCCGTTCATCCCGAACGGCCGTGTGTTCCGCGAGTGGGTGACGATCCCTGAGCCCGACCCACACGTGTGGGAGCAGCTCCTCGCCGAGGCGCGCGACTACGCCGGACCCGGGCCGGTCGTACGCGGCAAGTACGACGAGGAACTCGCCGACCGCATTCGCGAAGTGCTGTCACAGCTGGGCGTCGACGGCGTGCGCGAGCAGAAGATGTTCGGTGGCCTCGCCTTCCTCGTCGATGGCCACATGGCCATCGCCGCCAGCCGTGAGGGCGGCGTGTTGTTGAGCGTCGACCGCGGCGACACCGAAACGCTGCTCCAGAAGCCGCACACCCGACCGATGGTGATGCGCGGCCGCGAGATGGCGGGCTGGCTGCGCGTCGACTCCGCTGGCGTGCGCACGAACCGCCAGCTCACTCCGTGGGTCAAGCGAGGCGTCGACCGAGCCCGCTCCCTACCGCCGAAGTAGCACCGGCCGCGGCGGGCCGTCAGGGGCCCGTCGCTGCGGGTGCTTGGTCCATCGACGCTCGCGGCGTCGACGAGTGGTCGGTCAGGGACGGTGATGAGTCCGCGGTTGGGTCGGTCGAGGTCGAACGAGATGAACAGAATGAGGAGCACGACGACGGTGGCGACCAGCGACATGAGCAGTCCCCGCCCGAGCAGCGCGAGGTACAGGGCCAGTGCGCCAAGGGCGACGGCGGCGCCGAAGAGTTGGAGGGCCAGCACCGTTGGCGGAACCCGATTGCGCACCGACGCCAATCGGTCGGAGTGGGCGTCGATCATCTCATTCAACGTCTCGACATAGAGTCGAGGTGCGCTTCCGACTGGATCGGCGGTCACGGCGTTCCCTGCGAGGCGCCACAGCTCACGTTGAAGCTCGTCGATTCGCGCTGATGCCGCGCGGAACTCGGCCGATTCGGGGACATGGTCGGCGAATGCGAGGGCCGCATCGGCATATCGGACGAGCAGGTCGAGCGATGCCGAGCGGGTTGGTTCGGCCAACAACTGTGCCCGCAGGAACGTCGTGCCGATGGTGTCGGCCTCGTGCACGACAAGCGCACGCCGCGTGTCGTACCTGCCGACCGCCATGGTGAGTCCGAAGGCGAGCAGCAAACCGACGAGCCCGAGCAACGTCCCCTGCACGACGCCCACCGGCTCGTGGCGGACATTCGGCCGGTCTCGCAGCCGACGCCCGATGACGGTCCCGATCGCGACGGTGCCTCCGACGATGACGCACAACGCGAGGGTGACCGTCAGCGTGTTCAGGCGGAAGAACATCGGCCCCACTCTCGCAGTCGCCGACGAGTCGCTCCGTGCTCCGCGGCACTCGGAGAAGGGTGCGCGCTCGAGGTGCGGTACCAGGACGACCTGGCCCGCCACATGCTCCTACCGGCCCTCGTGGCCAGCGCGACCGGCTACCTGACTTCAGAGAGGGCGATAGGCGAGCGGCTGGTCCTGTCCCCGAGCGCGGAACACTTCGTTGAGGGCGTGGACGAGGACGTTGTGGTCGGCGTCGCCGATGTCGCCGTCACCGCGTAGGTAGCCGTTGAGTTGGATGGCGTCCAGGGTGCCGCCGAGCGCGAAGTAGTCGACCCAAAGCTTCCATCGTCGACAGCCCGAGCTGTCGGCGCGCATCTTCAAGCCGGAGATGATTCATTCGTCGGGTCCCGCCGACGCCTCGTTGACCACGTCCACAGCGACATCTCGCAGCTTGCGGTTCGTCGTCTGGGATTGTTGACGCAGCAGATCGAAGGCGGTGTCGGCGTCGATGCGGTGGGTCGACATGAGGACGCCCTTGGCCTGTTCGATCTCGGACCGTGACTCCATCGCCTTGGCCATGTCCCGAGAGAGCTCGAACGCCGCAAAGTAGGCCTGGGCGTTCGCCACGACGATCGACGCCTGTCCCGCGAAGGCCTGACAGAGCTTCTTGTCGGCGTCGCTGAAGCCGCCGAGCGCCTTGCCGTAGAGGTTGAACCCAGCGAAGGTGGTCGAACCCAAGACGTCGATCGGCACCGAGAGCGAACTGCGGATGCCGTTGGCCCTGGCGCTCGCCACGAACCTGGGCCAACGCTCTTCGTTGCCGGTGTCATCGATGCGTATCGTCCGGCCCTCGTGGGCTGCCGACAAGCACGGCCCTTCTCGGGCGCTGTACTGGGCATCGTCCAGTGCCTGCGCCGTGTCATTCGTCGAACCAACGGTGACGGGCCGCCCTCGCTCGATGATCGTGATGCTTGCCGAATCACAATCGGCCAACACCGCACGTCCGGTCTCGGCGACCCGGCGCATGGCGGTTTGCAGGTTGGCGTCGTCGCTCACGACTGTTCGCCAGAGCGCGTCGAAGCGGGGTAGTGATTGGGCGTCCGCGTCGGACATGGCTTGCCTCCCAAGCTGGGTGGAGAAGCCAGTCAGACGACCCTGCAGATCAAGGAAGGGTGGCGGACCTCAACACCAAGCTACCCGACCATGTGTTCCGCCCAGCTCCGAACTGGAAGCCCCGCCCGTAACGTCGGAACGCCGGCCCCCGTGTTCACGTCCAGCCTTGAGTACACTGTTCATGCCTTAAGCAGTCAGGGTGTCAGAATCGTCCACAGTACGGAGCACCATGACGGACCCTTCGAGCGACCTCCGGCTGTTCATCGTCAACACGGCAGCCCAGACGCGACTCGAGGTCGGCGGGGAACTCGATCTCGCGACTGTCGGACCGTTACGTGACCAGTTGGACGCCCTCATCGACGACGGAATCGGTGCCGTGCACGTAGACATGTCACTGGTGACCTTCTGCGACTCCACCACGCTGTCGGTGCTGGTCGGCGCGTTCACTCGCCTGCGCGAGGCGCAACGTCCCTTGCGCGTGATCAACCCTTCGACGTCTGTGGTCCGAGTGCTCCAGTTGTCCGGTCTCGACACGCTCCTCCTCGATGGCGATCAGGCCAGCAGGTTGACCCACCGAACGGCTGACGCCGGGCCCGCACAGCTGACGTAGCGGGCCCGTTCCTCCACGACGATTGGCGCTGAGCCGGAGCGACGATCTGGCCCGATGCGGACGAGACCAATCAGTCACAGCGTCACACGATTGGCAGGACGTCAGATTGGGTACGAGCCTTGCGGCCTGTCGCTCGAGACCCCGGCGACATCGAATCGGGATGCGCTCATCGGAGGTAGACAGCCGTGGCCGTTCCATCAGCACCGTTTGAGCGGTCTCCGTCAGAAGCGGAGTTTGTTGATCGGCCGGCTGTTGATGTGTTGACGTTGTGCCTCGATCACGACTTCGCGAAGGTGGGCGTCGCGCGACGCTCCGTCAAGGGCTGGCTCGACGAGCGTGGTTGCTGCTCGGTCGACGATGCGGTGCTGGTGCTCTCGGAACTGGTGACCAACGCGATGGTTCACGCCGGAGCAGGCTGCACGATCGAGGTGCAGCACAGCAATGGCCGGGTGCGGCTCGAGGTGCGAGACGGGAGTCCGAGAGCGCCCATCCTGGTTGCGGTCCTTCCATGCGACGTTGGAGGGCGAGGTTTGCACCTTGTGGATGCCATCACCGAGGCGTGGGGTTGGGAACCCACCGCCGATGGCAAGCGTGTGTGGGCCATCATCAATGCCCCGGTACACCTTTCGGGTCGTGAGTCGACCTGCCCTAATCGAGCAGCGTGCGCTCAGCCTCCAGCACAACTCTTCATCGGCTTCTTCGGTGCGGACCGAGAACTCGTCGTCATCCATCAGGCGCCTGGCTCGAGTACGCGGACCAGCCGTCGGCCGCTGACGAACGTGGGCTCGATCCGGACATGGGCCGTGCGGGGGCCATCGACAAATGGCTCCAAATGAGCCGTCTGTGCCTTGACCGTCATGTCCGGATCGTGCACCACCTCAGCCTGGCCCACCGCCAGAACGCTCCACCCGGAGCGATCGGCAACCTCGTAGTCGTCGACCTCAAACGCGACCACCGCGCCGGCGACCGCGGCGGAGAGCTTCGAACCCGGCGCCGTGCGGAACACGATCGCACCGTCGATCATCCGGTAGTTCACGGGGAAGATCGCCGGGAGGGCGCCCAACGTGATCCCTATCCGTCCGACCTCGCCACCGGCGAGCAGCGCGCGACAGTCGTCTTCGCTCAACAGCTCAAGTCCCTGATCCACGAGCATCGGACCAGTGTGCGACGGACGCGCCCGCACGAGCTAGGGACCAAAGTCCCGTCGATCGGATGCCGTTCGCCCCCACCGACGGTGCCATCCCTCTCCGACAATGGCCGCCATGCCCGAGAACTTGATCGATGACGAGGCGCGGCTCGATGCTCTCGAGCGAGACCTTCGTAGCTATCGGCTGAGCCGCGACAGCTGGACGATTCTCGTCCTCGCCGTCGGCTTTCTCGCCGCGCTCGGGAGCTTCATCGCCATCGGCTTCGCGATGCGCGACAACGACGGTGGAGGCACCGAGCGCGGCAGGCGCTGAACCAGTGGAGGCCGACCTCTCCGAGTTCGCCATCGACCTGTCCACGGCGAACGTCTCGTCGCCTGGGACGATGACCGTCCGCAACAACGGCACGATGGTCCACAACATCGCCGTCCGCGACACCGCCCTCGTGTCACCCGACGTGGAAGCCGGTGAGACCACCGAGCTCGACATCAGCTCCCTGGACCCCGGCACGTACGAGATCTTCTGCACGATCCCCGGCCACACCGAGTCCGGCATGACCGCTCAACTGACGATCGGTGGAGAGGGAGCGGCAGCCGACGCGGCCCCCGCCGACGCGGCGGGTGCGAATCACGCCGACCACACGCCGACGGCCGAAGAAGGTGCCGCCCAGGACCAGGCGATGATCGAGTCGGTGCTCGCCTTCCCGGCGGCCACCAAAGGGCTCGGCAACCAGCCGCTGTCGCCCGATGTCCTCCCCGACGGCACCAAGCGCTTCGAGCTCACCGCATCCGTCGTCGATTGGGAGGTCCGCCCCGGCGAGACCGTCAAGGCGTGGGCCTACAACGGCACCGTGCCGGGACCGCGCATCGACCTCGACGTCGGCGACCGCGTGCAGGTGGAGTTGACCAACCAGCTGCCGATCGGCACCGACATCCACTGGCACGGCGTGGACGTCCCGAACGACCAGGACGGCGTGTCACCCATCACGCAGGATCTCGTTGCCAGCGGTGAGACCTACACCTACGAGTTCACCGTCACCGAGCCGGCGATCGCCATGTACCACGCCCACGCCCACGCCCACGAGGCGGTGCCCAACGGACTGTTCGGCACGCTGTACGTCGGCGACGTCCCGAATCCGGCCGGTCAGACGATCTCGGGCATCGAGATCCCCGCCGACCTGACGGTCGCCCAGGACCTGCCGATGGTCCTCAACGACGCCGGCGTCATCGGGCTCAGCCTCGACGGCAAGAGCTTTCCCGCCACCACACCGCTCACCGCCAACGTCGGCGACTGGATCCGGCTCACCTACTACAACGAGGGCCTGCAGGTGCACCCCATGCACCTCCACGGCTTCGAGCAGATCGTCGTCGCCAAGGACGGCGAACCACTCGACCACCCGTACGCCGCCGACACCGTGCTCGTCGCGCCGGGCGAGCGCTACACGGTGCTGTTCAACCCGACCTCACCCGGCACATGGGTGTTGCACTGCCACATCCTCAACCACGTCGAATCCGCCGACGGCATGTTCGGCATGGTCACCGCCCTGATCGTCGAATAGTTCACGAAAGAAGGCCAGACATGACACGGATCGCAGGCGCAAGTTCGTGGGAACAGCAGTTGTACGACCACGTGGCCAGCCACGGGAAGAACGAGGGCCAGATCCTCTCGTCCTACGAAGAGCTCGCCAACGGCACCGACTCACCGGCGTTCGCCTACCTGGCGCGCCTCATCTTGGACGACGAGCGACGCCATCATCAGATGCTCGACGACCTCGCGACCACCATCCGCACGACCGCCGAGCTGTCCGGCGAACCGACACCGATCCCGGCGCTCGATCCAATCGATGGCGAACGCGATCGGCTCCTCGCCCAGACCGAGCAATTCCTGGCCCTGGAGGAGGAGGACAACAAGGAGCTGGAGCGGCTCGCGAAGGAGCTCAAGGACGTTCGCAACACGACCATGTGGCAGCTCGTCGTGCGGATCATGCAGCAGGACAACGAGAAACACCGCCGCATCCTCGAGTTCATCCGCGACCGGGCCCACCAGCGCCGCAGGCCACGTTCGAGGTGACGGACGCGGCGCCCCTGCGGCTGCCGCACGCCGACGTTCGCGTCGATGTGCTGCGCTTCGGCCGCTGCGCCGCGACTGACTCCCTCAGCGTTTTGGAACCTGCCACTCCAGGACGGTTCCGCCGGCCTCTGCCGGTTCCAGACTCATCGTTCCCTCGAGCCGCCTGGCCCGAGCGGCCATGTTCTCCAGACCCTTGCCCCGTGGCGCGTCGTCGGACGGCGGTCCGATGCCGTCATCACGCACCCGGAGGCGGATGACGTCGTCCCGCACGTCGAGCTCGACATCGGTCCGGCTCGCCTTGGCGTGCTTCGCGACGTTGGTGAGGGCCTCGCGGAGCGTGGCCAGCAGCTCGGCGCCGATGGCGGGATCAACCGCAGAGTCGATCGGGCCGTCGAGCGCGACGTGGGGCTGGAACCCCAGCGCTCCAGCGCTTTCGTCGGTCAGCGCCAGTACACGGGCCCGCAGTCCCTGTACGCCAAGCTGCGTCTGCTCGAGACCGAAGATCGCCGAACGGATCTCGCGGATCGTCATGTCCAGGTCCTCAACAGCACGCTCGATCCGGCCGATCGCCGAGGCGGCGTCCGTCGACACCAGGCGCACCGTGCTCTGCAACGACATTCCCGTGGCAAACAGGCGCTGGATCACCGTGTCGTGCAGGTCGCGAGCGATGCGCTCACGGTCCTCGACGAGCGCGAACTGGTGGACCTTGCCGAGCAGCCGGGCGTTGTCGATGGCGACGCCGGCGGCGCCGGCGAGGCCAACGACGAGCTCCTCGTCGACGTCGGTGAACACCTCGGCCGTCGTCTTGTCCGTCAGGTACAGATTTCCGAACACCTCGTCCCGCACACGGATCGGCACGCCAAGGAACGACCGCATGGGCGGATGGTGCGGAGGAAACCCGTAGCTCTCGGGATGCTCGGTCAGATCCGGCAACCGCAACGGTTTGGCGTCGACGATGAGGAGGCCGAGGATGCCGTGCCCTTCCGGGAGGTGACCGATCCGTCGCCGGAGCTCATCATCCATCCCGACCGTGATGAACTCCGCCAACCTGGTGCGGGTCTCGTCGAGCACCCCGAGCGCGCCGTAACGGGCGTCGACGAGCTCCACCGCGCTGTCGATGATGCGACGCAGCATGGCGGGGAGATCCAGGTCAGAACCGATCGTACGTACGGCGTCGAGCAGCTGACGCAGGCTGCGCGGACCGGCGAACTCGCCCACCACCGCGCCGATCGTAGGCCCTCAGTGTCCGCAGCGAAGAGGGCGCCGGCACCCTCCTCGATCGGCGTCCCGTCGTGTCGTACGCCGTCCATCCAGGTGCTTGGACCTCGAGCTGGGAGACTTGTGCCGTGGCTGATCGAATCACGGTGTTTCTCCTCGACGACCACGAGCTCGTCCGACGCGGAGTGCGCGAGCTGCTCGAGTCCGAAGACGACATCGTCGTCATTGGTGAAGCCAGCACACAGTCCCAAGCCGTGGGACGGGTCCACGCGCTCGACCCGGATGTCGCCGTGCTCGACGTGCGCCTCGAGGACGGCAACGGCATCGAGGCATGCCGCGAGATCCGGTCACTCCATCCCCGCACGGCCTGCCTGATCCTGACCTCCTTCGCCGATGACGAGGCCCTGTTCCAAACGATCCTCGCCGGCGCGGCCGGCTACGTGCTGAAGAGCATTCGCTCGTCCGACCTCGTGGACGCCGTACGGAGAGTCGCCGCTGGCCAGAGCTTGCTCGATCCGGCCGTCACGGCCCGCGTACTGGAGCGATTGCGGCGAGGTCCCACCGAGGACGAGCGGATCGCCCGACTCAGCGACCAGGAACGCCAAGTGTTGGTCCTCCTCACCGAGGGACTGACGAACCGGCAGATCGCCGAGCGGCTGTTCCTCGCCGAAAAGACGATCAAGAACTACGTCACGGCGGTGCTCTCCAAGATGGGCATGGCCCGGCGAACCGAAGCCGCCGTCTACGCCGCCAAGCACCTCAAGCAGTGAACGCGCGGTCCCTCAATCAGACGGCTAAGTCGCTCGGCACGACCACAACGGGCCGTGTCGACTGCTGCACGAGCCGTCGAGTCGTCGAGTACCAATGAGAGGGCCCGCCCGCCCAGCGGTCCGAGGTCATGAGGAACACGGGGTCGCCGAGCCCTTCGGCAAACGCCAGCAGCGACGTGACCGGATCGGCGCCGTGCAGTACGTCGGCAGCGGCATCGACCCCCTCGGAGGCCAGCGCTTCGACGATGCCGTCGAGCACGCGGCGTTCAGTGGCCTGGTCGACCGTGCCGGCAGGCCAACCGGAGGCGGCGACGACATCGACGATTCGCGGCGGCTGGCCGCCGAAGGTGCGTTGCCATGACGTGATGACCGACAGCGCAGGACCGTCGGCGTGAGTCCGGTCGATGCCGGCAACCAGCGTCGATGTAGAGAGCGGAACCTCGCTCGGGACAGACGGCCCGAGCAGGAGCACGGGCTGGGGCAGCCTGCCGAGGAGGTCACCGGTGATGCTGCGACGAACACCTGACACGAGGCCGGCGCCGGCGGTGTCCATCACGAGCAGCGCACCCTCACGACCTCTCACGTGCTCCACGATCGCGGTGGCGACGTTCTCGTCCACGGCGACGGTGAGGCGAGCTCCGGTCGACTCCGCCGAGGCGTGCCGGCGACGTTCCACGTGAAGTGGATTGGCCCCTGGCGGGACCACGGTCAACACCTCCACCGACAGCTGCCCGAGGCCGGCCAGCTTCGTTGCGACATCGAGCGCGCGGTCAGGTGCTGAAGCGAGGTCGGTGGCGACGATCAGGGAATTGAACAAGGCGCTCCTTCGGCGGTCTGAGGCCAGTCTCGTCCGAGCACTCGGCACTGTCCGGGGACCTTGGTCGCCGAATAGGAGGACCGTGACCCTCTCGGTGGCGACCCAGGTGGGACTTTCGACCCTGGTCAGCACCGGCCGCGGCGCGCCATCGTGCAGGCATGACAACCAGCAGCGAGTCGATCGTCGAGCTCGACACCCACACCTGCCTCGAGCTGCTGCGAACCCGTGAGGTGGGCCGCCTGGCCGTTTCGATCACCGATCACCCCGACATCTTCCCGATCAACTACGTGGTCGATCGTGGCACGGTCGTCTTCCGCACCGCCGAGGGCACCAAGCTGGCGGCCTCCCTCCTCGGGCGCGGTGTCGCCTTCGAGATCGACGGCTACGAGCCCGACGGTGGTGAGGCGTGGAGCGTCGTCGTCAAGGGCTTCGCCATCGAGATCGAGAAGCTGCAGGACCTCTTCGACGCGCTCGATCTGCCCCTCTTCCCCTGGCACGCCGGGCCGAAGCACCGCTTCGTGCGGATTGAGCCGGTCCAGATCACGGGCCGCCGTTTCCATGTCGTCGGCCATGAAGCCTGGGGAGGCGATCGACCGACGACGCCTCGAGCCGCACCGGAGTGACGCGGTCATGAGGGACGCGCGGTCAGCTGAACTGTTCCAGCTTGATGCGTCAACCTGTCTGGCGCTACTGGGGGTGCACCACGTCGGCCGCTTGATCGTGCCGGGTGACGATCCGTACGTGATCCCGCTCAACTACACCGCCGCCGACGGCGCCGTCGTGTTTCGGACGGAACGCCGACCTGTCATCGAAGACGTGATCGATCGATCTGTCGTCTTCGAGGTCGACATGTTCGACGACCGAACGAAATCCGGCTGGAGCGTGGTCGTTCGGGGACGAGCGCGAGACGTCACACTCGAGAGCAGCGTTGGTTCGGAGTCGCGCCGCGCCATCCCACAGACATGGGCGCCCGGCGACCGCGACTACGTGATCCGCATCGACCCCGAACGGGTCACTGGCCGGCTGCTACGAGGCGCTGTGATCCCCATATCCATCGACGAGCGCGGCTATCTCTGAACGTCGTGGTCTCCATGAGCCTCACGACCGAGGCCGAACGAGCTCTGGACGTCGCACCCGCGTTGGCCGACCGTCCGCTCATCGCTCATCGCTCATCGCTCATCGCACCGCAGTCAGCTGCGGTGCCGCCGTAACTCAGCGTCGATGTCTGCCTCCGTGACCGGGTGACGGACGAAGGTCTCCCAGGACCAGCGCCTCGAGCCAGTCGCGAAGCCCGATCAGCCCGGATTGTGGCACACGGGCGCCCTGCGCCCGGGGCGCTTCGAATGGGTTCACGATGACCTCGCTTCCTGGCTCCACGGTCTCAGCCCGGTACGGCGCCGACCAGGCCCGAAGGTCACCATGCACAGGGACGATCAGGCACCGGCCGCGGGATCTCCGCCGCGGGGGCGGCCGTGGCTAGGTCCGGGACTGCCGTCGCAAACGTCGGGACCTTCGGCCCAAGCCGACCACCGCCTCCGCTCCGTACGTTCGAGTTGAGATGCCAGACCGGCACCGCTGCTCGAAGGGAGACGACCTCGTGACACTCATCGACCAACCCTCGACACCTACCGTCGGCGCACAGCAGGCCGAGGCCGCCGAGGTCAGCTCGACGGTCACGGTCCGTCGACGGACCGTCGACACCGTGCTGATCGCTGCTGGCATCGTCGTGACCGCCGTGCTGATCGCCGCCGGCGCGCTGCTCACGTGGGGCAGCAACTTCGCCGACGACTACGTCCACGATGAACTGTCCGCGCAGAACATCCAGTTCCCGGACGCCGCCACCCTCGAGGAGGACAACCCGGCGCTGCTCGGCTACGCCGACGCCGTGGTCGACACCGGCGGAGAGGCCGAGGCATACGCCACCTACATCGACGGGCACCTCGCCGCGACCGCTGACGGCGCCACCTACGCCGATCTCGGCGGGCCCGAACGGGAGGCCCGGACGGCGCTCGAGGCCGCGCAGGACGAGGGTGCCGATGAAGCCACCATCGCCGAGCTACAGGCCGCCTATGACGAGGTTTCCGGGCAACGCAACTCTCTGTTCAAGGGAGAGACGCTGCGCGGTCTGCTGCTGTCGACCTTCGCCTGGTCGACGATCGGACGGATCGCCGGCATCGCCGCCATCGCCGCCTTCGTGGCAGCCGGCCTGATGCTCGTGCTCGTCATCCTCGGAGTCTGGCACCGCGGCCGCACCGCACCGAACCCCGTGCGGTGATCGCACACCGGGCGCATCCGCCACCCGGCGTGCCAGCAACGGAAGAGCCTCGAGGCCGTCGACCATGGCCTCGAGGCTCTTCTACGCGTACCGGAGGTCCTCTCGATCCTCGCCGTGTGTCCGTCCGACGGGCTCACCGCCGGCGTCGCGCGACACCACCCGACGAAGTTGACAGCCTCGCGGCGCGGGATATGAGGTAGCGACGCTCGGGGATGCTGACCGCCCGGCGCGCGGCGTCAACGTACGCGTTCCGGGCAGCCTCGGTGTCGCCGTTCATCTCGAGCAGATGGGCGCGGACCGATTCCAGGCGGTGCGACGCGTTGACCCGGTCGTCGACGCTGAGTGCGTCGAGTGCGTCGAGGCCTGCCTCCGGCCCTTCGACCATCGCCAGCGCGACGGCGCGGTTGAGGGCGACCATCGGACCGGGAGCGATCCGTTGCAGAACTCCGTAGAGGGCGAGGATCTGGCGCCAGTCCGTGTCCTCGACGCGCTCCGCCTCGTCGTGGACCGCGGCGATGGCGGCCTGGACCTGGTACGGGCCGAGCGGCTTCGACGCCAGCGACCCGGTTACCAACGCGACGCCCTCGGCGATCTCGTCGGCGTCCCACAGCGTGCGGTCTTGCTCGGTCAGCGGCACGATGCCCCCGTCGCGGTCGGTGCGCGCGGCCCGTCGAGCGTCGGTCAGCAGCATCAGGGCGAGCAGCCCGGCGACCTCGCCGTCGTCGGGCACGACGCGGAGCAACTCCCTGGTGAGGCGGATCGCCTCCGACGTCAGATCGGTGCGGACGAGGTCCGGTCCCGACGTCGCGGTGTAACCCTCGTTGAACAGGAGGTAGAGGACGTGGAGCACGACCCGCAGCCGTCCTGCCCACTCGGCCTCCGGAGGCGGCCGGAACGATGCTCCGGCCTCGACGATCTTCTGCTTCGCCCGGCTGATCCGCTGCGCCATCGTGGCCTCGGGCACGAGGAAGGCGCGGGCGATCTCGGCGGTGGTGAGACCGGCGACCGCCCGCAGCGTCAAGGCCAGTTGGGACGGCGCCGACAACGCCGGATGGCAGCAGAGGAACAGCAGTGTCAGCGTGTCGTCGGCGGCCGGGCCCGTCACGGCTTCGGACCCGGCCATCGACGCATCGGACTGTTCCCGCCGTCGACGGGCCTCGTCGCTGCGCAGCTCGTCGATCAACCGGCGCGACGCCACCGTCATCAGCCATGCCTTCGGGCTCGCCGGCCGGCCCTCGGCAGGCCATTGCACGCTGGCCGCCACGAGCGCTTCCTGCACGGCGTCCTCGCACGCGTCGAAGTGGCCGTAGCGCCGCACGAGCATGGCGAGCACTTCCGGCGCCAGCCGGCGGACCAGCGCCAGGTCGTCGTCCTCCGCCATCACACGTCGAAATCGGCTTCCATCAGCAGCGGCTTCACCTCCACACCGACGTAGCGCGCCGCCGGGTTCAGCGCGGCGATCTCCAGGGCTCGATCGAGGCTGTCGCAGTCGACGATCGTGAAGCTGGCGAGGTACTCCTTGGCCTCGGCGTACGGCCCGTCGGTGACGGCCGGAGGTCCGTCGGTGACGCGGACCACCTTGGAGGCGGCCGCGTCGGCGACGCCGTAGGCGCCGACCAGCTCGCCCGACTCGAACAGCTCGCGGTTGAGCGCATCGGTCTGGCGGACGAGCTCGGCGAACTCTTCCGGATCCATCGAGGTGAAGTTCTCCTCGCCGTAGATCAGCAGCATGTACTTCATCGTCGCTCCTTGCTCCATGTCCGTGCCTCAGTTGTCATGCTCGCTCGCCGCCGCGGTGCGGCGAACCGGCGGGTCACTTCGTCGGACCGCCGCTCGAGCCGCGGTCATCCAGTTGCAGCGTCGCACGGCCCTTGACCGCGTAGCGGATGTGGGTGACCTCGGGCGTCTCGATCACCCGCGTCGCGGTGAGCTCGATCCCCTCGTTGTCGGCGAGTCCGAGGCTGGCGTCGAACAGGCGCTGTCCGTCGCCGAGCAGCACCGGGGCGATGTGCAGCTCGAGCTGGTCGAGCAGCCCGCGCTGGACCACCTCTCGCAGCAGCGTGCCGCCACCGGCGACCGACACCTCCTTGCCACCGGCGGCGTCGCGGGCCAGCTCGATCGCCCGCTCCACGCCGCCGGTCACGAACGTGAACGACGTGCCCCCGTGGCGTTCGAGCACCTCGCGGGGCCGGTGGGTCACCACGAACACCGGAGCGCGGAAGGGCGGGGTGTCGCCCCACGGGATCTCACCACCGTCGAACATCCGCCGGCCCATGACGTAGGCGCCGGCTGCGGCGAAGTACTCCTCGATGATGTCGGAGTTGATCGAACGCTCACCTCCCTCGAAGCCCATCCGCTCGCGCCAGCCCATCGCATCGGTCGCCCACCGCGTCACCCGGAAGAACCCGGGCGCCTCCGGTCCGTGCAGCCAACTGTCCATGCCCTGCGGGTCGCGCGGATCCCGCGGCCCGGTGTAGAAGCCGTCGAGCGACACCGACATCTGTGCCACCACCTGTGTCATCACTACCTCCTTGACTCGTGCGGCCCCAGTGGCCGCTCCACCCCGTCTGTCGGAGCCGGCGACGTTCGCTCGACATCGCCGACGCAATTTCTCCATCGGTGTGAGACCTGACGTGTCCGGACCTGTGAGCGAAGCCGTCGCTGTCGTGCGCTCGTTCAACGACCTCACCCACCGTCAACGCCAGCAGCGCCGACAGCGGACGCTGGCTGCAACAGCTAGGTGACGGTGGGTCCGTGACCGAACGCGTCGTCGAGGACGACGCGTTCGGTCCAGTTGGCGAGCTGCCGTTCGCTCCAGCCGCGTTCCAGCACCATCGTCCAGTACAGGTCGGGACCGAGGAGGAGGTAGAGCACGTCGGCGGCGTGGTCTTTGGAGACGCCCCTTCGAAGTGGCGCCTTCTTGGTGAGCACGGCGACGAGTTGGACCATGCCGTCGTGGCGCAGGCGTTCGCTGCGTTCCCACACTTCGCCAGCCGGGTCGCCGGCAACTGCGTGGAAGGCGGGGATCATCGGTGCGACGCGACGCGAGATCGACAGCACCCCCCGGCAGATGTGACGCACCGCTTCTCTGATGTCGTCCGACGCGACAGCTGCGAGGTACCACGGCTGCATTTGAGGTGGAACGTCCTCCTCGCCGAGGACGGTGCGTTCGTGTACGGCTTGGAACAGCTCGTCTTTGGTGTGGAACGTGAAGTACAGCGTTTGCACGGCGACGCCGGCACGTTCGGCGATCGCATCCATCGTCGTGGCGCGGTAGCCGTCACTGCAGAACAGCTCGTAGGCGGCGCCCAGCATGCGTCGGCGTGTCGCCGCCGCCTTCTCTTGTCGCGATCGACCCTTGACTGGCACCACATGAAGAGAGTACTAGTGGCGATCACTAGTGGTAGTCACTAGTGATCACACCCAGCGAAGGATGGCGAGCGAGATGAGCATTGGAGCCGCCTGGGGCAACGGAGAGCACATCGATGGGACGCCCTTCCGAGTGGTCGTGGCCGGCTCGGAGACGAACGGCCATGCCGTCGTGATAACCGTCGACATGCCGGCGGGGCTGCACGTCGACGCGCACACCCACGACACCGAGGATCAGATCAACATCGTGATCTCGGGACACGTCCGGTTCCGTGTCGGCGACGAACACACCGTGCTGGGCGCAGGCGGCGTGCTGCTCATGCCGCGCTTCGTCGAGCATGAGCTGTGGAACGACACCGACGAGTTCGCGCAGCTCGTCGAGATCTACACACCGCCCGGGATGGAGCAGAAGTTCGCGTCGGCCGGAGCAGCGGCCACAGCATCGGGCAGGGGTCTCGCCGCCGCCGATGACTACGCCACCAGCCGCACAACGTGACAAAGCAAAGGGAGGGTGCCGGCACGCGCCATCCCGCCAGTGACCCCGGTCCGGGCAGTCGGCGGCACCAAGCGTCGCGGCGAACACGCGACGCGTCCACCCATCCGGGAAAGCCGCTGGCAGTCCGGCGGCGCGTCCTACGGTCGCGGGGTGGCTGTCAGCCGGAGTCGCCGGGAACGTGCCGCTCGACGCCGGCGTGGCCGGATGGAGCGGGTCGAGCACGATCTCACGGCGGAGCAGTGGATGGCGCTCCAGGCAGCCTGGGGTGGGTGCGCGTACTGCAGGGCGTCCGAGCGTCGTCTGCAACGCGACTGTGTGCTGGCGATCTCCCGCGGGGGCCGCTACGCCCTCGACAATGTGGTGCCGGCTTGCGGATCGTGCAACGCCAGCAAGTGCAACGACGAGGTCACCGGCTGGTTGCGCCGCCGGCGACTCGACGAGCGGACGTTCCTGCTGCGCCAACTTGAGATCGTTACCGCGCTCGAAGCGCAGTTCCGTGGTGAGCCACTCGTGGTCCGTGAGGCGCCGCCGCCGAGTGTCCGAGAACGACAGGAATAACACCCGGCCAACGCGTCCATGGATCGCCGGTGAGCGGCTGTGGCAACAGCATTCCTACTACTCCGCCTGCCGTCGCCGTCGCCCGCGATCCGTGCGGGCTTGGCCGGTTCGCTGCTATGCCCCTCTGTCAGAGGCTTCATCTGGAGGGAGCGGATGAGGGGAATCGAACCCCCGTATTCAGCTTGGGAAGCTGATGTTCTGCCATTGAACTACATCCGCAGGAAGCCGACAGGATAGCGGTCGACCCGCCGGCGCCATCCGCCATGTACCGGCCGCGGCCAGTCCCTCGGACAGCCCCGATCCACGTCTTCGTCAGCGATTCGGTTGAACGGTGGACCAGAGGTCTGACGCAGACGCAGGCGAGCCTTGCTTGCGCGCGGCGGGCGACGTGTCCACGTCGTGTGGGCGTGCCGCCACGGGGGTAGCCCACCAGCGTGGCGCGTTCCCCCAATCGGGAGGTCGCTATCGCGATCGGCGACACCACCGTGCTCGGCGAGCTCGCCACGCCGCCCGGAAGCCGGGCCGTCGTCGTGTTCGCCCATGGCTCGGGGAGCAGTCGCCACAGCCCGCGCAACGAAAGGGTCGCCGAACGGTTGCGAGCCCGCCATCTCGGCACGCTGCTGGTGGACTTGCTGACACTCGACGAGGAGCATCGGGATGCACCCAGTGGCGGGTTCCGCTTCGACATCGAGCTGCTCGCCGAGCGCGTCATGGCAGCGGTGGACTGGGCCGAAGCGGAGGGGCTGGCCACGTCGCGTGGCGTCGGGCTGTTCGGCGCGAGCACGGGCGCGGCGGCCGCATTGGTGGCGGCCGCGCGAGCACCGCGGCGCGTCGGTGCTGTCGTGTCGCGAGGCGGCCGACCTGATCTCGCCGGCGAGTACCTGCCGAACGTCGAGGCGCCGACCCTGCTCATCGTCGGCCAACGTGACCCCGTCGTCCACGAGCTCAACCGGGTTGCTGCCCGCCAGCTGTCCGGACTCCACCGCATCGAGGTCGTCCCCGCCGCAAGCCACCTGTTCGAGGAGCCCGGAGCGCTCGACAGCGTCGCAACGCTGGCCGCCGACTGGTTCGTCGAGCACCTCACCGACGTGCGGACCACGAGGTCAGAGACGTGACGCCGAGTGCGGCGTCGGACGTGCCCCGGAACGCGGGTGGCCATCGGCCACGATCTGAGCGTGAACGAGCCAGCAAGCAACGCACCGGTCTTCTATCGCGAGGGAGACGGCGACCGCCATGAGCTCGACGGCCTGACGATCTGCGTCGTCGGATACGGGCACCTGGGCGCTTCCATGGCCGGCAACCTGCGCGACGCCGGCCTGACGGTGACGATCGGCAACATCGACGACGAGTACCGAGCAGCAGCGCGGTCCGACGGCTTCGTCGTTGGTGACATCGATGCGATGGTGGCCGCCGCCGACGTGGTGTACGTGCTGATCGCCGACGAGGTGATCCCGGGGACGTTCCGCGCGTCGATCACGCCGGCAGTGCGCGACGGTGCCGCCGTCTGCTTCGCCTCGGGCTACTGCCTCGCCTACGGCTTGGTCGAGCCGGCACCGGAGGTCGACGTCCTGATGTTGGCACCCCGGATGCTCGGTGACGAGGTGCGGCGCGCTGTCGTCGACGGCATCGGCTACGTCAGCTACGTGTCCGTCGAGCAGGACGCCACCGGGCGGGCCCTGCAACGGCTCCTCGCAGTGGCCGACGCGGCCGGCGCACTACGCGTCGGCGCGCTGCAACTCACGGCGACGCAGGAGGCGACGCTCGACCTGTTCATCGAGCAGACCGTCGGTCCGTACCTCGGCACCGCCATCCAGCTGGCGTTCGAGCTCGGAACGGCCGCCGGCCTGCCGGCCGAGGCGATGGTCCTCGAGCTGTACCAGTCCGGGGAGATGTCCCGGACGTTCGAGAGCTTCGCCAACGCCGGCTTCTACCGGTCGGTCACGGCACACGGTGTGACCGCCCAGTACGGGGGCTTCCTCCGCACCCTCGAGCTCGATCACGAGCAGCTGCGGAACCACTTCAATGCGGTGCTCGACGACATCCGAGCCGGTGGCTTCGCCGCCAAGCTCCAGCAGGAGGGCGACGACGGGTATCCGACGATGCGCTCCATCGAGGGCATCACCGCCGGCACGGATCCGATGTCGCAGGCCGAGGACCGGGTCCGCCGCGCCCTCGGGCCTCATGCCAGTTGACATCTGAGTCGCGTCGTTCAGAGGTGAAGCCCCGGTTCGGCACGGCGGGCGCTCCAGCGCCTTCGCCGGCCGCGTCGTTCAGAGGTGGAGCCCCGGTTCGGCACGGCGGGCGCTCCAGCGCCTTCGCCGGCCGCGTCGTTCAGAGGTGGAGCCCCGGTTCGGCACGGCGGGCGCTCCAGCGCCTTCGCCGGCCGCGTCGTTCAGAGGTGGAGCCCCGGTTCGGCACGGCGGGCGCTCCAGCGCCTTCGCCGGCCGCGTCGTTAGCAGAGGTGGAGCCCCGGTTCGGCACGGCGGGCGCTCCAGCGCCTTCGCCGGCCGCATCATTGACGTCTCAGGGCTCGCGCCACCACGCCACGCCGGCCAGCCCGCCGCCCGTGTGGGCGACCATCACCGGGCTGAACGAGCCAACCACGCACGTGGCCGGCTCGAGGGCAGTGACTCGTTCGACGAGCACGCCCGCCGCGGCGGGATCGAGGGCGTGCAGCACGGCGACGTGCAGACGGCCTCCCGGTCGCCCACCGGCGCATCGTTCCGCGATGCGGTCGAGCGCGGCGGCGCGACTGAACGCCGGGCGCATCGGCCGCACCCTCCCCTTGCGCAGCTCGAACATCGGTTGAGCACCGATCCGTGCGCCCAGGCGGCCAGCGGCGGCCGGAAGCCGTCCGCTGCGCGCCAATCGGGTCACATCAGGCACGGTCGCAACCAGGCGCACGCGGTCGCTGACGAGCCGGGCAACGTCGAGGACTTCATCGACGCTGGCGCCCTTGGCAGCGGCGCGGGCGGCTGCCACCACGACGAGACCCTGGGCCCCGGCGGCCGCCCGGGTGTCGACGATCGTGACGTCAGCGCTCGTCTGCCGGGACGCCAGCAACGCCGACGCGTACGTGCTCGACATCGTCGACGCGACGGTGAGCACCACGACCGGGCCGTCCTCGGCGGCGGACTCGATGGCCTTGGCGAATTCGCCGGGCGACGGCGCGGCAGTGCTGCACGGCTCATCGAGACGAGCGAGGAAATCGCTCAGCGCCAGTTCGCCGTCGCGATAGCTGTCGGCGCCGACGTGCAACCACAGCGGGACGACCGGAACGCCGCACTGCTCAGCGACGTCGGCCGGCAGCGCCGCGGCACTATCGGTGATGACGGTGACAGTCATCAGCCGACGGCCTGGAGCTGACGGGAGGGAGAAACCGGGTCGCTATCGAGCACGAGACGGTGAAGGTAGACCGCGAGCGACCGTTCGTGCGGAGCGCGATTGCCGGTCAGGCGTTTGGCCAGCATCGGGACGACCACAGCGACCGCCGCCAGCGCACCTCGCCAGCCGCGAGTACGCAGGAGGATCGGCACCAGCGCAACGTCCGCGACGAACCCGCCGAGCCCGGCCTGGTCGATGATCCGACCCAGCGCCGGGCCGGCCAGCAGGACGATGCTGCCTGGCCAATTGCGCACCGCCAGTGCCCCCATTCCCACCGAGATCCCGCGTCCCCCCGCCCCGCCGAGGAACGGCGACCAGTTGTGACCTGCGACGGCGGCCGCGGCGGTGGCGGCAGCCACACCCGGGTGCTTTGACCCGGAGAGCAGAGGTCCGATCGCGCCCTTGGCCACATCGCCGATCCCGGCCACGGCGAGGGGTCGAAACCCCGCAACGTCGAACAACCCGGAACCCGACACGGTTCCCTCGCCCACACGTCGCAGATCGACGCCGGACACGACGCGGGCGGCGATGTTCGAGAACGGGATCGACCCGACCGCGTAGGCGCCCACGCAGAGGATGACGGAACGACGCAGGTCGATCACGCGATCGGCTCGAGACTCTGGAGGACCAGCTCGTAGCGCTCGTCGTAATGAACGGTGCCGATCACCTCCTCCGAGGTGGTGGCGCTGTCGCTCACCTCCTTGACGAGCAGCAGCGGCACGTCACGGGCGTACCAACTGTCGACGGTGGTGTGTCCACCGGTCTCACCGCCGATCGCGAGCTGGTACTGGACGTGGACCGTGTCGACCGACTGCCCTCCGACGACGATCGCCTCGTCACCGATCGCGACCCTGGATGTCTTCGTGCTCGCCCCGCTCGCGCTGGTGCCGCCACTGGTGCAAGAAGCGCTGAATGTGACGTCGGGCGTGAGGTCGGCGGGCAACTGCACCGAGCCAGGTTCGCAGCTGTAGGCCCGTTCGTCGCTCTG